>NZ_JADDXW010000015.1 GCF_017183135.1 Aurantimonas marina | reverse complement strand
GAATCGCGAAGCGCCTAAAACCACAAGGCACACTTTCCAACGCCATCATGGTGGCGTCGCCACGAAGGAAGAGGCCAGGAAGCACGATGCATTCGGGCCGCCTGCTCTTGTGCCAATCGCCGCGGACGATGCTCGACTGCGGGGCGTGCGACTATCCTTTAGACCCAGCACCAAAGGGTGTTTCCGGCCCATCGGGTATACAGACGCACGACCCCGCCCGGCGTTACAGCTGTCGCGTCTCTCACAAGGGGCTCGTTTATCGTCCAGATCCAATGGACCATACGGACGACAGGCCGCCGCCCCGCGCGGTCATATTGCCGCGCCGGAGCCGCCTCGAAAAAATCGATCGGAAAGTACGGCAAGAATGGATCCGCGGTTGGAGTCAGCGTTGACGCCAGCTCAAGCAAACAGCAACGGACATTCGCGAGCGCATTTGTTGCGCAGTATGATGTAGATCAGATGCAGCGTCCCGAGCCCCGCCAGAAGGCAGAAGAATGAGATATAGGCATAGCGCAGGAACCAGATATCCACGGCCACGACGGCGATGATGGTCAGCCCGAAATAGCGCATGTGCAGGTAGCGTGACATGAGCGGCGGCGCGATGATCAGGAACAGGTAAATCACATAGGTAACCCAGCGCGGCATCATGTAGTCGAGCAGCATGGTCCCCTCGTAGGCTAGCGAATCGCGGTTGACGGTGACGCTGATCCAATCGGGGTAGATGGCGTGCGGAATGTAGAGCGCCAACCCGAAGGCGACGCCGATCACGGTGAACGCAAGGAACAGACGCTTGCGCGGGCTCTCCGGCGGTTCCAATACGTAGACCGAAAACGGAATCCAGATCGGCCACATGAACCAGGTAAAGAAGATGAACCCCATCGCCCCCCAAAGCACGGTGAAGGAATCGCCGGTGTTCACCCCCCACCAGACATTGCCCTCCATGAACTGCTGGAAACCGGCGAAAAGCGGCATCAGCGCCACCGGCAGATAACGGGTGTTGATCTGAACGGCCTTCCAACTGGCGAAGGCGCCGCCGCCGACCAGAAACACGCTTGCGGCGAAGCTGACCGGGGCTGACAGGCACATGGGCGCATCCCTCCACAACCGACATCATCGAAAGGGCCAAAGCCGACCTGCCGAAGACCTGATACGCTTTTCCCGCGCCTTTTTGCTTGATTCAGCGCAACCTGCCGCAGCGACGGTGCGTCAAACCTCGCGCCTGCGTTCCAAGAGACCGAGGCCGATCAGCACGACCGCGCCGAGCGCCAAGACCCAGAGCATCCAGGTCCGCAGGTTCCACGTCAGATTTTCACACGCCGCAGCCGCAGCGAGTTGAGCACGACGGACAGCGACGAGGCGCTCATCGCGAACGCGGCGAAGATCGGTCCGATCAGGATGCCGAGGAAGGGATAGAGGATCCCCGCCGCCACCGGCACGCCGGCGGTATTGTAGATCATTGCGAAGAACAGGTTCTGCTTGATATTGCGCATGGTCGCCTGCGACAGCCGGCGGGCCCGCACGATGCCGTCGAGATTGCCCTTGACCAGAGTGATGCCGGCGCTCTCGATGGCGACGTCGGCGCCGGTGCCCATGGCGATGCCGACATCGGCCTGGGCCAGCGCCGGCGCATCGTTGACGCCGTCACCGGCCATCGCCACCTTGTGTCCCTCCGACTGCATTTCCTTGATGATGCGGGCCTTGTCCTCCGGCAGCACCTCGGCGCGGATTTCGTCGATGCCGAGCCGGCCGGCCACCGCCTTCGCCGTGCGCTCGTTATCGCCGGTCGCCATAATGATGCGGAAGCCTTGCTTGTGCAAAGCTTTCAGAGCGGCCGGCGTCGTCTCCTTGACCGGGTCGGCGACGCTGACCAGGCCGGCGATCTTGCCTTCGAGCACCACGAACATCACCGTCTCGCCCTGGTCGCGGCGCGCGTCGGCGGTTTCGGACAGGCGCCCGCCATCAAGCTCGAGATCGACCATCAGCTTGGCGTTGCCGAGCGCCACCGCCTTGCCGTCGACGACGCCTTTCACGCCCTTGCCGGTGACCGCCTCGAAATCGTCAGCGCTCACCATCTCGACGCCCCGCTCCTCGGCCCCGGCGACGATTGCCTCGGCGAGCGGATGCTCCGACCCCCTTTCGAGGCTCGCCGCCAACCTCAGCACCTCGGCTTCGTCATGACCGGCTTCCGGCAGCACCGCCACCAGCTTCGGCTTGCCCTCGGTCAATGTGCCGGTCTTGTCGACGATCAACGTGTCGACCTTGGCGAAGCGCTCCAGGGCCTCAGCGTTCTTGATCAGGACGCCGGCCTGGGCGCCGCGCCCGGTCGCCGTCATGATCGACATCGGTGTGGCGAGACCCAGCGCGCAGGGGCAGGCGATGATCAACACCGCGACCGCCGAGACCAGACCGTATGCGAGCGCGGGCTCCGGCCCCCAGATCGCCCAAGAGATGAAAGACAGGATGGCGATGCCGATCACCACCGGTACGAACTTGCCGGCCACCATGTCGGCGAATTTCTGGATCGGCGCGCGCGAGCGCTGGGCATTGGCGACCATTTCGACGATCTGTGAGAGCATCGTGTCGGCGCCGACGCGCTTGGCCTCCATCACCAAGCTGCCAGTGCCGTTAATGGTGGCTCCGGTCACCGGGTCGCCGGGCGTCTTCTCGACCGGCACCGGCTCGCCCGAGATCATCGATTCATCGATCGAGGAGCGACCCTCGACCACCTCGCCATCCACCGGCACCTTGTCGCCGGGACGCACCCTCAGCTGATCGCCAACCACGACCTCTTCGAGCGGAATCTCCTCTTCGGTCCCGTCGGGCCGGATCACCCGCGCCGTCTTGGCCGCCATGTCGAGCAGCGCCCGGATCGCCGACCCCGTCTGTTCGCGTGCTCGCAGTTCCATTACCTGGCCCAAGAGGACCAGCGTGACGATGACCGCGGCAGCCTCGAAATAAACGCCGACCGAACCGGTCTCGGGATCGCGGAACCCGTCGGGGAAGACCTGCGGGAACAAAACAGCCACGATGCTGAACAGATAGGCGGCGCCGACGCCCATCGAAATCAGCGAGAACATGTTGAGGTTCATCGTTTTGAACGACTTGTAGCCGCGCACGAAGAATGGCCAACCCGACCAGAGGATCACCGGTGTGCCGAGAACGACCTCGATCCATAGCGAGATCCGCTCACCGAACAGCTCCCTAAAGAATGTGATGCCCAGATAAGGCGTCATCGTCAGGATCAGCAGCGGCACGGTCAGCGCGGCGCCGACCCAGAACCGGCGGGTGAAGTCGACGAGCTCCGGATTCGGCCCTTCCTCACCAATTGGCACGCCTTTGGGCTCCAGCGCCATGCCGCAGATCGGGCAGTCGCCGGGACCGACCTGTTCGATCTCGGGATGCATCGGGCAGGTATAGATCGTGCCTTCCGGCATTTCCTTTCGCTCGGGCTTGCCGGACAGGAAACTTTCCGGATCGGCTGCGAATTTGTCGTGACATTTCTGCGAGCAGAAATAATAGGTTTCGCCGCTATACTCTCGGGATGGCTTGCCCTGGTCCAGAGCCACCGTCATTCCGCAAACCGGGTCTTTGACCGTCCGGTCATCCGGCGAAACACTGGCATGGCCATGCTGATGGTGACTGTGATCTTGAGGCTCGTGCTTGTTCATCGGGCTATCCTGGCGTCCTGGTCATGACGTTCTTTCTCCGCCGACTGGCGCGTATACGGCCGTCTCAATCAGCCAGCAGGCTCCGGCGCTCCTCGAATTCTTGCCGGTCGATCTCACCGCGGGCGAAGCGCTCGCGAAGGATATCGAGCCCGCGCTTGGTCGACGAAGGCGATCCGCCTCCCTGTGATGCTCCGCTGCCCGCCCAACGGACCGCGAGGACGATCAACACAACCAGGCCGCCCCAGAACAGGATCATCATCAGCGAACCGGAAATCATGTGTCCCCATCCCCCATCCCAACCGGGATCCCAGTAGAGCGACCGATCCGTCGAAGCTTGTGCCAAGGTCGGCAAGGAGGCCATTGCGCCCGCCATTACCGGCAGCGCGATTTTCAGTCGTTCCATCATCGAAATCTCCATCGCCCGCTCGCGGCGGTGCCTATCCCAATCCCCGTTCCGGGGCATTGTGTCTCTACAGACGGATCAGGATTTGCGGCGTTACAGCTTTCGTGACGAATCCGGCGCGAGGGGCGGGCGATCTCTGTCAGGCGAGGCTGTGTTCGTTGGCGATGCCGACAACCAGACCCTTCCGGCCCTTCAGATCGATGACTTCCATTTCGGAGCCTGCTCCTCTTTTGTCAGGATGGGGCGGTCAGACCCGTCGCGGCGTGGCCCACGCCGTGGCGACACCAGACGCAGTTACAGGCCGCATGGTCGCAACTGGGGTCGCCGAGCGGCGCCCGGTAGCGCCAGCGCGCGATCGGAAAGACCAGACGGGTCAGAACCGAGGGGCGGTAGAGCCGCCGCAGCTTCGCGGTCGTATCCACGCGGCTCAACCCCCGCAGCGCCCAGCGCCGGCCGCGCTCGCCCACGATATTGTAGATGAAGCGATTGCTGACGCCGGTCCTGAGCAACGGCAGAAGCTCCCGCTGCCACAGCGGCGTATAATCGACCCCCTCGAGCAGGCTGCGGGCGGCCAGAATGCCGGAGCGCAGGGCATAGCGCATGCCGAAACCGGCCAGCGCGTCCTGAAACCCCGCCTGCTCACCGATCACCGGATGCCCGCCCTGGAGGGCCGTGCGCGGCAGGCGGAAATTCGCGTAGCCGCCGAAGGGACGTGGATTGCGCATCGCCAGCCCGGTCTTGTCGGCGAAGAACGCGACGGTACGCTCGACATATTCCGCCTGGCGCTTGAAGCCCGTGAACATGCAACTCGCCACCGTGCCGCAGCCTTCGTGGATAAGGAGATAGGCGTAGCCGAGCGGCGCCAGCCGGTCGTTGAAGGCGATCCAGTTACCGTCTGGATGGTCGGTCTCGAAGACGTAACCGGTGGCGATGGCATCGGCGGTCCTTGGCCCGATCGCAAAAACGGTCGATCCTGTCGGGTCCTCGACCCGGTCGCCGAACCGCACCTCGACGCCGGCCTCGATGGCCTGCTCCAGAAGGCCCGAATCCAGGGTTCCGTTGTCGCCACCGCGCCGCACAAGATAATGGAAAGGACGGTCGCCGCAGACACGATACGAACTCCCCCAGGCATCGAAGGCGGTGCCGTCATGGATCGGATGACTGTCGAAATTTGTTTCGATGCCGGCCGCGCGCAGTTCGTCAAGGACGTCCCGGTCGTCGCTCCAGTTCTCCAGCCCTTGAAAGTCTCCATGGAATCGGTTGCCGACGCTCTTGTGCCATTCGCGCACGATGACCGGTCGGCCGGCGCGCGCCAGAACGATGGCGCAGGCAAGTCCAGCCGGCCCCGCGCCGACGATGGTTACAGGCGCCTCCGCCGACGCCATCCGAACGGCGGCTTGGTCATGGACGGTCATGACTGGCCCCCGGACGCGCCAGCGGCGGCGAGGCGCGGCGCCGCGACTTTCTGGTGAAGACTGCCGAAATAGATCGTCTTGCGCCACGCGAAGTCGCCCGGCCGCATCGATCCGGCTCGTCCTTCCGCCGACGGAAGAGCGTGACTGCCCGTTAATCGTCCGAGCTCTTTCACCGGCATGGTCGACATTTTTCAGGCTCCGATCGGCCCGCAGGCGGTTTCGGGCTGAGCCGCGCAGTGGATGGCCGACTCCGGCTCCGCGGCGCATTCCGTATCTGGCAGGCTCGGTGCCGACCGATGCGTCAGAACGGCGAGTGCCAGCCCCGCCAGCCGCGCGGCGGGGGGATCCGCGCGCGAACTCAGCACCACCGGCGCGGATAGGCCCATGACGAGACCCGCCGCTGTGGCGCCGGCCAGATATTCCAGGTTCTTGGCCAGGATGTTGCCGGAGACGAGGTCCGGGACCAGCAGGATATCGACGTCGCCGGCAACCTCCGAGACAATGCCCTTTTCGCGCGCGGCGTCCGCCGAAATCGCGTTATCAAAGGCCAGAGGTCCGTCGACGATCGCACCGGCGATCTGCCCCCGCTTGGCCATCAGGGCGAGGCAGGCAGCGTCAAGGGTCGATACGATCGCCGGATTGACCGTCTCGACCGCGGACAACACGGCGACCTTGGGTGTTTCGATGCCGAGGTGCCGGAGAAGCACGATGGCATTTTGAAGAATCTGCGCCTTGGCGTTGAGGTCCGGGGTGATGTTGATGGCCGCGTCCGTGATCGCGAGCAGCTTCGGATAGGTCGGGATATCGACCATGAAAACGTGGCTGACGCGCTGGCCTGACACCCGCAAGCCGTGTTCCGCGTCGAGAAGCGCCCGCATGAAGGCATCGGTGTGAATCCGCCCCTTCATCACGGCATCGGCCTTGCCGGTCCGAACCAGGTCGACGCCGGCTTGCTTGGCGCAAGCAAGGATCGCATCCCGATCACCGATGAGGCGGGGCTCGATCAGGCCGAGTGACGCGGCCTCTTGTACCGTCTTGAGGACGAGCCCCTGCTCGGCGGCAACCACCGCCACACGGATCGGCGCATGCGTCCGTGCCTGCTGGACGAGATCGTCAAGGGTCGCGGCCTGCCTAGCCATGAGCGCGCACTTTCGCTTCGGTGAAGAACACCCGCAGCAAATCCCGGGTCTGTCGCGCGATGATCAGTTCCTCGTCGGCCCTGAAGGCTTCTATCCGAACGCCGCTGGAATCCGCCGAAATGACGCGCGCCTGATTGGCATTGTGGCCGGCGTCGAGCCTGAGACCGAGATAGGCGAGCCCGTCGCAAATGCGGGAGCGGATCTCGGGCGAGTTCGCGCCGATGCCCCCGGTGAAGACAACCCGGTCGAGGCCTCCGAGAGCGGCGGTCAGACAGGCCAGATGCCGGCGCGCGTGGTGGCAGAAGTAGTCGATCGCCTCGGCGGCTTCCGGCACGGCCTGCCGGGCCAGCAGGTCGGCCATGTTGCGGCTGAGCCCGGACAGGCCGAGCAATCCGGACTCTTCGTACAAAAGACGCTGGACGCGCTCGACCGTCATGCCCCGCTCGGTGATCAGGTGGAGGACGATGCCCGGATCGAGGTCACCGCAACGGGTTCCCATCGGCAACCCCGCGACCGTGCTGAAGCCCATCGTGGTCTCGACGCTTCGCCCAGCCTTTACCGCGCACATCGAGGCGCCGTTGCCGAGATGCGCGACGATAATCCGTTCGCGCTCGACATCGACACCATTTCGGCGCAACGCATCGACCGCGTATTCATAGGACAGGCCGTGAAAGCCATAGCGCCGAATGCCCTCGCCGCGGAACTTTCGCGGCAACGCCATCAGTGTCGCCAGCCTCGGCAGACCGTGATGAAACGCCGTATCGAAGGTGGCGACTTGAGGAAGGCCCGGGGAGGCATTCCGCACGGCGGCGATACCGGCCAGATTATGGGGCTGGTGCAAGGGCGCCAGTGGCACCAACTCGCGCAACCGCGCCTCCACCGCCGCCGTCACGACGAGCGGGCAATCGCATTCCGGACCGCCATGGACGACCCGGTGGCCGACGGCGCTCGGAGGCGGTCCAGGCAGGTGCTGCCCGATCCCGTCCAGCAGCAGGCGCAGCGCCGTTTCGTGATCGGCAACATCTTTGCTCGCATCGATCACTGGCAAGCCCCGTGCGTCCACGGCACGAAAGTGGCCATTGGGTAGTCCGATGCGCTCGATGGCGCCCGACCAGAGCCGCTCCATCGGCTCGTCAGCCAAAAACAGCGCGAACTTCACGCTCGACGACCCGCAGTTGATCACCAAGATGGTTGGACCGGGGATCACGGATTCTTCTCCTCCATACCGGCGTCGCCTGTCACGCGGACGCTTTCCCCCGCAGCCGCGGTCGATGGGGCCTCGGGCTCTGAGTCCGGGTTCGTTTGGGAACCTTTGCGGTGGCTCTTACGATGGCCACCATGACCGCCGTGACCGAACATGTGCATAGCGATCATCCCGACCCCGAGCGCGATCCAGATCCAGTTGTCGATTACCCATTGCATCTCGATATCTCCTGTTGCCGAAACGGTTGACCTATGCTGCCGGACTGATCGGCTTCCTCATTGGTGAGACATCGTATGGCTGCCGCCCCGAGCGCCTGTCAGCCGATCCGGACCAACGTCGCGGTGTTCGCCCGCAAATGGATCGAGGGCGACTCGAAGATCACTCAGCTGGCTCTCGAGAGCTGACACAACGGAATCGACCGTGATGATCTGCTCGCTGTGAAATACGCCGGGACCGAACTGTCCCGACAGCATCTGACGCGCGATCTCAGCAGTGACGATCGCGGTCATCAATGCCTCGTTGCGTCCGACGACGCTCACCTCGATCGCTCGGGTTCCCTGCTTGGACTTACCGATGAGGCAAACAGCGACCGCGCAGATGTCGGAACCGATCCGCATGTTTCTCAGCAGCCAGATCGCGACGGTCCGCCAATGAGGCTGGCGCATTCGCCGCCCCAGTCCCGCTCGGACGCCGACCGCGAGGAGCCAAGTCAAAAAGCGGCTATCGAAGCACAACCATGTGGAGACCGAAGGCACGTTCAGCGTCGCCGGCAGAACCTGCTGGTCGGAAAAATTGAAGCGATAGGCCGTACTCGCGAAGCGCTGTCCCGGGAAACGAACACGCCGGCTTTCCGCGAAGCCGCGCACTGATAGACGCCGGCCTGCCTCCCGCACTTCGTATTCTGCGTCGAGGTTATCCAGCATCCAGCCGATGGCGGCCTTTCCATGCCTGTCGCCCAATCCGAGCTGAATGAAGACATCGATCCGATCCGTGCGGTCCATGGCCTTCACGGCGTGCGCCGCCATCAGATTGGTGAGGCCGGGGGCGACGCCGACGCTAAGCGCGGCCGTAGCGCCGTTGCGCTTCGCCAACCCATCAAGAGAACTCACTCGACGCAGGAACTCGTAGCCGGCCGTTACATCGAGATAGTCAACGCCGTGAGACAGGCACTGCTTGGCAAAACCAGTGTCCGCCTGATCGACGCTAACCAGGACCAATGCCACCCCGTCCAGCTGAGTGCCGAGATTCCCCGAATTCACGTCCAATACGCGTCCGGTGACGCCCTCGCCTATTCGGGCCGCACAGGCCGTTGCTTTAGCGAGACTGCGCCCGGCGATAACGAGGCGGTTCGGAAAGCCGGGAGCAAGCTGTTCGGCAATGAGCTGTCCCACCTGGCCGTAGCCACCGATCAATAAGATTTTGGCCGGCGTATCGGACGAGCCACGGTCGATCCGCGCGTCTTCGAAGGAGGTCTGTGTAGATGCCGTTGATTGTCGCGTCGTCATCGCTCAATCCTCGGCAACGCGTTCAGCCGACTGTCCATAAAGCAGGCTGAATGTCTGCTCGTAGACGCGGTCCCGCGCCTCGCGGGCGCCTTCCATCGCCTCGCCAACCTGCGCGATGAACGAGCGCTCGCGGTCGAGTAGCGGATGGTCCGGCGGCAGAACTGTCCGGTTCCTGGCGACGACATCGGCCAGAATTTCAACGCCCCGTATCGATGGATTGAAGGTTTCGGAAAACAGGTACCGGCTGGTCCGCATCGGGTGCAGCCATTTGAGCCATTCGGCGAGCCATGGGTTTGCCGCGACCTGGACCCAAGGGCTGACGAAATTGCGGTAAAGCGCCTCGTTGGCCTCGGACACCGCTGCCACCCGCTCGAACGCCTCGGTCTGTTGCGGGAATCTGAGGTCTGCGACCTGCCGCTCCTCGAACCTGACGGTGAATTGCGGTCTATGGCAGTCCGGATCGCCAGTGGGATTGTCGATCGTCATCTCATAGAGGCCCGGCGCCAGACCCTCGATGTCATCGAGGCTTTCCAGAATGGCCCGGTGTTCGAGTCGAGCAACCTTGGCCGAGACGAAGATGCCGAGATGGCCCACATGCGGATTGGTCATATAGACGATCCGTTGACCGGCCCTTTTGAGATCGTCGGTGTCGGCATAGACGGCCGGAATCCAGTCCAGCGCCTGTTGCGGCGGCGTGATGTTGTCGCCGTAGGAGGCAAAGATGACGAGCGGGTTCCGAATGCGGCGAAGATCGGCGACGCAGCCGTCGCAAATCCGTATGAGCCCCTTTTCCAGCTTGTTGCCGATAAACAGGTTTTCGACGATCGCCAGGATTTCCTCGCGGCTGAGGAAATAGAACCCGTTCCACCAGCGTTCGAACTCCAGGAAGCGTTCGCGCTCGGAGTCGACCTTGTGAAACAGCCCGGCATATTTCTCCCAGATGGCTCTTTCCGGTTTCAGACTCTCGAAATTCTGGGCGAGCCAGGCACCATCTAAACGGCCGTCGCTGAGATCGGCGGTCAAATGCGCGAGCCAGGCGCCGCCTAACAGACCGCCGGTCACCCGCATCGGATTGACGCCGGCCTCTCCCGCCCAATAGGAAAGCGGCGAGCCGTTCAGGACCGCCGGGCCGACGGTTCCCTCGCAGTCGGCCGAGAGCAGGGTAACGGCCCAGCCCGCTTGGCAGTTGCCGTAGAGTACTGGTGGTTTGCCCGGATGACGGCGGGCGACTTCTTCGATGAAGCGTCTGAGCGCGTGCAGCACGTCGGCCAGCGTCTGCCCCGGCGCGGGTTCGGGAAAGAACACCACAAAATACGCGGAATGCCCCTCATGCAGGGCCATCCCGACCGCGGAGTCGTGCTTGAACCCGCCAATCCCGGGTCCGTGTCCGGCGCGCGGGTCGAGAACGACGAGCGGCGGCTTTTCCGGGTCGACGCAATCGTCCCAGCAGTCCTCGCCCACTTCGGTTATGCGCAACAAGGCATAGTTGGCCGGATGCTCGAAGCGGCGCGCATCGAGGATCGTCTCGTATTTGAAATCCAGTAGCGGCGGCAGACCGGCCCGCTCATGCTCCAGCATGTTGTCGGCGCGCTGTCTGAGCGTGTCCCAGAACAGGATCGTCCGCTGCCAGACGTCGATGCCGTAGCCCCAGGCATCATCCGGCAACCTCACGTTGGCCGGCGCCGACGGCACCGGCGCCGTTTGCACCTCTTGCAGGTACGGCTTGGGTGGGTTTGACGGTCTTGTGGAGACCTTGACCGGCCGGCTCCGCTTGAGGGGCGTGACTTTGCTCGCCTGCTGCATGGAAATTCTCCGCTCGCATCTGCCTATCTATCAAGACGCGGACCGCGAGCATCCGTTACACGTCCCCGGACCGCTTGGACGTTCGGTCAGATTACGCGGGCGGCTTGCGATGGACTGGCTCCGCGAAAAGACATGAGGCGTGCGCGAACCCGCCGCGAACGAAGCCGGCGGCTGGTTCGACAGGCCAAGGCCGTGAGGCGTGCGCGCTTATTTCTCCAGGTTCTCGTCCCAGAAGCGATCCAGATCATTCCGCCAGCCTGAATCGGTTGTTTTGTCGAAGTTGCTTCGGTCCACGGTGGGCGCCTTTTCGAAGGCGGACCGCGCGGTGTTCAACACATACAGCTCATGATCCTCGGTGGCCCGAAGATCCTTCCACCGGACCGCCACTAGCTTTTCTCCGATACCGAGGAATCCCCCGCGGGAGGCGAGCACATAGGCGATGTTCTGCTTTTCGGGATCGAGCACGACGTCCTCGATCTCGCCCAGCTTCTCGTCATTCGCCGTGCGAATTTCTCCGCCGATCACGGTATCGGCACGCATCAGGCGCGACATCTGGGTAACCGGCTGCGCGGTCTGGATGTGGGCCCGGCGCCAGGCAACCCGCTGATCCGGATCATCCGCTTCGATGCCACCCAGTATCTGGTGCTTCTCGTAGGTGACGCGCATCGAGTCCAGAACCCGCTGGCAGGATTGCTCGTCACCATCCAGCGCATAGACGTAGGCGGCATCGCGTAGCGCGTAGATTTTCTGGCGCGGCGTTCCCGCCATCCCGTAGGCGGCGTAGTAACCGGGATAGGTCGATGGCGCCGCCATGCCGTAATCGCCGGGGGGAAGCACACCGAATCCAACGTCGGCCAGTTTCTGGTCGAACGCTCGCAGGTTTCCAAGGCACTGGCCTTCGACCTGCCGTCCTTCCGTCTCCTCGCCAGGCAGACTCTCGATATCGGTGGCCAAGGCGCTTGATGAAACCGCGAACGCCAATAGCGTCGCAGGCAACGTAAAACGAAGATTGTCCATCCTTCATTCTCCCATCATCGATTGCTGTGTCGTCTTGCGTGCTTGCGGGCAGAAAGAGCCGGATCGGTATTCCGCTGATCGCCGGCCTCAGGCGCGCCTGATACGCTTCCGATGGAAGCAGACCGACTTGTCTGGTCGCGGCGGATCAGGCACGGCCTCCTCGGCCGCCGCAGGCGGCGAAAAAATTGTAGAGCGGGCCGAAGACCAGGGCCACGTACCAGCCATAGGCAAAGCTCTCGGCCAGCCCCAGGAAGAAGCTCGGCCAACTCAGCCAGGTGAAGCCGGGCAGCAGGCGCAGCCAGCTCTCATACATCGCCTGACCGGGGAACAAGAGGTCAAAACCGACGCAGAGAGTGAACGTGACCGCGAGGAAAAGGCCCAGGCTCGTGCCGAGCGCGACTACCGGGAGTCGCGGCGCCGCGTGAACCGGTAGCGGCGTACCCGAGCGCGGTTTAATCATTGAAGAAACGGTTGCATCAGACATGGCTGTTCTCCAATTGAGGGCGTGAGTCTTTGGCGACGTGCCCGGTATATTGCTCGGGCGCGGCCTCGAAGATTTCGCGGCAATCGCGCGAGCAGAAGTAATAGACGCTGCCGTCGTGGACGCTCGGCTTGGCCCTGTCGGTGCGGACCGTCTTACCGCAGACGGGATCCACGTCCTTCAGCGGCGGAATCCAGCGCAAGCCCTCGGGCGTCGCTTGCCCTCCGCCATCGGAGCTGTCGGGGTTGGCATTGCCTCCGCCCATGACGTGCTTGCCGCAGCCGAGCCGCATCATCAGCACAATGGCCACAGCCCAGATCAGGAAGTAGACGAGCGCTTCCATCGATCACGCCCCCGCCGACGACCGGGCCGCATTCGTCTTCTCGGCTGCGCAACCGGGGCTCGGCGCGGAGTCCGCGCCAGGGGTCTTTGCCGAGGCCCCGGTCATACTTTCGGCCGCTTCGTCGGTCTGGCCCGCGCAGCTTTTGGAGGCGATCTCGACGAGAGCGCCGGCATGGGTGGCGAGCGCTTCAACCAATTCGCGAGAAGCCTCGGTTTGCCGCTCGAAGATGGCCTGCGGACGCGCCGTATCTCTCTTGCATTCGCCAGTCGCGTTCATCCGGGTAACACCGGATTTGAGCAACGCGGCCTGGCGCTCGGTGATCGCTCCGGCACTGTCGAGCATCAAATTGGCCATGCGCCGGATCGCCTCGATATTCCGCATCTGCAAAGCGATCATGGCTTCGAGGTCGAGCCCGCGAAAGCGCAGAACGGCGGGACTGGGCGATTGGGCTACGGATGTGTTCGGCATTGTCGACCCCTTTTCGACGGTCCATCAGGTCGCGAACGGGCGAGATCGCGAACGGGCGGCTTGCCGCCGACGCGATGGAGCGTTCGACCCGTTGGACAGATAGACGGTCGGAAAAGGCGTTCGTTACAGTTCGGTCGGATTTTCCATGATTTCGGCACGAACGATGCTGCCATGGGCGCAGTCGCAGTCGAGATAGCCATGAATCGGGCAGGTCCGGCAGGTCTCTTCCAGTCGCTGCCGAAGTGCCTGGCGGGCGCGGTGCAGACGGACGCGCAGATTGCTCTCGGTAATACCGAGGCCGGCGGCAATGCTTTCGCGGGATTCGCCGATCAGGTCGGCGCGCCACAGAACGTCCGCGTAGTCCGCCTTCAAGGTCGGAAGGAGCTTGTAAAGACACATGCAGACGATGAAATCGAGGTCGTCGCTGCCCTCCCCGCCAAGGCGCACGGATTCCTCAATCCGGTAGTCGGACTCGGACCGCCGTTTTTTCCCTTGGGCGCGATAATGATCGATCAAGGTCGTCTCGAGCACCCGGCGCATCCAGGCCCGAAGCTTCTCCGTCTCGCGCACATCGCCGAACCGCGTGAGCACTTTGACATAGAAATCATGGAGAACGTCGGCTGCCTCGTCCGCGTTGCCGAGCCGGCGCGTGAGGAAGCGCAACAGGTCCTGGTGAATCTCAACCATCACCGCGCGTACGGCGCTGTCCGACGGCTCATCGTCTCTATCGTGCGTCATTTCATCCTCTGCCCTCGACCACCGGCGCACCGCGTTCATTCCGTCCGTCGTCCCAGGCAAGGTCGACGACTGTAACGCGCGACCGAAGACGCCGTCTTTACCGAGCAATCACCGAGAGCGTCCCATCGGCGCCGACGTGATCGTTTCGACGTAACCACACGGTCAAATAGTTCAACTCCGGAACTATGGACCGCAAGGACAGGGCAAGACGATGTGGATGAGATCGCTGTCGTTATTTCTTCGCCGCCTGGTCAGGCGTGGGGCCTTGGTCGTCGTGGACCCTGACGGGTGCTCGGAACGATACGGCGAAGCGGCGTCGGATCCGGTCACCGTCCGGCTTCATACACGATCCCTACCGCGCAGGCTCCTCGTCAATCCGGATCTCGTCCTGGGCGAGGCCTATATGGACGGAGCGCTGACCGTCGACGGTGACGACATATACGGCCTGATCGAGCTGCTGCTGATCAATCTGGCTCAGCAGCCCGACGTTTGGCATTATCGGTGGCTCGCACGCCTTCGGCAATTGTCCCGAAACCTGGCGCAATTCAATCCCGCCGAGCGCGCGGGGCGCAATGTGGCGCATCACTACGACCTGTCCGGAGCGCTCTACGACCTTTTTCTGGATGCCGACCGACAATATTCATGCGGGTATTTCCGACATCCGGGCGACAGTCTGGAAGCGGCGCAGCAGGCCAAGAAGACGCTCATCGCCACCAAGCTCCTTTTGGAACCAGACCAGCGCGTCCTCGATATCGGCTGCGGTTGGGGCGGACTTGGGCTCCAACTCGCGCGAGACCACGGTGCCCGAGTGACGGGCGTCACGCTTTCGCGGGAACAGCATCGAATCGCCGAAGAGCGGTCACGGACGAGCGGTTTGGCCGATCAGGTCCGGTTCCGCTTGCAGGATTACCGCCAGGTCGAGGAGAGCTTCGACCGGGTCGTGTCGGTCGGCATGTTCGAGCATGTCGGCGTGCCGCATTACCGGGAGTTCTTTGACACCCTGCGTCAACGCCTGTCGGAAGACGGTGTCGCGCTGCTGCACACCATCGGCCGCGCCGACGGACTGAGCGCGACCAATCCGTGGCTCGCGAAATACATCTTTCCCGGCGGGTACAGCCCGGCGTTGTCGGAACTGCTCGCGGAAGTGGAACGGTCGGGACTCTACGTGACCGATATCGAGATTTGGCGTCTTCACTATGCCGAGACCCTTAAGGCCTGGCGCCAGCGGTTCGAAGCCGAACTGGACCGGGTGCGCGAGATCTATGACGAGCGTTTTTGCCGCATGTGGCGCTTCTACCTCGTCATCAGCGAACTGGCGTTTCGGCAAGGTGGCCACGTTGTCTTCCAGATCCAGCTTGCCAGGAAGCAGGACGCGGTCCCACTGACACGGGACTACCTGGCTTTACCGGAGATCCGCGACGACTCCGCCAGCAAGGCCGCATAGCGACGGTGCAAATGTCCCGGAGACCAATTGCGGCGGCTGCGATCCTATCGCGCATCCGGGCCGCCATGGTCTCCCGTGGCCGTCCAGCGCGACAGGAAGACGCGCTCATAGGCGAAGACCGCGGCGATGGCGGCGACAGCGATGGCCACGATGAGCGGGTCCGATTGCAGCTTCAAGGCGCCGAAGACGCCGAGCACGAGCGCGTCCAGGGAGATGGCAACGATCAGCACCCAGCCGCTGGCGCCGATCTCCTGGCGCAGGCGGCGGAACACGCCCCAGTGAATCAATATGTCCATCACCAGATAGAAGAAGGCGCCCAGCGACGCGATGCGGCTGAGGTCGAAGAACACTGTCAGAAACCCCGCTACCACCACCGTGTAGACCAGGGTGTGTTCGCGGATTGGACCAGACATGCCGAAATGGCTGTGGGGGATCAACTCCATTTCCGTCAGCATCGCCAGCATGCGCGAGACGGCAAAGACGCTGGCGAGCAGGCCCGAGGCGGTGGCGACGACAGCAAGCGCGATGGTGAAGTAGAAGCCATAGGGACCAAACGCCGGCTTCGCCGCCTCGGCCAGCGAATAGTCCTTGGCCGCGACGATCTCGTCGAGCGAGAGGCTGGAGCCGACCGCGAACGCGACGAGCAGATAGACCACCACGCAAATGGCTATGGAAAAGACGATCGTGCGACCGACATTGCGGTGCGGATCAACGATCTCGGCGCCGCTGTTGGTGATCGTGGTGAAGCCTTTGAACGCGAGGATCGACAGCGCGATCGACGCCGTGAAGCCGGCGATCGGGATAGCGTCCGACGATCCGGATGCCGGCTCGAAGCTGAATCCGCTTGCCGCGAGCGCGGCGATGCCGAAGACCGCGATGCCGCCGATCTTCAGGAACGCCATGACGACCGAGAACAGGCCGACGGAGCGGTTACCGGAAATGTTGACCAGATAGGCGAAGACGATCAGCCCGACGCCGAGCACCGGCACAAGGACATTGCCCGCGTCGAGATCGAACGGCCTCAGGACGTAGGCGCCGAAGGTGCGGGCGACCAAGCTCTCGTTGATCACCATGGAGAGCGTCATTAGCAGCGCCGCGGCCGCCGCGATGGCCCCTGGGCCGTAGGCCTTCTGCAAGATCATCGCGATCCCGCCGGCGGACGGAAAGGCGTTCGACATCTTCACATAGGTATAGGCGCTGAACCCGGTCACGATCCCGCCGGCGATGAAGGAGAGCGGGAACCAGGGTCCCGCCAGTTCCGCGATCTGCCCGGTGAGCGCGAAGATTCCCGCCCCGATCATAACGCCAGTGCCCATGGAGATGGCGCCGGTGAGGGTGATGCTGTTCGCTTGGTAATCAGATTTCATCATCTGCTCTACAGGGCCAATAATTTCTTTTCGTCAAGGCGGCGACGGCAGCCGGGCAACACATCGATCCGTGCTTTGATGGTCGTCTCCCCCGGTCGAAGGGGCCGGTCTGTCTCATATTCCGGAGTTTTGTGGCGGACGGGCGAGTGAGCTGCGCGACGGTATGTCGACGAGGGCTTGTCCTTCTGATTTCGCCAGGGGCGCGTCGCGCCAGCACCCCAAAGACGAGATCGGGTCGAGCGCGTTATAGCCGGTGTCCCGTCTGGCTGACCGCCGAGCCAGAGCGCTGCGCTGTCGCGCCTCCTGGCAGCGGCGAGGCTCGAGGTTCCGTGTAACGAACGCCTGTGTGTCTACGTCTTTGGTTGCGATGAAAAATTCCAGTAATCGCATCGATCCATCCGAACCACGGCTCGGAACAGACATCTTGGCTGCAAAGCCCGCGCAAGAAACCCCGATCGCTTCAAGCCTGAGCGACATCGCGAGTGGTCACGAATTTGATTCTGATCGAGCCGGGCATCAAATCGCGGAACCCTTGCCGTGCTATTGGCGACAGAACGCGTCTGCCGGCGGGCCGGACGGTGATCGCTCGACGGCAAATCGGGACATCGGCGGGCGACACGACAGTGGCGGCGGCAGCGGAGGCGCCGGGAACCCGGACGGGTTCGACGAGGCCGATTTGGAGGCCGACCTGCGACAGTTCGTCGAAACGCTTATCGATCTGTTGGATCCCCTTTACGCCGAGGTCGTCCGTCGCGCGGAACTCCTGGATCAGCCGCCAGCCAAGATCGCCCATGAGATGGGCGTCAGCGAACGGACGGTCGCTTCCCGTCTCGGGGCGGGGCGCCGCGCCCTGCTCTATCTCGTCATGCTGACCTTGCAACCGCCTTCGGACGCCTGAGCCAGGAATGGATCGCGCGGCAGCGGCCGCCAGGCCTCCTTCCGAAGCCGTCCATGCCGATGCGTCCACCCGGCTTTCAATGATCGAGCGCGCACGGGCCGGCTTGCGGCAATCGTTCACGGACCAATCGTCGTGCATCGGAACAACAACAAAATGAAATGGTGAACGAGTGACCGTCAGGACGATCGCGCAGATCATTTTCGTCATGCTGCTTTGGGCGGCTTGCTATCCTCTGATTACCATCGGCATCGAGTTCGCTCCGCACCTGACGTTCGCCGCGCTACGCGCGATTTTAGCGGGGCTGGCGCTGACCGGTCTGGCGATCGCGTTACGACGGCCGCTCCCCAGAGGACGGCGGGTCTGGGCAATGATCGCCGTCATCGGCGTCGGAGCCACCAGCCTTGGGTTCCTGGGCATGTTTCATGCCGCGGAGTTCGTCTCTCCCGGAATCGCCACGGTGATCGCCAACACCCAGCCGCTCTTGGCGGCCGTCCTGGCGGGTCTCGTTCTCAACGAGCGGCTGACGCCGCTCGGCAAGTTGGGGTTGATCCTCGGCTTTGTCGGGATCCTCGTTATCGCCTCCCCCCAATTTTTCGCGGGCGGACAGGCCAGTTACTTGATCGGCATCGCCTACATCATCTTGGCCGCGTTCGGCATCACGATCAGCAATGTGGTGATCAAGCGGATCGCGGGCGAAGTCGATGTTCTCATGGCGATGGGACTTCAAATGCTGATCGGCAGCCTTCCACTGGTTATCGCGGCCTGGAGCTTGGAGGACCCGACATCGATCCAATGGTCGTTTACATTCGTCGAAGCCCTGATTGTTCTCAGCCTGTTCGGATCCGCCCTGGTGTACTGGCTGTGGTTCTCGATCCTGCAGAAGGCCCCGCTCAACCGGGCGAACGCGTTCAGTTTCTTGATTCCCATCTTTGGTCTCACCATGGGCGCGCTGTTTTTCGATGAGCCTCTGGGCTGGCCGCAGTTCGTTGGAATCGCTCTCGCCATCCTCGGAGTCGGCCTGGTCACGCGTCACGGGACGCGATCCGAGACGTCCAGCAGACAGAATGCGCCGATTGGTCTCCAAGTTTCAGGCGGCGGCAGGCGCGAACCGCAGCAGACGTGATCAACCGTCGACGGGCTTCGGCGGCGTCCGCATCGGAGACCGCCACGGATATCGCCACCCTTTGACAGTCCTCGGGCTGCTTTTTTTCCGATGCGGCAGGCAGTTTTGATCCAGATCAAAGCGCCGGCATGCAATCTTCGCATGATCAATCTGAAATTGGTGCTCGGAATGCCTGCCCGGTCGCAGGAGAAATCCGGATCGCTTCTTGAGCGCTGATCCGAAGAGACTGAAGCGGAAAACGGCCATGTCCTCCCGACGCAGCAAATCAGGAAAGGCTTTGGAAGATGTTCGCAGCGGATCGCCGAAGTCTCGCACCCAATGTGAAGCCGGTTCAGCCCAATGATGCTTATGTGCCGGTAATGCCGGTCGTTACCGCTGCGCTGGCTGATCATCGTGGCGAGTTTCTGCGCTATCTCCTGCGCCGCCTCGGGGACAGGGATACGGCGGAGGACGTGCTTCAGAACTTCTGCTTGCGGGTAGTTTCCAGCAGCGTCGCCCTCAGAAAGAGGGAAAGCGTCATAGCTTGGCTTTATACGGTGCTGCGGTCGGTCCTCACGGATCACTACCGACGGGAGGCCGCGCGGCGGCGGCGGGAAGACAGCTATGTGCGGGAGCAGACCACGCTGGGCGAAAATCCTGACGAAATCGATCTCGAAGATATCCCTTGCGAATGTTTTCGCGAACTCCTTCCCGCACTGCGGCCGGACTATACGGAGATTCTGCGACGGGTCGATTTGGCCGACGAGCCCCGCGGAAAGGCCGCGGCGAATCTCGGCATTACACCTGGAAACGCCAGAGTCCGGCTGCATCGAGCACGCCAAGCTTTGCGCGAAGCAATGCGTGAGTGCTGCGGCAGTTGTTGCGAACATGGTTTCAACAGTTGCACATGCGGCGACCGTCACCACTCGACTGGCGCGACAGCGATGAGCCAAGTCGCCTTTTCCTGACCGATTGGATCGCCTGCTTCGGCCGTAATACCGCGGGCGCTTTGAACTGACGGTTCACCCGGTCGAGCGGACAGGGCGTGGCCTTGTCGCTGATCGTCGTCTTCACCGGCTTGCCGCGAATCACGCCCTTCAGACCTATCTGGCGCATCAGCCGAGCGACCGTGCAGCGGGCAACGTCAATGCCCTCGCGCTTCAACTGACGTCAGACCTTGCGAACCCCATAGACGCCGAAGTTCGCCTCGAAGACGCGGCGGATGTGTCGCCGGCACCCGCTACAACAAGACAGACCGGCCGAAGACGTCCGACCCCAACGTCACCCGCAAGGATTTCCGCGACGGGTCGTTCGACGAGCACGATCCGGGCAGCGGCACGCGGACGATCGAGATCTCGGGGACACTGATCCTGAAGGTCGGGGCCTCGACCATCACTATCACCGGCGGCGAGATCACGATCGCCACGCCCAAGCTGACGGGCGTGAAGACATAGGGACCCGTCAGCGACGTGGCGAAGCAAGGAGCTTAAGGATGGGACAGAGATGATGAGCTTCGGGATCGCGGTGAAGGCGCTCGACGTCGCCGGAGGCGCGCAGCTCGCCGGCCCGGCCGCGCCCTGGACGGTCGCGGGCCAGACCATCGTCACCCTCGGCGATCCCATCGAGCCGCATCCGCCAGCCCCGCCGCACACCGTCACGCCCCGGATGGTGGAAGGGTCGGGCTGGTTTACGGTCGATGGCGTGCCTGTTTGCCGCCAGGGGCATCTGGCCAGTTGCGGCCACGCGACGACGGGCCGGGACTGGTGGACGCTGCCGGAGTGAATGCGAACGATCAGCCCCGACATCAGCTTGCCTCAAGCCTCGCGCCGCGCCACAGCCGCGCCACACAATCTTCCGCAGACTAGACCGCAGACTAATTCGAAGCGCTAGTCTGCGGCATCTATCTAAGTCCTTGAAAAAATGGTGCGCCCGAAAGGATTCGAACCTCTGACCCCCAGATTCGTAGTCTGGTGCTCTATCCAGCTGAGCTACGGGCGCATACGAGGACGCCCGGAAGGGCGGCTCGCTCGTGTGGGGCTAGGTAGACGCTCGGGCTTTGGAATGCAAGCCTGCACCGGCCGCAAATTTGCAGCGGGAGGTCCCATCCTCAGACAACCGGCACGTCGGCTGCGGCCGCGCCGAGCGGAGAACGCCCCGGTAGCCGGATTTCGAAGCGGGCTCCCGGCGTCGTGCCGTCGGTGAGGGTGATGCGACCACCATGAGCTTCCACGATCTCCGCCGCGATCGCGAGCCCGAGGCCGGTCCCGCCGGAACGCACGGACCCCGTGAACGCCTTGAACAGGTTTTCCCGGGCCCGCTCGGGCAGTCCCGGCCCGGTGTCCTCCACGACGACCAGCGTCCCGCCATCGGCCTCCTGCCGCGCAGCGATGGTGATCCGTCGCACCAGCGAAGGCTGGCTCGCTTCGCTGCCCTCCAGCGCCTGAACGGCGTTGCGGCAAAGATTGACGAGAACCCGGTGGAATTGGTCAGGGTCCACCTCCACCTCCAGCGCGTCTCCCACCGCATTGACGAAATCGATGCCGGATTCGGGAGCCACCGCGATCCCCTCGAAGACGTCGGCAACCAACCGTTTCAGCCGCACCCTGCGCTTGACCGGCGCGTTTTCGACAGCGCGTCCGTAGGCCAAGACCGACTGGGTGTAGTTCAGGGCCCGGTCGAGGCTGCGCAGCAACATGGGCGCGACCCGCTGGACGCGCGGATCATTGAGGGTGGCCAGGCGGTCCGAAATCATCTGCGCCGAAGCCAGGATATTGCGCAAATCGTGATTGATCTTGGAAACGGCGAGGCCGAGATCGGCCAGATGCCGCTGTTGGCGCAGCGTGTCGGCGAGGCGGATCTGCATACCGGCGAGCTCCGCCTCGGCGACGCCGATCTCGTCGTCCCGTTCGGTCGGAAGGATGATCCGAGCGGGATCGGAGGGTTTCTCCCCGAACCGGATCATCGAGCGGGTCATCGCCTGGATCGGCCGGATGAGATAGGCGCTGATCGCCCCATAGACGAGGAGCGCGGCGAAAGAGGCGATCGCCAACGACAGAAGCAGGATATTGCGCGAATAGATCAGCATGTCGCGGCGCAGCGGGTACTCTGACATCACCACCTCGCCGACCAGCGATCCGTCGCCCACCGGGCCGAACACCCGCATTGTCCGGTCGCCGCCGGACAGAAGTGTATTAAGCGCGCCGGTTACCATCCGGAATGGATTCTGGTCACGGAGATCGATCTGCAGGTCGACGACGTCGAGGGTCTCCTCGCGGGCAAGCAGCCGCGAGACGTCGCCCTCGACGATCGCCACGAGTTTGGCATCAAGGGCCTTGAGCAGGCTCGCCTCCTGGTCGGGGCCGAGCACCACGTCGCCTTGCGGATTGTTCTGACTCGAGGCGAGGCCGGCGACCGCTGCGGTCTCGATCTTCGCCGAAAGCCACTCCTTGCGGAAATTGGCGATCGACGGAACGAAGATCAGCACTTCGGCGAGCATCACCGCCAGCATGGTGATGAGCAGAAGCCGCGTCGAAATGCGCCGCCGGACGACCGGCACGCGCGAAACCTCCGTCGATCGCTGATCGGCAGGTCGCTTCGGCTCTTCCGGCAATGCGATGCTAGTTCCTCTCGTTGCGGCCGCGCGGCGACGCGTGCGGGCCATGTCCCCGTCTCGCACAAACCGATCAGCCGAATCGGCTCAGCAAGCCGACGGCGCGGCGCACCAACGGACGCCGGGTATAGGGATGATAGTAGGAGGTAGCGACCCGTTTGCCAATTTCGGCGAAGGTCGGATAGGGCGAGACAAAATCGCGCAGGTCGGAAAGCTTGAGGCCCTGGCCGATCGCCAGGGAGAACAGATTGGTGAGTTCGCCGGCCGCCGCGCCGACGACGCCCGCCCCCAGCAGCCTGCCGCCGCGGCCGGCGACCAGCTTGACCAGGCCTTCGGTCTGTCGCTCGGTCTGGGCACGGTCGTTTTCCTCATACGGCCAGCGCAGTACATCGACCGTGAGCCCGCGCGCCGCGGCCTCAGCCTCGGTCAGGCCAACTTGACCCAGCTCCGGGTCAGTGAAGGTCACGTGCGGGAGCTTGCCGTGATCGGTCTTGATCGGCAGACGAAACAGGATCGCCCGGATGACGAGCCCAGCGTGGTAGTTGGCGACATGGGTAAATTGCGGACCGCCGGCAATGTCGCCGACGGCATAGACCCGTCGGTTCGAGCTGCGCAGATCGGCCCCGACCTTGATGCCGCGACGATCATGGTCGATACCCGCCGCGTCGAGGCCAAGGCCCTCGACATTCACCGCCCGGCCGACCGCGACCAGGAGATGGCTCCCCGCGATCGTCGCTTTCTCGCCGTTCTTGCGCGCGACGGCCAGCCGCACCGCCCCCTCATTTCCGTCGACACCCACCACCTTGGTGTGTTCCTCGACGACGACGCCCTCCGTGCGGAGGCGGTGAAGGACGACGGCGGCGAGTTCCGGATCGTCGTTTCCCAGCGCCGTCTCGCCTTCCACCACGGTGACCCTGGCGCCGAGCCGGCGATGGGCCTGCGCCATTTCCATGCCGATCGGGCCGCCGCCGATCACCAGGAGATGGTCCGGCCGCTCGGTGAGGGAAAAGATCGTCTCGTTGGTGAGATGCGGCGTCTCGGCCAGCCCGTCGATGGGCGGAACCAGCGGCGAGGAACCAGCCGCGACGACGAAGCGTCGGGCGCGAATCAGCTGGCCGCCGGCATTGACGGTATTCGGATCGATGAATTGCGCATCGGCCTTGATCACCCGGACGCCGAGACCCTCGAAGCGCTCGACCGAATCATTGGGTGCGATCGCCCCGATCACCCCGTCGACATGCGCCTTCACGGCGGCAAAATCGACCGTCGGATCGCCGGCCGATACGCCGAACAGCGGCGCGGCGCGGATCGCGGCGGCGTGCTTGCCGGCGGCGAGCAGCGCCTTCGAGGGGACGCAGCCATAGTTGAGGCAATCACCGCCCATCAGGCCGCGCTCGACGAGGACCACCGGCACGCCGAATGCGGCGGCCGCCGCGGCCGTGGTCAGGCCGCCCGACCCACCTCCGATGACGCAGATGTCGGGTGTCAGGATCTCGGTCATGTCAGCCTCCGCGCGGCTTCGCTTCGGCGGCGGTCGGGCGCCGTCCACGAAAATAGGTCTTCTTCAGGACCAGACCGAGGATCGCGAAGGCGGCGAGCCCGAGCAAGGCGATGGTCATCTCCGTCGTCAAGAGATCCGCGAGCTCGACATCCCCCTCGCCGACATTGACGAACGCCTGATTGATGCCGCTGCCGAGGAAGGCATAGACCATGGAGCCTGGAATGATGCCGATCAACGTCGCCATGACGTAGGTTCTGAGCGGCACGTCGAAAAAGGCTGGCGCGACGTTGACAGCGACGAAGGGCATGACCGGCGTCAGCCGCAGGACGAGGAGATAGGCGAAGGCGTCGTCACGAAAGCCGTCGGCGAAGCGCGCGATGGCGCCACCGGCGCGCTTGCGCAGCAGATCCCCGAAGGCGTAACGCGCGGCGAGGAAAATGAGGGTGGCGCCGATCGTGGCGCCGATGATGGTGAGGATTCCACCGAGAAACCAGCCAAACAGGAAGCCGCTTGCGACGGTGAAGATCGCCGCTGCGGGAAAGGCGAAAGCGACAAGAACGGCGTAGCCGACCACATATCCGACCGAGGCGACAGCCGTATTTTCCGAGACGAAGCGGCCGAGCAGCTCCCGGCTGGCGAGGAAGGACTCGAGCGACAGGTAGCCGTGCAGATCGAGGCTATAGGCAAGCAGCAGTCCGGCCGCGATGATCGCGAGAGGAAGGTAGCGCTTGATCGTAGACATCCACCCTGCGCCGCCGTCCGTTTCCATTCCGTCTCCTCATTCGCGCCGTCTGCCAAACGCACACGGCTGACACGTCGCCGGCCACCAATTTGCCGGTGACGCCATGTCATTTGGCGCCAACATTGCGCGCCACAGCCCATTCGCAAAGGGAAAAGACTCGATCACGTGACATCTCACGCCGTGTTGAAGACCGATAATGCCGATGACACCCCATCCGGTCCGGTTCACACGTGATAAATCGCCCGCGCCCATCCGCATGGACGGCCCCCGACAGGCGTATGGTGACACGGAGAATTTTCGGTTGGGCGGACCCGCCACGTTGCTGGGAAACGGGTAGCGAAATGGCGCCGATCCCGGCTATAGTGGCATCGGGTTCCAGGGCCGGAGGCAAGGCGTTTGAGTGAAACGGCACAATTGTTGAAGACGCCGCTGTTCGACCTCCACCTGTCGCTCGGCGCGCGGATGGTGTCGTTCGCGGGCTATGAGATGCCGGTGCAATATCCGACCGGCGTGATGAAGGAGCACCTGCATACGCGTGCCGCCGCCGGCTTGTTCGACGTCTCGCACATGGGGCAGGTAACGATCACGCCACGGTCTGGCGACATGCGCGATGCCGCGCTCGCACTCGAAACGCTGGTGCCGGTGGACATCGCCGGCCTCAAGGAGGATCGGCAGCGCTACGCGCTGTTCACCAACCCGGCCGGCGGCATTCTCGACGATCTGATGGTCGCCCATCGCGGCGACCATTTGTTCCTGGTCGTCAACGCGGCCTGCAAGGCCGAGGACATCGCCCACCTGACCGCCAACCTGTCGGACCGCTGCGAGGTCGCGCCGCTGACCGACCGCGCCCTCATTGCGCTGCAAGGGCCAAAGGCCGAGGCCGCGCTGAGCGCACTATCCACCGATGTCACCGCAATGCGCTTCATGGATATCAGGGCCGTTCAGCTCTGCGGGGCTGAATGCATCGTCTCGCGTTCGGGCTACACCGGCGAGGACGGATTTGAAATCTCCATCCCGGCGGACAGCGCGGAAGCGGTCGCGACGGCGCTGCTCGCCCATGAGAAGGTGGAACCGATCGGGCTCGGCGCCCGCGATTCCCTGCGGCTGGAGGCCGGTCTTTGCCTCTATGGCAACGATATCGACACGACCACGACGCCGGTCGAAGCCGCGCTCGAATGGGCGATCCAGAAGATCCGCCGCACCGGCGGCGAACGGGCCGGCGGCTTTCCCGGGGCGGACACCATCCTGCAACAACTCACCGATGGCGCGTCGCGTCGCCGCGTTGGTCTGTGCCCCGAGACGCGAACGCCCGTGCGCGGCGGCGCAGCGCTGTTTGCCGACGAACAGGCCGGCTCGCCGGTCGGCGCGGTGACCTCCGGCGGATTCGGCCCCAGCGTCGAGGGGCCGATCGCGATGGGCTATGTCCCCTCGCGACTCGCCGAGAGCGGAACGCGCCTCTTCGCCGATGTCCGGGGTAAACGTGTTCCGCTTATGGTCACCCCGCTTCCGTTCGTCGCCGCCAACTTCAAACGTTAAAGGACAGCCTGGATGCTGAAATTCACCGAAGACCATGAGTGGCTGCGGCTTGATGGCGATATCGCCACGGTCGGGATCACCACCCACGCCTCGATCCAGCTCGGCGACCTCGTCTTCGTCGAATTGCCGGATGTCGGGGCGAGCTTTGCCAAGGGCGACGACGTTGCCGTGGTGGAATCGGTCAAGGCGGCGTCGGAAATCTACGCTCCTCTCGACGGCGAGATCACCGAGGTGAACCCGGCGATCGCCGACGATCCGTCCGTCGTCAACAACGACCCGATGGACGCCGGCTGGTTCTTCAAGATGAAGCTCAAGGATGCATCGGCGGCCGATGCCCTGATGGATGAGGACGCCTACAAAAACCTCATTGCTTAGCCGATGGCCGTCATACGTATCGTTTCGAACATTGCCGTCGAATCCCCGGAGGCGGCGCGAAACTTCTATGTCGAGCTTCTCGGCCTAGAGGTTGTGATGGACCACGGCTGGATCGCCACATTGGCCGGCGAAACGCGTGCCGCGCCTCAACTGAGCGTTGCGTACGAAGGCGGATCGGGCACACCGGTGCCCGATCTTTCCATCGAAGTCGATGACCTCGACGTCGTTCTGAACGCGGCCCGCCGGATGGAATTGCCGATAGTCTATGGCCCCGTGACCGAGTCCTGGGGCGTGCGCCGCTTCTATGTCCGAGACCCGTTCGGCAAGCTGCTGAACATCCTGTCCCACGCTGAATGACCGCAGGGAGGCCTTCTTGCCCTTCACGCCGACCGATTACGACCCCTACGATTTCGCCAACCGGCGACATATCGGCCCCTCCCCGGCCGAGATGGAGGCGATGCTGGCGTTGCTCGGCGCCGAAAGCCTCGATGCGTTCATCGACGAAACGGTCCCCGCGTCGATCCGGCAGGAAAAGCCGCTCGAATGGGGGGCGGCGATGACCGAGCGCCAGGCGCTGGACGCGCTGCGCGAGACCGCCAATCGCAATCAGAACCTCGTGTCGCTGCTGGGCCAAGGCTATCACGGCACGATCACACCGCCGGTCATCCAGCGCAACATCCTGGAGAACCCCGCCTGGTACACGGCCTATACGCCCTATCAGCCGGAGATCAGCCAGGGCCGGCTGGAAGCGCTGCTGAACTTCCAGACGATGGTCTCGGACCTCACCGGCCTCGATGTCGCCAATGCCTCACTGCTCGACGAGGCGACCGCGGCGGCCGAAGCGATGGCGATGGCGCAACGGCTGTCGAAGTCGAAACGCACCGTTTTCTTCGTCGACGAGAACTGCCACGCCCAGACGATCGCTGTGATCCGCACCCGCGCCGAGCCACTCGGCTGGCAGGTCGAAATCGGCGATCCCTTCCAGGATCTGAAGCCGGATACAGTGTTCGGCGCTATCTTCCAATATCCCGGCACCTACGGCCATGTGCGCGACTTCACCGACGTGATCGCGGCGCTGCATGGCGAAAACGCCATCGCTGTGATGGCCGCCGATCCGTTGTCGTTGGCGCTCTTGAAGACGCCCGGCGAGATGAACGCCGACATCGCCGTCGGCTCGACCCAGCGCTTCGGCGTGCCGATGGGCTATGGCGGCCCGCACGCCGCCTATATGGCGGTGAAGGACGCGCACAAGCGCTCAATGCCCGGCCGTCTCGTCGGCGTTTCGGTGGATACGCGCGGCAACCGCGCCTACCGTCTGGCGCTGCAGACCCGCGAACAGCACATCCGCCGCGAAAAGGCGACGTCGAACATCTGCACCGCGCAGGTGCTGCTGGCCGTCATGGCGGCGATGTACGCCGTATTTCACGGTCCGGAAGGGCTGAAGGCGATCGCCCAGCGGGTTCACCAGCGCGCCGTGCTGCTGGCAAAAGGGCTGGAGAAGCTCGGCTACACTGTCGAGCCAGAGGCGTTCTTCGACACCATGACGGTCGAGGTCGGGCGGCTGCAGGGCGCGATCCTGAAATCGGCCGTCGCCGAGGGTGTCAATCTGCGCAAGGTCGGTACAGACCGGATCGGCCTCAGCATCGATGAGCGGACGCGCCCGACCGTGATCGAAGCCGTCTGGCGGGCCTTCGGCGGCGAATTCACGGTCGACGATTTCGACCGCGATAACCGCCTGCCGGAACCGCTGCTGCGCAAGACCGATTACCTGACCCATCCGGTCTTCCACATGAACCGCGCCGAAAGCGAGATGACCCGCTACATCCGCCGCCTGTCGGATCGCGATCTCGCCCTCGACCGCTCGATGATCCCGCTCGGCTCCTGCACCATGAAGCTAAACGCCACGGCCGAAATGCTGCCGATCACCTGGCCGGAATATGCCGAGCTGCATCCCTTCGTGCCCCCGGATCAGGCGCTCGGCTACAAGGCACTGATCGACGACCTGTCCGACAAACTGTGCCAGATCACCGGCTACGACGCCGTTTCGATGCAGCCGAACTCCGGCGCGCAGGGCGAATATGCGGGTCTCCTCACCATCCGCGCTTACCATCATACCAATGGCGATGATCACCGCGATATCTGTCTGATCCCGACCTCGGCACACGGCACCAATCCGGCTTCGGCGCAGATGGCGGGAATGAAGGTCGTGGTTGTGAAGTCGGACGAGAACGGCGACATCGATGTCGACGATTTCCGCGCCAAGGCCGAGATGCACAGCGACAATCTCGCCGCCTGCATGATCACTTATCCATCGACTCACGGCGTCTTCGAGGCCAGCGTCACCGAACTCTGCGCCATCGTCCACGAGCATGGTGGCCAGGTTTATCTCGACGGCGCCAACATGAATGCCCTCGTCGGTCTGGCCCGGCCGGGCGACTTCGGCGCCGATGTGAGCCATCTGAACCTCCACAAGACCTTCTGCATCCCGCATGGCGGCGGCGGTCCGGGCATGGGGCCGATCGGGGTCAAGGCGCATCTGGCGCCGTATCTGCCGGGCCATCCAACGACGGGCGGAAGCGAGGGGCCGGTCTCCGCCGCGCCCTTCGGCTCGCCCTCGATCCTGCCGATCTCCTGGAGCTACTGCCTGATGATGGGCGGCGCGGGTCTTACCCAGGCGACCAAGGTCGCGATCCTCAACGCCAACTACGTCGCCAAGCGTCTCGAGGATGCCTACCCGGTGCTCTACAAGGCCAGGAACGGCCGGGTGGCGCATGAATGCATCGTCGACACCCGCATCCTGCAGGAGTCCGCCGGCGTCAGCGTCGACGATGTCGCCAAGCGGCTGATCGACTGCGGCTTTCACGCCCCGACCATGAGCTGGCCGGTGGCGGGAACCTTGATGATCGAGCCGACGGAATCGGAGACCAAGGCCGAGCTCGACCGTTTCTGCGACGCCATGCTGGCGATCCGGGAAGAAGCCCGCGCCATCGAGGATGGCCGGATCGACAAGCAGAACAATCCGCTGAAGAACGCCCCGCACACCGTCGAGGATCTCGTCGGCGAATGGGACCGGCCCTATACGCGGGAGCAGGCCTGCTTTCCGCCGGGCGCGTTCCGGGTCGACAAATACTGGGCGCCGGTCAACCGCGTCGACAACGTCTATGGCGACCGCCACCTCGTCTGCTCCTGTCCGCCCGTCGAGGACTATCAGGAAGCGGCGGAATAACCCGAAGCCCTCACCATTATACGCCCGCTTCGAATGTGGCGGGCCGCGATCACACCACGTCCTTGACCCGGTCCCAGGTGTTCATCAGGTGCCGGGCGAGGATCGCCCCCAGCCGGTCGCCATCGCGGACCCGGAGCGCCTCGGCCATTTCCTCGTGCTCGGCCACGGCGTTCGCCCAAGCCTCGGGTCCCTGATTGCCGAGGAAGCGGATACGCTTCAGCCGCGACTGGATATTCGCCTGCACGTCGATCAGCATGTTGTTGCGTGACAGACGCGCGATGCTGGCGTGGATCTCCTGATTCGCCTTGTAGTAGGTCAGCCGGTCGCGCCTGGCGTAATAGCCCATCATCGCGTCGTGGATCGCGAGGAGATCGGCAAGGTCCTTGTCGCTGGCGCGCTTGCATGCCAGCCGGCCGGCGAGCTTTTCCAGTTCCGCCAAGACCTCCAGCATCGAGAACACATCCTCGGGCGTCAGCCGCCGGACGATGCTTCCTCGCGCCGGCCGGATATCGATCAGGCCCTCGCCCGCCAGAGTCCGCAGCGCCTCTCGAAGCGGCGTCCGCGAGACGCCGAGCGAATCGACCAACGCCGCCTCGTTGATCCGCGCGCCCGGCCTGAGATGTCCCTCGATGATCATGTCGCGGATGCGTCCGGCCACCTGCTCGTGCAGGGTCTGCCGCTGGATCAGGGGAGCGTCCGGATAGGCGATGTCATCTTCGACCGGCAGTTCTGTCACGGCGGCGCTCCAGCGATTGCAACGGACCCCTCATAACAAAAAAACCGCTTGCCCAGGCAAAAAGAAATATCGTATGCAATATTCAGTATCCATGTTGGGGCGGGGAAAACGCATGCAGGAGAAGTTGGTGGTCGCCTTCGCGATCGGAGACCCTGCCGGATTGAGCCCGGAACTGGCGGCGCGCCTGCTTGCCGAGGATGTGGGTGCGCCCGCGGTGAAGCTGGTGATCGGCGACCGCCGCGTGCTCGACATGGGTGCGAACCACGCCGGCGTGAGCCTCGACCTGCCAACCGTTTCTCTCGACGCATTGGGATCGGACAGGCCGGCGCGCTCGTGCTTCGTCGATCTCGGAAACTGCGATCCCGCCGCCATCGAACTCGGCACCGCCAGCGCCGATGGCGGGCGATCGGCACTGGCGAATTTCCGCTGCGCGCTGTTGGCGGCCCATGCCGGCCATGCCGACGCGGTGTTCTTCACGCCCTTCAACAAGCACGCCATGCGGCTGGCCGAATCCGATTACGTCGATGAGATCGGCTTCGTGAACCGCACCATTCACGCGACGCGTAACGGCAGCGAGTTCAACGTTCTCGACGAAGTCTGGAACGCCCGCTGCACCTCGCATATCCCGCTGTCCGAGGTTGCCGGCGCGCTGAGCGAAGAGCGCATCTTCGAGAGCCTGCGCCTGACCGTCGAGACCATGCAAGGAGCCGGGTTCGCGCGGCCGCGGATCGGCGTTGCGGCGCTCAATCCCCATGCCGGCGACGGCGGCAATTTCGGCACCGAGGACGACGCGATCATCCTGCCGGCCGTCGAGCGGGCAGTGTCCCACCAGATGGCGGTGACGGGACCGATCCCCTCCGACACCGTGTTCGTGCGGGCCCTGAAGGGCGAGTTCGACGCCGTGCTAACGATGTATCACGATCAGGGACAGATCGCGATGAAGCTGGTCGGCTTCGATCGCGGTGTCACGCTGATCGCCGGCTACCCGTTTCCGATCGTCACGCCGGCGCACGGAACCGCCTACGACATCGCCGGCCAGGGCATCGCCAATGCCGGCGCCGGCCGCAAGGCGATCGAGCTCGGGCTGATGCTCGCGGCCCGCAAGAATGAGGCGGAGGAGAATCCACCGCCGCCGCATCAGACCCTGGCCGCGCTTTTTCGCCAGGCTCTCGAACCATCGGCCGCCGCCTGAGACGCACGGCCCAATTCCACGCGCAAGAACGGCCGGAAAAGGCCGCGCCCCGGACGACCAGACCAAACGACAGTTTTTCAACGCAGATGGGAGGAAAGATTATGATGCACACCACGTTGAAGGCGCTTCTCGCCGGCGCCGCATTGCTGGCTACCAGCGCCGCCGCGCAGGCCCAGGAAGAGATCATCTTCGGCATCAGCGCGGCCAATGGTTCGCTGCAGGAGCGGACCGCCAGCGAATTCGCCAAGCGCGCCAACGAAAAGCTCGGCGACAAGGCCGTGGTCAAGGTGTTCGACTCCTCGCAGCTCGGCAAGGACAAGGACATGCTGCAGAAGATCAAGCTCGGCACCATGCACCTGACGCTGCCGTCCTCGACGATGCCGGAAATCGCCCCGGAATACGCGCTCTTCGACCTGCCTTTCATGGTCAAGGATCGTGACCACCTGGCGCGGATCGACGAAACCCTGTTCAAGGATGTGCTCGTCCCGGCCGCCGAGGCGCAGGGCTACCGCCCCCTGGCGATCTGGGAAAACGGCTTTCGCCAGATCACCAACAATGCCCGGCCGATCAATACGCCGGCCGACCTGGAGGGGCTGAAGATCCGCACCCCCAACTCGTCCTGGCGAGTGGCGATGTTCCAGGCCTATGGCGCCAATCCGACGCCGATGTCGTTCTCCGAGGTGTTCGTCGCCTTGCAGACCGGCGTCATTGACGGCCAGGAGAATCCGCTCACCAACATCGCCGCCGGCAAGCTCGACGAAGTACAGAAATATCTGTCGATGTCGGGCCATGTCTATTCACCGGCATACCCGACGGTCGGGATCGCGACCTTCGAGAAACTCGATCCGGAGGTCCAGACGGTGCTTACCGAGACCGCCAGGGAGGTCGCGACATGGGCGCGCGAACAGGGCGCGAGCGCCGACGGCGAACTCCTGCAGAAGCTGAAGGATGGCGGCATGGAAGTGAACGAGGCCGACCGCCAGGCCTTCGTCGACGCCTCCAAGCCGCTCTATGAAAAGTTCGCCTCCGAGGTCGAGGGCGGCCAGGAGATGATCGACAAGGCGCAGTCGCTCGCCGACGGCTCCTAAGACCGCCAGGCAATTCGGGGGCCGGCGGAGTCGGCCCCCTTTTTCGATCGCCCAGCCACCCACGCGCATCGTTGGAAAACCGCCCATGTCCCGGCTCGCCCGCTGGCTCGACATCGCCCTTCAAGCCGCGACTCTGTTCCTGCTCATCGTCCTCACCGGGGTCGTTCTCTTGGGCGTGACGTTTCGCTATTCCGGCAATTCGCTGATCTGGTACGACGAGGTCGCCTCGGTGCTGCTCGCCTGGATCACCTTTTCCGGCGCCGCGCTCGCCACCATGCGCAACGCCCATCTCGGCTTCAGCGGTCTTTTGTTCGCGCTGCCGCGGCCGAGCCGCACGATCCTGTTCACCCTCGTTGAGCTGATCTTCCTGGTCGTCTTCGCGATCATCGGTTGGGCAGGCTGGGCGATCCTCGATATCTTCGGCAATGAGACGCTGATCTCCGTGCGCTTCATTCCCCGCAGTCTCGTGCAGAGCATCCTGCCGGTCAGCGCCGGGCTGATCGTCCTGGCGCGTATCCTGACCCTCCCCGAACGTTACCGGGACGTTCAGGAAGGCCTCGATCCGGAGCAGCGCGAAATCGAGACCGAGATCGCCCGCGCCGAAACCGAACTCAACGCCATGCGCGCGGGAGAGCCGAAATGACCGAGGCGCTGATACTCCTGTTGATGTTCGTACTGATCGCCATCGGCCTGCCGATCGCGGTCGCGATTCTCGCCAGCGCCCTCGTGGGCGTGTTCATGCTGAACGGCTATCTCGGCTTTCTCAACGCCGCGCTATCAATCTTCGATGGCGCCACCAGCTTTCCGCTGATCGCCATCCCCCTGTTCATCCTCGCCGGTGCGCTGATGAACACCGGCGGCATCTCGCAGCGGCTGATCACCTTCGTTTCGGCGCTGATCGGCTTCCTGCGCGGCGGTCTGGCGATGGTCAATGTCGGCGTTTCGCTGTTCTTCGCCGAAATCTCCGGCTCGGCCGTCGCCGATGTCGCGGCGATCGGCTCGGTGCTGATCCCGGCGATGAAGAAGAAGGGCTATTCGCCGCGCTTCGCCGCCGCTATCACCTCCTCCTCCGCATCGCTGGCCATCATCATCCCGCCGTCGATCCCAATGATCCTCTATGGTGCCTTGTCGGATACCTCGATCGTCCGGCTGTTCGTCGCCGGTATCGTGCCGGGGCTGCTCGGCGGCTTTTCGATGATGGCCCTCTCCTATTATTTCGCCGTTCGCTATGACCTGCCGCGCGAGGAGCGCTTCAGTCTTCCCCGCCTCTGGGCGGCGACGAAGGACGCGGGCTGGGCGCTGATCCTGCCGGTGATCATCCTCGGCGGCATTTTCGGCGGCTTCGTCACCGCGACCGAAGGCGCCGGCCTCGCCGTCGTCGCGGCGCTGCTGATCGGCGGTTTCGTTTATCGCGAGATCAATCTGAAAAAGCTCTATCTGGCGCTGATCGACGGGGTGATCCAGACCGCCGTCGTCATGCTGCTGGTCGCCACGTCGGCGGTGCTCGGCCTCTATCTGACCGAGACCGAGATGCCGCAGCGCCTCGCCGCCAGCATCACCACCCTGACGACGGACAAGTTCCTAGTCCTGATGATCATCAACGTCTTTCTCCTGTTCGTCGGCATGGTCCTGCACGGCGCGGCGGCGATCATCCTGACGGTGCCGATCTTCATGCCGCTGGTCCACGAGATCGGCATCGACCCGATCCAGTTCGGCATCCTGTTGACGCTGAATATCGCGCTCGGACAGCAGACGCCGCCGGTGGCCAGCGTGCTGGTCACGGCGTGCTCGATCGCCCGCACCGACATCTGGAAGACGACGAAGACGAACCTGCCGTTCATCGGCGTGCTGGTCCTGATCCTCATCCTCGTCACCTATGTGCCGGCGGTGTCGCTGTCGCTGGTGGATGTCTTCTACGAGTAATGAATCCGTCGCCTGAATTCGTAGAAGGGCCGCTCCGATCCGGCCGTCGCACTTCCTTTGCTGAAAGGCTTGGCACCAGCAGCAAAGACGCGGTAGTTAGCCTCGCTGCGGTATACATTACCGAAGCTGGCGACAGAGGAGAGGGACGATGCTGCTCGGCTGCATAGGGGATGACTTCACCGGCTCGTCCGACCTCGCCAACACCCTCGCCAAGGGCGGCATGCGGGTGACGCAATACAGCGGGGTGCCGGGCCGACCCGCCGAGCCGGACGTCGAGGCCGGGATCGTCGCGCTGAAATCGCGCACGATCCCCCCGGCCGAAGCAGTGGCGCTGTCGCTCCAAGCGCTCGACTGGCTGGTCGGCCAGGGTTGCCGGCAGTTCCTGTTCAAATACTGTTCGACCTTCGATTCGACACCGGCGGGCAATATCGGCCCGGTGATCGATGCCCTGATGCAGCGCCTCGGCGCCGATCGAACCATCGTCTGCCCTGCCTTCCCGGCAACCGGGCGCAGCATCTATCAGGGACACCTGTTCGTCGGCGACCGGCTGCTCAGCGAAAGCGGCATGGAACACCATCCGCTGACGCCGATGACCGACGCCGATCTTCGCCGCTGGCTGGCGCCGCAGACGAAACAGGGCGTCGGGCACGTCGCCGCGACCACGGTGTTCCAGGGTGGCCCGGCGATCCTCGACGCGATCGACGGCGAAGCGAAAGCCGGGCGTCCGGTGGTGGTGGTCGACGCGATTCGCGACGAGGATCTCCTTGCGATCGGGCACGCCGCGCGCGATCTGCGGCTTCTGACCGGCGGCTCGGGCATCGCCCTCGGCCTGCCCGACAATTTCCGCGCCGAGAATCTGCTGGCGTCTGAGCCGTCCGCCTGGACCGGCTCTGACGGCCCGGCGGCGATCCTGTCCGGCTCGTGCTCGACGATGACGCGGACGCAGGTCGCGCGCTATGCGGAGACCGCCCCTGCCCTCGAAATCGTACCGGATAAGGTGATGGTGGGCGAGCAATCGCCTGACGGCGCCGTCGGTTGGGCGCTCGAACAGACCGACGGTGTTCCGCTCATCTACTCCTCGGCCGACCCGGAATCGGTCAAGGCGGCGCAGCAGCGTTTCGGCCGGGACCAGCTCGCCGCTCGCCTCGAGGAATTCTTCGCCGAAACTGCCCGCCGATTGTGCGCCGCCGGCGTTACCCGGTTGGTCGTGGCGGGCGGCGAGACGTCGGGCGCGGTCGTCGAGGGGCTCGGCCTCTCTGCCCTTTCTATCGGGCCGGAAATCGCGCCGGGCGTTCCGGCCGTCAAGGCGTCGGACCGGCCGCTCTGGCTGACCCTGAAGTCGGGCAATTTCGGCGACGCGGATTTCTTCCAGACCGCGCTGGGCGTCCTGAAAGGCGAGCATCATGACGGCTGAGGCACAGCTTCGCGAGACGGTCTGCGAACTGGCGCGCTCGATCTACGATCGCGGCCTGACCCACGGCGCCTCGGGCAATATCTCGGTCCGGATGCCCGATGGCGGCCTGCTGGTGACACCGACCGGCTCCTCCTTCGGCCGGCTCGATCCGGCCCGGCTCAGCCGGTTCGACGCGGCCGGGACGCTTGTCGAGGGCGACAAGCCGACCAAGGAGATGCCGCTGCACCGGGCGTTCTACGAGACCCGCTCCACCGCCGGCGCGGTGGTGCATCTCCATTCGACCCATTCCGTCGCCCTGTCGATGCTGCCGGACATCGACCCGGACAACATGTTGCCCCCCCTCACCGCCTATTCGATCATAAGGGTCGGCAAGGTGCAGCTATTGCCGTATTTTTTGCCCGGCGACGCGGCCATCGGCAACGCCATCCGCGGCCTCGCGGGGCGCCGCTCGGCGGTCATGCTGGCCAACCACGGTCCGGTCGTCGCCGGCAAGGATCTGGAATCCGCCGTTTATGCCGTCGAGGAACTGGAAGAGACGGCCCGGCTCGCGCTTCTCACGCGCGGGCTGCAACCGCGTGTGCTGACGCCTGAACAGATCGCCGGCGTCGTCACCGCCTTCGACGTGGAGTGGTCCTGATGATCCGCCTGTCCGCCAATCTCGGCTTCCTGTGGACGGAACTGTCGCTTCCCGCAGCGATCATCCGCGCCAAATCGGCCGGCTTCGACGCCGTCGAATGTCATTGGCCCTATGACGAGGACGCCGGAGCCGTACGGCGGGCGCTGGAGGAGACCGGCCTGACCATGCTCGGCCTCAACACCCGCAAGGGCGGCGCGACCGATTTCGGCCTTGCCGCCGTTCCCGGCCGCGAGACGGAAGCCCGGGCGGCGATCGACGAGGCCTTCGATTACGGCGCCGAGATCGGTGTCCGGGCCGTCCATGTCATGGCCGGAAAAACCCAAGGGGTCGATGGAGCGGGCGAGACGTTCGACAAGAACCTCGCCTATGCCTGCGACCGCGCCGCCAAACACGACATGACGGTGCTGATCGAGCCGATCAACCACCGCGATGCGCCGGGCTATTTTCTCTTCGAAATCGAGCAGGCGGCCGCGATCGTCGCGCGTCTCGATCGGCCCGAGCTGAGGATCATGTTCGACTGCTATCATACCCAGATCATGCAGGGCGATCTGACCCGGCGCTTCGAGCGCCACCGCGCCCTGATCGGCCATGTGCAGATCGCCGCCGTCCCGTCCCGCGCCGAGCCAGACGAGGGCGAACTCGCTTTCGAGCGGCTGCTGCCGGCTCTTGCGGCGCTCGGCTATGAAGGCTTTGTCGGCGCGGAATACCGGCCCCGCGGCTCGACCGACGAGGGGCTCGGCTGGATGGCGGCGTACCGCGCCGGCGGATCTGGCGAGCGTTAGGCGGCAGTCCTGAATTGCCGAAAGCGGAACCTGTTGTCCGCCAAGGCGCATGAAACAGAAGATGGGAGGGCGCTTTGGCGGCAATGAAGGTAGGTTTCATCGGCCTCGGCTCGATGGGGATGGGAGCGGCCTTGTCCGCCCTGCGGGCCGGCCTGACGGTCTACGGCGTCGATTTGTCCCCAACCGCCTTGCAGCGGCTCGAACAGGCGGGAGCCGCCGGCGTCGGCCAGGACGCCTCGGCCTTTGCCGGCGATCTCGACGCGGTCGTGCTTCTGGTGGTCAACGCCGCCCAATGCCGCGACGCCCTGTTCGGCGCCAACGGCATCGCGCCGCTGCTCAAACCCGGAACGCCGGTCATGGTATCCGCCACGATCTCCCCCGACGATGCCCGCCGCTTCGATGAGGATCTGCGCGCGGCCGGCCTGAAAATGCTGGATGCACCGGTCTCCGGCGGGGCGGCGAAGGCCGAGACCGGCGAGATGACGATCATGGCCGCCGGGCCGCAGGACGTCTTCGACACGCTGGAGCCGTTGCTCGATGCGATCGCGGCCAAGGTCTACAATATCGGCGAGACGATCGGGCTCGGCGCGACGGTGAAGATCGTCCACCAGCTTCTCGCCGGGGTCCATATCGCGGCCGGCGCCGAGGCGATGGCCCTTGCCTCCCGCGCCGGCATCGCGCTCGATCTGATGTACGACGTCGTCACCAACGCCGCCGGCAATTCCTGGATGTTCGAGAACCGCATGAAGGGGGTGGTCGAGGGCGACTACACGCCGATGTCGGCGGTCGACATCTTCGTCAAGGACATGGGTCTGGTGACCGAGACCGGCCGCTCTCTCAAATTCCCGCTGCCGCTCGCCTCGACGGCCTACGCGATGTATCTCAACGCCAGCAATGCCGGCTACGGCAAGGAAGCCGACAGCGCCGTCATCAAGACCTTCGCCGGCATCGACCTGCCGAAGAAGTAAGGCGCCTAGATAGAACGAAAGCCTATCCTGCCCGCTCTCCCGGTCCGCCTCTCGTCATGACGGTCGCATGATCTCGGGCCTCGATCGCGACGGTCTCCAGATAGTATCGGTATTCGCAATCAGGCATGACTTGAACGAGGGCCGCGAACGCCTCCAGGCTCAAGAACCCCCGCTGCAGCGCCGCTTCCTCAGGACAACCGAACTTGATTCCCTGGCGCCGTTCCACCGTCTCGATGAAGGCGGCCGCCTCCTGCAGCGCGGCGCTCGTCCCAGCGTCGAGCCATGCGAAGCCGCGGCTAAGGCGATGCACCTGCAGACGTTTCGCGTCCATATAGGCGCGGTTGACGTCGGTGATCTCGAGTTCGCCACGGGCCGACGGCTTCAGCCCGCGAGCGATCCCGACGACATCGCCATCGAAGATGTAGAGGCCCGGCACGGCATAATGGGAGCGCGGCTCACGCGGCTTTTCCTCCAGCGACAGGACCCGTCCGTCCGCATCGAACTCCACCACGCCATAATCCCGCGGATTGGTGACACGATAGGCGAAGATCAGGGCGCCGTCCCGGAACTCCGCCAGCGCCCGCGGAATGGCGTCGCCGCCGACGAAGATATTGTCGCCGAGCGCCAGCGTCACCGCCTCGCCGGCGATGAAGTCATCGGCGATGAGGAACGCCTGGGCAATTCCGGCCGGACGTTCCTGCACCCGGTATTCGATCGAAATGCCCCACTGCCGGCCGCCGCCGAGCAGCGCCTGGAAGCGCGGCCGGTCCTCCGGCGTTGTGATCACGCAGAACTGCCGTATCCCGGCCGCCATCAGCACCGTCAGCGGGTAATAGATCATCGGCTTGTCGTAAACGGCCTGAAGCTGCTTGCTGGCGACGAGCGTCAGCGGATAGAGGCGCGAGCCCCTGCCGCCGGCGAGAATGATGGCTTTCACTGACTCATATCCTTCCAGCCCGCCCGCCCGATCCGGCCGAAACGGGGATTTCCGTGCCGAGCCATCACCCGGGCCGGCGTGCGACGATCAGCCGCGAGCCTCCGGCCGGCGCATCGACTCCGGCCCGCAGCAAGGCGCGCTCCAGCGTTAGAAACGCTTCCAGCCCCCGGTTGACGGCTGGCGGCAGCCGTAGTTCGGCGGTTGGATCATACGCCTCTACCGATTGCCGCTTGAGGCGCGACAACGCCATCAGCGGCAACAGCAGCGATACGAAGGACGTACTTCGCACCACCGAAAAGCCCGCCGCCTCCACCTTCTTGCGAAGCTCTCTTGCCGAATAACGCCGCTCGTGCCTGGCATAATCGTCGGCGGCGCTCCACAGCCAACGATGCTGGGGTACCGTCACCATCAATCCGCCGCCCGGCTTCACTGCGCTATAAAGGTTCGAAAGAACGCCCTCATCGTCGTCGATGTGCTCGATGACATCGAAAGCTCCGACCACGTCGAAGGCCTCACGATAGGGCATCGCGCGCGCGTCCATCTGTACGAACTCGGCCTGCGGCACCCGCTCGGCGGCATGCTGGAGGCCGTCAACGAAAATCTCGCTGCCCGTCAGCCTGGCTGCGGGAAAGGCTTCGGCGATCCCCCTGAGCACATATCCCGTGCCGCAGCCGACCTCGAGAAACGAGGTCATGGCGGGAAAATACGTCTTCAAGGCCCAGACGAGCAGCCGATTGCGGGAACGGAACCAGAAATTCCGATCCTCCAGCTCGGCGAGCAACGCAAAATATTCTGCCTCGAACCCGCCGCCGGCCCGGGCCATGGCGGGCGCCCAAGCGCGAAAACCGTCGATCACCTCCGGCGTAAATCCGCATTGCGGGCAGGCGCCCCCATCCATCTGCCCAAGGGCTCCACAACGCGGGCAGGCAATCATGTATGTGTCTCGTCTTTGGGTGCCCGGAACACAAAGAGATTGAAGCACAGGAACAGCACCAGCGCGACGATCAGGATCGCCGCGGCCTGCACGATTTGGTGCGGATAGCCCAGGCGATCGACGAGGATGTACAGAAGCATGAAGTTGGTGCCATACCCGATCCCATGGACCGCCCCGTAACGCCAGAGCGCGGGCCAGACGCGACCATGATCCCGGAACGTCCAGACCCGATTGCCGAGAAAGCCAATGCCCGCACCCAGAAGATACAGGAGAGACATGGCAAGCTTCGGTTCCCACCCAAACGCCGTGATGATTAGATAGATCGCGTATCCGATTCCATTCGCGGCAAGGCCGACGAGGCCATAGCGCAGCAATTTCGAAGCGATATCGGCAGTCCGCGTTCGCCAGATTTCGCCAGTCGACGACAACCGGTTTAGGGCAGTTTCAGGCATCGGAGGTCCGATCCGCATCCCAGGTCCATTCTATCCGTCCAGCCCATTCTATCCGTCCAGCACAGCCAGCCCGAAACCCGAGCGGCCATAGCCGTTGCCATTGTAGAGCATGTATCGTTTGCCATCGTGGTCGAACACGAACGGATAACAGGTCATCTCCGAATCCCAACCGCTTTCGGACACGTCTATGACGGCACCCTCAAGATCCAGCGTCCATTCGCAGCCGTCCCCGCTGGCCGCGTGGCCGATCCGGTAGCTTCGCCCGGGCGCCCCGCGATAGGAGAACCACATGTCCCACTCGCCGGAATCGCGCCGAAGAACAGTCGGGCGAGAGAACGCCTGTGCCTCGCCCAGGCTGTACGGAACCGCCTGCCCCTCGCGGGCCCAGACCAGGCCGTCCGAGGACCTCGCGCGGTTGAAGACATGCAGCATCTCACCGTTGCCTGCGTCCCAGGCAACCGTCGAACCATACCACATGATGAAGCCCTCGCGTGTCGAGACGACCCACGGATAGGACAGGCTGATCGGATCCTGCGGGCTCGCGCCCAGCAGCGGAACATCGTCGGCCAGCAACAGTGTACCATTCTCCAGCCGGAGGCGCCCGATATCCCCCCGCCAATGACCTCCGGGCGGATTCTGCCAGCCCATAAAGAGCACGTAACTCTGGCCGTTCGCTTCGTACACGCAGCCGACGCTGACCCCGGCGGCGTAGAAGCTCTCGGGCGGACCATGCACGAAGAGCGGTTCGTCCGATGCGTCCACGACCCGTCGTTTGCGGATGTCGATGTCGACCATACCGACGGAGGACCGATTCTCCGCATCCCTGCCACTGTACAGGATCCGGAAAACGTCGCCGTCAAGGTGGATCGCCACAGGATTGGCGGCATGGCTTGCCAGCTTCGGATGACGCGATGTCGGCGCGTATAGACGCCCGAGTTTGGTCCAGCGCACGGCGTTTCTCAGATCTTCCGCAGCCGGCTGCTGGGGACGCGTGACCGGTCCGTTCCTGCCGCCATGTAGACGCCCCCTGGTTCGGCATCCGCCAGAATCAGCGCCCCTGCCCCGATGACGCAGTTGGCCCCTACGGCGACGTGGTCCCGAAGCGTCGCGTTCACGCCGACGAAGCAGCTTGAGCCGATCGTGACGCCGCCGGAGACCACGATATGGGACGCAAGGAAGGCGTGATCCTCGATTCGCGAGTGATGGCCGATGTGGTTGCCGCTCCACAACGTCACGTTGTTGCCGATGCTGACAAAGGGCTGGATCGTGTTGTCCTCCAGGATGAAGCAGTTGTCGCCAATCCGCCCCTCATTGAGGATGCTTGCGCGACTGCTGACATAGGAGGCCACGGTGTATCCCCGCGCCTTCGCGGCTTCGTACTTGTCCCGCCTTACGGCATTCAGCCTAGCATAGCTCAGCGCGACGAATAGCTGATACCGATCCGCAGGGAAAGCGCTCTCGATCTCTTCGAAGGCGACGAGGGGACAGCCGCAGAACCGATCGGCGCCCAGATACTCGCCATCGACCGTGAAGCCCACCACCTCATGGTCGGAATCCGTAGCGAAATAGTAGTGGGCGAGCTCGGCGATTTCGCCAGTGCCGAAGATGACGAGCTTGGTCATGAGATGCCGCCTGTCATGGTTGCCTGACGATGATCGTGAACTCGTAGAGCCCATAGTCATGAAGCAGGGCAACGTGTCGGGAGAACCGCCGCTTGCAGAGATCGAACAGCGCGCACGGATCCGCATAGTAGAGATACCCGCGCATCTTGTCGGCGTCGGAATAACTGGTCAGGCAATTGAAGGCGAAGCCGCGAGCACTCGTCCGATCCATGTGCTCGAGCGTGGTCTCGACGTAGCGCGTCCAAGCTTCATCCGTCTGATCCAGACGGACGTTGAAGATACCGCTGGCAACGGTGAAGTCAGCGATCCGGTCCGGCACGGCCGCGACTTCGAAACGCGTGGCGGGCATCCCGGCGAAACGGTTACGCGCGGCAACCACCATCTCGGGCGCGATGTCGTATCCGGCATAGTCGCAGCGGGGACAGCTGCCCGACAATTGATCACGAAGCGCTCCGTAGCCGCAGCCGAGATCGTTTAGAGAAAACGCACCCTCGGTATCGACAACCTTCAGCAACTGGCCAAACCGCAGGGTCTGACTGGTTTCACCGTTCCAATCCACACCCTGGGCGCGCTCGCCATGGACGGCGAGCTTGCCGGCATAGTAGTGAGCGATGGCACCGAGGTCATTCGTCATTCGGCGGCCCTCGACTCGCACATGTCGACCTTGGGCGAAGAGTCCGGCGCCAGGCCTTCGCGACTGTTGGAAGGCGCGGCCAGTCCGCCGCGATGGACGCTGCGGACAAGCGTGTAAGGCCGCCGCTTGGCTTCGGTATAGATCTTCGAGAGATAAATCCCGATGACCCCCATGAAGGAAATGATCAACCCGCCGATCAGCCAGATCGAGGCCATCACGGAGGTCCACCCGTCCGCGACCGTCCCAATTACCGCCCAGATCACGACAAGATAGGCGATATAGGCGGACGCCAGCATAAAAATACCAAAACCGAAATAGAAGATTCCGATCAGAGGTGCATTGCTGAAGGAAGTGATGGAGTCGATCAGGATGTGAAACTTGCGGGTTACCGAATAGGTGGTCGGACTCAGGCTGAGCTTGTCGATCCTTATCGATCGCTGGTCGAAGCCGACGATATGCCAAATTCCAGCCAGGAAGAGCTCTCGCTCATCGTATTGCAGCAGTGCGTCCACATAGCTACGGCGCATAAGCCGCGCCGTGACGATGTTGTGCGGCAGGTCGACGCCGGTCGCGGTCCGGAAGATGCGGTAGAACCAGTCCCCGGACCAACGCTCGAATATATTGCCCTTACGCTTCTTCTGGACGCCGAAGACGACATCGCAGCCGTCGTCGCACAGCTTCCGGGCAAAACTTTCGAGCCACTCCGGCTGCTCCTCCAGATCGCTATCGATGAGGAAGACGAGGTCGCCCCGGGCGTGCGCGAGCCCGGTCATCATCGCCTTATGGTGACCGAAGTTGCGCGACAGGTCGACGACGCAGACGCGCGGGTCTTCGTCGGCGAGTTCCAACGCAATCCGCAGGCTGTGATCCGGCGAACCGTCGTTGACGAGGACGATCTCGTAGTCGTCGCCGGCGAAGACGTGTGCCGCCTGCGTCGCCCGGCGATGAAACTCACCGATGTATTCGGCGGATCGATAGAGAGTGGCAACGATCGACAGTCGCATCAGGCCGTGGCCTTCATGAAGTTACGCGCCTCCGGTCCGCAGTTGAACAGGAGATCGAGCATCGTCACACCGTGGACGAACTCACCCCACAACTGCGGATATTCAGGGTAGCGGGAATAGTCGAACCACTCCACGCGCATGCTGCGCCGACGGAATTCGGCCTCGTCGAGGTATTCCTTTGCGGCCGGGCCGCTGACATAGATGTCCGCACCAGCCTGCGCGCAGATCGACGCCAGTCGCTCCGTCCGTTCCTCGGCGAGTTCATAGTCGGCCGAACGGGTAAGGCGCGTCGTGATGCCGAGATGGTCGCAGATCGCCTGCAGGAACGTCCGGTTGAGGTCGGACAGGTTGGATGCCGGGACGGCATAGAGCGGTTCAATAAGCGAAGCCACTTCGTCAAAGAAGGGCGCGCGCCTGTAGTTCGACCGCAGCGACTGGAAATGCGTAGCCGCCCAGTCGACCCCCTCGATCGCCGTCTCGCGGATCGTCTGATGGTATCGCCCCTTGCTCTCGACGGGAATGGTGAGCCAACGCACGCCCTGGGGGGTCTTGATCAGGTTGCGGTTGCGCCAGTCGCGGCGGGTAAACTGAACGTCGTCGTAGAGCACGAATTCGTCGACCGAGGCGATCAGGTCGAAATAGCCTTTCCACGGAATGTAGTTCGACTGGACGATCGCCACCCGCTTCATGCCACCGTCTCCGCACGAGCGGAATCAAGCCGGGCCTGCGCCTCGGCCACCCATTGGCGATTGTCGAGATACCACGCCACCGTCTGACGCAATCCGTCCGCGAAGCTCCGCTCCGGCCGCCAGCCCAGCGTTTCGCGCAGGCGGGCGGCACTCATGGCGTAGCGGAAATCATGCCCCGGCCGATCCGCCACGCGCGTCAGCAAGGTCCGGCGTGTCCGGCCTTGCGGATCGGGAGCAAGCGCGTCCACGCAGTCGCAGATCGCCGTGGCCAGGTCGATGTTGCGCCGCTCGCATTCGGCGCTGACATTGTAGGTCGTTCCAGGTTCGCCGCGTTCCATAATGAGGCGCAGCGCGGCACAGTGATCGGCGACGTGGATCCAGTCACGGACGTTCTTGCCATCGGCATAGATCGGCACCGGCTCGAACGCGAGGGCACGCTCGATGACCACCGGAATGAACTTCTCAGGAAACTGCCGCGGCCCGTAATTGTTGGTGCAGTTGGACGTCAGCACCGGCAACCCGTAGGTGTGGAAATAGGCCCGCACAAGATGGTCCGAGCCGGCCTTGGAGGCCGAATAGGGACTGTTGGGCGCCACGATGGAAGCCTCGGTGAACGGGGGGTCGTCCGCCTGGAGGGCGCCGTAGACCTCGTCGGTCGAGACGTGCAGAAAGCGGAAGCCAGCGGCCGCCTCGTCGGCCAGTGTGCCGTGGTAGGCGCGGGCGGCCTCGAGGAGGTTGAAGGTCCCCACGACATTGGTGAAGACGAAGGCCTCCGGCCCGGCGATCGACCGGTCGACATGACTTTCGGCGGCGAAATGCACGATCGCCCGCGGCCGGTGCTCGCGCAGGATCGTTTCGATCTGTTCACCGTCGCGGATGTCGCCCTTGATGAAACGATGGCGCGGATCGCCCGAAAGCGCGGACAGATTGCCGGGATGGCCCGCATAGGTCATCCGGTCGAGATTGACGACGGCTTCGTCAGACCGGGCCAGCCACTCGTGGAGAAAATTCGCGCCGATGAAGCCGGCTCCGCCGGTGACAAGGATGGTCATCGCGCGCTGCAATAGTCCTTTTTCGCTAAGATCGGCGCATGCTTGACGCTGCGCCCCCATATGCCGGATGCGGCGCGGCATGACAAGGCGCGGCCGGTATGCGCCGATAGCGCTCGGAACCGCGTTGCACCCCCTCAGGGACTGGTGGGAAAGCCGCCGAAGCCCCGCAGAAGCCACATGTCGCGCCATCCGGTCGGAAGCGAGGCGGTCAGCAGCGGCGGCAGAACCGAATTCCCCTCGCTTCGCTCGAGCGTCGCCTCGCAGCCCTGCGGCAGTGGATCGACCGCGATCGTGGCAAGGTGCTGGGTCGGGCGATAGAAGGCCGGCAGCAGAAACGTCACGGACCCCTTGCTGCCGCGCGCGACCGACGCCCGCAGGTCATGGTCGAAAGGCTGCCAGACATTGTCGGCCGTCGCATACCCGACCTGAGCGACATATTCGCCCGCCGGGCAGTTTTGCAGGGTGAGAACAAGCCGATCCGCCGCTGCGCGGACATCCCACTGCAGGCCCATGGTGGGCATCGCATCGGTCATGCTGTCAGGCCTTGCCGAAACCACATCGCGATGCCGCGGCGGCACCGGCACGGTGAAGACTCCCCGACGCCGCCCATCGACAGTCTCGACCCGCCAATTGGCTGCGACCGGCGCTCTTGGCGCGGCCAGCACCTCCTCCAGCTCGCCGCTCAGCGCCTGCTGCTGATACAGCAAAAGCGCACCATAACTGATGGCGGCCAAGGCGACGACGCCGGCTGCAAAAGCCGCGAACCGCCCGCCGACGCGCTTCAGGCCGCTCCAATCGAACGCGGCGGCGAAGAATGCCAGGATCGAGGTCACCCAGACAAACTCCAGGTGGAACACATGCCGAATCGAGAATTGCACCACCGGGAAGGCCAGAACCAGCGCGAAGATCACCGCAACGCCCAGCGTCTCATTGGGCCGGATAGCCATCTCCCGCCACAGAAACACCGCCAGGCCGGCAATGGCGAGAGGGATGAGCCACGCCTGACCCAGCGCATCGTATAGAAACGCCATATAGCGGCTTGCCGCAGGACCGTTGCGCACCGGGCCACCCGGGTCGAGGCCGGTGCGGTCCGTCGCCACGAGGACCGGAAAGGCCGTGACCCAGGCCGCCGATTTGAGGCCCTGGGTGGCGAGATCGCCCAGGAAATACGGCAGCCACCGGACCATGTTTGTGGTTGAATACTGCATGGCTTGCGAGACACCGTAATAGGGCAGCGATTCGCGATTATCCCACTCCGGATGAAGCGGTCGTTCGGCCGCGGCGATCGAGGACAGCGACAGCTCGTCGGAATAGCGATCGCCCAATCCGTAGACGGCCGGTTCGATCGCCAGGTAGGATCGGAACGGCTCGCTGAGGCCCTGGAGGACCAGCGAGCCGGCCCCGCCGACACCCGCGACCGACAGGACGGGCCAGGCCGACAGGATCATCATCGCGACCATCGCCGCCGCCCCCGCGCCGCGACGCGCCAAGGGCCGCAGCCCTGGGGCCACGAGGAGCGCCAGGACACCGATCGGCGCGAGGATGATGACATCGCCGCGAAAGCCGATACCGATGCCGATCGCCAGGCCGGCGAGCATGCCCCATCCCAATGCCCCGCGCAGCGATCCGGCGCGCATCGTCAGGATGACGAAGACAAGTGTCCAGACGAAGAAGGGAGCCTTGGAATAATCGCGGAACGAGGTAACCAGCGACAGGGCCACTGGCGAGGCGGCAAGCACGCCGCCGCCTACCAGCGCCAATACCAGCGGGAAAAACAGCCGAAGCAGGACGAAGGCACCGGCCGCATAGGCGCCGGTCGCAATGGCCACCAGCGGCCACAGCTCGGCATAGCCCAATCGCGGCGGATGCCAGAGCGCGCCGACCGCGTAGACGAGATAGAGCTGCAGGCGCGCGAACAGGCCCGGCGGCCCTATCGCTGCAGCCGCACCAAGAGCTTGGCAGTCGAACTCCCTCGCGCGCACGAGGACGAACTCTTTGAGCACATCCGAGACCGCGCCGGGATGGCCAAAGCCGAGTCCGCACCCCGCATAGACGACCTCGGGCGTGAAGTTCTGATAGAAGAAAAGATAGCCGGCCTGCCGGAGCGTGAGGACGCCCAGCGTTGCGCCAAGAGCAGCGATCAGGAGGGCCGCGATCCAATCCAGATAACGATGTGTCAAGGATGCGGGCGCGGGAGACGCTGTCCCTTGCCCCTGCGTCGCGATCAATCCAGCGCCTCACGCAGCAGTGCGGCGATCCGCCCAAGGTCGGTGTCGGCTAGGCCCGCGTGAAGCGGCAGCCGCAGCAGTTGCCGCGACGCCTCGGCGGTCACCGGCAGGTCCCCGACCGCTCGACCGAAGCGCTGTCCGGCTGGCGAATCGTGCAGCGGCACATAGTGGAAGGCGGACCGCACACCGGCCGCGGCCAGATGATCGATCACCGCCTGCCGGCCCCGATCGCTCGCCAGCATCACATAATAGATATGGCCGTTGGGCGTGCATTCCGCCGGCACGCCAGGACGGGACAGCGCACCCGAAGCCTCAAGCGGCGCCAGGAGTTCATCATACATCCGCCAGAGCCGGACGCGGCGCTCGGTGATGGCCCGGGCCTCTTCCAGCTGCGCCAACAGGAATGCCGCGACGATCTCGCTGGGCAGAAAGGACGATCCGATGTCCTGCCAGGTGTACTTGTCGGTCTCGCCGCGCAGGAAGCGGCTGCGATCGGTTCCCTTCTCGCGCAGGATCTCGGCGCGGTGCGCCAGCGACGCGTCGTTGACCAGCAATGCCCCCCCCTCGCCCGACACCACATTCTTGGTCTCGTGGAAGCTCAGGGCTCCGAGGGCACCGATGCTCCCGAGCGCCTGCCCGCGATAGGTCGCCAGCAAACCCTGCGCGGCATCTTCGACGACCGCGAGACCGTGTCGCGCCGCAGCCGCCATGATCGCATCCATCTCGCAGGCGATGCCCGCATAGTGGACGACGGCGATCGCCCGTGTCCGAGGTGTGATCGCCGCTTCGATCAGTCTCTCGTCGAGGTTCAGCGTATCGCGCCGAATATCCACAAAGACCGGGACACCGCCGCGCAGGACAAAGGCATTGGCCGTCGACACGAACGTATAAGACGGCATGATCACCTCATCGCCCGGCATAATGTCGAGCAGCAGCGCCGCCATTTCCAGCGCCGCCGTACAGGAATGGGTGAGCAGCGCTCTCGCCGCTCCGGTTTCCCGTTCCAGCCACGCATGGCAACGTTTCGTGAAATCGCCGTCACCAGCGAGGTGACGAGCAGCTACGGCCTCCGCCACGTATCGGAGCTCTTTGCCGGAGAGGTCGGGGGCGGTGAGAGGAATCGGAGCGGGGGAAGCAGCCATTCCCGCACAACTATCCTACCGACTGCGCCGGAGCAATTACGGATGCTGCCTTATGGCGTGATGTAACTGGCGCCGATCGTCACCGTGGTGTGTTAGGCGCGGGCCTGCTTGGTCAGGATGCCACGGCAGGCCGGCCGATGACGGCATCATCGCCCATGGGCGCGACGGTTGCCAGCGCCGTGTAGCGTGCGCCGGCCGGCCGATGCATCGCTGTGTTCCAGTAGCGGCGTGCCGACGAGGCGCACAACGGCCGCGTCATTCGGGAGGAGGCCGACGCCGTTCGTGCGGCAGCAGTTCCGGAGGCAAGGTTACGATGGTGCGCGTGCTCGCGTCACGACGGCATCGACGCCATGACCTGCGAGAGCCCCGTCCATTCTTGGCTCGCGGCGCGTTGTCATGACCTTCCGGTCGCGGCAGATGCAGCAGCATCATGAAGCGCGTTGTGCGCCCGGCGTTCTTCTCGCCATAACCGCCGCCGGTCGCAACGCCGACCTCCAGGTTCCATCAGCCGTTTGGCGGTAAAGCCGATCGTCTCGCGCGAAATGGCGGCGTCAGCCCTCTTCTCGATCACCTCGTGCAGGTCCATCATGATTTTGGTCATCGGCTCTGCGATCGGTTCGGTTGGGTCAGCAACTCGACCCTACCGCGGAACCTCGATGACGGCTCAGCTACACCGCCACGCGGGACACGACCCATGCCTCCCGCCTTCCGGCCTCCCCGGGGCGCCGGCAGGAGCCGACATGGCCGCCGCAACCGCAGCATCCTCGCTGGACATCCCCTCGGCGGCCTCCTTCATCTGCCCGTGACTGTCGTTTTCTACAAATCTTGACGCAACGTCGTTTTGGCCTTAGCCTCGTGATGCGGCCCAGTTCGATGGAAATTTCGACGGTATACTTTCGATGGAATTGGCTGCGGTATAATAATGGATGCCTTTGGTCCATTCTGCATCTACCAGTTCACGAAGTAACCAGGGGGATGGCGTGACGGGACCTATTCGAGCCTTCATACCGGCGGCGGTGGCGGTCATTTTCGCCGCCATGTTGTCTGCCTGCGGAGTGGAGAACGGTGGGTCTCCGCCGGATTTGCCCTTGGCGGAGATCGACGGGCTGCGCGCCGACAGAATGGGAGACCGCGTGGCGGAAGCGGAAAAGCCGGCCGGGTCGCAGGAGCGCGTGACGGTGACGGGCACCTACGCGACCCGCGGCGACGGCGTCGAATGTCCCAAGATCAGAACAGACGGCGGCGAGCTTGTCGGCGTCTCCTACGTTGCGACGGACGTGCCCCTGGGCGCGCGCGTCGAGATCTCCGGCTATTACGTCAACATGACGACCTGCCGCGGCCCGGTCGTCTATGCGGAGCAATTGCGGAAACTTTGAGCGGCCCCGCGCCAGCCGTTAGCAGCTGGTCGCGCGGACCTAAATTGGGACAGACGCCGCAGGCCATGCGCGTTCTGCCGAACCAGAAGAAGGAATCCGATCGATGTCCCTCCCCAACGACCCGATGTTCGGCCAGCAATGGCATCTGCGCAACACGACCCCCGGCCTGCTCGATCTCAACATCGTCAATGCGAACGGCCTGAACTCGCTCTGGGACGATTACACCGGCGCCGGCGTCAAGGTCTTCGTGATCGATGACGGTTTCGACTATCTGCACGAGGATCTGGCCGCGAATTACGACACCGTCTTCGACTACGACTGGTTCAACAACGACGGCGATCCGTTCGGGCTGAACAACAATTCCCACGGCACGGCCGTCATGGGAATCATCGGCGCGGTCGGCAACAACGGCATCGGTGTCACCGGCGTCGCCCACGGTGCGACCATGGTCGGGTACCAGACCGCTGCGTTCATCAACGATGGCTGGCTGCAGGACATTCGCGATTCCATTTACAGCGCTTCGGCCAATGGCGGCGACGTCATCAATATCAGCCAAGGCATCGCCAACGATGCCAATTCGGAATTCGGCTTCGGCTACAACGCGTTGCGTTTCGCCGAGATCGACAATTCGATCAATCTGGCGGTCAGCGCCGGGCGCGGCGGGCTCGGCACCAACATCGTCAAGTCGGCGGGCAATTCCCGCTTCGACAACTACGACGTGAACTCCGACCCCTGGACGAACAACACGCAGCAGATCGTCGTCGCGGCGGTCGACCAGAACGGCTTCGTCTCCTCCTATTCGTCCTTTGGCACAGCCAATCTGGTCTCCGGCTTCGGTACGCCGGGACAGGTGGTGACGACGGACCGGACGGGCGCTGCGGGCTATAACGCCACCAATTACACCAGCACCTTCAACGGAACCTCCTCGGCCGCGCCGATGGTTGCCGGCGTCGTGACGCTGATGGTGGACGCCAACGCCGGGCTCGGCTGGCGCGACGTGCAGGACATCCTGGCCTATTCCGCCCGCCACGTCGGCAGCGTTGTCGACGACGCGACGATCGCCGGTTCCGAACGCACCCCCTGGCACTTCAACCAGGCCGACAACTGGAACGGCGGCGGCCTGCATTACAGCAATGACTATGGTTACGGGCTGGTCGATGCCCACGCGGCGGTGCGTCTGGCCGAAACGTGGAATTTCTTTAATGCCGCGCGAACCAGCGCCAATCAAGTGATGACGACGGAAGACGCGATCGCCGGCGCCCCCGTGGTGATTCCGGATGGCAATTCGACCGGCACCTCGTTCACGCTGAACGAGGAGCAGGCCATCATCGTCGAGCGGCTGACGCTGGAGCTGGATTTTTCGACGACAGCTCTTGCCGACATGGATATCTACCTCACATCGCCAACCGGGGCGGAGCATGTCCTGATCAATGACCAGGCCGGCGGTGCCGCCTTTGATGGCCGCTACACCTTCGAAAGCCAGGCCTTCCGCGGCGAGTCGAGCTTCGGCGACTGGACGGTGCGGATCGTCGATGACGCAGGCGCTGACGTCCTCACCGTTCGCGACATCGACCTGAATCTGTACGGCCGTGCAGCCAGCAATGACGACCGTTATGTCTTTACCGAGGAATATTCCCAATACGCCGGCATGGCGGGGCATGGCACTAGCTTCAATGATCTCAATGGCGGCAGCGACGTCGTGAACGCGTCGGCGGTCATCTCCAACTCCACCATTCAGTTGACCGGGGCGGTGAGCACGATCGACGGTGTCGAGTTGCAGTTCTTCAATGTGGAACACGCGATCGGCGGCGACGGGGACGATTATCTGGTCGGCGACGCCGGGCAGAACACGCTCTTCGGCATGCGGGGAGACGATCTCTTGCAGGGCAATGCCGGTGCCGACACTTTGATCGGCGGCGCCGGCTCGGATACCGCTTATTTCATTTCCGCCCATCAAGGCGTCGTCGTCGATCTGTTCAGCGGCGTTTCGGACGACGGACTGGGCCTTGATACGCTGATCTCGATCGAGAACGCCATCGGTTCCAATTTCGCCGATCTGCTCATCGGATCGAACGAGGACAACGTGTTCATCGGCATGGGCGGCTCGGACATCATCAACGGATATGGCGGCTCCGATACGGTCTCCTTCCTGTTCACCGCGCTGGCGGCCGGTCCCTTCACCGCGCAGGTCGATCTGACCGCTCAGCTGGCCTATGATGGCGTGGCGCAGGACATTCTCATCTCGATCGAGAATGCCATCGGCTCGCAATTCGCGGATGCCTTGTTCGGATCGGCCGGCGACAACGTCTTCAATGGTATGGGCGGTGCCGACCTCATCAACGGGCTCGGCGGCATCGACACGATCAGCTATAGCGGTGCGGTAGGCGGCGTCTTCGTCGATCTTCTCGGCGGCGTGGGGGATGTCGGTAGCACGCGGGACCGCATCTACGAGTTCGAAAACGTCGTCGGCACCGATTTTACCGACCTGCTTTTCGGAACGAACGGCGACAATATTTTCGAAGGCGGAGCCGGTACGGACTTTCTCTATGGACTTGGCGGCAGCGACACGGTCACGCTCGGCAACGCCGATCGCGGTGTGCAGATCGATCTGACCGGCAACGTAACCTATGATGGAGTCAGCCAGGATTTCCTGAATTCGATCGAGAACGCCGTCGGATCGGCGTTCAACGACATCATCGCCGGCTCCGGCGGCAACAATTTGCTGACCGGCGGTGGAGGGGATTTCGACGTGCTGATCGGCGCCGGCGGCAACGACCGCTTCGTCTACGACGTCGCCGGTTCGGGTGTTGATCTCATCACCGATTTCGATGCCGATCCCGTAGGCGGGCAGGATCTTATCGACCTTTCAGGCCGCGGACTGACCTTCGCCGATATCGCCGTAAACCAATATGGGGCGGTCACCTATCTCACCTTCGGTGGCGATACCGTCATTCTGTCCGGCGTCAACGCCGCCGACATCTCCGCCAGCGATTTCGACTTCGTGTGAGAGCGAGGGTAAGCGGAATTCACAGCCGGTCCTGTAGCGCGCACAATCAAATGCCCACGCGCGCTACTTCAAATCACTCCGTTTTCGGCTTCGGATGATCGCTTCGAAGCCGGTTTGAACGATCAGCCGGCGAAGGCCCGTTGGCACCATGCCTAAGCGGCAGTTTTGGTGTCGACGCAGATCTCTGTGGCAGATTTTCGAAGTCTCGTCGAATGACGGTCCAGCGTGAAAATGTTGCTGGTGATAGTCGACGCTTGGCCGCGAGGTGGAGTCGCTGTCAGCGGGGTCGAACTGGCACCCCAACCCCAATGAATAGCTTATACGCGAGCCAGATCAGCACCCATGCGATCAGGGCGGCGTAGCCGTCGCCGATCTGCATGATCTGATTGCCTGCGGGGAGGTACACGAAGAACAGCGCCAAGAGGCAGAACACGACCCCGCCGGCCTGATTTCCAGCGAGAACCGCATCCTTCCACGCCGAGGCCCAAATCAAGGCGATCAAGCCAATAACCAACGCCGCACCGTAGACGCCGAAGTCGTTCGCCAGCCATGTGTAGGCGCTCGCCCACTGATAGCGCTGATCCCATCCTTCTTCGCCGATGCGATATGTGAGCGCCCGATCCGGGAAATCGACATCGCCGGTCAGTGCCACGTAGACCCGTGTCAAAATGTTCGAGTGGCCGAATCCGTACATCGAGAGGGTCGGCTTTTCCAGTGCGAGAGATAGCCCGTAATATCCCTGCGTGGCATAGGCGGTCGCCATCGAGAGGGCGAACTGGCGACCGACCTCCGCCTCCGATGCTACACCGGCCTGCGATGAGGCTTTGGCGCACACGTCGCCGGACATACAGAATAAATTTGGCGCTGCCTTGGCGCTCGCGGGCGGGACTTCAGCGGTCCCACCCGCGCTCGCGGGCGGGACTTCAGCGGTCCCACCGGACTCCCCCTCAACTGCTGCTGCGGCTTCGGCCTGCTCTTCCACGACCTCCGCTGCGTCAAATCCCAGCCGCTGCGCCTTTCTCTCGATGAAACTGCCGGCTGCGAAAAAGGCCGTCAACGCAGCGACCAGACCGAACATCACAAGCCGTTGCAGTGAAGGAAAGCCGGACGTGACGATGCGCCGACACAACACCACGGCGACGGCGGCGGCCTGCAGGATCAGAAGGTCAAAGATTTCCTTGTCGGTGCCCCGGAAGATCGAAAACGAGCAAGCCGCGAAGATACCTATCGCCGCGAGTACCTTGAGCCGTGAGCCGAGAGATCCCCACGTCAAGATTGCCAGAGCCGGTAGAACGAAGGTGACGGGGCCAAGCAGCATTCGCGCCGTGGCCACGACAGAACGCAAAGACTCAGGCTCGCGAAGCGTCTGCTGCATCTTCTCGTAGGCGAGCCGCTGATCGCCAAGCAGCGAAAAGAAATCCCAGGGCGCACTGTGCGTATAGACGTAGGCCGACGGAAACAGAAGAAGGATGCTGCCGACCGCGCCGGCCAGGACGGCGTACCTTACCCAGGGCATAGGCGCTGCTACCGGTGGCGTCATGATCCCGACCGCGAAGCCGCCTGCGATCAGAGCGAGCGCCGCCAGAAGATAAGCGGTCGTCAGAGACCAGTCGGGCACCGGCCAATCTATCGGGCCGAGGAGAAACAGGCCGATACCGGCTGCGAAGTAGACCAGTGCGAGGGTGACAGGCGTCACCAGAACCGCGTTCCTGAGCGTCACACCAGCCATAGGACAACCGCCCAGATCGTCGCAGCCAAGGCGTACATGCGAGACCACACGCCGACATGCAACGGTCGCCCATCTTCATCGACCGAGATCATCTGGGCGAGAAAAAGAGCACCGGTGGATATGAAGACCGTCGATATGAGCAATGACATGATGAAACCGTCTAGCGTGTCGCCCACGCCGGCTGCTCGTCAGGGGCACACGCTCTGTCATGACAGAACTCGGTCGAAACGGCGTTGATCACGATAGCGAATATGAAAAACGCCGCTGTTGCTGCTGCGATCGTAAGCGATTTCCCGCCGACCAGGAAGAGTGATTTTGCCATTTCATTTCCCGATCTAGAAGACGAGGGTAGTCTATCAGAAGCCATGCCAGAAGGTCCAGCAAATCAACTTCCGTAACGTTGTGCTCGCCTCATTGCTGGCTTGGATCACAAGGCGCCCGGATTCTGTTTCGCGCATAATCTCGACCGGGAAGCCTTCGGCGTACTCCATCACCCCACCCTGAGCGCTATCCGGATCGGTCAAGTATATAAATTGGCTTTGTTGGCGCGGCAACCTGGGCAATCGTCGGAAACGGATTCAGATGCGCCGGCACTTTCGGCTTGAAGCGCCCGTCCGCGACGGCGTCATCGCTCGGCCCCGGACCGGTCTTGCTCAGAAATATCGCTGCTATGCCCTTGTCCGGTTTCCAGCGTCCCGAACAGATCGAGCCAGCGGCGCCGCGCGGCCTCGCGCGAATAAAGCGGACGCCCGCTCTCCACCGTGCTCGCCCCGCGCCATCGCGCCGCCATGTTGACGACAATGTCGACCAGGCGGTCCATCTCGATGTCCCAGGGTGCCGTAACCCCGAGACGGTGTTCCTCGATATCCCGCGCCAGCGCGCTCTGCGGCTCGACCAGCGCCAGCACGGGAAGCCCCGCGGCGAGGTAGCTGAAGGTCTTGCTGGGGTAGGCAAACCGATAAAGCCCTGGCCGCAGGGTCACGATGCCGACGTCGTATTCCGCCATCAGGCCAAATGCTTCCTCGGACGAAACGCCGGGACGAAAGCGTACATTCTGGATGCCGTCGTCCTTCACCCGTTCCTCGAGGCTCCCCTTTTCGCGTCCCTCCCCCAAAATGTCTAGGACGGCGATGTTCGGATCGACGCGCGCGAAGACGTCGACGAGAGTCGAGAGATTCTGGAAGCGGCCGACATTACCGGCGAACAGGAAGCGGGCGGGGCCGCCCTCGTCGCGCGGCGCCCGTTCGCCAACGGGTTCCTGGGCGGAGAAATTGTTGATCGCGACGAGACGCCTGGGGCGCGTTCCGCGCTCGCGCACCACCGCCATCATGTCGTCGGACAGCACCACCACCACATCCGCGTGGTTCATGACGAAGCGGTCCAGCGCGACGAGAAGGCGCGACAACAGGCCGGGCTTCATGATCCCCATCAGGATCGCGATATCGGGATAGATGTCCTGCAGGAAATAGACGAAGCGCGCGCCGCGCAATTTCGCGGCCAAAAGCAAGGCGAGAGCCTGGACCACCGGCGGGATCGAGGTCGTCCAGACGACGTCGCGCCTGCGCCCGAAGACGATCGCCGCGCTGGCGAGCATCACGAACAGGAGGCCGTTGACGGCGCGCACCAGCCCATAGCCGCGCTCGGGCAGAAGCGGCAGCCGGCGAACCGTCGCGCCGTGCCATATGCTTCGCGAGGGTTGCCGGGGCATTTTCAGATGGGGACGGTAGTCCGGCTGGCCGGTCAGCACCTCGACCTCGTGTCCAGCCTCCACAAGCCAGCGCGCGATGTCGTTCATCAAAACCGTCTCGGGCCAGAAATACCGGAAGACGAGCGTCGCTTTCAATGTCCTGCTTCCTGCCTGAGGCCGAACTGCGCCGGCCAGTCCATCGTTGCAAGACGCTCCCCCAGATAAGCGGCGCCCTTTGGAGTCAGGTGAGCGAGATCGTAGGAAATCAGTACGCCCTCCTTTGTCACCCTTTGGCAGCCATCCTCATTGCACAGCGGTTGCAGGAGATCGATGACAGTCACAGCGGGGAGCGCCCGGAGTTTCCTATTGATTGCCAAATTGCCTTCGAAGTACGGCGTGCGGATCTCGTGGGCATCGGGTTTGCCGGCGTGATGAGCGAAGAACTCGATTCCGGTTCCGGTCAGTATTCTCCTCGCCGTGACAGCGATCTTTGCCGACGGATTGAGTGTGCGCAACACCGCCAGTTGCTCATCGAGGATATCTGCTGATGCATCGCTCCACTCGAACGCGACGACGATCGCGTCTGCTTCCGCGAAGATCGAACGGCGGAGATTCTTCGCATGCTGTCGCCGGCAGCTTTCTTCTACCTTCGGCAAATATGTCTTGTAATACTCGTCGGAGACCGGGAACAGCGTCTTGCAATTATCCACGACCGGAACCGTCGCGAGGTCCACCGAATTGGCCCACCCGCCTTCGCCAAGAATATTGACGAAATCCGCCGCCATGCTATCGCCCACCACCAGCAGTTTTTGACGGCCGCTGTCATCGAAGCCCCGCTCCTCGGCCAGAAAGCGTTTCCAGACGTACACGTTAAGCGCCTCGACGTCGTAGGAAAGCTGCTCCCGGACCCCCTCCGGATAGCGCCAGAGCCATCCATTCGAGCTCCAAAGCCCGGCCCAGCAAAGACCGGATACGATAACAGCAAGCGCGCTTTGCCGCAAAAATGCGGAGCTTCTGACTTCTTCCGCACCCCGCAGTCGGAACCGGCGTTCGACCAGATGGAACATCGGCACCGCAAGCAGGATCGACACGACGATCAATCCTGCCCCTTCACCGGCCGAGAGTGGTCTGAATGTCCAGTATCTGTAGAACACGATGGCAGGCCAGTGGACGAGGTAAAGCGAATAGCTAATCTTACCCAAGCCAATAGCCACCGGATTCGTCAGCACCTTACCGAAGATGGGAGGCGCTCCCGCGAGGATGACGAACGCTGCTCCCAGGCAGGGAAGCAAGGCATTCCATGAGGGAAAGGTCGCGGCCTCGTCAAGCAGCAGCACCGCAAGGGCAATCAGCGCTAGACCGATCGCCAGCAGAGCTTCTGCAAAGAGATCCGGCATCTTCCGATCAGCCGCGAGCCAGACGCACAGTGCCCCGATCGCAAACTCGAAGACCCTGAACGGCGCGAGAAAGAACACCGCCGCAGGACCATCGGCTCTCGCCGCATCCCCGATTCCGTACATCACATCGAGGATAGCGAGCCGGCCGTCGGCCATGTCCAGCGCGAACATGAAGCTGGCCACACCCGAAACGCCGATGCAGGCAGGACCGATCCACCCGGAACGGTTTCTGACCGCCAGCACCACCAGGACCGGCCACACGAGATAGAACTGTTCCTCGACGCCCAGCGACCAAGTATGCAGAAGCGGCTTCAGAATGGCATCCGGGTCGAAATATCCGCTTTCAGCCCAGAAATAGATGTTCGATACGCTGAACAGCGCGGCAACCAGTGCACCTCCGATTCGGCTCAGGAACTGGGGGGCGAACAGGAATGCCGCGCCTATGAAGCTCAGCCAGAGCGTCGCCAGAAGCGCCGGGAACAAGCGCCGCACGCGCCGGACGTAGAAGTGACCGAAGCGGAAGGTTCCCGTAGTGTGCACTTCGTTCACGATGAGACGGGTGATCAAAAAGCCGCTGATGACGAAGAAGACGTCGACCCCGGCGAACCCCCCGGAAAACGTCACGAAGCCGGCATGGAAGAGAAGCACCGCCGTCACCGCGAGCGCTCGCAACCCGTCGATTTCCGGCCGGTAGGGAAGCGGTCCATGTGCTCGCCCTTCGCTCCGATGCCGGTTCATCGTCCACCACTATCTATTGGCGCAGCGGGCGCGACTGCAGGAAAGCGAAAATGAATCCGGGCGCGTTGAACGGCGGGGCGGCTTAGCCCCGCGCTCCGTCCAGTCCATGCCAGCGGGCCGACAGCTTCGCGGTGCCGAGGATCAGTCGGACGACGCGTTGCGAGCTATTGTCGATGCGGTAGTCCTGCGGAACCGGCGGAAAGCGTCCGGCGCGGAAATCCGCGATCGCCATGTCCACCGAGGCCGCGATCACGTCGCGATCGAGGCCGGTGATGATGATCGAGCCGGTGTCCATCGCTTCCGGCCGCTCCAGCGCGTTGCGGACGGTCACGGCCGGGAAGCTCAGGATCGAGGATTCCTCGCTGATCGTTCCGGAATCGGAGATCGCGCAGAGCGACTCCATCTGCAGCTTGTTGTAGTCGTGAAAGCCGAAGGGTTTCAGGAACCGCAGTCGCTCGAGCGTCTCGATGCCGTAGGCCTCGAGGCGTTTGCGCGTGCGCGGATGCGTCGAGATGACGACGGGCATGTCGTGCCGTTCGGACAGCATCTCGAGCGCTTCGACGATGGCGCGCAGCTGCGGCTCCGAATCGACGTTCTCCTCGCGATGGACCGAGGCGATGAGATAGCCGCGCGGCTCGAGCTCCAGCCGCTCCAGGATGTCGCTGGCCTCGATCCGGTCGCGATAGAGCGTCAACACTTCATTCATCGGAGAGCCCGCCACGATGATGCGCCGGTGCGGCAGCCCTTCCGACAGCAGGTGACGACGGGCGTGTTCGGTATAGCAGATGTTGAAGTCGGACATGTGATCCACGAGGCGGCGGTTGAGTTCCTCGGGGACATTGAAGTCGAAGCAGCGGTTGCCCGCCTCCATATGGTATACGGGAACGCGGTTCTTGCGGGCCGCGAGGGCTGCCATGCAGGAATTGGTATCCCCGAGTAGAAGGACCGCGTCCGGCTTCTCCTTGCGAATGATCCGGTCGGCCCGGGCGATGACACGACCGATCGTCTCTGCCGCTGTTTCGCCGGCCGCTTCGAGGAAATGGTCGGGCGCGCGGAGGCCCAGATCCTCGAAGAAGACCTCGTTCAACTCATAGTCGTAATTCTGCCCGGTGTGGACGACGACGTGCCTGATGGAATCGACGGCGTCCAGCGCGCGGATGGTCGCCGACAGGCGGATCCATTCCGGGCGCGTGCCCGCGATGGTCATTACCTTCATCATCTCAGTCATTCTCGGCAAGCTCTTGGTAATTGGAGCAGGGGATTGTCGAAAGGAGCGGGAACGGCCCGCGCCGCATCAGGCCGAGCCGCCGTCAGGCAGAACGCGATCGCGATAGGTGTCTGGGGCCGCGGCGTCGAAAATCTCGTTGGTCCAGAAAAGGGTGAGCAACGGCTGCTCTCCGACATTCTCGATGCTGTGGGTGTGAAGCGTCGGCATGTCGACGGCCGCTGGCCGCTCGCCGGATACGCGGTATTCCCACACGGTGTCGGTGAGAACCCGTCTTATCCGGATGACCGCCTCGCCGGATACGACGAGAAAACGCTCCACCTTGTCGAGATGGAAATGATCGCCACGCGTTATCCCCGGCTCCGTCCAGGACAGAAAAGTCTGGCCGCCGCTGCCGCCACCGCCCTTGACGGCCTCGAAGAGTGTTCCCCTGGGATCGGTATTGAGCGTCAAAGGTCGCGGAAAGCCGTCGGGATAAAGGGCCGCGCGATAGCTGTTGAAGAGCGCCACATCGAAGGGATCGGAGAGATCCGGCACGATATTGGCCAGGTAGCTCCGATGAAATCCGGCGATCTTCTGGTGAAGATCGGGGACGCTGACCGGTTTGCCCGCAAGGAATTGGCGGCCGGTCTTTCCCGCCACCACCGCGTCGATGGCCGACTGGGCCGCGGCGCCCGCATGGAGGAGCTCGACACGCCCGTCCGGATTGATCGACGGCGTGGCGCCATCGATGACCTGGCGGCAAAGCGTCGCCGTCACATTGTTGTAGAATGGCCGGGCACACTCGCCGAAGATATGCGGAAGCACCAGATCGGTATAGGCGAGCCCCGACGCGCCGAAGGCTTCCCCCGCCCGTCGCTTGGACCGGCCGTAAGGCGTGTCCTTTTCGGCGTGGGTCGAATTGGCGTAGACGATGTGCGGCTTTGCGCCCGCCGCGTTGACGCTTGCGAGCAGGGCCTCGGCGATCCGCAGATTGGCGTCCTCGATATCGGCGTCCGGCGCGCGATTGACGCCGGCGAAGTGGAGGACGGCGTCCGCGTCACGAAACGCAGCGATCGCGCGGTCATGGTCGTTAAAGCCGGAGCGGTCGAGGGCGGCGACGGCGAAAGGCTCCGCTTCGTTCCTGAATTGCGCCATCGCATTGGCGGCCCGCAGCCGGCAGGCGGCATGCCAGCCGAGCAGCCCGCCAGCCCCGGTGACGACGACCTTCATTGCCGGGCACCGCCGTTCCAGCTTTCCAGTTCGCTCTGCATTTCCGGAAGTGTCATGAGCAGCGCTTTGACATCCTCGACACTCATCCGCTCCGAATTGTGCGAATGATAGTCTTCGTATTCGGCCGTTTCGCGATCGCCCTCGACGAAGTAGGATTTGTAGTTCAGGTCCCGATCGTCCATCGCGATGCGGTAGTAATCGCCCATGTCCTCGCTGTGCGAGAGTTCCTGCGCGTTGGCGAGCGTCTCATACAGCTTTTCACCGTGGCGCCAGCCGATCACGTCGACCGGGTGGTCAGGTCGCGAGAACAGCTGCTTGAGAGCCGTCACGAGATCCGCGATGGTTGCCGCTGGCGCCTTCTTGATGAAGAGATCGCCCTGGCGCGCGTGATCAAAGGCAAAACGCACGAGCGCGACCGAATCCCGCAAGGGCATCAGAAACCGCGTCATCGTCGGCTCGGTGATGGTGATGGGCAAGCCCGCCTTGATCTGCTCGATGAACAAGGGAATGACCGAGCCGCGCGAATACATGACGTTGCCGTAGCGCACGCAGGAGATGGTCGTCGCCGTGCTCTCGCCAACGATTTCGCGGGCCGCGGCCTGGGCGACCTTCTCCATCATCGCCTTCGACATGCCCATGGCGTTGACGGGGAAGACGGCCTTGTCGGTCGACAGGCAGACGAGGCTGCGCACGCCAGCCTCGATACCGGCCCGCACGACATTCTCCGATCCGATGATATTGGTGCGCAGTGCCTCCATCGGGAAGAATTCACAGGACGGCACCTGCTTGAGAGCCGCCGCGTGAAAGACGCAGTCGACGCCACGCATGGCGTGTTCGACCCCCGCTCGATCCCTGACGTCGCCGATGTAGAATCTGACGCGCGGATCGAGCAGCGTGCTGCGCAAGACGTGCTGCTTTTCCTCGTCGCGACTGAAGACCCGCACTTCTTCCACGTCATTTCCGTCGAGGAGGGTCCGTAGCATCGTCTTGCCGAACGATCCCGTCCCGCCAGTGATGAGTACCGTGCGTATGCGTTTTGCGGTCATAGGCTGCTGCTTGCCGTTTCAAAGGTTAAAAGTTCGCCACCCGCTGCTCTTAGTATGCGAGCGCTCGCGCTGACAAGGGGTTGGCGATGGCATTCCAGGGCTTTCGCATATGGCCGACGACTGATGTGGCGAGGTCGTCGGACGACTGGAGTTTCCCCGCTTCAGCGGACAGTCATAGGCTTACAGACTGCGACGCGGCTTCGGCACTCCTTTCGTCGTCGATCGGGATCTGTTCGGGCTGAGTGACGACGCCCGGGATTTCGCCTACCCTAGAGGAAGCTGAAGACGGCCACGCGGACCTCGGCCGTGGTCGCGAATTTCCGGCGATCTCGCGTCCATCCTTGCCCACGGATATCTCCTTCTTCCCAGAACCGGGAGATGTCTCGCGAGTACCGACAATCCTATAGTGGCAGGAAGTGTAGGCGCAGCGGATGACGCCGCACGCGGTGCAGACTTCGGTAGGGAGGGGTGTGCGCGAGCAGGAGCTGGATGATGCGGAAGGTCGGCGCTTGCCGATCGGCAAGCCGAATGCAGAACCTGCCCGTCGATCGGCTTATCCTCGTCGCGACCGGGACACGGCAACGGGCTGGCCGGGCCAGACGCCAGCAGGTGCGGAATAGTGGATAGCAATGCCATCGACATCTCGGTGCGATCCTTGCCGCCCTTGCCGCATTCCGTCCGAGTTGTGCATGAGCGGGTCGCCGTGTATGGGATGGGCGACAAGCCGCAGGCGGTCCGCCCGCGCCGCGAACGAACCTCTCGAACGTCCACATCGTTAAAAGGCGGCTGAAGCGAATGTCGCAAATCGCCTCGATGACCATTTTGGTGGCGATGGTCGGCCTTCGGACGGGTGCCCTGCTGGCCTTGTTCAAATTCCTGGCGACGAGTTTCGGCCCGGAGGGGTTCGGCCAGTTGAGCCAGATCATGGCGGTGGCCGCCGTCTTTTACATGATTGCCGGCGGTGGTCTGACCAACGGTATCGTCAGAAACGTCGCCGCCGCCCCCGACAGGGATAAAAGCGCGTCGTGGCTGAAGGCGGCGCTTCCGATCGTCGCGATATTCGCCGTAGCCCTTGCGGCGGCGGCGCTCGCCATTTGGCTGTGGGGATCGTCGTTCCTGTTTCCCGAACAGGATATGGGATATGTCCTGCTCGCTGTCGGCCTTGCTCAGATCGTCGTCGGAGCAGGCAATCTTGCCTTGGCCTATCTGAGTGGTATCGGCGCCATTCGCACCTTTGCTGCGGCCAATGCCGGCGGGACGATCGTCGCGACCGGACTGATCGCCGTCCTCGCGCTGACGACGGGTTTCCGGGGCGCCGCGGTGGGGGTCGCCTGCCTCGCCCTGGCGCCCGCGCTTCTCGGACTGGTCGCCTTCGGACGACATATGGACTGGAAAGTGGTGTGGGACGCCGCCTTCGTCCGACGCCAGATGGGTGAACTCCTTCAATACAGCGGCAGCATGTTTCTCGCCGCCGGTGCCGTGCCTCTGGCGCTCGTCTACATGCGCGCGGATCTGGCCGAGTCGATCGGATGGAAGCAGGTCGGTCTTTGGCAGTCGGTCGCCCGTATTTCGGATGCCTACATGCAGGTTTTCGGCGTTCTGTTCATGAACTATCTCCTGCCGCAGCTGGCCCGCCTGCCATTGGCGGCGCGGGGGCGGAGGTTGGGCGAGATCGCAATCGTCATCCTCGGATTGTTTCTTGTCGGCGCGGCGGTGTTTCTGGCCTTTTCCGACACGGTGCTGCGCCTGGCCTTTTCCAGCACCTTTCGCACCGCCAGCGTTTACGTGGCCCCGCAGTTGTTGGGCGACGGGCTGAAGCTGGGCGCTCTCGCATTCGTCTATTATTTCGTCGCGGTCGGACGGGCTTCGGTCCAGGCTGGCGCCGAGGTGCTGGTCGCGGTGGTCATGGTCGTCGCCTACGTCGTTCTGCTGCCAAGGCTCGGCGCGCTGACGCCGCTCGTCAGCTATGCGATCGCCAGCTCGGTCTTGCTGCTTGTCATGGCCGTGGTCTATACGCGGCATCGACTTCGCCAGCCCCGGCTCGCGGCACAAGATGGCGACCCGCCGCGGAAGGGGATGATGTAAATCCGCAGTTGGGGCGTCTGGGACCTCGGCCGCGCCTGCACCCGCGCGGATCGTCCACATGCATGGCCGCGCTCGCCCAACCGTTCCGGATCGCGCCGTGTGCCAATCCAGAACGAACCTGTACATGGACTCGTTGATGAAGATTTTGATGCTGTGCGTGCGTTACCCGCTAGGGCCGGGGGACAGCTATATGACAAGCGAGCTTGCCGACGCGCTCACCGCGGCTGGGCATGAGGTCACGGTCTTCGTCACCGACTGGGAGGCGCCTGGAGGTAAGGCGCTCCATGTTCGGGACGAAGCCGGTCGGCCCAAGGTCTACCGGACCGGTACGACCGCGGTTGCCGGCCTCGGCAAGATTATGGAGCGGGTTACGAAATGGATCGCCTCCCCTCTCGCGGCCGCGCGCACCATGCGCAAGACGCTCGGAGACGAGCGTTTCGATCTGGTCCTGGGGTTTACCCCATGCGTGACGATCGGCCCGCAGCTCGCTTGGCTCAGGCGCAATTACAACCCACCCAGCATGTTGTTCATACACGACTTCTTTCCCTATCATCACCGCTCGATCGGCCTCGTGCCGTCCGGACCGCCGTTTGCTATGGCACGGCGTCTCGAGGAGAACCTTATCCGCGGTTTCGACGTGATCGGCTGCAATTGGCCGTCCAACATCGACTATCTGCGATCCCACTATCGTCTCCGGCCGGAGCAGAAGACACTGTGGACACCCTTGTGGACCGACATCACCCCGGTTCCTCAAGAGGATTCGCAGGCGATCAGGGAAAAATGGAACCTGCCGCTCGATCGCCGGATCGTCGTCTATGGCGGCCAGATTACCGAAGGCCGCGGCATCCCGGAACTGCTTGCCGTGGCGCAACGGGCCGAACGGGAACGGCCCGATCTGGCGTTCCTGTTCGTCGGCTCCGGTCGCCTGACTGACCTCGTCACCAAGGCGGCCGGCGAACACGGCAACGTCCATCATATCGGCTGGGTGGAGCGGGACAACTATCTCCGTTTGATCCGCGCGTGCGACATCGGCATTCTCGCTACGGTCGAGGGAGTGGATTCCTCGTCGTTTCCCACCAAGGCCATTGACTATCTGCGCGCGGGTCTGCCAATCATCGCCGCGGTCGAGGCGGAGAGCGACCTTCGCTCGTTCCTCGATGAGTGGCGGATCGGCGACTCCATCGCCGCCGGCGATACCGATGCGCTCTACGCGGCCTTGATCCGGCAGGCCGACGCAGTTGCAACGACGACGCAGCCTCAGGACCAGGCGCGGAAATGTCTGGAGGAGGTCTTCGACGTCGGCCACATGGTGCGTCGAATCGAATCGGAATTCGCCGCTTCTGACCGAACTGCTTAGCGAAGAAAGCGATTACTGATGACGATTCTCGTTACGGGCGGCGCCGGATATATCGGCGGCCATATGGTTCTTGGGTTGCTCGACGCGGGCGAGGACGTGGTGGTCCTCGACAATATGACGAACGGCACGAGCCTTGCCGTGCAGGATAAGGCTCCGTTGATTGTCGGAGACATCGGCGACTACGAGACCGTGTCCTCCGTGCTGAGAACCCACGAGATCGAGGCGGTGATCCATTTCGCGGCGCAACTGATCACGCCCGATCTCTACGAGGATCCGCTGCAATACTATCTGGCGAACACCACAAAAAGCCGGACCCTTCTGGCGGCGGCAAGCGACCATGGCATTCGTCGCATTATCTTTTCGGGAACAGCGGCGGTTTACGGCGATCCCGAAGTCAATCCGGTTCCCGAGACCGCGCGGATCAACCCGATCTCTCCCTATGGAACATCCAAGCTGATCACCGAATACATGCTGCGCGATCTGTCGGCCGTCAGCGATCTGAATTACGTCACATTGCGGTACTTCAACGTGGCGGGAGCCGATCCACGCGGCCGATACGGGCAGTCGACGACGAAGACGACGCTGCTCGTGCAGATCGCCGCGCAAGCGGCGCTGGGTCTGAGACCGCGCATGGAAATATTCGGCGACGACTATCCGACGATCGACGGAACCTGCGTCAGGGACTACATTCATGTCACGGATCTCATCGACGCTCATCTGGCGGCACTGCGGCACTTGCGCGGCGGCGGCGATAACCTGACGCTGAACTGCGGCTACGGGCGCGGCTATTCGGTCAAGCAGATTCTCGAGATGGCGATGCAGGTCTCCGGCAACACGTTCGAGATCCATAAAGGGCCCCGTCGACGCGGCGACGCCGTCGAGGTCGTCGCCGACGCAAGCCGGATTCGCGAGGTGCTCGGATGGACGCCACGGTTCGACGACGTCGAAACCATCGTGTCCCACGCGGTGAACTGGGAAAAAACGCTGCAGCGGCGTCGTGAGTTCGACAGGCGGCTTTGATCGCGAAGACAGCCGGTCGACCTTGCGCGGGCGCTAGTGTTCAGTCGTGCCGGCGGCCGGCCAGGGCGCGGCGGGTCCTTTTTGTGCGTCCGGATAGACGCACCGCACTCTAGGCGCCTATCCACCGGGCCTTTGGACCAGCGCCCCACCCGCGTCGGTCAGCAAGAACGCCTCGCCGCAGGCCTTGGCGAGGGTCCGCACGCGCAAAATATAGCTCTGGCGCTCGGTGACCGAGATGACGCCCCGCGCGTCAAGCAGATTGAAGACGTGGGAAGCCTTGATGCACTGGTCGTAGGCCGGCAGCACGCATTTGTGGAGAAGACGGTTCTCGCTTGTCTGAGACGCTGCCGTGTCCAGCAGCGCCCCCGGGACGTAGGCGGGATCGGAGTGATCCGGCGCTCCAGCCTGCAACAGCGCCAGGCATTCTGCCTCGGCGTCGTCGAAATGCTTGAGCAGCATCGCCGTGTCGGCGAACTCGAAATTATAGCGCGAATATTCCTGCTCGGCCTGCAGGAAAACGTCGCCATAACTGACCTTTTCCTCGCCCTCGCGGCCGTTGAAATTGAGGTCGTAGACGTTGTCGACGTTCTGCACATACATGGCGAGGCGTTCGAGGCCGTAGGTCAGTTCGCCCGCCACCGGCGCACACTCGATGCCGCAGACCTGCTGGAAGTAGGTGAACTGCGACACCTCCATGCCATCGCACCAGCACTCCCAGCCGAGCCCCCAGGCGCCCAGCGTCGGGCTTTCCCAATCGTCTTCGACGAAGCGGATATCGTGCAGCAACGGGTCGATGCCGATCGCCTCCAGCGAGCCGAGATAGAGCTCCTGCAGGTTCGACGGGTTCGGCTTCAGGATCACCTGATACTGGTAATAATGCTGCAGCCGGTTGGGGTTTTCGCCATAACGCCCGTCCTTGGGCCGCCGCGAGGGCTGGACATAGGCCGCGTTCCACCGCTTTGGCCCGAGCGCCCGGAGCGTCGTCGCCGGATGGAAAGTGCCGGCGCCGACCTCCATGTCGTAGGGCTGCAGCACCACGCAGCCATAGTCGGCCCAGTAGCGGTGGAGCGTCAGGATCAGCGCCTGGAAGGAGCGGCGCGGGTCCATATGCGGGGCAAGGTCTGGCATGGAGCGAATTCCGGGTGGCGAGCCCGCGTGCGGGCGAAAACACAGCCGCAGGTGCCATGGCGGCGGCGGAGCGGTCAAGCCGTTCGCCCTCCGGCGCCGCCCGTCCGGTCAGGGCGTCAGGACCACCTTGACACATCCGTCCTTCTTGTCGCGAAACGTCTTGTAGAGGTCGGGTCCGTCTTCCAGGGAGCCGCGGTGGGTAATCATGAAGGTCGAATCGAACTGACCGTCCTGCACCCGGTTCAGCAGGTCGCCGGCCCATTTGTTCACGTGGGTCTGACCCATGCGGAAAGTGAGCGACTTGTTCATCGCGGCACCGAACGGGATCTTGTCGACCATCCCGCCATAGACGCCGGGCACCGAAATGATCCCGCCCGGACGGCAGACATAGATCATCTCGCGCAGGACGTGCGGCCGGTCCGTCTCGGCCATCACCGCCTGCTTGGCGCGGTCGTACAGGTGCTCAGCGCCGTACGGCGCGTGCGCTTCCATGCCGACGCAGTCGATGCATTTTTCCGGACCCTTGCCACCGGTGAGCTCGTTCAGCCGGTCCACCACGCTCTCTTCCTGGAAATTGATCGTGATCGCGCCCTTGCTCTGGGCCAATGCCAGCCGCTCCGGCACTTCGTCGATCATCACCACCTGCTTGGCGCCCTGGATGATCGCGCTCTGGAGGGCGAAGAGGCCGACCGGGCCGGCGCCCCATATCGCCACTGTGTCGGTCGGCTGGATGTCGCAGTTTTTCGCGCCCTGCCAGCCGGTCGGCAGGATATCGCCGAGGAACAGAACTTCCTCGTCGCTCATACCGTCCGGGATTTTCACCGGGCCGACATCCGCATACGGGACGCGGACAAATTCGGCCTGACCGCCCGAGTATCCCCCCGTCAGGTGGGAATAACCGTAGAGGCCGGCGGTGGTGTGGCCGAACATCTTGGCGGCGGTCTCGGCGTTGCGGTTGGTGCGTTCGCAGACGGAAAAATTTCCACGCCGGCACTGATCGCATTCCCCGCAGACGATGGTGAACGGCACGACAACGCGGTCGCCCACCTTCAGCTTGCGGTTCTCGCGGCCGACCTCCACGACCTCGCCCATGAACTCGTGGCCCACGATGTCGCCGGACTCCATGCCCGGCATGAAGCCATCATAAAAGTGCAGGTCCGATCCGCAGATCGCGCAGGCGGAGACCTTGATGATAGCATCGCGACCGTCCTCGATTTCGGGATCGGGCACGCTTTCGCAGCGCATATCGTGTTTGCCGTGCCAGGTGATGGCCTTCATGGATGCCTCCGCGGGGCTGAACGTCGGGTAACGATCATGCAATCCCTCAAGGAAGCCGAGAGTTCCTTAGGTGCGGCGCGCGAAGAAGTCAGGCAGCTATGCAAAAGGCGCCGCTTCCCCAGTAGCCGACGGCGCTGCATCTGCCGCGGAGGGTCAGTCCTTCTTGATGCGGTAGATCCCGTCATCGCCGCGCACCAGCGTGCCTTGCGCGCCGGTCTTCATTTCGGCTTCGGCACGGCGATTGCGCTCAGCCAGACGATCGGCGTCCCGCTTCATCTGCCTGTAGCCAAACAAGGCGGCGGCCCCGACGAGGCCAAGAAGAAGAAACTGCGGCATCTTCGACCATTCTCCTGAAGGTCCGGCGATTATGCGCGGCGGGGCGCGCCTCGGCAATAGAAAGGCGGTGCGCCGCGCGGTTCCCGCCGTCTTAAAGACCGAAGCGAGCCCACAGGGCGCGCTCCTCGGCGGTGCTCAATATTTCCGAGGCGAAGCCGGCGCCGATCGACGACAGCCCGGCACCCGCGACCATGTCGGCGCGAATGCCCGGCTGCTTGCGGCCGAACAGGCTGCGGCTCGCCTGGATCAACACCGGTTTGACCTTGTCCCCGAAGCGGGCGCGCAAGGTGCCGCGCAAATCGCCGATCTGATCCACAAGGCCGAGGTCGCGCCCGCGCCGTCCCGACCAGAACAGGCCGGAAAACAGGTCGTCGTCCTCGACCAGCCTGTTCCCGCGACTGTTCTTGACGAGATCGATGAAGGTCTGGTGGACCTCGCGTTGCAGCGCCTTCAGATGCTCGACGTCCTCGGCTTTTTCAGGCTGGAACGGGTCGAGCGTCGCCTTGCTGGTGCCGGCGGTATGCACCCGGCGCTCGATGCCGAGCTTGGCGATCGCCTCGACGAAGCCGAAGGAGCCGGAAACGACGCCGATCGAGCCGACAATGGAGGACGGGTCGGCGATGATCTCGTCGCCGGCGCAGGCGATCATGTAGCCGCCGGACGCCGCGACATCTTCGACGAAGATCAGAACCCGCTTGTCCTTCTCCTCGGCGAGATCGCGAATCCGCTGATGGATCAGCCGCGATTGCACGGGAGAGCCGCCGGGCGAGTTGACGACGATCGCCACCGCCGGCGCCTTCTTGTGGTCGAAGGCCTTTTGCAGGACCGGCGCGGCGGTTGCCAGCGACAGGGTCGGCCGCAGCGCGCTCTGCGAGGTCATGATCGCACCCGACAGCCGAACCACGGGGATCACGATCGCATCGGAGCGGAAGCGCTTGGGAAGGATTTTCTGGAGGGGATTCGCCAACGGAGCGCCTTTGCTGCTGGGACAAGATCAGGCTTGGCATGTAAGCGTGATCGGCCGCTTCGCAACGCGTCCACATGCGCCACCCGTCAAATCAAGGATCGAGCGAGAGGTGGGCCGTGCCGGCGGCGATTGCCTCGGCGAAAGGCTCCAAGCCGCCGTCGGGGGCATGCAGCGCGCGGCCGGGCAGCACCGTGAGGGGCGCGCGCGATCCCTTGCGCCCGGCCACCATCAGGCGAATCGCCGGTGCCGTGGGGCGTGAATGGATGGGTAGCCCGCATATTCCGCCGAGCCGGCCTTCGCTCGCCTGCAGCATCGCCGGCAGCGCGTCCGGCCGCACGATGGCGGTGAACAGGCCGCCATGGTCGAGCAGCGCGGCACAGGCACGCACCCAGCGCGGCAGGAAGTCGGCGTCGGCGACACTGAGGGCCTCGGCGCGCAGCGCATTGGGCGAGGCGCGGTGGCTGTGCGGATAAAACGGCGGATTGGTGAGAACATGCTGAAACGCACCGTCGCAAAGGCCGCTGGCCTCGCGCCCGGCGCGTCCGGCGAGGATGTCCGCCTCGACGACGCGCACGCGATCGCGATAGGGCGCGTTTTCGGGCAGGGCGAGCCCGCGTCGTGCGAGATCGACCATGGCCGGGCTCTTTTCGACCAGCGTCACCGCGACCCGTTCGGCCCGGCAGGCCGCGGCGAGGCCGACAACCCCTGCCCCGGCACCGATATCGGCAATGCTGCCCGTCGCCGACTCGGGAAGCGTGGCGGCCAGCAGCATCGCGTCGAGACCCGACCGGTAGCCGCCGCTCGCCGGTTGCAGCACCATGAACCGGCCGCGATAAAAGGCGTCGCGTCGGACCGGCGACGGGTTCGCGTCGTCGTCGACGGCGGAGGCCGGATCAGGACAGTTCATGGCCGAGTTCAGCGTCCTTGAGGATTCTGCGGGCCTGGTCGAGGTGATCGGGGTCGACCAGGATGCGGCGCGGCAGGACGCCGATCGACCCGTCGAGAATACTCATGTGGACATCGGCGACAAAATGCGGAATGTCCGCATCATTCAGGAGAGCGTCGACGAAGGATATGAGAACAGCGTCATTGGACCGCATCAGTTCTTGCATGATTTGCACCGCTTCGAAAAAAGGGACGACCGAAGCCGGGAGAAAGGTGAGGCCGCATGCGGGCCAACCGGATTATAGGTGCCCGAATTGCGCCCGTCATAGCAAGGGCCGGGGCGAATCGGACACGCGTTCTCCCGGCGTGGCGGGGCCGAGGCCTTTATATCGGCGGCGCCTACGCCATCTTCGGGATCGATGTTCGGCAATAGCCTCGCGGCCCGCGAGGGAAACCAACGGAGTGACATGGTGAGCTTGGCCAGCCCCGTCGGGCGGATTGATACCCGCGGCTCGATCGAACCGATCCTCGCGGTCACGGCGTCCGACATGACCCGCGTCAACGAGCTGATCCTTGCGATGGCCGGCTCGAATGTGGAGCTGATCCCCGAGATCGCCGAGCACCTGATCTCCTCCGGCGGCAAGCGGCTGCGGCCGATGCTGACGATCGCATCGGCGCTGGCGCACGGCTATGACGGCGACGCGCATGTGAAACTCGCCGCGAGCGTCGAGTTCATGCACACGGCAACGCTGCTCCATGACGATGTCGTCGACGAAAGCGATCTTCGGCGCGGCAAGAAGACCGCCCGCACGATCTGGGGCAACCAGGCCAGCGTTCTCGTCGGCGATTTCCTGCTCGGCCAGGCCTTCAAGATGATGGTCGAGGTCGGCTCGCTCGATGCGCTCGACATTTTGTCCACAGCGTCCGCCGTCATCGCCGAGGGCGAGGTCTGGCAGCTTTCGGCGGCCAAGCACATGACGACGAGCGAGGTCGATTATCTCGCGGTCGTCAACGCCAAGACTGCGGCGCTATTTTCCGCCGCAGCGGAGGTCGGCCCGGTCGTCGCCGGGGCCGGCGCGGCCGAACGCGAGGCGATGCGCCACTATGGACGCAATCTCGGCCTCGCCTTCCAATTGGTCGACGATGTGCTCGATTACGACGGATCCGCCACCGATCTCGGCAAGAACACCGGTGACGATTTTCGCGAAGGCAAGATCACCCTGCCGGTGATTCTCGCCTACCAGGCGGGCGGCGACGAGGAACGGACCTTCTGGCGCGACGCCATGGAAGGGGGCCGGAACGACGACGAGGCGCTGCAACGCGCCAAGGCGCTGATTCGCCGTCACGGCGCACTGGAAGCGACGATCGCCCGAGCCCGGCTCTACGGTGAAGCGGCGCACGAAGCCGCGACCTCGCTGCCTGCCACGCCAAGCCGCGACGCGCTGCTGGGCGTCGTCGCGTTTTGCATCGACCGCGTCAATTGAAAGGTGCGGACCGCCCTGTTCCACCGCTATCGCAACATAGCCGCAATCCCGACAATCTCTCGGTGCAACAAGAAAGCGCCTTTGCCTATTTGGCACCGCTTGGCTTCACCTCCATAGGTCACTGGACTAAGGTGAGCCAGGATTTCGGCAACAAGCCGCCGCGCATTGTCGCGGGCCGGCGCGGCCCGGAAAGAGGATTTTACGTGCAGACATCGCGCTTTCTGACGTTGCTGACAGCCACTGTCCTATTCGCCGCCACGGCGGCCCCGGCCGCGCACGCCGCGGGAACCGCCGGAGACGGAGCGAAGGCGAGACCGACCTTGGCCCGTGCCCAGTCCCTCTCGGGCGCCTATCTCGCCGCCAAATCCGCGCAGCGCGACGGCGACCTCGAGGCCGCCACCGATTTCTTCGCGCAGGCCCTGTCGATGGACCCGACCTCCAACCTGTTGCGGCAGGATGCGATGTTCGCCTTTCTAGCCGACGGTCGCTTCAAGGACGGCGTCGATATGGCCGCGAAGCTGCGCGACGCGCCGGAGGCCAGCAAGGTCGCGCGCATGGCACTGGGTATTGATGCCTTGGGGCGGGGAAATTTCGATGCCGCCATCGCCGAATTCGACCTGCCTAATCCGAGCGATCTCGACTCGCTGCTCATCGGCCAGTTGATCGCCTGGGCGGAACTTGGCGCCGGACGGATCGATGCCGCCCTGTCCCGTCTCGACGGTCTGGACGGGGCGCCGTGGTTCGCGATCTTCAATGATTACCAGAAGGGCCTCATCGCCGACGTTGCCGGGCGCTCGGAAGTCGCCCGCGCCGCGCTTCGCAAGGTCGTCGACGACCAGGAATCGGCCCGGACCTCACCGGACGCCTATCTCGCGGCTTCCGAAGCACTTGCGCGGCTGGAAACGCGCGCCCGCAACACCGACGCCGCGCTTGAGGCGATCGAGGCCGGGCTGAAACTCGTGCCGACCTACGATCCGCTGCTGCATCTCAAGGGACGCGTCGAGAAGGGCGAGACGATCGAGCCTGCCGTCGCCACTGTTCAGGAAGGTGCCGCCGAAACGCTCTACATTCTCGGCCAAGCGATCAATCGGGGCGATGGCCAGCAGGTCGCGCTCTTGTATTTTCAGCTGGCCCGCGCCGTCGCGCCCCGCAATCCGGCGCTACTGACCGCCCTGGCCGGCATCGCCGAGCGCTCCGAACGGCTGGATCTGGCGATTTCCTACTATCGGGAAATTCCGGAAAACTCGGCCTATCGGCGCACCGCCGAACTGCAGATCGGCCTCGACCTTTGGTATGCCGAGCGCAAGGATGAGGCCAAGGCCCACCTGACCCGGGCCGTGCGCGACTATCCGGACGACATCAAGGCCTATACCGCTCTCGCCGACGTCCTTGCTGCCGACAAGGACTATGCAAAGGCCGCCGAGGCCCTGAACAAGGCGATCGCTCTTTCCGAACCCGGACAGACGGCGAACTGGAACCTCTATTACCAGCGCGGCATCGCCTTTGAACGGACCAAGCAGTGGGACAAGGCTGAGGCCGACTTCAAGACGGCGCTGGTGCTCTCGCCGAACCAGCCGCAGGTCCTGAACTATCTCGGCTATTCCTGGGTCGACATGAACGAGAACCTGAAGGAGGGTCTCGACATGATCAAGAAGGCCGTCGAGTTGCGGCCGAACGACGGCTACATCATCGATTCGCTCGGCTGGGCCTATTTCCGCCTCGGCCGGTTCGAGGAGGCCGTCGAGCAACTCGAACGCGCGGTGCTGATCACGCCGATGGATCCGACCATCAACGACCATCTCGGCGACGCCTATTGGCGGGTCGGCCGCACGCGGGAAGCGCGTTTCCAGTGGGAGCGTGCCCTCGTCGGCGAGCCAAAGCCGGAGCAAGAGGCTGCCCGGACCATCCGCGCCAAGCTGGCAAGAGGCCTCGATCCGGCGGATGTGAAAGCCAAGGCACCCGCCGGCGACACGGCGACGAATACCGAGCGGGCGGCCCGCAACAACACCGCGAGCGACCCTGTCAAGGCGCTCGGCTCCGATACCAAGGCCGATTGAGCCCGAGCGCCGGTTCTTGCCACCTCTCGCCATACCGCCGATCCGGCTGCTCGCCCCGGCGAAGATCAATCTGGCCCTGCATGTCGTCGGACGCCGCGCAGACGGCTATCACTGCCTTGAAAGTCTGGTTGTCTTCGCTGCCGATATCGGCGACCGCATCACGGTCGCCCTATCTCCGGAGGCGGAAGACCGGCTGGAGTTCGGTGGCCCTTTCACGGCCGATGTGCCGGCTGGCGCCGACAACATTCTGCTGCGCGCCGCTGGCTTCGCCCGGACGTTGCTGGCCGAACGGGGCGTTGCGCTGCCGCCGCTGGCAATCCACCTCGACAAGCAGCTTCCGGTCGCCGCCGGCATCGGCGGCGGATCGGCGGATGCGGCGGCGCTTCTTCGGATGATCGCGGATCGCGTGCCCGACGCGGCGAAGCGCCTCGCCCGCGAATCGATCGCGCTCGGCGCCGACGTGCCGATGTGCCTCGACGGACGCGCCGCGCTGATCACCGGAATCGGCGAAACCGTGTCGCCGCTGGCGGGTCTCCCCTCCCTGCCCCTGCTCATGGTGAACCCGCGCGCGCCGGTGTCGACCGCCGCGGTGTTCGCGCGGCTACCACGTTGCGACAACCCGGCCCTGCCGCCGTTGCCGCCGGGCGGATTCCGCGATATTGCGGCGCTCGCCGCATGGCTTTCGCAGACCCGCAACGATCTAGAGCCGACGGCGGTAGACATGGTTCCGACGATCGACGACGTGCGCCAACGGCTTATCGACGAAGGGGCCCGCTTCGCCCGCATGTCCGGCTCCGGCGCGACCGTCCTCGGCCTCTTCGAGGACGAGGACCACATGCGAAGGGCGGGAAACCGGATAAAGGCCGCCAATCCCGGCTGGTGGGTGTCGGGAACGAATTGAGATGAGGATTTGCACGACATGAGCACGGACAAACCCTTCATTCCGCTGTCGATCGCGGTTCTGACCGTCTCCGATACGCGGCGCATCGAGGACGACAAGTCCGGTTCTGTGCTCGTCGCGCGGCTTGAAGAGGCCGGCCATAGGCTCGCCGACCGCAAGATCGTCCGCGATGAGGTCGAGGAAATCCGCAACGTCGTCACCGCCTGGTGCGAACGTGACGATGTCGACGTCGTCATCACCACCGGCGGCACGGGTTTCACCGGCCGCGACGTCACGCCGGAAGCTCTGGAGCCGCTGTTCGAAAAGCGCATGGACGGCTTTTCCGCCGTTTTTCACCGGATTTCCTACGACAAGATCGGGGTGTCGACGATCCAGTCCCGTGCCACTGGCGGGGTCATCGCCGCCACCTTCGTCTTCGTTCTTCCCGGCTCACCGGGCGCCTGTCGCGACGGCTGGGATCATATTCTCAAGGCGCAACTCGATTACCGGCAGAAGCCGTGCAATTTCGTCGAGATCATGCCCCGGCTCGACGAGCATCTGCGCCGCGGCGCTGGCGGCAACGCCTGATACGACTGCGGATTCGCCTGAAACCTACTTTGCCCGGAGCGCGGGCCTGATCTCCACGGCCAGACGCTCTACTGCGACGCCCTTGGCGACCTCCTCGAGATTGAAGGCGAGCCTGGACAGGCCGATCGCCTGCGGCTTTTGCACCAGAAAGCCCTCCGCGAGCGCCGTGCGGATCTGCCGGAACCGCTGCAGGAAGCTCGGCCGGTCCATCCGCGCCCGACGAAACCGCGCCGCCGGGATCTTCGCGGTCCCCCGCGCCACTTCGTCGGCATGTTCCACCACGGCGCCGATCCATCCCGGCAGTAGCCGGGCACCGGGCTCCATCAGCAACAGCCAGTCGCCCTTGGCCGTCTCGATCGCGGCGCGGAACTCCTTCTCCGTGACCACCCGGCAGCCGGCATGATCGGCAACCCGATGCGCCTCCGGCCCCATTCCCCGATCGACCAGCACCACCTCGCGAACGACGCCCTCGACCGCGCCCGGAATGAGCGTGGCGAGACTCGCCGCAAGCTGTCTGTCGTCCGGTCCGCAATCCATCAACACGCTCAGCATATCCCCGCTTAGCCGAGCCTGTTCCCAAAAACCAGCGGCGGAACCTTTTTGTTCTTGTATTGTTCCTTTTTCCGGATTAGGACTCTATTCATACATCGACAGAGAGAGCCGGAAGGTTCACACCATGCAGGACATCAAGAGCGCCGATCGCGCGGCTTTCGCCGCCCCTGATGGCGTCGACATCGCCAATCACATCATCGCCGAATCGGGTCTGCGGGTCGGCTTCGAGCGGCGGCGCGGGCGTGGCGCGGCAATCAACCCCAGCGGTCGCTACGAGCCCTTCGCGCGCAGCGTCGTCGACGACGGGTGGAACAGCCTCGACGATCTTCCGGCGTTCAAGACCGACGTCCAGGTCGAAAAACCCAAAACGATCATCACCCGCAACAGTTCGCCGGACATTTCGTTCGACCGTTCGGTGAATCCGTATCGGGGCTGCGAGCACGGCTGCGTCTACTGCTTCGCCCGGCCGACCCACGCCTATATGGGGCTCTCCGCAGGGCTCGACTTCGAATCCCGGCTGTTTGCCAAGCCGAATGCCGCCGAGCTTCTGGAAAGAGAGCTTTCCAAGCCGGGCTATGAGGTAAAATCCATCGCCATCGGCACCAACACCGACCCCTATCAGCCGGTCGAGAAGACCTGGCGGATCATGCGCGAGATTCTCGAAGTGCTGGAAGCGGCCAACCATCCGGTTGGGATCGTCACCAAGTCGGCGCTCGTCCTGCGCGACATCGACATTCTCCAGCGCATGGCGACCAAGGGATTGGCCAAGGTCGCCCTGTCGGTGACGACCCTCGACCGGACCCTTGCCAGGGCGATGGAGCCGCGCGCGGCGACGCCGGCCAAGCGGCTGGAGGCGATCAAGACGCTCAGCGCAGCCGGCATTCCGACGATGGCGATGATGGCACCGATCATTCCCGGCCTGACCGATTCGGAAATCGAACGGGTGCTCGAATCGGTCAGCACCGCCGGCGCCCGCGAGGTCGGCTACGTGCTCTTGCGCCTGCCGCTCGAAGTCTCGCCGCTGTTCAAGGAATGGCTGCTGCGCCACTACCCCAACCGTTATCGTCAGGTCCTGTCCCTGCTGCGCTCCATGCGCGACGGCAAGGACTACGACGCCGAATGGAACAAGCGGATGCGCGGCACCGGCCCCTATGCGTTCCAGATTCGGCGGCGCTTCGAAATGACGGCCCGGCGGTTGGGCCTCAACGAAACGCGCACCGAACTCAGATGCGACCGGTTCACGCCGCCGAAGGGGGCCGGCGTCCAACTGGCGCTGCTCTGATCCCACCCCGGGGAAGACTTTTCCCCGCTCGATCGTCTGGCCGCCAGCCCCTCGCGGTCCGGCGCACTCGCCGGTTCTTCCCCCGGGACGCGGCGAGACTTGTGGAGAATCGGAGAATGCGCGAGTCTTGCCGCATCATGGCTCGCCGTTCCTCCGATTCTCCCGTTCTTTCCAAACCCGCAGGGCGCCGCAAGGCCGCGATGCGGGCCGGACCGGACTTTGTCCGGGAGACGGTTCTGATCGGCAGCGGCTTGCGGCGCATCGCCGGCATCGACGAGGCGGGCCGCGGCCCCCTGGCAGGTCCCGTGGTCGCCGCGGCCGTCGTTCTCGACCGCAACCGGTTGCCGGACGGCCTCGACGATTCCAAGAAGCTGGATGCCGCCCAGCGCGAGCGTCTGTTCGTCGAAGTTCTCGCATCGGCCCAAGTCGGCATCGCTTCGGCGAGCGCTGCGGAGATCGACCGCTTCAACATTCGCGGTGCGACGCTGATCGCCATGCGGCGGGCGCTGCACGCGCTGCCTCAGGCGCCCTGCCATGTTCTCGTCGACGGCCGCGACATACCGCCGCTGCTGCGCTGCCCCGGCACCGCAGTGATCTCCGGCGACGCGCTGTCGCTGTCTATCGCGGCGGCCTCGATCGTCGCGAAGGTCACCCGCGACCGGATCATGCGCCGCGCCTGCCGGGCCTACGCAGGCTATGGCTTCTCCCGCCACATGGGCTACGGCACGCCCGAGCATCTCGCGGCGATCGTCCGCCTCGGCCCAAGCCCGCTCCACCGGATGAGCTTCCGGCCCTTACGCGCCGATCTTCTGGACGCCGCCGAATAGAGTCTCGGTCCGGTCGCGGAAGACTGTCCGCAACGAAAAAGGGCCGCCAATGGCGACCCTTTGTCAAAATTTTTTTTACGCGCCGCCGGTCGCCGGTTTCGCAGTGGCGGTCAGTTCAAGCGCTTGCGGACTTCGCCGATCGATTCGTCGATGAAACGGCCGGCCTCACTTCCCGAATTGCGATCCGCCAGCACCTTGGCGGCCGCAGCGACAGCCAGATTGACGGCTGCTGCCCGCACCTCGGCCAGGGCGTCGCCTTCGGCCTGGGCGATCTTGGTTTCCGCCATGGCCGTGCGCCGGGCCACATATTCCTCGTTCTTGCGATTGGCGTCCTCGAGCAACAGCGCCGCTTCGCGCTTGGCGGCGGCGACGATGTCCTTGGCTTCCTGCTCGGCCTCCTGACGACGGCGCTGATATTCGGCCAGCTGCTGCTTGGCCTCCTCCTTCAGCTCCCGTGCTTCCTCGATCTCGTTGCGGATCCGCGCGGCCCGCTCGTCCAGCGACTTGCCGACCTTGGCGGGCGTTTTGAGATACCAGACGATTCCCAGAAAGATGACGAGCGCAACGAAAGCCCAGAATGAATTGTCCATCGTCGTCTCCTCAACTCCGGACGGCCGTCACGGCGCCGGCCATCTCTTCACGCGAGACCTCGAGCTGCGCAACCTCGCGCAGGATGGTCTCGGCGGTTTCCTCGGCGATCGTGCTGACATCCTTCATCGCCTCGGCCTTGATCTCGGCGATGCGCGCCTGGGCCGCTTCGAGCTTTTCGTCCAGCTGGCCGTCGAGGCGCTTGCGCTCCCGCTCGGCGTCTTCGCGTGCCGAATCGCGCGCGTCATGGGCGATCTTGTGGGAGCGATCGCGTGCCTCCGCCAGTTCCTGCTCGTAGGCTGCCTGGGCTTCGTCCGCATCGGATTTCATCCGCTCGGCGGCTTCGAGATCGAGCGCGATCCGATCCCGCCGGTTTTCCAGCACGCCCGCGATCCGCGGCAGAATCACCTTCTGCAGAATCAGGTAGAAGACGCCGAAGGTGATCGCGAGCCAGAGCAGCTGCGAGGCAAAGAATTCGCTGTTGAAGGGCGGGAAAACGCCTTCGTGTTCGCCTTCGATGGCGATCGTCTCACCATGTGCGGCAGCCGTATCGCTGGCCGGCGGCAGATCGATGGCGTCAGGATTTTCAGTCTGCGCCAAGGCTTGACTTACGAACATCGGTGGCTCCGGCAAAGCGGACCGGCGGCAGGATTTGCCGCCGGTCGTCTCGTCTCAAATTGGCGAATGCCGATCAGACGGCGAACAGCAGCAGAAGCGCGACCAGCAGCGCAAAGATGCCGAGCGCTTCCGTCACCGCGAAGCCGAAGATCAGGCGGCCGAACTGGCCGTCGGCGGCTGACGGATTGCGCAGCGCGCCCGCCAGATACTGACCGAAGATGGTGCCGAGGCCGATAGCCGCGCCGCCCATGCCGAGCGTTGCAAGACCGGCGCCGATGAACTTTGCTGCGTCCGCTTCCATGTCGAAACTCCTTTGAAATTGTCCGATTGCGGTGGATGTCGGCGGCCTCGCGGGCCACCATGGGTTTATTTTAAGGCCCGTTCTCAGTGGCCCGGATGGATCGCGTCGTTCAGATACATGCAGGTCAGAACGGCGAAGACGTAGGCCTGCAGCGCGGCGACCAGGAATTCGAGCGCCGTTAGTGCCACAGCCATGGCCAGCGGCAGGATCGAACTGGCGATCCCGAGCGCGCCGAAGGCGCTCAGCGACACGACGAATCCGGCAAACACCTTCAGCGTGATGTGGCCCGCCAGCATGTTGGCGAAGAGACGAACCGAGAGCGAAACCGGCCGGGACAGAAACGAGATCACCTCGATCATCACCACCAGCGGTAACAAGACCCCAGGCACGCCCTCCGGCACGAAGAGTTTGAAGAAGCCCAGCCCGTGCTTCATGAAGCCGTAGACGACGACCACGCCCATCACCAGCATCGCAAGGGCGAATGTCACGATCAGATGGCTGGTCACCGTCAGGAAATACGGAAACATGCCAAGAAGATTCGCGACCAGAATGAACATGAAGAGCGAGAACACGAACGGGAAGAACTTCATCCCCCCAGTTCCCGCCGCGTCACGCAGCATATTGGCGACGAACTCGTAGGAGAGCTCCGTCACCGACTGCACACGGCTCGGCACCAAGCCGCGACCACGCGTCGAATAATACAGGAAGGCCGTCGTGACCGCGACGGTCAGCACCATGAACAGCGCCGAATTGGTGAACGAGAAATCCAGATTGCCGATCTCGATCGGAACAATCTTGGAAATCTGAAACTGGTGGATCGGATCGGTCGGATCGGTTTCCAAGCTCTCGGGCCCTTCATCAACTCATAGCGTGGCCCGGCGTGGGCCGCCATGCCCATAGCGTCCCGAACCGCGCTTCGCAACTCCCCCGACGCGAGTTTGCGACGCACGGACTCTCCCGCGGGGCGATCTTTCAGAGCTGACCGGGGTCGTCGGGGGAGCTGTTGCCGGAAATCCCCCGGATCACGTTCAAGACGCCGGCGGCGAATCCGAGCAGCAGAAACACGATGAGACCGAAGGGGCTGGTGCCGGCGAGCTGGTCGATGAAATACCCGGTCGCCGCCCCGACGATGATGCCGGCGACGAACTCGCTGGCGACCTTGAGGCCCTGGGCGGCTCCCCGCATGCCCTGGGAGCGGTTCGCCGGCTCACGATTTTCGGGCAGGCGCCGGCGCTGTTCGGCCAGTCGCTTCGCCAGCGTGTCGCGTCGCGCCGACCACTCGGCATCCTCGCCGGAAGACGCTGTCTCTGGCTCGACGCCGTTCGAATCGCGTTCCGATGGCATTGGCAGTCCCCAGTTTTCGGTCAGGCTTGCTCTTCGGCCCGTGCCGCATGCTTGACGGGTTTCGATCCATTCCGACTCGCGACGAGACTCGCGATCGTTGTGATGGCGAGAATGGAAACGATGATCCCCAGCGACAGCCAGGTCGAGATGTGAGGTACCGCCTCGATGCCTTCGCCGCCATTGATGAAGGGCAGCGTGTTCTTCTCCATGGCATGGAAGATCAGCTTGACGCCGATGAAGGCAAGGATCAGCGCCAGGCCGGTCCCGAGATAGACGAGCCGATCGAGCAGACTGCCAATCAGGAAATAGAGTTGCAAAAGCCCGAGCAGCGCGAAGGCGTTGGCCGTGAAGACGATATAGGGCTCCTCGGTCAGACCGTAGATCGCGGGGATGGAATCCAGCGCAAACAGGAGGTCGGTCACGCCGAGCGCGACGATGACGACGAACATCGGCGTGACCAGCAGCCGCCCCTTCTCGCGGACGACGAGGGCGGCGCGCCGGTAGTCGTCGGTGACCGGGAGTCGCCGCTCGATGAAATGGACGAGAGCGTTGGGCTCATAGTCCTCTCCCTGAACATGGCTGCCGGTCAGACTCTCCTTGGCGAGGGTATAGGCGGTCCACAAGAGAAAAATCCCGAAGAGATAGAATACCCAGGAAAACTGGTCGATCGCGGCCCCGCCGATCGCGATGAAGATGCCGCGCATGACAAGTGCGATCACGATGCCGATCAGAAGCGCCTTCTGCTGGAAGTTTGCCGGCACCTGAAACTTCGCCATGATGATGACAAAGACGAACAGATTGTCGACCGAAAGGCTTTTTTCGGTGATGTAGCCGGCCAGATATTCAACGCCGTGGTCGTGCCCCCACACCCACCACAGCCCCGCGCCGAACAGAAGCGCGACGACGATGTAGAAGGTCGACCAAACACCCGCTTCCTTGAGCGAGGGATGGTGGAGCTTGCGGACGTGGACCAGAAAATCGAACAGGAACAGAGCGGCGATCCCTCCGATCGTCGCCAGCCACACCCACATCGGCACATCCATGCCATCACCTCTGGCAACCGGCCTAGGCCGTAAACGATAAAGGACGCCTGCTTGGCGTTGGACCGGCTCGCTCTCGACAAGACATGATGGCCGAAGCCGTTCGCCCGTCGAATTCGGGACAGGCCCAGCCAAGCACGCCCCCGGAACTCCGCCAGGTCACGAGCCGGACACCGTAGATGTGACGCCAGTGTCCGTTTGGAAAGGCGTGCGACATTGTTTCAGGTTTCCCGCCGCGCAATCCACTAGGAAACCTGGATGGCTCGATCGCATCCGCTACCCGACGCTAGGCAGGGAAAGGGGGCCGAACGGCGACGCGAAGTTTTCCCAGATGTTGTCGGTGAGATCGAGGCCCAGACGGTCCTTGCCTTCGGCGCCTGGGATTTCCGCAACGATCCGCGCGAGCGGGATCGTCAGTTCGTAGTGGAGTCCGCCCGCCTCATGGTTCCGTTGCGCTGTTCCGTGCAACATCGCGGGGACCGCGCGGGTCAACAGGGTTGTTCCAAATCCGCCGGACGTTGAAGCCTCTTCCCTGGCGGCGTGGACACTGGAATCAGATTCCTGCCAGACGAAATGCAACGTCGCATCAGCAGCCGGTTCACCGGAAATCTCCCATGCCAGCCGAACAGTTCCGCCGAGTGTTGCAAGGGCGCCGTATTTCACCGCGTTCGTGGCGAGCTCGTGGGTGGCAAGGGCAAGCTGCTGAGCAGCTTCATTGTTAATTTCCACTGCTGGACCGACAATGACCACCCTTTCGCCGTAAGTCTCGGTGATCGGCTGGAGTTGGCGGCGGACGACGCTGTCCAGCGTGGCATATGCGCTCGAGGGATCATCCATGACCGCCGCGGTCGCGTTCGAAAGCGCGTGGATTCGCCCGGAGAACCGCTCAAGGAAGGTATCGATCTCCGGCGCGCTGCGCGCCGTTTGACGCGCCAGCGAATCGACCACGGTGAGAAGATTTCGCCCACGATGCACGGCCTCACGGGTGACGACCGTCAATCTGCGATTCGTCTCGGTCAGCTCACCGGTGCGTTTCCTGACCTTCGCCTCGAGATCGCGCTGCGCCTCCTGCAGTTGGGCTAGCGTTCGCTCATGCGCGGCGACTTCCGCGCGCAACTGCGCATTGGCCTCTTCCAGCTGCGATGGGCTGGGGATCGCGACTAGCCGGGGGATCAAAGAAAAAAGCACCACGGCCGTGATCGCCGAGACGATGCCGGTGAACAGCTTCACCAAGCCGTGGAGCGGATAAATGGGCACCCAAAGCGTCAGGATCGAGATGAGATGGGTGATGCCGCAAAGCATGATAAAGGCCGCGAAAAGTGCCACGAGCTTGCGGTATCGCAGGTCTGGGCGCCGACGCAAGAACATCAGAAGCGCGATCGGGATCGCCGAATACGCGAGAAAAATCAGCAGATCCGAACCAGCATAGAGTATAACCAGCCATGGCTGCCAATACAGACAGTACCCATGCGGCATGTAGGATGCGTAGTCGAATAAGGCCTGCATCAGCGGATCCGCCTTTTCTCGGCCGGAGGAAATCACCCAGCCATAGCAATCGGGCCCATCCATAGCCGAAAACACCGCAATCGCTATAGGGAGGAGCCTTGAATTGCGCGGATCGGTGGATTGATCCGCCGTTCGACCCGGAAACGTTGCAGCGGCGGCGGACTTTCCGGCGCCGGTTGCGGTCGCTCGCGTGCCCGCCTTGGCCGCAATATCTGGCTTTCTGCCCAGACGCGGCCGGCTGCCTCTTGGCAACCCTTGAGTGTCATCCGACCGCGACGGAGGAACCGACGCGCAAGGCGCCATGCCGCCGCACGCATCGATCCCGGGTCAGCCCGAACTTGCGGTGATCGCCTAGCGGAAACCGGCGACGGCGCGCGGCAGATAGGGCGCTTCCAGCGCGGCGATCTCGTCCGCGGTCAAGTCGATGTCGAGAGAGGCGACGGCATCGTCGAGATGCTGCATCTTGGTCGCTCCGACGATCGGCGCCGTCACGCCCGGTTTCTGGCGCGTCCAGGCTAGCGCCACCTGAGCCCGGGCGACTCCCCGTGCCTTGGCGATCTCGCCGACGGCGTCGACGACCGCCTTCTCGGCATGGTCATGGGCGGTGTAGAGCCTCTTGGCGACCTCGTCGGTTTCAAAGCGGTTCGTCGCTTCGCCCCAGGGACGGGTGAGGCGCCCGCGCGCCATCGGCGACCAGGGGATGACGCCGATGCCTTCGTCCTGGCACAGCGGCAGCATTTCGCGCTCCTCCTCTCGGTAGAGCAGATTGAGGTGGTTCTGCATGGTCACGAATCGCGTCCACCCGTGCTTTTCCGACAGATGCAGCGCCTTGGCGAACTGCCAGGCATGCATGGAGGACGCGCCGATATAACGGGCCTTGCCGGCCTTGACGACGTCGTGTAGCGCTTCCAGCGTCTCCTCGATCGGCGTGCGATAATCCCAGCGGTGGATCTGGTAGAGGTCGACATAGTCGGTGCCGAGCCGTTTCAGGCTCTTGTCGATCTCGCTGAAGATCGCTTTGCGTGACAGTCCCATGCCGTTCGGGCCGTCATGCATCCGATTGAAGACCTTGGTGGCGATGACCAGTTCGTCACGGTTGCCGAAGTCTTTCAGCGCCCGCCCGACGATCTCCTCACTGGTGCCGGCCGAATAGGTGTTGGCGGTGTCGAAAAAATTGATGCCGAGCTCGATCGCGCGGCGGATGAACGGCCGGCTCTCCTCCTCCGGCATCGACCAGGAATGGGTACCGGCGTCGGGTACGCCATAGCTCATGCAGCCGAGGCAGAGCGGCGTGACATCGAGACCGGTGCGGCCAAGCTTGATCGTCTTCATGGCGGATTCCTTCCAGGGCGCTAGCTATACGGAGGATCGAGCAGCCCCCGCCGGCGGGACCATACAGCGCAATTCGCCAAGGAAAAGTCCGGCCTGGGCGAAGTTCGCGGCGCGCAGCCTGTGTCCGGGGTCGGTGGCGGCCCCGTCGGCACTCCCGGAACTAACCGCCGAACGCCCCCTTGACCTTCCAGTAACCGGAAGGTCCAAATGGACCGAACGGCTCTCTGTCGCAGCTTGTCAGCCTTCCTCTTTTCAAGAAGGACACCCGCATGTCCGCCACAAAAACCTACGCCGGCGCCACCGTCTCGCCTGGCGATCAGGCCCACGATCACCGCGAACCTTCCGCACCGGAAACCAGAGCCGACCCCGTCCTGTTCCGCGATCCGGTCTGCGGCATGACGGTCGACCCCGAGGCCGGCAAGCCAACGGCGGTCCACGACGGCCATACGTTCCACTTCTGCTCCGAGGGTTGCCGCAAGAAGTTCGAGGCGGCGCCCGAGGACTATGTCACCGCCAAGGATCCGGTCTGCGGCATGACCGTAGAGCGGGCCAGCGCCAGGCACATGGCCAAGCATCAGGGCGAGCGATTCTATTTCTGCTCCGAGCGCTGCCATGAGAAATTCGAGGCCGAGCCCGAGAAATATCTCGGCGACCGTCCCGCGCCCGAGCCGATGCCCGAGGGGACACTGTACACCTGCCCGATGCATCCCGAGATCGTCGAGGATCATCCCGACGACTGTCCGATCTGCGGCATGGCGCTGGAGCCGATGGGCGTTCCAACCGGCGAGGAAGGGCCTAATCCGGAGCTGGTGGATTTCACCCGCCGCTTTTGGATCGGCGGCATCCTCACCGTGCCGCTTCTGGTCGTGGCGATGGGCGAATATGTTGGCCTCGCCGTGCGCGGCTGGACGGGCGAGTATGTGGCGGCCTGGATCGAGCTGGTCTTGGCCACGCCGGTGATCCTGTGGGCCGGCTGGCCGTTTCTGGTGCGAGGCTACAAGTCGTTCAAGACGATGAACCTCAACATGTTCAGCCTGATCGGCATGGGCGTCTTGGCGGCGTATCTGTTCAGTGTCGTCGCCGTCCTGTTCCCGCAGATCTTCCCGGCCGGCTTCCGCACCGCCGACGGCACCGTCGGCGTCTATTTCGAAGCCGGCGCGGTGATCGTCGTGCTGGTCCTGCTCGGCCAGATTCTGGAACTCAGGGCGCGCGAGCGCACCGGTTCCGCCATCCGCGCATTGCTCGATCTCGCCGCCAAGACCGCGCGGGTGATCCGTCCGGACGGCACCGAGGAGGAAATTCCGCTCGAAAACGTCGCGCTCGGCGACCGGCTGCGCGTGCGCCCCGGCGACAAGGTGCCAGTGGACGGCGAAGTCGTCGACGGCCGCTCCTCGATCGACGAATCGATGCTCACCGGCGAGCCGATCCCGGTGGAGAAGACGCCCGGAGACAAGGTCACCGGCGCCACCATCAACAAGAACGGCAGCCTGGTGATCGAAGCGAAGCGCGTCGGCAAGGACACGATGCTCAGTCAGATCGTCGAGATGGTGGCCAATGCCCAGCGCTCGCGCGCGCCGATCCAGAAACTGGCCGATGCGGTGGCGGGTTACTTCGTGCCGGCGGTCATCGGAGTCGCAATTCTATCGTTCATCGCCTGGGCGATCTGGGGACCCGAGCCGGCGCTGGCCTATGCGCTGGTCTCGGCGGTCGCGGTATTGATTATCGCCTGCCCCTGCGCGCTCGGCCTTGCCACCCCGATGTCGATCATGACCGCAACGGGTCGCGGCGCCCAGGCTGGCGTCCTGATCAAGAACGCCGAGGCGTTGGAGCGCTTCGCCAAGGTCGACACGCTGATCGTCGACAAGACCGGCACGCTGACCGAAGGCAAGCCGCGGCTGGTCGCGGTGCTGCCGGAATCCGGCCATGACGAGGCCGAGGTGCTGCGCCTCGCCGCTTCGCTGGAGCGCGGATCGGAACATCCGCTGGCCGAGGCGATCGTCGCCGGGGCCGAGGAGCGCGGCGCCGCCCTCACCCCGGCGACCGACTTCGAGGCGATCACCGGCATGGGCGTGAAGGGTATCGTCGACGGCAAGGCCGTGGCGCTCGGCAACGCCCGATTGATGCAGGAGCTTGGCCTCAACGGCGCGGCGCTGATCGAGTCCGCCAACGCCCGGCGCGATCAGGGCGAGACGGTGATGTTCATCGTCGTCGACGGCGAGATCACGGGTCTCGTCAGCGTCGCCGACCCGATGAAGGAGACGACGCCGGCGGCGATCAAGGCGCTGCATGCGGAGGGATTCCGCATCGTCATGGCGACCGGCGACAACGAGCGCACGGCCAAGGCGATCGCCGGCCGGCTCGGCATCGACGAAATCCGCGCCGAGGTGCTGCCGGAGGACAAGGCCCGCATCATCAAGGAAATGCAGTCGGAGGGACACAAGGTGGCGATGGCCGGTGACGGCGTCAACGATGCGCCGGCGCTGGCCCAGGCCGATGTCGGCATCGCCATGGGCACCGGCGCCGACGTCGCCATCGAGAGCGCCGGCATCACTCTGGTCAAGGGCAATCTCGACGGCATCGTGCGGGCCCGCCGGCTGTCGCAGGCGACCATGCGCAATATCAAGCAGAACCTGTTCTTCGCAATGATCTACAATACCGCCGGCGTGCCGGTGGCGGCGGGGATCCTCTATCCCTTCCTCGGCATCCTGATCTCGCCGGTGTTTGCCGCTGCCGCGATGAGCCTTTCGTCGGTCTCGGTCATCGGCAACGCGCTCAGGCTCAGGTCAGTCCATCTTGACGCCCGATAATCCACCTAGTTGACGGCCATCTCCTTGCATCCTCGAAGTAGAAGGTGAATAACCTATGTCTCCCTATCTTAAACTGTTCCTCATGGTCGCAACATCCGTCGTTCTGATGTTCGGAATTACCTATCTCGAGAGCTACGACATCATCGATCATGCGTTCTTCAGCGAGACGCGCGGCTACGTCGCCTTGTTGATGGGAACAACGATGGTCGTCGTGATGCTGGCCTATATGATCGGAATGTTCCCCAACAAGGGCGCGAATATCGGCATCTTCTTCGGTGCCTTCCTGGCCTTCGCCGCCGTTCTCTATCTTGTCCGAAGCCAGGTGACCGTCGACGACGTGGATTACATGGAAGCGATGATTCCGCACCATTCCATCGCCATCCTGACCAGCGAGCGGGCGCAGATTTCCGATCCGCGCGTCCGCAAGCTCGCCGACGAGATCATCAAGGCGCAGGTCCTCGAAATCGCCGAAATGAAGGCGCTGATCGCCGACTTGGAAGGCGGACCGAAGGCAACGCCGGAGATCGACGGCAAGTAAGCACCTCGATCAGACCGCTACGGCCCCCTCAGATCAGCCGGCTGTAGCGCAGACGGTCATGGATCGCCGCGTGGATATTGCGCGCGGCGATCGCCCCCTGCCGTCCCGCCGGCGAAATGGCGACTTGTTCGACGCTGGAAGCGGTGCTCTTCACGCCTCGTCAGCCGGCGGCAGGAGGACGATCTTGCCCGCATAGGTCTTGGCCATGAAGGCGTCCTGCGCGGCGCGGATATCCGCGAGCGGGTAGGTCTTGGACACCATCGGCCGCAGCCGGCCAGAATTCACGTATTCGATGATCGCCGCGAAGACGGATGGCGGCTGGAACGTGCTGCCGAAAAGGGAAAGATCCTTCAGATACAGATCGCGGACGTCGAGCGCGACCATGGGGCCGGCGATCGCGCCGGCGGTCACGTAGCGGCCGCCGCGCTTCAGCAGCGCAATCGAGGTCGCAAACCCCGGTCCGGCCACCACATCGATCACCACGTCGATGCTCTGTGCGCCAGGGTGCATCAGCAGATCGGCGTCGCGGTCGACGACGTCATCCGCGCCAGCCTCGCGAACCGCTTCAGCCTTGGATGCACTCGCCTGCGCAACGATTCGCGCGCCCCGCAACCGCGCCAGCTGAACAGCGGCCATGCCCACGCCGCCGGACGCTCCGGTGACGAAGACCCGATCCGCCCCGGTTACGCCGGCCCGCTGAAGCATGCCCTCGGCGGTCGAGAAGGCGCAGGGGATCGCCCCGAGTTCGATGTCGCTCAGATCGGTATCGACGGCATGGGTCTCGACCGCGATGGCGATGCAATATTGCGCGAAGGCACCGTCGCGTTCCGAACCCAACGTTCCCAGGTCGAAGGCTCCGCCGTCTCCGAGCGAGGCCTGCATGCTGGCCACAATGACCCGTTCTCCGACCCGTGCCTCGTCCACCCCCTCGCCGACCGCGACGATCGTCCCGCAGCAATCCGCGCCCTGTATGCGGGGCAGTTGCAGCGGCGTGCCTGACCAGGAGGCATCCTTGGCCTCTCCGGTCCCGCCTTCGTCGCCGCTCGCCCCGGTGACGGCCTTGGAATACCAGCCCGTGCGGGTGTTGATGTCGGTGTTGTTGATTCCGGCCGCGTGGACGCGGATCAGGACCTCTCCGGCGCCCGGCCGCGGCACGGCGAGATCGGTGCGGTAATCGAGCTTGTCCAGCCCTCCATGGCCGGTCAGCAAGACGCCGTGCATCGTTTGTGGAATGGGCCTCGTTGTCAGTACCATGTGTCCTCCATCGAGCGCGTCTTGCGGGCGACGAGGTCGCGCATTGCCTCGTCGATAGCGAGGTCGAGCGGCGGCACGCAAGGATGGCCGGGCCTTTCCACGCGCTTCAGTCCTTCGACAGCTTGTCCAGAATCGCCGAGAAATCGCGGCCCTTGCCGCCCGCGGCGACGAAGGCGTCGTAGATGTCGCGGGCGTGGCCGCCGAGTTCGGTGGTCGCGCCGGCGCTTTCGGCCGCCTCCTGCGACAGGTTCAGATCCTTCAGCATCAGCTCGGCGGCAAAACCTGGCTTGTAGTCGTTGTCGGCCGGGCTCTTCGGGCCGATGCCCGGCGCCGGGCAATAGGTGTTGATCGACCAGCACGAGCCGGACGAAGTCGAGGCGACGTCGAACATCGCCTGCCGGTCGAGGCCGAGCTTGTCGGCGAGATGAAACGCCTCGCAGACGCCGATCATGGAAATGCCGAGGATCATGTTGTTGCAGATCTTCGCGGCCTGTCCGGCGCCCGCCGCGCCGCAATACACCGCCTTCTGGCCCATGATGTCGAACAGCGCCTTGCCCTTGGCGAAGGCGTCCTCGCCGCCGCCGACCATGAAGGTCAGCGTGCCGGCCTCCGCCCCGCCGGTGCCGCCGGAGACCGGCGCGTCGAGCGACAGGAGCCCCGCCGCTTCGGCCAGCGTGTGGACCGCGCGGGCACTGTCGACGTCGACCGTCGAGCAATCGATGATCAGCGCGCCCTTGTCGGCGACCTTGACGATGTCGCCATGCACGGCGCGGACGATCTCGCCATTGGGCAGCATGGTGATGATGGCGTCCATGCCCCGCACCGCCTCATTCAGGGAGCCGCCTGCCGCAACGCCGTCGACCGAGACGCCGGCCGGGTCGAAGCCGGTCACATCGTGGCCCGCCTTGGCGAGGTTTTTCGCCATCGGCGCGCCCATATTACCGAGACCGATGAAACCGATCCTCATGCTTGATCCTCCCACGTGAGTTCGTCGTCGCCGAGCGGCGCCAGGATCGCGTCCACCCGCTCCTGCGGCAGGTCCTCGATCCGCGCCACCGACCATTGCGGCTGGCGGTCCTTATCGATCACCGCCGCGCGAATGCCTTCGAGGAAGTCGCCTTGTTCCTGGCTGCGGAAGGTGAAACGGTACTCGCGGGCGAGCGCGTTCTCGATCGTCGGATCGTCGCGCACCGCGCGCAGGATCGCCAGCGTCGCCGCCACCGAGATCGGCGAGCCGCGCCGGATCGCCTTCAAAGTCGTTTTGGCGAATTCGCTGCCATCCGCCTCCAGCGCCGCGACGATCGCGGCGGCGGACGGGCCGCCAAACAACTGGTCGATCGCGTCACGCCGCCCGGCCAGCTCACCTTCGGGCGGCGTCTCGGCGAAGGCATCGATCGTTGCGGCATCGCCTGTCTCGATCAGCCGATCGACGAGGTCGGCCAAGCGTTCGGACGGCACGCAGACATCCGCGAAGCCGGCGAGGATCGCGTCCGCCGACCCCATGCGAAAACCGGTCGTGCCGATATATTCCCCCAGCCGCCCCGGCGCCGTCGCCAGGATCAGCGAGCCGCCGACATCGGGCACCAGACCGATGCCGCATTCGGGCATCGCCACCATCGAGCGCTCGGTGACGATGCGATGGCCGCCATGGGCCGCCAGCCCGACGCCGCCGCCCATGACGATGCCGTCCATCAGCGCGACATAAGGCTTGTCGTAATGGGCGATCAGCCGGTTCAGGCAATATTCCTCGGCCCAGAAGCGCTGGCCATAGGCGAAATCGCCGGCACGACCGTACTGGTAGAGCTCGGCGATATCGCCGCCGGCGCAAAATGCCCGCTCGCCGGTCGCATCGATGATCACCAGCGCCACGGCATCATCCGCCGCCCAGTCGCGCAACGCCGCCTCGATCGCCCGCGCCATCTCCCAGGTCAGCGCGTTCAGCGCCTTCGGCCGGTTCAGCGTGATCCGCCCGGCCCAACCCTCGACCCGGATCAGCACGTCGTCGCTCATCGTCTCGTCCCGCATCGCGCTCACCCGTGCTCGGCCAGAAGCGCGCGGGCGGTGATCATCCGCATGATCTCGTTGGTGCCCTCGAGGATCTGGTGGACGCGTAGATCCCGGACAATCTTCTCGATGCCGTAGTCGGCGAGATAGCCGTAGCCGCCATGCAGTTGCAGCGCCATGTTGGCGACGTTGAAGCTGGTATCGGTGACGAAGCGCTTGGCCATGGCGCAATGCTTGGTCGCGTCGGGCGCCTTGGTGTCCAGCTTCCACGCCGCCTGACGCAGGAAGATGCGCGCCGCCTGCAACTCGGTCTCCATGTCGGCGAGCCGGAACTGCAACGCCTGGAACTCGGTCAGATTCTTGCCGAAGGCCTTGCGCTCCTTCATGTAGGCGACCGACTTGTCGAGCGCCGCCTGTGCCGCCCCCAGCGCGCAGGCGGAAATGTTCAGCCTTCCGCTGTCGAGCCCCATCATGGCATAGGCAAAGCCCTTGCCCTCCTCGCCGAGCAGCGCGCCGCCCGGCACCTTGCAGTCCTCGAAACGCACTTCGGCGGTCGGCTGGGCGATCCAGCCCATCTTCTTTTCCTGCGCCCCGAAGGAGAGGCCCTCGGTGCCCTCTTCGACCAGGATCGCCGAAATCCCCCTCGGCCCCGCCTCGCCGGTCCGCGCCATGACGACATAGAGGTCGGAAAAGCCCGCGCCCGAAATGAAGCTCTTGGTGCCGTTCAGGACATAGCCATTGCCGTCGGGCTTGGCGCTGGTGCGAAGCGCCGCCGCGTCGGAGCCAGAACCCGGCTCGGTCAGGCAGTAGCTCGCCACCTTGTCCATACTGCCGAGCTTCGGCAACCATTCGGCCCGCTGCTCCTCGGTCCCGAACGCGTCGACCATCCAGGCGACCATGTTGTGGATCGACAGGAACGCTGCCACCGACGGGTCGCCATAGGACAGCGCCTCGAAGATCAGCGCCGCGTCGAGCCGCGCGAGACCCGAGCCGTAATCGTCGCGCACGACGATCGCCGCCATGCCGAGGCCGGCGAGTTCGACAAGCACGTCGCGCGGCAACGCCTTGTCTTCCTCCCAGCTTGCCGCGTGGGGCGCCATCTTCTGGGTGGCGAAATCCCGCGCCACCGCGAAGATCTGGCCCTGCTCGTCGCTCAGCGCGAAATCCACCGGCGTCTCCTCCCCTGCCGCGGCTGGAGTGCGCCGCTGCCGAGAACAGGTCTAGAAGGCTGAGGGCAGCGCTTCAAGGGCGGGAGGGGCGCGACGCTTGCGGATGGGTACACAATTCGTGTATTATCCAAACTTCGGCGGAGGGTCCATCCATCGAGTTCGAATGGGATGATACGAAGGCTGCGTCCATCTCGATAAGCACGGTGTCGACTTTATCGATGCCGCGCAAATCTTCGCTGGATCCACCGTTGAAGCGATAGACGATCGCGCGGACAATGGTGAAATCCGAATTCGCGCCATCGGGAGGCACGACGGTCAGCATTTACGTCGTGATCTACACATTTCGAAACGAAACGAGACGCCTCATTTCGGCGAGGAAGGCGGGCAGAAATGACCGAGACCGTTACGACAAGAGTATCGCTCGGCGAGCTGCGCGGACGAAAGGGCCGAACGAGAGCTGATGCGCCGGACGCTCCGGACCTCGGCCAGGATTTCTGGGACAAGGCGAAAATCGTTCAGCCGGAGCCCAAGAAGTCTGTGCATCTGCGGGTCGATGCCGATGTGCTGGATTTCTTCAAGGCGCAAGGCAAAGGCCATCTGACCCGGATGAACGCAGTCTTGCGCAGCTATGTCGAGGCGCGACGCGGAAGCTAGGTGAATTGCGGGCGCGTGATTTCTTTATGGACGTCATCCCCCCGCCGCATCCCGTATCGCCTTCATGTTGGCTTCGTAGTGCGCCGGCGTGCCGCCCTTGAAGATCGCCGAGCCGGCGACGAGCACGTCGGCGCCGGCCTCGACCACCAGCGGGGCCGTCTCGGAGGTCACGCCGCCGTCGATCTCGATATGGATGTCGCGGTCGCCGATCATCGCCTTGACCCGCCGCACCTTGTCGATGACCGAGGGAATGAAGGCCTGCCCGCCGAAACCCGGATTGACCGTCATCAGGAGGACGAGGTCGAGCCGGTCGAGCACGTACTGGATGACGCTTTCCGGCGTTGACGGATTGAGCGAGACGCCGGCCTTCTTGCCGAGCGCGCGGATCGCCTGCAGCGAGCGGTCGAGATGTCTAGTCGCCTCGGCATGGACCGTGATGATATCGCAGCCAGCCTCGGCGAAGGCTTCCAGATACGGGTCGCACGGCTCGATCATCAAATGGCAGTCGAACACCTTCTTCGACGAAGTCCGTACCGCCTTGATCACTGGCGGGCCAAAGGTGATGTTCGGTACGTAGTGCCCGTCCATCACATCGAGATGGATCCAGTCGGCGCCGGCCTTGTCGACCGCCGCGACCTCTTCGCCAAGGCGCGCGAAGTCCGCCGAGAGGATCGAGGGTGCGATGATGACAGACTTGGTCATGGGGTCTCCTGCGTGCTGGCGTCGTCCCGGCCGGGCGGTTCGTTGAAGACCCGGCTGGCGGAAATGTCTTCCGCCTCGATGCGCGAAAGCTTCTCGGCATTCAAGGGACTTTCGGCGGTTTCGAACAGCCGGTTGGCCTGTCTGAGCCGCGCCCGATCGAGCGCGTTGCGGATCGAGCGGGCATTGGCGAAATGCGGCTGGGCCCGGCGCCGCTCGATATAACGCGCCAGCACCGCCTTCGCTTCGTCGGCGAGGTGATAGTTCTGCCGCTCCAGCATGCCGACCGAAATGCGCAAAAGCTCGTCGTTCGAATAGTCGGGAAAGTCGATGTGGTGGGCGATGCGCGAGCGAAATCCCGGGTTCGACTCGAAGAATTTGTCCATCCGGTCGGCATAGCCGGCGAGGATGACGACGAGGTCGTCGCGCTGGTTCTCCATCACCTGCAACAGGATCTCGATCGCCTCCTGCCCGTAGTCGCGCTCGTTCTCCGGACGGTAGAGATAATAGGCCTCGTCGATGAAGAGGACGCCGCCCATCGCCTTCTTGAGGATGTCCTTGGTCTTCGGCGCGGTGTGGCCGATATATTGGCCGACGAGGTCGTCCCGGGTGACCGAGACGAGATGGCCCTTGCGGATGTAGCCGAGGCGATGGAGGAGGTTCGCCATCTTCATCGCCACCGTCGTCTTGCCGGTGCCGGGATTGCCGGTGAAGCTCATGTGCAGCGTCGGCGTCTCGTGGGCGAGGCCAAGCCGGCGGCGGGCCCGCTCGACCAGAAGCAGCGCCGCGGTCTCGCGAATCCGCTTCTTCACCGGAGCGAGGCCGATGAGATCGCGATCGAGTTCGTCCAGCACCTCCCTGACGCCGGCATCCTCGTATTCGCGCCTGAGGTCGACGGTTATGGGGGCGGTTTCGTCAGCGTTGTCACCAATCGCGGCTGCTTGCGGCTCCGCCGTCGTCGTCGAGGGCGCGGTTTCGCGGTCGGACTTTCCGCCTTTGTTCAATTCGTCGAGGTAGCTCATTGGGTGACCTCCCGTTTGCTTGGGTTTGCGCCTTGAGCGCAGCGGCTGCGGCCGCGCTATCCTTACAGAAAGGCCGCTGACCCCGACGCTTCGTCATCCTCGGGCTCCGTCCCGAGGATGACGGTGGCTGGGGTGATTACACCGCGTACCGTTCGCCTTCCGGCTTGTCGGTGGCGTAGGTCTCGGTGGTGTAGCGGATGTTGCGGCCTTCCATCTCCTGCCGGCGCAGGCGGAAGCCGGGCTCTTCCTTCGGCCGGTTGACGATGAAGCTGAGCTTCACCGATTCCCAGCCATGGCTGGAATCGAAAGCCGACATGCGGATGTAGCGGTCGCCATGGGCCTTGCGGCACGCCGTCAGCTCCATCATGACACCGGCCGCGTCCGCGATGTCGAACATCGGATGGCCCCACATGTCCCAATAGGTGTTTCGCGGATGCGGGTCGTCGGTATATTCCAGATTCACCGCCCAACCATTGTCGAGACAGTATTGCACCTGGCTGGTGATCTGCTCGTCGGTGAGATCGGGCAGGAACGAAAAGGCTCCCTGGGTGATGCGCATGGATCGAGTTCCTTAGTCTGGCGGCGAGCGGCGCTGCGCGCCGGGGCGGCCGCTGTGAGGGAATGATGACGGGCGGAGCGCGGAAGAGGAGGCGCGCTCCGCCCTGGGCGGCTCAGGCCGAAGCCGTCGCCGTCACCTGGTAATCGGGCGAGTCGGTCGAGGTGTAGTTGAAGGTCACGTCCTTCCAGGTATCGAGCGCCTGTTTCAACGGCGTGCAGCTTTTCGCCGCCTCGTTGAGGATGTCCGGCCCCTCGTTGACGATGTCGCGGCCCTCGTTACGGGCGAGGATCATGCATTCGAGCGCCACGCGATTGGCCGTCGCGCCGGCGGCGATGCCCATCGGGTGACCGATCGTGCCACCACCGAACTGCAAGACGACGTCCTCGCCCAGAAGGTCGATCAGCTGGTGCATCTGGCCGGCGTGGATGCCGCCTGAGGCGACCGGCATCATCTTGTTCAGCGAGGCCCAGGGCTGGTCGAAGAAGATGCCGTTCTCCAGCTTCTTCGACGTGAACTCGTCGCGGCAGATGTCGTAATAGCCCTTGGTCGTCGCCGGATCGCCCTCCAGCTTGCCGACGACCGTGCCGGCATGGATGTGGTCGACACCGGCCAGACGCGACCATTTGGCGATGACACGGAACGACACGCCGTGGGTCTTCTGGCGCGTATAGGTCGAGTGGCCGGCGCGGTGCAGGTGCAGGATCATGTTGTTGCGGCGTGCCCACTTGGCCATCGACTGTATCGCCGTCCAGCCGATGACCAGGTCGATCATGATGATGCTCGACCCGAGCTCCTTGGCGAACTCGGCGCGCTCGTACATATCCTCCATGGTCGCAGCGGTGACGTTGAGATAGCTGCCCTTGATCTCGCCGGTGGCGGCCTGCGCCTTGTTGACCGCCTCCATGCAGTAGAGAAAGCGCTCGCGCCAATCCATGAAGGGCTGCGAGTTGATGTTCTCGTCGTCCTTGGTGAAGTCGAGTCCGCCCTTCAGCGCCTCGTAGACGACGCGGCCGTAATTGCGCCCGGAAAGACCGAGCTTCGGCTTCACCGTCGCGCCGAGCAGCGGCCGTCCGAACTTGTCGAGGCGCTCGCGCTCGACGACGATGCCGGTCGCCGGCCCCTGGAACGTCTTCACATAGGCGGTCGGCAGCCGCATGTCCTCGAGCCGTAGCCCTTTCAGCGGCTTGAAGCCGAAGACGTTGCCGATGATCGAGGCGGTGAGGTTGGCGATCGAGCCGGATTCGAACAGGTCGAGATCGTAGGCGATATAGGCGAAATATTGATCCTCGGTGTTCGGCACCTGGTCGACGCGATACGCCTTGGCGCGGTACTTTTCCGCCGCCGTCAGCCGATCGGTCCACACCACGGTCCATGTGGCCGTGGAGCTTTCGCCCGCCACGGCGGCGGCCGCCTCGATCGGATCCACCCCGTCCTGGGGGATGATCCGGAAACAGGCGATGACGTCGGTTTCCTTCGGCTCGTAGTCGGGCTCCCAATAACCCATCTTGCGGTATTCCATGACGCCGGACTTATAGCGGTCCTTGCCCTTGATGGTCTGCGAGGCCTGTTGCATAGCGCTCTCCTTCCTGGATCCCTGGTTGGGTGCCATCGCCAGCTCGGCAAATTTCGGCACGACTTCTCCGTTCGCCGCGAGGGGTGCCTCGCGCCGTTGTGATTCAGCTTTGTCTCGGTTCGTTTGCCGCCCGGCCGATCAACCGGCCAGGTGACGGCCCGCCCTACTCGGCGGCCTGGCGCACTGCGATGCGCGGTTCGAGTTCGCCCTTGGCGTAGCGCGCCGCCATGGCGTCGAGCGACAGCGGCCGGATCTTGCCCGCCTGACCGGCACAGCCGAAGCGCTCGTACCGGTCGAGGCAGAGCGTCTTCAGCGCGTCCATCGCCGGCACCAGGAACTTGCGCGGATCGAACTCCTCCGGCTTTTCAATCGCCACCCGGCGGAACTGGCCGGTCATCGCCATGCGGCAGTCGGTGTCGATATTGACCTTGCGGACGCCGTGCCTGATGCCGCGGACGATCTCCTCGACCGGTACGCCGTAGGTCTCGCGCATCTTGCCGCCATATTTGTTGATGATCGCCTGCAGGTCCTCCGGCACCGAGGAGGAGCCGTGCATGACCAGATGCGTGTTCGGCAGCTTCTGGTGGATCGCCTCAATGATGTGCATGGCGAGGATCTCGCCGTCGGGCTTGCGGGTGAACTTATACGCGCCGTGCGAGGTACCCATGGCGATGGCGAGCGCATCCACCTTGGTCCGGCGGACGAAGTCGACGGCCTGCTCCGGGTCGGTCAGAAGCTGGTCGGTTTCCAGCTTGCCCTCGAAGCCGACGCCATCCTCCTTCTCGCCTTCGCCGGTCTCCAGCGAGCCAAGCACGCCGAGTTCGCCCTCGACCGAGGCGCCGACCCAATGGGCCATCCGGGTTACCCGCTCGGTGATGTCGACATTGTAGTCGTAGGAGGCGGGCGTGGTCATGTCGGCTTCCAGCGAACCGTCCATCATCACCGAGGTAAAGCCGTGGCGAATCGCCGACAGACAGGTCTGCTCGTTGTTGCCGTGGTCCTGGTGGATGCAGACCGGGATCTGCGGAAACATCTCGACCAGCGCGTCCATCATCTTCGACAGCATGATGTCCTTGGCGTAGGAGCGCGCCCCGCGTGAGGCCTGCATGATCACCGGGGCGTCGCTCTTGGCGGCCGCCTCCATGATCGCCAGTCCCTGCTCCATGTTGTTGATATTGAAGGCGGGAACGCCGTAGTCGTTCTCGGCGGCGTGATCGAGAAGCTGGCGGAGGGTGATCTTGGCCATAAGGGTCTGGTCTCCTTGATACGGGCCGCGTCGGTCCTGGTCGACGGGCGAGCCCGTCGACCAGCGCTCAGGACGCGCGGCGTTTCTTTTCCATCAGTTGCATGATCAGCGGCGTCAGGATGAGTTGCATGGCGATGTCGAGCTTGTTGCCCGGGGCGACGATGGAATTGGCGCGCGACATGAAGCTGCCGGGGATCATCGACAGGAGATACGGAAAGTCGATGCCGCGCGGGTTGGCGAAGCGGATGACAATCATTGATTCGTCCGCTGTCGGGATCCAGCGCGCGATGAACGGGTCGGACGTGTCGACGATCGGCACGCGCTGGAAGTTGATGTTGGTGCGGGCGAATTGCGGGCAGATGTATTTCACATAGTCCGGCATGCGGCGCAGGATCACGTCCATCACCGCCTCGGTGGAATAGCCGCGCGAGGCCTTGTCGCGGTGGATCTTCTGGATCCATTCGAGATTGATCACCGGCACCACGCCGATCTTAAGATCGGCGAGCACGGCAAGATCGACCGTGTCGGTCTTCACGCAGCCATGCAGGCCCTCGTAAAATAGAAGGTCGCTGCCCTCTTCCAGTCCCGCCCAGTCCGAGAACGTGCCGGGCGCCGCGCCATAGAGCTTCGCCTCGGCATCGTCGTGAATGTAGTGTCGGGTCTCGCCACCGCCCTTGCGGCCATAGTCGGAAAACACCTCCTGCAGCTTGTCGAGGATGTTCGCCTCGGGGCTGAAATGCGAGAAGTTGCGGTTACCGTTGCGCTCCTCCTCGGCCATCTTGTCCTTCATCGCCTGCCGGTCGTAGCGATGGAACGCGTCGCCCTCGATGAACACCGCCTTGACCTCCTCGCGGCGGAAGATCTGGTCGAAGATGTTCTTCACCGACGTCGTCCCGGCGCCGGACGAGCCGGTAATGGCGATGATCGGATGCTTGGCCGACATGTTTTAGTGTCTCCTCCCGGACCCGAAGCACTCCCGCTTCGGGTCCTTTCTTCCCTCAGGCTCTGAACAGGCTGCGCTTGCCGAACAGTGGCGAGCGCTCGCTCAGCGCCGCCGGATCGGCGATGTAGCGGCCGACCCGTTCGACCTCGCGCCGCGAGCCGAACACCAGCGGCGTGCGCGCATGCAGCCCCTCCGGCACGATGTCCAGAATGCGGTTGATGCCGTCGGTCGCCTTCCCCCCGGCGTTCTCGACGCAGAAGGCGACCGGATTGGCCTCGTAGACCAGCCGCAGCCGGCCCTTGGCATAGCCCTTCCGCGCGTCGCCCGGATACAGAAAGATGCCGCCGCGCACCAGGATGCGGTAGCCGTCGGCGACCATCGAGGCGATCCAGCGCATGTTGAACTCGCGCTCGCGCGGCCCCTCCGCGCCGGCGAGGCAATCGTCGATATAGTTGCGGATCTGCGGGTCCCAGTGCCGATAGTTCGACGCGTTGATGGCGAACTCGCTGGTCCGGTCCGGAATCTCCACCGCCCCCTTCAGCTCGACGAAGCCGCTGGCGCCGGGCGAGAAGATGAAGACCGCCGTGCCGTTACCGAGCGACAGCACCAGCAAGAGTTGCGGCCCGTAGATGAAGAAGCCGGCGCCCAGTTGGCGCGAGCCCGGCTGCCGGAACACCGAGCCCGGGTCCGCCCTGTGTTCCTCAGTCACCGGCAGGATCGAGAAGATCGTGCCGACCGACACATTGGTGTCGATGTTGGACGAGCCGTCCAGCGGATCGATCGCCAGAGCGAGCGTCCCGGCCGGGTCGAGCGTCACCGGCTCGTCCTGTTCCTCCGAACCGTAGAAGGCGATGGCCGACGCCTTCGCCGCGTCCATGAACAGCCGGTCGGCGACGACGTCGAGTTCCTTCTGCACATCGCCGCCGGCGTTGGTCGCCTCGCGCGACGAGCCGAGATTGTCGCCGCCGCCGGCGATGATCGTGTCGCGCAGCTTGATCGCGGCCGAGCAGAGCTGACGGACCGTTTCGGCGACCGTTTCGCGGGTCGGGTCGGAGCCCGCGGCGGACTGAAGATAGGCGTCGAGAGACGAGGGCATGGTTTCCTCCTGGGTGGCGTCGAAGCTCCGCGTCGCCGTTCACCCGTCGTTGGAAGGATGTTGGATGGCGCTCGTAGCTAAGTAAAATTCATTATCTTTACCCGATCGATAAATTAAATTATGGATCGGTTATGCGTAACCTCACATTGCGACAGCTGCGATCGATCCAGGCGATCGACCAGCACGGGACGATCGCCGCCGCCTCCCGGCAGCTCGGCCTCACCGCGCCGGCGGTGACATTACAGCTAAAGCAGCTGGAAGACGATTGCGGACTGGCATTGTTCGACCGCACCCGCGAGGGCATGCGCCTGACCGTTGCGGGTGCGGCGGTGCTGGACGCCGCCAATGCCATCGAAACGACGCTCCGGGCGCTCTCCGACGAGATCCTGGCGATCAAGGGCGTGCGCTCGGGCACGATCCGGCTCGGCGTCCTGTCGACGGCGAAATATTTCGCGCCCCGGCTGATCGCCGCGTTCCGGCGCGAATACCCCGACATCGAGATCAAGCTGATCGTCGGCAACCGGTTGGAGATCATCCGGGATCTGAAATCCTATCAGCTCGACATCGCGCTGATGGGGCGGCCGCCGATCGAGTTTCCGGTCGACGCGATGGTGTTCGGCGACCATCCGCTGGTGATGATCGCGGCCCCCGGGCATCCCCTCGCCAGGGCCCGCGACATCGACCGGGCGCGGCTCTTGAAGGAAACCATCATCATTCGCGAGCCCGGCTCTGGCACCCGCGCCTCGCTGGAGGGATTCTTCGCCGGCCATCCCGGCGAGCTGGACGAGGTCAGCGTCGAGATGGGCTCCAACGAGACCATCAAGCAGGCGGTGATGGCCGGGCTCGGCATCGCCTTCATATCGGCCCACACGATTGCCTTCGAGGTGGAGATGGGGCGGCTGGTCGTCCTCGACGTGGCGCATCTGCCGATTCGCCGGCAGTGGTTCGCGGTCTGCCGCAAGGAGCGCATGGCCGCCCCGGCCGAGATCGCTTTCAAGGAGTTTCTCATCAAGCGCGGCGCCGCCCATCTGCCACTGCTCGGCAAGCTCTACCCGGCCGAGGGGCTGGTGGCCGAGGGCTGAGGAGGCCGCTTCGTCACATGGGAGCAGCGACCGGACGCGTATTCGGTAATGGCATATCTGGCAGCGGCATCCCCGCTCCGGTCCGGTCGCGCGCGGCAGGCTTGCCGCCCGCTTGCGCAAGACCGACCTGAATTGCGCTGGGAGGAAGCGGGAGCGTCAGCGACGCGCCCGACTTCGCTTTTCGGGAAGCCGCTCCCGCGGGCTGGCGAGGGCGATGCGCCCTCGCCAGCCTCGTCTCCACCGGGACCTTCGTGTCAGTCGAACTGCTTTTCCAGCCGATCGGCCAGCCGCTCGCCGGCGCTGATCTCGGCATGCGCGCGTTCGACCACGCTCCGGGTCTCGGGGGCCAGGTCCGAGCGTTCCAGCGCCTCCTGGAACTTCTTGGCGATGTAGTCCTCGCCCTCTTCCACCCGCTCTGCCGCCGCCTTGTCGCTGTCCTGGAACGCGTCCGCCAGGCTGGTGAAGGCACGGTGCGCGGCACCCAGGGTGCTGCCCTTTTCGCGTCTGTCGCCACCGAGACGAACGATTTCGTCGTTCAGCATGCGCACGGTCTCGCGGCGTTTGGTCGCCTGCTCGCGAAGGGTCTGTTTCAGGCCCGGGTTCCTGGCCTTCTCGGCGGCGGTCTCGTACCCCAACGCGCTGTCTGCGGCGGTGTCGGTGAGTGTCCCGAGAATCGAAAGTCCATTGTCCACGATCATGCTCCTTGGTTCTTTTGCGTGTCTGCGTCTCGGAACGCACGAGCCGGGTTCCCGTTCCGCGATGGCGGACGCCCGCAGCGGGCGGCGGAAGGCTCGGCGGGATCGGTGCGAGGGTCACGGTCGCAGCCTTCGGCTGCGCCGTCTGTCAGGTACCTCTTGAGCGCTGGACCCTCACTTCGGCACGAACCGCCCGTCGTCGAGCATGTGAATCGCCATTCCCGCATCCATTGCCTGCGGTCCTGACTACCGCGCCGAGATTGTTTCCAGCGCCTCGCGCGCCAGCGCCGGTGCCACGGCGAGCGTGGCATGAGCCGCGTTCAACCGGATTTGCGCGTTGGGATGAGGCGCAGGCCATCACCTTCATCTCGGCCCACACCATCGCCTTCGAGGTGGAGATGGCGCGACTGGTGATCCTCGACGCCGCCGACCTGCCGATCATGAGGCAATGGCAGGCGGTCAGCCGCCAGGAGCGCATGGCCGCCCCGGCCGACATCGTCTTCAAGGAGTTTCTCGTCAAGCGCGGCGACGCCCATTTGCCGCTGCTCGACAAGCTCTACCCGGCCGAGGGAATGGCGCCGGAGGGCTGAGGGGGCGGCATGGTTCGATTTGATCGAAAAGGATCAGCTTTCGATCTATGCCTTTTTGAACCTTGGCGAAACGGAATGAATCGTGCACCCTAGCAGTGTATTCATCTGGAGGATCAAGGGATGCCTGCAGTCTCCTCAAGTGCGATGACGTACGTCGAATATCGTGATCATTCCGAAGAACTCGATATCGTCTTCACGTCCGGACGCTTATATACGTATTATGGCGTACCTCGAGATGTATACGAAGGTCTTTTAAGATCGAGTTCGAAAGGGCAATTCTATAACGAACACATAAGGGACATTTTTACGGATCAACCATGAAGCTTGATAAATTGCAATTTACCAATTTCCGCTGTTTTAGAAGAGAAGAAATCGAACTGGCTGATTACGTCTCATTTGTCGGTCCGAACAATTGCGGAAAGTCGACCATTCTTACGGCGATTTCCGCGCTCTATGACGAGTCAGTGCGCGGATCAACGCTAGCGAGCGCTGACTTTCATGTCGACGCAGGTGAAGCTGATCTGCATATACGATATGAATTCTCTGATCTCACAGAACAAGCATGCGCAGATCTCTCACATTACGTTAGAAACGGCCGCGTCGTATTTGATTTGGTAGCGTCGAGATCCGCCTCGGGCGGTGTCTCGACCAAGTGCCGAGGCGTCCGATACGGCTTGCCCCAACTTGCTCCTTTCTTTGCGGCTCCCAATGCCACTGCTAAGAAATCCATTTATGAGCGGCTTCGCGGAGAAGGCGCGCACCTTCCACCTTGGAAGAACATGGGTGACGCCGAGGCTGCTCTGAGAGATTTTGAGGGGAAAAGGGATTCCGAACACGTGGCAATTCCTAGCGAAGAAAACGCTTACGGTGCGGCGGGTCCAATACATAAAATCCGACGACATCTTGACTGGATTTACGTTCCAGCAGTGAAAGACGTTTCCGCAGAGGCCTCTGAATTACGAAACTCCGCTTTTTCCAAGCTGATACTTTTAGCAATCAGATCTAAACACAATTTTTCCGAAAAAATCAAAGAAATTCAAGATAATGCAGGCATAGAACTAAAGAAAGCTATTGAGGATTCTGGTGATGCCCTGAAAGATGTCGGGGGCGATATTGACAAGCTTTTTAAATCCCTTACCACCTCTAGAGTCGATGTCGCGCTTCAGTGGGATAATCCAGAAACTTTGATCTTACGCGAACCGACGATTAGCACAATCTTCAAGGACGGCCGCGTACTCGGTGCTCCGGAAATTTTCGGGCACGGCCTGCAAAGAACGTATTTGATGGCCTTACTAGG
>NZ_JADDXW010000014.1 GCF_017183135.1 Aurantimonas marina | reverse complement strand
GCCCGCAGCGATTCTCACACCGACCATAGGAGTTCGCCATGCGTTTAGGTGGTCGGATCGCCGCGGCGATCGAAATTCTGGAGGATATCGCGGCGCGCCACCGACCCGTCGCCGACGCGTTGAAGGACTGGGGCCTGTCCCATCGCTTCGCCGGTTCCGGCGACCGCGCCGCCATCGGCAACATCGTCTACGACGTCCTGCGCAGGAAGCGCTCGCTCGGCTGGCGCATGGAGGACGATTCCGTCCGGGCGCTGGTGTTTGCCGCCGTGCTCGACGGCCTGCGGATGGACGTGAAAGACTTGGCGAAGACGCTCGACGGTGACCGCTACGCACCGGACATGCCCTCCGCCGACGCTTTCGCGGCGTTTCGCACCCGTGACCTGTCGACCGCGCCCGGCGCCGTGCGCGCCGACGTGCCGGATTGGCTGGCACCGCATTTCGAGGCGGCATTCGGGGAGGGCTGGACCGACGAGGCCGCCGCCCTCAGCGCGCGCCCGCCGCTCGACATGCGGGTCAACACGCTGAAGGTCGATCGCGAGAAACTGGCGAAGGCGCTGGCGCCCTTTGCCGCCGAACCGTCACCCATAAGTCCGCATGGCCTGCGGATCGCGCCGGTCGATGGCGCCGGCCGTCATCCCAACGTCCAGGTCGAGGCGGCCTTCCAGAAGGGCTGGTTCGAGATCCAGGACGAGGGCTCGCAGATCGTGTCGCTGCTGGCCGGAGCACAGCCGGGTCAGCAGGTGCTGGATTTTTGCGCCGGAGCCGGCGGCAAGTCGCTGGCGCTGGCCGCGAATATGGAGAACACCGGCCAGATTCATGCCTATGATTCAGACCGCCAGCGGCTTGCGCCGATCCATGATCGGCTGAAGCGCGCCGAAGCCCGCAACGTTCAGATCCATGCGCCGCGCGACGATCTTTCCGACCTCGAAAGCCGCATGGACCTCGTTCTGGTCGACGCGCCCTGCACGGGAACCGGCACCTGGCGGCGCCGTCCGGACGCCAAATGGCGGTTGTCCGACCGGCAGCTCGACAAGCGGACGGCCGAGCAGGATGCGGTGCTCGATCAGGCAGCGCGCTTCGTCAAGCCGGGCGGTCAGCTCGCCTACGTCACCTGTTCGCTGCTCCCCCCGGAAAACGAGGCGCGCGTCGCGGCCTTTCTGGATCGCCAGGACGATACCTTCAAGGTGGCCGACGCGACGGCCGCATGGGACACGGCTCTTCCCGAGGCTCCGCGGGCGTATCTGGCCAAGCCGCTCGGCGGCGGAACGGCCTTGACGTTGACGCCGAGAACCAGCGGCACCGACGGTTTCTTCTTCGCCGTGCTGGAGCGGACATGAGGCATCCCTATCTCGTCCTGGCGCTGTTCCTGATCCTCACCGTCGGCGGCGGCTCGGCGATCGGCGTCGCCACCGCCCCTGGCGATTGGTATGCCGGCTTGAGCAAGGCCTGGTTCAATCCGCCCAGTTGGGTGTTCGCGCCGGCCTGGACAATCCTCTACATCCTGATCGGCATCGCCGGCTGGCGCGTCTGGCACGCCGGCGAACTGCAGGCCTCGCGCGTGTGGTGGCTGCAGATCGGGTTCAATTTCCTCTGGTCGCCGGTGTTCTTCGTCCTGCATTGGCCCGGCGCCGCGCTCCTCGTCATGCTGGCACTGCTTGCGACGATCGTCGGTTTCATCGCGCTCACGTTGCGCCATGACCGCCCCGCGGCGTTCTTGTTCATGCCCTATGGCGCCTGGGTCGCCTATGCGCTGCTTCTCAACGGCGCGATCTGGTGGTTGAACTGAGCGAGTTGGCTGCCAATCGAGCGCCTTGTCGGGGGACCCGCCCATGACCGATTTCGATCCCTCTCAAAGCGACCTCGCCACCGACGAACTGGCTGGCCGCAAGGTGCTGTTTGTCATGGCCGCCGCGGCCGAGTACGGACCGGCCTTGCGGCGCCGCATCCGGCCGCTGATGACCGGCGTCGGCCCGATCGAGGCGGCGCTGGGCACCGGCGTCGCCCTGAACGCGCTGAAGGCGGCCGGCCACCCGCCGGATCTGGTCGTCTCGCTCGGCTCGGCCGGCTCGCGGACGCTGGAGCAGGGGGAGGTCTATCAGGTCGCTTCCGTTGCCTGGCGCGATATCGACGCCTCGCTGCTGGGATTTCAGAAGGGCGTGACGCCGTTCGTCGACCATCCGATCCATACGTTGCTGCCGACGCCGATACCGGACATCGCGGCGGCCAGGCTTTCGACCGGGTCCGACATCGTCTCCGGCCCGCGCTATGAGGCGATCGACGCCGACATGGTCGACATGGAAACCTTCGCCGTGCTGCGCGCCTGCCAGCGGTTCGCGGTGCCGATGCTTGGGCTGCGGGGCATTTCCGACGGCGCGGCGGAGCTGCATCACTACGACGACTGGACGATGCTGCTTCAGGTCATCGACGGGAAGCTGGCGAACGCGGTCGATCGACTGGACGCAGCGCTGGCTGGCGGTCTCCTTGCGGAATAGACCAGATGGCACGAACGGGCCCCGCTGGCGGGCGGGGTCCGTTCGCGCGTCAGAGCGGTTCGCGATTACGCGGCCTTCTTGTTGACCTTTCCACTGCCGATCTTGGTCAGCTTCTCGTCCGCCGCTTTTTCCTGCGCAAGGGTTTCCTTCAGCACCTTGGCGGCGTCCTTGTGCCCGAGCGTCTCGGCCCAGGCGATCAGGGTGCCATAGCGAGCGATTTCATAATGCTCGACCGCCTGCGCTGCCGCCAGCATCGCCGCGTCGAGGGTCTCGCTATCCTCGACCTCGTCCATGAGCCCTTTTGCTTCCTCAAGGATGCCCTCGATCGCGTCGCATTTTTCCGCCGAGGCCTTTTTGCCCAACCCCTCGAAAACGCTCTCGAGGCGCGTCACATGGTCTTTCGTTTCGTCCAGATGGGCATCGAAGGCGGCTTTCAAATCCGCGGATGTGGCTTTCTTCGACATCTTCGGAAGCGATTTCACGATCTGCTTCTCGGCATAGTAGATGTCTTTCAGCGTATGGATAAAGAGATCGTCCAGCGATTTGACGCTCATATCATCGACTCCGGTGGCGCGGCATGATTGCCGATGCCGGTGAACGGCGTTGCCGGATGCACGTTCCGCGCCATCGGCGGGGAGATTGCGAAGCCGGCTAGCGATGGCTGCGGCGGCGGCTTGGCACATGCTGGACATTGGTGGCTTGCTTGCCTAAAGCCTCGCCATGACAGCGCACCCCGACACAATCCTCATCATCGATTTCGGCTCCCAGGTTGCCCAGCTGATCGCGCGCCGTGTGCGCGAGGCGGGCGTCTATTCCGAGATCGTTCCCTTCCAGTCCGCCGCCGAAGGGTTGGCGCGACTGAAACCGAAGGCGGTCATCCTCTCGGGCTCGCCGGCCTCGGTCACCGACGAGAACGCGCCGGACGTGCCGTCGGCCCTGTTCGAGGCCGACATTCCGGTTTTGGGTATCTGCTATGGTCAACAGACCATGTGTTCTCAGCTGGGCGGCAATATCGAGGGCGGACTGCACCGCGAGTTCGGCCGCGCCTTCGTGGAAGTCCGCAAGGCCTCGCCGCTGTTCGAGGGCATCTGGGCCGAGGGCACCCGTCATCAGGTCTGGATGAGTCATGGCGACCGGGTCACCGAACTTCCGGAGGGCTTCGACGTCATCGGTCATTCGCCGGGCGCGCCCTTTGCCGCGATCGCCGACGAGAGAAGGCGGTTCTACGGTGTGCAGTTCCACCCCGAGGTGGTCCACACCCCGGACGGTGCGCGTCTGCTATCGAACTTCGTCCATCGGATCGCCGGACTGGCCGGCGACTGGACGATGGCCGCCTTCAAGGACCAGGCGATCGACGAGATTCGCAAGAAGGTCGGCACGGGTCGTGTGATCTGCGGCCTCTCGGGCGGCGTCGATTCCTCCGTCGCGGCGGTGCTGATCCACGAGGCGATCGGCGAACAGCTGACCTGCATTTTCGTCGATCATGGCCTGTTGCGGATGAACGAGGCCGAGGAGGTCGTCGCGATGTTCCGCGACCACTACAATATCCCGCTCGTCCATGTGCAGGCGCAGGACCTCTTCATCGACGCGCTCGAGGGCGAGGCGGACCCGGAGGTCAAGCGCAAGACCATCGGCCGGCTGTTCATCGAAACCTTCGAGGCCGAAGCCAAGAAGCTCGGCGGCGCCGATTTCCTGGCGCAGGGCACCCTCTATCCCGACGTCATCGAATCGGTGTCCTTCACCGGCGGGCCGTCGGTGACGATCAAGTCGCACCACAATGTCGGCGGGCTGCCCGAGCGCATGAACATGCAACTCGTCGAGCCGTTGCGCGAGCTGTTCAAGGACGAGGTCCGGGTGCTCGGCCGCGAACTCGGCCTGCCGGAAAGCTTCGTCGGGCGGCAGCCGTTTCCGGGACCGGGGCTCGCCATCCGCTGTCCGGGCGAAGTCAGCCGGGAGAAGCTCGAAATCCTCCGCCAGGCGGACGCGATCTATCTCGACGAAATCCGCAAGGCCGGGCTCTACGACGCGATCTGGCAGGCCTTCGCGGTGCTCCTGCCGGTGCAGACCGTCGGCGTCATGGGCGACGGGCGCACCTATGAATTCGTCTGCGCGCTCAGGGCGGTGACCTCTGTCGATGGCATGACCGCCGACTTCTATCCCTTCGACATGGAATTCCTCAGCAACGCCGCGACCCGCATCATCAACGAGGTGCGCGGCATCAACCGGGTCGTCTACGACGTGACCTCCAAGCCCCCCGGCACGATCGAGTGGGAATGATTCAAACCCATCCGGACGTACCCGAAACCACGCTGCGGTACGACGCAAGTCATTGAAAACAAAAATAGATTATGCCTACGACGATCGGTATCTATCGGTCGGAAGAGTTTGGCTCTGGCGACCTGCGTGACGGACCTCCGGTATATTGCTCGGACAAATTTTTCAAAGTACCGTCACGGTCAATGAGGCTCGTGACGGTACTTTTGTTTCTTTAACACGTTGAAGATAAAGGCGATTCCCGATCACGAACCCTCGAAAATGTGCTGACGGTACTTTTCAGGAGGCAGTTGGAATGTTGACGGATGCCGCCATCAAGGCATTGAAACCAAAAGAGAAAATTTACAAAATCGCGGACCGGGACGGCATGTATGTTCGCGTCATGCCCAGTGGCGCGATCTCGTTTCGCCTGGATTACAGGCTCAACGGTCGTCGCGAGACCGTCTATCTGGGCAGATACGGACGCGACGGGATCTCGCTTGCCCGGGCCCGAGAGAAGTGCATCGACGCCAGGCGCGCCATTGGCGACGGACGATCGCCGGCGATCGAAAAACAGCGGGAAAAGCGCCGTATCAAGGAAGCGAAGATCTTTGGCGAGTTCGGCGAGAAGTGGCTGACTGCCGGGCCCATGGCCGACAGCACGCGCGCGATGCGGCGTTCCATCTTCGAGCGCGAACTGCTCCCCGTCTGGCGCAATCGTCTCCTGACGGAAATTACGCCCGACGATCTACGGGCCCACTGCGGCAGCATCGTTGAACGCGGTGCTCCGGCGACGGCTATCCACGTGCGAGACATCCTGAAGCAGATCTACGGATTCGCGATCCTGCACGGCGAGAAGGTCGCAAACCCGGCCGACGAAGTTGGACCAGCGTCGATCGCCACTTTCGTGCCGAAAGATCGGTCGCTCTCGCCTTCCGAAATTCGAGTGATGTTGAAGCAGCTCGAGCACATCTCCACGCTTCCCACGATCCGTTTGGGAATGCGGCTCTATCTGCTCACGATGGTGCGAAAGAGCGAGTTGCAGGACGCAGTGTGGGACGAAGTCGACTTCGAGAATGCGGTTTGGACGATTCCGAAGGAGCGGATGAAGCGCTCGAAGGCGCATAACGTCTACCTGTCGCATCAGGTGCTCGACATCATGATCGCCTTGAAGACCTGTGCAGGCAATTCACGATACCTTCTGCCGTCGCGGTACGACGCAGATGCTCCGATGTCGCGCGCCACCTTCAACCGGGTGACCTACGCAGTCGTCGAACGGGCGAAGGCGGAAGGTTTGCCCCTGGAGCCGTTTACGGTTCACGACCTGCGGCGGACAGGTTCGACCCTGCTGAACGAACTTGGCTTCAACAGCGACTGGATTGAAAAGTGCCTGGCGCATGAGGACGGGCGCTCGTCGCGTGGCGTCTATAACAAGGCTGAATATGAGGTGCAGCGTCGACACATGATGCAGGAGTGGTCGGACATCTTGGACGCGTGGGTCGACGGCAAAAAGTACATGCCGACTCTTATCCCGCCGTCGATGCCGATCTTTGAGCCCGATCCCGCTCTTTGACCGGACGGGCTCGGCGTTGCTTCACGTCGGGGCCGGGCGCACGGAGAATTGGTTTTGAGCGACGGGCCGCGAGCCATGCCTGAACCTCGCCCAGATCCCAAACCACGCATCGTGGGGTCAAAGCGAAGCGTCGCGGAAATTCTCCCCGCTGTTCCATTTCATAGATTGTGCTGTCGGCAAGCGGCACCATCTCGCGAAGCTGTTGCCGCCGGATGGTTTTCGCAACCGCGGTATCTAGTTCCCTGTGCATTTTGATCTCCTTGAGCGTTGATGTCCCAATAGAAATCGATAGCGCTTGGAGATTGGAAGGCCCTTCAGCACAGGATAGGGCTAGGGCGCGCCGACGGATATAAATAGGACGGGTTGGATTCCGACGACCGCACCACCTTTTGTTTAAATGGAATCCGAGGGTCAGGGTTTCTCTTCCGGCTCGCCGATATGGAAGCGCGCTCCGTTGAGGTGGCGACGATGGAAGGAGATACTCCTTGGCTTCACCATCGCCGGCTTCATCTCGGTATTCGTTCCGCAGGCTTCTGGAACGCGATCTTCCTCATCGGTGATGGCGGCGCGCAGCAGAGCCCCGGGTTTCTCATCGTGCTTGAGAACGCGCTCGCCGCCACCGTCATCTGGATCCACGCCAAATATTACGGCTGGCGCTATGTCCTCTATCTCTCCGGGCTGCTCTACGTCTGCATGGTCGCGGCGGGCATCACCGTGCACTAGATCCCCTCCGGCGAAAGGCCGTGTCGAACAACTGCATTCAAACGATCAACAGCCGCGTGGTCGATCTCTATGATCGCTTCCAAATTTATACGGAGACGGCAGTGCGGCAGCCGTCCGGTGCCGTATTTTGACAATGGCGAGCGCACGTTAATACCCGATCACTGCAGGTTCTGCTCAATGATGGCCGCCATCTGGTCGGCGGGAAGCGATCCGGTATACTTGTCGCCGTTCACGAAGAAGGTCGGGGTGGCGTCGACCCCGAATTCTTGTCCGCGTTCCTGGGTCAGCGTGATCTGCTGCTGGAGTTCCTTATTGTTCAGGCAGGCGGCGAAACTCGTTTGGGAGAATCCGGCCAGTTTGGCGATGTTCAGGAGCGCCGTCGACGCATTTTCCGCGCGAGCCCACTCATCCTGCTTGTCGAAAAGGATGTCGATCATGGCCGTGCGTTTGGCGTCGTCACCAGTGCAGCGCGCCAGCATGAAGGCGGCGAGGGCGCGCGGGTCGAAGGGAAACTCCCGAATGATCAGCTTCGCCTTGCCGGCATCGATGTAGTTTGCCTTGATCGCCGGATAGCTATTCTCGTGGAAATTGGCGCAATGACCGCAAGTCATCGAGGCGTACTCGACGATGGTGACGGGCGCGTCTGGGTCGCCGATCACTATATCCGGCAGCGAACCCTCGGCCATGAGCTCGGTGATGTCCACAGACGCAGTGGGCTCCGGCGCCTCGGCGCCCGCCGGTGCTGATGAAGCGTCCGTCTGTCCAGTTTCTGCATCGGTTGCCGATTGTGCTGCCGCACTCGTGCTTCCAATCGCCGAGCATGCGAGCAGGGCGAGAAGAAGAAGGCCGAAGCCGCGCCCTCTCAATTTGCGAGATGCTCGTGAGGATATGGCTTTCTGACGACTGTACTGACTGATCCCGATCACCGCTAATCTCCGTGGTTTGAGGATATGTGCTGGCTCTGGCCGCCTAGGTCGCTGTCAGCGGGTGAAGACGACAAAGCCGCCAAACAGAAGAGGCTGGTGGAGCAGGTAGATCGGCAGCGTCCGTTGGCCGATCCACGCCAGCGCCCTGATAAGAGCTCCTTCCGCAGGCTCCCGCGCGGCCTCCCGTATCATCTGCCTGGACAGGAAGAGTCGAGCGCAGCCCATCCCTGCGAGCGTGACGCCGAACCACGGGAATACGGGAACGAAGTCGCTTGCGACTGGGGGATTTGCGGCAAAGCCGATCCAGGCGAGGATTCGCGTGTCGAAGGCGGGTAAATCAAAGAAGAAGGGTGCTGCTAGCATCGCCACGGCGGCAAGGAAGATCAGCCCCGTCGGGAGCGGCAGAAAGGCAAGTCCGAGCACTGATGCAAGCGCGATGGAATGGAGTATCCCGAAATAGATGAACCCTTCGGGGAACAGAATATAGGTGATGATCGAGATCGCTGCAGCGGCGCCGACGAGCTTGGCGAGGCGTATGAGAAACTTGCGCCAGCGAACGTTGTTCTCGTTGGCCACGACGAGGCTGACGCCGACGAGAAACATGAAGGAGCCGGCAAGAGCGCGCGCGAAGATCGTGACCGGCCCGCTGAACATCACAGCGGGTGAGATGAAGCCAAAGAAGTTCAAGTCCCAGCCGAAATGGTAGATGACAACGCCTATGATGGCCAAGCCGCGCCACACGTCGAGGAAGACGTACCGCGCTGGTGAGGCGGACCGGATTTGTACACTGATCGCACCTGTCGCGGCGGCGTTCGCATTCCCAAGGGCCACCGACATCAGTTTTCCCACCCGATGGCCCGCGAAGAGGACGCCGCGCAGCTTGCGACCCAGCAGGCCTTCTTCTCGGCGGGACGGGCAGAGCGCACCGCAACTGAACGTTCCAAATTGAAGAGAGTCATCCCTGAACTCCTTGCGCAATGAATTACGCGCCTTAAGTCCTCCAGTGACTAGAGGAGCAAGCAAAAATGGTTGAACGCGGATATTCTATCGGCGAGGCCTCAGAGCGCAGCGGGGTGAAGGTCACAACCATTCGCTTTTATGAGAGCATCGGACTGATCTCACCTCCGATCCGCACGGACGGGAACCGTCGTCAGTTCCGCGAAGAGGAGGTTGAGCGCATTACCTTCATTCGACATGCGCGCGAGCTCGGGTTCGAGATCGAGGACATCCGAGGACTACTGGACATGGCGGAAAGGCCCAATGCCTCCTGCCAGGAGGCCGATCGGATCGCCCGTCATCACCTGAAGGGAGTGGATCGCCGGATTAATCAATTGAATCTGCTCCGCAGGGAGCTCCAACGAATGATTGATGAATGCGGGCACGGCCGCGTCTGTGACTGCCGCGTCATCCAGACGCTGGCCGACCACTCCCAGTGTCAGCACCACCTGACCCATGTTTGAGTCCGGCAACGCCCTGGAACATCGCTTGCTCCTACAGCGGCTGGAGGAACTATCAGCCTCCTTCAAGGATCTTTTCAATGGAAAACGCTCATGAGACGAGCCCTGCAAAGTCTGGTGATTGGCATCTTTGCCTTCGTCTATGCCGTTCTGGGCCTCCTCCTTGGCGTCACAACCGGCTTCCTCACCCTGACGCTCGTAGGGAGCATCTTTGGTCTCGGCAACGCCTCTCCGACCTTTATTCAATTTGGGCTGGCGGGCTGGGCGCTCTTTCTCGCCGTGCTTGCCCCCGTCACGTATCTCCGGTCGTCGGCAGGCGACCGTCGTCGCGAGGCGTGACTAATCTCGGGAACACGCACCTTGAGGGGCTTGGTCGCAGGATCGGCGCCGGTGACCCGGCCTAAGCAAATTCTGCTAGGCCGGGGCTTGCTGTGAATTATGCCGGAATCGCCGTCGATGGATCGGGAATGACCACGATGGGTGTGCCGTCCGGGACGCGGCCGTAGAGGTCGACGACGTCCTGGTTCAGGAGCCGGATGCAGCCCGAGGAAACGGCTCTTCCGATCGACCATGCCTCGTTGGTCCCGTGAACACGGTAGAGGGTATCCCGTCCGTCCTGGAAGATGTAGAGTGCCCGGGCCCCTAGGGGATTATCGAGACCGGGCGGCATTCCCCCATTGACGGCGCTGTAAGGCGCCAACTCGGGCTGCCGCTCGATCATCTCGGCGGGCGGAGTCCAGGTCGGCCATTTGCGCTTGTAGGCAATGACCGCACGCCCCGACCAGGAAAAGCCGTCGCGGCCGACGCCGATCCCATATCGCATGGCCTTCCCGCCTTCCCTCACCAGGTAGAGATACTTGGCGGGCGTGTCGACGATGAGTGTTCCGGCTCGCTCCTGCGTCGGGTAATCGACGACCTGCCGCCAGAGGCGCGGCTCTAGCCTCTTTATGTTCACGGGCGGGACCGGAAAACGCTCGTTCGGCATAGCACGGTACATCGCGGGGCGAATTGGCTCCGGCTCCGGTTCCGGAACGATGATGGGCGCCGGCTCTTGCGTTGCAACGCACCCCGAAAGGGCGAGGGTTGCCACACCCATCAGGAAGGCGCGGCGATGGACATTGCCGGCGAAGGCGCAGGGGCTGCGGTGAGGTGAATAAGCAGGCAGCGGAATGTCCGCTGCGCGCTGCCGCTTTCCAAAATTAATCATGGGATTTCCTCGAAACGGAATTCGCCACGAAGCACGAGGGGGTCAACGGACCTGGATCTTGCATTCGTCGCTCGTTAAGGGTGGCGCACCGGGGAACGGTGCTTCGGATGGACTGCTGCTGCTGGCGAGGGCTCGGCTTTGGCGCCTTCAACCCTGGAGGCGCCACGGGAGCACTCGCCTCGATCTTCCCAAGGAGCGATCCGGCGGCCGATCGATACGGCCGGAGGTTTGTCCGGGTCCATGGCTTGTCGCGGTAGGACGAGGAGACGAAATTGATCGGAGAATGCTGCTAACGACAGGCGGGGGAGCTTGAACGACGGCCGGTTTGCAATGCGGATTATCGGCTGGAAAGGCGTCGCCGGGATTGGACGGTGACGGTATTCTTCCATCGGCAGCATCGCCTGCCGTGGCGACGAGCGCCACGGCGCATGGCTTCAGCAAAAGTAGATTGTTGCAGGAACTGGGTACGATCTGGGCGTGGGTCATCGACCCGAGCAGGAGATTGGCCAGCAGTATGAGCTGAATAAAGGATTTCATCGTTGAGTTCTTAGCAGCGGGGTTGTTGCCCTTCGCTTAATACTTCGACGAGGTTCGTCGATCTCGCTTGACAAAAGCGCAGTGGCGTCGCTGTGAAAGGTCCGGAGGCGCAGCGTCATTCAGTCTACTGCATGCCATGATGGTGATCTTTGAGCGCCGCCACGTTGGACTCGATTTTCGTAGTAACTTCATCCGATGTTCCATCCGCATAGACGATTTCCAGATCGACCTGTTCGCCCACGCGAGGCCTCGTTTTACCAGGATCGATCGACAGAAATACTCCTCCGGGCCGCATCAACAGTTCAGAATGGGCGGGAATCGACAGGTTCTTCTGAACAACTCCCTGTGTCTCGGTCTCCGTCCTGACCGTCTGAATGAACCTGACCTTCTTGAAGGCGCTACTGCGCACGTCTGTGATGCTCGTGCTTTGGCCTGTCCCGTTCCAGATCACCAAGTAACCCTCCAGCGATGGATCGTCGGGGCTGGCGGAGACCAGGATGTCCGCTTGTTCGACGACAATCTCGTCCGGAAGCTGCGCTTCGATCGCAGCGGCGGCCAATCCGACACCGCTATTAAGGAAAAGGGCGGCAGCGGTTGCCAACAACGATAAATTCCGGGGAAGCATGAGCGGATACCTCACGATGAGTTCAGCGGCGCTATGGGCGACACGTCTGTCGAGCTATCGGTGGACGTGGTGCACTTGCGGTAAAGACGCTTATGACGCCCCGCAATGCGATCCTGAACAACTTCGGCATTCTCGGCTTCACCTTTCACTTCTGTGTGCACTTGGAGTTGCTGCGTTGGCTTGTTATTTAGCGAGGCATAACGGGTGCGCCTAACACCTGACTGGCCATCACGTCCCTGATCCGTCGTCTAAAGCCGTTGGATTGTGGTTTGTTTCTGATGCACCCTAAATTGCAAGGAGGCGCTCGATCTTCTGCCGCTGGACCTCGGTTGTTTCGTGGGCATCCAAGGTACCAAAAAAACCGCCTTCCCGGTCGAACAGGTAGACGCCGGCGGAATGGTCGATGGTGTAGTCGCCGTTCTCCAGCGGCACGATTGCCCGGTAAGCTTTAAAGGCCGAGAAAGCCTTCTCGACCTCTCCCTCCGTCCCGGTCAGGGCGACAATGCGAGGATCGAAGGATTGTAGGTACGCGTTCAGCCTCTCCGGCGTGTCGCGCTTCGGATCCCCGGTAATAAGCAATACCTGGAGATCGTCAGCCTGCGGCCCGAGGTTATCAAGCAGCACAGTGAGTTTGCCCAGAGTTGTAGGGCAGATATCCGGGCAGTTGGAGAAGCCGAAGAACAGGGCTACGGGCTTGCCTCGGAAATCGGACCAGGTCCTCGGCTGTCCCTCATGATCGACTAGGGAGAACTCGCCACCAATTTCAGCGACGCCGGATGACGTTGAGCCAAGCGGCCGCGGTTGGCTAGATAAGCCTTGCAGAACCCTTAGGCCGGTGGCAGTGCCAAGCACGAGAAAGAGCACGGCCAAAGCGCTCCAGAGGATCCAGCGGGTGGCGCCAAGGTTCATTGTTGAAGTCCTTCATGTGCATACGCTTCCGGCTCAGGACGGCTGCCGAAACCCTCAACCACGAACTTGATCGGAACCTCTCCTGCCTGCTCGAAAACAAGAGTGCCGGTGAAAGGCTCGCTCTCGCGAATGGGACCTTTCAAGCCGGTCAGCATGATATGCGTGCCGCCCGGCTCCAGTGTCATCGTCTCGCCTGGAGCAATGGTGACACCCTCCGTCAGCGGTCGCATTTTGGCCACGCCGTCGACGATTTCCGAGGTGTGGAGCTCAAAGCCGCCTGAGATTTCGGCCGAACCGCCAACAAGCGTGTCCGGCTCGGTCCCATTGTTGGTGATGGTCACATAGCCGGCGCCGGTCGTCGCGACCGGTGGCGTTGTCCGAGACCAGGGATGATCGATGACTAGATCTCCCGCCTTGAAGTCATGCGCGGCCGCCGCCCCGGCTAGGGCGATCGCCATGACAATCGCGATCGGTAGTCTCATTCCGCAATAGATCCTTTCGGTTCGGGATAGCTGGCGAAGACCTTGGTCGAGCCGTCCTTCAGAACGAGCAGTACATCGTACGGCTCATCACTCTCACCCATTCCAGGCGACCCGGCCGGCATCCCCGGAACAGTGAGGCCAATCGCCTCTGGCCTCTCGGCGAGCAGGCGGGTGACTTCCACAGCAGGCACATGACCTTCGACGACATAACCTTCCACAAAGCCGGTGTGGCAGGATGTCTGATCCTGTTTCAGGCCAGCCTTCATCTTCTTGGCGTAGAGGTCCGCCATAGCGAGATTCTCGTTCGTGACCTCGAATCCGGCATCTTCCAGATGCCGCACCCAGCCGAGACAGCAGCCGCAGCCGGAAGTGGAGAAGACCTCGACCTTGTCGCTACCAACTGCCTGTACAGGAGCCGACAGCAGGCTCAATGCGCCAGCCAGAAGCACCTTTTGGAATGCGTTCATATTGCTCTTCCTTTCCTTTTCATCGCTTCAGATCCAACGCTGGATCAATTGCCACAGGCCGCGTAGTCGGCTCCGAAGGCGTCTTGGAGAGAGGCCTCCTCGTCCCGCCACTGAGATTTCGCAGGCAAACCAGAACGCCAATGCGGCCTACTGCACAGCCGATCCGCGCGGCTTGGCCCCGCGAGGCGCTGTCATAGATCATCGCAAGACTGCCTGTTTCGGCGCAGAGCGAGAGGCGGCGGATCAATGGCCACCTTCGGGCTCTATTTCGACCTGCACCGTCACAGTGCCTACCTGTGCAAAATCGAGCGTCAGTTCGAACGTATCGCCTTCCTCCAGTTCACGATTAATGCCCGTCAAATAAAGATGCTGGCGCCAAGGCGCCAAGGCGAGCGGTTTGCCGGGTTCGAGATTGACCATATCGATCCAATGTTCGCCTTCCTCGTTTGTCATCCGAATGCGCACCTCGTCGGCCACCGGCGTAGAGGCGCCCGTCAGTTGAACGGCGGCGGCTGCCTGGTTCATGATCGGGCCATACACGGCGATGCCTTCGCCGCTCTCGGATGGGGATGCCCAGACATGGCCGACAGTGATATCGCCCAGCTTATAGCTGTGCCCAACTGCGGCGATTGGAGCAAAAAGCAAAGAGAGCACTGAGAAGACTGCGAAAAGCCGCCTCCGGATACTATGGGCGCGGTCGTTCTCCATGCCTCTTCCTCACCGTCGCGGCGCATCGTTGTCGAATTCGGCTGTGCTGCTGGTCTCCAGAGCGGCATCGAGAGACTGCGACCCGGCCTTCAGGTCACGGGCAGATTCGACCTCCTCCGGCGCTAGATCCTCCTGCTTGTAGAACGTGTAGGAGAGGGTGACCTCGCGAAGCCCATTCGTGTCGTCGTCCTTGAGCATTTGCTCATCGACATAAAGGACGAGCGGCATGCGCGCGCTCTCGCCAGGTCCTAATTTCTCATTCGTGAAGCAGAAGCATTCGATCTTGAAGAAGAAGGGGGCGGCCTGATAGGGGGTGACATTAAAGACGGCTCGACCGACGAGAGTCTCGTCGGAGAGGTTCTTCGCATAATAGTAAGCCTTGACGGGCTCGCCGAAGCGGGCTCTCACCTCGCGCTGCTCAGGGCGAAACTCCCAATCAAGTCCCGCACCGACATTGGCATCGAAACGAACCGTCACGACCTCGTTTAACGTGGATACTGGGCGAGTGGCGGCGTCGGCCCGCTGCACCGTACCGCCATAGCCTGTGACCTGACAGAACAGCTGATACAGCGTGGGAGAGTAGGCAACGAGGCTTGTCATGAACGCCAATATCACGCTCAGCGCAGCCACGACGCGGGTGTTCCTCGACAGGCTTGCTCTCGTCATTTCAGAAGATCACTTCCTGAAAATTCTGGCTTTGCATCTTGTTGCTCGTTCGATGGCGTCGAGGAACATCCCGCACGGCGAAATCACGTACTCTCCGTGGGTGCTCCGTTCCCAAAGTCTGCCGCATCGATTCGGATCATAGGATCTCTAGCGGCTGTAGGAGCAAGGGCTCTGACGCGCCGCTACAGGGTTATTGCATTTGGTCGATGATGGATCGGGCGAAGGCGTCGGACCATCCTGAACGCTTGCGTTTTCGGCTGACGGCGAGTTTCGGTCGTGCGGATCTGAGCACATTGAGGGCGAGTTTGCGCAGGATAGCGAGGTTGTCGGGGCCGGTGTCCTTGCGGTTTCGGGCGCGGTCCTCGTCGAAGACGACATCGAGAACCCAGTGCAGGGAATTTTCAATGCGCCAATGGGCGCGCACGGCGGCGGCGAAGCGCTCGGGCGTGAGGTCCGCCGAGCAGAGGTAATAGCGGGTCGAACGGGTGGTCTGAGCGCCTGTGGTCCGCACGGACTCCACGCAGGCGATCGCGGCCAGACCCGGCATGGCAGGCTCGCCGGCGTAACGGCGCTCGGAGAACAGCCATTCGACATCGTGGCTCACCCGGTGACGCCGCGTCTCGACACGCCCATGATCGCCATCCACCGTTTCGAAGACGGCGAGCGGAGCGGGCGGATCTGCGAAGAACGCCGCGACGTCGCGATGCATTGCCGGCCGGTTGGCCTTCAGCGCGAACAGATAGTCGCCGCCCTTTTGCAGCACCCGTGCCGCCGTCTCGCTCTGGCAGTGGAGCGCGTCCCGCGTCACCAGGGCGCCGTCGAGCCTCAAGAATTCGAGCAGCCGCCGCGCCGCCCGATCGAAGGAGCGTCGCAGCGTCTTGCCCCCAAGCCAGTCGAATCGCCACCACCTCCGCTCAGTCGGCGCTGAGGCCACAAACCGCCGAAGCAGGCGCAAAAGGCGTCCGGGTCTAGAGGCCGGAACACCCGATTGAAGGTGTCGTGGCTCGGCAAGCCGTTCGCCAGCGGCGGAAACTCCCGCAGCAGCGTCTCGCGATCCTCGGCAAACTCCGTGAAATCCACGCGGTTCTCCGCCCCGCAGATCGACGCCACCAGCGCGATCGTCAGCATATCAAGCAAATCATGACTTGCGCATAGCCACGCCGAGGATCGGCACATCCCGCCAGAGCGACTTTAAATCCATCATCGGTCCCCGCCTAAAAACCGATCACAGAACCCCTCTCAACCCAAAACGCCAAGATTATTCTATGAATGCGATTCTCCTGGAGATGCAGCTCTCATTCAAATCGAGTGACCCGTTACGAGGGCTACGCACTCGCCTTGGAACAGGCGTTGCTCGACGTTGGTGCCGACCCAGCCGGAGCCGATCAAGGCGAGGCGAAGATCCTCGCCCGCAGCCGTGGCATTCTGCCACATGGTTCCGCAATTAACCGCGACACCGATGACCCCGCCAACCTTTATCTTGCAGCGGATATTGCGTAGCAGAATTCGAAATTCAGTTGACGGGGGGGCCGAAATCCTTGCAACGACACGGTCAAATGGTGCCCCCTCACGAGTTACCAATTGAAAATCGCCCCACCGGAGATCAAGCCTTCCCAATAGGCGAGGCCCTCGATGCAAGTGGCAGGCCAGCAAAAGCTTAAGCAGGGATCGCTCAGCCGCGACGATCTGCGACACGCCGCGAGCGAAACACATGGAGAGATCGGCGCCTGACCCACAACCGAGCAGCAGTACACGTTGGCCACGTTGAAGATGAACCTGATCAAATATCCATCGAGTCTGCTCTCGCCTTCGCATGTTGCCCGCCACCGTTCTCGTCGTCGACCAAGCAAAGCGGCCTAATTCCAATGATGTCTACGATTTGAGATGATGATCGATCTCGGCCCAGTCAACCAGGTTGGCGATCTCGTTCAGCGAACCGGTTCGCCGTTCGCCGCTCTTCGAACTTAACGCGACAACTGCAAGCACAGTTGGGTGTCAGGCTGTGACCAAGAACTGGCCCATCATGCCAGCATCCTCGTGTTCCAGGATGTGGCAATGGTACATGTAGGGACTGTCCGGGTCGCTGTAGTCGGCGAAACTGAGAAGCAGGCGCACGCGCTCGCTCGGTGCCACAACGACCGTGTCCTTCAGGCCCATCTCTCCGGGTGCCGGCGGTGCACCATTGCGGTCGAGTACGCGGAACTGCACGTCATGAATGTGGAAGGGATGGGACATCATCGAGGCGTTCTCGATTTGCCATATCTCCGTCGTGCCGACGCGCACGGCCTCATCGATACGGTTCATATCCATCGCTTTGCCATTGATTGTGAAGGAACCGCCACCCATCATCATGCCGCCCATGCCCATTTGTAGGACAAAGCGGCGTGTGCCCACCGCCCGGGACGGGTCGGGACGGTCCAAGCTGACGAGACGATCGGGCAGCCCCGCCGATTTGCCGCGCTGCGCGCCGGGTCTGATGTCGAGAACATCAAATGACAGGTCGTCGCCCATCATTCGCTCCATCATCCCGCCCATCATGCCACCACCACCCATCATGCCGGTATTGGGCGTCGCGAAGGTGCGCAGCAGGGCAGGCCGGCCATCGTCCAAATCAACGACGATTTGCGTCCGCTCAGCGGGGGCGAGCGTGATGCGCGACGTTTCAAAGGGACGCTCCAGCAGGCCGCCGTCCGTACCGATTTGCTGGAACGTCCGTCGGTCGGCGAATCCGATGGTGTGGAACCGGGCGTTGGAGCCATTGAGTATGCGCAACCGCAATTTGCTCGTGCGGGCCTCGAAATAGGGGCGCACCGTTCCGTTGACCAGCAGGACATTGCCCCGCATGCCCATCATCACGCTGGGCATGGAGGTGCTGTATATCAGCGAACCGTTACTATCGAAGGCGCGGTCCTGCAAGACCAGGGGAATATCGTCCACGCCATAGTCGCTCGGCAGATCGAGGCGCGCGGTTTCGTCGTCATCCACATAGATGAGGCCGGCCAGGCCTTGGTAGACTTGCGGGCCGGTGCGCGGGACCATGTGTGAGTGATACCAAAACATGGAGGCGCGCTGCTTCACGGTAAATTGCGGCGACCAGGTTGCTCCGTCAGCGATCACTTGATGGGGGCCGCCATCGGCGCTGGCGGGCAGATGAAACCCATGCCAATGCAGCGTGCTCGGCTCGCCGATCCGGTTCGTGACGTTCATGCGCACAAGCTCGCCCGCGCGCATTTTCAAGGTCGGCCCTAGGTAAGCGCCGTTGATACCAAGCGTTGGGGTCTCTACACCGTTGAAGAATTGGGAAATGCCCTTCTGCAGGCCAAGAGCATAGGTGCGCACGCCATCGCGCACTTCGCCCGCAATAATCTCCGGAATTGCAAGCGGTTTGGGGGACGCGGCGAAGGCCGTTGCGCCAAACAACCAGTGCCGCGCATCCCGGCTTGACAAAACTCCAGCTGCGGCCAGACCAGCGCCGCCCATAAGCAATCCCGTTAGTGCGGATCTACGCGAAATCATCCAAAACTCCACAAGGCTGCTTGGTCATCGCCATCTCCTTTGGCGCCGTGAAACGGGAATGGTCATCCGGAGTGGGCTGAGTTTCTCAACCCCCGCAGGTTCGTGCTCCGATCTTGACCCGGGATGGACATTCCATTATTCAATTAATATATTGAATGAAATACAAAGGGTGCATTGCCTTGTCAACTGGTGATCCCAAACAGGCTCTGTTCGCGGAGTTCGCGTCAGTGGCCAGGGCGCTCGGTCATCCGCATCGACTTGAGATGCTTGAACACTTGGCACAAGGCGAGCGGGGGGTGGAGGCGTTGTCCGAGCGCGTCGGCCTCTCGATCGCCAATGGTTCGCAGCACTTGCAGCAACTACGGAGAACTGGCCTCGTCGCCTCGCGGCGAGATGGCAAATTCGTTCTTTATCGCCTTGCCGACGAGACTGTCCTGTCGCTGCTATACGAATTACGCCAAGTAGCCGAGCGCAATGTCGCCGAGGTGGATCGGATCGTGCGCGGCTATTTTGCAGATCGTGACAGCATGGAGCCGGTGTCGCGGGAGGAACTGCTCGAACGCTCGAGAACCGGTCTCGTCACTGTTCTGGACGTCCGTCCCGAGGACGAGTTCGCCGTCGGCCACCTGCCTGGCGCCGTCAACATCCCTCTAAGCGAACTCGAGGCGCGCCTTGCCGTGCTCGACCCTGACCATGAGATCGTCGCCTATTGCCGCAGCGCATACTGCGTGTTGTCGTTTGAGGCAGTCGCCGAGCTACGGCGCCGCGGCTTCCGTGTGCGCCGGTTGGAGGACGGTTATCCTGAGTGGCGAGCCGCTGGCCTTCCCGTCGAAGCGAACGCCTAGCGATTAAGAGAGACTGAAAATACGAAACTCTCGCGCGAGCGACTCTTTCACCGACTTGAGGAACTCGGAATCGAGACCTCCACGGTGCCCTATCCGCCCCACCATACGGTCGAGTAGGGGAAAACTCTGCGCGGCGATATACTGGGAATCTTCACGAAGAATCTCCTGTTGCAAGATAAGAAGGGGCGGCTATTTTTGATTGTGTGCCACGAAGATAAAGCCGTGGACGTCAAGACTTTGCACAGGCACATAGGAGCATCCGGCCACCTCGGCTTTGCATCTTCTGACCAGATGCGAGGAGTGCTGCGGATCGAACCCGGCGCGCTGACGCCTCTGGCCTTGCTGAACGACGAAGACGGTCTGGTGACAGTGGTGGTCGAGGCCAGCCTGATGGACGCGGAGCAGGTGAACTTCCATCCGCTGATCAACACCGAGAGCATCGGCCTTCAACCCGCAGATCTTTTCAATTTCATCGCCTCCTGTGGGCGCGAGGCTGTGATCTCGGACTTGGGCAGCGCTGCTGGCGACGCTGTGGTGCAGTGATCACATTCCACGTTTACAAGCCTATCGCCCACCGAGACACAATGACGATCTCACACTATAGATGTTGGAAGTGCAGCGGTTGTCGATTGACGCAGTTGCCAGTCGGACAAATTCGTAAAACTCAGAGTTACTTCGATCTCGGATGTGATGCGGGAGTCTCCGAAGACAGAGCAGAATCTGAGATCTCTTGTTCTTGCTCGTCAAACCACCTGGCAAGTTCGTGAAGGATGTCGAGGAGCTTCGGGTCAGGCAGACAGTAATACACGAAGGGGCCGCGCCGCTCCGGGCGAACCAGGCCAGCTTCTCGCAAAGCCCGCAGATGAAACGAGACATTGGTCTGGCTCATGCTGGTTGCTTGCACTACCTCAGTCACAGGACGGCATTCAAGTCCGAGGCTGTAGAGGATGCGTAGCCGGTTCGGCTCGCCGAGCAGCTTCAAGATCGGCGCTAGCCTCTTGACATTTTGATATGCGTCATTACTCATATGTGTCATAGCTCATGCAAAATATGAGATATTGTTGACCCTCGTCAAGGCCGATATCGGCGGGACATCGAAATGAATAGACCCACGGCCTTCCAGAAAGAGTTCTTCCCGGCCACGGCAATGCCGGACAACGCATGGTGGTCGGCTCTATGGCCCGACCCTGACGGCATTGTTCGGACGCTCGGGATAGAAGCCGGAATGACGGTCGTGGATCTGTGTTGTGGCGCTGGTTACTTTACTGCGCCCCTGGCCAAGTCGGTAAGAGGCAACGTTTATGCCCTCGACATCGACCCCGAAATGCTGAGCCAGGCGCGTTCAGAGGTCGCGCGGCGGGGGGCGTCCGTTACTGAGTGGTTTTGCGCTGACGCGCGCGACATTGCCGAACTGATCCCTCACGAGATCGACTACGTCCTGATTGCCAATACGTTCCACGGCGTTCCGGACAAGACCGCATTGGCCGAGGGCGTGGCGCAGGTGCTTAGGCCAGGCGGTCGCTTCGCCATTGTCAACTGGCACCAGATCGCCCGTGAGCAGACCACCGTGCTCGACAAGCCACGCGGACCCAAGACCGAAATGCGCATGTCGCCGGAGCAGGTTCGAGCGGTTGTCGAGCCGGCAGGGTTCCAATTGGCTGGCCTGGTTGAGCTTCCTCCGTACCATTACGGCGCAATATTTCGAAAGCCATAACCCCATAGAGCGACGCCTGTGCTTCGGGTGAGTCGAAAGGAAGAAAAGCAAATGAGCATTGAGCATGATGGATAACAGTAGCTTTTGGAGGTGCCATGCTGACGATCGGAACCCTGGCCCGCCAGACGGGCACTAAGGTCCAGACGATCCGCTACTACGAGCAGATCGGCCTGATGCTCGAACCCGGGCGCACCGAGGGCGGGCAGAGACGATATGGCCAGGACGAACTTGACCGTCTGGCCTTCATCCGCCACGCCCGGCAACTCGGCTTTCCGCTAGGCGCAATTAGGGAACTTCTGGAACTGGCGGATAATCCGCAACAGTCGTGCACTGACGCCGATTCTATCGCGCAAAGGCAACTGAAACAGGTCGAACAGAGAATCTTGCGGCTTCAGGCGCTCAAGAAGGAACTAAAACGGATGATTGCGGAATGCTCCGGTGGCAGCGTCGCCGAGTGCCGGGTCTTGGAAGTCCTGCGCGATCATTCCGAGTGTCTGACAGCGCATAACGAGATCGGTGCCTAGACCGCCAAAACGGCCCAGACTTGATCCTGTACCAAAGCGCGCGATGTGCGTTCGCCAGATTCAGCTTGAAGCTATAGTTCCTGTAGGTATTACATTCCGATTCGGATCGGAAGGAAATCGAATTTGCCAAGCATCGACCGGCGCGGAGCGGAAAGGCTGCTGACCGTAACAGCGGTTGAGAGCATGCTGGAAGAGGCGCATGACGCCGCGGGCGCCACATGCGCCTAGCCTTTGGCGTTCGTCGGCGGCTTCCCCCTTTTTTGCTCGTATCCGCCGGCCTTGAAACCGCGATGAGCAGCGGTTCGAGTACAGGCGGCGAGAGCGGCCTTCATTCCTTTCAAAAGAACAAGGACGGCGCTGATGCCTCATGACCACGGCCACGCCCATATAGACGCCAAGTCCGGCGATCGCCGGGTCAGCATCGCTATCTGGGCGAACGGTATCCTGACCGTCGCGCAGATCGTCGGAGGGATCATCGCGGGCAGTCTGGCTTTAATCGCCGACGCTCTGCATAACTTTTCGGATATGGCATCGCTGGTGATCGCGTTTGGGGCACGCAAGATCTCCCGCCGTCCGGCAGACGCGCGCATGACCTTTGGCTACGGTCGGATCGAGATCGTCGCGGCGCTGATCAACTACACCACGCTGATCGTGATCGGCCTCTACCTAATCTACGAGGGTGGGATGCGCTTCATCGATCCGCCAGAGGTAAAGGGTTGGTGGGTGGTCTGGCTGGGCGGCATCGCGCTGGTAGTGGACACGGCAACGGCGTTGCTGACCTATTCGATGCAGAAGGGCAGTGTGAACATCCGCGCGCTCTTCGTGCACAATCTCTCCGATGCTTTGGCCTCCGTCGCGGTGATCGTCGGCGGCGCGCTGATCCTCCTCTACGACATCCGCTGGGTTGATCCGGCGATCACGATCGGAATCGCCGTCTACATCCTTTATCTCGCCTTCAGCGAGATTGGCGGCACGATTCGCACCCTAATGCTGGGCAGCCCACCGGGCATCGACACCGATGCGGTGATCGCGGCCGTGGCCGAGGTCGATGGCGTCGCCGATGTTCATCACGTTCATTTCTGGCAGATGGAAGAGCATCAGGCGGCGCTCGACACCCATGTCGTGATCGAGAAGGCGGCGTGGGGCCGGCTGGAGCAGATCAAGCGCGCGATCAAGGACGTCCTGGAAGGGCAGTTCGGCATCCGGCACTCGACCTTGGAATTTGAGCACTCGGATCACGCTCACCAGGATGCGGAGGTGTATGGCCATGGCTGACACCATGAAAGGAGAAGGCACATGTTCAAGGAAGTTCCCGTCGAAGGCGAAAACGTCATCGGCTTCGAGTGCAGCGGCACGTTGACGAAAGCCGATCTGGAGGGCTTGCATGCTGTTCTCGACGTCAAGCTGGAGCGGATGCACAAGCCGTCGCTCGTCATCTTCATGGAGGACTTTGAGAGTTACGAAGATGCGTCGGCCGTTTTGGCGGATGTACGAATCGACATGAAGCACCACGACGACCTGGCTCGCGTAGCTGTTGTCGCCAACAAGGTTTGGTTGAAATGGGGAACATCGTTGGCCGACTTGTTCACAGGCGCTGACTTGAAGTCGTTCGACCCCGGTGATCGCGACGCGGCTCTGCGTTGGGCGCGCGGAGGATCGTAGGTCTGCGCGCCGCAGCTGAATCTGGCAATTTTTGTCGTCCAACTACGGCGCTGATCGCGCGATCGAGAGCGCAGGCAACGCGCGCTGTCCCACGGAGGGCTAGGTGACGCCATGGAGCTGTCTGACCTGAGATCCTTCGTTGACGTTGCGGAGAGGCTCAACATACGGCGCGCCGCGATGGCTGCCGGCGTGCGACCGTCGACGCTGAGCCGGCGCATCGCGAGGATCGAAGGTGAACTGGGCGTGTCGGTGTTCGAGCGCCACGCTTCGGGCGTGAGGCTCACCCGAGCCGGTCGCGATTTCTTCGATACCGCGTCGAACGCCATTCGCGATCTTGAGTTCGGACTGAGACGGGCACGTGCGGCATCGAAGGGAGCCAGCGGTAACCTTCAGATCGGCATCTTTGCCTCGATCGCTAGCGGCTTTTCTTATGCGGCCATCCGGCTGTTTCGGTCGCAGTACCCAGGCGTCGAGATCGATGTGACCGAAGGCGAGCCGAATGTGCTGCTGCGCGGCATCCGGGAGCGCAAGCTTGATGTCGCTTTCGTGACCGGCGACTGCGATCTGCGGGATCTCGACTGCGAGACCTTGTGGTGGGAAGCCGTCGCTCTCGCGCTCGCTAAAGATCATCCAGCGGCACATGCGGAGCGGTTGCAATGGTCGGAGTTGCGCGACGAGCGCTTCATCGTCAGCCTGCAAGAGCCCGGTCCGGAGATCCACGATTGGCTGGTTGCCCGCCTCGGCGGGCTCGGCGAACGGACAAGGATCGTACGGTACGCTGTGGCGCGAGAGACGCTTTTCGTCCTGGTGGGTCTAGGCTTTGGGTTAAGCGTCGTCAGCCGGGCCGGCGTTGGTGTTGCCTATCCCAATGTCGTCTTCAGGCCGGTCGGCGATCCGGACGACATCCTGCCATTCTCGGTTGCCTGGTCGCCCGACAGGGATAATCCGGTACTGCGCAGGTTTCTGTCGGTGATGAGGGCGATGGCGTCCGGTCAACCGCCGCCGCCCGTCGATTAGATCGAACCGCCTCGTGCTCTGCGGGCTCTGGAGAAGGCGCGGTCGGTCGCCATGAACCGCTCCAGCATCGGCGTGACCAAGCGCGACGGCTCGCCGACCGGCTGGCCGGTTTCACGTCCCAGCACCTCGGCATAGGCAACGAGGTCGCGATGAAGCGAGGCCGGCAGCTCGATTGTTAGTTTCACCGGCTTGTCGTCGGCGATCGCTCCGAGTTTCAGCTTCGTCATCAGTGGGCTCCGTAGGGTTCGAGAATGAGGTCGCGCGTCACGATGACCCGCACCGGAAACCCCGGCCGGATCGTGAGCGTCGGCTCCACATCGAGCTGCCGCTTGGCGATCTGCTGGCCGGCGTCGTTGACGGTGTCCTGGGCGCCGCCGCGAATGGCGCGGATCAGTCGATCCTCATCATCGGCGGCAAGCTCGGCGCCGACACCGAGCAGGGTCGACAGCGCGGCGGCCTTGGCGAGATCCCACCAATGGTAGTCGACGCCGTCCTCGAGACCGGCGAAGCCTTGTCGATCGGCGCCCGGCTGGCGCTCCAGCACGATCGATCGCCCGTTCGGCAGGATCAGGCGGTTCCAGACAAGCAGCACCCGCCGCTGTCCGAACGCGACGCCGCTGTCGTACTGGCCGATCAGCCGGGTCCCCTGCGGCAGGAGAAGGTAGCGTCCCGAGGGGCTGTCATAGACGTGGCTCGTGACCTGGGCGGTGATCTGCCCTGGCAGATCGGAGCGGATGCCGGTGATCAGCGCCGCCGGAATGACGGCTCCTGCCTGCAAGACATAGGGACTCGCCGGCGGCACGAACTGGTCGCTCGATACAGTGCCGCGGTCGACGAGACCGTTCAGAAACGCGGCGTGGCGGTCCCGCGAAGATGTGCCATCGCCACCGTAGGGGCCGCCTAGACCCGCCGAGGTCTGTCCAGGTATCGAGGCGCCGGGCACAGCCGTCTGGGTTCCCGCGCTGAAGAACAGTTCGCTGGTGCGCGCGGCCTCCTGTTCCTGAAGACGCCGCTGCTCTTCCGGGTCGGGTCCTGGCATCGGCTGGGCCGGCACCGGGCGACCCTCTTCGCGCGCCCGCACGATCGGCCGGCCGAGGTCCCCCGGAAGCGCCGGGCCAAGTTTTGGAACATCGCGCGGCACGTCCGAATAGTCGGACGGCAGGCGGCGGAGTCCGTCCGCGGTGGGCTGGTTGTCCGTGGTGAAGAGCTCCGTCGGGGCGTCCCCGCCGTTGCGCCCCTGAAGGCTGAAGATGAGGGCGGCGCCGATGCCGAGGCCGGCGGCGACGCCGAGGCCCGCCAGCACCTTGCGCGAGAGTCGGGTGACGCGCGGCGGCGCGGGCCGCAGGCGCAACGCCTCCGCCGGGCCTGGTGACCGGCGGTCATCCCGCACCTCTCCGTCGCGGCCGTCACTGTGCGAGGTGTCGCTCATCGCTGCCTCCGCTATGGCTCTGGGCGTTCGTTGCTTGCGAAAGCTCCACCGGGGCTTCGCATCCGCTGAAGGGGACCACGCCTCATCCCATCGGTTCGGATGATCCGCACCCGCTGCTGGTCCTTGGCTCCGAGACGGAGCTCCGCGGCCGCGAACAGGCGGTCGACGATCAGGATGTTCCCATGGACGCGGCTGTTGACGAGCTCGGGCTCGCCGTCGGAGCCGATGACGAAGAGCGGCGGCATCTCGCCCTGGACGATGCCGCGCGGGAATTCGACATAGACCCGCCTGCCGTCGTCGTAGACGGAGACCGGCCGCCACGGTGGGCGGTCACCTTCGAGGGCATAGCGATGGTTCCGCTGCGCCGCCGGCGGGATGATCGGAGCCGCTGGCACGGCCTGCATCCGCGTCGCCCGCCTCTGCGGATAGGACCAGGCGATCGAGGGCATGTAGGGCGTTTCGCCCGACCTCACCTCGACGAGGTAGGTGCGGCGATCGGTGTTGATGACGAGGTTTGTCGAGATGTCCGGCCGGGTCGGCTTCACGAGGACATGGACCTGGGCGGTATCGCCGGCCCCACTCGTCGTGTCGCCGATGATCCAGCGGGCGGTGTCGCCGGCCGCGATCGGTCCGGTGTCCGTCAGGCGCTCACCGGCCTCGAGGGCGATATTGGTGATCTGGCCGGGCGCGGCATAGACCTGATAGAGCGCGCCCTCGCTGTAGGGATAGATCTGGATGGCGTTGTAGTAGCCTTCGCGCCGTGGCTCGACCCGGGCCGCCGCGTTGGCGTTCTCGACACGCGCTGTCGGCTGCCGCGCATTGGCAGCACCACCGTGACTGGGCGTCCAGGCCGGCGGCGTGTGCAGCGGGCGCGACCGTTCATCGATCACGGCCGTCGGCGCCGCCGGCAGTGGCGGAACGTCGCTGTCGTAGGCGATCTCCGGCGGCTTGACGGTCGCGCAGCCAGCGAGAAGAGATGTCGTGACGATGAGCGCCGGGAGGGCGGAGGTGGAGGGGCGTCGTGCCATCAGCCAAGCTCCCGCGACCAGCTGATGGCATTGACGAAGATGCCGAGCGGGTTCTCGCGCAGCCGCTCGGCGTCACGCGGCGGCCGCACCGCGATGGTGAGGATGGCCGTCCAGCGCTCGGTCGCGGCGAGACTGCCGTCCTGGTAGCGCCGCTCGGTCCAGGCGACCCGGAAGCTGTCGGGGGACGCCCGGATCACGCTCGACACCTCGACCGAGACCTGGACCTTGCCGACGCGCCCGAACGGGTCGTTGGCGCGGGCATGTTCATTCAGCGCCGTTGCGCCGCGGTCCGTCGTGAAGTCGTAGGCGCGGAGCCAGTTCTGGCGGACGATGATGGGATCGACCGGTATCGAGCGGACCTGCTCGATGAAGCGCGCCAGGTGAAAGGCGATCTGCGGATCGGTCGGTCTGTAGTCGGCGACGGCCGGCTCGACGGCCTGGGCCTGGCCGAGTTGGTCGACCTGCACCACCCACGGCACGATCGTGCCGCGCGCCGACTGCCAGACGAGGGCCGAGGCGAAGCCACCGGCAAGGAGGAGCGAGCCGAAAGCCATCAGCCGCCAGTTCTTGGCCTGAACGCGGGCCGAGCCGATGCGCTCGTCCCAGACCTGCGCGGCCCGTTGGTAGGGCGTCTCGGGCTCGGGGGTCTTTCCGTAGTGGGTCGACGTTCTTTTGAACATGGGTCAGCGGTCGCTTTCGGAGAGGTTGACGGAGGAGCCGCCGCCATGCGCGTCGCCGGAGCGGACGGCATGGCCGACGGCCGTGGCGCCATGGCTGAGTGTCTGGGAGCGCTTCATGCGCCGGGCCCACGCCGGCGGGGTATCGGAAGATGGCGAGCCGGCGATCTCGGCGGCTCCGCTGCTGGGCGAGCCCATAGATGATGCGCCGCCGGTCGACTCGGATGCGGCCCTGCCGCCGGCGGCGAAGCTGTTCCTCAGGCTTCCGGTCGCGCCCGACGCAGCCCGGCGGAGCGGTGACATCGCCGCGCTCCCGCCGGCGCGGGCGACGCCGCCAAGGCCCGATGCCACGCCGGCGGCGCCGGATTGTCCGGCCGAGGCGAGGCCGTAGGCGGTCGAGGCGCCACCGGCGACGGCCGCGCCGCCCCGAAAGGCGGCTGCTCCGCCGGAGAGCGCCGCCGCTCCGCCCTTTGCGGCGAGGCCCGCGCCGGCGCCACCCGCCATCACCATTCCACCGGCGGCAAGTCCCGTGCCGACGGCCGCGCCGGCGCCAAGTTGCGGACCGCCCGAGACGATGCCGCCGGCGATCCCCGGACCGAAGATGCCGAGGCCGAGGAGAGACAGCGCGGCGAGCACGATCGCCATCGCATCGTCGATGGTCGGCTCCGCATCGCCGAAGCCGGCGGTGAACTCGCCGAACAGGGTGGAGCCGATGCCGATGATGACGGCGAGCATCAGGACCTTGATGCCCGACGAGATGACGTTGCCAAGGACCCGCTCGGCCATGAAGGCGGACTTGCCGAACAGTCCGAAGGGGATGAGGACGAAGCCGGCGAGCGTCGTCAGCTTGAACTCGATCAGCGTGACAAAGAGCTGGACGGCGAGGATGAAGAAGGCGAGCAGCACCAGCGCCCAGGCAAGGAACAGGCAGGCGATCTGGATGAAGTTCTCGAAGAACGAGATATAGCCCATCAGGCCGGAGATCGATTCCAGCAGCGGGCGTCCGGCATCGAGCCCCGTCTGAGCGACGCGGCCCGGACGCATGAGATCGGCCGTGGTGAAGCCGGTGCCGCTCGCCTGGAGCCCGAGGCCGGCGAAGCTCTCGAAGATGATCCGGGCGAGGTTGTTCCAGTTCGAGATGAGGTAGGCGAAGACGCCGACGAACAGGGTCTTCTTCACCAGCCGGGCGACGATGTCGTCATCGGCGCCCCAGGACCAGAACAGCGCCGCGAGCGTCACGTCGATGACGATCAGCGTGGTCGCGATGAAGGCGATCTCGCCGCCGAGCAGGCCGAAGCCGGAATCGATGTAGCGAGTGAAGACCTCGAGGAAGCGGTCGATGACGCCGGTGCCGCTCATGGTTCTAACGCGCCTCCGTCGTCGGCATGACTGATGCGTCGGGTCGGCGCGCGGTCGGTCCGGTCTCGATGCCGAGAAAGCGGCGGCGGTTCTCGGCCCAGGCGCTAAGGCACATGGGCTCGCGCGCCGCCGCCTCGCCCAGCGCCTGGCAGCGGGTCAGCTCGATCCGCAGGGGACCGAACGCCAAATGCTCCGCGGGTCTCACCGAGGACGCCGGGATTACCGGCTCTTCTTCGCGGGCCATCTCGACCGCCGTTGCCGTCAATGCGACGGCAACGACGATCACGGCCGCGAGCCGGGCGAGTATCTTTCCGTCCATCGTTCTCAGTTCCCGTTCGGGAACATGCGGGCGTTGCCCGGCTGGTAGCCGGCGCCCGGAGTGAGGAACCGGCGACGCTGCTCTCGACCCTGTTCGGCGGCAGCGGTCTGTTCCGCCGCGGACAAGGCGTCAGCTCGCCCGTTCGCCGCCACGACCGCGGTAAGGTCGGCGAGCTGCTGCGCCTGAAGAGCGAGGAGCTGGTTGCCCGCCTGCGTTGCCTGAAGCGCGCCGACGGCGCCCTGGCTTGCCTCCACCAGCGCCGACATCTCGGCCTGGGTCCTGTCGATGTTGCCGACGACACCGGCCTGCACGCGCAGGGCGTCCCGCAGCCCACTGAGCGTATTCCGCCAGCGCTCGCGCGCACTGGCGATCAAGTCCTGGTCTGAGGCCGAGATCGGAGTGTCGCCATAGGTGGTCTGGAACGCACGATCCACGTCGCCGACATCGAAGGCGATGTTCTGGGCCTCGGAGAGCAGCGCTTGCGTCCGCTGCACAGACTGCTGCAGCTGCTGCAGCGAGGAGGTGGGCAGGCTCGCGAGGTTGCGGGCCTGGTTGATCAGCTCCTGGGCTTCGTTCTGGAGCGAGGTGATCTGGTTGTTGATCTGTTCGAGCGCCCGGGCCGCCTGGATGACGTTCTGCGCGTAATTGCTCGGATCGTAGACGATGCGCCAGGCATGGGCTGGCTCGGTCAGGATCGGCGAGATCGCGACAGGGGTCGCCAGCATCAGCGCGGCGAAGCTCAGCTTCGACAAGGGTTTACGGGTCATCGGGACGTCTCCTTTTCCGTGGGTGGCGTCGGGTCGGTCGTGGCGCTCGGTCCGATCGGCTCTTTGCGCTCGGAGGGCGGTTCCGCCCTGTCGAGATTGATGAGATCGGGGATGAGGTCGGCCGCCCAGGCGACGTCGCGCTTGCGCAGCCACGCGGGGAGGAAGCCGTCGCGGCCTTGGCTTGCGAGGATCCGCTCGATGGCGGCCTGGTCGGATTTCGAGGAGGTGGCGCAGAGCGCCAGCGCGACCTCGCCGAGGCCGAGCTCGAAGAGCCGGTTGCCGCGCCGGGACTGGCAGTAATAGTCGCGCTTCGGCGTTGCCCGCGCGAGGATCTCGATCTGCCGGTCGTTGAGGCCGAAACGGCGATAGATGGCGGTGATCTGCGGCTCGATGGCGCGCTCGTTCGGCAGCAGCAGACGGGTCTGACAGCTCTCGATGATCGCCGGCGCAATCACCGAACTGTCGATGTCGGAGAGCGACTGCGTCGCGAACACGACAGAGGCGTTCTTCTTCCTCAGCGTCTTCAGCCACTCGCGGAGCTGGCCGGCGAAACCCTGGTCGTCGAGCGCCAGCCAGCCCTCGTCCACGATCAAGAGGGTCGGCCGCCCGTCGAGACGGTCCTCGATGCGGTGGAACAGGTAGGCCAGGACGGCAGGCGCCGCCCCCGTGCCGATCAGTCCCTCGGTCTCGTAGACCTGGACCGATGCCTCGCCGAGCCGTTCGGCTTCGGAATCGAGCAGCCGGCCATAGGGCCCACCGACGCAATAGGGCTTCAACGCCTGCTTCAGGGCCGAGGATTGCAGGAGGACGGAGAGGCCGGTGAGCGTCCTCTCCGCGAGTGGTGCCGACGCCAGCGAGGTCAGCGCCGACCAGAGCAACTCCTTTACGTCCGGCGTGATGGTGACGCCCTCGCGCATCAGGATGGCGACGATCCAGTCGGCGGCCCAGGCGCGCTCGGGCGTCTCGTGAATGCGGGCCAGCGGCTGGAGCGAGACCGAGGCGGCCGCACCATCGGTCAGTTCGCCGCCGAGATCGTGCCAGTCGCCACCACAAGCGAGAGCGGCGGCGCGGATCGAGCCGCCGAAGTCGAAGGCGAAGACCTGCGAGTTCTGATAGCGGCGGAATTGCAAGGCCATCAGTGCCAGCAGAACCGACTTGCCGGCGCCGGTCGGGCCGACGACGAGGGTATGGCCGACATCACCGACATGCAGGGAAAAACGGAAGGGTGTCGAGCCTTCGGTCCGTCCGAAGAGGAGAGGGGGCGCTGCTAAATGCTCGTCCCGCACCTCACCCGCCCAGACCGCCGACAGCGGGATCATATGGGCGAGATTGAGGGTGGAGACCGGCGGCTGCCGGACATTGGCGTAGACATGGCCCGGCAGACTGCCGAGCCAGGCATCCGCTGCGTTGATGGTCTCGGTCATCGCGGTGAAGTCACGGCCCTGGATCACCTTCTCGACGAGTCGCAGCTTCTCGTCGGCGATAGCCGGGTTCTCATCCCAGACCGTGACGGTCGCCGTGACATAGGCCTGGCCGATCAGGTCGGAGCCGAGTTCCTGCAGCGCCAGATCGGCATCCGCCGCCTTGTTGGCGGCGTCGCTGTCGACGAGCGTTGACGCCTCGTTGGTCATCACTTCTTTCAGGATGGCGGCGACCGACTTCCGCTTGGCGAACCACTGCCGGCGGATCCTGGTCAGCAGGCGCGTCGCCTCGGTCTTGTCGAGCATCACGGCGCGGGTCGACCAGCGATAGGGAAAGGCGAGCCGGTTCAGCTCGTCCAGGATTCCGGGCGTCGTCGCTGTCGGGAAGCCGATGATGGTGAGGATTCGGAGATGCGCGCTGCCCAGCCGCGGTTCGAGCCCGCCGGTGAGTGGCTGGTCGGCCAGCAACGCGTCGAGATACATCGGGATCTCGGGGAGGCGGACGCGGTTCCGCTTCGTCGAGATGGTCGAATGCAGGTAGGTTAGCGTCTCGGCGTCATCCAGCCATGCGCATTCGGGCATGAAGCCCTCGATAAGCTGGAGCAGGCGGTCGGTTCGGTCGACGAAGCCGCGCAGGAGTTCGCGCGCGTCAACGCCGCTCTGCGCCTTGCCCTCGTACAGCCAGCTCTCGGCTCGGGCGACGTCCTCGGCAGCCGGCAGATAGAGAAGCGTGAGGAAATAGCTCGACTCGAAATGCGCGCCTTCCTCCTCGAAGTCAGCCTTCCGTTCGGCATCGACGAGGGCCGACGCGGCCTCGGCGAAGGTGCTGGTCGGATAGGCGCCGGCGCGATGGCGCTGGGCTTCGACGAAGATTGCCCAGCCGCAGCCGAGGCGGCGGAAAGCGTTGTTGAGGCGCCCGGCGACGCCGACCAGCTCGGCGGGCACGGCGCTGTCGAGGTCGGGGCCTCGGAAGTGGACGGTGCGCTGGAACGAGCCGTCCTTGTTCAGGACGACGCCCTGGCCGGCGAGGGCGACCCAGGGCAGGAAGTCCGCGAGGCGGGTCGAGGTGCGGCGGTATTCTGCAAGGTTCATCATGGCGCGGTTCTCCCTGGCCTCAGACGTTCAGATGGCCGGGGATGCGCAGATGCCGGCGCACCACATCGACGAACAGCGGATCGCGCTTGGCCGCCCAGACCGCGGCGAAGTGGCCGACTGCCCAGAGCGCCAGGCCGACCAGCCAGAGGCGCAGACCGAGGCCGAGCGCCGCCGCCAGCGTGCCGTTGAGGATGGCGATCGAACGCGGCGCGCCGCCGAGCAGGATCGGCTCGGTCAGAGCGCGATGGACGGGCGCGAAGAACCCGCCGACGGGCGCTTCCGAGGCGAAGTCCGACATCAGACGAGCACCCCGCCGCCGAACGAGAAGAACGACAGGAAGAAGGAGCTGGCGGCGAAGGCGATCGACAGGCCGAACACGATCTGGATGAGCTTGCGAGCCCCGCCGCTGCTGTCGCCGAAGGCCAGCGTCAGGCCGGTGATGATGATGATCATCACCGCGATGATCTTGGCGACGGGCCCCTCGATCGACTCCAGGATCGACTGAAGCGGCGCCTCCCATGGCATGGACGAGCCGGCGGCTTGGGCGGCGGGTGAGAGGGACAAGGTGACGAAGGTCACCACGGCCGCGGTCGCGATGCGACGGCGGATGGTTGAAGCGTTTTGGATCATGACGGATCTCCTGCGAGGATCTGGTTGTCGAAGAGGGTGGCGTCGGGCGTTGCGACCGGGCCGACGCGGTAGTCGCCGGACGGCCCGACGCCATCGACTGCGGCGAGCTCGACGAGGCGGCGCATGGAGCCGCGTCCGGCTAAGACGGCGATGACATCGATGGTCTCGGCGATCAGGGCGCGTGGCACGGTGACGACGGCTTCCTGGATCAGCTGTTCCATCCGGCGTAGCGCGCCGATCGCCGACCCGGAATGGATGGTGCCGACGCCGCCAGGGTGCCCCGTGCCCCACGCCTTCAGAAGATCCAGCGCCTCGCTGCCGCGCACTTCGCCGATCGGGATGCGGTCAGGGCGAAGGCGGAGCGACGAGCGCACCAGTTCGGACAGCGACGCGACGCCATCCTTGGTGCGCAGCGCCACGAGGTTCGGCGAGGCGCATTGCAGCTCGCGCGTATCCTCGATCAGCACGACGCGGTCGCTTGTCCTGGCGACTTCGGCAAGAAGCGCATTGGTCAGGGTCGTCTTGCCGGTCGAAGTGCCGCCGGCGACGAGGATGTTCTTTCGCGCGGCGACGGACGCACGCAGCGCCTCGGCCTGACCGTCGGTCATGATGCCGGCGGCGACGTAGTCGCCGAGGGAGAAGACGGCGACGGCGGGCTTGCGGATAGCGAAGGCCGGGGCGGCCACCACCGGCGGCAATAGGCCCTCGAACCGCTCCCCCGTCTCGGGCAGCTCCGCCGAGACCCGCGGTGAACCGGGATGGACCTCGGCGCCGACATGGTGGGCGACCAAGCGGACGATCCGCTCGCCATCGGCCGGCGACAGCCGTTCACCCGTATCAGCGAGCCCTTCGGAGAGATGGTCGATCCAGAGCCGCCCATCGGGGTTGAGCATCACCTCGACGATCTGCGGATCTTCCAGGAACCCAGCGATGGCGGGGCCGAGCGCCGTGCGCAGCATGCGCGCGCCGCGTGAGATCGCCTCGGATTGCTGGTGAGATGTCGCCACGTCGTCCCCGTCCTTTGCGGGACCGCGCGATGGGCGGCCCTGGATCGCGGATGATTAGAAGGGGCAGAAAATGGGGCCTGGCAACAAGTTCAAGGGGGTCGTCGCACCGTGGCGTACAAATAGAGGGAAAGGACGGAACGCAGGAACGCTTCCGACCGGCCTTTGGAAGACGGCTCAGCCGTTTTTAGGCGATTCGTCAGGCTCTTCGGTCGAGGCGATGCCACCGATATCGTCGGGGATTTCCCTCAGAAAGCTCTGTCCCTTCTGCAGGCGCCGGCCCAGCACCTCGATGAACCCCTCAAACCGCTCGCGGCCCTTGATCTGAGCGGCGGCCTGGGCGTCGTTGGGCAGGGGTGGCGTGATGGTCAGCCAGAAGCGGACGAACAGCGCCAGCGTTTCCGCGGTGACACCGAGATCGCGCTCCATGCGCTGCACCTGTCGTGAGAGCCGATCGAGGCGGCGGGTGAAAGCCGCCTCGCGCCGGTCGGCGCCGTCTGGCGACAGGAAGGAGGCGACCGCCGCCTCGACGATCGCCGAACGCGAGAGCTTCTTGCGATCGGCAAGCTCGGCGATCTGCTTCAGCATCTCGGGTGGAAAATAGACATTCATCCGGTCGCGCATGGGTCCTGCCTCACATCTCGATGCCGTCGTTGGGGTCGAGCGCGACCTGGCGTGCAACCCCGCGCATCTGTTGGCGCAGGATGCGGCCCTGGCGGGCGGCGTCCTCCGGCTCGTCGTCGACCATCGCGAATTCTTGCGTCGGCTTCGGTTGGTCGATCTCCTTGGCGACGGCGACGTGATCGGGCAACTCGGGTTCGCGGCGCAGGCCACTATTGGCTGCGTCCTGCCCTGTCCTTCCGGCCACGGTGAGGGCCGCCGGCGAAGGTTTTTGAGAGCAGAGCGCCGACCAGTTGTCCTGGCGCGACGACCGGCCGCTCTTCGATGGATCGGGCGGCGGCAGGACGCGCTCCTTGAACCGCCCGTCTTCGTAATAGCGGGCTTTCTTCGCCCGGATCGGCGGCGTGCCGGACAGCATGACGATCTCGTCGCTGGGCGGGAGCTGCATCACCTCGCCGGGCGTGAGCAAAGGCCGCGCCGTTTCCGAGCGCGAGACCATGAGGTGCCCCAGCCACGGCGACAGCCGATGCCCCGCATAGTTCTTCATCGCCTTCATCTCGGTTGCGGTGCCGAGGGCGTCCGAAACGCGCTTGGCCGTCCTCTCGTCATTCGTGGCGAAGCTCACGCGGACATGGCAGTTGTCGAGGATTGCGTTGTTTGGGCCGTACGCCTTCTCGATCTGATTGAGCGATTGCGCGATGAGGAAGGCCTTCAATCCGTATCCCGCCATGAAGGCCAAGGCACTCTCGAAGAAGTCGAGCCGCCCGAGCGCCGGGAACTCGTCGAGCATCATCAGGACGCGGTGGCGGCGGTCCTTCGCATGAAGATCTTCGGTCAGGCGGCGGCCGATCTGGTTGAGCACCAGCCGGATGAGCGGCTTCGTGCGCGAGATGTCGGAAGGCGGCACGACCAAATAGAGCGTTGCCGGTCGGCGCTCGGCGGTCAGGTCAGCGATCCGCCAGTCGCAGCGTCGCGTCACCTCCGCGACGACGGGATCGCGATAGAGTCCGAGAAACGACATCGCGGTGGAGAGCACGCCGGAGCGCTCGTTGTCGGATTTGTTCAGGAGCTCGCGGGCCGTCGAGGCGACGACGGGATGCGGTCCCGCCTTGCCGAGATGCGGCGTCGTCATCATTGCCGCGAGCGTGGTCTCGATCGGCCGCTTCGGGTCCGACAGGAATCCGGCGACGCCGGCGAGCGTCTTGTCGTCCTCGGCGTAGAGGACATGCAGGATCGCGCCGACGAGGAGTGAGTGGCTGGTCTTCTCCCAATGATTCCGCTTTTCCAGCGAGCCCTCGGGGTCGACCAGCACGTCGGCGACATTCTGGACGTCCCGCACTTCCCATTCGCCACGTCGCACTTCCAGCAGCGGGTTGTAGGCGGAGGACTTCGCGTTTGTCGGATCGAACAGCAGCACCCGCCCGTGCCTGGCGCGAAAGCCTGCCGTGAGCTGCCAGTTCTCGCCCTTGATGTCGTGGACGATCGCCGAGCCAGACCAGGTCAGCAGGGTCGGCACGACGAGGCCGATCCCCTTGCCGGATCGTGTCGGGGCGAAGCAGAGCACGTGCTCAGGTCCATCATGACGGAGATAATCGCGATCGAGCTTGCCGAGCACCACCCCATCCGGGACGAGCAGGCCGGCGGCTTTGACCTCACCGGGCTTTGCCCAGCGTGCCGAGCCGTAGGTCTCGACGTTCTTGGCCTCGCGCGCCCGCCAGACCGACATGCCGATTGCCACGGCCACGGAAATGAATCCGCCCGAGGCTGCGATGAACGCCCCCTCGACGAAGATCTCCTGCGCATAGGCGTCGTAAAAGTACCACCACCAGAAGAAGGCCGGCGGATGGTAGATCGGCACGCTTGCCAACTCGAACCAGGGCGCACCGAGCTGCGTTTGGAAACCGAGTCTCCAAGCCGTCCACTGGGTCGCCGCCCAAGTCGTGGCGAGCACGATCAGGACGACGATGGTGATCTGGCCCCAGAGGATTTTCGTGGCGGACACGTCGTGGCTCCTTGATAGCAAATGCCATCAAGGTCGGTGGTCAGGGCTGATAATTACAAGGCGTCCCCATCGCGGGTCGTAGCCCCGGCGAGATTGGAGGACAAACACAGGGGAAAGCGTATGAGATGGTGGCGGCTGCTTTCAGGAAGGGTTTCCGGCGCCGTGAGGCGTACGAAGAACGAGCTTGATGTAATCGCGGGAGCGACAGCCAGCGGAAGTTGGCTCTGCGGCACTGTTCGAATGTCTGGTTGGCTGTCCCCCGATAGGATGAAGAAACGGGCTCACGATTGGCACCGGGCCCAGTCATCGAACGGAGGACAGCCATGCAGCAGTATATTTGTCTCGACGTTTCCATGAAAGAGACCGCGGTCTCAATCCGGCAGGACGGCAAGAGGGTCTGGCGCGGCAAGTGCGCCTCCGACCCTCGGCTTCTTGCGGCGTTGATCCGCAAGCGCGCTCCCCATGCCGAACGTGTCGTGTTCGAGACGGGGCCGTAGTCGGTTTGGTTTTATCACGCCCTGATGGCGGAAGGTGTGCCCGCGATCTGCATCGATGCGCGCCACGCCAAAGCCGCGCTCGACATGGCGCCGAACAAGACCGATGCGAACGATGCCGACGGCCTGTCGCATCTGGCCGAGATCGGCTTCTTCCGGGAAGTCCGAGTGAAGGGCTTCGACAGCATGCTGATCCGCACGCTGGTCACGGCACGCGTCTGCATCGGCGGCATCGTTCTTTTGCCGCTTGACGAATGGCTTCACATAATGAGGTGGGATCAGCTTCACCTCGTGACCGGCTTGGCCAACTCTCGCGCCCAGAAATTGGCGCTGCCGCTGGCTTCCATCGCCACCACCGCAGGCCGCTGTCCAGTCATGAAGTCCCAGAATTGCCGACGGGAAAGCCTTTTGCGGAACCGCAGATCTCCATTCATCGAAGCGCCGTGGAGTTGAAAAACGTTCTTGGCAAGATCGACACCGATCGTCGTATCTTTGTCATGGTTGTCGTCCTCCGACTGATGTTCATGATACCACAACAATGGCACATTGCGTTGCCGCCTCAAGAAGGGCGGCAACCACACCATCTCCTTCTGGAGGGTCTGGCAGGCTCGTCACCCGCCTCGATACGCCGCCCTTCTCAAACCTCCATCACCTAGATTCCACCATAGCTCTCTCGCCTCGGCTGCTCCCCTCAGCTATGCGTCTCGCCCTCGGCTTCGCGCAGTGCCGCATCCTCGATCTGGATCGTGGTATGGGCGATGCCGAAGCCCTCGCTCATCATCTCGGTCAATTGACCGAAGCCGGGACTGGAGTCTCACGACTTCCGGTCCCGGGCTGGCGATCGCGCGTGGCGAAGTGCATGTTGCCAAGATCGTTCGAAACCCCATTCAGGAGGCGCCATGACCGCGGCAAGTTTCGATCCCTTCGGTCCGGCGCTCTCGCCGGTCGTCCTGGCGACACTCGCCGGGTCGATCTGGCTGTATCTGCGCGGTGCGGCCCGTCCGAGGCTGATGCGCGAGCGCGTCGGCGTAGTCCGGCATACCCTGTTCGCGGCCGGGGCGGCGTTTCTGGTGTTTGCCTTCGACGACCCGCTGGCGACCGCCGGGCATGCCCTGTTTTTTGCGCATCAGGTGCAGCACCTCCTGATCCGGCTGCTCGGACCGATGCTCATCATTCTGGCTTACCCTTGGCCGGCCCTGCGCGCAGGGCTTCCTGACGGTTTTCGGCGCGGGTTGACGCGGTTCGGCGACCGCCCAGCCGTCCGATGGGCGGTGCGCGTACTGACCCGCCTCGACGTCAGTTTCGCTCTGCTGGTCACCTCGCTCTATCTCTGGCAGGTGCCCGTGCTGCACAACGCCGCCCTTGCAGCGCCGCCGCTGGCGCTGTTGGCGCATATGGGCATGGTGCTGGCGGGGCTGCTCTTCTTCGCCGTCGTGCTCGACCGGCGCGACGCGCCCGAGGGCGCGACCCAGAGCCTGCGGCTACTGGCGCTCGTGGGTGTCATCCTGTCGAACATCCTGCTCGGCTCGCTTACGACGTTGAAAGAGGTCGTGCTCTATTCCGGCTATGATATTGCCGGGCGGCTTTGGGATTTTGCGCCACTGACCGACGAAATGGCGGGCGGCTATACGATCTGGGTACCCTCGTCGATGGTCATCGTCGCCGCGATCATGCTGGTTTTTAACGGATGGAACGCAGCCGAGGTCCGGCGCTGGAACGACCGCCACAACTGGACCGGATCGAACGCCGCAATGCTCGAGTTTCCCGAAACCGCATGTGAACTGCGCCTCAAGGTCGCCGATCCCAACCGCCGCATGGGATGGACACTGGCGCTGATTTCGGCGGCGATGTTCGCAACCGTGATGATCACTGTTTCCACGATCGTTTACGCGCTTTAACCGCAGGATTTCGACGTGAGAGCCGCTTCAACTCCTCCCGGCGGAATGCCGCCACCTCGCCGGTTGCGGGGCGCTCTCGCATTTGCGGCAGCCGCGCGGGCTCCTGAAGCCGCGCTTGCCCATGGCGGCGAAGGCATGACGCTGGTGCCGCCTGGTTTGCCTGGAGCCTGACGCCCGAAATCAGCGGCCCGATTCTGCTGATTCTGGCGGTCTACGCGCGCGGCGCGTTTCGGCGGCGGTCGGTGAGGCGGCCGGTGTCGGTCATCCGGCACGTCCTGTTCATGATGGGCATGCTGACACTCTTTCTGTCGTTGCAATCGCCGATCGACCCGATGGGCGAGCGGCTGTTCTTGGCGCATCAGATCCAGCATCTGATCTTGCGCATGATAGGGCCGATGCTGGTCGTTCTGGCGCGCCCGCAGGGCGCGCCTGTCGCAGGCCTGCCGAAACGTGTGCGTCGCCGAGTGGCTGCTCCCCTGATGAAGAGCGGCGCCCTGTCATCCGCATACAATCTACTCACCCGCCCGCTAGTGTCCTTTGTCCTGTTTGTATTGTCGCTCTATGTCTGGCAGATCCCGCCGGTTCACAACGCCGCCCTACTCAATTCGTTGATTCATTGGGCGATGCACCTGACGATGCTGGCCACAGGCCTTCTATTTTTCGCAATGGTCTTCGGCAGGCGCGACGTTCCGTCCGCACCTTCTGCGCATTCTGCTACTCTTCGCGACGATCGTAACGAACATCCTTCTGGGTGCGATCACAGTCTTCAAGACCACCGTTCTTTACACCGCCTACGACATCGAGGGGCGGCTCTTCGGCATCGTGCCGCTCACCGACGAGACCGCGGGTGAAATTCATCCTCTGGGTGCCTGCAAGCATGATGATGATCATCGCGATTGCCATCGTCATCCACGACTGGAACCTGACGGAGGAAAAGCGCCTTCGCCAGGGGTACGGCTACTCCGGACCGGAGTATGCCGCCCCCGAGGCCGAGGGGCAAGGGAACGGAGATCGCACGCGTGTTGGCATCGAGCAGGCGGCTTGGCCTTCTCCTCGGCTTCACCGCCCTGACGATGTTCGGCCTTGCCATCGGGACGGGCGTTTTCATTGTCTCGCTTGGCTGACGCGCAGGGATGCAGGAAAGGGCGGAGAATGCACTGCAATATAAAAATTCTGCTTGCACTTACAGTTGCTGGAGGTTGCAGATTGCCGCCATCGCCGCTGATCCCGGCTTAGGCAGGACGGCACATTCGAAGGGTGGAAAGCAGCTCGATGAAGAACAATCGCACTGGGGATCGCAACGAGTGTTGTGCTGGCTTTCTCGACGATTCACGCTTACGCCCAGCCGGCGCTGGCGTCGGCGGACGATGATCTGGTCATCAAAGATGACTGGACCCCACCCCGGACAACAGGACCACAGCTGTGTATTTTACGATCAGCAACCCCGATCAGACCCGGATCGACCTGATTGGCGTAAGGACAGACCGGGCGTCGATCAAGACCCTGCACAAGACCGAAACGGACGCTCAGGGCGCCACCCGGATGAGCACCTCGCCGAATCTGCGGATTGAGGCCGGCGAAAGCCTCGTTCTCGCGCCCTGCGGTCTGCATATCATGCTTCTTGATTTGGAGATCCCCCTCGTCGAAGGTGAAACCCTGCCATCGCGGCTGAAGTTCTACGGCGGCAACGATCTGACCGTCCATGTGCCGATCCTCGCACCCGATGCGACCGGGCCAATGCCATGACCGCAGCCAGATCGCTTGGCGCTGTCTGCATCACATTCGCCCTCGCCGCCGACCAGATCAGCAAGTCTGTAGCCACCGCCTACAGTGACACACTGACGGGTGGCATTCCGGTTGTGCCCGGCTTCAACCTGATCTTCCTGCGCAATGATGGCGTCACCTTCGGGATGCTGGGCGGCGCGCCATGGTGGGCTTTGTCCGGGCCGGCGCTCGCCATCATTGTCTGGCTGGGGATCCTGCTGGCGCGGACCGGCAGCCGTCTGGATGCCGCCGCCTACGGCCTCGTCATCGGCGGCGCGCTCGGAAATGTGACGGACCGGCTGCGTTTTGGCGGGGTGTCGGATTTCCTGGATATCTATGCCGGCGCATGGCACTGGCCGGCGTTCAACCTGGCCGATGTTGCGGTGGTCGGCGGCGTCGGTCTTCTGCTGCTGTCGGAGCTCTGGCGTTCACGGCGCCAGCGCCCCGTGAAATCTTGATGGCGCGTCTGTGGCCCCGCTCAGTGCAAGGATGTCCGGCGCCCGCCGCCAAGGCGCGACAGGACCAACAGAGCGGCCAGAAGTGCCAGGCTGCCCAGCACCCATAGAATGAGGACCGCGGGTTCAACCACGACGTGAACCAGCCCGAACCAGCGCGCGACGCCAGTGCCGGCATCGGCCAGCGGGCGGACTGAGCCCGCGAACCAGCCCAGCACCGGGTCGACCAGCAGGTAAGCGCCCCAGGCCAAAAGCGACCAGACAATCAACCCGATCACGATCAAACCCAGAGGAAGTCGTTTCCGGCGTGGCGCCTCATCATAGGCGAGCCAGCCCTCGCCGCCGCGAGATCTGGAATACCACGGCTCGTCGTGGCCACGCCGCTTTCGGTGATGTCCCATTTCGCCTCCTGTAACTCCGCTACTTCGCTCGGCGATGCGTCTCGCCCTCGGCCTCGCGCAGTGCCGCATCCTCGATCTGGATCGTGGTATGGGTGATGCCGAAGCCCTCGCGCATTGCCTTCTGCGCGGCGATGAGCACGTCGCGCCGGGTCTCGATGTCATCGACGACGAGATGACAGCTCATCGAATCGAGGCCCGAGGTCAGGGTCCAGACATGCAGATCGTGCACCGCCGTAACTCCTGGCAGGTCCACCAACTGCCGCTCCAGAAGCCCGATATCGACTTCGGGCGGGGTGCCCTCCATCAGGATGTTGACCGCACTCTTCAACAAAATCCAGGTGCGCGGCACGATGAAGAGCCCGATACCGGCGCCGATGATCGGATCGGCCAGCGTCCAGCCGGTCAGCATGATCACCAGTGCCGCCATGATCACGCCGACCGAGCCAAGCATGTCGGCCAGAACCTCGAAATAGGCGCCCTTCAGGTTCAGGCTTTCCTTCGATCCCGCATGCAGCAGCCGCATCGAGACGAGATTGACCGCAAGGCCGACGACGGCGACCACCAGCATCGGCCCGCTCAGTATTTCGGGCGGCGCAAGGAACCGCTGATAGGCCTCGTAGAGGATGTAGACCGTCAGGAGCAGCAGCACGACCGCGTTGGCCAGCGCTGACAGGACTTCCATCCGAACATAGCCGAAGGTCTTTTCCGGCGTCGCGGGACGTGCCGCGAACCGGATCGCGACCAGCGCCAGCAAAAGCCCGCCGACATCGGTCAGCATGTGGGCCGCATCGGCGATCAGCGCCAGACTGCCGGTCCAGAGCCCGCCCACGACCTCGACCACCAGAAAGGTCGAGGTCATCGCCAGCGCCCATTTCAGCCCGCTGCTGTGCCGTCCGGCGGCGGTGCCGGCAGGGCCGGGCAATGCGTCCGTATCTCCCGCGCTCATCGTCAAGCCTCCGTTGAGCTCCGGCTATTATCGGTTGACAGCGCCTGATCCTGCAGTGCCGGCACCCGCATCAATCGAACAGTTCCTGCAGCCAGGACTTGCGGCGATAGCCGCCGTACTTGCGATACCCGCCATGTTTGCCGTGTTCGCCGCGACCGCGATAGTTCTCATCGTCATAATCGCGGCGGTCGGGGCCAGGTGTCGGCTGCGCCGGAACCGTCTCGGCGGCGCTGCGCTCGAAGATCTTGTCCAGTTCGCCCCGGTCCAGCCAGACGCCCCGGCATTGCGGGCAATAGTCGATCTCGACCCCTTGGCGGTCCGACATCGTCAGGGCCACCTTGCACACCGGGCAGAGCATGGATGTCAGCTTGTCCGGCATCTTCCTCTCGGGCTCCTTTCCGGGTTCCTTCAGTTCAATGACCATGCGCCAGCGCTCCCTGAGCCATTCGCTCGCCTACCTCCTCTCCGCCCTTGGGCGCGGCGCCATCGCCCGGCGCCCGCAGGAGCCGCAGCGCATTGGCGACCACGATCAGCGAAACGCCTACGTCCGCAGCGATCGCGCCCCACATCGTCGCCATGCCAAATGCGGTTAGGCCGACAAAGGCGGCCTTGGTCGCCAGCGACAGGCCGATGTTCTGGCGGATGATCCACATCGTGCGCCGCGAATGACCGATCAGCCACGGCACCTTGCCGATATCGTCGGTCATCAGCGCGATGTCCGCCGTCTCGATCGCCGCGTCCGAGCCAACCGCGCCCATGGCGATGGCGAAATGCGCCCGTGCCATCGCTGGCGCATCATTCACCCCGTCACCGATCATCGCCACCATGTCGTGGCGGTTCACCAGTTCCTCGATGGCCTCGACCTTGTCCTCGGGCAGAAGCCCGGCTCGCACCTCGTCGATGCCAACCTCGGCGGCCACCGCGCGCGCCGTGCGTTCGTTGTCACCGGTCAGCATGACGATGGTCTTCACACCCTGTGCGTGCAGTTTGGCGACGACCCCCCTAGCATCGGGGCGGATCCGGTCGCGCAGTTCGATCAGGCCCAGAAGACCGTTGTCGTCGCCAACCGCGACCAGCGTACTGCCGGCGCCCTCGATCCGGTCCACGACGTCGCGGGGCATCGCAGCATCCAGCTTCTTCTCGGTGGCGAACCGGTCCGAACCGAGCCAGATCGTCCGGCCATCATGGTTTCCTTCGACGCCGCGCCCCGGCACGGTGCGGGTGCCCTCGGCGGCCTGCGCCGCGATGCCGTCGCGTTCGGCCCGCGCTAGGATCGCGCGCGCCAGCGGATGCGACGAGCGCACCTCGAGTGCTGCCGCCGCCGCGATCAGATCACGCGCGGACGTGCCGCCCAAGGGATGGACGCTCGCTACCTCGGGTTCGCCCATGGTGATGGTGCCGGTCTTGTCCATCGCCAGCGCAGTCAGCCGCGCCGGTGCCTCGACATAGGCGCCGCCCTTGATCAGCACGCCGTTACGCGCCGACGAGGCCAGCGCCGCGACAATGGACACCGGCGTCGAAATGACCAACGCGCAGGGGCAGGCGATAACCAGCAGCACCAGCGCGTTGTAAATCCAGAACGCCCAGGCCCCGCCAAAGGCGAGCGGCGGCACGAATGCGATCAGGATGGCGAGCACCATCACGATCGGCGTATAGATACGGGCGAACTTTGCCACCCATTGTTCGACATCGGCGCGGCGCGAATGGGCGTCGCCGACCATGCGGATGATCTTCGACAACACCGTGTTGCTGGCCAGTTTGGTCGTGCGCACGGTCAGCGTGCCCTCGCCGTTGATCGTGCCGGCATAAACCTCGTCACCCGGCTCTTTCGCCACCAGAGCGCTTTCGCCGGTGATCGGCGCCTGATCGACCCCGCCGGCGCCCGCGACGACCTGGCCGTCCAGCGCGATCCGGTCGCCGCCACGCACGATGAATTTATCGCCAACAACGACCTGGGCGGCGGGCACGTCAGCCTCGGTTCCGTCGTCACGGATCACCCGCGCGGTGGGTGGCGCCAGGTCAAGAAGCGCCGCCACGGCATTGCGCGCCCGTCCGACGCTCCAGCTTTCCAGATAAAGCGAGAGCGAGAAGAAGAAGGCGACCGTCGCCGCCTCGAAATAGGCGCCAAGGCCGATGGCCCCGGCGACCGCGACAATCATCAGAAGGTTCATGTCTGGCGCCAGACGCCGCGCCGAAGACCAGGCCTTGGGGGCCACCAGCCAGGCGCCGAACACGATCGCCAGCAGGAACGCCGCGATCTCGACGAACGGCATCGCCGTCGACCCATGATCGGAAAATATCTGCAGGGCTCCGGCCGGGCCGGTTTCCACGGCGTGCCAAAGAAACCCGCCTGCCCAGAAGCCACCCGAAAGTGAGGTGAAGAACTTCTGCCGCTTCAGATGCACCTCGCGGTCGACCTCGGCGCGGCCCGCATCCCAGACCGATGCCGACATCCCGATCTTGCCGATCAATGCGATGATACGGTCGTCGGGAAGAGACCTGGCGCTGTCGAGTACCGTCATCCGCCCGTTGATCACGTCGAAGGCCAGATGCTCGGTGCCGCCGACCTCGGGGCCGAGCGCCTTGTTCAGGATCGACACCTCTTCGGCGCAATCCAGCCCGTTGACCAGAAAACTGCGGCCCGCGGCATTCACGTTGCCCACCGGCCCGACGTCGCCGCACATCGCCTCGCCGTCCGACCCGCAGCACGCCCCGGGCGAGTCGTGCCCGTGCGTGTGATCGTGTCCGTCCTGCGCCATCGGTTTCTCTCCAGAATCAGTCTGTGTGCGGAAACATGCGAGCTACAGCAACTAGAGCTTCAAGAGGATCCTCGAAAAAAAATCGCCCGGCCGCTGCCCCCGCCGCCAGTCATCGAGGCGGGCGTGGATCGTCACGGCGATGCCCGCGAGCGCGACGGCGACGAACACCCATCGGAGCGTGTCGAGATAGGGCACGAGCGGCAGACCGGCTGACAGCGTCTCGGTGAGGATATTCTGCGCCAGCTCGACGCCCGCCGCGCCCAGCGTCGCGACACCGGCCGCTCCGCCGCCCTTCACTGTGCGGCTGTCGGCCAGCACTTCACGTGCAGGCGGGGACTCAGTTGCGAAGGCGGTCTCCCGAGCCGGGAACCAGGCGACGACGAGGTTGACGCGTTCGACCGCCGGGGCTATCGCCTGCAGCCGGTCGAGCGCCATCACCATGTCGGTCGCATCTGGCAGCGCGTTCAGGTTCTCGGCCTGCGTCATCTCTCGGGAATCAGCATATGCGAGAAGAACTCCACCAAGGAAGCCTAAGCCCGCGCCAGTAGTCGAAACAAGCTCTGAACGGGACATGCCTGCTCAGTCTCGGATTAGATCGATAAATGCTAACATCGATCCCTCTGATGGCAAAAAAAGCGCCAGCCTGCACGGCAGAGCGCTTAATTAGGTTCAGACACCTCCATTGTGGCATCAATGTTTGAGGTTTCGCGCTTGATGGCCTCCACCATAGCCTCAACGACACGTTCGAACTGATCTGGCTTTCGAACGGCTTCTTTCAACTCATCCGCCCAGCCGGAGTGCTCGTTCGTCCACGTCATCAGGGCCGCAGGACTGATGCTACGGTGGCGGATAAGGAAGTTCGAGACTTTCGGCGGGACAGCGGCCGTGACAAAGGCCGCGTTTGCCGGCTTTGCCCGGGCGAGGATAATAACTGCTCGCGAAAAACTTGGCAGATCATCCTCAGCGGCAAGCTGGGTCATCAGGTCGAGCACTGCTCCTGAAGGTGTGTTGTAGGCCGCCGACCCGTGTTCCGCGATCGCCGCTGCGATGCGGGCTTCTGTTTCGGGACTCACTATCTTTACCTCCTGACTGAGCCCTTGGAGCGCTTCGGCGCGTTCTCGCCTCTCCCGGGCGAGTTTTCGAATGTCTTCGGCATCGGCTTCGGTCGGCACCCATACGGTTACCTGTTCCCAGCCTTCTGCCGCACGGTACTCGCGCTGACGCTTCACCCGGGCAACGACCGTTCGGTCCACCATAACCTGCTTCGTAGTCGGACTACGCCAATATGATGCGTAGTCCGACTACGGTTAAGAGCTGGGCCTGTCGAAGCTGGCTCACGGATGTGATTTCTTGTCAGAAGGCATTTGATGCCGTCCAACTTGCGAAGGTCGCGTCCGTCAACGTGGTGGAAATTGGGGTGTAACTGAAGCGGCTCCGTTTCAGGCGGCTGCGGTGGAAATGCGGACGGTTTCTGGCTTGGTGTCGGTGGCCATGAGTTCGGCCATGGGTTCGGTCTGCATATAGCGGTTCTGCGTCTGCCATTCGTCGTTGGCCTCGAGGAGGACGGCGCCGATGAGGCGGATGATGGAGCCCTCGTTCGGGAAGATGCCGACGACATCGGCGCGTCGCTTCACCTCCTTGTTCAGGCGCTCCAAGGAATTCGTCGAATGAATCCGGGTCCGGTGCTGGCTGGGGAAGTCCAGATGCGCCAGCACGTCGGTCTCGCTGTCGTCGATGAAAGTGCCGAGCTTGGGACACTTTGCCCGGAGCTGGTCGGCGACGTGGCGCAACGCTTGGGCGGCGCCGGCGCGATCGGGCTGGATGAAGGCCTGGCGCAGGGCCGCTGCCGCCATGCTCTGCTGCGCCTTCGGGACATAGGACAAGGCGTTGCGCATCCAATGGACGCGGCAGCGCTGCCAGGAAGCGCTGAACACCCGGCGAATGGCCGCCTTCAGCCCTTCGTGAGCATCCGAGATCACGAGCTTCACGCCCGAAAGGCCCCGGCGCACGAGGCTCTTGAGGAAGGTCGACCAGAAGGTCTCCGCTTCCGAGGGCCCGATGTGGAGGCCCACGATCTCGCGCTTGCCGTCCGTGTTGACCGCCACGGCGATTATAGCCGCGACCGAGACGATGCGCCCGCCCTCGCGCTGCTTGAGGTAGGTCGCGTCCAGCCAGAGATAGGGCCAGTCGCCGGTGAGAGGGCGATCGAGAAAGCCACCGACGCGCTCGTCGATGTCCTTGCACAGCTTCGACACCGTGCTCTTGCCGATCCCCGATAGTCCCATGGCCTGCACCAGATCGTCGACCCGACGCGTGGAAACGCCACTGATCCAAGCCTCTTGGATGACGGCGACAAGCGCCTTTTCCGAGAGCTTCCTCGGCTCCAGAAACGGCGGGAAGTAGCTGCCCTGCCGAAGCTTGGGAATGCGAAGCTGCAACGAGCCGAGCCGCGTGTCGAGCGAGCGGTCGCGATAGCCGTTGCGATAGGTCGCCCGCTCAAGGGTGCGTTCATGACGCCCGGCGCCGATCATGCCCTCCACGTCGGCCTCCATGAGAAGCTGCATCACGCTCTCGGCAATCGTCCTCAGGAAATCGCCGTCTCCGGCTTTCGCCAAAAGCTCGGCTAGCGGTAGTCTGTCCTCGGTCATCGGGTGCTCCGGTCAGGTTGAAGTCTCGCAACTCCACCTTAGCCGGCCATTCCGGTGGCCACCTCCGTCACACCTTCTGACGTCCGATTTTCCACCACCAGCGCGGACACTACCCTTGCGAAGATCCGCTCGGGCGCAGTTGCTGTCTTCAGAGAGAGGCTACCGAACTTCCCCTCCTGGCGCCGAGCGGATCTCCGCCGATGGACTCTTCTGACCCCTTCGCGACACTGGGCACTTACAGTGCCAGTCCTCGTTTGCGGCCGAGGCTCCATTCGATGCCGCCATCGTTGACGACGCCGGTGATGTGCTGGCCGAGTTTTTTCTCGAGCGGCGGCGACCACGGCACGAGCTGGAAGCCGAGGCCGTTGTCGACCATCGCGAAGCGACCGGACGTGAGGGTTAGACGCTGCCGGTAGGTGCCCGAGACATGCTCGCCTGCGGCCGTCTTCAGATGCGGCAGTCCGGTGTCGGCCGAGAGTCGCGCCGCGCTCGCGTCCAATTCGCGGCGGCGCAGAGTGTTCAGGAGATCGCGCTGAAGGATCACGCGCTGGCCTTGCCGGCGGGCAAGACCCTCCTCGGCGAGGTGATCCGCGCGGGCGGACATCGCTTCGCGAACTTCGCGACCGAACCCGCCCATCGCGAGCGGCGTTGGCTCACGTTCGACCAGTCGATGATCGAGCCAGGTCGCGCCCGGCGCCGTGATCTGGTGGTTCAGGTCGAAGTCCGAGCGATTAGCGAGCACGAGCGTTGGCCGTTCGTCCTCGGGTCCGCCGAAGCGGCGGACCTCGACGATGCCGCCGATCGGTGGTGCATGCTCGAACGCCTCGATGCCGCGGAAGCGGAAATGGTGCGCGCGGCCGTCGGTACCATTGATGACGGCATAGGCCTCGCCCGTCAGCTCGTTCTGAAGGCCCTTGTCGACTAGCCGCCCGATGATGGGCGCGCCTGCCGCATCTACGTCGATCACATAGTCGGCGATGCCGCGATCTTGTCCATGCTCGGTGAAGGCGCGGTGCATCGTCTTGATGATGTCGCTGCGCATGCCGAGCTCGCGGAGCGAGCGCTCAGCTTCCAGGCCGACCATCCATTCGCCGGGACCGGCGGGGGCGGCGAGACCCATTTTCTCCAGATGCTGGACCCGCCCGATCATCAGCCGGCGAGATTCGGGATCGGCGGCGCCGGTCGCCTCGGGGCGCAGGTCGATGTAGCCCGTCTCGTCGGCGGCGATGCGGATCTCCACATCGAGCCGCGTCCAGCGCTCGGCGCTGATCTCCATCTCCAGCGCGTTGCGGACATCGCGCTCGGGTCGGGGGCCGAGCTCGATCGACACCAACTCCTCGGCGCGTGAGCGCAGCCCACGGCTGATATAGTCGCGCGAGATCACGAGATCCGCACCGGCGTCGTCGACGCCGCGCACCAACAGATGGATGTGAGGGTTGTCGGTATTCCAGTGATCGAGGGCCACCCAGTCGAGCCGCGAGCCGAGATCGGCTTCCATCTGCTTGGCGAGGTCGCGCGTGAAGGCGCGAAGGTCCGTCATCTCGCCAGCGTCCTCGGGCGAGACAATGAAGCGGAAATGGTGCCGATCGTCCCTGGAGCGCTCGGCAAAGGCCATGTCGTCGGCGCGGTCGCTGCCGGCGTCGAACATCACGGCCGTCTCGCCATCTCGGGTCACGCCGTCGCGCTTGAGATAGGACAGGTGCGTGGACAACGGCGCGGAGCGAAAGGCGCGCCCCGAATGCCGGGCGATCCGCGCGGCGACCACGACGCGACGACTAGGGGAGAAGAGTCGGTTGCGGCTGAAGTTGATCCGGCCGCGGCCGAAGCTGGAGTAGCCCAGAACCGGCAAGCGGCCGCTCTTCCCCGCCGAGCTGGGCGCGCCGTCGGTATGGCCGGCACGCCTGGCGGCGCGCAGAACCTGGTGAACGAAGCTCTTGGGCCTCGGCGCGCGGGTGCTGCGGATGCGCCCTGGTCGGACGCGAAAATCGCCGTCTCCCTCGCTCATGGCCGCACTGCCGATAGGAGCCTGCGGCGAACAGTGCCGGAAACTCCATTGAAATCTTTGGAGAACTCCTTGATCGCGGCACGCGCCCCGACCGACAGGCACGCCGAAAGACAAGCTATGTCAATGGCTTGGAGGACGAGCGGCGAGCCTCTTTTATCTTGCCATCCTACGGTCGTGCTCCCGACATCCCGCCTCAACACACTCCATGACCCGCTGGTCCCCGCCACAGCGAGATGCCAGGACTCCGTGCTCATCGCGGTCGTCCCCAGTCTGACCGAGCCACGAACAGCCCCTCCGGCTGGGGCGCGGTGGTAGCCGAATCGGCAACGAGTGTCGCCGCCGAAGCAGCTTCCGATTGACCATCGACCTCCACAGAATTCGCCGTCGCGGCGCCGGCCGCGCGACCCACGAACAGCGGCGAGCGTCTCCAGGTATCGGGATCGACGGTGGCCACGACGACCGAGGACGGGATGTCATCGCCGCCGACGAGAGGGGCCAGCGTTGAGAGATACGCCCGCGTCTCCGCCGGCAGGGGACGGCCCGCGAGATGCTGTTCGTAGCGTCTGGGGCCGGCATTGTAGGCAGCCAGGAAGCCAGGCGATCTGTAGCGGTCGTGCATCTCACGCAGATACGCCGCGCCCGCCATGATGTTGTCGCGCGGGTCGTAAGGATCACCGCCCAGACCGTAACGCGCGCGTAGCTCTGCCCAGGTCTCCGGCATGACCTGCATCAACCCCATGGCGCCGGCCGAGGAGATCGCCCGCACCCGACCGGCGCTTTCGACGCGCATGACGGCGCGAATCCACGCGACCGGAATGCCGAAGCGGTGCGAGGCTTCGGCGATGTGGGCGGCGTAGGGATCGGCCGGAGCCAGTCGTTCCACCGGCGCACTCTGCGCGAGTGTGGCGACCGGCGGTGCGGCTGCCGAGAGAAAGCTGGAAAGGAGAAGGAGCGCAGCCGGGCGAGCGGCACGCGCCAGTCCGGCGGGCGCGCGACGGCGAGATTTTGCGTCGAGCGACATCTCTCAATCTCGCTCGCCGCGCTTGAATGAGCGGCTCCAGTGCAAAAACCAGGTGCCTCCGTCGGGATCGGACCGGAACAGGTTGGCCCGGATCGGTAGCGGGAGCGCGGGGTCGTCGATCGCCAGCGAGACGTAGTCGCCTGCTTTCTCGCCGACGCGCTTCCAGCCGGCCCCAGTCTCGGGGCCATCGTCGTCGCCGACATGGATGCGGTAGTCCGGCGCGTTCTCAGCGTCCGACGGTTCGGCCGGAACGAGGGTGAGTTCGGCGTCCAGACTCATGGTCCGAATGCGGCCGGAATAGCCGGTCTCGGTGCGGATGAACTGTCCAATCTGTGCCATGGGTTGTCCTTTCTGCTAGCGGTGGAAGGGGTTGAGGTGTTGATCAGTGCGGATTCAACGGGTCTTCGCGCGCCATTCGAAGCGGCCCTGGCCGTCTTCGTCGGTCCAAAGGGGAACGGCGCGGCCGATGATCGAGCTGGCCGGGAGTGGACCGAAATAGCGCCCGTCGAGGCTGTCCGAGACGTCCGGGTTCATCAGGAAGACTTCGCCCGCGGCGATGCGGTGGCAGCCCTGCCAATCAGGCATCGCGCGGCCGAGCCGGTCGGTCTCGCGCGCCTGTCCCATCTCGACGTGATCCACCGTAATGGTGACGCCGACGCGGCAAACCTGTTGTCGCGGCAGGCCGACGACGCGCTTCAGGAGCGGCACACCAGGCGGCAGATACCCGCCATCGGCGAGGAAGCTGGCCAACGGCTCCGGTGCATCGACGGCGACGAGATCGGTGACCTCCAGCCGTTCGATCGGCTGCACCGCGTAGAGGCCGATCGGCGTGCTGGCGGAAGCGTTCCAGATGAGCTTGGTCGGTGTGTAAACCAGCGTTGAAGCGGCGATACCGGTGGTCGCGACGAGGGTCGCGAAGGCCCAGGCGAGACGCGTCATGGCTCCGCCCTGCGGCGCTTGAGCCAGGCTTCATGGCGTTCGAGCGTGTAGGCGCGCGGCTCGTGGCCGGCGGTCAGCCGGTTGTGGACGTGACGCCAGTGATCAGGCGGCGTGTCGGCCGGATCGAGCCCCAGCGCGTCCACCGCGTCGATCGCCTGGAGCACCCGCTCCACCTTGGGCCAGCCGTCGGCGCGCAGGAGAATCTCGCCACCGGGACGGACGAACGGCAGCGTCTGGAAGGGCTCGCCAGGACCGATCGCGCGCACGATGTCGAGGCGCGAGAGGATCGTCCCGAAATCGTTCGACGCCCAGCGGACGAACGCGAACACGGTTTCCGGCGCGAAGCTGACGATACGCCGGCGACGATCGAGGATCTGCTCATGGGTGTGATGACCGAAGCGGATCCAGTGCTCGATCTTCTTCTCGTGCCAGGTCAGCTCGACATGGGTGGAGAATGGCGCAGCGGCGGTCGCGGATGTTCGACCGGCGCTCGCCGGCGGCGGCGCACTGGAGTTCATGATGTGTCTCCTGATGGGTCCGGGAATTCGCGCGCGAGCAGCTCGCGCAGCATGTCGGCGACCGTCACGCCGCGCTGGAACGCGGCGATCTTGATGCGACCGCGAAGCTCGGGGGTGACGTCGATCGTCAGCCGGGCAGTGAAAGCGTCACCTTTCGCTCGCGACGGTGCAGCTTCGGCCGCCGTCCTGACCCAGTTCTCGGGATCGCCGGGACGGCTGGCGAAGTCGCGTTTCGGAGACGGTCTGGTCATGGCGCGAGCCGTTCGATTTCGTTGGTGAGAGCCGCGATCTCGCGCGCGGCCCGATCACCGTGATCGTTCTCGGAGACGAGGCGCCCGGACCGTGCCGTATCGGCGAAGGTGACGCGCTGGCCGATCGTCGTAGAGAGAACCGGCGGGTCGTGCTCGGCCAGGGTCTCGGCGGTCTCGCGGGCGATGACCGTGCGCGCGGCGCAGCGGTTCAGCAGAAAGCGGACGGCGAGCTGGGGACGGTAGACGCGAGCCTCCTCGACCAGCCGCAGCATCTCCGCCGACGCCCAACCGTCAAAGGGAGACGGCTGTACCGGGATCAGGATGAGATCGGCGGCGAGAAGCGCCGAGCGCATCAGCCCGGCGACGCGCGGCGGTCCGTCGATGACGACGTGGTCGACGCCTCCCGCCAGCTCCGGCGCCTCGCGGTGGAGCGTGTCACGGGCGAGGCCGACGACGCCGAACAGGCGCGGCAGGCCCTCCCGGGCGCGTTGCTCAGACCAGTCGAGCGCAGATCCTTGAGGGTCCGCGTCGATCAGCGTGACGCGCTTTCCCTTCCCGGCCCATTCCCCGGCGAGGTGGAGCGCCAGCGTCGTCTTGCCGACGCCGCCCTTCTGATTAAGGAGCGCGACGATCATGACGCGCTTCCGGCCGTCGCATGACGGTTATCCGCAGGTGGGCAAAACGCGGGGTGCGTTAGAAAGATTCCGTAGGAATCTACGTTAGAGAAGTTACAGGGGCCGCAAGCCTCTGAGTTTGCGAACGGAATCAGCGATTCCGGTCCCCGATAGCACGAGGATCGGGTCCCCGATGGCACGACAGGCGCGGTCCCCGATAGCACGAGACGATTCACAGCTTATCCCCAGGGCGAGTATTGGCGCGGCGACGTCGCGGCGTGCCGAAGGACGGCAGGCCGGTCGGAGCGAAGGAGAGGCGGTCGGGCCCGTGGGCCGGCTGCTCGATCGTCAGCCGATAGCCCGGCAGAGCCTGGCGCCGGACGATGTCGCGCAGGTCGTAGGCGAAGTGCTTCAGGGGCGAGAGCGAGCCCGACTTGGCGTGGAGGTGGATGAAGTCGAAGCTCCAGCCGAACTCCTGGCGACCACCATGCTTACGCACGAGGCGATAGAGCCAGCGCTCCAGACCGCCGGTGAGGTCGAAGTAGGCGCGGTCGATGGTCAGGACGAGCGCGTCATCGAGGACGGCGGCGTAGAACCAGTCGGGCACGATCAGCTCGAGGCCGAGCGGCCGGCCGCGATGGTCGGCCCTCTCCTTCCACTCGTTGATCCAGGAGAAGCGGTGCATCCGCCGTTCGGTCGGCTGGCGGATCGAGGTCGCGATGGTGGTGGATTGCAGCCGGTCCAGCGCGGCCTTGAGGCGGTCGTAGTCGCGTGAGCCGACGCCGCGGCCGATGAAGTTCAAAATCTCATAGGGCGTCGCGCCCATCAGCCGCGACGGTCGCAGGCCAGCGTCGCGCGCCTCGACGATCTGACTGGCGGCCCAGATCAGCACGTCGGCGTCCCAGATGGTGGCCATGCCGTGCTCGGGCACGGCCTCGACGCGGATGACGATCGATCCTGCCTTGAAGTCGATCGGCGCCAGGCGCTTCGACTTGGCGAGAGAGAAGAACGGATAGGCCATGAGGTCCTGCGCGTCGCGAGGCGCGAGATCGCCGGGAAGCGCGCGAAACAGGTCGAGCTGTTCGCGCTCGGATGTCGGGCGAGGTCGTGCCGGCATGGTGGAAGCCGTCCGACGATCAGCGACCCGCGCGACCGGCGAACGCCGGCGGCAGGACGTCGTGGCGCTTGGCCGGAAGGACGGTGCCGCGGCCGGGATCAGACGTGGAGCTCTTCGCGCCGAGGTCGGCCCAGGACTGGAGGTCCTCGACGGCATAGACGACGCGGCCGCCGAGCTTGCGGTAGGCAGGTCCAGTGCCGTAGGTGCGGTGCTTCTCCAGCGTCCGGCCGGACAGGCCTAGGAAGCGCGCTGCTTCAGGCGTTCTGAGAAATCGTTGCGGCACGCCGGTGGGATTGGCGGACATGATCGGCCTCCGTGGGTTCGGTTCGCAGCGCCGAACATCGACGGCGAGCGAGGGCCACGTTGGCGGAGGACTGCCGCGAGAGGGGAGGGCGAAGATGATGGTCGCAAAATCGCACCCCTCGCTCAGGGGCACGGGAGCGCGTCAGGCCCGGCGTCGATGCAGGAGCTGGCGGTAGCCGCCGTCGATCATCCCGCGGCCGTCGCGGACGAGGCGGATGGTGGCATCCCGTAAGGCCGAGGTCTTCCACGGATCGGACGCGACGCGGTCCGCGCCGAAGATGACTTCGGCGATTTCGCGGTAACTCGCCCCCGACGTCTTCCCGTCGAGTGCCTGGAGCATGTGCTTGAGGCGGCGCCGGCGCTGCGCCGTCAGGCGCATGTCGGGCGGCGCGGGCGGCCGGTGCAGACCGCGTATCAGGCGGGCGAGCGCCTCCAGCCGGTCGAGTGCATCGCCATCGAGCGGCACGAGCGCTGTGAGCGGTTGACCCGGCCGTGCGTCGCCCAGCAGCTGAACATGGATGGCGGCAAAACCTACGCCGTGAACGATGTGCAGGCCGTCGTCTCCGAGGCGCGCAGCGACGGGATCGAGGTCAGCCGGCGGCGTGCCTTCGCGGCCAGGAAGCAGTGGCGCGGCCGTCAGCATGACCGTGCCGGGATCGGCTTCCGGCGCCCAGAACACAGGCTGCTCGGTGGCAGCGAAAGCGGGGCGGACAGGGAAATCGCACGCCCCACCGCAACCTCGCCAGGTTCGTCAGCTGCGTGGCAGCGCGAGGGCGACGTTCGATCTCGGCATAGTCGCGCTGGTATTCGGCGTTGCGCCGCAACCACTCCCACGCAAGATCTGATGGGATGAGGTCGTCCAAGTAATCGTAAGTCGATGAGGATCGCCATCGAGACGTGTCAGGCTTCATCGGCGGTCTCCCGGGCTCGCATGGATGGTGCATGGACCGGCCGATACGATTCCCGGTTGCAAACGCTTGGTAAAGTCCCGGCCGACGCACCATCCGTTGCGTGAGACGCACTCCTCCGGGGTCAGTGCCGGCCTTCTCGGACAAGCTCACGATAGCCGTGCTCGGTCATCCAGCGGGCACGGGCGAGATGGGTGTCGTGGACACGGCGGGCCCGCCCCGGCTCGCGGTCAGGATCCAGACCGAAGAGAACGGAAACGGCCTCACGCCAGTCGGCACCGTCCGCCTCGGCATCGAGCAAGCGGATGTAGGTTTTCATATGCTGTCGATCATACGCGGTGAGCGTCACGCTCTCCGGCGGTTCGTCTTTGAAATCATTTTGCGTCATAGCGCTCCTCTACAATCGTCCTGAAGCCGGGGTTGGGATGCTTTGACCATCCGAATATTTCGGAACGGTATGGGGCGGCGACGAACGGACGATAATCGTCCAGCTTGCGATCTCCGAAGGGATGGTCCCAGACAGGGCCGAGCGTTAGGGCGCCGCGCTGTTGATGGAAGTTCGGACAATCATGACTCCCTCGCCTCGGTCGGAGGTCAAGAGAACGATGCCGGCTGCTTCAAGCGTCCTGCGCACCTGATCGCGCGTCGATTCATGCACCTTGAGCGCGTTGGCGGACTCAAGGCGCTTGAGCGCGGTCAGCGATACCAGGGCCTTGTCAGCGAGCGTCTCCTGATTCCAACCAAGCAACGCGCGCGCGGCCCGCGTCTGTCGGGCGGTGATCATGCATGATCACCTCCTACGGACTCAGCTACGCGCACCACGAAAACAACTATAATAGTCGCCTTACCCACGATCGAACAGCAGAAACTGCCTGTGTGGGCCTTCTGGTGCCGATCCGATCCCGGCCTGATTCGGTCGCCCTGAAAGAGCTAGGCCCCGCCCGGTCTGACGGACGGGGCGTCGCGGGCCTCAGTCGCCGTTGCGGCGAGTGGGGCGGGACCAGATGAGGCTGTGGCCTTCGTCCTCGTCGTCGAAGAGATTGGCGTAGATCGGAGCATTGAAGCTCGGATCGTCCAGCTTCACACCCAGATAGTCGCGGCCCTCGGTGGAACGCTTGGCCCAAGCGGCGCCGATTTCCGCGCGGCCCACGAAGACCCGGTGGGAAGGGGCGTTCTCGCTGGTTTGGCTGGCTTCAGGGACGATGCGGACGCCCTTGGCCTGGACGCTGAGGGTGATGATCTCGCCGGCGAACTCGTTGGTGCTGGTCTTCTTGAAGGTGCCGATGGTCGCCATGATAAGTCTCCGTTGCTCTCTTGTTTCGAGCCCGCGCCCATCGCGGCCTCGATGGCGATCGGCAGGCCGGAGGCGATCGACGGCGCATCGCTTGCGACCGCAGCGTGAGCGGAGGACGGCGACAGGCGACTTTGTTGTTTCGCGAGGAATGACGGCGCAGCCGGCAGGGGAAGAAAGTCGATCGGCGCCGTTGCGTCATAGGCGATCGAGACGCAGCCGACCTTCGGCCAGATCAAGCCGTTGAGAGGCGGCAGGGGAGCGCGCGACCCGACAGAGGACCGTCAAAGGAGACTTGGCCCACCAACTTGACCCGTAACGGACCTGGCACGCGGCGCGTCGGTGACGCACCCACACAGGCCGGAGCCCGCGCCTGCATCGCCCTCCATCCGGCCAGCGCGTCAGAAGCTCCCTCGTACCGGATTAGTAAGCCGGGCACGATGTCGTCGAACGGCCGGACTTCAGCCTCCACCACTTGCCGCGAAGGTGAGATGTGAAGTGGGTTCGAATCCGATTCATGGCGGCGACAACCGTTACACTTCCCAGGACAGGATGATGCGGCAGCGCGCCTTGTCTGGACGTGCCCGTCGCCAGGATTGACGATCAGCGCCGTGCGAGCGCGTGCCCGGATTGACCAGGCGGGGCCATCGCGACTAGGCGCGTCCAGGCTGTTGCGCCAACGGCGACCGCGCCGATCACCGAGAAGGCGATTTGCCAGCCTTCGGAGGGCATGGTGAGTTTGGTGAGGCCAAGGTCGCGTGATAGCCGGCGACGGCGGCCGGAGCTGCGAAGGCGAGGGCGATCGCCAAGCGGATCCACACTGAACGGACGGACGTGAAGATGACCTGGGCCACGCCCCACGTCACCCCTGCCGCAAAGGCGCCGATCAGCACCCCACCAATGGGTCCGGCGCCGGTATCGTAGGCCCATAGGCCAACGGTGACGCCGGCAAAGAAGGGCAGCGCGTAAACGGCGAGTGTGAATAGAAGCCAACAGAAGAAGCCGATGCCGGCGACTGAAGCAAGAATACCGAGGGCGATCAGGATGGTGGTCTCCGTGACAAAGGGTCGAACGGTCGCGCCTCCACCACCACCACGGCGCAATGCTGAATATAGCCGAAGATGAGCGGCGGCGGGAGCGGAAATCCGGTGGGACTTCCACTTCCACGGCGAAGCCGGCCTCGGTCAGGGGGCGAAAGGGTCGAACTCGTGCACGATGGCGGCTGTATCGCCGTCGTACTCGTTGGCTGGCATGACGCCGAGGCTGCCGTCGCCGGCCTGAAAGATGATGATGGCGACCATGAGGGTGGTGGCGAGGCTGAATGCGAAGGCGTGTGCGTCATTGAGGGACATTGTTCCGGCTCCTGTCTTGGAGGCGGGGGCCATCCCCCGCGCGACAGGCGCCCGATGTGTCCAGCCGAGGGCCGCGATCACCGCGAGGAATAGCCGAAGCGGCGGCATGCTCGCATAGCCGACCCTTCACGGGTTGATGGCGTCAGGCCCTCGACTGGATCAAGGATCAGCGCATTTGGAAGCGGGGGTGGTTTTCCGTCCATCTCAGGAGCCTTGGGGTAGGCCCTCGACGATGCTTCGGTCGGGAGCTGACCTGCCGCGCTCTTGGTCGTGATGCCGCAGCCACGGTGGCTACAGTATCGGCGAGATCAACGGCGGACAGGACGGGCGATGACAAAGCGATATGAGAAGAACGACCTGCCGGTGGGCCAGATGCGGCGCTATCTGGAACCGGGTCCGATCGTACTGGTGTCGTCGGCGTGGGAGGGAAAGACCAACATCATGACGCTGGGCTGGCAGACGGTCATGGAGTTCACGCCTTCGCTCGTCGGCTGCTTGATCTCGAGCGGCAATCACAGCTTCCAGATGATCAGAAACAGCTGCGAATGCGTCATCAACCTGCCGACGACGAAGCTCACGGACACGGTGGTCGGCATCGGCAACACGTCCGGCGCCGAGATCGACAAGTTCACGGAGTTCGGCCTAACGGCCGAGGACGCCCATGAAGTCGGAGCGCCGCTGATCCGCGAATGCCATGCAAGCTTCGAATGCCGCTTGCACGACGATGCGCTGGTCGAAAAATATAACTTCTTCATCTTCGAAGTGGTGAAGGCTCATGTCGCGGCGTCGCCGAAACATCCCGAAACGCTGCACTACACTGGTGACGGCGTATTCATGGTGTCCGGCAAGATCATTAGCCGGAGATCCCAGTTCCGGCCGGAGATGTTGTGAGACGACGGCGCTCACGCGCCGCCTCTCTTGCGGAAGTCGAACAGCTTGATGCCGAGCTTGCGGGCCTTGTCGGCGAAATTGTCCTGGATGCCGGTGCCCGGGAAGACGATGACGCCGATCGGCAGAACGTCGAGCATGGCGTCGTTGCGCTTGAACGGCGCGGCCTTGGCGTGCTTCGTCCAGTCGGGCTTGAAGGCGACCTGTGGCACTTTGCGCGTGTCGGCCCACTTCGCAGCGATCAGTTCGGCGCCCTTGGGCGAGCCACCGTGCAACAGAACCATGTCCGGATGCTTGGCGTGGACCTTGTCGAGCGTCTCCCAGATCAGCCGGTGATCGTTGACGTCGAGTCCGCCAGTGAAGGCAACCTTTGGCCCGGTCGGTAGCATCACCTCGGTTTCTGCCCGACGCCTGGCGGTCAGGAAGTCGCGGCTGTCGATCATCGCCGAGGTCAGTGCACGGTGATTGACCATTGATCCGGAGCGCGGCCGCCAGGGTGAGCGGGTGTGGCGCTCGAATTGCTCGGCGGCCTGGTCACGCATCAGCTCGAAGGCGTCGCGGCGTTCGAGCAGGGTCTGTCCCTCGGCGATGTGGCGCTCCAGCTCGACCGACTTCACCTCGGAGCCATCCTGTTCGCGTTGGCCGCGACGTTGCGCCTGCTCGTTGTCGTCCAGCTCGCGCTCGATCCGGGCGGTGGCGCGGTGGAAGAGATTGACGGTCGACCAAAGGATTTCGTCGAGGTCGGGTTCGAGGCGGGTTTCACCCATGCTCGTGATCAGGGCGTCGAAGATATCGGCGATGGCGCCGGCGACGACGTTGCCCTCGGGAAGCGGCCTCGGGTCGGGTTCGTCCTGAAAGGGGCGGTAGCCGTAAAGCTGCAGTTCGGACAGGAGGTGGTCGGTGGGGGAAGAAGCGTGGTGAGGTTCGTAGGTGTCGTCGAGATCGGCTGTCATGGGGCTCGTCCTTCGTCGGGTGACCGCGACCGCCGCGGCCTTCATGGCGACGAAAGGCGGCTGGCGGTCCCGACCTGCACCCGGAGCGACGCGCAGGGCCGGAGCGTCAGCGGAGGATGGCGAAGGCCGGCTATTTTGTTTCGCGCTGCAAAGCCCGAAGTCGGGGTCCCCGCGCGGCTTGCCGCGTGGGGTGGAAAGGGCGGCGGAAAATAGCCGGGCGCAGCCATTGCCGGTCGGGACCGCTTGCCGCCCCGATCGCCCTCTCAGAAGGCCGTGGTCGCGGCTCTTTCGATGGCACGTGGAGGGGCCCGTAGCCGATGCGAGACACCGGCCACGACCCTCACTTCACGTTCCCGTTTCGACCTATGCCGCAATCTGCATGAAGCGGGCGACGTCTTCCGGTGCGATCTGAACCCGCACCGCCGCCCGAAGCGCATCGATGCCGAGCGTGCGGAGATCCTCGTTGAAGTCCCCGAGCCGTGGCGACAGGGTGATCGCCTCGATTCCGACCGCCTGCGCCCGTTCGACCAGGCATGCCATCGCGTGATCGCCGGCAGGATCGTCGTCGCGAGCGATGTAGAGCCGTCGCAGCGTCGCCGGGAACAGGATGGCGGCGAGATGTGCAGCCGAGAGCGCCGCCACCATCGGCATGTGAGGGAGTGCCATTCGTAGCGACAGCATGGTCTCGATGCCTTCCCCGGCCGCCATGACGTGCGTAGCGCGGTCGAACCGGACGGCGTTCCCGAGAAGGTCTCCCATCGCCCGCCTCGGCGTGTCGATCGGCGCCTTGCCGCTTCCGTCGGGCGACAGCCATGTGCGGTGCGCCCCTGTGATCCGGTTGTCGAGATCGTTGACGGACGCGATCATCGCCGGCCAGGTCTCGGTCGGGCTGAAGCTGTCCGGGCGATAGTAGCAGCGTGGATGGAAGCGCAGGGCCCCGGTTCCGTGCAAAGCCGTAATGCCGCGTTTGCGCAGATACGTCTCCACGATGGTGCCCGTAATCGGCTGCGACATGGAAATCAGCCGCCGTGCTGATTCCGGCGATCCCGCCGGTGCGGATGACGGCCGGGGCTGCGGCTGAGGGCCGGGCTCGGGTTGGGGCAGGCTGAGGAAGCGTCGGGCCTCGTCGGTGACATCCTTGAAGTCGAGCAGGCCGCAGCTTTCACGGATGACATCGAGCAGATCGCCATGCTCGCCGGTTGCGGCGTCGGTCCATTTGCCGGCTGCGCCCTTGCCGGACTCGGCTCCCTTCAGCCGGACGAACATCGAGCGGCCCGGATTGTTCTGGACGTCGCCGACCAGCCAGTAGCGGCCTTCGCGCCGACCGTTGGAGAGATATTCGCGGCAGACGGCCTCGGCGTCGCGGCCGAGACGTTGCGCCAGATCGGAAGCGTCGCGGGCCATCATGCCGCCTCCCGTTCGGCGATCCGCGCGAGCGGATAGCGTTCGAGCACTTTCGCCAGTATGGCGGGGCCAGCGGCGTCGGTCGGCACGAACATGCGCAGCTTCCAGGAGATGATCTCGTGGAACAGGCCATAGGTGCGCAGGCGATCGCGCATCGTGTCGGTGAAGCCGGACAGTTCGATCCGGTTCACGCCCATGACACGGACCCTGCGAAGCTGGAGCTCCTCGGCGAGATCGAGGATGGTCTTGCCATCCATCAGCGCCGTGAAAGCGTCTTCGGGGCTCAAGGTGCTGCTGCCCGTTGCAGTCGCACCCGCGACCCAGGCGGGGGAGACGCGCCGCCCGACGATGCGCTCGCCGGTGTCGGTCTGGAGACGATAGACGCGCGTCGACTCGGTCGGCAGGCGCTTCCAGATCGGCAGCAACAACCCGGAGACAATGTGGATGGTGCTGTCGGTAAACGTCGGCACCTCCGTCAGTTCCGCCTCCCAGGCGCGATCGAACACCTGGCGGTCGGCTTCGACCCAATGGGTCTGCGGCATCATCGCCAGCGGCATGGCGGGATGCTCCATCGGTCGGATGAGCCGGACGCGGCGTTCGACCTCGCCGTCGTCGAGCATCAGGCTGCTGGTCGGAACCTGCACGGCGGCGCGACCCGACTGCCCGTTGATGAGCAGCACCGCTCGGGAATCGGTGAGGTGGTTCAGCGCTTCGTCGAGCGTGACCGGCCGGTTGCGCTCGCGCTGGGTGATGGTGAGAAGCCGGGTCTCGGCGGAGGTGCCCGGATGGGTGTAGATCGCCTGACGGTCGGTGACGACGAAGCTCTCGGCGGTCAGGGTCTCCAGCCCGACGTCATAGACGCCCGACGCGATAGCTCCCTCGATGCGAGAGGACAGCAATTGCTCGAACGCCGTGAACAGGATGTTCTGCAGGTCGATGGTGAGAGCCAGCAACCGGTTGAGGAAGGTCGTGATCGGCGGCAGCTCATCCTTGATGCCGCCCGAATCCATCAGTGACAGGCCGGTCGCATCCTCGAACATCTGCAGTGAGCAGCCCTCGACCTTGCCCCGCACCAGCAACAGGTAGAGCTGGCGCAGAGCATCGCGGGCATACTGGCTCTCCAGATTGTCCTCGGGCCGGAACAGGCCCTGGCCGCCGGTCTGGCGCTGGCCCTTGGTGATGGCGCCGAGGGTGTCGAGCCGACGGGCGATGGTCGAGAGGAAGCGTTTCTCGGCCTTGACGTTGGTCGCGATCGGCCGAAACAGCGGCGGTTGTTGCTGGTTCGTGCGATTGGTGCGACCGAGCCCCTGGATGGCGGCGTCCGCCTTCCACCCCGCCTCGAGCAGATAGTGAACCCGCAGCCGGCGGTTCTTCGCCGACAGCTCGGCGTGATAGCTGCGCCCGGTTCCACCTGCCTCCGAAAACACGAGGATGCGCTTGGCATCATCCATGAACGCCTGCGTCTCGGCGAGATTGGCGGAGCCGGCACGAGTCTCTACCATCAGGCGGTCGACGCCGCCGGCGCCGGTCTTGCGGATGATGCGCCGCGAGCGACCCGTCACCTCGGCCACCAGATCGGTGCCGAAGCGCTGGACAATCTGGTCGAGCGCGCCGGGAACCGGCGTCAGCGACGCCAGCCGCTCGATCAATCGGTCACGCCGGGCGACAGCCTCGCGGCTCTCGACCGGTTGGCCGTCGCAATAGACCGGCCGCGATGACAACTTGCCCTCGCTATCGGTGAACGGCTCGTAGAGCGGCACCGGGAATGAATGGGCGAGATAGTCGAGGACATACTCCCGCGGCGTGATGTCGATCTGGACGTCGCCCCAATCTTCGGTCGGGATCTCGGCCAGGCGTCGTTCCATCAGCGCCTCGCCGGTGGAAACGATCTGGATGACGGCGGCGTGGCCCTCTTCCAGATCGCGCTCGATCGACCGGATCAACGACGGTGTCTTCATGCTGGTAATCAGGTGGGAGAAAAAGCGCTGCTTGGCGCTTTCGAAGGCCGAACGCGCGGCGGACTTGGCCTGAGCATTCAGGGTCCCGGTCGAGCCGGTGATGTTCGCCGCCTGCATCGCCGCATCGAGGTTGTTGTGGATGATGCCGAACGCCCCGGCATAGGTGTCATAGATGCGGACCTGTTCGTCGGTCAGCGTGTGCTCGAGCAACTCGTATTCAACGCCCTCGTAAGAAAGTGACCGAGCTGCGTAGAGGCCGAGCGCCCGAAGATCGCGCGCGAGCACCTCCATCGCCGCGACGCCGCCGGCCTCGATCGCCTCGACGAATTCTGCCCGTGTGGCAAAGGGGAAATCCTCGCCGCCCCAGAGGCCGAGGCGCTGGGCGTAGGCGAGGTTGTGCACGGTCGTCGCACCGGTCGCCGAGACATAAACGATGCGCGCATTCGGCAGCGCGTGCTGGAGGCGCAATCCCGCACGGCCCTGCTGCGAAGCGGCCTGGTCGCCGCGCTCGCGCTTATCGCCCCTTTGGCCACCGGCGGCGTTCTGCATGGCGTGGCTCTCGTCGAAGATGATCACCCCATCGAAGTCGGAGCCCAACCAGTCGACGATTTGTCGGACGCGCGAAACCTTCTCGTCGCGCGCGTCGGAGCGCAGCGTGGCGTAGGTGGTGAATAGGACGCCTTCCGCCAGCCGGATCGGTGTGCCCTGGCGAAAACGCGAGAGCGGCGTGACCAGCAGGCGCTCCATGCCGAGCGCCGACCAGTCGCGTTGAGCATCCTCGATCAGCTTGTCGGACTTCGACACCCAGACGGCCCGACGGCGGCCTTTCAGCCAGTTGTCGAGCAGGACGCCTGCGATCTGGCGGCCCTTGCCGGCACCCGTGCCATCCCCGAGAAACCAGCCTCGGCGGAAACGGACGGCGTTGTCAGCGTCGTCGCGCGCGGCCGAGACGAGGTCGAAGGTCTCGTCGACCGTCCATGATCCGGCGAGAAGGGTGTCGTGGGCCTCGCCGGCATAGATCACGCTTTCGAGCTGCGCGTCGGAGAGCAGGCCGTCGCTGACAACGGCGGGCGGCAAATGTGGGCGATAGCTCGGGGTCGGGGGTGCGACCGAGGCCATCGCCGCCGACTGCACAAGTTTGGTGGGATGGGCCTGAGAGCCGGGAATACGGATCGCCTGCAATCCGTATTCTTCATACAGCGACTCGGTGATCCGGCCGCCTTCGTCCGGCTTCCAGTCCACGGGCTCATAGGCGAATTCGACGCCTTCTGGCTCAACCATCGCCGCCGAGCCGAACGACGGGTGCGTGGCGTAGGCGCGGACCGTTCGGGGCATGACCGAAGGTGCGACCGAGGCGATGACGACGGACGGTGCGACAGGAAGCCGAGCCGGAACGTGGCTTTCGATCCAGCCCAGCAGCGTTGCGACATCCGGCGCAACGCCAGGCGATGTTGGAAACATGGTCGCATCATCGGCCGCAGCCTTGTCGACCACGGTCAGGCGGGTGTCGATGGTCGTCCCGTGCTTGGCGTATACCGACCCGTCGATGGCGGCCGAGAACACGACGCGTCCGCGTTCCTGCAGCCGCACGAACGCATCTCGCCAAGTCGGGTTATCGGGTGAGAAGCTCGACCCGGTGATCGCGACCAAGCGGCCACCGTCGGCGAGGCGGGACAGGGCCGATGCGAGATGGCGAAGCGCGGCGTCCGCCATCCGGCCGTCGACATTCGCCATGACCGAGAAGGGCGGGTTCATCAGCACGACGCTGGGAACGAGACCAGCATCGAGATGATCGTCGATCTGCGCCGCATCGAAGCGGGTCACGGGGATGGCCGGGAACAGGTGGCCGAGCAGCCCGGCGCGTGTCTCCGCCAGCTCGTTGAGGATAAGCGATCCACCGGCAAGCTCGGCCAGAATGGCGAGCAGGCCGCTGCCGGCCGAAGGCTCCAGCACGCGGTCGGCCGGTGTGATAGCCGCGGCAACGCTCGCCGTGAGCCCCAATGCGATCGGTGTCGAGAACTGCTGGAACGTCTGGCTCTCCTCGGAGCGTCGGGTGTGGGTGGGGAGAAGGCCCGCGAGCTTGCCGAGCATCGGCAGCATGGCGGTGGGCGACGCGGCTTTGGCGCGGATCGCCGGGCCAAACTTGCGCAGGAACAGGACCGTTGCCGCCTCGCAGGCGTCGTAAGCGGTCTTCCAGTCCCAGGCGCCGGCCGCGTCGGAGGCGCCGAAAGCGGTCTGCATCGCTTTACGCAGCATGGCTGCGTCGATGCGACGGCCCTGCTCGAGATCGGGGAGCATGAGCCGTGCGGCCGCAAGAATGCGAGCGGCGGGGTCAGTGTCGTCGAGCGCCGCAGGAAGGCGTGCGGCCGGAATGGCGGACGCGACAGCGGAAGAAGTCATCATGGTGTGGAGCCTTGGGAGAGCGGGGACGGATCGAACCGCGGGACGCTCTCTCTCGACCCCGTCGGCTCAAACCTGTCCCGGCATCCCTCTTCCTCTCAGGCCGCGGCCCTGAGCCGCGCCACCACGTGATCCGCTCGTCGCGGCTGGCATTCCATCAGGGCGAGATTGCCGCCTTCAGCGGCGCGCAGCAGTGTCACGAAGTTCGTGCGGGCGTGGTCGGGGATGCTCATCGCCGGCCCCCGGAAAGTGTGTCGGCGAGCCAACCATGGGTGGCGATCCACGCGACGGTCGAGCGGTCACCGAGATCGAGGATGTGGGCGCCGCCGCCGAAGGCGTTGAGACGTGGCCGCGAGCAGGTGTTGGCCCAACGGAAACCCCAGCGGCCCTTGAGACCAAAGGCGACGGCGCAGCGAAACGCAAAGTCGATCACCTGCTGCGGATCTCCTGTCGTCTCATCGTACATCCACAGTTTCGAGCCGCCGTGGTCGGGGTGGATCGACAGTCGAAAGTCCTCCGACGGCGGGTCTTCGCGAGCGGCTTCCTCGGCAAAGACGCGATAGAGGTCGAGCGCGCGGGCGGCGTTGTCGGGCGTACCGACATCCAGCAGACACCAGAAATGAGTGAAGAAGTCAGCCATTGGAAAAGCTCCTGAAACGGCGAAAGCCCGGCGGCCCTGTCGCGCAGGGTGCCGGGCTTTCGGTTGGATCGAGATGGAGGAATGGAGGGCGACCGGGGCCGCCCTCGCTGGCGGTGGACTATTCGGCCGCGATCATGTGCGACTGATCCGCCTCGACTTCGACGGCAGGCTCTTCGTCCTTGGCGGCGAGGAAGTTGGGTAGAGCCTCGATCTCGCCGGCCGGCATATCGGCGCCGGCGTCAGCGTCGATCAGGCGCAGCGGCTCGGGCAACCAGTTGGAGCCGTCGAGCAGCCGTTCGGCTTCCCGGGCCATGTCGCCCTTCTTGAGGTGGTCGATGAGCTGCGCCGATTGCTCGCCCTTTGCTTCGCGCACCGCCTCGAGGATGCGGGGCTTGGTGACGCGGCCGAGATAGTTGTCGACGGTGGGCCGCCAACCAGCGTCCACCATGTCGAGACCAACGGCGCGGGCCAGGCGATCGGCGTGCTTAAGGCGGCGTTCGAGGCCGTGCTGCGACAGGCCGGCGCCGCCGTAGCGGTCGACCTTCTCATAGAGGGCGTTGACGCCGGAGGAGACGCAATGCGCGAGCAACGCGGAACGGCTGGCGTCATCGAGGGCGACCAGCCAGTCCCACAGCTCGTCCTCGCCGGTCGGCAGGTCCGTCTTCCAGTCGTCCTGCCGCGCGGCGATGGCCTTGGCCGACGGGCTGTCCTTCAGGTCGGGCGCCTGAACGGAGAAGAAGACGTGCCGAACCGAGGCCTCCAGGCATCCGCCAGACGACGCGGTCCGCTGGAAGGTGTCGAGCACCAACTTGTGCAGCAGCGCCGTCAGGGTGACGTGCGGATTGTTGGCGAGGGCGTCGCGCAAGGCCAACGTCCGATGCGCGGTCAGCTCGATGAGCAGACGCTCGGGCAGCGGCTTGATGGCGTCGTCCTCGTCCTCCTCCGGTTCGGCCTGGCCGCCGATCGTGATGACCGCACCCTGGACGACGGGCGCCGAAGGATCGGATGCGGCGGGCGCGATGCCCTCGGCGTCGGTATCGCCTTCGCCATCCACCGTGACCGGCGCCTCGTCCTCGGGGCGAACGTAGCCGCGATCGACCGACAGCTTGCCGTCGCCGTCGATGCTGACGAACACGCCGGCACGGACGATGTCGCTGGGGTCGTAGATGACAGGGCGGTCGTCGAAGGCGGCCAGCGCCGTCTCGATCTCGCCAAGCCGTTCATCCACTTCGTCCGGCAGCTCGTCGGCGCCTTCATACTCGGCTTCGAGCTTGGCGTATTCGGCGTTCAGCGCTTCGATCGTTGCCTGTTCCTCGGCGCTGAGATCGGCGCTCGCGCCGGGGAGCTCGCGCAGGCCGTGGTCGTAGCCGTAGGGCGTCTCGACGGCGACCGAAATCCACTTCCACCCCTCGGCGGCGACGGCTTCGGCCTCCGCCTTAAGCTTGTCGGCGACCAGGCGGTCAAGGAGTGCGACATCCTCCAGCCAGCCGCCATCGTCGTTCTGGAACAGGTCGCGCATTATGACGCCGCCAGCCTCGGCGTAGGCGTCCAGGCCGACGAACTGCGCGCGCTTGTCGGCGGCGTGGACCGTCGTCTCCGTCAGCATGCGGCGGATTTGATAGGCCTCCTTGCTGTAGGAGCGCTGGATCACCTCCCAGACCTGCGCCTGACGGGCGTGGTCGTGCGTGACTGTGAAGGCCATGAGCTGCTCCAGCGTCATGCCGTCCTCGGCGTAGAGGTCGAGGAGGCTGGGAGCCACGGCGGCGAGGCGCAGGCGCTGCTTCACGACATTGACTGGGACAAAGAAGGCCGCGGCGATGTCCTCCTCGGGCTGGCCCTTCTCGCGCATCGCCTGAAAGGCGCGGAACTGGTCGAGCGGATGCAACGCTACGCGCTGGATGTTCTCGGCCAGCGAGTCCTCCTCGGCCGTGGTGGCGGCGTCGGCGGCTTTCGGGAGGCACGGCACCGGCGCGGTCTTGGCGAGGCGCTTTTGCTTGACGAGGCGTTCGAGCGCGCGATAGCGGCGCCCGCCGGCCGGAACCTCGAACATGCCGGTCTCGACGCCATCGGCATCGAGTATCGGTCGGACGTTGAGGCCCTGAAGCAAGCCGCGCCGGGCGATGTCCTCGGACAGGTCCTCGATCGAGACGCCGGCCTTCACGCGCCGGACGTTGGACTGGCTGAGCACCAGCTTGTTGAAGGGAATGTCGCGCGAGGCGCTGAGGGTGATCTTCTGAACTGCAGTAGCCATCGGGTAGTCTCCGCGACGGGCGCCGAGAGCCTCTCTCTCGACCTAAAACCCGTCACGAAAAACCCGGCACTCCTCTCACTCTTCCGGCCACAGAACCGGGAAGCCGGGGAAACGTATTCCCGGCTCCACGTTTCGGCGTGGCCTGTCACGCCGCTTCCTGTTGGTCATCCGCCGATGCCGCCGTCGCATGCTCGCCGATACCCGGCTGGAAGCCGAGGATGAAATCGGCCGCCTTGCTGGCCTGGCTGGCAGCCCGAACGATCGCGCGGTTGTCCTCGCGCAGCACCTCCAGCCACGAGCCGATATAGTCGGCGTGGCGCACGATCGGCACGATGCCGAGGGAGGCGCAGACAAAGGCGCCCGCCATCTCCGCTACCAGCTCCTCACGCGCATAGGATTTCGAGCCGAAGGAGCCGGAGTGATCACGGCTGAGACGGGAGGGATGGCCTGTCCAATGGCCCAGCTCGTGGAAGGCAGTGCGGTGCCAGTTGATCGGCTCAAAATAGGCGGCCGGGGGCGGCACCTGCACATAGTCGAGCGCCGGGACGTAATAGGCGCGGCCGCCGCCGATACGGAAATCTGCCCCGGTCGCGGCGATCAACGCCTCGGCCTGGGGTTCGATCATGCCGGGTGGCGGCGGAGGCGCGACCGCGGCGATATCTTCCGGGAGATTCTCGCACTGGTCGGTGTTGAAGACGGTGAAGCGCTTGAGGAACGGGATCGCCTGCGCTTCGTCGCCGTTCTCGCGGGCCCGCTTCTTCTCGTCGTCGGGGATGAAGCGATCGGCATAGACGACGGTCGTCCCGCGCTCGCCCTTGCAGACATTGCCGCCGAGCGACAGGGCTTGGCGGAAGGTGAGCCAGCTCTGGCCGGCAAGGCCGTGTTCGATGACCGCGCCCCAGAGGATCAGGACATTGATCCCGGAATAGCGCCGGCGGGTCGATGCGTTCTGCGGCATGGCCAGCGGTGCTTTCGCCGCCGCGGTGTCCCAGGGCTGGACCCAGGGAATCCGGCCAGTCTCCAGCTCGGCGATGATCTTGCCAGTGATGTCGTCATAGAGGTTCGTCCGGTCGGCGCCGGAACGGGGATGGGTGGACTGTCTGGACATCGCGGTTCTCCGCGACGGGCGCCGGGAGCCACTCTCCCGATCCTCAACCCGTCACGGCAAACCCGTCCGCACTCTCACTCTCGATGCGCCGAAGGGCACGAACGCGCGAAGCCGGTGGCGGCCGTGCGGGGATCGGCGGGGCGTTGCGGGGCGGCAGGCCCCGCAGAAGGGGTCGGCCGAGACCTTGGCTCGGCCGCAGGGGAAGGCTTTCCCCAACCCTGAAAAAGGCAAACTGCCCGTTGACCCAGAACCCACGTCACCGGCAATCCCGGTGCTTGCCGATGACGCCGCATCGTGACCGAGGTCTAGCAAGCCGATGTATTATACTATAGGGGAGTACCCTATGGCCCACACATCATCCAACAAGGATCAACTCATCGCCCGCATCCGCCGGATCGCCGGGCAGATGGCGGCCGTCGAGCGCGCGCTGGATACGGATGCCGGGTGCTCAGCCGTTCTACAGCAAGTCGCTGCGGCTCGCGGCGCGATCAACGGACTGATGGACGAGCTGATCGAGGACCATTTGCGCGAGCACGTCGCTCGCCCGGATCTCGATGACGCAGCCCGCGCTGCCGGAACCGACGAACTGATCGCTGTCATCCGGCGCTACGCGAAGTAAAGAGGTCAGTCATGGCGACAATTTCAGAGATCGACGCCCTTTCCCATTCCCATGTGTTTCTGGGCAAAGCGCACGATGAGAATGCTCGTCGAACATTGTGGGTCGTCGGCCTGACTGCGGTGATGATGGTCGGTGAAATCATCGCCGGCACCGTCTACGGCTCGATGGCCCTGCTCGCCGACGGATTCCATATGGCGACACATGCGGGCGCGCTCGCGGTCGCGGCAGGCGCTTATGCCTTCGCCAGGCGCCACGCGACAAGTTCCCGCTTCACATTTGGCACCGGCAAGGTTGGCGACCTGGCCGGCTTCGCGTCCGCGCTCATCCTGGGGGTCGTTGCGGTCGGCATCGCTTTCGAGTCTGTCGTCCGGCTATTGAACCCGCAAACGGTGGCCTTCGGTCAGGCAACGCTCGTCGCGGTGATCGGCTTGGCCGTAAACGTGGTGAGCGCGCTGCTGCTCTCGGGCGGGAGCCATCATCATGGACATCGTCACAGCCATGATGACCATCACGCCCACGACCATCATGATCACCGTGACGGTCAAACCCTGACGCATCTAAGCCGAGACAACAATCTGCGTTCGGCTTACATCCACGTCCTCGCGGATGCGTTGACCTCGGTGCTCGCGATCGGCGCGTTGCTCGCCGGGCGTTATCTCAATTGGGTGTGGCTCGACCCGGCAATGGGCATCGTCGGGGCAGTTGTCATCGCGCGCTGGTCTTGGACGCTGATGCGTGACACGGCCGCTGTGCTCCTCGATGCTGCTGATCCTGAGCTGGAGCGCGAGGTGCGCGAGCATGTTGAGAAAGGCGACGCCCGGATCACGGACCTGCATGTCTGGCGCGTTGGGCCTGAAGCGCACGCCGCGATCATCAGCGTGACCGGCGGAGTGGATAGCGAGGAGATCCGATCACGACTCAGGCCGGTCCACGAGCTGGCCCATGTGACGGTGGAGACCCGGTAGGCCTTGGCGATGGCAACCGAAACATTTCTGGGCCGGGCCAAAAGGTGGGCGCGGAGAATCAAGCGGGACGTCGTCGCACTCTGGATCGCAGCGCGCGACCCTCACGTTCCTTGGTATGCCAAGGCGCTCTGCGCAGCCATCGCCGCCTACGCGCTATCGCCGATCGACCTCATCCCCGACTTCATTCCCGTGCTCGGCTACCTCGACGACGTGATCTTGCTGCCGCTCGGCATCTTGCTCGCTGTCCGGCTAATACCCCCGGACCTTATGGCCGAGTTTCGAGCGGAGGCGAACGCCCGAGCTGAGCGGCCGGTCAGCCGGGTGGCGGCCGCCGTCATCATCGGGCTTTGGATTGGAAGCGCGGCCCTGCTGCTTTGGGCGTTCTGGTCGAGAGCCGCGGCTGATGGACCCGGAGAGTTTTAGCACAACCTGGGCCCCCGCCGCTGATGGGGTGTGCCGGCGAACGTGTCGGCGGCAAGGGGAAAGCATTCCCCCACAGACCCATAGTGTCAGCCGGTCATTTTGAAGTAGCGCTATCGAACGGCCGGGCTGACCGACACGCCACTCGTTGCGTAAGTAAAAGTAAGCTCTTGCGCTAAGTGTTGCGTGCAATGGCTAAGGAGAATCTGAGGATTATCGCGCATTCCAGATGCGCGATAATCCTTGAATCATCGCGCTGACTGTGCGATTAACGCGCATCTGAAATGCGGGATCATCCTGTGGCTATCCACCTTGTGGGAGAGACGATCGATGCCAAGCGGGCGCATCAGCGCGCGCAGGGCGGCGAGCTGATCCAGCTCGTCCGGGGCGTCTATGTCGATCATAACGGCGACGCTGAGGCAAGCATCCTGGGGCATGCCGTCCGCATCGCCCACTATCTATACCCCAACGCCTATCTCTCGTCCGCAAGCGCGGTTCTGCTCGCGCCCACGCCAGACGGACGGCTGTTCATCTGTGGTCGCCGCAACCAACGCACGCGGTTGGGCACGCTCGAGATCGTTCAGAACCAAGCCCCGGCACACCCCTCGACGGCGATCGCGGTGATTGGCGACGATCTCGGAGAGCTGCGCGTTGCCGCGTCGTCGCCACGCCAACGCTTCCTCGAAGCCTTCCGCCTGCGAAGCGAACACGCCAGCGCCGTCACAGTCGAAATGCGCGCCCAGATGGCCGCCCGGTTGGTGGAGGAGCATGGAACGCCACGCGCGGCGGCTGACGCCGTCTGGGCGCTGGCGCGTGAGAATGAATGGTATCGCGAGGGAGAAGGCGCTGAACGCTTCCTGTTGACGCAGCCCGGCGCGGCCAAGGTCCCCGTCAACAAGGCGGCGCTCGATCTTATGGTCGCCTGGCACGGCGAACCTCTGGGCCGCCTGACCCATGACGGTTTCGAATGGCGCTGGAAGGCTCAGAGACGGGTGGGTCCGGCGCTGGTCCGCGAGACGACGCCGGGCAAGCTGCCGGCGTTCATCGAGTCGCTGCTGCCGGAGGGCTGGCTTGCCCAGGTCCTCCATGAGCGCGATGAACGCGAGGCGCTGCGGCGTGGCCGACGCTACATGTCCAACATCGTCATCGTCGAGGACCGCGAGGAACTGGCGACATTGCCTGCCGATGTGCTCACCACCACGCTCGCCACCTTCCTTGACGCGGGCCGCTTCACAGGCGTGTATGCCGGACCAGCGCGTGGCGAGATCGAGGAGACCTTCGAGCAGAACCTGGCGCGCATCTTCGCGCGCGCCGAAACGCCACGCCTATCGGGCGTCCAGATCAAGGCGCCGATGAGCCTGACGCCGGATGGCGCCCTCGTTCCGGCCATCGACCAACCCTTCACCCACATTCTCAAGCCTGCCGGGACGGCAGGCTTCGAGACGCTGCCAATCGTGGAATGGCTGTGCCTGGAGCTTGGACGAGCGGGCGGGTTCGAGGTGCCCGACGCGGCCCTGATCGAGATGCCCGACGGCATGTCGCCGGCCCTGGTCGTGGAGCGGTTTGATATCCGGCACGACCCTCAGGATGACCGTCGTCTGGCGATGGAGGACTTCTGCTCCATCTTGGACCTTCCAGCTTCGGCAAAATATGATGGCACGATCGAGCGCATGGCGCGGGGCCTGCGTCCGCTTTCGACCGATCCTGCCGCGGACCTCGACATCTTGTTTCGCCGCGCGGTCTTCGCCTGGTTGATTGCCGATGGCGATATGCACCTGAAAAACCTTGCGATGCTTAAGACGGCAGACGCGGGCGCTAAGGCATTCATGACAGTGCGTTTCGCGCCGCTCTACGATGCTGTCACCACGCGAGTCTTTCCGGGCCTTGGCGGTGATCGGATGGCTCTGAAGCTGAACGGCAAGGATGATCGGCTGACCCGCCAGGACTTCCTCGCGCTGGCCCGCACGATCGGTCTGACGGTCGGCGACGCCGAGGCGGCTATCGGCGAACTTGCCGGGCGACTGGCCGAGCGTGCCAAGACGCTGCACCTGCCGGCATTCGCGGCTGAGGCCGAGGCGGCAAGGGCAGCGCAACCCAAGGTGATCGCCCTCGTTGAGGAACGCTGCGCCACATTTGCTGGCGACGCTGGATAGGCCTTTGGGCTTATGGCTCGAGTCGGATTTGCAGCTCCGCGAGATCCTCGGCGGCGGTGTCGGTTCCGAGCAGACTGCGGAGATACTCCAGCAGGTCTTCCTGGCGGGGTTGACCAAAGGCCAGGCGATAGACTGTCAGACTTCGCTTGAGCCATTCCAGCCGGCGAACCTCGCGGCTGAACGGGAGCATGGGAACACGCCGCTCGACTTTGACCGGGCCTTCGTAGATCCAATACGGAATGAGATCTGTATCGACCTCGGTTTCGGCTCGGGCGGCGTCGAACATCGTTTTCCAGGGATCGTCAGGGATTGCGACCTGGCCTCTGACGACGTCGATCTGTCGATACGCCAAGTTTAGTCGGATCGCATGGCCCTTGAAGCGATGAACACGCCCCTCACGCTGCTCCAGATCGACCGGGTTGCCGGGAAGATTCCAGTGATAGACGCGGTAGCAATAGGGGTGGAAGTCTAGCCCTTCCTGTCCGACCGAGGTTGTGGCGAGGGCAAAAGGACGAAAGGGCGAGTTGAAAGCATCACGCACGCTTCCCAGGCGCGCCGCGCCGCCTTCCTCGTCCTTGTAGTCGGCTAGGCGCATGGCGAAGCGGCCGCGCATTTGGAACTTGTTGATGACCAGCTTCTTCCCATCGACCGTCGGATCCTCGACGTCGATCTGTGATGGACGAATTGCCAAGGCCTCCGAGATGGCTTTGCCGACCCCGGCGACGCGCTCTGCAGATGGCCGTGCGCCGAGCCCTTCGGCATCGACAAGGTAGTGAACATATTCGTCAAGAACGGCCTGGAGATTATGCTCCACGCCGTAGGTCAGGACGCGGCGCCAGTATCGATCATCATCGTCTTTGCGCAGGAGGGCGACGGCATCATGCTGGTTGAAGAGCGTGCGAAAGCCCCAGGCGACCTGGTTGGCGGCCTTCAGAAGCCGGTGATCATCCCAAGCAAGGTCCGGTGCGATCCGACGCAAGGCACGCAGGGCACATACCGCGGGACTTCCCAGCGAGACGTCAACGAGCAGGTCGATCAGTGTTTCAGGCACCGGCCCGAACTGGCGGTCAGTCGCCACTGTCCGCAGCTCGGCGACGTGCTCCTTGAAGCCCTCCTCGTTGCCAAGCGTGGCGAAGCCGTAAGGCGAATCCACCCAGGCGACGGAGTTTGCATCCGCCATTGCGTCGATAGCGGCCGGTGCGGCCCATTCCCAATCTCGACCGTCGGCAATTTCTCCCGATCGCTCTGTTAGCGCTTCGACACTTTCGCGCAGACGCTCGGCGACGGCCTTGCGCATGGCTTCGACCGACAGGGGTTCGGGATGAGCAGCGAAGATCGCAAGCGGATCGGCTAGGCGCGCCAGCGTCGGAGACGGATACACCAAGTGCATCGCGCGCATGGCCACAAGCCGCCCTTGATCCTGCCTGAACTGGATAGGGCGAGGACGCACATGGCCGAAGTAACGCTGACCGGCTGTGCCAACCCCCATTCGCCGTTCGGCTTCGTAGGACAAGATGGCCGCGATCGCATCCGGGACCATCGACCAGGAGGAGAAGATCAGCGCCTTGGTCAGGGGCGGTCCCTGCCGATCAGGCCCATAGTAGGCCAGGGAAGGTGGGATCCAGAGATGCTGATCGAGACCGTCTCCGAACACATCGTCCATAACGCCGCGCATCCGGCCGTTGGCCGGCTCGAGCGGTTCATAGGTATCGAGGCGGTCGTGGTTGAGCTCGGCCGAACGGGCGTGAACGAGGGCTTTGCGCAGGTTAGGGGCGGGCTTGTCGAGGTTGTCTTTCAAAAGGCGCTTGAGGGCGTAATCCCGCATGAAATTCAGCAGATAGGGCGCTGATTTCCAGTATTCGGTAATCTCGGGCGCATCGAGGGCGCGCGCCACATCCGAGACGACGGCTGCCTGGCGCAGATCCGTGGGCTGAATAGTGATCGCCATCGAAGGCTCGCCAACCATCGAATCCCGATCGATCGTGCTGGCAACACGCTCGGTACGCGCCATGACTTTGCGGAGGTGCCGCTCAACGCTGCGGCGGGCAGTGATCGCTTCGGGCCGGGCGTCTGGAAGGGCGTGGAGAAAGCCCCGGAATTGCCGCATCTCGGCTTCCAGCGTGGCTGCGATCTGTGGGCCGTTGGTGCGGCCGTAAAGGAACGACAAGGTCTCCAGAAAATCTCGGTAATGTTCGCCGTCATCGGGTTCATCACCCGACAGCGTCAACATTCGATAGGGCGTCGCCGACAGCAGCAGCGTGCGCGCCGCATGGCCGTTGCCATCGGAGTAATCGAACAGCTCGCGCGCAAGATCGGCGGCTGGGGTCTCGCCGTGCAGCAAATCCCGAAAGCGCTGAAACTCGTCCATAATGATCAGGTCAGGCTTCAGCGCGTCGATGCAGGCGTGCGAGAGCTTGCCCCGCAGCCTGCCGACCAGCGCGTTGCGACGCTGGCCCAGCTCATAGGGGTAGGATTCCCGACGACGCGGGAAGAGATCGCAGACGGCCTCAAGCTCTTCGAACAAGACGGTGTCGGATTCAACGTCGCGGCGGAAGCGGTCGATGATCCGCTGATCGACGCCGTCGAGCGTCAGATCGCGGACCGCGCCGTTCCAACCGTCGACGCCGGCGGTGACCTGGAGCAGATTGTGAAGACCGCGCGGCCGTGAGACGCGATCCTCCAGCATCCGCAGGAGGAGGGCCCGTTCGCGCGTCACGCCCGTAGTTGATCGCAGGTCGAAGGTCGTGCCCGGCGTCAAGCTGATGAAATTGACCTTGTTGGCGTCCAGACCCTGGTCACCACGCACCTGAAGCGGGATCAGCGTCATCCGCGTCGGCAGCGCCAGTTCGCGCCGGTTGAGGACGTTCAGGCGATTGAGGTTCTGCGCCGCGATCGCCTGATTGGAGCAGATATAGAGGATGTCGATCCGGTCGGTCGTGTCCCAGAGCTTCTCGATGGTCCGCGCGATGACGCCGCGGGCCACCATGGTCTTACCCAGCCCGACCTCATCTGCGACCAGGAACTGTCGGATGGGGTCCTGATCGCCGTAAAGCCGATCAAACACATAATCGACAGTACGACGCTGGAAAGCCTTGAGCGGCGCGATCGCGGTTGCGGCTTCAAAACGCTTATCCGGCATAGTCTGCGCCCTGATCCTGGAGCGCGATGCGGAAGGCATCCCACAAAGTGCGGAAATCGGCCGGGATGGGGTCGGCGCCAGTGTCGTTCCCAGCCTCCAGGCGGGTCATCAGCCGCTCGATGGCGTGGAGCCGTTCGCCGCCGCGGCACAGGGCACGGACCATGTCTTCCAGCAGCGGCGCATCATCAGCCGCTGCGGTCCAGGCTGTGGCTCCCGAGCCATCTTGCGCCGCCAGGGCTGCGCTGAACGGGTCACCGAGTTCGGAGAGCAAGAGCCGGAGGTAACGGAAGAAGGCGTCGCGGCTGTCGATCACCCAGCGCAGAATGGCGGCATGTCGTTCGGCCGGAAGCCCATCCATCATCAAGCTGGTGCTGAACAGCACGGACGCCTTTTCGTTCTCGTCTGTCAGCCGGAATGCAAGGAAGCGAGTGAGGTCGACCATGGGCATGGCCCCCAGATCGACCGACTCGCCAGACCGCAATGCCGACAGGACGTGGCAGGCATGACCGTCGCCGCGTGTGATTGGCCATGCGCTAAGGGAACCGATGCCCTTGAGCGGCAGAGGTTCCGACGGCGTCAGCCAGACGCGCCACGGATTCTCTCCGGCGTCTTCGCTCTCGATCCGTTCGCAGCGCAGCCGCAGCCCGCCTCGGCATAGGGCGCGGCGGGCGTCATCAAGCCGCGCCTCAGCCGTAACCACTGCTGGATCGACGGGGTCCAATTCACTGGGGACGAAGGCGCGGGTCAGGCGACCAAAGCCTTTCTCTCCCATAATTTGCTCGATGCTGCCGACCTTGGAGCGTTTGCCCTGAAGCGAGGCGAACAGCTCGACATTGTTGCCCGAGAGCAGGGCCGGTCGGGTCGCATTGCCTGACCCGATCGTTAGGACGGTGTCCCAGCCGATCTCGGCGATGAAGGCTTTCGCATGGAGTCCCTGCAGCGCGCTTGCGGAGACTTCCTCGCCGTCTTCGCTGGCGGCCATCTCGTCGAGAACGGAAACGCGTTCGAAGGTGTCGAGCGTGGCTGTATCGATGCAGGCTAATTGATCGGGCCGACTTATGATGATCGGCTTTTCCGCCGTCGGCAGACCCGCCAACAGAACGAGTGCGTCGGTGTCGCAGAAGGGGGAGATCACTCCCAGTCGCGTGCACGCCGCCGGCTGCCAGATCTTGCCGCCAAACCCGTTAAGGGCGAAGGCCACGTCTTCAAAGCGGTCCGGCATCGTCCATTTGGCGCGGCGGGCGTCCTCGGCAATCTCGACAGTCAGGGCGCGCGCTTCATCGGATATGCCGGCGACCGCCAGGTCCGGCAGACGAGTGAGCAGATCGAAAAGTGGCCGGTTCTTGGTGTCGGGTCGGCGCGTAAGCTCGCCATCGAGGCGGAGTGAGATGTCCCAGGAACGGTCCCGCGTAAGGTTTCGCGAGAGGACGAGGAGCCGCAACAATGTTGGATCCTCGGCACGGGTCGGCCGATAGCGCAAGACCCACATCTTCGGATGGAATGCGCCGCCACGGGGCGCGGCGACCTCGACGATGATCCGTTCCAGAAGCGAACAGAGGCGCGAGTGAGGTCGGCTTTGGGCGTGGAGATGCCCGGCATCGGCAAAAACCACGAGACGTCCCGCAATCCGTTCGGCCCCCTCGAGCAGAGCTAATGGATGCGAGAGAATGTCGTCACGATTCTCCGCGGCGAATAAGGCCAGGCTCACCGGAGCGGCCAGCGCCGTCTCGAAATCGAGCGAGAAGGTTGTCGCGACCGCAGCGTCGAAGACATAGCCCGGCGGAGGCTGGAGGCTGTCGCCGTAGAGCACACGGGTCTCGGGATCGAGCGTCGGCCTATTGAGCATCGGCGAGATCCCGCAGGTGCGATCTGCCCTGCGCCCAGCGGAACGACAGCCGCTCAACGCCCGACGCGCCGGTCCAGCGGTCCCGCACAGCCCGGTTGGCGAACCGCGACTGGCTGGTCTTCAGCCGTCGCTCGCGATCCTGCACCATGCGCGCGGCGGGTGTCAGACGGCCTTCGCCAACGTCACCGGACCGAACCAGCGCCAGCCATTCGGTGACGAAGCGCTTTGCGGCAGGCCGGATGCGGTTCGCGGGATGATCAATGGCCTGCCAGAAGGTGTCGAGCGACCATGCGCGGATCGTCGGCATATCCAAGCCCTCGCGCCATTCCTGCAGGCGCGATTGATACTCCTCGATCCAGTCAGGCTTCTCTCGCATCTGGCTTAGAAGCAGATTGTAGAGGAGCGAGGCGCCGTGCATCACGCTCGAAAACAACTCGCCATGACCGACCAGCGAGCGGGTATCACCGGGGAAATCCGCGAGATGCGGATGCTCCCAGATATAGCGGCAGTCGGCTTTGCCGCTGCCGGTGCGGGCAAGGAACGCCAGCAGGCTGCGGGGTTGCTGCGCCACCAGCCGGTCAATGATGAACTGGGCCTCATCAGGCGTGAGGCGGAAGCGCGCCGCTTCAAGGATTTCCTTGGGCCGGGGCGGCAGCACGGGCGTCCAGATTTGAAGGGCTTGGGCTTCCGACGCGGCATCTTCACTTTCGCGGACCCGCGGCCGGTTGCGCTGGAGGTGGCGCATGGAGGAGAAAAGATTGTCGGTCGAACCCGGAAAGAGACGGATGCCCCAAGTGCCTAGTCCGGCCCAATAGACGGAGCTGGGGAGCCTCTGAAGATCAGCGCCAGCATCGCGGCCGATGATGCCGTTCGATTCTCCGCCTGCCTTGAGTGCGTTGGCCAGCCTGTTTTCTAGCGCGCGGGCTTCGGTCGCGAGCTGATCCGGCCCGGCCGCCGAGCCTTCCAGCATCTGAAAGAGCCAGGGGATGAAGAGCATGTAGCGCAAGCGCGTCTGGATGGTGCTGGTCCCGGGGAACAGGTGGTCAGCAATGGAATCCCTAATGCCGCCCAAACCGAGTTCGTCGCGGGTCTCGCGTTCCTGAAACAGCGCCATGATCCGTTGCGCCCGCTGACGCTCGGCTTCGTCGAAATCAATCCAGGCAAGTGACGACATTGGCCCCCGCAATTCTGTCTTCGGGCGACCAGCGCCGGTGTTGAACGAACGTGGGCATCAGTCGCTACCGATGATCCGCAGGCGCATGGCGCGGGTTTCCAGCAGATATGTCTCGACGCCGGCAAGCAGATGCAGACCCTCCTCGCCTATGGCTTGGCGGGAAAGACCAGGCTGCACAATGCGAACGTCGTATTCGAAGCGATGGTCCTGCCAGCCGGCTTTCAGCTTCTTGATCATGGCCGCCGAACCCCGCTCGATCCGCGAGCTGAGCCCCCTGTCGCGCCGCATCTGTTCGCGCTTCAGCATGTGCTGGAGCATCCGGTTGGGCCGATCACGCCACCTGGCCGATTTCTGAGCTTGCCCGCACACCTCGTAGAGGTCGTTGAGCCGAGCGCCGGGCGTTGCGGTGCTCGAATATTTGCAATGAAACAAGGTCACCGACACGACGCTGTCGGTGATGCGCAATGCGACCACATCGGCGATTTCACCTTTGCCGTCGTCGTCAAAGATGATGTCATAGGGCTCGGTGTCGGCCAACAAGGTTTCGATGACCAGCCGCTGGACCGAATCGACCCGCTTCTCGACACCCTGCGCTTCGGCGCGGATGTTGGTTTTCGACCAGTCCCCCACCTCGATCTTCTCGTGCGGATAGGGTTGAACCATTTCGCCTTCAGGCAGGGCGTAGAGGTGGCTGTAGATCAGCAGGGAGCCGTCACCGAAGTCGATCTGCGGCGCATCATCGGCGAAGGACTCCGAAAGCGTCTGGATCTTGCTGCCGACCTTGATCGTCGCCTTGGGGCCGTTGCGCTGGGGGTAGCGCGCTCCGCCATCGGCAAAGACGATCTCGAACTCGGCGGACTGGTCGTCGCTTCGCACGGCAAAGCGCAGCGGCCCGGTTCGCGCATTGTCGAGCAGTTCGATGTCGCATTCGGTGAACAGGACTGGTTTGTCGCCGAAGGTAATTTCGATGCGGTCTTCGATCTGCATCAGAAGCGATTCCGGCCAATGAATCGCCACGGGCGGGACCGCCGGGCGATCACTGATCTGGCGCGGTCGCATAGCGCTCTTGAACACACCGTCGGTGGTGATGCTGGGATCATTCACGGCGCGGCCGACATCCTGACACCAGTCGACCCAGTCGGTGAGATCACGCACTTTGGAGATCGACCAGAACTTGCCTTTGGCCGAGCAGCCTCGCGAAGCCGGCGAGCCGTCGAGAAACCCGGTGGCGGAGACGTTGTTCTTGATCCGTGATTGGGATTTGGCGCTATCCAGCCCGTCGGCCACATCGACACCCATATACATGGAATAGCGAACGCCGCGGCCCTGATGGTGAGTGAGGCCGAGGTTGCGCAGGATCAGGCGTTTGAAGCCATGCAGGCTGCGGAAGACATCTTCGCCCTCTACGCGGCGGGCCGTCTCGCCGCAAACGGCCTTGGCCAGCCGGTCGAACGGTCCTTTGGCCGAACTGCTGATATAGAGCAGGCCGCTTGCCTGGTCCCAATGCAGCATATGCAGGTCCCACGTCACGTTGATGGCGTGCTGCGCCGTCGTCCAGCGGGCCTGTTCCTCCGCCCGGGTGACGAAGATCGCCACGCGCTGGTGCGGATTGATTTTCATGCCGAGGTAGAAGCCGGGGTCGTATAGATCTTCGGCTTGGAAGGGATCCCAGCTCTCGCACGAAGTCCGGTACACGACCGCGTTCATCTTCGGCTCGAGGGTTTGCAACGGGATGTCGTCAAGATCGCCGGTGAAGCCTTTGAACATCTCGGCACGCCGGACCTGGCGCTCGATCTTGGCCGAACTCAGCGCCTCAACCAGCGCGTTCCAATCAGCGTCTTCGGCATAGAGCTTCGCCAGCGATCGATCGATGTCGTCGATGCCGGTGTTTGCGATGACGGTCGCATCACCCAAGGTCGGGTCTTGGCGAGTGAAGCGGCCAACAAACTGGATCGTGACCGCGATGCTTTTGTGGTGGTCGTGCAGAGCCGCGATTTTCAGCTCAGGAAGATCGAATCCTTCACCCAGCATGTCGACACAGACGATGATCCGGCTCTCGAACCGTCGAAGCGCCGCAAGATTTTCGCGTCTCTCGCGCAGCGGCTGCTGGCTGTGGACGATGACGGGGCGATGTACCGGATAGGTCTCGGTGTAGAGGCGGTGCAAGTGCTTTGCGCGTTCGATCGTACTGCAACGCGCCATGGCGAGGTGGTTGAGGCCAGCCGCGAGATCCTCGGTAAGGACTTCGCCAAGCTTTTCGGCAATCGCCAAGTCGGCGTCAGGACGATCAAGTCCGAAGACGGCCTCGAACCGGATGGGTTTGAAATAGCCTTCTTCCTGCGCCTTCTTCAGGGGGTAGGTATAGATGAACTCACCGTCCACGCGCCGCCCGTCCTCGCGAAACGGGGTGGCGGTGAACTGGACGATCGGGATCGGCGGTTTGCGGTCGACGAAGAGACCGCGAAATTCCGACCATGTCCGGGCGCCGATATGGTGGGCCTCATCGATGAACAGCGCTGCGGCTCGCGCCGCCATCTGTTCTTGAACCTGGGGGTCTGCCCGCCCGGCGATGTGCATGGTGGTGACGATGACGTTGGCCGTGTCGAAGCTCTGATCGACCTCCGCAACAGACGAGGGGATGTGCGCAAGACGGGTCACCACGGGATAGTCGGCTGATGCGTCGAGGCACGCCTGGCTCTTGAGGACGCCAAAGGTCTCGAATTTCCCGGCGATCTGTTCGCGAAGGGCGTCGGTTGGAACCACGACCAGCAACCGGTCAAATTGCTGGCGAGCGTTCAGAGCCAGCATGGTCTCTGTCTTGCCCGTGCCGGTCGGCATGACGATAGTCGCGGCCTCGGTCGAACGTGTCGCGTGCGCGAGGGCCGCGTGGAGCGCGCCAATCTGGGGTCGTCTCAATCCGGGAACGGCTGGCTTGCCGTCCACGGCCGCCCGGCCTTCGCGCAGATGGAAGGCGTCATCCCAGGACACGGTAACGGCCGCAAGCCGGGCCGTCATATCTGGAACGCTGACCAGAGCGGGATTGAGGGGTGTGGGACGGAGCCAACGCCCTTCTCCACGCTCCAGCGCTTCCTTGATCTCCTTCGGGTGCTGAGCCTCGGGTACGAGCAGGATGAGGTCAGCATCCAGCTTAGTCGCCGTCTTTCCGCTGAGTATGATGAGGGTCTGGCCGTTTGACAGCGTCGTCTCAAATCCTCCGACACGCCGAACCGTGAAAGGCTTGAGCCGGCAAATGGCTTCTGTCGATGGCACCGCCTGCTGGCGCGTTGTGCTGCCCAAGACTTTGCCCTCGACGGCCATTCGCGCCGGGAGGGGCAGCGATACCTCCTCGGTGAAGAGGTCGTCCTGCCCGGGAGCGGTGGCGTCTGTTCGTGCGTGCATCGATCCTCCCCAGCGCCTGCCGCCTACGCCGCGACCGCGGCGACTGGCGAAGGCATAACCGTGAGGATTTCGCCCGACGTCACGAGGACGATCAGCCCCCGTTCGGTCCCGGTCATAACCAGATAATTCCGGACCTGGGCGCGGTAGTGCTCGATGATCTCTGGGCTTGGTTGAACATCGCTCTTCCAGTCGATGACGACCTGCGGTTTTCCATCAGGCCCAAAGCTGATGGCGTCCGCGATGCCTGCGGTTGCCTGTTCAAGGTCGTCGACAAACGCCGAGGCATAGACCGGAAACTCCGGCGCAAGGGTCGGCCGAAGCTCGGCGATTTCGGGCAACGCGAGGGTGCGCGCCACACAGCCCGCGAGCTCGGCCGGCGAAAGCCCTTGGGCGGGATCATCAACCACCGGCTTGTCGATCGCGGCAATGAGCACCTGCGCGCGTTCGGTCAGAGACGCCACATCGTCGGGCGTTTCGCCGGTCAGAACCTCCTCGAGAATCTTGTGCAGGATGAGACCACGTTCGCGTCCGCCCTGGATGCTAGCGAGGGCGGCTTCGCCATGAGGCTGACCTGGGTCGCTTGCTGCCCAGATTTCTGCCGCTTCGGGGGTCACAACAGGCCCGGCGCTGGTTTCGTCGCGGCTTGGCGCTAGCCAGGTCAGGCGACGATGACGGTCTGCGATGGCAGCAGCTTCCGCCGAAAAAATCTCCCGCGTCTGCGGGTTGCTCTGGCCGGCCGGTGCTACTCCCACGTCCGGCGAGAGATGGGACAGATCGAGCGCCGGAAGCTCGCCGAGCGACAGATCGAGGAGGGAGATCCAGGCCGATTTCGACGGTGCGGCGTCAAGCCGAGGCAGGACAAGCAACTCGCGCGCCCGTGTGGCGGCGACATACCAGAGCCGGATGCGCTCGCGGTCGAGCTCGGCTTTTTCCGCGTCGCGGGCGTCGTCATACCCGACCGGCCGGACGCCAAAGACCGGGCAATAGAAGATGTCGCTGTCGCGATCGGTCACGGCGCTTTCCGGCGCCATGATCCCCGTCATTGTATTGACGGGCACCACGATCGGCCATTCCAGGCCCTTGGCGGCGTGCATGGTGTAGAGGGCGATGGCTTCCTCCTGAGCGTCGGGTCGTCCCTCGACTGCACGCGATTCGTCGGTCCAGGCTGCCGTCATGGTCTCGGCAAAGGCGCGAAGGCCCCGAACCGCAAAGGCGGACGTCAGGCTCAGATAGAGATCGACATTGGCGAGTGCGCGTTCCGCTTGTCCGCGGTGCCGTTCGAGCAGGATCGGGCGTACCCGCATCACGTCGATCGCTTGCGACAGGAGGTCGTGCGGCGTTGTGCTGTTGGTCCGACGGTAGAGCGCTTGCAGCTTCTCGATGGACGTCCGGGCAAGCGCGTGCTCGATGCCGCTGGCATCGACCCCGAGATCGAGCCGGGGCAGCGCGTCCGGATAGTCCTCGGAGCGCGGCAGCGCCCAGATGATGTCAAGAAGCTCTTCCTCGGTCAGGCCGACGAGCGGGCCGCGCAGCAGCGCGCCTAGGGCGAGGGTGTCGCGCCGGTCGGCGAGGACGCGGGTCAGCGCGATCAGGTCCTGGATTTCCTGGCGGCGAAACAGTCCTTTGCCTGCCTGGGTCGCGACCGGAATGCCGTGCCGTTCGAGCGCCTCTTCATAGCGCCACAGATCGCTGCCGGTAGGGGCGAGCAAGGCGATGTCGCCCGGCCGGCAGACCCGGCTGGCGCCGCTCCGGCGATCGAGGATCATCTCGCTGCCGATCAGGCGGGCGCACATCTCGGCGACCGCTTCGGCTTCGGCGTCACGCTGCTGTTCGGCCGTGGCCTTACCGTTTTCGTCGGCGACCGCGACGTCCAGGGCTGCGACACACGGCGCTTCTCCGCGATCAGCGTGGAACGGGTCGAGCGCGGTGAAGCCCGGCTGTCCCTCGCTCGATAGCAACGTCTCGAAGCGCTCGTTCACATAAGTGAGAATGGGGGCGCAGGAGCGAAAGTTGGTCGAGATCGACAGGACACGGTCCGGATTCTGGGCGAGAAACGCATCACGTGCCCGCACATAGGCGCTGACATCAGCGCCACGGAAACGATAGATCGCCTGCTTGGGATCGCCGACCAGGAACAGTGCGCCGGGACGGATTTGAAAAGCCGACCAGTCGGTGGTCGAACCGTCTGCGGGCGGTTCGCCGCAGAGACGCCAGAAGATCTCGGTCTGTAGCGGGTCGGTGTCTTGAAACTCATCGACAAGGACATGGGCGAAACGCGCCGCCAGCGACCGGCGAACATCATCATGATCGCGCAGCAAGCCGCGCGCCGCGAAGATCAAGTCGTCGAAATCGAGCAGAGCCGCTGAACGCTTGTGGTCGCGGAAGCGGTGCAGAACCGGTTGAACCTGGGCGATCAGATCGGCTAGCACGCGGCTGGCGACATTCTGGAGCATCGTCTGCCATGCCTCGCGGCACGCCGCATAGTGCCCTTCGGCTGCCGTGTTGAGGCGCTCGCCATCAGCCTTGGCCAAGCCCTCGCGCTTGGCCGCGTCGACCCATTTGCCCTTCTTCTTGAACGCGGAGAAGGCTCCGCTCTTGGTGCAAAGATCGCGGTGCGGCTGCGATACCAGCAGGCGGACCAGCCCAGCCGGCGTTTCGGCAACGGAAGCGTCATCAAGGGCCTGCGCCATTTCGGCAAACCGCTCGGCGATCATCGCTGTTTCTTCCTCGACTGCGGGCGCGGTGCGGATGAACTCAGCGAAGGAGTCCGCTGCAGTGAGGAAGGTTTGAAGGTGCGGCGTCAGCGGAGTGACCGCCGGGGCGGACACCGTTCGACGTCGGCGCAGGTTCGCGACGATCTTGTGGATCAGCCCGACGGTTTCACCGGGATTCTGAAGCACCATTTCAGCGATGATGCCGCCTTCGCCACCTGAAAGTTGCTCACGCAGCCAGGCCTCGACGATCTCGATAAAGGCGACGTCAGCCTGGTTGCGATCCATCACACTGGCGCCCGGATCGATATCAGCCTCGACCGGATAGGGCTTGATCAGACGCTGGCAGAAGCCGTGGATGGTCGAGCAGGTGATCTCGTCGATCGCGACGTTCGCTGCCGCGAGTTGGGCATTCTGGGTGTCCGACAGACCGCCGAGCAAGGCGATCCGCAGTTCGGGCGGAATTTGTCCGGCGGAGAGGTCGTTGACGAAGTCGCGCACCCGGATCAGAAGCTCGCTGGCCGCCAGTTCCGTGAACGTCACCGCCGCGATGGATTTGGGCGCGATGCCTTCGGCCAGCATGACCGCGATGCGACCGGCCATGACAGCCGTCTTGCCGGACCCGGCGCCAGCCTCGACCAGGATCGAGCGATCATGCACGCTGATCGCGTTGCGGCGGGCCGCGTCATCGCGAAGGTCTTTCGTTACAGCGGTCATTACTGCGCCTCCCAGACTTGTGCAGCATCGCCAAACAGTTCGGTCGCGGCCGAGAGCTTGCGCTTGCAATAGGTGGCGCCCGCGTTCGCCGGCAGCGCAAAGGCCAGGTCGTCATAGGTCCCGCCCGTATCCGGTCCGATGAGGGCGTTGCCGGCCGTCAGATTGATGCGCGCCGCCTGCAGATATCCGGTGATCTCGACCAGCGTGGTTTCGGGATCGTCGAGTTGCAGGTCGATTTGGTCGCGCGGATAGAGCAGCGACGCGCTGATCGAGACATCCGCGCCCAGCAACGCCTTCACGGCAAAGGCGTAGAGGCAGCGCTGCAATTCCCGGCCACCGTCCAGGCCGATGTTGTCCTTGGGTGGCCTGCCGGTCTTGTAATCACGGACCAGGACGCGCTTGCCATCGCCTGAGATGTCGAGACGATCAATGTAGCCGGCAATTCGAAACCCGGCGTCGGGGATTTCGACGATCGTTGACGGATCCCACGGGCTCTCGGCAGTCGATTTGGCGCTAGCTCCGCCAAACCCCACTTCGCCATAGGACCGGGCGTCCGGCAGACGCTCATCACCATAGGTAAGCGCGCGGCTGGTGAGCAGGCGCGCTTCATCCAAAGTCCGGCGCCAGATGACAGCGGGCGGGACGGCGCGTTCGCTTTCCCAGACGCCCGAAACCTCGACGGCAGCGTTCTGCACCGCCGCTGCGATCTGGTTTTCGTCGGCCTTGGCGAGGCCTCCTGCCGCTTCCAACTTTTGAAGCGCGAGGTCGAGCGTCATGTGGACGAGGTCCCCCATGCCGAGCGCATCGAGAACCAGGGGATCGGTCCCGCTCTCGGGCATCCGCAAGTGCACCCCGTATTTCCAGAGGAAGCCGAGAGGGCTTCGCAGAAGGAGCTTGAGCGAACTGGCCGACTGAGTTCGGGCCAGGATGGCCAGCAGGAGAGGATGGTCCGCCCGAACTAGACCATCGTGCGGCGTGATTTCCTTGCGGTGCCAGTTGCGCCAGCAGGCCGTCGCGCTGATCGCCTGCGGTTCATGCGCAAACTCTTGCGGACGCGCCATCAGCCGGTCGCTTTCGCTGAAAGCGTGGAGTGGGACCGCGTTGCGGCGGATATAGATCTCGCCGGCGTGATCGCCGAGCAGAGCACTGCGCCCGAGAAGTCTGCCTTCGCTGTCGCGGCGAGACCGCGACAGAATGATCTGGCGCTCGGTCGTCGCGAGAATGGTTTCGAAATCCCGCCGGTCGGCCGCGCCGACCGGGAGCGGATCAAGCTCGACGGTCGGAATGATGTGGTCGGAGATCAGGCGATCTTCCGAAATGCCGCGCGGCCAACGTGCGGAGTTGAGACCGACGAGCCGAACGAGCCGGCGCGGCGACGCAGCCAACGCGCTGGCCGGCATCCAGGCGACGGAGACACAGCCCTCGAGGCCGTCATCCTGTTTTAAGATTTCGAGTGTCGCATCGAGCGATCCGGAGGGACCGGCCAAAAGCGCCTTGCGCCAGATCGCCAGCGCTCGACCGTTGAGAAGCGCGGCGCCGATTTCCTCGGCGGCGGTGTGGCCCTTGGCGAGGAGCGCTACGATGCCGCGCAGTGTCGCGGTGTGATCCTGCGCGTCAGGCCAGTCAGCCGCCGTCAAGCGATTGAGCAAGCGCGTCCAGGCAGCGGCAGAGGCCAGCGGTGCGTCCGACGGAAGGACGCGCATCCAACCCGGAGGCAAGGTCTGGAACGGGCCTGTTTCCGATCCGCAAAGCGCAGCCAGGCGGCGCATGCGCGTCTGCGACAGGCCTCGGATGAGGATATCGGCGAGCGCGGCGGCGGCTTGGCCCTCGCGGGTTGTCGTAACCTTGATCCCGTGAACGAAGTGCAGATCGAGATTGGCGTCGGCGCGAAGTGAGAGGAAGTGGTCATCATATTCGGCCGTCGACGCGCCTGCGATGGCGATGTCCGCCGGCTGGGCCTCGCCGGAGGCCAACAGGCTGCGGGCCCAGCGGATGGCTTCAATGGCCTCATGGTATGCCGTGGCCGCGCTGACGGCGCTGATGGCGGGCGTTTGGGGACCCGTCCGGTTGACGGCCACGCCCGTTGCATCGAGCCAAGCGGGTGTGGAACGCGGACCCGCCGTCCACGTCACCGCGATATGGGTGGTCAGCGCCTGAAGGAGTGGACGCCAGCAGGGCGAAAGCTCGGTGATGCCGACGATCTCGACCGGACCGAGCACCGCCTTGGCATGACCAAGGCGCAGGCTGGCCGCAGCGACGAGATCGGCCGGGCGCATCATCCCTGGCGGCAGTTGCGCCAGCACCGCGGTTTCAAGCCGCGCGATGGAGTCGAGGCGGGGATGGTCCCCCGCGCGCGCCGACAGGTCGATTCCCGCCCGCCACACCTTGCGAAGGGTGTCGGCCGACGCATCGACCATCCCGGGAAGCAGTTTGATGCTTTCCAATTCGCCGAGCGGAGTGGAGGGCAAGACCGTTTGGATCGCGGCGCGCAAACTCTCATCGTCAATCGGCCTGGCGAACCCGCCGGCGAGGCGAACCGCCAATCGTTCGAACGACATGATCTGAAGGCCGTGCTGGCGTTCCCGCGCGGCGGCGAGTCGGTGCTCGCGCATCGCTAGCCGCCCGTGGGCGACGATGGTCCGTCTCCCTGATGCTTCCATCGCTTTTCCCGCCCTAAACCCGTGGAACTGCGCTTTCTTTGGAACGAGGCTACGCACCCCGTCCATAGCGACGCATTCCACCTTGACCCAAGCGCCCTTCGCGAATAGAAAATAGATGGATCGTATAGATATGTCCAGATAGTTTCTATCTGTATCGTATCGGAGAAAAGCTTCATGATGCACGCCGGCGCGGGACTGAAATGGGGGGTGGAGCGGCGGCTCGAATTCATCGAGTTTCGGCTGTTTTGGGAAGGAGGCATCAACCGCGCCGATATCATCGAGATGTTCGATGTGTCCGTGCCGCAGGCGTCCAAAGACCTCACTCTCTATCAGGAGCGGGCGCCCCATAACGCGATCTACGACAAGAGCGCCAAGCGCTATATCGCGAGTGACGCCTTCACACCCTGTTTCCTAAAGCCTGACCCCGATGGGTATCTCAGCCAGCTTCGCTCCGTTGCTGACGGCATCCTCGATCCGTCCCAAGCGTGGCTTGGGCATTTTCCGTCGTTTGGTGTCGCCCCCAGCCCTGCGCGAGGAATCAGGGCAGAGGTCTTGCGATCGATGCTTTCGGCAGTTCGCCGATGCGAAGCCATAGAAATTCGATACCAGTCCCTGTCCAGCTCCGAACCGAGATGGCGTTGGATCACGCCGCATGCTCTGGGCTTTGACGGGTTTCGATGGCATGCTCGGGCATTTTGCGGTGTGGACCGAGTATTCAAGGATTTCCTTTTGTCTCGCGTCTTAGAGACGCGAGGCGCGAAACCGGGTGAGATTGAAGCGGGCGCAGACACTGATTGGGAGGACGAGGTTACGCTTGAAATTGGCCCGCACCCTGGTCTTTCCGACGCTCAGAAGAAAGTAATCGCGTTGGACTACGGCATGCGTGAGGGAAAAACGCGAGTGAAGGTTCGCAGGGCTCTTCTTTATTACACGCTGAAGCGCCTGGGGTTGGATGTCGACCCAAACTCACGTGCTCCACAAGATCAACAAATTATTCTCTTGGAACCGCAAGCTTCGTACAGCGGCGCCAACGCGAACGGGGCAACGGGGACGGCAAATGCTCGGGCTTAATCTCAGGCAAGAATTTAGAGGGCGGCGCCTCAAAGGGACGGCGATCGAACTCTCAAACGAGGCAAATACGGGCGCCACGCAGATCGCGGCCAAGGACTTCCTGGAAATCACCTATCCGACGCATGACTTGTTGAAGGGCATCGAAGCTGTCGGGCCGAATCAAGGTCGCCCGGTCGTCGTTATTGGTGAGCGTGGCCTTGGTAAGTCCCACTTGATGGCCGCGCTGTTTCACGCGGTCAACGATGCGGCTTCGACCGGTGCTTGGTTGAAAAATTGGTCGACCACGCTGGGCGATCCACACATCGGCGATATCCAACTGCGCGATGGGATGCTCGTCATCGGCGAGAGCCTGCATCGGCAGCGCTACAAGTTTCTTTGGGACCTTCTGTTCGAGCAGCATCCCCACGGTGCCTACATCAAGGGTAAGTGGGAAGGCATGGGTGCGGCGAAGACGGATATTCCATCTGATCAACTTATCCTGGAACTCCTTCGGCATAAGCCTGCCATGCTGCTGCTGGATGAATTTCAGACTTGGTACGATGGCCTCACGAACACCAAACAGTATCCCTGGAAGCACTGGGCGTTCAATTTCATCCAGATTCTGTCCGAGATCGCCAAGGAGCATCCTGAGCTCCTTGTTCTCGTCGTTTCAGTACGAAACGGCGAAACTGACGCGTATCAGCAGATACATCGCGTCAACCCTGTGCAGATCGATTTCAAGGCCGGCGGAAGCCCGGAGCGGATCCAGCACGATCGGCGACGGATGCTGTTGCACCGCCTCTTCGAAAACAGGCTCCAAATCACATCGTCGTCGATCGAGGCCACCCTTGCGCGGCATATCTCGGAATATTTCCGACTCTTGAGTACGCCGGCGGCGGAGCAGGATCGCAAGCAGCGGGACTTTATTGAGTCGTGGCCCTTTGCGCCGCATCTTCTTCAGTTGCTGGAAGATCAGGTCCTCGTCGCCACCGATGCTCAAGAGACCCGAGATCTGATCAGAATTCTGGCAAATCTCTTCAAGAGCCGTGGAGACCAGACGCCCGTGTTGACCGCGGCGGATTTCAGAATGGATGACGACGCCTCAGGCATTGGCGCGCTCCTGGATTCGGTCGCCAACCAGCAACATCGAACGCTTCGCGACAAGGCGTTGCGAAATCTGACCTCGGTCACTGAGGCGGTCTCCGATCACGCGTCGAAGGTTCCCCACTTGCAAGAAATCGTGGGCGCGTTGTGGCTTCGCTCGATCGCAGTTGGAAACCTCGCGGGCGCCGAACCAGCCGTTCTTCAGGCGGATATCACTCAGAGCAAGCCGATAGACGACAATGCCTTTCAGGTCGAGCTGGCCACGATCATCGAGAACAGCTTCAACATCCATCAAGATGGTGCGCGGCTTGTCTTCAAGGAGGAGGAGAACCCACAGGCCAAGGTCATGGCCTCGGCCCGGAACGACAAGCTCTTCACGGATGGGTCCGATCTCGCGCAATTGGCGAGGGAGACGCGCTATGTCATCGGCGGTTCCGAGGAGGTGGCGCGTACCTTCCGCGTCATTGCCCTGCCGCGCACCTGGCTGAACGATCCCTGGTCGGGCCTAGACGAAGCTGAGCAGCCGGAGCGATGGGATGAACGCCTGCCGATCCTCGTGTTGCCGGAGGAGCCGGACCGGTTGAGCGAACGCCTTGGGCGGTGGTTGAAAGATCATCTCCAGAAGCGCCGCAACACCGTTCGTTTCCTGCTGCCGCGCGCCGGGACGACGAACGCGTTTTATGACCGTGACCTGTTGATCCTCGCGCGCGCCGAGATGAAGGCGCAGGAATGGGGTGTCCAGAACCCAGAATATCGGAAGCTCCAAACGAAGTATCAAAATGAGCTTCGAGATATTCTGAAGAAACGGTTCGACCGCTTCGCCGTGTTGCATCGCTGGAACTTTACAGAACCCACGAAGTGCGAGTTCCACGTTGAGACGTTGCGCGAGCAAGGCGCCAAGATACCAGACGCCATTGAGCAGGCGCTAATCAATGACGTCTTTGTGCCCGAAGATTTTGAAGCGCTTGTGCTGGAGGCGGCGGGCGACAACGCCCCCGTCGGCAAACTGTTACGAGAGCTCCAGGAGCCGCGGCCGGCAGGCCAGGACTGTATTCCCTGGCTCGGAGAGATCGCGATGAAGGAACGCCTCGTGCGCATGTGCGCGCGCGGCAAGGTGGCAATCAATCTCCGCGGAATGGAGTATCTTCAAGCCCAAGCCGGCGAGGATGAGGACGCGGCGTGGAAGCGGCTGCGACCCAAGCTGGCCTATACCGGACGGCAGCTCGATGAGATTTTCCTGCTTCCTCCCTCGGCCGTGCCGTCTTCCGGCGGATCAGCGCCGCCAGTGGTGGCGCCAGGCGACCTACCTGCAGGCGGTCTGTTCGGTGGTGGCGCAACGCCCACACCGACCGCAAACCCTGGAGAGGCGCTCCCGTATCCTCCTTCAGGACCGGGATCGGAGCAGCAGGCACCTGGGGGTGGCATTTTTGGTGGAACGTCGCCCGGCTCGCGGACGACCTTGTCCAACCCGGCGACTTCACCTCTCAACCTGATCGGCAAGCTTGAGGGTTGGGGAATCGGCCCTGCTACGCCGGTTCGGGAAGTGACGTTGAAGGTCACGGCCGCGACCGGCGCGCAGTTGAAGGAGTTGCTGAAAAAACTGCCCGACGGCATGACCTTCGAGCTCTCCCTGGACAAGGAGAGCAACTGATGGCGCTCGACCCGGATCAGTTTCGCGCACTCACGACCGCAGCGCCTGCCGATGCTTGGCGTGCAATCATCGACGACATCCTTTCGGTCTGCGTTCAGCCCTTGTCCGCGCCCAACGCCTCGGGGGAGGTCACGAGACGGGACCGTGCCATTGGCACGCTTGACCATTTCCTCGCCGCGGCGGCGTGGGACTTATGGGAACAGTTCGACGAGACTGTCGACCGGAACGCTGATCGGCTCGTTGACTGGTGGTCATCACCCTACAGCGCCAAGGCCATCCTTATCCTCGATGGGCTAAGTCTGCGTGAACTGCCTTGGCTGGTTGAGGGCGCAAAGGCCCGTGGCTTTGCTGTTCACAGGACGACCGCGCATGGGGCGGAGGTGCCGAGCGAGACAAATGCCTTCGCCCGTGCCCTTGGATTCAACAGCCGAAGCCAGCTTCAGAATAACGGCGGTGGCATGGCGCATCGCTTCGCACCAGCAAGAACCGAATGCGTCGATCTGCCGTGGAAGGATTGCGCCGATCTCATTGATGCGTCCCCTAATTGGATCTTCTGGCATCAATGGCCAGACAGCAAATTGCACGATGGTTCAGGTGCCGGTCAGGGGCTCGACACTCTTACTCGTGACATTGCGGCGCAACTGGCCAGCGATGATTTTTGGGAATTTGTCGAGCGTCTCGCAAAGGGCAGGCGGCTGGTGATCACGTCAGACCACGGCTACGCCGCGACCGGCTTGTTCTTCGATGCTCCAGACGAACAGGCCGCCTTCCTCAAGGGCATCCTCAAGAGCGGCCGCCTCGTGGCCGGCGAGCACGATCCCGGACCGTTTGTGCCTCCGGTGGCTCTGCAAGCGAACAGTCCGCATGGCAAGCATCTGCTTGCCGTCGGTCGATGGAAATGGCGCAGCCAGGGTGGATACCCGACGCTGGCGCATGGTGGGCTCTCTCTGCTTGAGATGCTGTCACCATTCATAGAAATGACGAAGTAGGGAACGCCGCGTATGGCCACGAAGAAAGAATTTATTGCTCAGGAAGTGGCTCGCGCAGTTGGTGCTGGCAAGACGGTTGCGTTGGAGACAGTTGATTTCGGCGATCCGAATCGCCCGAAGACCTGTCTTGAGGTTGATTTCCCGATCTTGCCCGTAAACCAGGTGGCCGTCATCGAAGGCAATGCGGGCAAGCCGATCTATCAGATGTCGAAATGGTGGGCGCGTCGGCGATCGAGTGTGTTCAGGTCGATGCTCATTGCTGCAGCGACAAAGGCTCCGGAGGATCCAGCGCTAGCCGCAAAGCTCGTCTGGGACAACTACTATGCCAATCATCAGAAGAAGGGCGCCTTCAAGCACCTGAAGGTCGCGGACATCTTCATGGGCGGCGGCACGACCCTTGTCGAGGGCTCGCGGCTCGGCATGCAGATGTCCGGCAACGACCTCAATCCGGTTGCATGGTTCGTGGTGAAGCAGGAGTTGGCCGACGTCGATCTCGATCAGGTGAAGCGGCTGCTCGCTGATGTTGAGGCCGAGGTGAAGCCTCAGATCATTCCCTTCTATTACTGCGACGGACCCAATGGGGAGAAAGGTATCTGGACGCATAAGCCCACTGGTAACGTGATGGGTCCGGAGTTCGATCCGCTCTCCCTCCGCCCGGGGGAGCGAACGGACTATGGCTACGAAGGGCCGGAGATCATCTATACGTTCTGGGCCAAGCACGGCCCCTGCCAGGTGACAGGCTGTGGTCACCGCACGCCGATCATGACCAGCCCAGTCATGGCGGTGAAGACGCTCACGGTGAAGCATTGGGAGCATACTTGTGCCGCCTGCGACACAGAGTTTGACGTTGAGGACGCCGAGGCGCGGATGGCGCCGGATGTTCCGCTCTACGTCGCGCCGGATGAGAAGCCGCACTCGGTCTTCGATTCGAAAGGGCGCGTAGTTTGCCCTGGTTGCGGTCACGCCGTCATGGTGAAGCTCGGCAAAGGCAAGAACAAGAAGATCGAGTTATCTCTGTTGGTCCATCCGGAGTGGCTCGCTGGCAGTCCGAGGAACGATGCCACCGGACGATCCTTTGGTGGTTCCGCGCAGGATGATGCTGAGTCGACGACGAGATGGAATTGGGAGCGTGCCGGTAAGATAAGGCTCTTGGAGGTTCGGGGCTCTCTTCCGGAATCTGTAACGTGCCCCGAAACTAAGGTCACGTTCAGTAGCGGGAAAGACGGAGGCACGGTTCCAAAGAAATCGAGCTACACATGCGCCTCGTGCGGAACAACGCAGGATGTCTTGCAGACCGTCAGGCAGACCGGAAAAACAGGGCCGCTCGCAGCATACAGCGCTCACGGGGTCTCAGCCAAACGCAAGAGCGATGGAATGCCCTATGGCGGGCGTTTCTTCTCCCCGTTCAATGAACGCTTTGCCCAGCAGTACAGCTCTGCTGCAGAGGAATGGGGTCAGAGAAAAGACGGTGACTTGGCCAATTATTGGCCCAAAAGTGAGGTCCCGTTTGGATTTATGACTCACATGAACAATGGCGGAATACCAAATCACGGTTTTTCGCATTGGTGGACTATGTTTAATCCGCGGCAGATGCTTGTACACACGCAATTATTGAAATCAATTATGGAGGTCGGTAGCTATCAATGGAACGTTCGCGAATATGTTCTCGGGGCATTTCAGCAATATCTCCGCAATCAAAGCTTGTTTACGCTCTGGAACGTCCAGGGAGATAAGTTGGAGCCACAATTTGCCAACAATAACTACCATCCAAAATCGACCGTCGTAGAGAATTGCGTCTTCTCTAACCTTGGTCGCGGCAATTGGGCATCCAGTGTAGAAGGAATAATTGAGGGGCGCGAGTGGGCAACCCGCCCGTGGGAAGCTGTCAGCGTCGATACGCTGAAGAGAATAGACCCTGCCCTGGCATCCGACGTAAGTGGCCAAAGCGAGAGGGTGTTTCCTGGCGATCCCGTGAACGGAGCCGAGATTTACCAATGTTCATCGACCGAGCTCAATCAGTACGGGGATTCGACTATTGATCTTGTGATCACCGATCCCCCCTTTGGGGGGCTCCTCCATTATTCTGAGTTGGCAGATTTCTTTCACGTTTGGATGCGCTTGCCGCTCAAGGACAAGTACCCAGAGATTTTCGGTCCCGAGTATACGCCGAAGTCTATGGAGGCAGTATCCAATAGGGCGCGCGAGCCTGAGGATCCCGATGGCTTCTATCAGCGCATTCTCACCGCCTGTTGGAAGGAAGCTCATAGAGTGCTGAAACCGGGCGGGATGTTGGCATTCACCTTCCACCACAGCGAAGACGCGCCATGGGTATCTGTCCTCGAGTCACTGTTCGACGCGGGCTTCTTTCTTGAAGCGACGTACCCGATCAGGTCAGACGAAACAAAGGGCGAAGGCAGCAAGCCGGGAACGTTTGGTTCCCAGCAGATCGAATACGACATCGTGCATGTTTGCCGGAAGCGGACCGAAGAGCCGAAGCCTGTCAGCTGGGGGCGTATGCGGCGTGAGGTTCTGGCCGACGTCCGTCAGCTCCAGGGACTGTTGGAAAATCATGCAAAGGCGGGCCTCCCTGCGGCGGACCTTCAGGTCATTCGCCGCGGCAAGGCGTTGGAATATTTCTCTCGCCACTATGGGAAGGTCTTCGTAGACGAAGGTCGGGCGATCTCGGTGAAGGACGCTCTGGTCGGCATCAATCAACTCATCGACGAGGATACGAATAAGACTACCGAGCCGCCGCCTGTTACCGCCGAACCCATTACTCGGCAGTTCCTGCGTATATTCAACGGTCAGACCGAACTCGCGCGCGACCAGATGCAAAAGCTATTGCGTGGCTCTGGCATCGCGCCGGACGAGTTCACCAATCGGGGTTGGGCGAGCGAAGAGAAGAAGGTCTTCCATCTCGCCGATCCTCTCGCCTTCGCCCGGGACTGGCAGGGAAGGCATCGTCGGCGCCTCACGGCCGATCTCGATCAGGCGCTCGTGCTGATCGGTGCTTGCTATGATGGCAGTGGCATCAACGCTTCGGACACATTGAAGAACGACAATTTCAAGCCGCATCCCGCCCTGAAGAGTCTCCTTGAATGGCTCAGCAGGCACGGCGCGACCCAGCCGAAGCGGAACGCGTCGTCGCGAGCGTTGACGATCTACAACAATTGGGCTTCCAGCCACAAAGACGCGGTCGCGCAGATGTCGCTGTTTCAGGAGGATTGAGCATGAAGCAATTGCTCGACAGCGTCTGGCAGCGCCGGGGAGTGAGTTGGATCTGGGACGACGAGGCGCTCGCGATCGCCACGCAGCCCTCCGAAGTCCTCAGCTTGCGTGAACTCCTCCGTGCGGCAAAAGACTGGCCCGATGATCTGCCGAGCAACGGCGGAAATACATTGGTGGTTGCGGGGCTGGACGCATGCCTTGACCTGCTGACGCCGGTCGACGCCGATGGCTGGCTCGGGAATGAGCTCAAGTCTACCATCTTGTCTTTCCAAGACGCCTATTCGGGTGAAGCTGCACTGATCTTCTGGCTGCCAGTCGGGCAGAGACGCTTTCATACCGACATGGCGACGGATTCTGTCCGGTGGCGTTGCTCGGCCCCTCACGCCGACCAACAGATCGAGTTTGGGCGTCTCCTATGGGGCGAGGCTCGGGAATACCCGCAGGAAATCATCCTCTCTGAGGGAGGCAAGCCAGTCGGCTTGTTTCACCTGCGGATCACCTGAGGGCCGGTTTGATGGATGGTGTAAGTTTCAGTCCGGGCGACCGGATAACCCACCCTGATTTTGGCGCAGGGGTTGTGCTCGACGCCCCGCGCGAGGGCTATCTTCGGGCGTTTTTCAGCAGCGGTGAACGGCGTGTTCCTCTGGAAAGCGTCCAACGCGAAGTATCCCGTACAGAGCGGATTCTGCGAGCAGTTGAAGGCACGCCGGAGCGGGCGCGGGCGGTCTGGCTTTCCTATGAAGCTCATGCGCTGCCGGTCATGGAAAGCGCGTCGGCTCTGACGTCGGCGCGGATCGATCTTCTTCCGCACCAGGTGGTTCTGACGCACAGGATCGCCACGGCGTCTCCCCGCCGCTTCCTGATCGCCGACGAAGTCGGCCTGGGCAAGACCATTGAAACCGCTCTGATCTTGCGGGAGCTCGCCAGCCGCGGCGAACTGGACCGTGCATTGATGGTGGTTCCCGCAGGCCTGGTGAACAATTGGCACCGGGAGCTGAACGAAGTCTTCAACCTCGATTTCGAGGTGTTCGGCTCGGAAGGCGATATCACCGATCGGAAGACCAACGCTTTCGCCAAGCATGATCGACTGATCGCCAGCATCGATACGTTAAAGCGACCGGCGCGTATCAAGCGACTGCTAGAAGCGCCACGCTGGGATCTGGTGGTTTTCGATGAGGCGCACCACTTGACCGCGTACCGAACGGGAGGAAAGGTTCGGAAGACGGAGAACTACAAGCTCGGCGAGGCGCTGAAGAGTCATGCGCGTGATCTCCTCCTGCTTTCTGCGACTCCGCACCAAGGCAATCATTTCCAGTTTTGGATGCTTATTCAACTTCTCAATCCGACCCTCTTCGGCAGTCCCGAAGAGATGATCGAAAACCGTCATCGACTGAACACTGTCATGTTCCGTCGAACCAAGGCCGATGCCTGCCGGCCGGATGGCGATCCCCTTTTTGCACGTCGGTGGGTGCATACAGAATCGTTCCTCATGGGGGACCAGGAGCGGCGGTTTTATGAGAAGCTGCGTGAGTACCTCGAGGACGGCTTCGACCTCGCGAAGCGACAGGGCAACCAAGGTCGCGCCCTCGGCTTCCTGATGGCCATCTTCCAGAAGATCGCAGCATCAAGCTTCGCCGCTGTGCGCCGGACGTTAAAGCGCCGGATGCTGATGCTAACGTTGCACGAGGCCCTTATCCGTGATCGCGACCTCGACATCGAGGGCCGTGAACGCCTTTACGACGAGGCCCGCGAGCTGATCCACATTGAATGGTGCCTCGGACGCGATCCCGTTGGCCGGACTGAAGTTGACCGGGTGATGGCCGACCTCAAGTATCGACTTGCAAAGAAGCTGGACGAGGAGGCGCTTGAATTGGCCTCCGACCCCTATGGCAGCGAGTTCGCCTCGTCGCATATGGAGGACGCCGCGTCGGCCGCAGTCGATATCCATCTACCCGAGGAACGGCTTCGCATTGCCGATCTGCTATCGGTATTTCCTGAGCAGCGGGAGACCAAGGTCCAAAAACTGCTCGATGGATTGGGCACGCTGTGGCGTCAGAACTCCAACGAGAAGATCGTAATTTTCGCCACCTACCTCGGCACGGTTGACCTGCTCGCCCGCGAGATTGAACAGGTTTATCCAGGTCAGGGGGTCGTCATCCTACGTGGCGGAGACCACGGTGCAAAGGTTGCCGCTGAACGGCGCTTTCGACTCAAGGACGGGCCGCGGATCCTAGTCTGTACGGCAGCCGGTCGCGAAGGCATCAATCTTCAGTTCGCGCGCGTTCTCTTCAATTTCGACTTGCCCTGGAATCCGATGGATATGGAGCAGCGGATCGGCCGCATCCATCGGTATGGCCAGGCTCACACCGCACAGGTCTACAATCTGGTGCTATCTGACACGATCGAGGGACGCATCTTTCTTCTCTTGGATGACAAGCTCACCGAGATCGCACGAACGCTCGGCAAGGTGGACGATCAGGGGAATATCGCGGAGGATCTTCGTTCTCAGATATTAGGTCAACTTTCCGAGCGATTGAACTACGACCGACTGTATCAGGAAGCACTTTCTGACCCTGAACTGAAGAGAACGGCCGTTGAGCTTGAAGCGGCGCTTTCCAATGCGAGGGAGGCTCGCGAAGTCGTTTTCGATCTATTCCAGGATCTCGATGGCTTTAGCCTCGACGACTACAAGCCGTTTTCAGATGTCTCGTCGGGAATGGACCGCCTGGTCCAATTCCTAGCGGCGGCTCTGGCAGATAGAAATTGGAAGCTCAACAAGGTCGACGACTTGACCTACGACTTGATCGCCACGAACGGGGCACGAAAGAAGCGGTTCACACTCGACCGCAACATGGCCACATCAAATGACAACGTCGACCTAATGGGGCTCGATCATCCCCTTGTGCAGGAGGAGTTGGGACGGTGGCGCAGTCTGCCACCAGAGCAACTCGGCGTTTCGCTTGGAGGAAGCGAGATTGGAACAACGCTTCTCTCGTTTTGGCTTGTTGAGGCATCAGCCGGCACCGGGGAGAAGCGTGTTTCCGTTCAGCCGATCGCGGTTAATACGGACGGAACGCGAGTTCCAAGTGTGGAGCGTCAGGCCGGCCAATTTCTCCACGCGGTGGAAACGAGTCCAACCCTATCGCCTGATGAGCGCCTCTCGCTCTTCGCAAGTGCCGTTGAGCCCACCTTGCAGCGGGAGCTCAAGCACAAGGGAGCTGCAAATGGGGATGGGAGTTTTTCGGCCGAGCTGATCGGATATGTGGAGATCGCCTAAAGGCCTAAGCGCCAATCCGCTGTTAAGGCCCGGGCCAAGTCGAAGAATGGAAAGGCCGCGCTGCTTTAGGTAGTCTATGTTGAGCATGATCAGCCGCCCGGCCTCGGCGGGATGTCATCATAGGCGAATGGGCATGCCGCAAGAATCTGCGTCGGCTCGTAGGGCTGACCCCGCCCATCCACACGGCCGCTCTCCGAGACCAGATGGAGGTTTTTGCGCGCACGCGAGCAGACGACGTACAGCAGGCGCTTGGCGGCTTCTAGCTGATGGTCATCGGCGAAATGCGGCACCATGCCTTCAAGAAGAGCATATGCGATTACGGAGTCGTATTCGGCACCCTTCACGCCGTGAATGGTCGAGACTGTAATACCGCTGCGCGTTGCGAAGACCTTTCGGAAGGTTGTGATTTCGGCGAACGCGACGCCGCCCTCCCGGACGAGCCGATCGATCCTCGTCGCCGAGCTTTCGAAAAAGGCGGCGTGGTGTTCGACCAGCGTCGGTACGGCGCGGAAATCTATCTCGAGTTGTGCGAACAGGAGATCGAAGACCTCTCGCAAATAGGTAAGCCCGTCATTTTGCTCGCTGTGGATCGAGTTGCATTCTCTAAGGAGCGATTTGCGGGAAAAATGGGCGGTATCGATGCCCGCCTGATCGAAAGCAGCGAGTACCTCGCCAGCCCAACGTAGCCGTCGAACATAAAGTTGGGGGCTCGGTTCCGTCAGCAGGATCCGAGCGAGCTTGTACCAAAAGTTTTCAATGTCCCGCGCGAACGGCGCGATCCCCGGGCCGTCAAAGCTGTACTCAGGAAGAGCGGTGACTAGCCGCCGCGTCATGCTGGCAAGATGAATCCACCACGGGGCAACGACACACACCTCGTTGGGCTTGATCCCGACGGTCTCAATGTTGAACCGGATCAGTCGGACCAGTTCTGCCTCAAGCTGCGTGTTCGAAGTGAGGCGGTCGAAGGAAACAAGACTGACATAATCCTTGTCGCGGCCTTCCGCGACGATCGGGGCCGGGTGAACGTGGTAGTTGACGAAGTAGCTCACGATACGCTGCGAGGAGCGGTAGTTCGTCACCAACCCCTTTTCGGTCAGCTCCAAGCCGCAAAGGTCGGCCAAATTCGTCCGCGAAATGGCGTAGCCGCCGAGCGACCCATAGATGGCCTGGTTGGGATCGCCGACGAGGAAAGTATTGGCACGGCCCCCGGCGCTCTTCAGGATCGCACCCAGGATCGCGTACTGGATTTCCTTGGTGTCCTGAAACTCGTCGACTAGCACAAAGGCGAATAGCGATCCGAGGAGCGTCTTGATCGACGGAACCGTCGAGATGAGTTCGTATGCATAGTAAAGGATAAGCTCGAAGTCGACCTGACGGTTGGCACGCAAATGCGCCCAGTATTTCTGAAGGAGCCCGCTGATCGCCGCATGGCGCCTGCGATCCGTCGCTTCTAGCTGCAGACCCTCGGAGGTGAAGTAGTAGTTGCATTCGAAGGGACGCAGCCTTTCCGGCGTCCCTCTGCAAAGCTCCGTGAACATCTGCTCGGTGTCGTGGCTGTCGATCACTCGAAAACCATGCTTTAGATCTGGGTGATAAAGAGCGTAAGGCCGTAGTATCCATTCCAAGCAAAAGGCATGGATGGTCCCAATCCAAAGTTGGGACGTGTCAACGCCCAGTCGCTCTATGCGCTCATGAATCTCGTCGGCGGCGCGATTGGTATAGGTGATCGCGACCACCCAAGCCTTGTCAGTGGTCAGTCGCGACAGTTCCAACGCTATTTTGTAGGTCAGCGCGCGGGTCTTGCCGCTCCCCGGGCAGGCGACCAGGAACACGCTGCCGGGCTCCGTGATGGCGGCGACCTGCTCAGGGTTCAAATCGTCCTTCGGCCAGACGAACATGGTTACACGTGCGCCAGAATTGCATTGATCTGGTCGGCCGGAAAGGAGGCAAGCATCGCGTCTCGGATACCCGCGCGATCGACCTGACCGGTGCGGAAGGCGTGGATCTGGCCCTGCATTTGCGCGATGGCATCGGTCCCGTAGAGGCCCGTCTTCCGGATGTGGGCCAGGCGATAGTCTAGCATGTTGGCGAGGACGGGGGTGCTGACTGGTCGGTGCGCCGTGAAGATCGCTCCGGCGAGGTAGTCAGGGATATGAGATTCAGGGTCGACGAGCTTGGCGACCTGGATAGCGAACCATCCCTTACCAGCTCCTGCCGCCATCGTCAGAGCGCGTGTCCCGTACCGCTCCACATCGTTGGATTCTAACTCCTCCTTCGCCAACGCGATCGTCGCGACTTCGGTATAGATCTCCTCCACCACGCCGACGACCTTGGAAGCGTTGCCGGCCGCGACGAAGTCGACCTCGAACGTATGCGGGGCGAAGTGAACCGAGACCCAGGGATTGTCGTGTGCGAATTCCTGCAGATCGGCTTGCCGGCGAAGACCGGCAGCGCGCGCACCACGTGCCTTCTCCTTCGCTTTGGAGATAGCCGGCGTGTCGAGCGGATCAGGCGCTGCATCAAAAAACGTTGCGTCCAGGTCAGTGACGATTGCGCACCGCTTACGAATCCGAGAATCGTGGAATAGCACGGCGACATTCTTAAAGCCGGTGCTTCGAATATTAATCAGGCTGATGCCAAGCTCATCGAGACTGACACCTAGGACTTGCTTGACCAAAACGGGGACCAGGATCTCCTCGGCGTCGCCCTCGACAAGCACGACGCTTTTGGCGAAGAGGAGATTGCTTCGGACAGCGTCCAGATAACGTTGGATCGAGCGCACTTGCCCTGCTTGCAATCCGGTCGCGGGTTGGAAGACCTCGCAAGCGCCTCCCACGCGACCTAGAATGTTGACGTTTTCGACGTTGCTGACCTCGGAGATGTGGGTGGAATGCGTCGAGTAGATGATCTGTGTTTCCGGAAAATTCAGCCGGTCAAAGAGCGTCTTTTGGATATGGGTGTGGATGTGAGCTTCAGGCTCCTCAATGAGCAGAAAGTTCGCGAATGCGTGCTTGGCAGTCTGATACTTGAACTCCAACAACTTCAGCGTCAGGTAGATCAGATTTGCGCCGCCCAGGCTGAGTTCATGGATCGCGCCTTCGTAGCCGTCGTCGGATTCACCAACGAACAGTCGCAGGGACTGAAACAGCCTATCCGCGTCTTCGGGCAGCGCTGATCGGATCGAGAGCGTCGATGGGGAGTACGTATCTCCTGCTGCATCGGTGATCGTCTCGCGGATATCGCTGCGAATGCTCTCGACCTCGGGTAGGTCGATGATCGCCGTGTTAAGGTTCTGCACAAGCGCCGTGATCGGCGCCATTGCCTCCGTTGCGATTTCACCGCTTTTTCCACGCAGCAGCGTCAGGAGGGGATTGGTCCGATTGTTCTGAAAGTCTGAAACGACGTCCCGCAGGGCTTGGACAAAGGTGAAAGAAACTTCCTTGGTGATCGACATGATTCCAGGGATGCGGCCTCCGATTTCCGGCGGTTCAAGCTCGTCGGGAAACCGCACGTCTGCAAAGTTGCCGACCAGGGCCTCGTATACTACCGGGTCGGTGAAGTCGGCCGTGCTCTTGCCTGTGAACACTGTCTCGTAGTCGTCGAGAGTGATCGCGTGGAGGATTTCGGCTAGTCCGCCTTGATCACCGTCCTGTAGTTCGCCGAGCTTGGCGCGTACCGCGGCCTTGGGACGAAAGATTAAATTGTAGGTGGCGGTGCCAATGGCACCTCCTTCAATGTTGCCAACGCCGTGAAGGAAAAGCGATTGAATTGCCTCGTCTTGCGAGACGTTCTGAAACTCCAAACTGATGATGATCCAATGGCCGCGCCATGAACCGAGCCCGCGGTAAAAGTCTGTTTCATCCAGCCGGTATGCCATCCGCAGAAGATTATCGTCGAGCAGCAAACGCATCGCGCGGAAAAGGTTGGTCTTCCCGGATCCGTTCTCCCCAATAATCGTGTTGATACCGCGGTTGAATCGGATGTCGGCCCGCGAAAAGTTGCGGTAGTTGACTATCTGGACCTTTGAAATGTGCATTGTTGCCCCGCCCCCCGCGGTCGCCTACGGCGTCTAGTCGCGCCTGTCAGTAAATCGGTTGTAGGCTGTTAGCCGGTGAACGCGGAGATTAACCTCTCGCTGATAAATTTCGGCCTTCAGGAAGGCCTGTTCAGGTTCGAGCTTGTCGTCTTCAAGCTCGATGTACCAGGCTCGCGGGCTAGAATTCCCATCGGCATTCCAGCGATAACCGCGCGCCTTCAGCACTTCCTTCATATTGAACGGTGAGTTCTCGGCCCATACTCGCCAACTCGGACGACGAGCGCGTTCCAGCAGTTGGGCCATAGCCGGAGCACCGGAACTGGGCAGTGGGGCAGCGAGGAGTTCGATCGCCGCCATGCAATCGTTCGTTGCGCGATGGCGGTCGTAAAAGAACCCTGCCGCTCCCGCGAGGTAGGCTAGCTTGGTTCCTTCATAGCCCTCAGCGGCCCAATCAATCTGGGTCATCGAGCAGGCCCAGGGTAACGCCAAGAAAGTGTCGCTAAGCCTTTCCAGGAATCGGCGGTCAAACCCCGCATTGTGTGCAACGACCAGGGCAGAGTCTGTTGCGAATGCGGCGACCTCGGCGGAGTCGATCGACTTACCCGCCAGCATTCCATTGGCGATCCCGGTGAGGGCCGTGATCTCCGCTGGGACGGGGATAGCCGGCTCTCGAAACCCGTGGAAGGGCGGTTGGATCTCGAAGATTCGTCCGTCGAGCCCATAAGTGAACGGCACCATCGCAAGTTCGATGATCTCGTCGCGCGCGGCATCAAGACCGGTGGTCTCGACGTCGACAAATAGGCCTCTTCGGGTCGGCGACCCATCGGGCGGCAGAATCGTTTCTCGAGGTCTTAGCTTTCGCAGAACCTTGTATTGCCCACTCGCCTCAAGGGCGACCGCCATCGCGTGGAGTTCGGCCGGCGTTCGGTTTGGCTGCAAGTCGTCTATCGATGTCATGACGCACTTGATGGTCGCAAGGGGTTGATCGTTTTGATGTCTTCGAAATCCGTGTCATTGCCAGTGACGACCACGCAGTCGTTCGCTTCCGCGATCGCAGCGATAATTGTGTGGAGCGCGCTTCTGGCTCGGCCCTTTGTCTTCCCGTCCGCCATCAGATGGGCCCAGATGATTCCGGCCTTTTCGTCGAACGGCAAGATACGGCCTGAGAACAGGGCCTGTGGTCCCTCCGGCCCACAGAACCATGCGTCAAGCTGATCGCGTCGCTTATCGACCGACATCTCAAGGACCATTCTGCGGATTTCCGCGACCGTCAGCGAGGTAATGAAGAGGTCCTCGTCCTCCTGTTCGCTCATCCAGGCGAGCAGGGGCTCCGAGGGGGCCCGCTTCGCTATGTTGCTAATGATGTTGGTATCGAGCAGGTAGCGCATCAAATCTGAACGTTACGTCCCTCCTCGCGGAGGCGGGACAGATCGAGATCCACGCCCACCAGGGGGGAGCGTCGGAGCGCAGCTAGGATACCACCCTTCTTCGGGGGCTCACCGGCGATGGTCTGACTGACCACTGCGCGGAGGCGCGAGGCGTCCGCGCTGTCTTCTGCCAGGCGGCGCGCCAATGATCGGATGAGATCGCGGTCCGCCTCGCGACCAAGCACCTCGAAGCGCGCCAGACCCCGCTCGCTAAGACGAGATCGATAATTCTGGATGGCGCGTTTTTGCGAGCTGCCCACGGTAACCTCCTACTTATTTCCAGTAATATAGCCAGAAGGTGGTGTCTTGGCAAGGTTTGGGTAGGCCGCGCGCAGCTCGCCTGTGGCCGGATGGCATCCGCCCGCGATGCGTGATATGGATTGAGTGACGGTACTTTTTGACGCGAGTCGAGTACGCCGCCGGACGGCGCGAGATGCAAAAATCGTCCAACTGGTCCCGATAGTTGGCGAAACCTCAAAAATATTTTTTCGGCGATTTCCCTTTTAAAATCAAAAGCGTAACTTTTTGACGGCCTCACCGTCGGAATCTTCTCGCCGAAAGAATAAATTCGCCAGTGATTTCAAATGGTTATATGCTATTTAAACAATCGAGTGGGAATGATTCAAACCCATCCGGACGTACCCGAAACCACATCGCGGCACGACGCAAGTCACTAAAAACAAAATAG
>NZ_JADDXW010000013.1 GCF_017183135.1 Aurantimonas marina | reverse complement strand
AAGACGGGCCACGCCAAGCCGAACGCTTGACCATCAATGACCGCGCCGCGTGTTCTTCAGGACACGCGGCGTTTTTATATCCTGGTCCCGCCGTGTGCTGCCTTTGCGATCAAACAGCCGGCGAGCGTGCCGCCTCGGCCAGGAAGGTCCAGACATAATCGGCAAAACTTCGCCAGCATTCGACCTCGAAGCGCTGCTCACCGGTCCGCCACAGGACGATCTCGGCTTTCGAGAGGATCGTCCGGCTCGCCGCCCCGACCGGGAAACCACCAAGCCGAATGTCCTGCGGGCAGCCGGCCGCGATCACCGCCTCGGCCGCCGGTCCCTCGACCGCGATCGCGACATTGCGGTGCGACACGTCCACGGCCGAGATGCCAGGGACGCCCGCAAGCCTTGCCGGCAGCGATTCGGCTCCCCCCGCGTCGTCGTTCGAGACCATCAGCCATTCGTCGGGGCCGATCCAGAGCGCCGAAATGTCGCCCTCCGAGGTGCTGGTCTTCGGCCGCATCGGCAGCGCCAGGCCGAGCTTGGCCTCCACCGCCTCTAGCGATTGCGCGTCGGCGCGCAGGCTGATGCGTTGGCGCGGGGCGAGCGGCGTCAGCGTCACGCCCGGCCCGCTCGCATAGCGCCCGTCCAGCGGCGACATGCGCGGCAGGTTGGTTCCGGCCATTGTAGCAGCGGGCCGGCCCGTTTCGCCGGTCGACGGGACGCTTTTCCTGGCCGCCGCCCTGGTCGGCTTCTTCGATGCCGTCTTGCGCTCAGCCATGCAGCCGCTCCCCTTCCGGATCGAAGAACACCGTGTCCGTCACCTCGACGGCGATCGTCTCTTTTGGCATCGGAACATACAGCGTGCGACCAATCAAGTTGCGTCCGTCCTTGACCAGCGCCAGCGCGATCGAACGTCCCACCGCGTCGGAGTGATAGGCCGAGGTGACATGGCCGAGCATCGTCATCGGCACGGCCTCGTTCGGATCGGCGACGATCTGCGCGCCCTCCTCCAGAACGGTCAGCGGGTTCGCGGTCTTGAGGCCGACGAGTTGCTTGCGGCCGGAGGCCACGAGATCGGACCGCTCCAGCCCGCGCTTGCCGACGAAGTCCGTCTTCTTTTTCGATACCGCCCAGGCAAGGCCGGCATCGGCCGGCGTCACCGTGCCGTCGGTTTCCTGGCCGACGATGATATAGCCCTTTTCGGCCCTGAGTACGTGCATAGCCTCAGTGCCGTAAGGCTCGGCGCCAAGGCCGCGGCCATGTTCGCGCAGCCGGTCCCAGACAGTGCGGCCGTAATCGGCCGGCACGTTGATCTCGTAGCCGGCCTCGCCGGTGAAGGAGACGCGGAACAACCGGCAGGCAACGCCCATGAATGTGCATTCGGCCACCGACATGTGTTTGAACGCGTCCGCTGCGATGTCCAGCCCCTCGACGAAGGGCGCGACGATCTCGCGTGCCTTCGGCCCCTGCACGGCGATCACCGCCCATTGCTCGGTGACCGAAGTGGTCCAGACGGCGAGATCGGGGAACTCGGTCTGCCGGTAATCCTCCATCAGCTCGAGCACGCGCGGCGCGCCACCGGTTGTCGTAGTCACGTGATAACGGTCGTCGCCGATCCTGGCGACGATGCCGTCGTCGATGATGAAGCCGGCCTCGTTCAGCATGATCGCATAGCGGCACTTGCCGACGGCAAGGCTCGCCAGCGGCGTCGCATAGATCACGTCGAGGAATTTCGCCGCGTCCGGCCCGACTACCTCGATCTTGCCCAAGGTCGATGCATCGAAAAGGCCGGCCGCCTCGCGCACCGTCCGGCATTCGCGGCCGACGGCGGCGTGCATGTCGGCGCCTTTCGGGAAATACCAGGCCCGCTTCCACAGGCTGACATCCTCGAACACCGCCCCTTCGGCCTCGGCGCTGTCGTGGATCGGCGTCTTCCGGGTCGGATCGAACAGCGGCCCCTTGGCGAAGCCGGCGATGGTTCCGAAGGTGACCGGTGTGAACGGCGCGCGAAACGTGGTCAGCCCGACCTCCGGCATCGGCCGGCTCAGCGCCTCGGCGGCGACACCGATACCGTGGATGTTCGACGTCTTGCCCTGATCGGTCGCCATGCCGGTGGTGGTGAAGCGCTTGATATGCTCGACCGAGCGGAAGCCCTCGGCGACGGCGAAGCGGATGTCCTTGGCCGTCACGTCGTTCTGGAAGTCGATGAAGGCCTTGACGAATTTGCCGGAGCCAGCGGCTGGCGTCGCACCCGCCATGCCGCCCCCGAAGGGCGCGGCCCCTTCCACCGCGACCGGCTGGGATTTACCAGCCTTGCCGGTCGCCGCGACGCGGCCAGCGCTGCGGGCCGAACCGATCGTCTTCGCCAGATCGAAGTCGCCCGCCGCGGCGCCCACGCTGATACAGTCCTCGGCCGCCTCGGCCGGAACGTAGGCCTGGAGGGCGGGATCGAAGGCGAGCTTGCCGCGCGATTGGGAGAACAGATGCACCGACGGCGTATAGCCGCCGGACATGAGCAGCGCGTCGCAATCAAAGCGACGATTGTCCTGGCCGGAGCGCAGTTCCTCGACCGTGAAGCCGCTGATGCGCCGGGTGCCGCGCACGGACTTGACCTCGTAGCCGGCGAGAACCTCGATCCCGAGCGCCCGTGCCTCGGCGGTGATGTCGGCGGGCGGCTCGGCGCGCAAATCGACGATGACGGGAACGGCGACGCCCGCCCGCTTCAGATCGATCGCCGCCGCATAGGCCGCGTCATGGGCGGTGAACACCGCGACGCGCCGGCCCGGCGTGACGCCGAAATGATTGAGATAGAGCCGCGCCGCCCCGGCCAGCATGACGCCCGGCCGGTCGTTGTCGGGAAACACCAGCGGCCGCTCGATCGAGCCCGTCGCCAGCACCACCTTCTTCGCCCGCACCTGCCACAGCCGCTCGCGCGGCAGCGCCGGGTCGGGCTCGGACAAATGATCGGTGACCTGCTCGGCCAGCGCCAGCATGTTGTGGTTGTAGTAGCCGAAGGCCGTCGTGCGCGGCATCAAGCGGACATTGGCCATGCCGGCGAGCCGAGCGACGATGCCGTCGACCCAATCCATCGCCGGGATACCCTCGATGGTCACGTTGCTCTCGGCCTTCAACCAGCCGCCAAAGGCCGTGCCCTCGTCGCACAGGAGCACGCTCGCGCCCGCCTCGCCGGCCGCCAGCGCAGCGGCAAGGCCTGCCGATCCACCCCCCGCGACGAGCACATCCACATGCGCGAAACGATTAGCGTAGTGCTCGGGGTCAGGCTTTTCGGGCGCGCGCCCGAGGCCGGCCGCGGCCCGGATATAGGGCTCATAGACCCGGTGCCAGAAAGCCTTCGGCCACATGAAGGTCTTGTAGTAGAAGCCGGCCGTCAGGAAGCGCGAGAACATCCCGTTGGCGCCGCCGATGTCGAAGCCGAGCGAGGGCCAGCGGTTTTGGCTGACAGCGTCGAGCCCGTCATAGAGCGGCTGCATCGTCGCGCGGATATTGGGCTGGCGGCGAGCATCGTCGCGGCGGATCTCGACAAGCGCGTTCGGCTCTTCCGGCCCGGAACCCAGGATGCCGCGCGGCCGATGATATTTGAACGAGCGGCCGGTGAGGTGAACGCCGTTTGCCAACAGCGCAGAGGCGAGCGTGTCACCCTCCAGCCCCACATAGCGCTCGCCGTCGAAGCGGAACGGGATGCGGCGGGCGCTGTTGAGGCGGCCATGCTCGGCAAGGCGGAAGCGGCTCATCACCCTTCCTCCCCGGCGTTCGACAGAGCCGGATCGAAACCCACCGTTGCCGGCGTCGCCCCGGCGCCGCGCGGGTCTTGCGGCAGATCGACCTCATTTCCAAGATCCGGTTTCGGCGCGCCGGTTTCGTAGAACGCCAGGAACTTGTCCGACACCGAGTGCCGTGCGGCGTTGAAGAAGCGTCCGCAGCCATGGACATGGCGCCAGCGCTCGAACACCACGCCGCGATTGTTGGTGCGCAAATAGAGCGCGTCGGCAACGGCGCGTCCCGGTTCCCCATCCGCGGCCGGTCGCGCGATGTGCGCCTCGCCGGCGTGGCGGAATTCGAGTTCCGGCCTGTCGTCGTCGCAGTAGGGGCAATGGATCAAAAGCATGGAAACGATCCCTGCGGTCAGTGCGCGACGGCGGCCGCCGCCGCCTCGTCGATGAAGCGGCCCGTCTCAAAGCGATCGAGGCTGAAGGCGGCGTTGATCCTGTGCGGCTCGTCACGGGCGATGGTGTGGGCGAAGACGTGGCCGGAACCGGGCGTCGCCTTGAAGCCGCCGGTGCCCCACCCGCAATTCACGTAAAGCCCCTTGACCGGCGTCTTCGACAGGATCGGCGAGCGGTCGGGCGTCACGTCGACGATACCACCCCAGGAGCGCAGCATGCGCATGCGGCGGAACATCGGAAACATCTCCGAAATCGCGTCGACCGTGTGGTTGAGGATGTGCAGGCTGCCGGTCTGCGAATAGGAGGGATATTGGTCGGTGCCGGCGCCGATGACGAGTTCGCCCTTGTCCGACTGGGAGACATAGGCGTGGACGGTGTTCGACATGACCACGCAGGGAAAACACGGCTTGACCGGTTCCGAGACCAGCGCCTGCAGCGGAAAGCTCTCGATCGGCATCCGGACGCCGGCCATGTCCATGACCACCGAGGTGTTGCCGGCCGCGACGACGCCGATCTTCTTCGCGCCGATGAAGCCGCGCGTCGTCTCGACGCCGGCCACAGACCCGTCGGCGCCGCGCCTTATGCCGGTGACGGCGGTATTCTGGATGACGTGGATACCGCGCGCCGACGCCGCCCGGGCATAACCCCAGGCGACCGCATCGTGGCGGGCCGTGCCGCCACGCCTCTGCAGCGCGCCGCCGACCACCGGATAGCGGGTGTCCTTGGAGATGTTCAGCGGCGGGCAATAGGCCTTGCACGCTTCCGGCGTCAGCCACTCGTTGTCGACGCCATTGAGGCGGTTGGAATGGACGTGGCGCTTGGCGACCTGCACGTCGTGGACGTTGTGCGACAGCATCAGGACGCCGCGCGGGGAAAACATGACGTTGTAATTGAGGTCCTGGCTCAGCCCTTCCCAAAGCTTCACCGCATGGTCGTAGAGCGCCGCCGATTCGTCGTAGAGATAGTTGGAGCGGATGATCGTGGTGTTGCGGCCGGTGTTGCCGCCGCCGAGCCAGCCCTTTTCGATCACCGCGACGTCGGTGATGCCGTGCTCCTTGGCAAGGTAGTAGGCGGTGGCGAGGCCATGCCCGCCCGCCCCGACGATGACCACCTCATACTGGCGGCGCGGTTCGGGCGATGCCCACTGCTCGCCCCAGCCGGAATGACCGCGTATCGCCTCGCGTGCAATGGCAAAGGCCGAAAATTTCCGCATCCTGCGCCTCGCGTCCTAAAACCTGGTGTCGTTCGACGATGGCTCGCTCTGGTGTAGCGCCCCGCCGCCGCCTCCGGCAACCTGCCCCGACCCCGGATCGTCAGCGGTCATCGCATCGCCATCGATGTTTATCGCGGATGGGGCGTCACCATGCTCGAATCGCGACAACCGGTGACGCACGGTCGAAGCAGGCACGGCAGCCCGCGCCCGCCTGCTTCCACTCTTCGAACTGCGTTCCCCGATCAGACCCGGCCGGCGACAGGCAATCCTCTGGGGCGCCCTACGAGACCTCCGAGCGCGCCAACGGTCAGACCGAGAGCCAGTGCGACGAATGCCGCGAACGAGGCGGCGGTCACCGCGCGGGCTGCGGCATCGGCGGCGACGCGGGCCTCACGCTTGGCACTGTCATAGGCCTGCTGGAGTTGCTGCAGCCGCTGCTGGGCCTCCTGTTGGGAGATTCCGGCCTGGCGCGCGATCGCTTGGCTGGCTGCCTGGCGCTGCTGGGGCGTTGCCTGTTCGCCGAGCCCGGCGAGTACGGTCCCAATGGAGGTTGCGGCCGAATCCTGCTCGACGGGCACCGGCTGAGTCTCGCCGATCACCGGCACATCCGCCTCGTCAGCCGAGTCGGCGGGCGGTCGCGATGCTCCGCCACCGCGCCGCAATGCTTCTTCTGCGTCTCGCCGCAACGTAGAAGTCGTTTCGGGAGCAACCGTTGCGGCCGCCGCCGACAGACCCTGGATCGAGCCGCCGATCACCCCAAAAGCGGCGCCGACCACAGCCGAAGCGCCTGTGGTCAGAAGAAAGACCACGAAAAGCGTCGACGTCGCCCAGGTGACAACGCCGTGGAGGATGGCATCGATCCGCGTAAGGCTGCCCGAAAGCCGACCGGCAGCATAGGCGCCGACGAACAGGCCGATCAACACGACGGCAATGGTCCATAAACCCCCGACGGACGCAAAGCTGTTGGGATCGAAGCTCTCCGCGCCTTGCGGATCGATCGTCGCGAGCCCGATGCCAAGCCCGAGCAACCCCAACATGAACTGGATGGCTAGTGCCAACAGCGCACCGGCGATAATCGCGCCCCAGGATATCCGCCTGCGGCCGTCCGTCGCGACGACCGCTGATCTTTCCCGCCTGATTTCGTTCATGTCGTTCAACCGCCTTTCGCTCGCAACTTTTTTTCCGGACGTGCAGTCAAGTGACCGTCGTCGTCGACCCTATCATCGATCGCGCTGGAAACCGCGCCGCGATAGCAAGGTTCCATCGCTCAGCGCCCCGGATGCGCGCCTTGAGAGCCTCCGAGGCCGGACCTCAGCCACGTTTCGCCACATCTCGACAGTAGTCGCCCAATCTGCTAAGGGGCTGCCGAATTCGAAGCATTGTTCGTTGTAATCTTCGATCTGTTCTGCAAACCACAGCCCGCCACACGCCAGAAACGGAACATCCAGTGCAGGTATCTGTCCGCGACAACAACGTCGACCAAGCCCTTCGCGCCCTCAAGAAGAAAATGCAGCGCGAGGGCATCTTTCGCGAAATGAAAATGCGCAATTTCTTCGAGAAACCCTCTGAGAAGCGGGCCCGGGAAAAGGCCGAGGCCGTCCGCCGCGCCCGCAAGCTGGCGCGCAAGCAGGCCCAGCGTGAAGGTCTGATGAGCGGCGGCCGCAGCCAATAAAGGGCTTTGGCCCGCCATTCTTTCGGCGATTTGAGGTTGTAACGGAGGCGGTCGGGGCGCGAGCCTGCCGCCTCTTTGCGTATGAGTCCGCAAGAGTCCATAAGATCGATCCGGCCCATGCGGTCCGAGCTGGTCATGTGGACGACGGCCCCGCCTGATTCGTCTCTCGAGGGAACAATTCATCGATGCTGCAGCCTCTGAGCCTTGTCACCCGTGCGTTCGCACGCGGTCCGATTACACGCCCCACGGCCATCGAACCGGGGGGGCGTGTCGCGCAAACGACTTTGCGCACCGCTGCGGTGCTCGGCCTGATGACGGTTCTCGCTGCGTGCCAGTCAACATCGGACGGACCGGCCGTCACAGCGATCGCTCTCGATCAAAATCAGGGGCTCGACCAGAACATCGCTTCGCTGACCCAGACCGTCAGCGCCAATCCCCGCGATCCGGAAGCCCTCAACGTGCGGGGTACGGCCTATGGCCGCGCCGGGAAATACGACGCGGCCATCCAGGACTTCACGACCGCCCTCCAGCTCGACCCGAATTTCTATCAGGCCTACGCCAACCGCGCGCTCGTCTACCGCCAGACCAACCAGCCGTCTAAGGCTGTCCAGGACTACAGCGCCGCACTTCAGATCAATCCGAACTACGATTCGGCCTATATCGGACGCGGCAACGTCTACCGGGTCGCCGGCCGCAATCGTGAGGCGCTCATCGATTTCCAGCGGGCGATCGACCTGAACACGACCGACCCGCGCGCCTATCATAACCGCGGCCTGCTCTATCAGATCGACGGCCAGCACAAACAGGCGATCGAGGATTTTTCGACGGCGATTTCGTTGCAGGCCACAGCGCCCGAGCCTTATTCCGGGCGCGGCGTCTCCTATCTCGCGCTCGGCGACGAGGAAAACGCCTTCACCGATTTCAATGCGGCGCTGAAGCTTGACGACAAGAAGGCCGAGTACTGGACCAACCAGGCGCTGGTCTACGAACGCAAAGGCGATCGTGGGCGGGCCTTAAAGTCCTATTCCCGCGCCGCGCAGCTCGATCCGAAATACCAGCCGGCCAAGGACGGCATGGCGCGCACCAGAGGCGGCGCCTGAGCGAGACTGGAACCGCTCGGACGAAGCGCTACACCTCCGCGTGCCGCAGCGGCGCGGACCGAAGAACAGGCGGCTCAGCGACCAGCGGTTCGTCCAAGGCCATCGCCTCCCGCAAGACCGCGACGTGCTGCCTTGGGTGCGGACTGGCGGCGCGATAGGCCGGGCCGATGTCGCCGCAAACCAGTATTCCTTCCGCCTCGCAATCCCAGTAGAGCGTGTGCGTAAAAAGCCGTCCCAACCCCGGAATTAAGGGCTTGCGCCGGCGAATCCGGACATGGCGATCGCGGATCCCGAGCCCCATGCCCGGCTCCACCGCCGCATCCATCTCGGACAGAACGGTGGTCGCCGGTTCGTTCTGGACCGGTCCTGACACGATGTCACCCAGCAGCACCTTGGAGTGGCGGTCGTAGATATTCGTCCAGCGCGTCGCCGCGAACATGGCGGCGTGATGGGGAAGGCCGAGAGGCTGTTCGATCTCACGCAACACATGCAGGCGGTGATCATCCAGTCGGTAGCGGAAATCGCGTCCCTCGACGGGCAGTGGCGGCGACGTCGCGATCTGCCGCTCCTCGACGAGTCGCGCAAGGCGATCGACATCGCGGGCGAGCAGGAACTCGGCGTGGGTCAGCGGGTTACCGAGGGTTACCAGATCGCTGATACGCCAGAACAGCGGCCCCTTTCCGGGGTCCACCGGAGCGCCCGGCAAAACTTTCGTCCGCTCGGCCGCCATGGCGCGCGAAACCGCGCGCTGAAAATTCCGGTAGACCGAGAGCTCGCGCTCATCGTGCAAATCCGGTTCTGTTTCGAGGAAAGCAACGAGGGCGTCGAATGCCTCGTGGACCTGCAATCCCATCGGGTGGTCCCGGTTCGGACCGGCTTCCAGCCAGAACAGCCGCAGCAGATCGTAGGCGATGATGGCCCCGAGGCTGTGGCCGACGACGACGATGCGTTCATAGCGTTCGGTCTCGGCGCCATCGTCGTCTGTCGCATCCGCGCCCTCGCCTTCCTTCGGCGTCGCCGGCGGGGCCTCGCGGTGCAGCGCTCTGAGCAGCGCCAGCCCCCGCTCGCGTATATCTCTGCGTTTTCCCACCGTGTCGGGTTCGGTTCGCACATAACGGGCGACGTCGCCAAGATAAGGCACGACGAGTTGGTGGACGAGAACGCCGATCACCGTCGACAACACGAGCATACCGACGCTCAAGGTCAGGATGGATTGCCATGGAAGTAGAAAGGCGATGCCGGCGAAGACGAGCACGGCTGCGCCGCCGGCGAAGTGGTAGGACAGCTCCGTCGCCCTTGGTTCGCCGGACAGACGTTCCCATAGAAAATACAGCAACACGCCGGCCGCAAGCAGTGCGACGGCGATTCCGACGGCCGCCGGCCACAACGGCGAGACCACCTCCGGAGCCGCCTCGGCCGGGCCCGAATCGATCAATCCGAAAAGCCCGCCGGCCGCCAGAGCGACGGCGACCAGCGTGCCGGTCCACAACCAAAGCCATGCCCACCACACATCGCGCGGCACATGATGCGGCCAGCGCAATAGCAGACCGAAGATCCAAGCCCGCAGATGCTGCAGCGTCGTGCCCTGCATGATGTCGGCCCAGTAGAACTCGTAGAAGTCGGTGCGAACGCCGTTTGCATCCGCGGGCGTGGTGATGCGGGCGAGCTCGGCGGAGCCGGTGCGCGAATCCGGCACGATCCAGAATGCGGATTTTCCGTCCGCTTGCTTTGCATCGGAGCCCAGCACCGCCTCGACGAAGGACCGCAGCGTGGCCATCGGGCGCTGCTCGCCCATGCCATGGATGACAATTACGGCTTGGCGTTTAGCCGCCGCCGGCTTCTCCTGCTTTTCATTCATCGCGGCGCTCTCGCTTATTCTTCCTTTAGGAGACCATGATTTTCGCCCGCCAGGCAAGCGCAGGCATGCCGCCGCCGGGCGCATCGTCGGTACGCCGCGCCTGGGTCTCGGCTGAAAAGAAACGCGGCGGAGGGGAACTTCGCGACGCACCATGACTTTCTCCCCCGAAAGTGGACAACCCACGAAAGGACCGTCCCATGAAGACCATTTTATCCTCGCTGGCGCTTGCCGCCGCCGTCGCCACGACCCCGCTGCTCGCCTCCGGCGCGTCCGCTGAAACCAAGGTCGGCGTGCTTGGCTGCAACAGCGACGGCTCGACCGGCTTCATTGTCGGCTCGACCGACAACCTCGTCTGCGAATTCACGCCCGCTGAGGGCGGCGCGCCTGAACTCTATGCGGCGACGCTCGACAAGTTCGGCCTTGACGTCGGCGTTACTGGCCGCACCGTGATGACCTGGGCGGTCGTCTCCGCGGACGGTACCCCATACACGCCGAACAGCTTGGCTGGTACTTATGTCGGTGCGACGGCTGACGCGTCCGTCGTTGTCGGCGGCGGTACCAGTGTCCTGGTCGGCGGCAATAACGACAGCTTCTCGCTGCAGCCGGTGAGCTTGCAGGCCCAGGAAGGCATCAACGCAGCCCTCGGCGTAGCGAAGTTCACGCTCGCGCCGGCCGTTGCCGTGGCCACGCCGCCGGCCGCCGTTGTCGTCCCTGTCGAGCCGCAGTCGAAATAAGACCCGGTCGCCGCGGCAAAGGTCCCGGCCGAAACGAAAAAGGCCTGCCACACCCGGCAGGCCTTTTTCATGAAAGCGAAACAGCAGGGGCGATGCCCCGGCGGATCAACGTCTTGGTCAGTCGGCAAGCGCCTTGACGATGTCCTCGACCATCTTCTTGGCGTCGGAGAACAGCATCATCGTGTTGTCCTTGTAGAACAACGTATTGTCGATGCCGGCATAGCCCGACGCCAGCGAACGCTTGATGAACAGGCAAGTCTTCGCCTGGTCGACGTTGAGGATCGGCATGCCGTAGATCGGCGAGGCCTTGTCGTCGCGCGCCGACGGGTTGGTCACGTCGTTGGCGCCGATAACGAAGGCGACGTCGGTCTGGGCGAACTCCGAGTTGATGTCCTCGAGCTCGAACACGTCGTCATAGGGCACGTTGGCCTCGGCCAGGAGCACGTTCATGTGCCCCGGCATGCGACCCGCCACCGGATGAATGGCGTATTTCACATCGACGCCCTCGTCCTTGAGCTTGTCGACCATCTCGCGCAGCGCGTGCTGAGCCTGCGCCACCGCCATGCCGTAGCCCGGCACGATGATGACCCGGCCGGCGTTCTTCATCAGATATGCCGCGTCTTCGGCCGAGCCCTGCTTGACCGTGCGATCGCCGAGATCGTCGGCGCCCGACGGCCCGCTCTCGCCGCCGAAGCCACCGAGAATGACCGAAATGAAGGACCGGTTCATGCCCTTGCACATGATGTAGGAGAGGATCGCGCCGGATGATCCCACCAGCGCACCGGTAATGATCAACGCCAGATTCTGCAGCGTGAAGCCGATGCCGGCGGCCGCCCAACCCGAATAGGAGTTCAGCATCGAGACGACGACAGGCATGTCGGCGCCGCCAATCGGGACGATCAGCAATACGCCTAGCACCAGCGCGACGATGACGATGAGCCAGAACAGGAGATAGCTCTGGGTGATCGCGAAGGCCACCACCAGCACGACCAGCGCAACGCCGAGAGCGATGTTGATGAGATGGCGTTGCGGCAACATGATCGGTTTGCCGCTCATGCGTCCGTCGAGCTTCAGGAAGGCGATGACCGAGCCGGTGAAGGTGACGGCGCCGATGGCGACGCCGATCGACATTTCCACTAGCGCCTGGGCGTGGATATCGCCGACCGTGCCGATGCCGATCGCTTCCGGCGCGTAGAGCGCCGCGGCGGCGACCATCACGGCCGCCAAGCCGACGAGGCTGTGGAAGGCTGCGACGAGCTGCGGCATCGCCGTCATCGGGATGCGCTTGGCGGTCACCGCGCCGACGCCACCGCCAATGGCGATGCCGAGGACGATCAGCACCAGCCCACCGAAGGACGGGCCGGCCAACAGCAGCGTGGTGAGGATGGCGATCCCCATACCCACCATGCCGTAAAGATTGCCCTGGCGGCTGGTGGTCGGGTGCGACAGGCCCCTCAGCGCGAGGATGAACAGGACGCCGGAGACGAGATAAAGGAAGGCGGCAAAATTCTCGGACATGATCTGCTACCGCCTCACTTCTCTTTTTTCTTGTACATTGCCAGCATGCGCTGGGTGACGAGGAAGCCGCCGAAGATGTTCACCGAAGCCAGAACCAGCCCGATGAAGCCGAAGGTTGTCGCCATTCCCGACGCCGAGATGCCGACGGCCAGAAGTGCGCCCACGATGATCACCGAGGAGATGGCGTTGGTCACCGACATCAACGGCGTGTGCAGCGCCGGTGTCACCGACCAGACGACGTAGTAGCCGACGAAGATCGCCAGCACGAAGATCGCCAGATGGAAGACGAAGGGGTCGATTCCGGTCGCCGCGCCCACCGCTTCGGTGATGCCCGAACCCATCAGTCCCTCGACGCCGGAGCGTGCCTCGCGAATGGCGGCACCAGCCTCGTTCAGCTGCTGCAGCGTGTTGCGAATGGTCTCGTTTTCCATCACGCCTCTCCCTTGGCCGTCTCGGCCGCGCCGTTATCGCCGGAACCGGCGGCCGGCTCCTTGGCGAAGTTCGGATGCACTACCTTGCCGTCGCGTGTCAGCAGCGTCGCCTGCACCAGCGGATCCTCGAAATCGATCTTCAGCGCCTTGGTTTCCTTGTCGATCATCGTCTCGAGGAAACTCGAAAGGTTCTTGGCGTAGAGCAGCGACGCACTGGCCGCGATCCGGCCCGGAACGTTGAGATGGCCGACAATCTTCGCCGGCCCCATCTGCACGACCTTGCCGGCCTCGGCGCCCTCGACATTGCCACCGCGCTCGACGGCGAGGTCGACCACAATCGAGCCCGGCTTCATCGATTCGACCATCGCCTTGGAGACCAGCCGAGGCGCCGGCCGGCCGGGAATCAGCGCGGTGGTGATGACGATGTCCTGTTTGGCGATGTGCGATGCGACGAGTTCGGCCTGCTTGGCCTGATACTCTTTCGACATCTCCTTGGCGTAACCGCCGGCTGTCTCCGCCGCCTTGAACTCCTCGTCCTCGACCGCGATGAACTTGCCGCCGAGCGATTCCACCTGTTCCTTGGCCGCGGGCCGCACATCCGTGGCCGTCACCGCGGCGCCGAGACGCTTGGCCGTGGCGATCGCCTGGAGACCGGCAACGCCAGCGCCCATGACGAAGACGCGCGCGGCGGGAACGGTCCCGGCCGCGGTCATCATCATCGGAAACGCACGGTCGAATTCGTAGGCCGCGTCGATCACGGCCTGGTATCCGGCGAGATTGGCCTGGGACGACAGCACGTCCATCGACTGCGCGCGGGTGATGCGCGGCATGAATTCCATGGCGAAGGCGAGAATGCCGGCATCGGCCATCGCCTTGACTTCCTCGTCGCGACCATAGGGGTCCATCGTCGCGATAACCGCCGCGCCAGACTTATAGGTCTTTAGCTCCTCGGGCGAGGGCCGGCGCACCTTGAGAATGATGTCGGCATCGGAAGCGTCCTTCGACGTGCCGATCGCGGCGCCCGCCGCCTTGAAAGCATCGTCGGTGACACGCGAGCGCTCCCCGGCCCCCGCTTCCACGGTGACGTTGGCACCCAGACCCGTCAGTTTCTTCACGGTATCGGGCGACGCCGCGACCCGGGATTCCCCGTCGTCGCGTTCCATTGGCACGAACAATTTCAACTTGGAACGCCTCCCCCTCAAACTTTTAGCGCCCTGCGTCCATCCGGATGCGCAAAGGGCGTTTCATATCGAATCACTGGATGATTCTGTCCGGCGATCTTATCCGAAAATCGGTAGCGACCATCGGATTCATCTGATGGCCACGCTTGGCATGGCCACGAAATTCCTGCCGTCTCTCCCGCCGGCAGGCCGCCTATCAGGCGACGAAATAGGCGATCGCCAGAAGCACGACAAAGCTCAGGATACCGCCGAGAAACCCGCCGCCCATCATCAAGCCCACAGTCATGCCGACGAGAATGGCGACCGTGCCGATCGTGCCCCATTTGAACATGGAGAGAAACAGAGCGTAGGTCCGCTCATGCTCGGGATAGTCCATATCGGCCGGATTGGTGGTGTCGTAATTCGGCAGTTCGGCCACGTGGCAGCTCCCTTGTCGTCCTGTTTCTTCGGCACATACACGATATTGCGCGGAACTGGCAATGCCACACGGACGCCTCATTCCAGCGATGCGACCATGTGAAAGCGGCTGCAATTCGGTTGGCCGCCAACCGAATTCCGGTCACGCGCCGCGTTCGGCGCCGTGCTTGACCTCATTCGCGGACCAAGGAGATGGGAGGCGCGCATCCTTCTCCGGCTGGCTCGGTGGCCGGCGCGCTATCGCCCGCCGCCGTCGCCGTCGATCACCGCCGCGGCGTCGGAAAAACCGAATCCGGCCCGCACCATCGCCGCCACGTCACGGTCGCGCCGTTCGGCGCGCTCACGCAGACGGTGTGGGCCGAGCCGCCGCCGCTTCGCGTAGGCTGCAGCCGCGTCGCGTTCGCTGGTTTCGTCCTTGGCCAGCAGCATCTCGACGAGGTCGCGGCCGACGCCCTTTTCCGAAAGCTTCGCAGCCACCATGCGCTTCGAGGTCCCGCGCCGGCGCAAGCTCGCCAGGCGCGCCTCCGCGAACGCCTGGTCGTCGACAAGTTTCAACTCGATGAAACGGGCAACAGTCGTGTCGATGAGATCGCCATAGTCGGCGGGCTCCTCGCCAAGCGCATGGCAACGCCGCATCACCTTGCGCTCCAGCACCCGGCGCAGATTTGCCGTGGTCGAAGCATAGCGTTCGAGATAATGCGCCGCCGCCCGGAACAGCCATTCGGGCGTGACCGGTTTCGGCTTGGGAGGCTGCTTGTCCATGCGGCTTCTATACGAAGCTTGGCGAATCTGGTGCAACCGTCACGGAAATAACCTCACAACGCAGTGCTTTGTTAGGCGACTGCGCCGGGATATCGAAACGACTAGTGCCCGCCGATGACGACGGGCACTCCTAACCTTAATCGAATTGCCCTAGCGGGCGTTACCGCAACCTCGCCGCATCGCCGCTTCTGCTGCGTCAAGCCGCTGCAGCTTCTCGTGCAAGGACGCAGGAATTCCTTCCGTCACCACAAAGGTGGGTAGATTCCGCAAGTGCCGCGCCACTTCCGCTTGGCGGCATCGGTTTGTCAGCGTCCTCTTCAACTCGGCCATCGTTATACCTTTCCCCTAGGGGGCGGGTTTGATTGGTTACTTCACATAAACCCATGTCTGTACGTGAAGGTTCCACAGTCTCGCCTCTACATTGGGGGCATTTGGTTAAAATCATCTCAACTTGAGACGCGCGCCGCCGCCCCACACCCGTCCCCGTAGCAGCCCGGTCCTCCGGAAATGCGGTCGACAGTCATCTCGCCTCGGCATAGGTTTCCCTGGCTCTAACGCGAAAGTGCGCCGGATGCAGACTGCCTCGACGTGAGCCTGACACACCTCGAAATGGTAATGGGCACTCGCATGACGTCCTTGTCCCGCCGACATCAGGCCTTCCAGGATCTCCATCAGGCGGGCTGTTTCGTCATACCCAATCCTTGGGATGCCGGTTCGGCCCGCGTGATGGCCGCCGCAGGCGCCAAGGCGCTCGCCACCACGTCGGCCGGTTTCGCCTTCACACTCGGCCGACCCGACATGGGCCATGTGACGCGCGACGAAGCACTCGCCCATGCCGAAACGATCGTCGCGGCGACTGGTCTGCCGGTCTCGGGCGATCTGGAAAACGGCTTCGCGGATGATCCGGACGACGTCGCCCAGACGATTCGACTGGCTGCCGAGGGCGGGCTGTCGGGCGGCTCCATCGAGGATACGCGGATGGCACCGGGAAACCCCGCTTATCCGTTCGACCTCGCCGTCGACCGCATCCGCGCCGCGGCCTCGACCGTCTCCGCGCTGGGCCGTCCCTTCGTCCTGTGCGCCCGTGCCGACGGTGTGATGAACGGCAGTTACGACCTCGATGAGGCGATCCGCCGCGTAAAGGCCTTCGAGACGGCGGGCGCCGATCTCCTTTATGTGCCGGTGCCGCCGGGTGTCGACGAACTACGCCGGGTGCTCGGCGCCGTGTCGAAGCCGGTCAACGCGCTCGCCGCCGGACCGCTGCGCCGCCTGTCCGTCGCCGAATTCGCCGCACTCGGCGTCCGGCGCATTTCGCTGGGCTCGACACTCGCCCGCGTGACCCATGCGGCGGTCCGCGATTGCATGCGCGAAATCATCGCCGAGGGCCGTTTCGCCGGCCTCGAATCCGCAGCTTCGGCAACCGAGATGGACGGGATGCTCGAGGCTGGCGCCGGCGAGACCGACGCGATCTGATAGGGCGGGTGGACCAGCACATCGCGGATATGCTCGCCCGCCCCCTACTCCGCCGCCTCCGCCACGTACAGCGCGCCGGCAAAGGCCGCCTCGGCCTCCTTGCGCCGCGTTTGGGCCCGCTCGGCGAAGCCGCGGCGGACGATTCCAAACCCCTTCAGCGTCTCGGGCCAGCGGGCCAGTTCTACTGCGGCGTCGTAATTACCCGGTTGCAGCCCCGCAAGAATGCGCTCGAGGCTCGCCTCGTAAAGCGCCTTCTCGTCCCGCTCGGCCTTGCGCTCGGCCGACCAGCGGAAGGGATCGAGCGGCGTGCCGCGCAGCCGCTTCATTGCCGCCAGCAGTTTGAACCCGGTCATCATCCATGGGCCAAAAGCGCGTTTTTTCGGCCGCCCCTTCGGGCCGTCCTCTCCCATGATCGGCGGCGCCAGATGGAACTCCAGCCGGTCGTATCCGGAGAAACGCTCGCCGAGCTGCGCGGCGAAGCTCCCATCGGTGTAAAGCCGCGCCACCTCGTATTCGTCTTTGGCGGCCATCAACCGGTAGAGTTGCCGTGCCGCCGCCTCCGCCAGATCGTTGCGGCCGGGCGCGATCTTCGCCTCGGCGGCCCGGATTGCAGCGACGCGGTTTCGGTAATGCTCGGCATAGGCATCATTCTGATAGGCCGCGAGATCCTTGGCCCGCCGCGCGATCGCTTCGTCCAGGGTTTCCGATACCCGGCGATGGTCGAGCGCGGTCGCCGCCCCCTGCTCGCCCTCGATCGCGGGCAGGTTCGCCGGATCGTGGGCGATCGCCCGCCCCCATTCGAACGCATCGAGATTGGCTTCCACAGCGACGCCGTTCATCTCCAGCGCCCGCCGGATCGCGGCGCGCGAAACCGGCAGCGCGCCGGTCTGCCAGGCCAGACCCAGCATGAGCATGTTGGCGTAGATGGCGTCGCCGAACAGCGTGACAGCGATCTTCTCGGCATCCGCCACATGGGTGCGCTCAGCGCCGGCCGCCTCGCTCAAGGCCGTCAACAGCCGCCGCGTCGGAAACGAGAAATCGACGTTGTGGGTGAATTCGCCGGACAGCGTCTCGTGGCTGTTGACGACCACATCGGTCTTGCCCCGGCTGACCGCCGAGCGGACCTTGGCGGACGCGGCCGTCACCATGTCGCAGCCGATGATCAGTCGTGCGTCTCCGGCTGCGATCCGGATCGACTTGACGTCATCCGGGGTCGGCGCGATTCGCACATGGCTCATCACTGCCCCGCCCTTTTGCGCCAGCCCGGCCATGTCGATGATGCCGGCGCCCTTGCCGTCGAGATGCGCCGCCATGCCGATGATGGCGCCGATGGTGACGACCCCGGTGCCGCCGACGCCGGTGATGATCACCCCCATCGATCGATCGAGTTCGGCGAGGACGGGCTCCGGCACGTCCGGCGCGGCGGTCCTGCGACGTTCGCCCTTCTTCAACGCGCCGCCATGCACCGTCACGAAGGACGGGCAGACCCCCTCAAGGCAGGAGAAATCCTTGTTGCAGGCCGACTGATCGATCTGCCGTTTGCGGCCGAACTCGGTTTCGACCGCCGTCACCGCGACGCAATTGGACTGGACGCCACAATCGCCGCAGCCCTCGCAGACCCGCTCGTTGATGACGACCCGCTTGTCCGGATCGGGAAACTTGCCGCGCTTGCGGCGGCGGCGCTTTTCGGCGGCGCAGGTCTGGTCGTAGATCAGCACCGTCAGCCCGTCGGTCGCGGCCAGATCGCGCTGCACCGTATCGAGTTCGGAGCGATGGTGGATCGTCGCGCTCGCCGGCAGCCGCGGATCGCCCCGGTGCTTGTCGGGATCATCGGAGACGATTGCAAGCTTCTTGGCGCCCTCGCCGGTCACCTGCGCGGCGATCGCCGCGACGGTGAGCCCGCCCTCATGCGGCTGCCCGCCGGTCATCGCGACGGCGTCGTTGTAGAGAATCTTGTAGGTGACGTTGGCGCCGGAGGCCGCCGCCGCTCGTAGCGCCAGCGCGCCGGAATGATTGTAGGTGCCGTCGCCGAGATTCTGGAAAACGTGGCCGCGGGTCGAGAAGTGGTGCTCGCCGACCCAGTTGGCGCCCTCGCCGCCCATCTGGGTGAAGCCTTCCGTCCCGCGGTCCATCCACAGCGCCATGTAGCTGCAGCCGATACCGGCATAGGCGCGCGAACCCTCCGGGATCCGCGTCGAGGTGTTGTGCGGACAGCCGGCGCAGAAATACGGCGTGCGGACAGCAATCTCGGGCATCGTCCCGGAGGTGGCCGTCAAGGTTTCTAGATCGGCGACCCGTGCCGCCAGCTGATCCTGCGGTGTTCGCGCCATGATCCGGCGGCCGATCGCCACTGCGATGTGGTTCGCGTCGAGCGACGCTTTCGGCGAAAACAGCGTCGCGCCCTGCTCGTCGGCCTTGCCGATGATCGCCGGCGCATCGGCCGTACCGTAGAGGATTTCCTTGATCTGCGGCTCGACCAGGCCGCGCTTTTCCTCCACCACGATCACCTGATCGAGCCCGTCGGCGAAACGGCGAATAAAATCGGCGTCGAGCGGCCAGGGAACGCCGATCTTGCCGAGCCGGATGCCAAAATTCGCCGCCGCGACCTCGTCGATTCCCAGGCTCGACAGCGCCTGCTCGACGTCGAGCCAGGATTTGCCCAGCGACAGGATGCCTATCTTCGGGCTCCGCCCACCCGAATGAGCGATCCGGTCGAGACCGTTGGCGGCCAGGAACGCGCGCGCGGCTGGCAGCTTGAAGTCGTGGAGCAGCGCCTCCTGTTCCAGCGGATGGGCGGCGCGGCGAATGTTGAGCCCACCCGGCGGCATGTCGAATTTGGGCAAAGTAGCGGCGACCCGATCGAAATCGGAGCGCACCGTCGCGGTCGATTCGATGTTGTCCTTGACGCATTTCATCGCCGTCCAAAGGCCCGAAAAGCGCGACAGGGCGAAGGCGACAAGGCCGTAGTCGAGGATTTCCTGGACGCCTGCCGGATTGAAGATCGGGATCATCGCGTCGACGAAGGCGAATTCCGACTGATGCGCCGTGGTCGAGGATTCGCAGGTGTGATCGTCGCCCATCAGCGCGAGAACGCCGCCATTCCTCGACGTGCCTGCCAGATTGGCGTGGCGGAACGCATCGCCGGACCGGTCGACGCCCGGTCCCTTGCCGTACCAGATGCCGAAAACGCCGTCGTGACGGCCCTCGCCGCGGATTTCTGCCTGCTGCGTGCCCCACAGCGCCGTTGCCGCCAGATCCTCGTTCAAGCCTGGCTCGAACACGATCTTGTGCCGCTCGAGCAATGCTTTCGCCCGAGCGAACTGCTGGTCGAGGCCGCCGAGCGGCGAACCACGATAGCCGGTCACGTAGGCCGCCGTGTCGAGACCGGCGAGCCGATCGCGCTCCGCCTGCATCAGCGCCAGACGCACGATCGCCTGCGTCCCCGACAGAAAAACGTTCGGAACGGCAAGATCGTATTTGTCATCGAGCGAGATGGTGCGATCGATCATCGAGCGAGTGTCCTCCCAAACCAGACGCGAGCCGCGGCTGCGGCCCATCCGAGTGCTTTGTCTTCCTTACCGTTTTGAGGCGCGACGGGGCCGAGGTCAAAGGTTTTTCCTCACGTTCCGGTGACGAACCGGCTGGCGCACGCAAATATCCCGTTCCTCGCGGCGATAACTGTGGCTGCCAGGCGGGAGATAACGCAGGCCGCGAGGTGGCTGGCACCCTTGCACAAGACCTGGAAATTACTTAACCACGACCGACTTCCCGACGCGGGAACCGCTGGTCGAAACTGGCGGATCGCGGTGCCATCGGCGCTGTCCAGAACGGGATGAAATGGCGTTCTTCGCCGCGTTCGAACCGTGGACGCGACCGAAGCATCCGGGGGCACCAGGGGAGGCCAGGCCGAATGTCGGCGCTCTTGTCATTTTCGCGCAGTGTCGATCGCGTCACAACCTTCCTCGGGCGCGCCGTTTCATGGCTCGTCCTCGTTGCCGTCCTGGTCAGCGCCGGCAATGCGGTGATGCGCAAGGCGTTCGACATGAGCTCCAACGCCTGGCTCGAACTGCAATGGTACCTGTTTGGGGCGGTTTTTCTCCTGGCCGCGGCCTGGACGCTCAAGGTCAACGAGCATGTGCGCATTGATGTCGTCGCGGCGCATCTGTCCAAGCGCACGCGCGACTGGATCGATCTCGTCTGCCATATCCTGTTCCTGCTGCCCTTCGCCGGGCTGATGGTCTACCTCGCCATTCCCTATGTTCAGCTTTCCTACCGCCAGCAGGAGGTGTCAGCGAATGCCGGCGGCCTGATCATCTGGCCGGCCAAGGCGCTGATTCTCGCAGGCTTCATCCTTCTTCTCGCCCAGGCGCTCTCCGAGATCATCAAGCGGATCGCCGTCATTCGCGGCGTGATCGAGGAACCGTCGCCACACCACGATCTACCGCCCGCTGTCGAGGACGTGCTCGAGATGGAAGACGCCGGAGTTCAGGACGCTCGCGACGATCAGCGGCCACGCCATCATGATTGAGTTCATTGCCCACAACCTCGCGCCGATCATGTTCGTCAGCGTCATGGCGATGCTGCTGCTCGGCTATCCCGTCGCCTTCACCCTCGCCGCGGGCGGCCTGTTCTATTTCGTCATCGGTGTCGAGTTCTCCGAACTGTCGCCGCAGATCACGCTGTTCTGGACCCTGCTCGGCGCGCAGCCCGACCGGGTTTTCGGGATCATGTCGAACGACACGCTGTTGGCCGTGCCGTTCTTCACCTTCATGGGATTGGTCCTCGAACGTTCGCGCATGGCCGAGGATCTTCTGGAGACGATCGGGCAGCTGTTCGGCCCGGTGCGCGGCGGCCTCGGTTACGCCGCGGTCCTCGTCGGCGCGCTGTTGGCCGCCACCACCGGTGTCGTCGCCGCCTCGGTCATTGCCATGGGGCTGATCTCGCTGCCGATCATGCTGCGCTACGGCTACGACCGGTCCTTCGCGACCGGCACGATCGCCGCCTCCGGCACACTGGCGCAGATCGTTCCGCCGTCGCTGGTCCTCATCGTCATGGCCGACCAGCTCGGCCGCTCGGTCGGCGACATGTATGTCGGCGCGCTCTATCCGGCGCTGCTGATGATCGGGCTGTATCTTCTCTACACCTTCGCGGTAACGATCGTGCGGCCGCATGCGGCGCCGGCGCTGCCGCCCGAGGCGCGCACGCTCGGTGGCGGTGTCCGGTCGCTGATCGCCATACTGCTCGCGGCGGCCATCATCACCGTGGTGACCTGGTACACGGTCTTTGCCGGTTTTCGCGATGAAGTCCGTGACGTCTGGGCGATGACCACGGGTGTGGGCGTCGCCTACGCCGTCGCGTTGTTGAATCGCGCTTTCGGTCTTGGCCTGTTGTCGCGGCTGGCCCAGCAGGTCGTCATCGTGCTGATCCCGCCGCTGGCGCTGATCTTTCTCGTTCTCGGCACCATCTTTCTCGGCATCGCCACGCCGACCGAGGGCGGCGCGATGGGGGCGACCGGCGCACTGGTCATGGCCTTCAGCAAGGGCCGGCTGACGCTCAAGGTTCTGACGCAGGCGCTGGAATCCACCGCCAAGCTGTCCGCCTTCGTGCTCTTCATCCTGATCGGGGCGCGCGTCTTCGGTCTGACCTTCTACGGCATCAACGGCAATATCTGGATCGAGGAGCTGCTGCTGGCGATCCCCGGCGACGAATACGGCTTCCTGATCGCCGTCTCGATCCTCATCTTCATCCTCGGCTGTTTCCTCGATTTCTTCGAGATCGCCTTCATCCTGATCCCCCTGCTCGCTCCCGTTGCGGAGACGCTCGGCATCGACCTGATCTGGTTCGGCGTGCTGATCGGCATCAACCTTCAGACTTCCTTCCTGACGCCCCCTTTCGGCTTCTCGCTGTTCTATCTGCGCTCGATCGCGCCATCCGGCGCATGGTTCGACAAGGTCTCCGGCCGCACTATCGACGGGGTGAGTACCCCGGCGATCTACAAGGGCGCGCTGCCGTTCATCCTTATCAACGCGCTGATGATCGTCATCGTCATGGCGTTTCCGGGGCTGGTCACACGGTACAAGGGGGACGTCAGGCCGCCGATGGACCCGGCCGAGTTCCGCCTGCAAATTCCCACCTTCGGCGGCGAAGGCGGCATGAGCCTGCCGCCGCTCGGCGGCACCTCGGGGGCCGGTCAGACCAACGACCCGTTCGGCCTGCCGCCGCTCGGACTGCCCGGCACCGCCCCGGGAACGGCGCCGGCGCCCGACACGACCGCCCCCGCGCCGCCGACCGAAGGACCCGCACCGGTCGATCTGTCACAGCCGCCGTCATTCCAATAGGTTTGTCGAGCGGGCAGCGGTCAAAGAAAAGGCCCGGAACGGTTTGTCGTCCCGCGCCTTGACGATTTCGCAAAGATGCGTCGCCCGATCAGAGTGCGCCTTCGCGCTGCTTGATCATCATGAAGGTGTCGAACGTGTATTCCGACAGCTGCGCCCACAGATAGGCGTCCCGCTTGAAGGCGTTCTGGCTTTCGAGCAGTGTCCGGTAGTCCTCGTTCGATGCCGAGATCTCGTCATGAACCGCTTTCGCCGCCTCGAAGCTCGCGTTCATGATCTCCTGACTGAATGGCCGCAATTGCGCGCCCTCGGAGACGAGTCGCCGGAGCGCGGCGGGATTGCGGTAATCGTATGAGGCGAGCATCGAGGAATTGATCGCCTGGCAGGCCGATTCCAGCATCGCCTGATAGGACTTCGGCAGGGCGTTCCACTGTTCGAGGTTGAACATCATGTGGAGTGCAGCGCCGCCCTCCCACCAGGCCGGATAGTAGTAATACTTGGCCACCTTGTGGAAGCCCAGCCGCTCGTCGTCATAGGGGCCGACGAATTCGACCGCGTCGAGGGTGCCGCGCTCCAGCGCCGAATAAATGTCGCCCGCCGGGATCTGCTGTGGAACCACGCCGAGCTTTTCCACCACCTTGCCGGCAAGGCCGGCGATCCGCAGCTTCAGCCCCTTCAGATCGTCGAGCGTGTTGATTTCCTTGCGATACCAGCCGCCCATCTGGGCACCGGTGTTGCCCGCCGGCAAGGCGTAAATGCTGGACTTGGCATAGAATTCGTTCAACAAGTCGTTGCCGCCGCCCTCGTAGAACCAGGCGTTGAGCTGGCGGGCGTTGAGGCCGAAGGGCACGGCGGTGCCGAAGGCGAAGGCCGGGTTCTTGCCGACATAATAATAGGAGGCGGTGTGGCCCATCTGGACGGTGCCGTTTTCCACCGCGTCGAGAACCTGTCCGCCAGGAACGATTTCGCCAGCCGCGAACAATTGAATGTCGAACTGGCCGTCGCTCGCCTCCTTCACATAGCGCACCAGCAATTCCGAGGCGCCGAAGATCGTGTCGACGGACTTGGGAAACGACGAAACGCAGCGCCAGTTGACCTTGGGCTTTTCCTGAGCGATGGCCGGCGCCGACAGCGTCGCGGCCCCCGCACCAACCACACCGGCACCCAATGCGCCCTTGGCGGCACCGCCGATGAATGCGCGTCTGTCCATTTATGGCTCCCCAAAATGCAAGTGCCGCCCCGTCGGCGGCACGCGTCTCCGCGGCCGGAATCTTATGCCCAGCCTCAGCGCGAGATCGTAAGGATAAAGGATAGAAATTCAAGCGCGTGTGAGACAGCCGCCCCCCATCGCGATCCTGAACGCGACAGGCGATCCAGGCGGAGGGTCGCCCCAAGTTTGGCGCGTTCGATGAATTGCGCCCCGGTATGGAAAACGCTGAGAAACTCTATAGTTCATTCTATCCGCCTATGCGACGCAGCGTGCCTGAAGGTTCGGATATTCATGGAAGTAGGAAGTGATCGCCCTGCAAAGGCCCGCACGGGCGTGGCCGGCCTCGACGACGTCATGGCCGGCGGTCTGTCGGAGGGCCATGTCTTCTTGCTGGAAGGCAATCCCGGCACCGGCAAAACGACGATTGCGCTGAGCTTTCTTTTGGAAGGCGTAGAGGCGGGAGAACGAGGCCTCTACATCACATTGTCGGAAACGCAGGGCGAACTGCGGGACGGCGCGGCTTCGCACGGCTGGGTCATCCCCGACGATATCGATATCTTCGAGTTGGTCCCCCCCGAAAGCCTGCTCGACGCTGATGCCCAGCAGAGCCTTCTCTACTCGTCCGATCTCGAGCTGGGCGAAACGACGAAAATGATCTTCGAGGCGATCGAACGGGTACAACCCAGCCGTATCGTCCTGGACAGCCTGTCGGAGATTCGCTTGCTGGCCCAGAGTTCGCTGCGCTACCGACGGCAGATCCTGGCTCTCAAACATTATTTCGCGCGACGCGGCGCCACCGTTCTGCTTCTCGATGACCTGACCTCCGATACACTGGACAAGACGGTCCACAGTGTTGTCCACGGCGTCGTCCGTCTTGAAGAGCTCGCCCCGAATTACGGCGCAGAGCGCCGCCGGCTGCGTATCACCAAATACCGGGGACAGGCCTTTCGCGGCGGCTACCACGACTTCACGATCAAGACCGGCGGCGTCGAGGTGTTTCCCCGGCTCGTCGCGGCGGAGCATCGCACCGGCTTCTTCGGCCAGAAGCTGACCAGCGGCATCGTGGAGCTCGACGCCCTGCTGGGCGGTGGCATCGAGCGAGGGTCGAGCGCGTTGGTGCTTGGCCCAGCCGGGGCGGGAAAAAGCCTCTTTGCCCTCCAGTTCGTTGCCGCCGCCATCAAGCGCGGCGAGACCGCCGCAATGTTCATCTTCGACGAAGAGCTTGGGCTGTTGTTCAACCGCGTACAGGCGATGGGCTTCGACCTGAAGGCCATGCAGGATGCGGGCAAACTTCACATCGAGCAGGTCGACGCGGCGGAAGTTTCGCCGGGGGAGTTCGCTCACCGGGTTCGCCATCGGGTCGCCGAGGCTGGCGCGACCAGTGTCGTCGTCGATAGTCTCAACGGCTATCAGGCCGCGATGCCCGAGGAGAATGCGCTGATTCTCCACGTCCACGAATTATTGCAGTATCTCAATCGGCAGGGGGCGACCACTTTCCTCACCGTGGCGCAGCACGGTCTTGTCGGCGAGATGAAGTCCCCCGTGGACCTGACCTACTTGGCCGATACCGTCATCTTGCTGCGCTATTTCGAGGCGATGGGGCGGATGAAGCGGGCCGTTTCGGTCATCAAGAAGCGGACCGGAAGCCACGAGGACACTATTCGGGAGTACGGGATCGGCAAAAGCGGGCTGGCACTCGGAAAACCACTGGAGGGATTTCAGGGCATCCTGCGCGGAACGCCGACTTATGTCGGCGAGCCCAGGCCGTTGTTAAAGCGGGCGGACGCCGAGTGAAAATGGCCGCCGCACACCGGGCTCCCCAAGCCCTTATTCTGGCCCCCCGCGGCCGCGACGCATCGATTGCCGCCAGCCTCTTGAAAGAAGTCGGACTCGGGGCGCGGATTTGCGCGGATCTGGATGCGCTGACCCGGGACATCGGCGCCGACACCGCTTTTCTCGTCATGACCGAGGAAGCGACCCGCGGCGCTGATTTGCGGAACCTTGTCGGGCAATTGGAAGCGCAATCGAGTTGGTCCGACCTCGCCTGCATCGTCTTGACCAGTCGGGGCGGCGGCCCCGAACGCAATCCGGCGGCCGCGCGGATATCGGAGGCGCTCGGCAACGTCACCTTCATCGAACGGCCGTTTCATCCCACGACCTTCACCAGCGCCGCCCGGACGGCGCTGAAGGGTCGCCTGCGCCAGTTCGAGGCCCGGGCCCGGCTGGACGAGTTGCGCGAGAGTGGAGAGCGCCTGACAACCGCGCTCACCGCTGGACGCCTCGGATCGTGGGAGCTCGATCTCAAAACATCGGAACTGATCGTCTCAGAGACCTGCAAGGCAAACTTCGGCCGCGGCCCCGAGCAGTCGTTGAGTTACGGGGAACTCCTCTCCAGCATCCATCCGGACGATCGACAACGTATGCGCGAGGCAGTCGAGCGTAGCATCGCGGACAACACCGACTACGTGATCGAGTATCGGGTCCTCTGGCCCGATAAGAGCTTGCACTGGCTCGAGGTCAGGGCGCGCGTCGTCAGCGACGAGGCGAAAGGCACCTCTAGCCTGGTGGGCGTTTCGTCCGACATCACCGATCGCAAGACCTCCGAGGAAAACCTGCGCCGGCTCAACGAGACGCTTGAGGAACGCGTCGCCGAACGCACTGCCGAATTGAAACGGACCCATGAGCTCGTCCTGACGGAGATCACCCAGCGCGAACGCGCGGAGGAGCAATTGCGCCAAGCCCAGAAGATGGAAATGATCGGCCAGCTGACCGGCGGCGTGGCCCATGACTTCAACAACCTGCTGATGGCGGTGCTGGGGAACCTGGACCTACTGCGCAAGCACTTCGCCGCCGACGCCAAAGCCGCGCGCCTGATCGACGGCGCCTTGCAGGGCGCCATGCGCGGGGCGGCCCTGACCCAGCGGCTGCTGGCGTTTGCGCGCAGGCAGGATTTGCGCGTGGAGGCAACCGATCTGGTTACACTCGTCGGCGGGATGACGGCGCTTCTGGAAAAATCGGTAGGTCCCGATATCGAGATGCGGTTCGACCCACCGGATGAGACGTTCTGGACCCTGATCGATCCTAATCAGGTCGAACTCGCCTTGCTCAACCTCGTGGTGAACGCGCGGGATGCCATGCCCGAGGGGGGTATTGTGTCGATCGGGCTGGATACACCGACGCCGCCGTCAGCCCTCAACCTGGGGGCCGGTCCATATTTACGCCTCAGCGTCACAGACACCGGCCAAGGTATGGACGCGGAGACGGTCAGCCGCGCGATCGAACCCTTCTTCTCGACCAAGGAGCTCGGCAAGGGAACCGGCCTCGGTCTTTCGATGATCCACGGCTTGGCGGTCCAGTTGAATGGTGCGCTACGGCTGGAGAGCCATGTCGGCCGCGGCACAACCGCCGAGCTGTGGCTGCCCGCCACGACAGCGGTCGCGCACCCCGAACCGGTGATCGCGGACAGCAACGAAATTCTCGCTGGCGATGCGGTTCCGCGTTCCACCATCCTTTTCGTGGACGACGATTTCCTGATCGCGATGAGCACCGTCGACATGCTGGAGGACCTGGGTCATGAGGTCATCGAAGCCAATTCCGGCGCCGCCGCTCTCGAAATCCTGCGCGGTCCAGACCCGATCGACCTGATGATCACCGATTATTCCATGCCGAAGATGAACGGAGGGCAACTCACCGAGGAGGCGCGCCGTTTGCGGCCCGATCTGCCAATCCTTCTGGCCACCGGCTATGCCGAACTTCCCGACAATTCCACTCTGGACGTGCCTCGCCTGGGCAAGCCGTATCTCCAGCAGCAGCTTGCCGCGGAAATCGCCAAGCTGATCAATGTCCGGCACCCGGGCACGGCAGATGCGACCGCGTCCGAACGAGTGTAAATCGCCGTAGACCTTCGGGACCGCGGCATGCCCTGTCCTGGGCCTTTGCCGGACCGCGCCTACCGCGAACTCAGATAGACCACGGGACGTTGCCGCCCCGTGGTTGAAGGTGGGAATCGGCGACCGCAGCGTTACATCGTGCCGTTGCGCTGCTGGATCATCATGAAGGTGTCAAAGGTGTATTCCGACAGCTGCGCCCACAGATAGGCGTCTTTTTTGAACGCCAGCTGATTCTCGTAGATTTCCTTGAACTTCCCGTTCCCGGCGGAAATCTCGGCATAGGTTTCCTTGGCCGCGTCGTAGGAGGCCTGCAAGATTTCCTGGCTGAACGGACGCAGTTGGGCACCGCTCTGCACCAGCCGCCGGATCGCCGCCGGGTTCTTGAAGTCGTAGGAGGCCATCATGTCGGCATTCGCCGCCTGACAGGCCGAGCGGACCACTTCCTGATAATGCTTCGGCAACTCGTTCCACTTGTCGAGGTTGACCATGGTGTGCAGCGTCGGGCCGCCTTCCCACCAGCCCGGATAATAGTAATAAGGCGCGACCTTGTAGAAGCCGAGCTTCTCGTCGTCATAGGGGCCGATCCATTCAGCCGCGTCGATGACGCCCTTTTCCAGCGACGGATAGATGTCACCGCCGGCGATCTGCTGCGGCACGACACCGAGCTTCTCGATGATCTTGCCGCCCATGCCGCCGATCCGAACCTTGAGACCCTTGAGATCGTCGAGCGTGTTGATTTCCTTGCGATACCAACCGCCCATCTGGGCGCCAGTGTTGCCGCAAGGCAGCCCATACAGCCCCTGCGTGGCATAGAACTCGTTCATCAGCCGGTCGCCGTCGCCATAATAGAACCAGGCATTCGACTGGCGGGCGTTGAGGCCGAACGGAACCGCGGTTCCGAGCGCATAGACCGGATCCTTGCCCCAGTAATAATAGGACGCCGTGTGGGCCATCTCGACGGTGCCGTTCGTCGCGGCGTCGGCGGCCTGCAGACCCGGAACGATCTCCCCGGCGGCGAACACCTGGACGTCGAACTGGCCATCAGTCGAGCCGTTGATATACTTCGCCATCGTTTCGGCGCCGCCATAGATCGTGTCTAGCGACTTCGGAAACGATGACGTACAGCGCCAGGTGACCTTCGGGTTTTCCTGCGCGATGGCGGGCGCGGCCAGCGTCGAAGCGGCGGCGGCGCCAAGTCCAACTCCTCCGGCCTTCTTGATGAATGAACGACGGTCCAAGACAATATCCTCCCATGCTCGGCCGCTGCGGCGCCCGCCGGCTTTCCGGCGTTCACCCAAACGCAGCGGGCACGGAAAACGCTAGAACATCCAGACTTTCAGGTAAAGGAAACTTGGCTCGCAATGTAAATTGAAACAATTACTTATAATAAGCCAGTTGTACGGACATTCTTGCGATCAACTGTTCCACAGGCCAGCCTTGGCATGGCGGATCGACAATCGCGCAGCGGGTTCCTACATCGGCACAGCCAGGAAACGCCGAAGAAAGCCTCCGTCCATGCCCGCCGCTCCGATCCTCGTCGCCGTCCCCGCCGACGTCCGCGACTTCGACAATTACCGCTGGCACGCGACGCCGGACACCTATCTGAAGGCCCTCACGCGGGTTGCCGAAGCTCTGCCGATCATCGTGCCGGCACTGTCGAGCGAGTTTGAGGTCGCGGCGCTGCTCGATCGGGTCGATGGCCTAATGCTGACCGGGTCGGCGTCGAACGTGCATCCAGATCGCTACGGCGTGTCGCCAAGCCGCGCCCACGAACCCTTCGATCCGGACCGCGACCGACTCACCGAGGTGCTGATCCGCGGCGCGATCGATAAAGGCGTACCGTTGCTCTGCATCTGTCGCGGGCATCAGGAACTCAATGTTTCGCTCGGCGGGACTCTGGCGACGGAAATTCACGAGATCGACGGCCGCATGGATCACCGGGCGATGCCGAACAAGGAGCAGCGCGAACGCTTCGCCATCCGTCATCCGGTTGCCGTAACGCCCGGCGGGTTGCTTGCCGGCATTGTCGGAAAGCCTGAAATACAGGTGAACTCCGTGCATCGTCAGGCGATCGACCGCCTTGCCGAGGGCCTGACCGTCGAGGCGACGGCATCCGACGGGACAATCGAGGCGGTCTCCGTCCGGGGTGCCCGCGCCTTCGCCCTCGGCGTCCAATGGCATCCCGAATATTGGGCCGAGACCGACGAGGCGTCGGCCGCGATCTTCAAGGCGTTTGGCAAGGCCAGTCGGGAATATGCCGCTGGCCGTGGCAGATAGGCGGTCATCGCCAACGACGATCGCCGTACGGTCGCGGGTGACAGTGAACCGACATGCTACAATTGCATCGGCGCGATCGGTTCCCCCGCGTTCCAACGCGATGGACGCGCCGGTCGAGGACGACACCTCGGCCTCGGCCGGCTCAATCCAGACGGCCTGTCTCGGCCTGGGCGCGCGCCCGCCGGAAGACCCGGCAATCGGTATCCATCAGCCTGATCGGCGCAGCGGCTCCGGGCGCTGGCGCACAGCCCGAATCCACTCGCATCATGGCCGGGTCGAACATGCGGAACCTGTTTCGCCCCGCGGCCTTGGCGGCATAGAGGGCTGCGTCGGCATGGATGAACAGCTCGGAAGGCGTGCAGGCCTCGACGCGGGCGATGCCAACCGATGCGCCGAGCTTGAGAGAATGGCCGCGACGATCGACGGGCCTGCTGAGACCCTCCACGATTGCCCTTGCGAACTCCTCCATCGCGCGCTGATCGAGATGAGCGCCGAGCAGGATTCCGAACTCATCGCCGCCTATCCGTGCAACTAGCTCCGCTTGGGGACACGCATTCCTAAGCCGCAGGGCGACCTCCTTCAGACACTCGTCTCCGAGCGCGTGACCATAGGTATCATTGACCTGCTTGAACCCGTCAAGATCGACCAGCAGGAGCGCGCCGATCGGGTTGAGGTCGGCATCGGACCCGCCAAGATCTGAGAGCCGTGACTGGAACCGGCTTCGGTTGCACAGCCCGGTCATCACGTCGAACTCCGCCAGATACCGCATCTGGTCCGAGATGATTTTCTCTTCGGTGATATCCTGCTTCATCCCGAAGATCCGGACGGCGACGCCGTCGTCGCACTCGACGGAGGCGGTTATCCGAATCCAGCGAAGCCGACCTTTCGTCGTGGTGATCTCGGCGTCGAGACTGAAGCCGCTGCGCTCCTCGATCGCTCTGCTTCGCAATATCTCGAGCATCTTGCGGGAACTCTGCGGATAACAGTTCAGAATCTCGTTCCGATCGAGCGCACATCCGCGTGGAAGCTCGAAGATGTCGTACACCACGTCCGTCCACACCAACGTATGGGAGGCAAGGTTGTATTCCCAAACTCCGATGCGCGCGGCGGCGGAGGCCCGCTCGAAGATCTTCCGGCTATGTGCGAGGGCGGCAGCCTGCTCTTCGATCAGCAACGCCTGGGCATCCAGCTGGGCCTGCTGGCACGCGATAACAGAGGCACCGCCCTGGGGGAACGATACCGACGTCATGTGGCGCGCCCAGTCACCCTGGATACACTGGAGCCGCGCGGCATATCCGATCCTGCGGGCGCTTTCCGGGTTCTAAGGGCATGGGACATATTCGCGCTTTAAGACCTTCGGAATCATACGTCTTCCGAAAGGTAAGACAGGGACAATTAACACTTGGTATCGACGTATCGCCCGGCGCTGCCGGCTAGCCCAAACGGTCGCGGTACCGGCCGCTTTATTTTATGCTGAAGCCGTCTGCAGCGCGCCGCCGAGCAACAGCAGGCCGACGGTCAGCAAAAACAGAGCGCCGGCGATTTCCACCATGCTCCCGACGGCCCGGCCGAGCGTTCCGCCCCCACTGGCTTTCAACGCGAATCCCTTGGCGAAGACGGCGACGCAGGCAATGAGCGAAACCGTGATCGCGGTTCCGAGCGCCATGGCGAACACCGACAGGATGCCGCCGAGATAAAGGCCGTTGATCAGGGCGAAGGTGAGGACGACGATGGCGCCGGAACAGGGGCGCAGGCCGACGGCGAACACCGCCGCCGCGGCCGAGCCGAGGGTCATCCGCCCGCCGAGGTCTTTCGGGTTAGGGATATGCGTCCGCCCGCAGCCGCAGGTATCGTCATCGTCGGTGCAGGTCCCTGGATTAAATGCTGCCGAAGCAGGCCGCATCAACGGCGCCCCTCCCCCCATGACGCCCGCACCGCCGGGCGCGGCGAAAGCGAGCGCCCCCGTTGCTTCGGGTTGCTTTTTCGCAATGCGCGCCGGCGCGAAGGCCAGCGCTCCGGCTGTGCGTCGCCCACTACTGACCAGACGCAACAGCTTGCGGGTCAAAAGCCACGCACCGAACAGAGCGATCAGGGCATAGGAGGCGATTTCGAGCGCATCGGTCGCGTCGGTCATGGATACCGCGGTGCCGCGCAACACGTACCAGCCGACCCCGACCAGCGCGAGCGCCGACACCGCCTGCAGCAGCGACGACACGAAGGACAACAGGATACCCCGACGCAGCTCCACCTCGTTGGCGAGCATGTAGGACGAGATCACCGCCTTGCCGTGGCCGGGGCCGGCGGCGTGGAATACCCCGTAAGCAAAGGAGAGGCCGACCAGGAACGGCAGCGCCGAGCCATCCTGTTTCAATTGGATCAGGGCCTGACGCAGCGCGGTGAAGAATTCCCGCTGATAGGTGGCGATCTGGGTGAAGATTGGCGCGAAGAGGCCGCCGGATGGTGGTGCGGTTACCTCGGCGCTGCCGATTCCGAGCGAGGACTTGGCGAGAGCCGGTTCGGCGATGAGCGCGGCCGCGACAACAAGCACGGTGCCGAGGCCAATCAGCTCGCGGGCGCGCATGTCACCTCCAGCCGTGCCGCCAGGACCTTGGAATAGTTGACGCCGTCGTCGGGAATGGTTTCGTCCGGTGCCAGCGTGGCAACCGACGCCAGCCACTGCTTGGCGGCTTCGTCCTCGTCCGGCACGAGGAATTCCTTCACGCAGCTCTTCGGCATATCGACCAGTTGGAAGTCGCTTTCACTGGTAAAGTCGAAGGCGACGAAGAAGGTTTCGTCGAAGTTGGAAACCGCCAGCTTGTCCTTGGCGAGGTCGACCGGTTCGCCGGCCTTCATCTCGAAGAACATCAAAAGCTGGTTGTTCTCCCAAAGCACGAGGACTTCGTCCGGCGGCGCCATCGTCACCTCGCGTCCACCGGCTTCCACGAAAGTGTAAAAATTCCATTCGGCGATCGATTCCTTGACCGTCGCTCCGACCTCGGCGAGTTCGTCGTCGTCGAGCGTGCCATTGGCGTTCTTGTCAAAATCGACGATCACCGAAGACGAAAACAGCTCATCCATGCGCCAAATGTTGCGGACCGCCGCGAGCTTGCCGTCCGGGGCGCCGACGATCTCGACCTTGGCCTCGGCGAAGACGTGCGGATGCGCTGAGGCTACCCCGACCGTGAACAGGACCGCGACAAGACCCAGCGCGCCTGCCGTTACCCGATGATGCAAGGCCGTTCCCCTCCAAAGCTGCCGAACTTCAAAACAGCATAAGAATGGCCGAAGTTTGAACGAAGCGCTTGTTTCGTCACCGGTCAGCGTAGAACGAGGACCTGTGCGCCGATATTCACCCGCTCGAACAGATCCTTGACGTCGGCATTGCGCATCCGGAAGCAGCCGGCGGACGCGGCGCTGCCGATCGAGTTCGGCGAGTTGGTGCCGTGGATGCGATAGGCGCCCCAGCCAAGGTTCAACGCCCGCTCGCCCAGCGGATTCTTCGGCCCGGGCCCCACCGATCGGGGCAGGCTGGGGTTCTTTTCCCGCATCGACGGCGTCGGCGTCCAGGTGGGATTGTCGCGCTTTTTCGAGATCCAGCTCTTGCCGAACCACTGCTCGCTCGGCTTGCCGACGGCGATGTCGTATTCCAGCGCCTTACCCTGCCCCGTCAGCAGATAAAGCTTACGCTCGCCAGTCTCGATGACGATCGTGCCAGGATCGGCCTCGGCGGCATACGGCATTTCGGAACGCGCGACGGCCGGCACGGCCTGCTCGTGGGCGGCGGCGGGAGCGGCGGCGAAGAGAGCCAGCGCGGCGAGGAATGATCGACTCAACATGCAGCTAGCCTACCGCAGGTCTGCTAAGGTTGGGTAAAAGCTGCGGGCGCCGGCTGGCTCGCCTCAACCGCCGTTCCGCCGCTTCGAATCGCACTTCTTGAACCAGTCCGCCAGATAGTCGACGAACAGCCGCACCCGCGCCGGCAGGTGGCGGCGATGGGGGAAAACCGCATAGATTCCCGCTTCGCTCGGCATGTAGTCGTCGAGCACCGTCACCAGTTTTCCCGCCTCGATGTCCTTGCGGATGACGAAGCTGGGACTCAGCGCCAGGCCGAGGCCGGCGATCGCCGCCGCACGGACGGTGACCGGGCTGTTGGCGGTGAATTTTCCCGAGACGGTGACCGGGATCGTCTCCTTGGTTTCCGGGTCGCGGAAGATCCAATTGGAGAACATCCGCGAATTGGAATCGATCACCGCCGGAAAGCCGGCGATCTGCGAGGGATGGGTCGGCCGCCCCAGCCGCTTCAACAGATCCGGACTGCCGACGATCGCGAAGTCGAGCGAGGCCAACCGGCGGGCGATCATCGCCGAATCAGCCAGCCGCGTCATGCGGATCGCGACGTCGAAGCCCTCCTCGACCAGATTGACGAAATTGTCGTCGAGATGAATGTCGAGGCCGATGTCGGGGTGATCCTCGGCGAAGTCGACGAGGCTGAGACCGAGTTCGGCGTCGCCGAAGGTTCGGGCCGCCGACACGCGGATCGTGCCCTTTGCCTCGCCCGTCGCCTCGCGCGCCTCCTCGTTGAGGCTTTCCAGATCGGCGAGGATTCCGGAGGCGCGCGCCAGATAGACCTCGCCGGCCGCCGTCAGGGCGATTTGCCGGGTGGTACGGTTGATCAGGAGGACACCGAGCTCGTCCTCCAGTTCGCGCACATATTTCGACAGAAGCGCCTTGGAGCGTCCGGTCTTGCGGGCCGCCGCGGAGAATCCTTGATTTTCGATGACGGCGATGAAGGCGCGCATCCGGGTCAGCGTATCCATTCGGGCACCTTGCTCCAGGCTTTCAATTGTCGTCGTCAACCGGCCGACGCCATCCTTCCTCCGACGGGAAAGATGAAAAATCAATCGCGACGACAATTTCCACTTGTTTGTGACGGGTCGCCGGCATACATCGCGTCTCGCCCCAAGTCGCACGTGCCTGTGGGCGTCCCCCGGTCCTCAAATGCGAGGGTTGCCGGGCCGGTACCTGGACGTAACACATCCAGTCGGTTTTGCGAGCTTCGCGAGATCGAGGACGCCTTGAAGCAACGACGGTCCGGGCCTTTCTGGTCTCTCCTGGTCTCCAAAGCCGGGAATACTGAAGAGGCACACCATCTTTGCCTGAAGTGCGGCGGGTCCAAGCCCACCAAGCCATGGCAGACTGATTACCGGAGACGGACGTTCCGCGTTCGCATCCGGCCATCGTCGCGTCTCGCAAGAGGCCGTTCGGAGGGTCGCTATCGGCTGTCCGCGGCAATCTTGCAGTCGCTCCTCGTCGATTTTCCGGTCCCAATGGATCGGGTCAATGGGAGTGCCCAATGGCCACGCAGCGCATCCTCGATTTCCTCGCCACCCGACGACCAGACGGCCCCTGCCTCGTCGTCGACCTCGACATCGTCGAGGACAATTTCAACGCCTTCCGCAAGGCACTGCCCGATTCGGCGATCTTCTACGCCGTCAAGGCCAATCCGGCACCGGAAGTCCTGCGCCTGCTCGCGTCGCTCGGCTCCAGCTTCGACTGCGCCTCGGTCGCCGAGGTGGAGATGGCGCTCGAGGCCGGTGCGACGGCCAAACGCATCTCCTACGGCAACACCATCAAGAAGGAGCGCGACATCGCCCGCGCCCACGCACTCGGCGTGTCCCTCTTCGCGGTCGATTGCGTCGAGGAGGTCGAGAAGGTGGCCCGCGCCGCGCCCGGCGCCCGCGTGTTCTGCCGCGTCCTGACCGATGGCGAGGGTGCCGAGTGGCCGCTGTCGCGCAAGTTCGGCTGCGTGCCGACGATGGCGATTGACGTGCTGATGCATGCCGACGCGCTCGGCCTCACCGCCACCGGCGTCTCCTTCCATGTCGGTTCGCAGCAGACCGACACGCAGGCTTGGGACGCGGCGATCGCCGACGCGAAATACGTCTTCGAGGCGCTGGCCGAAAAGGGCATCGTGCTGACGCTCGTTAATATGGGCGGCGGCTTTCCGACCCGCTATTTGAAGGATGTTCCGGCCGCGAGCGCCTATGGCAAGGCGATCTTCGCCAGCCTGCGTAAGCATTTCGGCAACCGGTTGCCGGAGACGATCATCGAGCCCGGCCGTGGCATGGTCGGCGACGCCGGCGTCATCAAGGCGGAGGTCGTGCTGGTGTCGAAGAAGTCGGCTGAAGACGCCAATCGCTGGGTCTATCTCGACATCGGCAAGTTCGGTGGTCTCGCCGAGACCATGGACGAGGCGATCCGCTACCCGATGGTCACGAAGCATGACGGCGAGCGGACGGAACCGTGCGTTGTCGCCGGTCCGACCTGCGATTCGGCGGATGTGCTCTACGAAAAGACGCCCTACCCGCTGCCGATCTCGCTGACGGTGGGCGACGAGGTGCTGATCGAGGGCACCGGCGCCTATACGACCACCTACGCCTCGGTTGCCTTCAACGGCATCGAGCCGTTGCGCGCCTACGTGATCTGAGGCGCCGTATGAAGGTCCGATTGCGACGAAGACACCTGCGAACCTGACGCCCGGCGCGGTTGCCCCGGGCGTTTCACCCGCGCGCCGCGGCATCGTCCGGCCGCTCCCTTCCGCCTCCTATCGATCCGAGGGGGTTTCATGTCCGCATTTCTTCATATCTCGGCCTTGGAGGCCGCCGCGCCGCTGTTCTCGATCGTTCCGGAAACGAAGCGTGATGTCGCCGAGCGCGAAGCCCTCCTTGACGCGGTCATGGGGCTCGGTCGCACGCGCAAGACTTCCGAGGCGATCCGGCGCGGCCGGAGACCAGCGGAAGGGCTCGCTTTTTCGGCCGGCGCGGCGGACGGCAGACTGATCGGGACCGTGCGCCTGTGGAACATCACCGCCGGCCGCTGCGGCGCGACCGAGACCCCCGCGCTGCTCCTCGGCCCACTCGCCGTCGATCCCAGCATGCACAAGGCGGGCGTCGGCGGCGCGTTGATGCGCCATGCAATTGGCGAGGCGGCGCGCCTTGGTCATGGCGCCATCCTGCTTGTCGGTGACCCCGAGTATTATGGTCGCTTCGGCTTTTCGAGCGCGGCCACCGCGAATCTCTCCATGCCGGGGCCGTTCGAGCCACACCGGTTGCTGGCTCTGGAAATCGCGCTGGGATATCTTGCTGGCGCCACTGGAACATTGGCGCCAACAAGCCGGAGGCAGCCTTCTGTAATTACTGGCGATACCGCCGGGCACCACCGCTTCGCGGCGGCCTGTCAACACCGCGAAATACCCTCAATAGTCATTCAAAATTAATAGCTTGCGTGTGGCGCCCTTGTTCCCCCGCGCATGAAATGGCATAGGCAACGATCAGGGAACATCGATAAGGGTTTGGGGGCGGGGACGCGCGACTTCCTTGACCTGGCAGGGGACGGATCCGGATGGAACTGGCCAAGGACGACCGGCTGGCCTCGGCCCTCGCGGAGAACGCCACGCTACGTCGACGGTTGTCGGAGCTGGAAGCCGCCGGCGACGACGCTGCGACCCGGCTCGACACTGCGGCGGAAGAGATCGCGGGCCTGAAAAAGGCCTTGCACCAAACCGAATCTCGCTATCGCCTCATCGTCGAGAGCGCCGTCGACTACGCCATCATCGCGGCCGATCTCGACGGCGTTGTGACGACCTGGAACGACGCCGCGGAAGCGGTTCTTGGGTGGTCGGAGCGCCAGATCGTCGGCCGGCCGATCGCAACGATTTTCACCCCCGAGGACGTCGAGGCCGGCATTCCCGAACGCGAAATGCGTCTTTCGTTGAGCATGGGTAAGGCGAGCGACGAGCGCTGGCACCTCAAGGCCGACGGTTCGCGCTTCTTCGCGAGCGGGGAGATGATGCCGCTGCTGGGGGACGACGAGAAGCCGGCTGGCGTCCTCAAGATTCTACGGGACCGGACCCGCGAGCGCAAGGAGCGTGAGGAACTGGCGGCCAGCCAGGAGCGGCTGCACCTCGCGCTCGAGGTGTCGGAACTAATCGGAACCTGGGATTGGGATATTCCGGGCGACAGTGTCTATGTCGATGCGCATTTTGCGCGCCTGTTCGGCGTCGACCCGGCTCTCGCCGACAAGGGCGTGCCAATCGAGACGTTTCTACGCGGCATTCATCCGGACGATCTCGACCGAGTCAGTGCGACGATCAAAACCGCCGCCGAGACAGCGTCGCCCTATGCTCAGGAGTACCGGACTGTCGATGTCGATGGCGCGGTTCACTGGATATTCGCGAAGGGTCGTTGCTTCCACGATAGCGCTGGAAAGCCGCTGCGCTTTCCCGGTGCGATCGTCGATCGCACCGCCGAGCGGGCGCGTGAGGCGCGGCAGGCAGCGCTTTTGCGGCTCGGCGATGAGTTCATTCTCGGCGAGGCGCAGGCCAGCCACACCACCAAGGCGCTTCGGATTCTCGGTGAAACACTCAGCATTGCCCGGGTCGGCTACGCCAGCGTCGACGCTGCCGAGACGGCCGCGACGATCTCCAGCGAATGGACGGCGGACAGCGCGAAGCCGCTGTCTGGCACTTTTCCACTCGCACGCTTTGGACCTGATTTTGTAGAGAAATTGCGTTCCGGCCTGCTCGTCATTGAGAACACAGACGAGCATGCCGCCTCGCCGGCGATCAAGGAGGCCTGGTCGGAAATCGGAATCGGCGCGCTCGTCAATTTGACCGTCGTCGAAGCAGACCGGGTTCGGGTCATCCTCTACCTGCACGCCGCCGAGCCTCGGCAGTGGAGTGATGAGGAGATCGCCTTCGTGCGCGATGTCCTGAATAGATCCTGGGCCTTCACTCAGCGCCGACAAACCGAACAGGCCCTCATCGAGGCGGAGCGACGGCTTCGTCTGGCCCAGGAATCGGCTGCGATCGGCACTTTCGATTATGATCTGCGAACCGGCGTGCTCTTATGGGACGATCGTGCACGCGCGCTGTTCGGCCTGCGGGCTGGGGTGCCTGTCAGTTACGAAGATACCTTCCTGCCTGGATTGCATGCCGATGACCATGAACGGGTCGCGGCCGCCATAACCGCCGCGCTCGATTCCACATCCAGCAGCGAATACGATATCGTCTATCGCGCCGTCGGGCTTGAGGACGGTGTCACCCGCCACATCCATTCGAGCGGCCAGACGTTGGTCGAGGACGGGCAAACCATCCGCTTCGTCGGGGCGATGCGGGACGTGACGGAGCAGAAAGAATCGGAAGAGCGCCAGCAAATGCTGACGCGAGAGCTCCAGCACCGCGTCAAGAACACGCTCGCCATGGTCAATGCCCTCGCCAACCAGACGCTGCGCCGGGCAAGCAACGTTCAGGAAGGCCTCGCCGCCTTTTCCGCGCGGCTGATCGCACTCGGCAAAGCGCACGACATCCTCACTCAGACGAGTTGGACGTCGGCGCCGATAGCGGCAATCGTCACCAATTCCCTGGAAACGCATTGGCTGCGGGATGAATCGCGTGTGGCGTCGTCCGGCCCGGATCTTCGCTTGAACGCCCGGCAGAGCCTCGCGCTGGCGCTCGGCCTGCACGAACTCGCCACCAACGCCACCAAATATGGCGCCCTGTCGAACGATACCGGCCAGGTGACGATCGAATGGGGGCTCGTGGCGGCCAAGGGCACGCGACAGCTGACGTTCACCTGGCGTGAGACGGGCGGTCCGCCGGTCGAAGCGCCGGCGGCACGGGGCTTCGGCTCACGCCTAATCGAACAGGCGATGGCCGCCGAGTTCGGCGGCGAGGTCAAGATCGACTACCGCCCGGAAGGGCTCGTCTGTACGATCGAGGCGGCGGTGACGGAGGAGCCGGCCGAGGACGAGCAGGTGTAAGCCCGTAAAGCGTCTACCTTCGGTATCACCCCGCGATATCGATCACGCCTGCCTCGCCGGATTCCGAGCCGAAGGCGAGCAGGCGGCCCTCGCCGCTCCAGGCCATCGTCCTCACCGGGCTCGCCCCGCCCCGCCTGAGCAGCGCTTCCTTGGAATCGGCGAAGCGCACGGCCAGAATCATCCCGTCGCCATAGCCGATCGCCAACATGTCCTCGGCCGGATGACAGGCGACCGCGGTGACCATCGTGTCGCCGCGTGTGCCCAGTTCTAGCGGCGCCTTGCCCATCGGCCCGTCCTTGCCGGAGAACGGCCACAGGATCGCCGCCGGCGCGCCGGAAGTCGCCAGGAACTTGCCCTTGGCCGACCAGGACCAATCCTTCACCTTGGCCGGATAACCGGTCATCTTCATGTGCTTGCCGTCGTCGATCCGCCAGCCATGCAGGGCGTTTTCCTGCATGACCGTTACGAGGAAGCGCCCGTCGGGCGAGAAATCGATGCCGAGATGCGCGCCCTTCCAGTCGAGCGTGGCCGGCGCGGCGTCGGTCGCGGGAAAGAATAGCGACGCACCATCGTAGCGGGCGGTCGCCGCGCGGATGCCTTTCGGGGCGAAGGCGATATCCTCGACCGTGCGCTCGTGGCCGATTTCCTTGAGCGCGCCGCCGCTGAGCCGGACATAGGCGGTCTTGCCCGAGGCGAAACCCACCGTATCCCTTGGGCCGCCGGCAACGGAAGCTATCCATTTGCGGCCGATCGAGGCGATCTCGGTCGCCGCGCCGCCGCCGTCCACCGACACCACACGGCCGTCCTCGCCGCCGGTCAGAAGGCGCCGGCCGTGCGGATCGTAGCAGGCCGACAGGAGACCGCCCGGGTGCGCCTCGACAACCCGCTCGCCGCCCGCCGGAAAGCGCACGGTACCATCGGCGACCGCGAAGACCGGCTGCCCCTTCAGGAAAACCGCAGTCTCGACGAAATCCGGAAATTCATAAGCCGCGATCGACGGCATCAGGCATTTTCCCGCTGGCGTGCCGCGCAAGCGTCGAACTCGGCCGACAATTCCTCGGCGTCGAGCTCGCGGCCGATAAACACCAGCCGGCTCTCGTGCTTTTCGTCGGCGCGCCATGGCCTTTGGTGATCGCCCTCGACGATCATGTGGACACCCTGGACGACATAGCGGTCCGGATCGCCAGCAAAGGCGATGATGCCCTTGAGGCGCAGGATGTTAGGCCCCTGCTCCTGGGTCAGTGCCTGAATCCAGGAAAAGAATTTCTCGCTGTCCAGTTCGCCGCCGCGCAGCGACACGGATTTCACCGTCACGTCGTGCAGGGGCGAAGCCGCGTCGTGGTCGTCGTGATGCGCATGGTCGTCATGGTCATGGCCGTGGTGATGGTGATCATGGTCGCAGTCCTGGCCGCAGGTGTGCTCGTCATGGGCCTCTTCCGCGCCGCTGAGAAAATCGGGATCGTCGTCGAGCACGCGTTTCAAATCGAAGGCGCCCTGCCCGAGCACCCGTTTCAGGTCGATGCCAGCCCGCTCGGTGCGATGGATCACGGCGGTCGGATTGATCGCACGGACCGTCGCCTCGACCACCGCCAGTTGCTCTGGCGTGACGAGATCGATCTTGTTGAGCAGCACCACGTCGGCAAAGGCGATCTGGTCCTCGGCCTCGCGACTGTCCTTGAGGCGCAGCGGCAGATGCTTGGCGTCCACCAACGCGACGACGGCATCCAGTTTGGTCTTGGCGCGCACGTCCTCGTCCATGAAGAAGGTCTGCGCCACCGGCACCGGGTCGGCAAGACCCGTCGTCTCGATAATGATCGCGTCGAAGCGGCCCTTGCGACGGGTCAGCCCTTCGACGACGCGCACCAGATCGCCGCGCACCGTGCAGCAGACGCAGCCATTGTTCATCTCGTAGATCTCTTCGTCGGATTCGACGATGAGGTCGTTGTCGATGCCGATCTCGCCGAACTCGTTGACGATTACCGCGAATTTGCGGCCGTGATCCTCCGACAGGATGCGGTTGAGCAGCGTCGTCTTGCCGGATCCTAGATAGCCGGTGAGGACGGTGACGGGGATCTGCGCGTCGGCTTGGCTGGCGGTATCGGACATCAAACTCTCCTGCTTGGATCGGCCAACGATATAGGCAAGTCCGATCGCGAATGCACGGTGTTGCATCGCATATTCGAATTGTATATACAGGTCATGGGCAAAAGCTTTTTAAGCCCGCACGACATTGCCGAATATTCATGAGGTCACCGATGGAGTTTGAATGGAATGAGGAAAAACGACAGCAAGTGCTTCGCGAGCGCGGTGTCGACATGGTGCGCGCGGCCAGGATTTTCGAAGGCTTCTGCGCTCAAAAAGAAGATCGTCGCGAAGAGTACGGAGAGGAGCGTTTCGTCGCGATCGGCCTCGTCGAAGACGAATGCTTCGTGGTGGTTTGGACTCCCCGCGGGAACAAACGCCGTCTGATCACGGCATGGAAAGGTGGTCGCGATGAGCGACAAAACTATGAAGACAGCCACGCTGGAGGAAATCCGCGAAATGGATCGCCGGGGTGAACTGTATCACAATCCCGACGCCCCTGAAGGTCCCAGCCTCGGCGCGGATTTCTGGAAGGACGCCGAACTCGTCTATCCCGAGGCCAAGACGCCGATCAGCCTGCGCGTCGACAAGGACGTGCTCGACTGGTTCAAGGCCGAGGGCCCTGGGTATCAGACCCGCATGAACGCGGTCCTGCGAAGCTTCATGGAGGCAACCCGGCGGAATGCGTAGTTTATGGGGCCGGCGGCATGACCGGCCCCATAACGCCTAGAGGTTGGACGTCGCCAATTCCGCCCTGGCGACGGCCGCACTGAGTTCGCCGGCGTCGACCAGTCCCCCGGCGGGCGGCGTCGCTGTGGGAAGGGCCTTCTTCAGCGTTTGCACGGCACCGTGGAATGCCTCGGTCGCTTCAGCGGAAATCTCCGCCCCGGACAGCCCGTTGAGGACGGCGTCGGCCGCTAGCACGAAGCCATAGGCATCCTGGTATTCGACCAGTTTCTCGACCTTGCCGTCCTTGACGCCCTGTTCATATTCCTGCGCCGCTTCGCGCAACAGCAGGACGAGGCCGCGCGCCTTTGCCGACGCATCGAGACCATCGGCGGCTCGGTCGATCGCCTGATGAGCCTCGGTCATCTTCGCCGAGACCTCCGAGGCGTTCGCCGGATCGCCGCCCCCAATCGCCGCGAGAAGCTCTTCGAATTCCGGGACGCTGCGGGCATCGAGCGCCGCTTCGAGGGGCTCATAATGCTCCACCAGCGGATGCATCAGATGCGGGGTGGCCATGTCCGGTTCGCCCGCATCCAGCAACGCTTGGGCTGTCAGGAGGTGGCCGCGCATCATCAAAAGTTCGGCGAAATAGGCTGCGTCGTCGGTCGCAGGATCAGCAGACGCGCCACCTTCACCACCTTCGCCCCCTTCACCTCCTTCGCTGGGCTTGCCGCCTTCGCTGGTGGGGCTCGCCTCGCCACTTTCGCCGGCTTCGCCCGTTTCCGCGGCGTGTCCCGCCTCTCCGGACTCCCCGGCTTCGGCGATCAGATAGGCGCTTTCGGCCTGCGCCTCTCCGGCATAAATTCGCGGACCGGCGTCCACCAGTTCACCCGTTGCCGTCCCGGCCGAGGCCGCGGATCCGGCCAACACGAAAGCCCCGACCCCCATCCAGATTTTGCGACGATGATTCATACTTGCTCCTTCAATCTTGGGATCGAGCATGCGAAAGTGTTGCTCGACCACTCTTCCCGTGCCACAAGACGAACTTCCACGTCTATAGGGAAATATTATAATTTTTAAGGAAATCATTCTTTAGAACAAATCTAATTTTCTGATTAGAACCATTCAAAAGAAAGATAACCTGACGGAATTTGCAGTATTAAAGCAAGGAATTCTAAATGTATTTGGTAATCGGCGACGTTGTGAGCCAGGACGAGGTAAAGAATGCGCGCGCTGTGCTCGACGCGGCCCAGTTCGTGGACGGCCGCGCCACCGCTGGGTGGCATGCCCGCGCGGTCAAGAACAATCTCCAGGCGGGGCGCGGCGACAACGGGGTCGACGCCCTGCGCGCGACGCTTGCCAAACGCATCGAGGACAACGCCCTGTTCCGCATGTTCGCTCGGCCGAGCCGGCTGACGCCCCTGATCCTCTCCCGCTACGAGCCAGGCATGGCCTATGGCAGTCATGTCGACGACGCGATGATCGGGGGCATCAGGACCGATATCTCCTTCACGCTGTTCCTCGATGACCCTGAGACATACGATGGCGGCGCGCTGATCATCGAAACCACCGCCGGCGAGGAAGAGGTCAAGCTGGAACCCGGCCAATTGGTCGCCTACCCCTCGACCACCCTTCACCGTGTCGACCCGGTCACGCGTGGGACGCGCCGGGTGGCCGTTGGCTGGGCGCGCAGTCAGGTCCGGCATGCGGAACAGCGGGAAATCCTGTTCGATCTCGATACCACCGTGGAGGAACTGCGGCACGCGGCCGTCCCACGGCAAACCCTCGACCGGGTGATGAAGACGCGATCGAACCTCTTGCGGCTATGGATGGATTCCTGACGGCTACCGCCATTCGGCCGTCACGGATCGCGCAACCGCAACAGTTCGAAGGCTAGCACGTCATCGAGGAATTCCAAGAATGCCTTTGCCTGATAGGCAGCGATCGCCGCGCCGATCGCCGCCGTGGCCAGTGCGGCGTTGCCGACGACGCCCGCCGGATTGAGGTCCTCGGCCATCCAGCCGAAACCGAGCCGGCCATGCGCCCTGAGCCGCTTCGCCGAGCCGTCGAGATCGCTCTGCAAGGAGGCGAAATTGCGCACCGCGCCGGTCCGCACGAGGTCCGGACGGAAATGCAGCATCAGCGACGTCTCGACCGCACCGCCATGAATGCCGGTGGCGATCTCCTCTTTCGGCAGCAAGCCGTCTGGGATGCCGAAGCGCAGCCACGAACAGGTCGCGGCCAGCACACCATGCGCCTTGCGCAGTTCCAACGCGGCGGTGTCCATGACCGGCGTGTTGCCGCCATGGGCATTGACGATGACGAGACGGCGAAAGCCGTTGGCCGCGAGCCCCTCGCCGATCTCGATCAGCGCCGCAGTCGCCGTCCGCCAGTCATGGCTGAGCGTACCGGCAAGCCGCGCATGTTCGGTGGACTTGCCGATCCGCACCGTCGGCAGAAACGTCACGGGGCGCGCCACCGGCAGTATCGCCAGAACCGTCTCGACCATCGCATCGGCCAGCATCGCATCGGTGCCGAGCGGCAGATGCGGCCCATGCTGCTCCACGGCGGCGATGGGAACGACCGCGACAGCCGCGTCCAGCCTTAAACGCTCGGCAGCGAGTTCCTCGCTCGTCATCTCCTCGTAGCGTGGCCGCATGGTCGATCCTCGTGATGAGCCTGACTTATCTGGTTCGTGACGATGTTCCCTTACATGAGGGTAGCGGGCAAACAAGGTGGACAACATAGCGGCGCTTCGTCATTTTGCCCTGCGAAAAGGGATGGGGACAAGATGGCGGGGAAGAAGCAGAGGAAGCGTTCGGTGACGACGCATCTGGGCGTCGCCGCACGCGTCGCGCGAACCGCTCTGGCGGGACGACTGGCAACGCTCGATCTCTATCCCGGACAGGACACGGTGCTGCTGGCAATCAGCGAAGAGGACGGCGTGTCCCTGCGCGAACTGGCCGAGCGCCTGTCGGTGCGGCCGCCGACAATCACCAAGACCGTGACCCGCCTGATCGCTCAAGGACTCGTCGAGAAGCGGGGTTCCGAGCGCGATGGACGCCAGAGCCACGCGCATCTGACTGACAGAGGCACAGCCATCGTCGATGCGGTGGGCGCGGCGCGCAAGGCCGTCGATCGCGACGCGCTGGCCGGCTTTTCCAGCCGCGAGCGCAAGACGCTGCGCAAGCTGTTGGGGCGTATGGCGCAAAACCTCGCCGACACCCGCGCGGGGCCGACGATGGACATTGCGGCGGGTGATTGAGCCGGCGCCCCTACCGTTCGTTGTAGGGAACGAAACGACAGGGCTTTGCGCGGCCGCCGGTGTTTGCCATAGATCGTCGGAGCATCGGTGGAAATGGGGGGAGCGGTCCTAGGTGGCGCAGAAGGTCAAACTGTCGACGATCGCGGATTCGCTGGGTCTTTCGACCGCAACCGTATCGCTGGCCCTGCGCGACAGCCCTCTGGTCGCGGAGGTCACGCGCGAACGCATCAAGCAGTCGGCGCGCGATCTCGGCTACATCTACAACCGGCGCGCGGCCTCGCTGCGCACGTCGAAATCCGGCATTCTCGGGGTCTGCGTCCACGACATCATGAATCCGTTCTTCGGTGAGATCCTGAAATCCGTCGAGGATGAGCTCGACCGGCGCCGCCAGACCTTCATCCTGTGCAACCATCACGACGAACTGGCCAAGCAGCGATCCTTCGTGGATACCATGCTGCAGCTTGGTGCCGATGGGCTGATTCTGTCACCGGCCATCGGCACCCCGGCCAGCGACATCCACCTGGCCGAGGAAAACGAATTGCCCGTGACGCTGATCGCCCGCACGATCGAGGGCTCTGGCGTCTGTGGCTTTCGCGGGGACGATTCCTACGGCATGGGGCTCGCCGTCGATCATCTGATCGGGCGCGGACACCGGTCGATCGCGATGATCGGCGGCACGGCGATGACCTCTACCGGGCGCGACCGGGAGGCCGGCTATCTGGCCGCGCTGGCTCGCGGCGGCATCGAATTTCGCGGCGCATGGCGCATCAAAGGTCCGCGCGACCGCCATTCCGGCTTCGATTCCGTATCCGCTTTTCTCGCCATCGAGAACCGGCCCACCGCGATCGTCTGCTTTTCCGATCTCGTCGCGCTCGGCGTCATGTATGGGTTGTCCCGCGCGGGGCTTCGGCCGGGCGTCGACATCGCGGTGATCGGTTATGACGACATCGACGAGGCGGCGATCGCGACACCCTCGCTGACCACCGTCGCGAACGGCCAGAGCGAGGTCGGACGGCGGGCGGCTGGCGCCCTGCTCGACCGCCTCCAGGGCCAGCCGGCAAACGAGGAGACCATCCTCATCACCCCGGAACTCAAGATCAGACAGTCCAGCGAATTCGCCTGGCCCGACTAACCCGTCGCAATTCTTCGATCCACACTTTTCCAAGGGAGCCCTTATGTCCGACCTATCCTCCGTAACCATCCTCGTCCCCGGCAAGCTGAACCCCGATACGTTCGACACGCTGAAGAGGACGTTCGATGTCGAGCATGTTCCCGATCGCGATGTGTCGAAGCTGAGCCAGGAACGTCGCGACGCCGTGCGCGGGATCGCGCTGATGGGAGCGGTGCCGGCCGACATGATGGACGCGCTGCCCAATCTCGAGATCGTCGCCAATTTCGGCGTCGGCTACGACGGCGTCGATGTGAAGCACGCGACATCCAAGGGCGTCATGGTCACCAACACACCCGACGTACTGACCGACGAAGTCGCCGACACCACGCTCGCCATTCTCCTGATGACCGTGCGCGAACTCTACGCGGCGGAAAAGCACCTGCGCGAGGGCCGGTGGGAAAGCCAGGGAAATTACCCGCTGACGCCGATGACGCTGCGCGGGCGCACCGCCGGCATCATGGGTCTCGGACGCATCGGTCTTGCCATCGCCCGGCGCCTCGAGGCCTTCGGCGTGCCGATCGAATATCACAACCGCTCGGAGCGCGCCGATGTCGCCTATCGTTACCATCCGAGCCTGGAAAGCCTCGCCGGCTCGGTCGATACGCTGATCATCGCGGCGCCCGGCGGCGCGGCCACAGAGCGGGCCGTCGACGCCAAGGTCTTGAAGGCGCTCGGGCCCGACGGCGTCGTCGTCAATATCGGCCGGGGCACGACTATCGACGAGCCGGCGCTGATCGAGGCTCTCGAAAACGGAACGATCCGTGCTGCCGGCCTCGACGTCTTCGAGAAAGAGCCGCACGTACCCTCCCGGCTGATCGCACTGCCCAATACGGTGCTGCTGCCGCATGTCGGTTCCGCGTCGCGCCATACGCGGGGGGCGATGGGCGATCTCGTCGTCCGCAACCTGACCAACTGGTTCCAGGGACAGACGCCGGCTTCACCCGTTGCGGAATCGGTTAAGGCAGGCATCCTCCCGCGCCGGAACTGAACGCTTCGCTAACGCTCTCGCCCCGCGTCAACCTTCGCTTAAGGTTATAGGGAGCATATTGGTCCCTCGACAATCTCGTGAGGGAACCGATATGAACTTTGCCGCGACGGCCTTTGGGGCCGGAATTGCCGCTTCCGTTTTCGTCGCCGGCCTGCAGGGCGCACCGGTTACGGCGACGGAGCCGGTCGCTGGCGTGACGATGCTGGCCGCTACTGCGCCGGTGTCGAGCGCCGTGTCCGACACCCCTCGACTGAACGCCGTGCGTCTGATCGACCTGCGTAGCGGCGCGACCTGCAAGATAGCGGCGCGGCCGAACCTCAAGGTCGGCTTTGCCGACGCTCCGGTCGGCCCGGATTGCGCCGGCTCGCCCACCCTGCAAAGCGTCTCGCAATGGCGCTCGTCGCGCGACGGAACGCTCGAGATGGCCGACAGCGAAGGCCGGACCCTGATGCGTTTCATGCCAGGCGACGGCGTCTTGTTCGAGTCGATCTACCCGTCCGACGCCCTGGTGACCATCGTCCCCGCCAGAGGATAAGTTGCCGACGACCGATGGCCCCTCACGCCCGCTCTTTATCCGCATCGTCTCGGACGGAGAAAACGTCCTTGGCAGCGAACAATCCGTTGAGTGCCGCCGGAAAACCGGCATAGACCGCCATCTGCATGATGATTTCAGTGATTTCGTCTCGGGACAGACCGACATTCAATCCGGCTTCTATGTGAACCTTCAATTGCCGCGCGGCCGTCCCCATCGCAGTTAGGGCGGCAATGGTCGCGATCTCGCGACTGCGAATGTCGAGACCGGGCCTGGAATAGATGTCGCCAAACGGAAATTCGATCAGATAACGAGCAAAATCGGGCGCGATATCGGCTAACGACGACACCACTTTCTCGCCGGCCTCCCCATCGATCTCGGCGAGCGCGCGCCGGCCTCGTTCAAGCCTGCTTTCGTGGGTGGTTTGATTCTGAATCACGATTTTTCTTCCTCTGCTTGGATCCGGCATAGCCGGTGATCTTGGCATCGAGGACGAGAAGACTGTTCCGCAGTTCGGCGATCTGCCCGCGAACGTTTATGCGATGCCGTTCGAGCAATTCGCTGCGTTCGGCCTCGGTTATTGCGCCCTGTTCCCGAAGTGCGGCGTATCGCAGCATCTCTCTGATCGGCATTCCAGTTGCCTTCAGGCGCGCGAGGAACTCGAGCCACGTCAAGATCGACGCGTCGTAGTCTCGCTGCCTCGAAGAATCCCGGTCAGCATAGGGGAGCAATCCGATCCACTCGTAGTAGCGGATCGTATGAGCCGTCAGGCCAGAGCGCTTTGCCAGTTCACCGATCTTCATGCCTATCCGTGTCTCGTCACGATGTTTGCAAGGCTACCGCTTCGAGCGCGCTCTAAGTCAAGTCGGCTTTTGCGAGGCTCTCGCGCATCTCGGTCAGTCCGCGCCGCTGGCGACCCGCAGCGTCGAAATTGTCCGGCGCCAGCCAGGCCTCGAAACCCGATCTGACCCTCGGCCAGTCCTGGTCGATGATCGCATACCAGGCGGTATCGCGATTGCGGCCCTTGACGATCATGTGCTGGCGAAACAGCCCTTCATGTACGAAACCCAAACGCTCGGCGGCCCGTTTCGATGGCTGGTTGCGATCGTCGCACTTCCATTCGAGGCGACGGTAGCCCAGTTCGTCGAATACCCGTTTCATGATCAGATAGAACGCTTCGCTCGCTGCGCGGCTGCGCTGCAGCGACGGTGAGAGACAGATGTGACCGATCTCGGTTACGCCGTTCGCCGTATCCGTTCGCATCAGCGCAGCGACCCCTTCCGCCCGGCCTGCGGCCGACGGCAGGATCGCGTGAAACCGGATGTTGTCGGCGAGATAGGTCGCTTCGGCCCAACGGTGGAACGCCGCTTGGTCGGCAAATGGCCCGTAGGGCAGATGATCGAAGATCTCGCTCTTGCGGTCTTTGGAAAAGGCCGCGAACAGCGCGTCGAAATGACGGGCGTCGACGATCGGCTCCACCCTGACGCCATGTCCCTCGAGCGGTTGCGTCCCCGGAAGTTGCCGGGGGCCGTAGTTCGCCAGCGCGTTCACCGCGCGTTCTTCCGGATGAAGTCCAGCGTCTGGTCGCGGATTGCGGTGTCATTGAGCGGGATGGCGGTCGCGAAGGCGGTGATCGCCCCTAAATGATCGACGTCCGGATAGATCGTTTCGGTCACCGAACCGCCCGACGCGCGCATTTTCGCGGCCAGCGAGCGGGTGTTCTTCGGACTGACAGTCGTATCGTCTTCGCCCGCGATCAAAAGCATCGGCGATTCCCCGCCGTCGATGAAGTTGATCGGCTGGCTCGCGGCGCGCTGCTCTTCCGGAAAGATCGCCTTGTAGCGCTCCTCCGTCAGCGGCAGAAAATCATACGGACCGGCAAGGCCGATAAAGCCCGCGAGGCTTTGCGAGGATAGCCTTTCCTGCGCCAGCCAGGTCTCGTCCGTCGCCAGCAGGCCAGCGATCTCGGCGCCGGCCGAATGACCCATCAGGAACAGCGGGTGCGGACCGCCCGGCATGGCGTAGGCGCCGCCGCGCACGGTCCTGGCGATTCGCGCCGTCGCCTTGGCGGCGTCCTCGATGAAGCCGGGGAATCGCACCTGCGGATAATGGCGATAGTCGGGAATGGCGACGATGACCCCCTCGCTTGCCAGCGACTGACCGACAAACAGGTACATATCCTTGGATCCCGAATCCCAGCCACCGCCATAGAGGAAGACGACAACCGGCGTTTTTGGCGATACCGTCGCCGGGATATAGAGATCGTAGGTGCCGCGCTCGCCTGGCATGTAGCGGATGTCGTCAACAACACTGTAGCCGTCGCCGCTGGTCGCAGCATTAAGCACGGCTGCGCAGCCGGAAAGGACAAACGCGGCGAGCGGTACCAACAGCGAGGCGACAACGGCATGCCGGAAGCGGCTTTTCCGACGGATGGAAGCGATGGAGGCGGGCGAATGGACGGTGCTCATGGGAGCGAAACTAGGGCCGCTTCGCGCCGCAACAACGCTCAGCCCCCGCAGCGATGCCTGCGGCAAGGTGTCGCCGGTCCGTATCGATTGACCTACCGGTCCTCAAGCCGTGCGCCGAGCCGCTCCAGTGCTTCCGCCGTCTCGTTAAGGCTATCGACGAAATGGGTGCGCTCCGCATGGCGCGCGCCGTCGAACTCCTCAGAACGGACGGAATGTTCGGCAATTATGTTCTCGAGCTCGCGGATCCGTTGCCGGGCCTCGAACAATTCGTCCGAACCCATGATGGCCGCCATGACCATCAGACGGAGATCGCCTATCTGTCCGAAACTTTTCCTGAGCTCGGCGATCCGGCCATCGACCTCCGCCGCGAGAACGGTCAGGTGAGCCTCCTCCCCCTCGCCGCAGGCCATGCGATAGGTCTTTTCGTCGATAGTGACGACGATCTGGGGCATTCGACCTCTCTCCGCTGTGCTTACTTGTGGCGTTCGAGCACGCCACGGACCCGCTCCATGGCGTCGACGAGTCGCTGCGAGACCTCACGGTTGGCGCGATCAAGCCGTTCGCCCCTCGCCAACGCCGCATCCAGTTCGCGTGCCAGTCGGCCGCGATCGGCCGTCATGCGCTGAATCTCGGCTTCGCCGCCCCGCAGGGAAGATTCCCGCTCCTCCCGCTTCTCGACGGCATGTTCCAGCCGCTCCATCGCGGTCCGAAGACGCAAGCGCGCCGCCTCGAACGGATCTTTCGACGACATCGCGTCGTCCCCCTGACACCAACCTGCGGGCAAAGCCCAGTTTGACATATACCTTCCGCGAATGCGCGCATGGCCTTTAATGGTCTAGCGTTTCGGGCTGATCATGAAAAGCGGTGTGGTGGCGCGATCCCCCCGTTCCGTCGCGCCAGGATGCGGTCTTCGTTTGTTGACAGTAGCATAGCCATGTGATGACTGCCGCGCGTCATGGCCGTCAGGCCGTCAATCGGAGCGTCCTTGATGACAACACCCGACCTGCATCGCCAGATGGCCAACGCCATCCGGTTCCTGTCGGCCGACGCCGTCGAGGCCGCCGGGTCTGGTCATCCGGGCCTTCCCATGGGCGCCGCCGACATTGCCACTGTACTGTTCACCCGCTTCCTGACCTTCGACCCGCGCGATCCCGACTGGGCCGACCGCGACCGTTTCGTGCTGTCGGCCGGGCATGGCTCGATGCTGCTCTACAGCCTCCTGTATCTGCTCGGATACGACGACATCGACATTGATGAGATCAAGAACTTCCGCCAGCTCGGCGCCAGGACCGCAGGACACCCCGAATTCGGCCATGCGGCCGGAATCGAGACCACAACCGGACCGCTCGGCCAGGGTCTCGGCAACGCCGTCGGCATGGCGCTCGCCGAGCGCATCATGAACGCGCGCTACGGCAACGGGATCGTCGACCACTACACCTATGTGCTCGTTGGCGATGGCTGCCTGATGGAGGGCATCAGCCAGGAAGCGCTCGCGCTCGCCGGCCATCTCGAACTGAACAAGCTCATCGTCTTGTGGGATGACAATGGCATCACCATCGACGGCGAGGTATCGCTAACAGACTCGACCGATCAGGCGGCGCGCTTCGCGGCGAGCGGCTGGAACACGCTCAGATGCAACGGCCACGACCCCGATGCGATCGCCGCAGCGATCGAAGCGGCCAAGGCAAGCGACCGGCCGACCCTGGTCGCTTGCAAGACCACGATCGGCTATGGCGCACCGACCAAGGCGGGAACCGCCAAGGTGCATGGATCGGCTCTCGGGTCGAAGGAACTCGCAGCAACCCGCAAGGCGCTCGGCTGGGACCATGAGCCATTCGAGGTTCCCGCCGAGATCCGCGACCAGTGGCGGATCTCCGGGCTGCGCTCCAGCACGCGCCGCAAGGAATGGCAAAAACGCTTCGCCGAGATCGACGCCGAGATTCGGGGCGATTTCGAGCGGCGGATGCGCGGCGATCTGCCGAGCGGTTTCGTCCAGGCCATTCAGCGCTACAAGCGCACGCTGAACGAGGAGCGACCCACCGTCGCCACCCGCAAGGCTTCGGAAATGGCGCTCGAGATCATCAACGGCGTGGTGATGGAGACAATCGGCGGCTCGGCCGATCTGACCGGCTCCAACAACACCCGCACCAGCCAGACTCCGGACATCGTCCCCGGCGACTATTCCGGCCGCTTCGTCCATTACGGTATCCGCGAACACGCCATGGCCGCGGTAATGAATGGCCTGGCGCTGCATGGCGGCGTCATCCCCTATTCGGGTACGTTTCTGGTGTTCTCCGACTATTGCCGCGGCGCGATGCGCCTGTCGGCCCTGATGGGCCAGCGGGTGATCTATGTGATGACGCATGATTCGATCGGCCTCGGCGAGGATGGGCCGACGCACCAGCCGGTCGAGCATCTTGCCTCGCTGCGGGCGATGCCGGTGATGCAGGTGTTCCGTCCGGCCGATGCCGTCGAGACGGTGGAATGCTGGCAGCTGGCTCTTGAATCGCGGCACGCGCCGTCGGTGCTGGCCCTCAGCCGCCAGGACCTTCCGGCTTTGCGGCTCGACAAGCACGACGAGAACCGCAGCGCCCGCGGCGCCTATGAGATCAGCCCGGCCTCGGGCGAGGCGGAGGTAACGATCTATGCCACCGGGTCTGAGGTTCAGATCGCCCTGGAGGCGCGCACGCGCCTTGAGCGGGACGGCGTGCATACCCGGGTCGTTTCGGTGCCATGCTTCGAGCTGTTCGAGCAGCAAAGCCGGGAATACCGAGCCGCGATCCTCGACCACGATACCGTCAATATCGCGATCGAGGCCGGAATCCGCCAAGCTTGGGACCGCTTCATCGGCCGCGACGGAATCTTTATCGGCATGACCGGCTTCGGCGCCAGCGGCCGCGCCGCCGATCTCTACGAGCATTTCGGCATCACCGCGGAAGCCGTCGTTGCCGCGGTCGCGGCGCGGCGCGAATTGCAGCAAGGCAGCAGCGCCGAAACGACCCATACCGACACGGACTGATCCTGTGAGCGACGTCGCGGTCCCGTTCGGAGGCCCCCGCGACGCCGAAATTCAGCGTGTGCGTTAAAAAAGCTGAGCAAGCCGAATATTGATCCGGACCGCCTGCTTCTGTACAGCCCAAGGCGACCGCGATACCCCCGCGACATTTGCCGGCAGGGCGCGCCATCGAAGGAGACGGATCAATGACAGTTCGCGTTGCAATCAATGGCTTCGGCCGCATCGGCCGCAATGTGTTGCGGGCGATCGTCGAATCCGGACGGACCGACATCGAGGTGGTCGGCATCAACGACCTGGGTCCGGTCGAGACCAACGCCCATCTCCTGCGCTATGATTCCGTCCATGGCCGTTTCCCGGCCAAGGTGACCGTCGCCGGCGACACCATCAGCATCGATGGCGGCAAATCGATCAAGGTCACCGCGATCCGCGACCCCAAGGACCTGCCCTGGGGCGAACTCGACGTCGACGTCGCCATGGAATGCACCGGCATCTTCACCGCCAAGGACAAGGCGTCCCTGCATCTGGAAGCCGGCGCCAAGCGGGTGCTCGTCTCCGCTCCCGCGACCGGCGCCGACAAGACCATCGTTTACGGCGTCAACCACGACACGCTGACCAAGGACGACCTCGTCGTCTCCAACGCATCGTGCACGACCAACTGCCTGTCACCCGTCGCCTACGTCCTGAATGAGCTCGTCGGCATCGAAAAGGGCTTCATGACGACGATCCACTCCTATACCGGCGACCAGCCGACGCTCGACACGATGCACAAGGATCTCTACCGCGGCCGCGCCGCAGCCATGTCGATGATCCCGACCTCGACGGGCGCCGCCAAGGCCGTCGGCCTGGTGCTGCCGGAGCTGAACGGCAAGCTGGACGGAGTCGCCATCCGCGTGCCGACCCCGAATGTTTCCGTCGTCGATCTCAACTTCATCGCCAAGCGCGAGACCTCGGTCGAGGAAATCAACGCGGCGATCAAGGCGGCCGCCGACGGCAAGCTGAAGGGCATTCTCGGCTATACCGACGAACCGCTGGTTTCCATCGACTTCAACCACGACAGCCACTCCTCGGTCTTCCACATGGACCAGACCAAGGTCCTGGACGGCACCTTCGTGCGCATCCTGTCCTGGTACGACAACGAGTGGGGCTTCTCCAACCGCATGTCGGACACCGCCGTCGCCCTTGCCAAGGCGGGGTAATTGCGTTGCATGCGATCGACGTCGGAGCGGACCGGTTTAGCCCCGGCGCATCCGCGAATCGGAAAAGTCGGCTGCCGAGGGTTGGCAGCCCTGCTCGCATGATCGGCGCGAGCAGCATACGAAGGCTCCGTCCGCAGCCAGTCGGTTTAGGCCATACCCATTTGGACTTCAGGGGGAGACGCCGAGCGTAGGTGCCGCTGGGGGCTTTTGGAGAGAAGACAGAGAGGCGGCGCAACCTTCTCGGGTGGTCTCTATCCCGGCCAAGGGCACGATGTCTTATAACATGCAGTCTCCCCGCGGCGGCGAGCGCTGACGGGGGGCTGCCCTATTCCGAAATGCCCGTTCCGACCGATGCTCGAATCGCTCTACCTTATTATCCTCGTCGGCACCGCGCTCATCCTGCTGGCCGCCTTTTCGAGCCTTCTCGCATTCCGCTTCGGCGCACCCCTCCTTCTCCTATTCCTGTCGATCGGCCTGTTGGCGGGCGTCGACGGTCTCGGCATCGACTTCGACAATGCCAGCCTCGCGTATTTCGTCGGCACGCTGGCGCTGGCGGTCATCCTGTTCGATTCCGGCTTCGGCACCTCGCTGCAATCCTTCCGGCAGGCGGCGCTGCCGGCGATCACACTCGCGACCTTCGGGGTTCTTCTCACGGCGGTGCTCTTTGGCTTTGCCGCCTCCTGGCTTCTCGGCCTGCCGATCGTCGAAGGGCTGCTTTTGGGGGCGATCGTGGGATCGACGGATGCGGCTGCGGTGTTCTTCCTGCTTCGCGTCGGCGGCGTGAACATCCGCGAGCGGGTGCGTTCGCTGCTGGAGATCGAGTCGGGAACCAACGACCCGATGGCAATCTTTTTGACCATTGCGCTGGTTGAGCTTCTTGCCAGCGGAGGCGGCGGACTGGAGGGACTGGGCATCGAGGTTCTTGCCGGCTTCGGGCGGCAGATGGGGCTCGGTCTCGTCTTCGGCTTTGCGGGCGGCTGGATGATCCGGACGCTGATAACGCGACTCAGGATCGATCGCGGGCTGCTGCCGATCTTCACCCTCGCCTTGGCCATGCTGATCTTCGCCGTCACCGGTGCGCTCGATGGCTCCGGCTTTCTCGCGGTCTACGTCGCCGGGCTCTATGCCGGCAACAGCGGCTTGCGTACGGCGGCCAGTCTGAAGCGCTTCCAGGACGGGTTGACCTGGCTCGCCCAGATCGTGATGTTCCTGATCCTCGGACTGCTGGCGACACCCTCGCAGTTCGGCGATATTCTCCTTCCGGCGATCGCGCTGGCCGCGTTTCTCATTTTTGTCGCGCGGCCTATAGCGGTCTGGCTCTGTCTGCTGCCGTTCGACTTCAAACGCCGCGAGGGTGCCTTCGTGTCCTGGGTCGGCTTGCGGGGCGCGGTATCCATTCTCTTGGCCATCGTCCCTTTAATCGGCGGGCTCGACGACGCACGGCTGTTCTTCAATACGGCCTTCATCATCGTCCTGGCATCGCTGCTCGTACAGGGCTGGACCCTCGGCATGGTCGCCCGGCGGCTCGGCCTTGTCGTACCGCCACGGATCGGCCCGATCGAAAAGGTCGAATTGGAGTTGCCGGGTACAGCCGACCACGAACTGCTGTCCTATCGCGTCGTGCCCGACAGTCCTGTAGCCCGGGGAGAACGTGTGCCCCGCTGGGCACGTCCCTCTCTCGTCATCCGCGATGGCCGGTCGATGGGCTATCAGTATGCGGGGCGCCTGCGCGCCCACGATTACGTCTATCTGTTCATTTCGCCGCGCTATCCTCCGCTGCTCGACCGGTTGTTCGCCAGCCCCGCTCGTCTCAGCCCTGACGACGCCGAGTTCTTCGGCGAGTTCTCCGTCGACCCGGCCGCGCCCGCCAGCAGACTCGTCACGGCCTATGACGCGGATCTGACCGAAGCCGAGAAGGAAGTGTCGATCTCGGACATGATGATTGGGCGCCTCGGCGGGCGGGCCGAATATGGCGACCGGGTCACGGTCCGGCCGATCGAGTTGATCGTGCGCGAAACCGGTACGGATGGCATCGTCGTCGACGCCGGCCTGTCGCTCGAGCCAAAGGGCGACCGCAGCGGCCAATTCCCCCTGTTCCTCAACCTGAACGACCTTTTGGCGCTGGCACGCCGACTGAGACGACGCGGCGCGAGCGACGACGCAAGTTGAGCCGCGGTGGTTGCCGCTCCGCGCGAGCCGGACGGTGCCCTATTGGCAAGCGCTCGTCGGCGCGCTTCGGGTTCTTCAGCCGTAAGAAAAGCTTAGGCTCGCGAAACAGCTCGACCGCTTGCCCCGGGTGCGGTCTCAACCATAAAAGGGACCGGCATCGCGCAGCCGCGGCTGTAGGGCCCAAGGCCGTCGGAGAGGAGACACTGATGTCCACCCAGTTCAAGACGCTCGACGACGCCGACGTCGCGGGCAAGCGCGTGCTTCTCCGGGTCGATCTCAACGTGCCGATGCGGGACGGCAAGGTCTCCGACCGGACCCGCATCAGCCGCATCCTGCCGTCGATCCGCGAAATCTCCGACAAGGGCGGCCGTGTCGTCCTGCTGGCCCATTTCAGCCGGCCGAAGGGCAAGCCGAACCCCGAGATGTCGCTCGAGCCCCTGGCGCCCGTTTTGGCCGAGATGCTCGACATGCCGGTCGGCTTTTCCGACGATTGCGTCGGGCCGGTTGCCGCCGGCATCGTCGCCGGACTCAAGGACGGCGACGTCGTGCTTCTGGAAAACACCCGTTTTCATGCGGGCGAGGAAGCCAATGACGAGGACTTCGTCAACCGCCTCGCCTCGCTCGGTGACATTTACGTCAACGATGCATTCTCCGCCGCGCATCGTGCGCACGCCTCGACCGAGGGCCTCGCCCGGCATCTGCCGTCCTATGCCGGCCGAACCATGCAGGCCGAGCTGGAAGCGCTGGAACAGGGCCTCGGCGATCCCGCCCGGCCGGTCCTCGCGGTCGTCGGCGGCGCCAAGGTCTCGACCAAGATCGACCTCCTCTCGAACCTCGTCCAACGTGTCGACGCGCTGGTTATCGGCGGCGGCATGGCCAACACTTTCCTTGCCGCGCAAGGCAAGGACGTCGGCAAGTCCCTGTGCGAGCACGATCTGGCCGACACGGCTCGGGCGATCATGGCGACGGCGAAAGACGCCGGCTGCGAGATCGTGCTGCCCGTCGACGCGGTCGTCGCCCGCGAGTTCAAGGCGGGCGCCGACAGTGAGGCCGTCCGGGTCGACGACGTGCCGGCCGACGCGATGATCCTCGATGCCGGTCCGGAGACGGTGAAGGTGATAACCGCCTGGCTCGACAAGGCGAAGACGCTGGTCTGGAACGGCCCGCTCGGCGCCTTCGAAATCCCGCCCTTCGACACGGCGACCATGGCCGCGGCCCACCATGCGGCGGAACGGACCAAGGCGGGAAAGCTCACCTCCGTCGCCGGTGGCGGCGATACGGTCGCCGCGCTCAACCAGGCCGGCGTCGCCGAGGATTTTACCTATGTCTCGACGGCAGGCGGGGCTTTTCTGGAATGGATGGAGGGCAAGCCGCTACCCGGCGTCGAAATTCTCAAGGCCTGATTGGAAAATCGGGGCGATCAGGGGTCGCCAGACGCGGCGCGCGGCCATATCTTCTCCGGCGCCCCCAACAAGGATCAGCGGAGCCGACCTTCCGTGTCATTCCAAACCGCATTCCTCTCCTGGCTGATGTTCCCGGTCTATGTCTGGCAGGGCATTGCCGCTCGCCGGCGGATCGAGCGTATGCCGCCGCCGGACGGCGGCGTCTTTGGCCTTTTCGGCACCGAGGCGATCCGCGACGCGAGGATCAGGCTGCTGGTCATCGGCGACAGTTCGGCGGCCGGCATCGGCGTCACCAATATCGAGGACAGTCTCGCCCCGAAGCTCGCCGAGCGGCTCTACGCGCTGACCGGTCTTTCGGTGTTCTGGCGGACGGCGGGCTCCAACTCCGCCGTTTCGGCCGAGGTGCGCGACCATGTCGTGCCCAATCTGGCGCGCGAGGCCTTCACCCATATTGTCCTGATGATCGGCACCAACGACGCCAAGAATTTTCATGGCGCCCGCAAGTTCAAGAAGGGCTTCGGGGGCCTCCTCTACGCGCTCAAGGCCAAATGGCCGGAGGCGCGCATCGTCTGGTCGCCGCCAGTCGACCTCAAGCGCGTGCCGGCGCTGCCGCGCGGCCTCGCCCATGTGCTAGAACTGCGCGCCCGGATTATCCGCCGCATGGGCGCGCGGCTGTGCGTCGAGCGCGGCGCCATCGCCTCGACGTCGCTTCCCCGGGTCGAGCCGGCGGGCTTTTCCCGCGACGGGTTCCACGCCTCGATCGAAGGCTACGCCTATTACGCCAATCATCTGGTCGGTTATGTGCTGGGGGACCGCTCGCGCGGGGACGAGACCTCAGCCGCTCTCCGCTGAACGCTTGCTCCGATTCGCCGGCCGCGTTGCGGATTGCAACGGATCTGGCGCGGGTGCGCGGTGCGGTGCGTCGTGGTATTCCTCCAGCTCCTTCATGGTCAAGGTCACCCGCAGGCCAGTGGACGTCATGGCACGCTCGACCGTCGCGTCGAGCCGGTGTGCCATGGCCTCCAGCATGATCGAGCCGAACCCACTCGGTTCCGTCTCGGACTGGCCCCCATCGCCGGCGGGCGCGGTCGACCGTTCGGACCATACCAGCGTAACGACGCCGCTCGCCGAGCATTCCCAGGTGACGTCCACTTGGCCGCCCGGATGGCCGAGAGCGCCGTATTTCGCGGCGTTGGTGGCCAGTTCGTAAAGGATCAGGCCGATTGGCGTGACGTTGGATCTTGAGACCGTCAGGGGCTCGCCGGCGATATTGATCCGGAAGTCATCGGTCCCAGCATAGGGTTCGAGCACGCTTTTGACGATCGACGCCAGCCGCGTCTCCGTAGCGCCTTGCGTGTCGGAGTGGGCGCGGGCCAGCGCATTGATGCGTCCGCGCGCTTCGTCGGCCACCTCCTGCGGCGTGGTTGCATGGCTCGCGGCCAGCGAGACGAGCGAGGAGGTGATCGCGAACAGGTTCTTGACCCGATGGTCCAGTTCATGCGCCAGCATGCTGGTGTTGCGGTTCGCCTCCTCCAATTCGCGATTGGCGTGGGCCAGTTGCTCGGTTCGCTCTTCCACGCGCCGCTCGAGAACGCGGCCGGCCTCGCGCAGCTGTCCTGTCAGCGTCTCGTTCTCGCGCCTGTAGTCACGCAGCCAACTCGTCGCGCGGCGCATCGCCTGGCCCGTTTCGTCGAGCTCCTTCATCCGCATCGATGGTAGCGGCGTATCGTCGAATTCGCCCTTGGAAATATGGCTCGCCTGTGCGGCCAGAGCCTTGATCGGTTTGGTCAGGGCACGCGCCAGAAGTGCACTGAAAATCGCCGTCATCACAGCCACGATCGCGACGACCACGAGCCCTATGTTGCGAACCCGCTGGAGCGGCCCCAGTATGTCGCTTTCCGGCAGATAGGTGACGACGACCCATGGCGTGCGCGACCCGGCAAGCCGCCGCACCGCGCCGCGCCAGCTCTCGCCCAAGGCCTGAAATCGCGTGAGCCGCGTCTCCCCCGGCGTCACGCTCTCCAGCCCGCCCGGCAGGCTGAAGACGGCTTGAACCAGCGCCGGATCGCCGATCTCGGCCACCTTGGCGAAGCGCTGCCCGCCCTCACCATCCAACGCGAGAACGGCCGACGCCTCGCGATGCGCGATCACGTCGCCGGATTGCGAGACGATCGCCGCCGAACCGTTCTCACCGACTTCCAGACCATCCAGAAATTGCGACAGCGCGCCGATCTCGATGTCGATACCGACAGCCCCGCGAATGTTCTCGCTCTCCTCGTCGAACACGGGAGTGGCCACGGTGATGCCCGGACGCCGGGAAGAAAAGAATATGTACGGTTCGGTCCAGATCACCGTCCGCCTCTCCAGCGCCTTCACGTACCAGGGGCGGGTTCGCGGATCGTAGGGGTCGGCATCGTCCTCGCGCCGCGTGACCGGGCTGAATTCCGCGTCAAAATATTCCAGCCGCACGGACCGGGTCGGCTCCGTATCGATCAGCTTGGTGCGGAAGGCGGCCCCGTCGACGGTATCGTCGCGGTTGACGTAGATGAAGGAGCCGTCGGCCGCGCCATAGAAGATTCCCGCAAAGTCGGCGCGGGATCGCAGGACCTCGTAGAAGTAGCGAGTGAGAATCGCCGGGTTGTCCGTGCTGACCACCGCCCTTTCAGCCAGCCGCTGCGAGAGTTCGGCGGCATCGTCGGCCGGGTCGAGGAAGTTCTCGGTGAAGGTCGTCGTGTCCTGCGCGACCCGTTCCGTCAACTGCTCCGCATAGGACAGAAGCACGTTTTGCGATGCGAAATAGGTCAGGGCCAGTACGGCCAGCAGCGCGGCGACCTGCAGGCCCACCAGCGTCGATGTCAGAACCGTTCGACAGGACCACATGCCAACAACTCTCCCGTCTGCTGAGCGACAGGAGAGAGTGTGACCGGGCGAGCGACGAACCACAAGCCGGTTGCCCTATGGTCATGACGAAGGGCGTGAAATCTTGGGTTGAGGCGGCACTCCCTTGGAGGCTCGTTCCGTGTTTTTGATTGTGGCGGGTTTGGTCACGCCGAGCGGACCGAAAGTGTGGCCTTACGGCGTTGAAAGGCGGCACTAGTCGCTTCGCGCCAAGCCCCCGGCAAGCCGACCAGCGGCGCGCCGAGGGTGATCGCTGCGTAGCAGCGCAAGTGCCGACAAGCCGGGGTGGGCGTTCCTTACGCGGCCTTTACTTTAGGTTCGCGCTCCCAATGGCGTAGCGCGCGGCAGGTCGCAATGAAGCCTTGAGCGTCGTTAGCGGAACCCAGCTCGACGCAGCCATCGTCCAGATCCGAAGCGATGCCGGCCTTTTCGAACAGGGCCATGGCATCCGGCGAATAGGCAATGAACTTGCAATGGGCGAACGCGTCGGTGACGAAGTCCTTGGCCGGCGCGACCTTGGACAGCAAATCGGCACCATCCTTGCTGGTCAGCACCGCGACTGCGTCATAGAGCAACGAGGGGCCGCCATCTACCTTCTGCTTGGCCTCGATCCAGCTGCCGTCGCTTGCTTTTACGCCGCCGACCATGGGGGCGACCACCTCGATCATCGCGCCCTCGGCCTCTACCGCCGTTTTCAGCCCCTGGAAGAGCTCCGCGTCGACCCCGTCCGTGACCAGCACGCCCAGCTTACGCCCCTTGAAGCTTTCCGGCCCGTTGAGCAGGATGGACAGCTTCGGTGATGTCTTGAGATCCATCCTGGTCGGTCTTGCGGCATTGGCGGGCTGCGGCATCTCCTTCAGGCGCAGACCGTCGCCGACGCTTTGGGCAAGGTCATCGTCCACATTAAGAAGGTGGGAGACGACGCGCGAGCGGATAGCTGGGGTTTCGACTTTCGACAGCTCGAAGGTGAAAGCGTCGGAGATATGTTTCTGCTCGGTCTGGGTCTGAGACAGATAGAACTGGCGTGCCTGACTGTAATGGTCGGCGAAGGTTTCGGAGCGCACACGGCGCTTTTCGCCCGCGATTTCTTCGGGATAAGTTGGAAAGCCTTTTTCCGGCGACTCGCGTGGCCCACCCATTTCGCCGCCCCAAGAATTCGGCTCGTAATTGGCCCGCCCCTTCGGGTTGTGCATGGCCATGTGGCCGTCCTGCTGGAAATGGTGGAACGGGCAGCGCGGCGCATTCACCGGAATGTGGGTGAAGTTGGGTCCGCCCAGCCGTTTCAGTTGGGTGTCGAGATAGGAGAAGTTGCGTCCCTGCAGCAACGGATCGTTGGTGAAGTCGATGCCAGGAACGACATTGCCAGTCTGAAACGCAACCTGTTCGGTTTCCTGGAAGAAATTATCGACACAACGGTTAAGCGTCATCTTGCCGACGATGCGGATCGGCACCTCCTCCTCGGGGATGATCTTGGTCGCATCCAGAACATCGAAATCGAAGCTTTCGGCGAAACTCTCGTCGAAGAGCTGCAGCCCGAGTTCCCACTCAGGAAAATCGCCCATTTGGATCGCGTCCCAAAGATCGCGACGATGGAAATCGGGGTCCGCGCCATTCAGTTTGAGCGCCTCGTTCCAGACGACCGACTGCAGGCCCTGCTTGGGCTTCCAGTGAAACTTGACGAAGGTGGACTTGCCCTCGGCGTTGATCATCCTGAAGGTGTGGACGCCGAAGCCTTCCATGAACCGGAAGGAGCGTGGAATGGCCCGGTCGGACATGATCCACAGGGCCATGTTGATCGATTCCGGCGTAAGCGAAATGAAATCCCAGAAATTGTCATGCGCGGTCTGCGCCTGTGGAAAGCCACGGTCCGGTTCCTGCTTGGCGGCATGGATGAGATCGGGGAACTTGATCGCATCCTGGATGAAGAACACGGGGATGTTGTTGCCGACGATGTCCCAGTTGCCTTCCTTGGTGTAAAATCGGCAGGCGAAACCGCGCACGTCTCGCGCTAGGTCGGCCGAGCCCTTGTTGCCGGCGACGGTCGAGAACCGAACGAACATGTCGGTCTTCTCGCCAGCGCGCTGAAAGATGTCGGCACGCGTGATGTCGGACAGCGACTCGTAGGTCTCGAAGGTTCCATGCACCCCGAATCCGCGCGCGTGAACCACCCGCTCGGGAATACGCTCGTGGTCGAAGTGGAAGATCTTTTCGCGGAAATGCTGGTCCTCGATCAGTGTGGGTCCGCGCAGGCCCGCGCGCAGAGAATTCTGATCGTCGGCGACCGGTACACCGCCCTGTGTTGTCAAGACCGGCACGTCTCCGCCTGCGGTCTGATGCGTCTCGCCCCCCTTGCCACGCTGGAATTCGACACCGTCGAGGTCGATCGTGCCATCGACCATATTACCTGAATGTTTGCTCATCTCACCACCCCAATTCATCGATCACGACGATCACAGAGGTTCGGATATCCGAACGCTGCTACGCCTCAAACCTGATAGGTCCCACTGCGTTCCTCCGCGAATGCATGGCTGGCTTTCCATCCTCGCCCAATGACCGGGTACGTAGGACAACAAAGCGCGCCGCAGGCGTGGAGCCTGGGAAGGATAACGGTCACCGCCGTCGCGCAATGCGTCACGGAACCGCAGCGGCAGCCTCAACTCCGAACGGTCACCGCATTCCCGCGCTGTCCTCCACGTCGGTCTCCGGGCGGTCATCGCCCCGGGCTATTTCGTCATGCCAGTTGCCGTCGGCGTCCTCGTAGCGGATTCCGATGGTCTCGCCCGCCGCGCGCTGCCGCGCCGCTGCGCTCCGGGCGGCAAAGAGCGCCCGGTCGTGGGTCGGGAAGGTCTCGGAGAGCACGTCCTGGACCTTGTAGGCCCAGCCGCCGTCATGCCGGACAACCTCGTAGTGAACCTGGGTCATGGAACTCCATCCTGCGTTTCCGGGACTGTCTCATTGGCAAACGTGACGATACACCGATGCGTTCCCGCATTCACCATCCGCGGCGGATAAAACGCCACCAAGACTCGAGCCCGGCGCCTTGAGGTCTCGCTACTCCGCCTCGTCCTCGTAGCCGACCAGATGCAGCGGCCGGGCGGACAACTGCCGCAACTCGCACCAGCGCACCAGCGCCTCCTCACGCCCATGGGTCACCCAGACCTCAGTCGGCGCGATCTCGTCAACCGTCTCAGTCAGTTCGTCCCAGTCGCAATGGTCCGAGATGATCAAAGGCAGTTCGACGCCACGCTGGCGGGCACGCTGGCGCACCCGCATCCAGCCACTGGCAAAGCACGACACCGGATCGGGAAACCGCCGCGCCCATTTGTCGGCGAAGGCCGAGGGCGGCCCGACGATGATGGCGCCGGCGAAATCGTCTTTTGTGCCGCCTTGGACCGTCGCCGGCCGCAAATCGCCAAGGTCGACGCCCTCGCTCTGGTAATAATCGCAGAGTTTGGTCAACGCGCCATGGATATAGATGGGGGCGTCGTAGCCGGCCTCGCGCAGATGCCTGATGACGCGTTGCGCCTTGCCGAGGGCGTAGGCGCCGACGAGGTGCGCCCGCTCGGGGAACTGGTTGACCGATTTCAGGAGCTTGGCGACCTCGTCGCCGGTGTCGGGGTGGCGGAAGACCGGCAGCGCGAAGGTCGCCTCGGTGATGAACACGTCGCAGGCGATCGGCTCGAAGCCCGTGCATGTGGGGTCCGGCCGACGCTTGTAGTCGCCCGAAGCGATGATCCTCAGGTTCATGTGCGTGACCGCGATCTGCGCCGAGCCCAGTACATGACCGGCCGGGTGAAAGCTGACGGAAACATCGCCGATGCGGATCGTCTCGCCGAGCGCGGCGGTCTGTCGTTCGGCCGCGAAATCCTCGCCATACCGCAGCGCCATGATGTCGAGCGTCTGCCGTGTCGCCAGCACGGTTCGGTTGCCGGGCCGAGCGTGGTCGGCATGGCCGTGGGTTACGAGCGCGCGATCCACCGGCCGCAGGGGGTCGATGTAAAAATCGCCGGGCGGACAGTAGAGCCCCTCGGGCGTCGGGCGGAGGAGATCGTCAGGCTTCATTGTCGCCCTCAGATAGCGCCGGGTTGCGTGGGAGAAAGTACGGATCAACGAAACGCCATTTGACGCCGATGACGATTTCGCGCCGATAGTGCCCTCCGGTATCCCCGATTTGGCAGGCGGCCCATGTCCTCGACGTTTTGGCTGACGACATTGGCGATGGTCGCCTTCGCCGGCAATTCGATCCTCGCGCGGATGGCGCTCGGCGACGGCGCCATCGATGCCGCCGGCTACACGGGGATCCGGCTCGCGTCCGGCGCGGCGGTGCTGGCGTTGCTGCTCATCAACGCCAACCGCAAGACCGCGTCATCCGTCCGCCTACCCGGCGGCTGGCCCTCGGCGCTGGCGCTGTTCGTCTATGCCGTGGCGTTCTCCTACGCCTATCTGCAACTCGGCGCGGCGGTCGGCGCGCTGGTGCTGTTTGCCTCCGTCCAGGCGACGATGATTGCCTGGGGGCTCATCCGGGGCGAGAGGCCCAGCCTCGCCGAAATCGCCGGCCTCACCATCGCCTTTGCTGCCTTCGTGTACTGGATCGCGCCGGCGCTGGTGACACCCGCCCTCCTCGGAACGCTGTTGATGATCGCCTCCGGCATCGCCTGGGGCGTTTATTCGCTCAGGGGCCGCGCGGCGACGGACCCGATGGGCGAGACCGCCGGCAACTTCATCCGTACCGTGCCGCTGGCGATCCCGCTGATCGTGCTCTCAGTCTTCCAGAGCGGCATGACAGCCATCGGCATCCTCATCGCCCTCGCATCCGGCGCCATCACCTCGGGGCTTGGTTATATCGTCTGGTATCGGGCGCTGCCCGGCCTCACCGCAACGCGCGCTTCCATCGTGCAGCTGTCGGTGCCGGTGATCGCGGCGATCGGCGGCGTCTTGTTTCTCGCCGAGGCGCTGACACTGCATTTTATGCTGGCGGCGACGTTCGTTCTCGGCGGCATCGCCCTGGCTCTGCTAGCGAAAAAGCGCCATCTTTAGCGCGCCCTTGCCCGACGGCATGGACCAAAGAAGTATGCGAAGCTTCTACCGGGCCCGTCGCGGTGTCGCACTTAGTCCGGTTCATCCTAGGTCGGCAGAGCGCAGTGGTTGTGTATATCGGTGGCGGCGACAGCCGCGTGTCCCATGGCGACCACGATCTGGTCGAGTCCTCGCACGACGGCCCCGGCGGCATATAACCCGTCGACACTTGTGCGATTGTGTTCGTCGACGATGAGCGCGCCCGCCTCGTCATGCTTGGCCCCGAGCGTCACGGCCAGGTCGGATCGCAGCTTCAGCCCCAATGCGGAATAGATGACGTCGAAGCGGTGCTCGGCGCCGCTTTGCAACCGCACCGCCGCAATCCGGTCACCTTCCACGCGAAGTTCGCCGACCGGCTCCTCCACGACCTTGACGCCATAGCGTTTGGCCAGCTCCCATTCCTCTCCGTTGAGATCCATGGGCGCGCCGAGCGTCAACAATGTCACGTCGCGCGAGTAAGTACGCGCCACGAACGCAGCTTCGCCGAGTCCACGGTCGCCATGGCCTATGACGGCGACCGCCTTGTGCTGGGCTTCGTAGCCGTCGCAGATCGGACAATAGCGTACGAGCCCCCGCCGCACCGCATCACGCACGTCGGGCAGATCCGGCTCGATGTCATCGGCGCCGGTGGCGAGCAAGACGTGCCGGGCCGCCACTTCGAAGGACTTGCCCTGGCCGGCGCCGGTGGGTTCGATCCAAGCATGGAAGCTTCCATCGCTTCGCTTCGCCAGGCGCACTACCTTGCCTTCGACGATCTCGGCCCCGTAATGGCAGGCGTGTGCGCGCTCGCGCGCAAGAATTTCGCGACCGCTGATGCCTCTTTCGAAGAAGGGAATATTGTGGCTTGTGGGAATCCAGGCAGCCCGTGGCTCGCCAGCGTCAATGACGAGAAACCGCCGTTTGAAGCGGGCCAGGTAAAGCGCCGCCGCAAGACCCGCCGGGCCAGCCCCGATGACGAGGCAGTCGAGACAATTGTCGGGATCGGAGGCTGGCATTGCAAGGGTCCTCGTTCATAGGAGAAGGCTTGATGATCACACGGGCGCAGGGCGCAAATGGCCGTCGGCGCAGGGACGTCAATGGCAGGACGGGAACCGAACCAGCAAAGGGCGGTGAAGGCAGAAGCTGAGGAATCGACCCGGATCATGACAGCCAGGAGCAAACTTTCGGATGGCAGGCGGATCGACGGAGCGGCCGCGCTTCCCTCCCCGTTCCTCGCCTGGTTCGCGGAGAACGGCTGGTCGCCGCGGCCACACCAGCTCGACCTCCTCGCCGGCGCCGAAGCCGGCGCTTCGGTGCTGCTGATCGCGCCCACCGGAGCCGGAAAGACGCTCGCCGGCTTCCTGCCGTCGCTGGTCGACCTTCATCGCCGCAACCGTCCGAAGCCAGGAACCCGACCACGCGGCGTCCACACGCTTTACATCTCGCCGCTGAAGGCGCTCGCCACCGATATCCGCCGCAACCTCGAACGCCCGGTCGCGGAGATCAGCCTTGATGTCTCGCTGGAAACACGAACCGGCGACACCTCCCAGGTGCGCCGCCAGCGCCAGAAACTGAAACCGCCGGACATTCTCCTGACCACGCCGGAGCAAGTCGCGCTGCTGCTCGCCGCCAAGGACGCACGCGGTTTCTTCTCGGATCTGCGCTGTGTGATTTTCGACGAGTTGCACTCGCTGGTCACCTCGAAGCGCGGCCATCTTCTGTCGCTGGGGCTGGCGCGATTGAGAAGGCTTCGGCCGGACCTCCAAACCATCGGCCTCTCGGCGACCGTCGCCGAGCCCGACGAACTGCGCCGCTGGCTGGTCGCGCAGCCGGCCGATGCCGCCCCGATGGCCGACCTGATCACGGTCGAGGGCGGTGCCAAGCCCGACATCACCATCCTCCAATCCGAGGAACGCGTGCCCTGGCAGGGGCATGGGGCGACTTACGCCATGAAAGAGGTCTACGAGGCGATCCGCGCGCATCGCACGACGCTGTTGTTCGTCAACACCCGCAGCCAGGCCGAGCGGCTGTTCCAGGAGCTCTGGCGGATCAACGACGAGACGCTGCCGATCGCGTTGCATCACGGCTCGCTCGACGTCGGCCAGCGCCGCAAGGTCGAGGCGGCGATGGCCGATAACCGGCTGCGCGCCGTCGTTGCGACCTCGACGCTTGACCTCGGCATCGACTGGGGCGACGTCGACCTCGTCGTCCATGTCGGCGCGCCGAAGGGCGCGTCCCGCCTTGCCCAGCGGATCGGCCGGTCGAACCACCGCATGGACGAGCCCTCCAAGGCGATCCTGGTGCCGGCCAACCGCTTCGAGGTGATGGAATGCCAGGCGGCACTCGACGCCAATTATCTCGGCGCGCAGGACACCCCACCACTGAGGGACGGCGCGCTCGACGTGCTCGCCCAGCACGTCCTCGGCATGGCCGTCGCCGAGCCGTTCCGCGCCGATGACCTCTATGGCGAGGTGACGACGGCCGCTCCCTATCGCGATCTCGACCGCGAGACATTCGACCGGATCGTCGATTTCGTCGCCACCGGCGGCTACGCGCTCAAGGTCTATGAGCGCTACGCCAAGATCAAGCTGACCGAGGACGGCACCTGGCGCATCACCCATCCGCGCATCGCCCAGCAGTACCGGATGAACGCCGGCACGATCATCGAGGCGCCAATGCTGGCCGTCCGGCTGATCCGGCGCAAGACGCGGAGCGCGACCGGCCGCGGTGGCCCGGTTCTCGGCAAGATCGAGGAAGGCTTCGTCGAGAGTCTGGCCGTCGGCGACACCTTCTCCTTCTCCGGCATGGTGCTGCGCTTCGAGGGCATTCGCGAGAACGAGTGCTATGTCTCGAAGACCGTCGCCGAGGACGCCCGGATACCCGCCTACGCCGGATCGAAATTCCCGCTGACCACCTATCTGGCCGAACAGGTGCGCGCCATGCTCGCCGACCCGGCCCGCTGGGGCGCCCTCCCCGAGCAGGTGGCGCAATGGCTGGCAGTCCAGCAGCGCAAGTCCGTCATTCCCGGAGCGAACGACCTGTTGATCGAGACCTTTCCGAACGGCCAACGCTTTTTCATGGTGCTCTACCCCTTCGAAGGGCGCCTTGCCCACCAGACCCTTGGCATGTTGCTCACGCGCCGACTGGAGCGGGCACGCGCCAAGCCGCTGGGCTTCGTCGCCACCGACTACGCGGTCTCGATCTGGGGCAAGGGCGACATCGGCGCGATGATCGCCGACGGAAAGCTGCCGCTCGATGCGCTGTTCGACGAGGACATGCTCGGCGACGATCTGGAGGCCTGGATGGCCGATTCCTGGCTGCTCAAGCGCACCTTCCGGCAATGCGCGGTGATTTCCGGGCTGATCGAAAAGCGCCATCCCGGCCAGGAGAAGACCGGACGGCAGATGACCGTCTCGGCCGATCTCATCTACGACGTGCTGCGCGCGCACGAGCCCGACCACATCCTGATGCGGGCGACCTGGGACGACGCGGCGACCGGCCTTCTCGATGTGAGACGCGTCTCCGACTTGCTCGCCCGCATCAAGCACCACATCGTCCACAAGGATCTCGACCAGGTCTCGCCGCTGGCCGTGCCGATCATGCTGGAGATCGGCCGCGAAAGCGTCATGGGCGAAGCGCGTGACGAGGTCTTCGCCGAGGCGATGGAAGCGGACCTAGTGCGTGCGGCGCTGGGGTGAGCATCCCGGTCAACTCAACTCGATCGAAGGAAGGTCGCGAGCCCCGTGGATGACCTAACAATCTCGACCTTGTCGCTGTCGAATTGGAAAAGCACCAAGAAGGGCCGGACTGACAGGACCCGAACGCCCTCCGCGATATCTGGCCGTGCAACGCTCATTTCGGGAAAACGGGCCAAGCGGAGAATGCTCTCACCGATTCGATCAATCTGACGGTCCGCGACAAGCGGGCTGTCCGAAGCGATATGGAGCCAGATGTCTATCAAGTCTGCTTCGGCACGCGGCCTGCGGACGATCCGCCGCTCAGCCATTCGTACCGGACTGGCGGCGCGCGAGAATGTCCCGGCCCTTCGCCTTTATCGCATCGAGATCGAGAGAGGTGGACTGGCCGCTGGCAAGCCCTTCCTGCCATTTGCCTCGCAGCCGCGTGGCATCGCCGGTCTGCGCGTGGCGCTTGTCCTGCCAGTCGCGCAGCGCTTCGTGCATGATCTCGTCGGTGGAGGCGTAATCGCCGCTGGCGACGGCCGTTCGTAGCGCCTCGGCCTCCTCGGCGGGCACGACAATCGAGATTTCTTTCACATCGGCCATCGCGACGGCTCCCGTTTGGTCGATCCTAGCGGCAGAAGACGGGACCTGCCAAGCAGGCTTCCCATCGCCTACCGAAACATCAGCACCGGCCTCAAGCACGCGCGGACGATCTCGCTGGTCGTCGAACCGATCAGGAAGTTGCGAATGCGCGAGTGGCCATAGGCGCCCATGACGATCAGATCGACGTCGTCACGTTTCACATGGGCGGCGATCACTTCGTCGGGCTCGCCCTTTTCCAGCGTCGCGGTCACATCGTAACCAGCCTCGCGCAATCGGGCCGCCACGCGATCCAGACACTCGTCAGACGGTTTCGACGACACCATGACGAGTTCGCAGGCCGCGCCCTTCAAGAGCGGGCTGGCGACGAGATGGTCGATCGCCTTGGTCGCACTCGGGCCGCCATCGAAGGCGACGATGAACCGGCGGATCGGCCGGAAGGCGCGCGCGGCGACGAGAACCGGCTTTGTCGAGGCGCGCAGAACCCGCTCCAGATTGGAGCCGAGATGCAGCCTGGCGAAATCGGCCCCCTCGCCACGCTTGCCGATGACGACGAGATCGGCGTCCTTTTCGAACTCGAGCAGCGTATCGACGACATCGCCGGAGCGCAGCCGCTCCTCGACCGCCGAGACGCCCTTTTCGTTCAGGCGCGCGCCGGCCTCGGCCAGCACCAGACGGCCGCGCTTGCGCGCCAGCTTGCCCTTCTGCTCGTCGAAGTCGGCAAGTTCCTTCAGCAGCGTCTCGCGCTCGCCGAGATCGAGATTGCCGGACAGGTCGGCGGGCGCCGAGGGAGTGTCCCGGCGGCCGATGATATGCATCACTTCGACCGAGGCGCCGAGCCTGTCGGCAGCCCAAGCGGCATTGTCGCAGACGCTCTGGGTGTATTGCGAGCCGTCGACCAGCGCGAGAATCTTGCTCATACCGTCCTCCCTCAGTGCCCCGGCAACACGTCCAGCGCACCCGGCTTATCATGGACGCCAAGGCGATCAACCAGCGTGCTGCTTGCCTCGTTCATGCCGAGCACCTCGACGTCGGTACCCTCGCGGCGGAACTTGATCACCGCCCGGTCGAGCGCGCCAACCCCGGACAGGTCCCAGATATGGGCGCGGCCGACGTCGATGGTGACCTTGTCGACGGCTTCCTTGAAGTCGAAGGCGGCGATGAAATCCTCGGCCGAGGCGAAGAACACCTGCCCCTCTACGCGATAAGTCCGGTGCGTCCGATCGTCCGACAGCTTCGAGGTTACGGCGAAGATCTGCGAGACCTTGGAGGCGAAGAAGATGCCCGACAGCATGACGCCGACGAGGACGCCGATGGCCAGATTGTGGGTCCACACGACCGTGATGACGGTCGCGAGCATCACCGCGCTGGAGCGGCGCGGGTGGGTGCGCAGATTGACGAAGGAGTCCCAGCTGAACGTGCCGATCGAGACCATGATCATGATCGAGACCAGCGCCGCCATCGGAATCACCGCCACCCAATCGCCGAGCGCGACGATGAGAAACAAGAGCGTCACCCCCGCGAACAGGCAGGAGAGCCGACCACGGCCACCGGATTTCACGTTGATGACCGACTGGCCGATCATCGCGCAGCCGGCCATCCCGCCGAAGAAACCGGTGACCGTGTTGGCAATGCCCTGCCCGTAGCATTCGCGGTTCTTATCCGAGCCGGTATCGGTCAGGTCGTCGACCACCGACGCGGTCATCAGCGATTCCAGCAGGCCGACGACGGCGATGCCCGCCGAATAGGGCAGGATGATGCGCAGCGTCTCCAGCGTCAGCGGAACGTCGGGCATGAAGAAATAGGGCAGCGTCGAGGGCAATTCGCCCATGTCGCCGACGGTGCGCAGATCGAAGCCGAAGAACAGCGAGACTGCGGTCAGCACCACGATGGTGACCAGCGGTGACGGCACGGCGGTGGTCAGTCGTGGCAGGAGATAGATGATCGCCAGCCCCGCCGCGACCATGACGTAGGTCATCCACGGCACACCGACCAATTCGGGAATCTGGGCGAGGAAGATCAGGATCGCCAGCGCGTTGACGAAACCGGTCATCACCGAGCGCGATACGAAGCGCATGGCGTCGCCCAGCCGCAGAGCTCCGGCCACCAGCTGCAACAGGCCAGCGAGGATCGTCGCGGCGAACAGATATTGCAGGCCGTGATCGGCGACCAGCGTCACCATCAAGACGGCCGTTGCGGCGGTCGCCGCCGAGATCATGCCCGGCCGGCCGCCGAAGATCGCGGTCAGCACGGCGATCGAGAAGGAGGCGTAGAGCCCAACCTTCGGATCAACCCCCGCGATGATCGAAAAGGCGATGGCCTCGGGGATCAGGGCCAGCGCCACGACGAGACCGGAGAGGAGATCGCCACGGACATTGCCGAACCAGTCGGCATAAAGATTGCGAGTCGAGAACATCGGCTCCGAAGACATCTGGACGCCAAATCGCCGCGGCGGACCGGGCGATGGTGCCGCGGAACAGTTCGGTCAATGTGGCGTCTGGATTGGCCGGGGGGTTGGCGCCCGGCATAGCCACCCGCGCGGAGCGGGTCCTTATGTGCGGCGCACTCATCGCTGATCGCGGCGCTCAAATCAACCCATGCCGTTGCGAGACGCTGTGTTGCCTTGCCTTTGCCCGAATGAATGGTTCGATAGGAACGAAACGCGAATCACCGGACGATGACGGGTCTCAACGAATGAATGCGCTGGCGCGGCGGATGCGGCAAACCGAATGTGAGGCGCTGGAAACGACCCTTGCCGGCGCGGCGGTCGTCTGCGACCCGTCCGGCGTGCTTTATGTGCCGCCGGAGCGCCTGCTGATCGTCTCGGACCTGCATCTGGAAAAGGGCGCGGCCTTTGCCCGGCGGGGCAGTTTTCTGCCGCCTTACGACACCGCCGCCACTTTGGCGCTCCTCGGTTCAGCGCTCGCCCGCTACGACGCGCGGCGGGTCATCTGTCTCGGCGATTCCTTCCATGACCGTCACGGCGCGGCCTTCATGCCGGCCACCTGTCGCGAGACGCTCGCCCGCCTGATGGCCGGGCGCGAGTGGATCTGGATCACCGGCAATCACGACCCCGAGCCGCCGGCGCGGATCGGCGGCGAAACCCTGGCTGAGATCGCCGTCGGGCCGTGGCTCTTCCGGCACGAGCCGAGCCGGGACTATCAAAGCGCAGAGGTCGCCGGGCATCTGCATCCGGTCGCCCGCGTCGCCGGCGCCGGGCGTTCGACGCGTGGCGCCTGCTTTGCCAGCGACGGCAACCGGATGATCCTGCCATCCTTCGGTGTCACCACCGGCGGACTCAACGTGCTTGACCGCGCCTTTCACGGCCTGTTCGATCTTCAGTTCGCCAAGGCTTACGTGATCGGTCTGGCACGCATCTACCCGATCGGTTTTCGCGCACTCTGCCCGGGATAGCGTTCGACGGTTCACCTCAATAGGTCGCGGCGAAGGCAACGATCTGGCACAGAACCACGACACCCGTGAGCACCAGCCGCAGCCGGCCGAACCAGGCGGGCAGTTCGCGCCGACGCACCGCGAGCATGTCCCACGCCCCTTGCAGCGCGAACGCCGCCGCAAACCCGGCAAAGATCCAAGGACTCGGCACGAACAGCAAGATCCAGCCGGCCAGCGACGGCAGCACGGAGAGGATCAGCACGCGGCGCCGATGCGCACGCGACGCCATCCCGATCCCCCAGCGGATGCCACCGAGAAAGGCGAGGATCGTCGCCGAATAGCCGGAAAACGCCAGGACGAGCATCGGATAAGCGATGAACGACCGCCCGGCATAGGCGAAGATCACCGCCATTAGCACAAAGGGAACCAGTCCGAGGACGCCGAGCGTCCATGCGGTCTTATGCGCGGTCCGGACCTCGGCGGCAGGCGATGTCGCAACCCCGGCAAACGATTCGGAGCGGCGGTCGGTTGATGGAAAGCTTTCGTTCGTCATCGACCGATAACCTAATCGCGCTTGAAAACGATCCGTCCGAACCATCCGGTAAAGATCGCCAGCGCCACGGCGAACAGCCCGTAGAGAAAGCCGTAGCGGGTAGCGAAATCGTCGACCAGGCTCTCGAGGCCCGTCTTGACCACGACTAGCGCTTCGGAATCGCCGCGAATGAACACACCGCTTCGAAACAGATAGGCGCGCACCGTATGCCGGCCGACCGGAAGATCGGCGGGGAGCGTCAAGTCGGCACGAAACAGCGTCGGACTGACAAATTCGACACTGCCGAAGCTCTGGTTGTAGAGACCGGACCCCATGCGAATCCGGCGCAGTGCGCTGGCATATTGATCCCGGTTGACCACGGCCTCGCCCTCGCCGTCGACAGCGGATTCGGCGATGATCGCCTGGCCGACTGGCTCGGAGACCGTCGCCGCAGCCACGGTCTTGGGATCGCGGATGTTCAACCGCAAATCGTCGATTCCCAGGGAAAGACTGACGCGCAGGCTCTCGCGCGTTATGTCGGAAAGCGGTCGGGTCGATGCGAGTGCGTAGGATTCAGGCGAGGCGTTGAAGGTTTCCGACCCGCGATTGATCCATATCCCGAGGACACGCTCCTTCTTGCGCACCACGACCGGCCGGCGCGGACCGACGAGTGCGACGACGATGTCGTAGCGTTGCTGCCGCAAAAGACGGGCGTCGGCGTTGTCGAGCGCGCCGAAGACCACGAGCCGCGCGCCGGTGAAATCCGAGGTTATGGCGATCTCGTTGGTCGACAGGCCGATTTCGAAGCTTTCCACCTCTTGCGCGCGGCCCGGGCCAAGTAGCGACATCATCACCGCCAAAGCAACGGCAGTCCGGCCGCAGGACCGGCCGAAGCAACCCGAGCGGGTGCATCGAGCGCCGATCATCCGACCTCTCCACTCGGCGAACTGATCGAATAGGATTCGGTCGGCGTGATCACCAGTTCGAAGCCGAGACGCAGACCGACGGCGAGGACGAGAAGGGCAAGCAGGGCCCGCAACTGGTCGCCGCGCAATCTCCGTCCCGCCTCGGCGCCGAACTGCGCCCCGACCACGCCACCGAGCATGAGGAGGAAGGCCAGCACGACGTCGATCGTGTAATTCGTCGCGGCTTGGAGGACCGTGGTGACGGCGGCTGTAAAAATGATCTGGAATAGCGAGGTCCCGATCACGACATTGGTTGGAACCCGCAACAGATAGATTAGGGCCGGCACCATGATGAACCCGCCGCCTACGCCCATGATCGCGGCAAGGATGCCGATCAGGAAGCCGAGCCCCAGTACCGGGATCACCGAAACATAGAGCTTCGAGCGCTGGAACCGCATCTTCAGCGGCAGCCCGTGCACCCAATTGTGTTTACCCGAGCGACGAAATTCGCCGCTGCCGCCGCCCGATACGCGGCGCATCGACTGGATGCTTTCCACCAGCATGAGCCCGCCGACACCGCCGAGGAAGATGACGTAGAGAAGCGAGACGACCAGATCGAGCTGACCGATTCGGCGCAGCAGCGTGAACAACGCCACGCCGGCTACCGAGCCGAGTGCGCCGCCGACAAGCAACACGCCGCCGAGCTTCAGATCGATCGTCCCCCGCTTGTAGTGGGCGAGCGCGCCTGAAAAAGACGAGGCGATGACCTGGTTGGCGCCGGTCGCGACCGCGACCGCGGGCGGCACGTTGTAGAAGATCAGAAGCGGCGTGATCAGAAAGCCGCCGCCGACCCCGAACATGCCGGAGAGAAAACCCACGGCCGCCCCCATCCCGATGAGAACCAGGATGTTGACCGAAATTTCCGCGATCGGGAGATAGAGGTTCACGGCGGGTCGGCTCTTTGCTCGAAGGAGCCAGAAAGACAGAGTGACCCTTCCGTCTTGGCCCGAACCCCCGCGCCTGTCAAACCCCGATGCGTATCAAGGTCAACGGCGCGGCCGCTGACCTTGCGGACATCACCCGTCCTTGCGTGCCAGAAGAGCGCGAATCAGCGACTCGTTGATGTCCCCCGTGGGCTGCAGCCCCGCTTCCTTCTGGAACGACTTGATCGCCTCGGTCGTCTGCGCGCCGGCGATGCCGTCGGGAGCCCCGGGCTCATAACCAAGCTTGATCAGGATTGCCTGAATGTTGCGAACGGCACGGGTCATGTCGATCGACGAGGTGTGGATCGGGACGTCTTCCTTGTCGGTCCATTCCTTCGGCATCTCGACCGTGTTGACCGCATCGTCGCGCGGCTTCGGCTTGTAGGCCGCGACCTTCGCCTCCGCCTGCTCGAGCTGCGCCGGCGTCAAGGATTTCTTGATTTCGTCCCGCTTTCGCCCGGCATCTTCGTCGCCGGCGGCCGTAACGACGGAGAACCATTTGAACGATTCGGTGAAATCCACGTCCACGCCGGCGCCACGCGCATAGAGAATTCCGAGGTTGTACTGGCTGTCGGTCATTCCGAACTCGGCTGCCTTCTCGAACCAGCGTGCCGCCAGTTTCGGATCGGATTTGCCGTCGACCCCGGTCGCATAGAGAACCGCCAGGTTGTGCATGGCGCGCACATTGCCCTGATCGGCCGCTTTCACATACCAATCGCGAGCGAGGGAGGTATCGCGGGCGACGCCGTTGCCCTTCTCGTAAAGCGTGCCGAGACTGTATTGCGCCGGAGCAAAGTCCCGCTCGGCCGACATCGTGAACCACGTCGCGGCCGCCCTTGCATCCGGCTCGCCCTTGCGCCCCTCCATAAGGCGCAACCCGACCTCGAACAACGCTTTCGGATCGCCGTCGCGCACCGCGCTGCTCAGGGCTTCGTTGCCGAGATTCTCCGGCATCGAAGGGATCGCGGTCGACGCGGTAGCCGGCGCCGGCGCCGCGCCCGCTTGTGCCTCCAGAGACCGGCTCACCAGCGAATCCTGCATGACATCGCCGTCGGCCGGCGCGCGGCCTTCGCCCGCCCCAGCCTGCCCGGCTGCTTCACGGTTCTTGTCCTGCAAAGCAGGCGATGTGGCTGTCGGCAGAACGAGCCCGTCCGGCATCGTCGGCGGCGTCGCAACCCCGGAGGCGGGCTTTGCTTCGGCATCGGCGCTCGACATATTCGCGGTGGCGGCGACGGATGCGGCGGGCTTGGTAGTGGGCACGGACGGCTTGGCCGCGAATACGGCCGGTTCGAATTCGCCATCGGCATCCGGGGTCGACGTCAGCGCCTGGCCGAGCGGCAAGGCCATGAGCGCCAGAAGCACTGCGCCGATTGCCATGAGGATCGGCTTGCGGCGGCGCGAAATCGTGTCGGTGAGGCTGACCTTGCCGGATTCGACCCGCGCCTCCGGGGCATCGAGGCTCTCCGCCTCGGCCGCCGCCGCCATCGCCGCGCGACGGGCGGCGGCGATGAAATCGGCCTTGCCATCCTGTTCGCCATTCTTCGAACGACCGGCCTGCTGCGCCCGAACGCGCTCAAGAAGCGCCGTGATGTCCGGCGTACCCGATCCGATCGCCAGTGGACGATTGGCTTCGGGCGTATCGAAGATGTCGGCCGCATCCAGAGATGGCGCCTCGACGGCCGCCGAGGACGCCGTCTGCTCGCGTGCTTCCGCGTCGGCGTCGAAAAGCATCAGTTCGGGATCGTCACTCCGACGAGGGGACCGCGCGGCCGGGTCGGCCGCGCCGCTCGCGTCCACGGATTTGCGCCCTTTAAGAGTCCGCGCGAGAACCGCGCGGAGGCCCTGGGCCTCGGCGGCCAAATGGGGCGTCGCGGCCGACATAGTTCCGCTGACCGCCAATTCGTCCTGGCGGGTCCGCCCTTTGCCGGTGATCTCGCTTTCGATCTGGTCGATACGCTCGACGAGCTTCGACAAGGTGGATTGCACGGTGCGGAAGAAATCTTCCGATTGCGCGCCGCTGTCTCGCGATAAGGCTTCCAGCGCGCGCAAGTCTTCGGAAAGACGGGCGACGTGCTCACCTTGCCGAAGATCGCCGCTCTCGATCATCTGACGAATCGCCTCGTCGGCGGCCGCACGTGCCGATACGACGATATCTTCGCGGTGTTCGTCGAGCCGGCGCTCGATGTCGGCGAGGCGCTGGTCGAGTTCGGGATCGGCGATCGCTGCCGGCATGCCGTTCTCGTCGATCTTTTGCGACAGCCGCCTGATCTCAACCTCGAGGGCCTTGACTATCTCTTCGTCGACCCGCGGTGCAGAAACCTCGTCCAGCCGCTCGGCAAGTGATTGCAGGCGGGTCTCCATCGCCAGGGTTTGGACAGGGCCGCCATCTCCCGCGACGGCGAAATTTTCGAGCTGTCGAGAGAACCGCTCGATCCGCTCAGCAAGCTCCTGCGCCGCATTATCGTTGGACAGCAGCTCGATGCGATCGGCGAGTTCGCTGATGCGATCCGACAGAATTGTCGAATCGCCGTCTTCGGCAAGTTCGTCGACCCGGGCGGTCAGGGACTGAAGGCGTGCCTCGATGCGCTCGACCGGGCTCATGTCAATCGCCGGCGCACGGTTCGCAGCGACCATGATCGCACGCGAGATCTCGTCGAGCCGTTCATCGAGCACCGCGAAGTGATCCAGATCCGATTCGTCCTGCTGACGTTGGGCCAAGGCCTCGATGCCGACAGCCAGAGCATGGACCCGCTGTTGCAGCGGTTCGATGGCGAGGGTTTCAGGCAGTTTGGCGAGAGCGGTCTCAAGCTGCTCCATTCGCTCACCCATCGCTTCGATCTTGCCTTCGATCTCACGCGAGGCAAACCGGTCCTCGAGCGCGTCCCACCGTTCCTCAACGGCGCGCATGGACTTTTCGGAGGCGAGCGTCTCGAGCTTCTCCCGCAGATCGTCCATCTCGTTCTTCAGAAGGTCCGATAGACCCGCTCCCTCGCCCGCCGCCGGCGCCGCAAGATAACGGTTCTCGAATTCGTCCCAGCGGCGCTCGACCGCCTTGACCTGCTCCTCGCTGGCCAGCGAGCCGAGCGACGTCCGCAACCGCTCCAACTCGTCCTTCAGCTCGTGCCTGGCCTTGCTCTCCTCTTCCGATTGACCGGCAAGCTTGGTCTCGAACATGTCCCAACGACGGCCGACGGACTGAACGCTGTCCTCACGCGCCGTCGCCCCGACCAGACCGCGGATCGCTTCGAGTTCCTCGCGCAGGGAGCGGATGGTCTCGTGATCCGCTCCATTGTCGACCATGCGGATCAATCCGTGGTCGACCTTGGAGATTTCAGCGTCTATTCGATCCGCGCTGGCGCGTTCGGCGATCATCTTGCGCAGATCGTCGAAGGCCGCGCGCATATCGTCGAATCGCGGCTGCAGGCTCCGCGTCATGTCATCTCGAAGTTCCGCTCGCAGCCACTCAAGCTGTTGGGCGAGGTCTGTCATCGCCGCTGAGCCCGCATCGTCGCCCCCTGATACGTCGAGCCCGCCGGCCGCCGCGCGTTGCCGTGTCGGTGCAGCTTCGGCCTCGACCGGTTCGCGCTCCAGCATCTTTTGCCGCATCACGATCTGGGACACTGCATCCGAAAAAGTCGGGCGCGCGGCTTTTGGGTTGCCGCCGCCCTCCGCAAGGCCAGGTGCCGGCGTCTTGCCGGCCGGCCGCTCGCGCTCCTGCTTGGCTGCCGAGACGCGCGAGAGCCGCTTCTCGAGTTCCTCGAGTGTACGGCTGAGCGCATCGAGCGCGGAAGCATCCTCCGGCTTTCGACCGTTCCCCTGTCGTGTCTGATCGGCCATCTCAGCTTTCCCGGTCGGCTGGAGCCCGTGATCGGCTCTGTCTCGTCGGCACGTTCTCGCGCGGTAAGTCCGAAAAACTCGCCCGAACATGGTAAATGATCGGTTAACGCGGTTACGATCTTGTTAGGGAATAAACGTGTAACCCGACCCGAAGCTGGACCGGGAATTGACGCAGCGTCTTGTAACAGCCTCAATTGACGCGATATTCGGTGCCGGTACGGGGCCGTGAGTCCCCCCTGAGCGCGCTCTGCCTTTGCCAGGTGCGCTCTGGAAATTTGCGCGAATACGGAAATCTGCTCATGTCAAACGTCAAACCAGTCGAAACGGCGGACGAGGGGTCCTCCGTTGACATCGATTTTCTACTCGGCCGAAGCGAAGAGGCGGCCTCGACAAAGTCGGTGTTCAAGATCGGCGATCTTTCGAAGGAATTTGGTGTCACCTTGAGGACACTTCGGTTCTACGAGGATCGCGGCCTGCTGTCACCGGAGCGCCGTGGCACCACCCGCCTTTACAGCCGCCAGGACCGTACCCGGCTCCGGCTCATCCTTCTAGCCAAGACATTGGGCTTCTCGCTCACCGAAGCGAAGCAACTCATCGAAATATACCATCAGCCCAACGGTAAGCGGAAACAGATCGAGGTGGCGCTGGAGCGGTTCGAGGAACAGCAGCAGATCCTCTACGAACAGCGGCAGGAAATCGAGGAATCGATCCGGGCGATGACCATATCGATCGACCATTTGCGCCAAAATCTGGTTGAATTGGACGGCTGATCCGTCCCGCACGGCATCGGCGCGCAGCAAGTCGTGAAGTCAGGTGTGCCGATCGTGATCGACGGCGCATCTGACGGTAAACCAGCCCGGCCGGGTTGGCGCGCGCCTGCATAATCTCAACAAGCTATGCTTCTACACGTCAGCCGGCCAGCGCGCCCAGCGGTGAGCACGTCGGCACCCTTGTTGACGTTTACGTAAAAGATATTCATACCGTCTCCGACCGATCGCGACGGAGGAACGACATGCCGACCTATCAGGCGCCCATCGAAGACACGCTGTTCGTCTTGAACGACCTGCTCAGATTCGAACGTTACAGCAATCTTCCGGGGTTCGCCGACGCCTCGCCGGACATGGTCGAGGCGATTCTCGGCGAAGCCGGGCGCATCACAGAAAAAGTGCTGCAACCGCTCAACCAGCAGGGCGACCGCGAAGGCTGCCGCCGTGCCGACGACGGTTCGGTGACGACGCCGGCGGGCTTCAAGCAGGCCTACGAGACCTGGCGCGAGGGCGGCTGGGGAAGCCTCGCCTTCGATCCGGCCTATGGTGGGCAGGGCCTGCCGCACACGCTGGCGACCGCCGTCGGCGAATACATGTCGGCGGCCAACATGGCCTTCGCCATGTATCCCGGCCTGACCGCCGGTGCCATCGCGGCGATTTCCTCCCATGGAAGTGACGAACAGAAATCGACTTACCTGCCGAACATGATCGAGGGATCGTGGACCGGCACGATGAATTTGACCGAGCCCCATTGCGGCACGGACCTCGGCCTGCTGCGCACCAAGGCGGTCCCGCAAGACGATGGCAGCTATGCCATCACCGGGCAGAAGATCTTCATTTCCGCCGGTGAGCATGATCTCGCCGAGAATATCATCCACCTGGTTCTCGCCCGGATCGAGGGCGCGCCGGAGGGGGTCAAGGGCATCTCGCTGTTCATCGTACCGAAGTTCGTCCTCGACGCGCAGGGTAAACCGGGCGCGCGCAATGGCGTCGTCTGTGGCTCCCTGGAGGAAAAGATGGGCATCCATGGCAACGCCACTTGCGTGATGAACTACGATGAGGCCACCGGCTATCTGATCGGCGAGGCCCACAAGGGCCTCCGCGCGATGTTCACGATGATGAACGAGGCTCGGCTCGGCGTCGGCGTGCAGGGGCTGGCGGTGTCCGACGTCGCCTATCAGAACGCCGTCACCTATGCCCGCGAACGCACCCAGGGCCGGTCTCTGTCAGGCGTCAAGGCGCCCGACAAGAGCGCCGATCCGATCATTGTGCATCCGGACATCCGCCGCATGCTGATGACCATCCGCGCGATCAACGAGGCGGGCCGCGCGCTGGTGCTGTGGACGGCGCTGAAGGGCGATCTGTCGCATCGCTCGGCCGACGCGGCCGAGCGGCAGGCGGCCGACGACTGGATGGGTCTGATGACTCCGGTGATCAAGGGCGTTCTGACCGACAAGGGCTTCGACAACGCGGTGATGGCCCAGCAGGTCTATGGCGGCCATGGCTATATCGGCGAGTGGGGGATGGAGCAGTTCGTGCGCGACGCGCGCATCGCCCAGATCTATGAAGGCGCCAACGGCATTCAGGCGCTCGATCTCGTCGGCCGCAAGCTCGGCCTGAACGGCGGTCGGGCAATCCAGGCCTTCTTCGCCGAAGTCGGGCAGTTCTGCGAGGAAAATCGCGGCGACGAGCGCATGGCGCCGATCACCAAGGCGCTGAAGAAGGGCCTCAACGACCTGCAGCAGGCGACCATGTGGCTGATGCAGAACGCCATGGCCAAGCCCGACAATGCCGGCGCGGCCTCGACCGACTACATGCATCTCTTCGGCCTCGTGGCGCTTGGCTATATGTGGGGCCGCATGGCGAAGATCGCCGAGGAGAAGATTGCCGCCGGCGCCAACGGGAAGACGGCGTTCCTGGAGAAGAAACGCATCACCGCCCGGTTCTTCATGGAGCGCCTGATGCCGGAGAGCGCCGCGCATCTCGCCCGCATTTCGTCCGGGGCCGACGCGATGATGGCGCTGGAGGCCGACGCGTTCTAACCTTCGGCGTGAGGAGACCGAGATGCCGACGAAGCGCCTGCCGTTGCCGAAGCGCCTGCCTTTGCCGAAGCGAATGTCCGTCGCGCTGACGGAGGAGGCCTATGACCGGCTGCGGGAACTGAATTCGGGCTATGGCCTGTCCAACAATTATCTCCTGACGGTCCTCCTGTCGCGCCTCGACGACTATGCCGACCCGGACCGACTTGCCCGGGTCTTCGACGACTTCATCGCAGACTATGGTGCGCCGTTGCCCGGCGGCATGGGCGCCCACAAACCGGAGGAACCCGATGGCTGAAGCCTTCATCTACGATCACGTCCGCACACCCCGTGGCCGCGGCAAGAAGGATGGCGCGCTGCACGAAGTGCCGGCGGTGCGGCTCGGCGCGAAGGTTCTTGAGGCGGTGCGCGAGCGCAACGGCATCGACACCAGAACCGTCGACGACATCATCTTCGGCTGCGTCGATCCGGTCGGCGAGGCCGGCTCGGTGATCCCCAAGGCATCCGCCTTCGAGGCCGGTTACGACTTCGCCGCTCCCGGCATGCAGATTTCGCGCTTTTGCGCGTCCGGCCTCGACGCGGTCAATCTCGCCGCCGCCAAGGTCGCGCAGGGCGCCGAGGACATCGTCATCGCGGGCGGCGTCGAGTCGATGTCGCGGGTCGGCATGGGCATGTCCGGCGGCGCCTGGATCATGGATCCCTCGGTCGGCATTCCCTCGTACTTCATGCCACAGGGTGTCTCGGCCGACCTCATCGCGACCAAATACGGCTTTTCGCGCGACGACGTCGACGCCTATGCCGTGGAAAGCCAGAAGCGCGCCGGCAAGGCCTGGGACGAAGGCCGCTTCGCCAGGTCCGTCATCCCGGTCAAGGACCAGAACGGCCTGACCATCCTCGACCGTGACGAACATATGCGGCCGTCGACCGACATGCAGTCGCTCGGCAGCCTCAACGCATCCTTCGCCGTGCATGGCGAAATGGGCGGCTATGACGCGGTCGGCATACAGGCCCACCCCGAGATCGACGCGCTGAACCACGTCCATCACCCCGGCAACTCGTCGGGTATCGTCGATGGCGCCGCCGCGGTTCTGGTCGGCTCCAAGGCCGGCGGCGAGGCGCTCGGCGTGAAGCCGCGGGCCCGGGTAAGGGCGTTCGCCAATATCGGGTCGGACCCGGCGCTGATGCTGACCGGACCGGTGGACGTGACGGAAAAGCTGCTCAAGCGCTCGGGCATGTCGCTCGCCGACATCGACCTATTCGAACTGAACGAAGCCTTCGCGGCGGTGGTGCTTCGCTATATGCAGGCCTTCGACATCGACCATGACATCATCAACGTGAATGGCGGCGCCATCGCCATGGGTCATCCGCTCGGCGCGACCGGGGCGATGGTGCTCGGAACGGTACTCGACGAGTTGGAGCGACAGGACAAGAATATCGCTCTGGTGACCCTGTGCATCGGTGCCGGCATGGGCACGGCGACGATCATCGAGCGGGTGTGAGACCCGTCATGGCCGCTCATACGAACGCATCGGCGAGCCTCGATCGCTCAGGCGTAATGGTGGCGCATGACCTGTGTGCCAGCGTCCGGGCCGATAGCCGGCAGCGCCTCGAAGGCCGGTTTGGCGAAGTAATAGCCCTGGAAGAGCCTGATCCCCGCCGCCTTCAGATTGACGAATTCGGCTTCGGTCTCGACGCCTTCGGCCAGAACAGTGATTTCGAGCTCACGCGCGACGAACAGCATCGCCGCGATGATCGCCTGGCGGGCTCGGGAGGTGTCAATGCCGCGCACCAGTTTCATGTCGATCTTGATGAGATCGGGCTGGAAGTCGGCGAGCAGGCCCAGCCCGGCATAGCCGGCGCCAAAATCGTCGAGCGCCGTGGTGAAGCCCATCCGGCGGTATTCGGCGATGATGTTCTGGAGGTGGCCGATGTCGGACACCTTTTCGTCCTCGGTGAACTCGAACGTGATCGAGTCGAGCGGAAAGTCGGCTTTCCGGGCTGCGGCCAATGTCGCGCGAAGGCAGGCCGCCGGCTCGTAGACGGCATTCGGCATGAAGTTGATCGACAGCTTGGTTCCGCTGCCCGGAGTGAAAAGTCGGCTGGCGAGTTCGATCGCCTTGACCCGGCAGGCTTGGTCGAAACGGTAGCGCTGCTCGGGCTCGACCTTCGACAGGATGGTGTAAGCTCCCTCACCCGCCAATCCCCGCACCAGCGCTTCGTACCCCCAGACCCGCTCCGCTTCGGCGTCGTAGATCGGCTGGAACGCCATCGAGAAATCGAAGTCGAGAGGCCGGGAGTTCTGGCAGCCCTCGCAATTGGCGGTCATGGGTTCGGTTCCTCGCAATGGCCGATCGTCCGAGATCCTTACCAAGCAACGGTTTCACAAGTCTGAAAACACCATCGCCTCGTCCCGCCGATTGCGGCAGGCAAGGAACAATTTTCTCAGCCGGCAATCGATGCCGACAGACAAGACCGGGAGCGGACCAATGAGCTACGAGAACTTCACCGTCGAGACCGATGGCGACGGCATCGCGCTGGTAACCTGGGACATGCCCGACCGGTCGATGAACGTCTTCACCGCGGCGGTGATGGACGAGATCGACCGCATCGTCGATCAGGTCGTCGCAGACGGGGCGATCACGGGGGCCATCATCACCTCGGGCAAGAATGGCTCCTTCACCGGGGGTGCCGACCTGAAGATGCTGTCCGGCATGTTCGCGAGCTTCGAGGCGAAGAAGCGCGAGGACAAGGACGCGGCGATTCAGGAGCTGTTCGACGGCGTCGGCCGCATGTCCTGGCTCTGGCGCAAGCTGGAGACCTGCGGCAAGCCCTTCGTGGCGGCGATCAACGGCACCTGCATGGGCGGTGGCCTCGAACTCGCGTTGGCCTGCCACGGCCGCGTCGCGGCGGCCGGCGCCAAGATGGGCCTGCCGGAGGTCAAGGTCGGGATTTTTCCGGGGGCCGGCGGCACCCAGCGCGTGCCGCGCCTGACCGACACTCAGTCGGCGTTGCAGATGCTGCTCAAGGGATCGACCCTTTCGGCCGAGAAGGCCAAGGGCATGAAGCTGATCGACGCCGTGGCGGCCGAAGACGACCTCGTCGCCACGGCCAGGGAGATGCTCAAGGCCGGATTGTCACCGCTCCAGCCGTGGGACCAGAAGGGCTTCAAGCTGCCCTCCGGGCCGGTCTATTCGGCGCAAGGGGCACAGGTATGGCCGGCGGTCGCCTCGCTCTACCGAAAAGAGACCGGCGACAACTATCCCGGTGCCCGCGCCATCGTGAAATGCGTCTATGAGGGCCTGCTGCTGCCGATCGACGCCGCGCTGCGGGTCGAGCAGCGCTACTTCACCGAGGTCCTGCAGACGACCGAGGCGGCAATGATGATCCGCTCGCTGTTCGTCTCCCTGCAGGAGTTGAACAAGGGCGCGCGCCGGCCGGCGAACGTCCCGGCCTCGCAGCTGAAGAAAATCGGCATCGTCGGCGCCGGCTTCATGGGCGCGGGCATTGCCTATGTGGCGGCGCAAGGCGGCCTCGACGTGGTGCTGATCGATCGCGACCAGGACGCCGCCGACAAGGGCAAGGCACACTCGAAGGCATTGATGGACAAGCTCGTCGGTCAGGGCCGCGCCAGCAAGGAACAGGCCGAGGCGGTCCTCTCCAAAATCACCGCCACCCCCGATTACGCTACACTCAAGGACGCCGATCTCGTCGTCGAGGCGGTGTTCGAGGATCGCGACCTCAAGGCCGAGGTGACGCGCAAGGTCGCCGCCGTCCTGCCGAAGACCGCGATCTACGCCTCCAATACCTCCACGATCCCGATCACCGGTCTTGCCGAAGCCTTCGACGACCCGGAGCGCTTCATCGGCATCCATTTCTTCTCGCCGGTCGACCGGATGATGCTGACCGAGGTGATCCTCGGCGAAAAGACCGGCGACAAGGCGCTGGCTGTCGCGCTCGACTTCGTGCGGGCGATCAAGAAGACGCCGATCGTGGTCAACGACACCCGCGGCTTCTTCGCCAATCGCTGCGTGCTTCGCTACATGTCGGAGGCCTACGACATGCTGGTCGAGGGCGTCCCGCCGGCAATGATCGAGAACGCCGCGAAGTTCGCCGGCATGCCGGTCGGCCCGCTCGCCCTCAACGACGAGACGGCGGTCGATCTGTCGCTGCGGATCATGAAGGCGACCATGCGCGACATGGGCGACGATTCCGTCGATCCGCGCCATTTCAAGCTGGTGGAGCAGATGAACGGTGATGGCCGGCTGGGACGCAAGGCCGGCAAGGGCTTCTACGACTATCCGGCCAAGCCGGCCAAGAAGGCGCTGTGGCCAGGCCTCAAGCAGATGTTCCCGCAGCAGCCGGCCGAGAGCGTCGATTTCGAGGAGTTGAAGCAGCGCTTATTGGCGACGATGGCGCTGGAGGCCGCGCGCACCATGGAGGAAGGTGTCGTCGTCGATCCGCGCGAGGCCGATGTCGGCTCGATCCTCGGCTTCGGCTACGCGCCCTACACCGGCGGCACGATCAGCTACATCGATGGCATGGGCGTCAAGGCGTTCGTGACGCTCTGCGACAAGCTGGCGGAACGGCATGGCGAGCGTTTCCGGCCGACGCCGCTGTTGCGGGAGATGGCCGAGAAGGGCGAGAGCTTTTATGGTCGCTTTCCGCCGAAGGCGTCCCAGGCGAAGGCAGCCTGAGACTGGCGTCAGCCGCGAACGATCAAAAGTTGCGTCTGCGACGACCCCGCGCACTGCGGCATTTATCGGAGCTGCGTTAGGCATATACTGAAAAAAGAGTCGGTCTGCCGGCGAATTTGAGTCCGTCAGACCGCCGATTGGCCATAATTGGCGGGTTTGATCCTCGCATAGGGATATCGCGCATGGCGCGCCAGACGGGCGTGTCGAGGGATTGCGACCTTGAACCGGTGCGGCGGATGAACGCCCGGCCCGAGAGGGGGGTCGGCAAGGAGACGTCTCGATGACGACAGGGGATGGATTGCAAGGCGGGGGACGCGCGAGCGAGGCCGAGCTGTTGAAACGGCTCGCGGAGCGCCGGACCAACTATGAGCAGGCGCAAGATGAAACGCGTGAAGGCGCAGGTTTCGCGCGCTTTTTCTCACGTCGCAAGCCGAGGGCGGGGCTGCCGCAAAACAGGCCGAGCCGCTGGGAACCAGGTAATTCGGTCGAGGGTCTGCGGCGCCGACCGGTCGCTGCGTATCTAATGATGACACTCGTGTCGGCGGCAACTGTCGGCGCGGTCGCGCTGCTGGCCATGTCTTCCGGCGGCGATGCCGCCTCCAACGGTCCGGTGGCGATGACCGCTCGCGCACCAGCGCCGGAAAGCGCGACGACGGCCTTGGCCGCGCGCACGCCCGTCGAGGCGGCGATGACGTCTGACGCCAGCGACACGCAGGTGGCGACGCTGGAAACCTCGGCAGAGGTGGGGGTCGAGCCGATCCCCGTGACCGATACCGATGCGAGGCTTCGTCCAACCACCGAAGACCTGCCGGCCAGCGCAGCGTCCGCGGCGGACCCGGTGGCCGTCGCGCTTGCCCTGCGTCTGCCTTCGGCCCCGGGCGACGCCGTCGCCGACATGCCGGCGGATCTTTTGACAACTGGAAGTATCACGTCCTTCGTCGGCCAGCGTCCGATCGTCAGTGCGCCAGTCGGCGCAGATGGAACGCCTGATACGGCGCGTTGGGCGATTCCGACTATCCATCCCGCTAGCCCGGTCAGCGAGCCGACGGCAGGCTACGACGCGGCGGAGATCGCCTTGTTGGCGACGCCCCCAGACGACGCCGCCAACGAGGAGGATTCCGACCAGTCGGCCACGACGCCTACCAAGCCGGAGACCAAGTCGACAGCGAAGGTCAAGGTGGCTGTCAACATGCGGGCCAAGCCCGATAACGGCGCCAAGGTCGTCGCGGTGCTGCCAAAAGGACGCTCCGTCGAAATCATCGGTTGCAAGATGTGGTGCGAGGTGTCCGCCGACGGCAAGCGCGGCTTCATCTACAAGAGCTTCGTCGGTCGCCAAGGCTGACGTCTCGAACTGCGGTTGTCTGTCGGTGGCGCGTGCTGCCGCGGACAGGCAGCGCATGACGCTCAGCAGAGCGTGACGTTCACCGCAAGTCCGCCGAGCGCGGTCTCCTTGTATTTTTCGCTCATGTCGACGCCGGTCTGGCGCATGGTCTCGATGACGCTGTCTAGCGAGACGAAATGCGTGCCGTCGCCCTTGAGCGCCAGCCGCGCGGCGTTGATCGCCTTCACCGCGCCCATGGTGTTGCGCTCGATGCAGGGAATCTGGACGAGCCCGCCGATCGGATCGCAAGTCAGCCCGAGATTGTGCTCCATGGCGATCTCGGCGGCGTTCTCGACCTGCGGTGGCGTTCCGCCGAGGACAGCGCAAAGGGCCCCCGCGGCCATCGAGCAGGCGACGCCCACCTCTCCCTGGCAGCCCATTTCCGCCGCCGAGATCGAGGCGTTCTGTTTGTAGAGCGCCCCGATTGCCGCGGCCGTCGCCATGAAGTCGACGACCCCATCGTCGGACGCGCCGTGAACGAAGCGCTCATAATAGGCGAGGACCGCCGGAATGACGCCGGCGGCCCCATTGGTCGGGGCAGTGACGACACGGCCGCCGGCGGCGTTCTCCTCGTTGACGGCGAGCGCGTAGAGATTGACCCAATCGAGCGTCGTAAGCGGGTCCCGCAACGCCCTTTCCGGACGTTTCAGGAGTTCACTGTGAAGCTGCCTGGCGCGCCGGCGCACCTTGAGGCCACCGGGCAGAATCCCTTCCATGCGGCAGCCGCGTTCGATAGAGTCGAACATGACGTCGCGGATGGCGAGAATGCCGTCGCGGACCTCTGATCGAGAGCGCCAGGTTTCCTCGTTGGCGAGCACCAGTTCAGCGATCGACAGGCCTTCGGCTTCGCAGATTTTCAGAAGCCGGTCGGCGGTGCCGAATTCATAGGGCGTCCGCGCGTTGGTCAGGACCGGCGCTTCACCGGCGGCGTCTTCGGCCGACATCACGAAACCGCCACCGACGGAATAATAGTCGGCTGCGTCGATCTCCGCCCCCGTCACGTCGAAGGCGGAAAAACGCATGCCATTGGGATGATGTGGCAGCCGCTCGCGCTTGAGCAGCAGCAGCTCCGCGCCCTCGCGAAAGGCAATGCGCTGCCCCCGATCGAGCTGCAATTCGCCTTTCTCGCCTATATAGGCAAACAGGTCCTCTGCGTCGTCCGGATCGAGCGTGTCCGGCTTCAGCCCGGCGAGGCCGAGCATCACCGCCTTGTCGGTGCCGTGACCCTTTCCGGTCAGTGCCAGGGAGCCGTAGAGTTTCACGATGATCCGCGCCACCGAACTCTTCAAACCGCGATCGTCGAGACGGTCGAGGTAGCGCCTCGCCGCCCACATCGGCCCGACCGTATGCGAGGACGAGGGGCCGATCCCGATCTTGAAAAGCTCGAAAAAGCTGACTGACATGATGCCTCCGGGCGATGGAGCTCAAACGGCGCCGGGTTTCCCGGTGCCGGGAGATGGGAAACTCCCCGACAACTGAGCCTTGCCGCGGGTACACCGCCAGATGGGCGGCCTCCGTCTGGTTTGCGACGAATCCAACGATCGGGCGACTTCCACGCACCGCCCGCGGACGCTGGACAGGCTCTTCTCAACAGACGCGCGGCACGCCATCCCGTCCGTCGATGCCGATCGGGTCGATCAAGCGAAAAACCCACGCTTCTCGGCGGTTGGATCGGGATTGCGCCGCGCGCTCTGACCGACCGTGTCCGCCACGCGCGCGCCGCGGGTTCCGATGGGTTTGGCCGGCGGCTTGGTCGTGTCCTGAGCCGTCTGATGCTCCATCTCGGCATTGATCTCCGCGCCGATGATAAAGATCAGCGAGGAGATCCAGACCCACATCATGAAGCCGATCACGGCGCCGAGCGAGCCGTACATCGCGTTGTAGTTGGCGAAGTTCTGGAGATACCAGGAAAAGCCGATCGAGGCGGCGACCCAGACGACCGCCGCCAGCACGGCGCCGAACAGCACCCAGCTCCATCGGGCGCGATTGCGGCTCGGTCCATAACGATAGATCAGGGCGATCGCGACCACGATAAGCACGAAGACGACCGGCCATCTCAGTGAGGCGATCAGGGTTTCGGTAAAGCCGCGCAAACCGAACAAGGCCATGACCGCCGGAACCACGCCGACCATCGTGATCAGAACGATGCCGATGAAGATCGCGCCGAGAGTGAAGCAGAGCGCGATCAGGTTGAGTTTGATAAAGCTGCGCCGCTCGCTTTCGCCGTAGGCCACGTTCATCGCCTCGAACAGGGTCTTGATGCCGTTGTTGGCACTCCATAAGGCGAACAGGGAGCCGAAGATGAAGCCGATCGATAACGAGGCCGGATCCTGATTGACGAGGTTGTCGAGTTGCGCCTGGAGGAGTTCGGTCCCCGCCTGCGGCAAGAAACGGCCAGCAAAGGCGATGTGTTCGCTAATCGTCGCCGGGTCGTTGACGTAACCGTAGAGCGAGACGAACACCGCGAAGGCCGGAAACAGCGCGAGAAGCAGATAGAAGGTCGCCCCGGCCGCGATCAGCATCACCCGGTCCTCCCAGAAGGAGTGGTAGAGCCTGAGAAGAATGTCCTTCCAGCCTTTCCAGGGGATCGAAAACGGTCCGGCGGCATCGCGGCCCCGACCAGGTTCACTGGCCCGGCGCCGCATCTCGTCGCTGGTATGTGCCATAAATTTGCTGTCCATCCGCCGATCCATCCTGTTGCTCAATCCCGCGCCCTCTCGCCGCTGACGGATTGAACCGGTCGGTCATAGAGAAAACCTATTGTAGGAATACCATAGCCAAGGTGTGGTTCCGGCCTGACATTTCGTCGCGCGATTTCTCTCCGCTTCCGGACAGCCTCGCAATTCCCCAGTGAAATTTGACGTTGCGATATGGACAAGACCTGCTCGGCACTCTATGAGCGTTAGAGGTATATATTCCTTCTGCGCCGTTGCCACGAGTCCCGCACGATGTTTTCGCATGACCGGATCTGGGCCGCCATCGATGCCCTCGCCGCCCGCAACCGGATGTCGGCCTCGGGGCTTGCGCGGCGCGCGGGCCTCGATCCGACCACCTTCAACAAGTCGAAGCGAAACGCCGGAGACGGCCGACCGCGCTGGCCGTCGACGGAATCCCTTTCCAAGGTCATCCAGGCGACCGGCACGAGCCTGGAGGAATTCATGGCGCTGGTACGCGGCGGCGGGGACGCGCTCTTGTCCATGCGCAGAACCGCCAACGTACCGTTGCTCGGCTTCGCCCAAGCGGGCACAGGCGGCTATTTCGATGATGCCGGCTTTCCGGTCGGCCAGGGCTGGGACGAGATTTCCCTGCCGACGACCAGCGACGAGGCTGTCTATGCGCTGGAAGTGTCCGGACATTCGATGATGCCGCTTTATCGCGACGGCGACGTCGTCATCGTCTCGCCGAGTTCGTCGGTTCGCCGCGGCGACCGGGTCGTCGTGCGAACCCGTGACGGCGAAGTGATGGCGAAGATCCTGCAACGACGCACCAGCCGCAGCATCGAACTCGGCTCGGTCAACCCCGACTATCCTGACCTCCATTTCACGGTCGATCAGATCGAATGGATGGCGCGGATTCTCTGGGCCAGCCAGTGAGCCGGTCCGCGTTGCTCTCACCTGCGGGCCGGCCGGTGGCTACCCGCCGCCCGACATGATTCGCGCGCTACTGATCGCAACGGCTCTGATCGTCCTGGTCATGTTTCTTGTCCGTCTCTCTCCGCTCGGCGAGCACGAAGCCAGTGAGCTCAGCGCACAACGGCAACCCCGGGCAGGCAGCGTCACGGTCGGGCACGAGCCAGAGCCCGCAGATCGTGTCGCTAATTCGAGGCCGTCGCCCGCCCCCCTGCCTGACCGCGACGTGACGCCTGGGGGCTTTACCCGCGGCCGGCCCACCGGCGCTGCCTTCGCCCGCCTGCCGCCGCGCCCGCCCCTGTCGACGCCTGCGGTCGAGGCTGACGAGACGCCGAGGGACACGCGGCAAGTGCTGCTCCCTCGCCCGGTCGCGATCGACGCGGCCCATCTGAAAATCGGCGACGGCACTATCGTCCTGACGGGTGTCGCACCGCTTCCTCTCGATGGAACATGCGGAACGGATGCCGGCGAGTGGCCTTGCGGGATGCGAGCCCGAACGGCGCTGCGAGGCTATCTGCGGTCCCGTTCGGTCCGCTGCGAAGTGCCGGGGGATTTCGGGCAGGCGCGAGAGACGGTCGAAAGCGCCTGCACCATTCGCGGTGACGACATCGGCGAGTGGGTCGTACGCAATGGCTGGGCGCAAGCGCTCGCGGGTGGCCCGTATGAGGACGCCGAGGCCGAGGCGAGGCGAAAGCGCCGCGGTATCTGGCGATAGCATCTGGCTTCTCCAATCGCTCGATCAGGGCGCAATCGGGTCGAACCGATCCGGGGTCATGGAATGGATCGAGCCCAGTCAGCGAGCGCGGAATGCTGGCGAAAAACCGGTTCTCACTTTTCCTCGTTCTGCGCCAGGATCGCGGCGCTCAATCCTCACCGAAATGCGGTTCGAGTCGATAACGCGCGTCACGCGGATCGGCGCGCGAGCGGATATCGTGCGGAGTCTTTTCCCAAAGGTGCGGTGCGCTGACGAGCTGCCCGAGGGCTCGCAGCGCGGCGACGGCGATCAACAGCCAATAAAGGTAGAGAAGCGGATAATACTTGACCAGGCCACCCCGCTCCCTTGCGTCGAGGGCGCCGATCGACAGGGCGATGAACGCGGCATAGCCGCCGACCGCGTTGAACAGGTCGAGCCCGAAGACGAGTCCCTGATAAGCGTTCGAAAGTCCATTGCTCGCGAAGTTCACGAGAGCCAGGATCGCAAGGGCGAGAAACACGGGATGGGCCAGCGCCGAGGCCAGCATCCCGACGAAAAGCAACTGGAAGACGACGAAGTTGCGCAGGCCAATCTGCCGACAGAGCACGCCCGGCTGGCGCACATGGACCAGCCAGGTCTGCGCCCACCCCTTCGTCCAGCGGGTTCGCTGCCGGTGCCAGACCGCCCAGCGCTCGGGTGCATCTTCCATTGTCGGGCACGACAGCGTCTCGACCCGGTAGCCGGCGCGGTAGAATCGCATGCCGAGATCGGCGTCTTCCGTGACGTTGTGGGAATCCCACCCCCCGATCTCGACCAGGCGACTGCGGATGAAATGGTTCGATGTACCCCCGAGCGGGACCGGGAAGCCATGACCGGCGAGCCAGGGCAGAAACCGGCGGAACAGCGCCGCGTATTCGAGCGCGAATATGCCGGCCAGCCAATTATCCGCCCCATTGCGCACGACGAGCGGCGCCTGCAGGCACACGAGATTGGCTTTCCCGCTGCGGAAACGCCGGAATGCCTCACGCAACTGGCCCGGATCCGGTTCATCCTCGGCGTCATAGAGCACCAGGAACTCCCCCGCCGTGAGCGGCAGCGCATAGTTGAGCGCCTTCGGCTTCGTGCGCGGTTCACAGGGAGGAACCACGACCATCTCGAATTGCGGACGACCGGCAATGGCGCGCTCGACCGCACGAATCGTCGCCGCGTCGTCGCCCTCGCAGATCAGCTTGACCTCGATCCGGCTCGCCGGCCAGTCGAGTTCGCTCAAGGCCCTCACCAGACGATCGACAACCGCTGCTTCGTGATAGAGTGCCACGAGGACAGAATAGAGCGGCGGCGGCTCGGATGGCCGCAAAGTTACTTGCGCGTCTATGGGGAGCTGCCGGTCGACCGCGGCGGTGAGCCGGAGGGTGAGACAGGCGGCGAAAAGCACGCCGGCAAGGGGATGAAGAATCGCAAACGTCGTCCCAGGAGCCATGAACAAGGCCCAAAGCAACAGGCCAAATGCCAGCATGAGGCCGATCGCTTGGCCCGCCTCCAGAACGGTGCGTGCCGACTGGCGAGGCTGCTTGGCCGCAAGACTGAGGACGGCGGCATCGAGACGCTGACGTTCGCTCTGCCGCGCCATGGCCGACTTTATTTCTGCCTCCGTGGTGACCCGCGCCCTGTCTTTCATCTCGGGTCGGCGCCACAGGAAATCCGCAGTCCGATCGAGACCTTCCAGCTTTGGCAGCAGGAACAGCTTCGTCCTCAGCTCATCGTCGCAGGTCTTGACGAGGCGCGGCAAGGCCACCGGCTTGCAACGCTCGGCGGCGATGATCCGGTCGCCCGGGGCTATCCCGTCAAAAGGAAGATCAAGCACGTCGGCCGTGGCGGCGGCGGCAGTCCGCGCATCGGCGGCCCCGCTGGCAACGATTTCAGCCAAGAGATCCGTGCCGTTTCGCGCAGCCGCAGATCGCGCGGCCGTGATCGTCGCGTCGTCGAGGCCAAGCGCCGCGAGCACATCCCCGCACAGCCCTTGTCGCGGATGCCTTGCGGTCGCCGCCGTTTTGAGCGACAGCGGGAAAGGGATCGGAGATTGTTCTCCGTCCTCGCATAGCCGCGTCGCACGGACGGAGGGTTCGGCGGCGAACGCCGCCGGGAGTTGCAAAGGATCGTCGCGCAATCGGGCCATCCGCTCGAATTCGCGGCGCACGCTTGCGATCTTCGGCAGTGACGGCGCCCGCTTTCATCTTGAGCGAGCGCTTACGTTTGGGAAACTAACTTATGAGAGAAAAGTTCTCGCTCCGGTTGCTTCTTGTTTTCATTCTGGCGCTGGGGGTGGGCCTCGGCGCTCCCTATTCAAGGAAGGTCGCAGCCGAGACCGTCTCGACACCCAACTTCTTCGATCAGCGCCAGCGGATGACGAAGCCGCAGTTGGACGGTCGCCCCCGGATTCGTTTCCTGACCACGACCGACTACCCACCCTTTAACTTCCTCGATCCGCGGGGACGGCTCGCCGGCTTCCACGTCGATCTCGTCCGCGCGATCTGCGATGAGTTGGGCGTGCTGTCGCGTTGTCAGATCGAGGCGATGGCTTTCGAGGACCTCGTGCCTGCGTTAAAGCGCGGCGACGGCGACGCCATCGTGGTCGGTCTCGCGATGACGCCCACCACGCGTCAGGAACTCGCCTTCACCGAGCCGTATTTTCGCTATCCCGCCCGCTTCGTCACTCGCAAGGATCGCAAACTGCGTGAACCGGTCGCCGAAGCAACGGCTGGCAAGAGCATAGGAGTAGAAGAAGGCAGCGCCCACGCAGCGATGTTGGGGGCATTTTTTCCTGCCGCCGAACGACGCTATTTCGCTACACGCGCCGAGGGCCTGGAAGCCATGAAGAAGGGTGAGGTCGATGCGTTTTTCGGAGACGGCGTCGGCCTGTCCTTCTGGCTTGAAAGCGAGACTGCGGCCGATTGCTGCGTGTTCTCGGGCGGCCCCTATCTGTCGGACCGCTTCCTCGGTGAAGGTCTCGCCATCGCCGTCGCGCCCGGTGACCGCGCCCTGGCCCGTTCGATCGACTACGCCATCGGCCAGATTGTCGAGAAGAAACACTTCTCGGAACTGCTTCTGCGTTACTTTCCCATCAGCGCATTTTAACCCCTCACCCGCAGCGTCTCGACCTGATCGAATTAGCCGACACGCGGTTCGCCGGCCCGCGCGACGATGCGCCCAGGCTCGCGATCTCGTCCTGATCCGGCGGCGAGATATCTCGCCGGTTTGATCCGTATCAAGATCAGGGACCTTCGGCGCCGCTAACGTGGGTGTCGACAGATCGGGATTGGGAGAGATTGAGATGCGATGGAGATCAGGACTGGCGTGCGCCACCGCTCTGGCAGCCGTTATGCTCGTGCCCGCTTTTGCCTCCGGACAGCAAAAGGACGAGATCGCCCACGGACTGGCGCTGGTCGAGGACAATTGCATTCGCTGCCATGGCATCGGCAAAGCCGACAAGAGCTCCCATCCCGACGCACCGGAATTTCGCACGCTGTCCGAGCGCTATCCCATCGAAGCGCTTGGCGAGGCATTCGTCGAAGGCATCGTTACCGGTCATCCGGACATGCCCGAATTCATGGCGACGCCGGTCCAGACCGCGGCGATCATCGCCTATATCGAAAGCATCCAGGAATAGCGCCTTTGCCCGTTCCGACTCCAGGAGAAATGACCCGTCATGAATCTGAACCACATCCGCATGGAAATGGCGCGCGATCGCGAAAACCCCGAGGGCAACGCGCATCGAGGCTACGAATTCACGGCGGCGCTGACGCCGGACGGTCATCTCGACCCTGAAGCCTGGCAGACAGCCCCGGAGCGCTTCGCCGTCACCCGCTTCTGGGATGGCGAGCGCACGGCGCTCGGAGCCCTCAGCTATCGCAACGGCGAATGGGTCTTCGACTATGATTACGAGGCCGACGAGGACGACGAGCCCGGTTACCGTTTTGCCCAGCACGTCTTCCGCGAAGGCGAGTATGTCTCCATCGATGAGCCCGGTCTGGGTTTGCGGACCTTCAAGATCGTCTCGGTAAGGCCGGCCACCACGTAAGACGTGTTCGTCATGCACTGCGAACGGAACGACCGGACGTTCGCCATGCCGACAGTGATCCCTTGCTCGCCGCAGCCGGACATACGGAGGGCAGACCACCGAAGCCGGGGGTTGCCGACGGTCGCCACCTGATGAGACCGATCGGCGTCCTTCGATCTGGGGCCGCGATCGCTTTACGTTCCGCCGGCCGCGCCCTCGTTGGCGGTATCCGCGCCAAGGCGAGCGGAATCCAGCATCGCAACAACCTCGCCGTCGCCGACCTGGTGAAAATCCAAATAATGAAGACCGATGGCATAAAACGGCTCGGGCGTTGCCAGGCAGACCAGATCGTCGACGAGCGGCTGCAGCGCGTCCAGTGTCTGCCGCGGCGCGACAGGCACCGCCAGAATCAGACGCTTGCCTCCCCGTCGGCGCAGGGCGATAAGGGCCGCCCGCACGCTTGCGCCTGTGGCGATACCATCATCGACGAGGATAACGGTCCGGCCGGCGGTCGAGATCGGCGCTCGACCGGCAAGATAGGCCGTTCGGCGGCGTTCGATCTCGGCGAGCTCCCGTTCCGCGATGGGCTTCATTTTCGCCGCGTCGAGCCCCGCCAGCGCCATGACGTCGTCGTTGAAAACGTAATCTGGGTCACAGCCGTCCACTACGGCCGCCGCGGCGAGTTCGGGCTGCCATGGCACGCCGATCTTGCGCACCATCAGGAGATCGAGCGGGGCATTCAGCCGACGGGCGATCTCCAGGCCGACCGGCACACCGCCCCGGGGCAAGGCGAGGACCACTGGATCGGCGAGTTCCAGGCGGGCCAGCCGGTCGGCAAGCAGGTGACCAGCTGTCGCCCGGTCCCTGAACGGCACATGATTTTCCATCCTAAACCTCCCTTTTTTGATGATCGTCATCCCGCCGGCCGCGCGTTTCACCGAGAAAACCGCGAGGTCTTGAGTCTGTCACGCTGTCGCGGCGCCGCCTTGCGCCACGTCAATGTCCCCTTGCCGGTCCGGTCGCCGCATCTTGCGGTGAAGGATACGATATCCGCAGGGCTCCCCGCCGTGCCTAAAGACGTCGTTTGCGCGAGATCAAGGAGCCCCGTGGGCGGACGGCTATACAGGAGGGCGAGCCGGGGCCGGCCACGACCCGGACCCTGCCTGTCGCAATGTTGGAGAATTCGCAATGTTCAAGACGATACTTGTCTGTCTGGGGTCGAAGGATCGCACTGAAGCGCTTCTGGACGTCGCAGTCCCGCTGGCGGAGCGCCATGACGCGCATCTGGTCGGACTGCATGTGATTCCCAGCTTTTCGAACTACGCCGGTGGCATGACCCCGGCGGAGGTTCCGGTGGAATTCTTCGAGGAGAACCGCCGCTCGATGCAGGCGGAAGCCGAGGCGATCGAACGCATCTTCGCGGAGAGGACGCGCTTGGCCGGGGTCAGGAACGAGTGGCGTCGTGACGAGGCCACCAGCCCGAATCAGCAGCGTGTCTTCAACCGGCACGCCATGTGTGGGGACCTCGTCATCGCTGGGCAGGCGCGCGACGCCGAATGGGGCGGCGGCAATATCCTGGTCGATCTGGTCATGGGATCGGGGCGGCCGGTTCTGCTTATCCCCTATGCCGGCCGGTTCAACCGTATCGGCGAACGGGTTCTGCTGACCTGGAACGCCACCCGTGAGGCGGCACGAGCGACCTTCGACGCCTTGCCGATCCTGAAAGACGCAAGCCATGTCCGCGTGCTGGCCATCGACCCCAGCGAGGATCGGTCCCACACCGGCCTGGCAGCGGCGGACGACCTCGCCGTCACCCTGGCAAGGCACGGCATCAAGGCGGAGGCGGCAACCTCCTTCAGCGACACGATCTCGGTCGCCGACGATATCCTGTCGCGCCTCGCCGACGACGGCTCGGACTTGCTGGTGATGGGCTGCTTCGGCCATTCCAGAGTCCGGGAGATGCTGTTCGGCGGTGTGACGCGCCACGTCCTGCGGCATATGACCGTTCCCGTCCTGATGTCGCATTGATCGCGACCCCAAAGTGGAAGATTTGCTGTGATGACCGACGCTGAACTCGACGTTCTCGATCGCTACTGGCGAGCGGCGAACTATCTGTCGGTCGGCCAGATCTATCTGGTCGACAATCCGCTGCTGCACGAGCCTCTGCGGCCCGAGCACCTCAAGCGTCGCCTGCTTGGCCATTGGGGCACAACGCCCGGTCTCAACTTCGTCTATGCCCATCTCAACCGCGTGATCCGGGAGCGGGACGTCTCCGTGCTCTATGTCTGCGGTCCCGGTCACGGCGGTCCGGGAATGGTCGCGAACACCTGGCTCGAAGGCGTCTATTCCGAAGTCTACCCGGATATTCCCCAAAGTGCCGACGGAATGCGGAAGCTGTTCCGGCAGTTTTCGTTTCCCGGCGGAATTCCCAGCCATGCCGCGCCGGAGACGCCGGGCTCGATCCATGAGGGCGGCGAACTCGGCTATGCCCTTGCCCACGCCTATGGCGCCGTCTTTGACAATCCCGACCTGATCGCCGCCTGCGTGATCGGCGACGGCGAGGCGGAGACCGGGGCGCTCGCCGCCTCCTGGCACTCGAACAAGTTCCTCAATCCCGCGAGCGACGGCGCGGTGCTGCCGATCCTGCATCTCAACGGCTACAAGATCGCCAATCCGACCGTGCTCGGCCGCATGGGCGACGACGAATTGGCCTGCCTGTTCGAAGGTTATGGCCACGATCCCATCTTCGTCGAGGGTGATAAGCCGGCCGACATGCATCGCAAGATGGCCGCCGCCTTTGACCGGGCCTTTTCGCGCATCGCCGAGATCCAGGCGGAAGCCCGGTCCGGCAAGGCCACCGGGCGCCCCGACTGGCCGATGATCGTGCTCAGGTCCCCCAAGGGCTGGACCGGGCCGAAGGAGGTCGGTGGCAAGAAGGTCGAAGGCTTCTGGCGGGCCCACCAAGTGCCGGTCGCCGGCGTCCATGACAATCCCGACCACCGGCGGATTCTGGAAGACTGGATGCGATCCTACCGGCCGGCGGAGCTCTTTGCCGAGGACGGCACGCTGTTGCCCGACCTCGCTGCCCTTGCCCCGGTCGGCGAGCGGCGGATGGGCGCCAACCCGGTCGCCAACGGTGGTCGGCTCAAGGTCGATCTCGACCGGCCGGATGTTGGCGATTTCGCCGTCGACGTGCCGCGGCCCGGCGGCGTTCAAGGCGAAGCGACGCGGGTGCTGGGCCGCTATCTGCGCGATCTCATGGTGCGCAACCGCGACGCGCGGAACTTTCGCCTGATCAGTCCGGACGAGGCTTCCTCGAACCGTCTCGACGCGGTGTTCGAGGTCACCGAGCGGGTCTGGATGGAGCGGACAGAACCCTATGACGTGCATCTCGCCCGCGAGGGCCGCGTCATGGAAATCCTCAGCGAGCATCTCTGCCAGGGCTGGCTGGAAGGCTATCTCCTCACCGGCCGGCACGGGCTGTTCGCCTGCTACGAGGCCTTCGTCCATATCGTCGATTCCATGTTCAACCAGCACGCCAAATGGCTGGAGGTCTCGCGCAAGCTGGAATGGCGGGCGCCGATCGCATCGCTGAACTATCTTCTGACCTCGCATGTCTGGCAGCAGGATCACAACGGCTTCAGCCATCAGGATCCAGGCTTCGTCGACCTTGTCGCCAACAAGAAGGCCGATGTCGTCCGGCTATATTTCCCGCCCGACGCCAACACGCTCCTATGCGTCGCCGACCACTGCCTCGCGACCTATGACCGCGTGAACGTCATCGTCGCCGGCAAGGCGCCGGCGCCGCAATGGCTGACTATGGAGGAAGCCAAGGCGCATTGCGACGCGGGGATCTCCGCCTGGCCCTTCGCAAGCCACGTCTCCGCGGATCAAACGCCCGACATCGTCATGGCAGCCGCCGGCGACGTGCCGACCATCGAGGCGCTGGCCGCCACCGCCCTCTTGCGCGAGGCCCTGCCGGAGCTGACGATCCGTTTCATCAACGTCGTCGACCTGATGACACTGCAGCCGCGCGAGCGGCACCCGCACGGCGTCGACGATGCGACCTTCGACGCGCTGTTCACCCGCGACCGGCCGGTGATCTTCGCCTATCACGGCTATCCCTATCTCATCCACCGGCTCACCTATAAGCGCGCCAATCACGACAACATTCACGTTCACGGCTATCAGGAGGAAGGCACGACGACGACGCCCTTCGATATGGTGGTACTCAACCAGCTGGATCGCTTCCATCTCGCGATCGCCGCTATCGCGCGGCTGCCGGACCGCGGCGGAGCGGCCGGAGAACGGGCTGTCGCGCGGTTCAGCGAGCGGCTCTCCGCCCATCGCGCCTATATTGTGGAGAATGGCGAGGACATGCCCGAGATCCGCGACTGGACGTGGCCATCCACGACTACCGACGCGAGCTGAGCGCGTCGAAGCGTTGTCGCGTTGGAGGGGGAGCGATGGCCGACGTGATCTTGAGCATTAACGCAGGCTCGTCGAGCGTGAAATTCGGACTGCATCACGCGGGACGGACCGGTTGGCCGTCAATGATGGCAAGTGGGCAGATCAAAAGCTCCGAGGATGGCATCCGGCTCGTGGCCCGCGATGCCGATGGCGGCACGGCGTTGGACGAGACCGTTGCCGGAGCGGATCCGGACGCCGCCTACGAACGCCTTCTCGCCTGGGCGGAGAATTTGGCGCAGCCGGACCCTCTCGCCGCCGTGGGCCATCGCATCGTTCATGGCGGCACTGCTTTTACCGGCCCGGAACGGCTCACCACCGAGGCGATCACCGCGATCGAGGAATTCATGCCGCTTGCTCCGCTGCACCAGCCACTGGGGCTGAGGCCGGTACGCGCGATCGCAGGTCTTCGGCCGCATCTTCGCCAGACCGCGTCCTTCGACACCGCGTTTCACAGCACCATCCTGCCGGAAGCCGCCCGCTACGCGCTGCCCCGCCGGCTTGAAACGGAGGGCATCCGCAAATACGGCTTTCACGGCCTGTCCTACGATTACATCGCCCATCGGCTGGAGGAACGCTGGCCTGGCACCGCCGCGACGAAGACGGTCGTCGCGCATCTGGGGGCCGGCGTCAGCTTGTGCGCCCTGGAGAAGGGCCAGAGCGTCGACACCACCATGGGATTCTCGGTCCTCGATGGCGCCGTCATGGCGACCCGGTGCGGCTCGCTCGATCCGGGCGTCATCCTCTATCTGCTCAAGGCCAAGGGCTTTACGCCCGAGGCCATCGAACATCTGCTCTATTACAGATCGGGGCTGTTCGGCGTCTCGGAACTGTCCGGGGATATCCGCGAGCTTTTCAAAGCCGACACGCCGCAAGCCCGCGAGGCGGTGGCGCTTTTCGTCCGCAGTGTCGCGCGAGAGGTCGCCGTGATGGCGACGAGCCTCGGCGGCCTCGACCGCCTAGTCTTCACCGGCGGGATCGGCGAGAACCAGCCCGGCATTCGCGACGCCGTGTGCCGGCACCTCGCCTGGCTCGGACTTGCGGTCGATCCGGACCGCAATTCGGCCGCGGTGGAGCGGATCGATGCGCCGGACAGTCGCGTCGAGATCCTGCTGATCCGCACCGACGAGGAAATCGTCATTGCCCGCGACGCGGTGAGGTTGCTGACCAGCTAGTTGTTTTGTCCCGCGGTGTGATGGCGTATCGTTGTCGCCGTCTGAGAGGGACGCACTATGGGCCAGGTTCTTCACGGGAGCGTCAAGACCACGCACTCGGTGCGAGCGGAGCTACAGCGATCGCAAGCTTCGTCCGCGGAGCTCGCGAGGCGCTTCGGGATCAACGAGAAGACCGTGAGGAAATGGCGATCGCGCGCGAGAGTCGAGGACGAGCCGACGGGCCCGAAGGAGCGACGTAGCTCCGTCCTTTCAGTGATTGAGGAGGCCGCGATCGTGGCGCTGCGCGCCCAGGCCCGCCTGCCGCTGGACGACGTCTACGTCGCTTTGAAGGACGCCATCCCGCATCTGACGCGCTCGTCGCTGCATCGCTGCCTGCAACGTCATGGCATCTCCCGCCTGCCGAAGGCGGAGCTCGACCGCCCATTCCGACGATGACGGCGTTCATCGACGATCATCGTGATGTCTATGGGGTCGAGCCGATCTGCAAGGCTCTGCCGATCGCCGCGTAGGATTCAAACCAAACAGTCTCCGGGAAAGCCGGGGCGGTTCACCGTTTCTTCTTAATTCGACGACCAGTTTTGCGCTAAATGTTCTCACGACGGCCATGGGGCAGGCGTTTTCCACCGCGCCGCTCACGATGGCCGCCGGGCCGGCCATCCGGAGTCGCCGAGACTGGCGCAAGTCAATGGAATGAGACCTTGAAGGCTTTTCTGGCGCAGGCGTTAGGTCGACGCTGTTTCCCGGTCGCCGATGAGTCTCCGCATCAGCACCAGACCCCCAACGAGATATGAAAATCCGCCGAAGACGGCCATCAATACCCCACCCAACTTCTGGTCCCGCAATGGATCGAGACCGAAGGCGCCGATGCATACATCTGGGGCATAAATTAGGTCGGGCGCAAGGGCGATCAGCACACCCAGCATCGTCATGTGCATGAAGGTGGCCAGGAGTGCGAAGGCCCCAATCGCGGCATTACCCCTGGCCCGGCCTGCGAAGCTGATCGCCCAGACCAAGAGAGCCCCCGTCAGAAAGCTCACTTGTTGGAATACGAAGACCCCTGTGTGACGCGCCGCGGCCTCATGTAGCGCAGGGGCATGCCAGACCGAAATCATGAACATGTCGAAGGCTGAGGCGGCGATCGCGGGTTTGATTCCCGGCCGGACCGTCTGTAGCCCCAAACCGATCCGAGATAATCCAATCGCGATGAGCGGCGCGGCGATAGAGACCGTCGCCAAATGCAGAATCATATGGAGCGAGAAGACGCGGCCGCTAAGTTCGGTGAGTGGACCCAGCCAGAGCCCGCACAAGAGCATTACGCCAAATATCAGCGGCCATGCACGGAAGCATCTGCTCCAACCGTCATTTCTCACAAAGGTAGACAGGATCTGCATCCCTCATCTTCACCATCGCTAAAACCTGAAAGAGGGCGGTTGGCCCGCCGCGATTCTCGGATCCACCCCCGCCCGGAAGGACTCGCCTGGCGCGGGCGTTCCAAAGTTTCGTGAACACGCAAAAACGCCTTGACACCATAATTTCAGCAGACCCAAAACCATGCTCTGAGCGAGAGTCGGGCTTCGCCGCCGGCCGACATCCGCGCCAATCTGCGCTTACCCGACTGGACGAGACCATCCATGGGGACCTCGCTCATGGAGTTGCGGAAGCACCGCTGGATTCCGATTGGCGGAGCCCTGGTTAATCGAGCTTGAACAGATAAGCAGCGATGTCCGCGGCCTCCCGTCGGCTCAATCCCATATCGGGCATAGCGTTGCCGGGAACGATGGCCTGGGGGTCACGGAGCCATTGCACCATATTAGCGGGCGTGTTGGGCAGCATTCCAGCTAGATAAATTCGCCGCCCCATATGGTCCAGCGGCGGCCCCACCAGACCGCGGGCATTCTCGATTCCGGGGATTTCATGACAGCTGCCGCAGCCATACCGCCCGATCAAAGTGGCGCCAACGTCAGCGTCACCGATTGCGGCCGCACGATTCTTAGCGCCGGAGTCCTGGCATGCGGCGAGCGTGACAACGACGCCCACGCTCACCGCCAACCGAACCGATCTCGTCAGTTTGCGCCGCATAGGCCCACCCAGAATATTCCGATCGTGTTGACACCGATCGCCACCGCGAACAGGACACTCGTCCCAAGCGCCCATCCCAAAAGAAAGCGCGTTGGCCCGTTTGTCCCCATTTCGTCATCGCCTGGGCTCGGCGCTCTTTCAGTCCGGCGCAGGCGGACCTGGGACAGTGACAGTGCCAGCAAGGCGAGCAGCAGCGCGCCGAGATTAATTCCGACAAGCGCAGGATACGCCCAGCCGTTACCCGAAGCAGCAAGCGGGGGGCCGTCCCCCGCGCCGCACGCGGAGCTCGCGATCGCCGAGCCCGCGAGCAATTGCAGTATCCATAGACCCGGAGCGGCGGCAAGCATGACCGCTGGCCCACCGCCGCCGGGATGTCGCCGTGCGGTATCCTCCTGGCCGATAGCTTCCAATTGCCGGTCAGTCATAGGTCACCTCAGATATGGCGTGACATAGAAGGTGAAGAACACCGCCAGCCAGACTACGTCGACAAAATGCCAGTAGACCGCTCCGATCGAGACCGGCGCTAGGCGTCGACGGTCGAAATAACCCATCACCGACCACAGCGTCAGAACACCGAGCATCAACAACCCCGCCGCGACATGGGCCATGTGGAAACCGGTTATCGTAAAATAAGTCGACCCATAGGAATGAGCGGCGAGGGAAAACGGCTTGTCGATCCACTCCTTGATCTGAATCCCCGTAAACACAGTGCCCAAGGAAAAGCCTACGGCCAACCCAATGACAAGTTGGGCTCGCGAACCCCTTTTGGCACCTCGCTCACCAAACCAGACCGCCACACTGCTGGCGATCAGGATCAACGTATTCGGGCCAGACAGCTTGAAAGAGGGCAACTCGTCCGGCAACCAGTTTCCGTCGGAGTTGGCGGCAAGATAGAAGTAGGTGAACAAAAGATAGGCGAACAGGAGCCCTTCGGTGAGAATCAAGGTCATCATGCCCCACCATCCAGACGCGCGATGCCCCACGCTGCCGACCGGCAGGGGCTTTGTGTCCGCTGTGCCGCCCGGGTCAAGAACGATCTCATTCATAGGTCGCTCCTGATGTCTGTCCAAGATCCGCCCGCGGCCATAGCCAGCTGACCGTACAGCCGATGACGGCGACACCGGCGGCCACCCCGACCCACCACCAGTGCAGAAGCAGGGCGGTGAATCCAACCGTCAGAGCGATGGTCACCAGAAATGGCCAAGGATCGTCCTCGGGCATCTTGAGGACGACATCGGGTCGCGCATCGATCACCGTGGTTCCGATGGTTTCCTTGCCGTCGTTGAGGGCCAGCCCCCGCTGTATGGAGGAGCGGCCGCTACCTTCGCCGAGACCCTCCTCCCACAGCGGATGACGGCTCTTAACCGACGGGATGACCGCAAAGTTGTAGGGGGGCGGTGGCGAGGATGTCGCCCACTCGAGCGACGGTGCATCCCAGGGATTAGGTCCTGCGACAGCGCCGCGGCGCCGGCTGACGGCCACATTAATCAGTAGCAGAAGTATACCGAGCGCGAGGATAAACGCCCCGGCCGTGGATATCATGTTGACTGTGGTCCAGCCGACGTCGGCGGGATAGGTGTAGACGCGCCGGGGCATGCCGAGGAGGCCGGTCCAGTGCATCGGGAGGAAGGCCAGATTGAAGCCGAAAAAGATCGTCCAGAATGTCCAGCGGCCCAGCCGCTCGTCCAGCAGGCGACCGGTCATCTTCGGGAACCAGTAGTGCAGCCCGCCGAGAACTCCGAATAGGTTGATGCCAATCAGTACGTAATGGATATGCGCCACCACGAAATAGGTATCGGTGAGTTGGAGGTCGGCGGGAACCGACGCCGTCATGACGCCCGAGACGCCGCCGATGACGAACATCGAGATGAACCCGGCGAAGTAGAGGAACGCGCTCCCAACCACGACGCGTCCGCTCCAGATCGTCGCAATCCAGGCGAACACGGCCACCGCGCTGGGGATGGTAATAATGAACGACGCGCCGCTGAAATAGCTGCTGGCCAGGAACGGAATTCCAGTCGCGAACATGTGGTGTGCCCAAACCCCGAAGCCCAGCGCCATTGTGGTGATGGTGGCGAGGATTACCAGCGGATAGGCGACGAGGGTCCGCCGGCAGAACACCGGCAGCCCCTCCGACACCATGCCCATCGCCGGGAGCACGATGATGTAGACCCAGGGATGCGCGAACAGCCAGAAGAGGTGCTGCCAGAGCAATGGCTTGCCGCCACCAGCGAGGTCGTAAAAATGGGTGCCGAACTGGCGATCCATCCAAAGCAGGAAGAAGGCCAGGCTGACCGCCGGCGTTGCCAAGAGGATGCCGACCGAGATGGTTGTGGTTCCCCAGATCATCACGGGTAGCCGGTGGATCGCCATGCCGGGAGCACGAGTGCGCATGACGGTAACGATGAAGTTCGCCGCTCCCACTGTCGTCGAAATCCCGAGGAAAATCATCCCGAGGGCGTAGAAATCCATGTTCAGCCCAGGATTGTACGGCCGAAGCGAATAGGGGGCATAGTTGAACCAGCCGTCGTTCGGCGCCGCCCCGACGAGAAAGCTCGCGTAAAGGAAAAGGCCCGAGGCGAGATAGATCCAGTACGAAAACGCGTTGAGTCGGGGGAACGCCATGTCGCGACTGCCGAGCAGCAGCGGAAAGAGATAGTTGCTGAAGCCGGACAGCACCGGCAACGCGTAGAGGAAGATCATCGTGATACCGTGCATCGAAAACAGCTGGTTATACGCTTCGGGGCCCAACCACCGCTGTTCGGGCTGCGCCAGCTGAACCCGCATGATCAAGGCCTCGATGCCCCCCGTCACCAGAAAGGCGAAGGCCGTCACGATGTAGCGAATGCCTATTTCCTTGTGATCGACGGTCGAAATCCAGCCCAAGAGGCCCGGCTTGGTTTCCCAGAGCGCCTGCAGCTTGCGCTCCAGTGCGGGGTTGACGGTCTCTGTCCTCGGCGCCTTCACGTAGGGTGCAACGGTCACGGCGGGTTCCTTCATTCGAGGGTCAGCAGATAGCTTCGAATGGCTGCAAGCTCGGGCCCCGAAAGTTCCAGTTTGGGCATTTTGCTTTTCGGCTTGATGTGTTGCGGGTCGGCGATCCAGCCAGAGAGGTCGCCCACCGTGTTCGGCAGCGTGACCGCCGCGATCGAGGTCCGGCTCATCAGATGCGTCAGGTCCGGCCCAAGGTCGCCGCCTGCCAGAGTGCCCCGAACTGCGTGACAGGCGCCGCAACGCAATCGGAACCGCTCCGCACCGGATCGTACCACCGTCTGTCCCTCGGGCGGGGTTTCTGCCGGCTTTAATTGCCCGTTCCACCACGCCGCGAACTGCGACGGCTCGTCGGCGAAGACCTTCAACGCCATCTTCGCGTGCTGGGCCCCGCAATATTCCCCGCACTGGCCGCGGTAAACGCCTGCATGGTCGGCCTGGAGCCATGTCGTGTTGACCTGACCGGGGATGAGATCCGTCTTGCCGCCGAGCGCGGGGACCCAGAATGAGTGGATCACGTCTTTGGTTCGGAGCTTTATGCGTACCGGCTCGCCGACGGGGATATGCAACTCATTGGCGGTCTCGAATTCGCGGAAGGGATTCTCCCTGTCCAGATAGCGTGCCTCCCACCACCATTGCTGCCCGGTGATTTCAATCGTGAAGCGGGGCTCCTCGGCAGGCTCCTCGATCGCCGCCATCACCGCCACAGTCCATACCGTCAGGCCGATGAGGATCGTGGTGGTAAGAGCGATTCCGAAATAGATCCATCCCAGTCCACCCGGCGATCGCGTGACCGGAAGAACCTCGCCTGGGCGAAAGGCAGGAAAGCTTCGTCGCCGAAGCGCTCCGAACAGGACGAGGATGCTGATGATGACCACGACGCCAATGGATAGGGCGAGCAGCCCCCACATCAGCGTGACGGTGACCTCCCCCTTCGGCCCGAACGAACGAAGGTAAGACATGGGCGTCTGCGCTGCGGCGCCCGCCGTCCCCCCCAGGACGCCCACTCCCGCCGCCAGGAACGCGCCGCGCCACCTCACCCTTTCGCCGCCGCCCATCATTTCGGTGGCGCCCCGGCGGCCGGCGACTCCAGCGAAGGCGCACCCTTGGTCTTCTCATAGGGCTTCTGACCGTAGCTGAAGGGTGTCTTGTATTCCCAAGGGTCGCTCGTCGACAGGTATTCCGCCGGAACCTGTTCGATTTTGAAGCCGTCGACCGAGGTGGTCTTGCCCCATTCCCCGGACGGCTCTTTGCTGATCTGTCCGATGTAGGCGACCAGATCCCAGATAACCTCATCTGGAAGCATGCCACCGAACGTCGGCATGCCATTCGGGCGACCCTGTAGAATGGTCAGGAAGATCTGTTCCGGTTTGTCTCCGTAAGTGAAGGACGCATTGCTCAACGACGGACCCATCCCTCCCGCTCCGTTGGCTGCGTGGCACCCGACGCAATTAAACTGGTTGAAGTAGAGCATTCCCCTTTCAACGGCGGCGGGATCGTTTTCGACGGGGCTGACATTGTCGGGCCCCGCCGCTACGTCGCCGGGGAACAGCTTCGTCACCGGGACCCGCGCGATTTCGCCGCTCCCTCCAAACCGGCCCAGATCCTGCTCGAGGGATGGAAGTTCCGCTTTTTCCTGCGCATGACCGCTATCGAGGCCGGCCAAGATTGCCAGCGCAACCCCGGCGAAAGTCTTGCCAGCGGGACACGCGGTCCACTTTCCCGTCTTTTGGGTCTCCATCCCAGCCTCCGTTCCACTCCCATGGGGACATGATGGCCTGTTGCTTGTCATAGCCGGGGCACACCATATTCATCGAGAATCGCTTCGATTTCGGGGCGTTTTCGTGAGATCACCTCGTTCAATTTGCTTTGCAAAGCTTGATCGTCCTTGCGGACACCCATGGCGATCGAGAACTGAAAGACGAAAGGCAGAAATGCCTCGGCTCCGGTGATCGGAGTGACCTTCAGTGGCGCGGCAGTCGTCTTCGCGAAATATCCAGCCAGTGGCCCCCAGACGATGGCCATGTCGATCTTCCCATCTACGACGTCCTTCAAGACGCGCAGGGGCGGCGAATCCTCGCGGTAGTCGCCATAGATCGGGTAGCCGACGACATTCTCGACGATACCCAGATCGCCGAGGACCTGCACCGCCGGGGTGTTCGCGCCATCGTCTCCAATCAAGTGCACCCCGATCTTCAGGTCGCGTAATTCCGGCGCCTGTAGCGAGCTGAATTCGTATCCCTTGTCGACGCGGCTAACGAGCACATAGGTGGAGCTGTAGTAGCTGCGGGTGAGGCCGATCATGTCGAGCGCCGGCACCCCCATAATGACGTCGCACGTTCCGGCCTTCAACGTATTGCGGATGAACCCACGCCGCTGCGCCCACCACTTATAAGAAACGGCCATGCCGATATCGTCGGCGACCAGCTCGGCCAGTTTGTTCTCGAATCCCTTGCCGTTGCGATCGGAAAAAGGAAGATTGTTAGGGTCGGCACAGACACGCAATGTTCCACTCCCCTCCTCCGCCGGCGACTGCGCAAAAGCTGGCGCAACAACTGCGGCGAAGGCCGTGAGGCAGCAGACGATATCGCGCAAGCTAGTCCGCGGGCGCATTGAATTCCTCCCCTACGGGACCCTTGGGGTTCTCGCTGCGCGGTGCGACGCTTGGTGGTGCATCGGCAGACGCCGGGCCGCTGACCGCCTCCGCCAATCCGGTGTCGGTGTCGTCCGACTTGTCAGGTGACGCGTTCGGCGACGCACCGCTGGCTTCCTTGGTTTCGGAACCAGGTGCCGATTCGGCTGCTTTCGCGGCTGGATCGGCGCCGCCGGACTTCCGCCCGGCCGCCGCACCCGGTTGCTCCGGCAGCGCGAACACCAAGAGCGTGCTGCCGCCGGTCGTGTAAGCTGGTAGATCCTGGGTCGCTCCCACAAAGCCCAGTGCCCCGTTGCGTACCCGCGGATCGATCTCCGCCACCGCGAGCGCACCGGCCCAGCCGCCGACGCCGGATAGGATCGCGACGTATTGCCGTCCATCCGACCCCTGGTATGTAGAGGGCTGACCGATGAAGCCCGAAGGAGCGCGGAACTTCCACAGCACTTCGCCGGTCTTGGCGTTCACGGCCTTAAACCAGCGATCCATCGTGCCGTAGAACGCGATATCACCGGCCGTGACTGTAGTGCCGGACCACACGGGAAACTTTTCCTGGATCGCCCACACCTTCTTCTGCTTGACAGGATCCCAGGCCATGAACTCGCCCCTGTATCCGTCCCCTGGCCCGGCATACATGTCCGCAGTAGCGCCGAGATACGGCGTGCCAGCGATATAGCCGACCTCGGACATTTTCAGGTTCGCGCAAAGATGCTGGTGCGGAACGTAGAGCAACTGCGTCCGCGGCGACCAGGCGGTCGGCTGCCAATCTTTGGCTCCCGGCGGCGCCGGGCAGACGTCCTGCACCAGCCGACCGACCGATGGCTTTTTTTCCTCGTTCGGAATGATCCGGCCGGTAGCAAGGTCGACGCCCTTGTAGGCCGTCACCGTGTCGAACGGCTCGGCCGAGATCAGCTTCCCGTTGGTCCGGTCGAGAAGGTACATGTAACCGGTTCGGCCCGGTCGTAGCGCCACCTTACGAGGTTTGCCGTCAATCTCCAGGTCGAGCAGCAGGATTTCGTTGACGCCATCGTGGTCCCACAGATCGTGCGGTGAGGTCTGATAGGCCCATTTCGCCATGCCGGTATCCGGATCGCGTGCGAAGATCGTCGTCGTCCAGAGATTGTCTCCCTCACGCTGATTGGAGTTCCATGGGCCGGGATTGCCGGTTCCGTAGAAAATCAGGTCGAGCTCCGGATCGTAGGAAATCCAGCCCCACGCCGTACCGCCGCCGATGCGCCAGCGATCGGCAGGCCAGGTCTTGATGCCGAGATCTTTTCCTCTCATCCAGTCGTACGGCGCCTGAAAATCGTCGCCAATCAGAACGTCCGCGTCGGAGCCGGTGTGGTAGGCGCGCCAAATTATTTCGCCGGTGTTCTCGTCGAGCGCCGTCAGCCACCCGCGAACGCCCATCTCGCCGCCACTATTGCCGACGAGAACCTTCCCCTTCACGACCAGGGGGGCCATCGTCATCGTCTGGCCCTGATTGATCTCCCCGAGCTTCCTGTGCCATACTTCCTTGCCGGTCTTGGCATCGACCGCTACCGTGTTGTTGTCCAACGTGTTATAGAAAATCCGTCCGTTGCTGTAGGCTGCGCCGCGATTGACGACGTCGCAGCAAGCTACCCCTTGAGCCGCCTTCTGCGTTGGCGGCGAATAGGTCCATTTGAGATCGCCGGTGGTCGCGTCTAGGGCAAAGAGGTTGTTGGGAAACGGGCCAACGATATAAAGGGTGCCGTCGACAACCAGCGGGATCGATTCCTGCCCTCGATTGACGCCGTTGGAAAACGACCAGGCCAATTGCAACTGATCGACATTCTCCGTATCAATCTGGTCAAGTTCGCTGTAGCGGGTGCTCGCATAGTTCTTGGCGGGCATCACCCATTGCGCCGGATCCTGGCTCAGCGTCTGCAGATTGTCTCCCTTTTCCTGCGCGACTGCTCCCTGTCCGTGAACGGCCATCAGCATGGCCAACAGGATCTGCGGGCGCGCCTTGCGAACCCGGCAAATCCCCGCTTCCATCTTCACCATGAGGTCCCGGCGTCGCAATGGGTCAAATCGTGCCCAAGAAGTCATTGCGTTCTCTTTCCCGTCGGCTTCGAGTCATTCGATGAGTGAGAGCCTTCGAGATTAGGTGCGATTGAGCGGGCGTCCATAACCTTTGCAAGGGTTACGTATTAAAATTCGTTGGCTGGCACCGAATCTTGGATGGGAGCCCCCAGCTATGCCTCTTTGGATCCAAACGCCGGTTCTCTAGCACTTAAATACAATGAGGCGCCGCTCGCGCGATGTTCCTTCGCGGTAAAGGGTGAGGGAGAAAATCATGTCAAAGATAATGCGGGAGGCCATCGAAGAGGCGGTGGTTCGGATCAAGTCGAATGGGACCGTGCTCGACGTGAACAGGCTGGCTCAGCGACTCGTCTCCGCCCAGGGAGGAGCCGGCAGGTGGATCCAGGAAGAGGTCGCGCTCGAGTTGGTCAGGGTAGCATCGCGTCCTCAGGTTGCGATGGAATTCCATGGACCCGCGGTCTGACCCCATACGTTATCCGCGGAATGGGCCGAGGAGCCGCTCATACTCGGCCTCACTGGTTCCGTAGGAATTGCCGGCGAGGCCCTTGAGAGCCTCACGATCCAGAATCGTGATCCGGCCCCGTTCCGCCTTGATGATCTTCGCGCCTTCCAGCATGTGCGTGGCAAGTGTCACGCTCGACCGCCGCACCGCCAGCATGACGCCGAGGAACTCATGGGTCAGCGGTATTTCGTTGCTATCGACGCGATCCTGGCACATCAGCAGCCAGCGGGCGAGGCGCGCCTCGATGTCATAGCCGGCGTTCGACAAGGCCGTCTGGGCGGCCTGAACAGTTAGAATATGCAACCAGGGCAATAGCTGCACCCGTATGGCGGGGCGGGCCGCGACCAGCGCCAGCAGAGCTGCGGCATCGATCCGCATGCCGCTGCCCGCGACCTGGACGAAAACCTCATGCGGGACTCTGTCGACCCCGATGAGAATGGATCCATCGGTCATCCCCTCGCGCCCGATAATTCCGATTTCCACGCGACGATGGTCTTCCGTCGACGCCACGATCGAAACGATGCCGGATTCCGGAAAAACGATCGCCTCGATGCGCTCGTTGGGCTGGATCAAGACATCTCCGCGTCCCAGCTCGATCGGCTCAAGCAGAGCCGTGATCGCTGCCAGATCATCAGGATGCAACTGACGAAGCAACCGATTTCGCGGGTTGGAAAAAGGAACGTCCGACATCGCCGCCACCAAATCTGGGGCGGAAGCGTCTGCGCTCACAGCCGCGCGAGCCCGAACCGTCCATCGCGCGATTCCTGATCTCTACGCCTGGCTTCCGCTGATTGCCAAAGGTCATCTCTGATTGGTGCGGTAGCTGACTACTGGTCTCACAGGGCTTTTCGCGATGCCGGCCAAGCGACAAGCCAGATTTATGATAGATGCTTTCCTCAGGACGCTCCAGCAGGCGGGGCCGCTTACACAGGCGAGCGAACGGGCGCTTCGAGAAGCCTTCGCATCTGTCATCGAGGTGCACCGGCATGGAGCCATCCCGCGGGAGGGCGACCCGACTTCGCTCATTACCACTATGGTCGAAGGCATGGCATTCGGCTACAAGACCGTGCCGAGCGGCCAGCGCCAGATCCTCAGCATCGTGATGCCTGGCGACATCTGCGATCTGTCATCCATCTTTTTTCCTCAGCTCGATTACGACATCGAGGCCGCCATGGACTGCGAGATCGCGGTTGCGAAGCGCCAGACCGTCATAGACGCCATCGCGGCTCACCCCGATATCGGCCGGGCTCTCTGGTGGGTCTCTCAAGCTGGGGAAGCCATTTCCCGAGAATGGATCGTCAATCTCGGTCGCCGGCCCGCCCATCAGCGCATCGCACATTTTCTCTGAGAAATGTTTCTGCCGACCCGCTCAACCGTTGTGGCCGATGCCAGCTCGCGGGTTTTGCCGCTGACACAGGAAAACATCGCCGATGTTGCCGGCCTCACGGTCGTGCATGTCAACCGGGTGCTCCAGGATTTGCGAGTAGCGGGCATCATCAGCTTTCAGCAAAGGATCCTCACCGTTCACGACTGGGCAAGGCTGTGCGCGAGGGCAGAGTTCGATCCGGCCTATCGGCGCTAGAGGCAACCGGAGGATTCACACAATCTTGTTGAATGAAACCTCCTCCCAACTCGTATCTGGGTGTCATCGAAGATCGGCGATGGGAGTTCGTCTTGCAGCAGGATCTTACCTTCCAATCGGTGCGGGTCGGAATTGGCCGGGAGGCTGCCGATGGTCGCCTGGTCTTTTTTAAGGGCATGCTTCTCGCGGTGCTGGTGCGCCTTTGCGGAGCGCATTACGGGGCAATGGAGTCCCGCTGGTTCCTCGAGGCCGGCTTCGGACCTTGCGCCGAGATCCACCCTCTTCCCTTCGAAACACTCGAGGACGCTGGCCTCTGGATCGGCGAGGTCGGTGGTTCCGGCTGAAGAGACGGGGGCTGCACATAGCCGGCCAAGGAAATAATCGGCGTCAATGCCCTCCATCGGTCAACCCAATCCCGGCGGAAACGTTGGCTCCCGGATGAGTTTGGTTAACGCTTCTTCGGGCGTCGAAAAGCATCGAACGATTGGGAGGTGAAAAAAATTGAACGCTGACATCATCGATTTCCGGCGGCAATCGGCGGAGGCGAACCCGGTCACCATCGTGGAAATGTCCAGAATTTCCTCGTTTTCTATCCCGGATAGAACCGTGAAGACAGTCGACGAAACCGGGAAAATCCGTGAGATCGCTGTTCGGGATGGCTTCTTCAGGCGCGCCATTCCATCGGTAGGCGATTATCTCATTCGATATCGGGACGGCCTTGTCTCTCATGCGCCGCCTCAAAAGTTGCGGGAGGGCGGGTATGTGCCCTTGAGTGGGCCGGACCTGGACTTTCGATCCGCGCCCACGCGTCGCCCCGCGCCCCTACAAGAACGAACGCGGTGGCAGCTATAAATTCAGCGGGCGCGAGTCCGTCCTTGTTGATGCGTCGAACGGCCTCCTTGAGGCCGCGCCATAGGCAACATTTTGATCCGTTCTTCACTTAGCAGTGCGTTGGCGGGCGACGGAGTTCGGATCGAGAGGGGCAAGCCGCGTAAAATGGAAAATGCTCTCCAACAAAGCGGGACAAGTCCAACCCCTGCTGCGAAACCTTGGGAGGCTACCGGTCATCTGTGCCAATTGCGCAATACCTTTCCTCGGGCTTGTGCAACCAATTCCAGCGGCATTTCGTTTTTGAATTTTGTCGACGAAACGACGATCCGGAGAAATTCCCATGCCCGCCAAGTCGAAAGCTCAACAGAAAGCCGCCGGGGCCGCGCTCGCGGCAAAACGCGGGGATCAGAAAGCCTCGGACCTCAAAGGGCCATCAGAATCCATGTACAACTCGATGAGCGAAGGAGAACTCGAGGACATGGCGGCAACGAAACGTAAAGGGAAGCCAGACCATGCCTCCGACGGGTAGGTCATGGGGCTCCGCGCCGCACCAGACGGCATCACGCACCATTAGCGAATGATTTCCGCAGTTGCGTTATAGTGTTGCGGCCCTCTCTTCGGCTCCAGAAAGACCGCCCCCGAGACAGCTTGGCCGGACATCGGCAGATAGCCCGCCTCGCTGATCGCCCGGTCGAGACGTGCAAACACGGTGTCGAGCGCATCGGCGGCGATCAAGGCTTCCCGGAAATCCCACAGGGTGTTGGCGTCCGGGACCGCATCGCCTGGTCCCAGCCCGCAGAACCGCATCCAGCTCAACGGTCCTTCACGAGGAACTCGGTCTGTTCCAGGGACAGCCCGTTCAGCGCCTGGAGAACCAGCATCCTGAATTTGAGAACCGGATCGAAGGGCGGCCTGCCACCCCTGCTGCGATCGCCCCGAGGAACCGCTTTCGCCAGGTCCGCCCGGAACATCTCGAAATCGACCGTGACGGAGAGCTTCTCCAATGGATCGCCGTGACGCGAGAGTTGCGACAAACGATCCTGGACATCCCAAAACCCGACCTGTCCCGCCGTCCGACCCCTCCCGAAAGCGCGAGGTCAGTGAATCACGTCAGCGCGAAATTTCGCGGCGGACCACACCTCCTTCTGGGGCTGCAAGGTCGGCCGAACGGCGGGAGGGGGATCCAATGAGACCTTCTTCCCAGATGCTCTGATGACCGCCTTAGCCAGCCGGTTTGGCCCTTAGCCGCCGAAGCACCAGGTTCGATGGCCAAGGAGGATCGACTGCGTCCAGCGTGAGCTTACTGGCGCTTGCGCTTGGTGAAGACGCGTTCGACGTGGTGGACCTGTACGAACTCGGTGAGCCGTTCGACGATCTCCGGCGGCATCGGCGCGATCTCGACAATGAGGTCGCCGATCTCGGTAAGGGATTCGCCCTCGGCCGGATCGGCGGTCACCGAGATGAGCCGGATGCCCGGATCCTCGTCGGTGAGGGCCAGGGTCACCCAGAGGCAGGGGCTGCCCGAGGTCAGATTGTCGCGATAATTGCCGGTCTCGACCCGGTGGAATTCGACCGAACGCGCGCCGGCGTAAAGCAGCACCGCCTCGCCGTCGCGGCCGAGGACATGCCCGGGCTCGGTGCCGATCGCCTCGGGGATGATCGCCACGATGCGCCAGGCATGGTCGACCCAAGGGCTCTTCGACGGCCGCCGCTCGACCACGACCCCGACGCGGAAGGTCGGCGCGTCCATGCTCACGCCGCCTCCCCGGGCGAGCGCAACGGCAGGCCGACAATGAGGTTCTGCGGCTTCAGCCGCACGACGCCGTCCTTCGGCTTGGCGAGGAACAGCCAGACCGGCCGGGCGCCGATGGCTGGTAGCGCCTCGGCCGGATCGGCGAAGGTCAGGGCGAAGATGCCGATGATCTTCTCCAGATCGGCAGGCGCCACCATATCGCCGCGCCAGACCTGATTGCCGATCCGGCTGGCCTCCGCGTCGAGCCCGACGAACCAGGCCCAGTCATCGTCGTCCACCCGCGCAACCGGCTGGACCTTGACGCGCACCCCGAGCAGATGCGCGATCCAGCGCTCGATCGCCTCGGCGAGGCCGGCCCGCGCCGTCGGGCCCGAGGCGAAGCTCAGCACGAGTTCGAAAGCCTCGTCGCGGTGGAAATAGGAAGCGGCGTTTTCGGCATCGAGCACGTCGAGTTCGGTCACCGCCGGGTCGGCGAACATCGCCAGGAGCGGCGAGGCATGCCGATCCTGCTCCTGCATCTCGACGATCTCGGCGTCGGCCAGGAGCAGCGCGCCGTCATGGACGCTGGCCCGCTGCGGCCGGAAGAACAGCTCGGCTGAGCGCAGGACGAACGGGTCCGCGCAGCCATCCAGCGCGTTGCGCAGGACGACCTGCGCCAGCTGGTTCACGAACAGATGCGGCGTGCCGGACATGTCGCCGCGCACCAGCGTCAGATAGGCCGCTTCCAGCGTCGGCGCGGCCATGAGCCTGTCGCGGAAGGCCAGCATCACCTGCCAGTTCTCGCGCGCATCCGCTTCGTCGAGCCCGGCGATTTCCGCCTCGCTGACCGGACGGCGCGGATCGGCCAGCAGGCTGGCATGTAGGGCCAGCTCGGCGGCGCAGGCCTCGGGCGGCGGCACCAGTTCGGGCCGGGCGAAATAGGCCTTCAGGAATTCGTCGGTCAGCACCAGATGGCCTGATGCGTTGCGGTCGAGAAGCTGATGGCCGCAGGACACCCAGAACTCGCTCATCTCGTCTCTCCAGCGTCCGGGTTCATGGCTGCGTCTTGCCGAGGGTGCGGATGTCCACATGCTCGGCATAGGCATCGTCGTCCTCGTCGATCTCGACAAAGCCGAAGGCGCGGGAATGATCGACGGCGCCCTCGCGCCTATGCAGCGTGCGGAAGCGCTCGCGGACATCGCCGTCCTCCACGCTGCGCTGTATCGCCAGCATGGTGTTCACCGGGTGATCGCAGAGCGAGGCGGCGAAGGCCACCTCCTCTTGCGCGGCCGGCCGGGCGGTGGCGACATTGGGCGCGCCGAGATGGGTCACGAGCTGGCGGGCCAGATCCTCCACCATTGCGTCGCGTTCGGCCTCGCTGGCTTCGGTGACGACGGCCAGGGTCGACCAGCCGAAGCTCGTGACACCCAGGAGCCCGGAGCGAAACGCCTGCCGGTCCTTGCCCTCGAAGGCCGCTACGTCACGGTTCCAGAAGCGGAATGTGCCGCTGACGGCCCATTCGCCGGGCTCTGCCGCCTCGGCAAAGACGAAGGCGTCAGACGGGTCCATGCGGATCGTGCGCGGCAGTTTCAAAGCCATGGGACCCCCACTGCGAGGCGGCGCCAAGACAGCGTCGTCAGAGCCACGCCAGGCGGTCGGCGCTGCCCATCGCGCATCGGATCGTTGCTGTCCAGCCACGGCGTCGCCCCCTCTCCACGCGGATCGCGGAGCGCGCACGCGCACGCGCACGCGCTGAAGCGCCGCACACGGATCGGTGCGCTGGCGCCGCGTCCGGTGACGGAACGGCGGCTGGACGCAGCCTTGCCGCACCCATGCAGCGACGCGGGACAACAAGACGGCAGCGGATCAAGCGCGGCGGCCGATGGCGACGACATGAAAAAACCACGTAATCCTATTGACTTGCACCAGTCTAAAATCGTTCTACGCCGACGGCGGGCGGTTAGACAACCGGCTGCTTTTGAATGCCGTACATGCCCGAAGGATTGCGTTTATCGTGACCGATACGCCAACCAATACCGGCCCCCGCGACACAGCCGAAGCGGCGCTTGCCGCCATGCCGCCGGCGCAGCCGCCGCTGCTGACCCTGGTCAGCGACGGCACCATCCTGATCTGCGGCGACGGCGCGGCTGCGATCGATGCGGGCGTGCGGCTGGCAGCAACACTGAACGTGACGGTACTCCTCGACGATGACGGTCGGACGCCGATTCCGGCTGATCTGCCGTTTCCGGTGGCGCGGGGCCGGATTGCCAGCGCCTCGGGGCATTTCGGCGCCTATCAGGCGGTGGTCGACGGCTACGTGCCGCCGGAGGGGATGGCCCCGCCCCGTGATGGGGCGGTGTCGCGTTGCGACGTGATCCTCGATCTCGCGGCCCGGCCGCCGCTGTTTCCCGCCCATGCGGCGCGCGACGGCTATCTGAGGGCCGATGTCGCCGACCCGGTCGCCCTCGATATGGCGGTCGCCGAAGCCTCCGAGTTCGTCGGCGAGTTCGAGAAGCCGCAATATATCGCCTTCCGCAAGGAACTCTGCGCGCATTCGCGCTCGTCGATCACCGGCTGCACCCGCTGCCTCGACGCCTGTGCCATGCAGGCGATCGAGCCGGCCGGCGAACATGTGACCATCGACCCCTATGTCTGCGCCGGTTGCGGCAATTGCGCCGCGGTCTGCCCGACCGGCGCCGCCTCCTACACGCTCCCGACGGTCGACATGCAGCTCGACCGGCTGCGCACGCTCCTGACCAGCTACCGGGCCGCGGGCGGTCGTGACCCGGTCGTTCTGTTCCATGACGGCTATGTCGGGCAGCCGCTGCTCGACACCATCGGACCGGCGCTGCCGGCCCATGTGCTGCCGATCGCGGTGAATGAGATCAAACAGATCGGGCTGGAGAGCCTTGCCGCGGCCTTTGCCTACGGAGCGGCGAGCATCGGCATCCTGGCGCGACGGGCGCCGAGGAATGGCATTGCCACCCTCGCCGGGACCGTCGAACTGGCTGCCGCCTTCGCCACGGTGCTGGGTTATGGCGAGGATTGCTGCCGGATCCTGCGTGCCGATACGCCAGGCGAGATGCTGGCCGAACTGGCGGCGCTGCCGCTGGGCCATACCGCACCGGCGCCGGCCAGCTTCGCCCCGGTCGGCAGCAAGCGGGAACTTCTGGAAGTCAGCCTGCGGATGTTGCATCGGGTCGCTCCGACGCCAGTGGAGCGCGTGGCGCTTGTCAAGGGCGCTCCCTTCGGCAAGGTTCACGTGGAAACGGAGGGCTGTACCCTTTGTCATGCCTGCGTGACCGCTTGCCCGACCGGTGCCCTGGCGGCGAGCGAGGACCGGCCACTGCTCAGCTTCTCCCACGGGGCCTGCGTCCAGTGCGGCCTGTGCGAAGCGACCTGCCCGGAACATGTGATCACGCTCACGCCCGAACTCGACTTTGCCGCCTGGAACGCGCCGCGCCAGATCCTCAAGGAAGAAGAGCCCTTCTGCTGCATCCGCTGCGCCAAGCCGTTCGGCACCCGGAGCACGATCGAGCGGATCATTGCCAAGCTGGAAGACAAGCACTGGATGTTTGCCGGCGAGAATGCCCGCCGTCTCGATGCAATCCGCATGTGCGAGGATTGCCGGGTGGCAGCCGCGCTGAACGAGGGGATCGATCCCTATGCCGGCAAGGTCCGGCCGAAGCCGCGTCTCGCCGAGGATCATGCACTGCCGACCGGTTTCGACGGCCAGACTCATTGACCCGCGCCGCCCGCTCGACCCACGGCGTCATGCGGCTAGTTCTTCTTGCAGCAGATCATGACGCAACGTCCCAAATGCAAAGGCGACAGGCTTGAGCAACGACTTCCTCTCCCGCTGGTCGCGGCGCAAGCGCGAGGTCGCAGAGGCGGACAGGCCTCTCGAACCTGATGCGGCTCGCCCGGCCGGAACGTCCGGCTCATGCGGCGCGACAGCGACGCCGGACGACGATGGCGCGCTCCCTCCATCCGCCGATGCGCCGATGACGCCGGAGGAACTGGCGGCGCTCCCCGATCCAGACGACCTGACCGCCACGTCCGACGTCACCGCCTTCCTGCGCAAGGGCGTTCCCGCGTCGCTGCGCAATCGCGCCATGCGGCGGCTTTGGTCGCTGGACCCCGCCATTCGCGACTATGTGGGCGATGCGCGGGACTACGCCTGGGACTGGAACGTGCCCGGGGGGGTACCAGTCTCGGGACCACTGTCCGCCACGACTGACGTCGCGCAGATGGTCCGGGACATCTTCGGCCGGGAGCAGCCGGCTGCTGCAGAGACCAGCGAACCGATGGTCACGACCGGGGACGAAGCCAACGCCGACGCGGCACCCGCCGAGGCGGTTGCGGCACCGCCGGAGGAGCCGGCTTCTCACCTCGCCGAGACGACCAGCACCGCAGACCGCGAAGTCGCCGACAGGCCAGCGGAATCGGCGCCGGATACCCCGGAATGGGCCTCGCAACGCCAGCCGCCGCGACATGGCGGCGCACTGCCGGTTTAGGTAGCCGTCCACGGTTTAGAACCGTTCGAAAGAGCTTGCAGAAACCCCGGAACCATCTAGGTTCTCGTTCTATATCAACGGGTAATGATACACCCATGAAAGCGCCGAGATGACCGAAAGGCCTACCGCATCCAGCCTTAGCGGCGCTGCCTCGCCGGATTCGGCACCGTCGCGCGTGGCGCTCGATCCGGTCGATGCATTCCGCGTCCAGCATTACGGCCTGCTGACCGTTCTCACGGCTCGGGCGCCCAGGGCCGAGACGCTAGCGCTGGTCGCGGAATTGTCCGGCGATTCGACTCCGCTCGGACGCAGTCACACGGCGCTTGCGGAGGCTGCGCGCCGGGCCGATCCGGCGCGTCTGGAGCGCGAGTATTTCAACCTCTTCATCGGCGTCGGTCGCGGCGAACTGGTGCCCTACGGCTCCTATTACCTGACCGGATTCCTGCGCGAGAAGCCGCTGGCCCGCCTGCGGCAGGACCTCGCGCGGCTCGGCATCGAACGCGCCGAAAACCTTGTCGAACTCGAGGATCATGTCGGGGTTCTCTGCGAGATCATGGCCGGGCTGATCGGCGGACGCTTCGCGGCTTCGGAGAGCGCAACCCGAAACTTCTTCGCCCGACATTTGGCGCCATGGATGGACCGCTTCTTTGCGGATCTCGAAATGGCCCCATCAGCAGATTTTTATCGGTGTGTCGGTCGTGTCGGCCGCAGCTTCATGACAATCGAGGCCGACTCGCAGGCGCTGGTCGCATGAGACTGCTGAGAGACGATCGCGGCCCGCGCGCCGGCGCGGAAATGGGAGACGACCATGGCCAAAGACAAGCCTGATCTCAATCGACGCGCCTTCCTTCGCAAGGCCACGGGTGTGGCCGGCGCCGCGACGGCCGCAGCCGTGACGGCGCCGGCCTTCGTCGATGAGGCCGAGGCCTACGATCCCGGGACCGACGAGACGCGGCCTAAATATCAGCCCGACAGCCCGGACGTGCAGGCGTTCTACCGGACTAACGGCTACGAAACGCTGCAGGACAAGTGAGGCGGTGATGCTCACCAAACGCAAGGCCGGTCAACCCGGCCAGTTCTGCTCATCCGTCTCGGCCGGTCGCCCCGCCGGGCTCGACCGCCGCACCTTCCTGAAGCAGTCGGGACTGGCCGTCGGCGGTCTCGCCGCCTTCGGTGCCACGATGCCGGGTGCCGTGCAGAAGGCTGCGGCCGTCATTGCGCCGATGCCCGGCGTGCCGATCGAGATCAAGAAGAACATCTGCACCCATTGTTCCGTGGGCTGCACGGTCACGGCCGAGGTGCAAAACGGCGTCTGGACCGGTCAGGAGCCTAGCTGGGCCAGCCCGATCAATCGCGGCACCCACTGCGCCAAGGGCGCGGCCATCCGCGAGATCGTGCATGGCGACCGGCGGCTGAAATATCCGCTGAAGCTCGTCGACGGCGAGTGGCAGCGACTTTCCTGGCAGCAGGCGATCGACGAGATCGGCGACAAGATGCTGGAGATTCGCGAGAGCTCCGGCGCCGACGCCATGTATCTCCTCGGCTCGGCCAAGTTCACCAACGAGGGCGCCTATCTGTTCCGCAAGTTCGGCGCTTTCTGGGGCACCAACTCGGTCGATCACCAGGCTCGCATCTGCCATTCCACCACCGTGGCGGGTGTCGCCAATACCTGGGGCTACGGCGCCCAGACCAATTCCTACAACGATATCCGCAACGCCAAGACCATGATCATCATGGGCGGTAATCCGGCTGAGGCCCATCCGGTCGCCATGCAGCACGTGCTGGCCGGCAAGGAGTTGAACCGCGCCAATCTGATCGTCATCGATCCGCGCTTCACCCGCACCGCCGCCCACGGCACCGAATATCTGCGGCTGCGCGCCGGAACCGACATTCCGGTCATCTGGGGGATTCTCTGGCACGTCTTCGAGAATGGCTGGGAGGACAAGGAGTTCATCCGCACCCGCGTCTACGGTATGGAAGAGGTCCGCAAGGAAGTCGCCAGATGGACGCCGGAGGAGGTCGAGCGCGTCTCGGGCGTGTCCGGCGAACAGCTGAAGCACGTTGCTTACCTGTTCTCACAGGAACGGCCGTCGACGCTGATCTGGTGCATGGGCGCCACCCAGCACACGGTCGGCACGGCCAATGTGCGGGCCTACTGCACGCTGTGCCTGGCCACCGGCAATGTCGGCAAGCCCGGCACCGGCGCCAATATTTTCCGTGGCCACACCAATGTGCAGGGTGCGACCGATCTCGGCCTCGATGTCACCTCGCTGCCGCTCTATTACGGCCTGACCGAAGGCGGCTGGAAGCATTGGTCGCGGGTCTGGGAAGTCGAATATGAGTGGCTGCAGAGCCGCTTCGACGAAGTCCCGGCGAAGGGCGGGCGCGAGCCGCGCACCCGCAAGGAAAACATGGAGACGCCGGGGATCACCTCGACACGGTGGTTCGACGCGGTCAGCCTGCCGCCGGAGGAGATCGACCAGCGCTCGCCCTTGCGCGGCATGTTCATCATGGGCCATGGCGGCAACACCGTCACCCGCATGCCGGAAATGCTGCAGGCGCTTGAGAAGCTGGAACTGCTGGTGGTCGCTGATCCCCATGCCACCACTTTCGGCGCCATCAAGGGCCGTCGCAACGGCACCTATCTCCTGCCCATCGCCACCTCGCTGGAGACCGAGGGTTCGCGCACCGCGTCGAACAGGTCGCTGCAATGGGGCGAGCAGATCGTCGAACCCGCCTTCGAGTCCCGCGACGACTACGCGGTGATCCACGACTTCGCGGTCAAGCTCGGCTTCGCCGACCCGATGTTCAAGAACATCGCGGTGGAGAACAGCAAGGTCTCGGCGGAGGACATCCTGCGGGAGATCAATCGCGGCGGCTTCTCCACCGGCTATTGCGGCCAGTCGCCGGAACGGCTGAAGGCGCATATGCGTCATCAGGACAAGTTCGACCTGATCAGCCTGCGCGCCCCGGCCGACGCGCCGGAAGTCGGCGGCGAATATTATGGCCTGCCCTGGCCGTGCTGGGGCACGCCTGAGATGAAGCATCCGGGCTCGCCGATCCTCTACCGCACCGACATTCCGGTGTGGGAAGGCGGCGGCACTTTCCGGGCGCGCTTCGGCGTCGAGCGGAACGGTGAGACGCTGCTGGCCGAGGATTCCTATTCCGAGGGCTCCTGGCTCACGGACGGTTACCCCGAGTTCAATTACGGCATCCTGCGCAAGCTCGGCTGGGATGCCGATCTGCGGCCGGAGGAGCTGGCGACGATCCAGCGGGTCGGCGGCGACAAGGTCGACGCGGTCAGCTGGGCGACGGATCTGTCGGGCGGCATCCAGCGCGTCTGCATGGACCACGGCGTCATGCATTACGGCAACGGCAAGGCCCGGGTGGTCGCCTGGAACCTGCCCGATCCGGTCCCCGTGCACCGCGAGCCGATCTACACGCCGCGGCCCGATCTGGTCGAGATGTACCCGACCCGACCCGACGAGCGGCAGTTCCGCATTCCGAATATCGGCTATTCCGTGCAGCAGGCCGCAATCGAGCGGAACGTTGCCGCGAACTTCCCGATCGTCCTGACCTCGGGCCGCCTCGTGGAATACGAGGGCGGTGGCGAAGAAACCCGCTCCAACCGCTGGCTGGCGGAGCTGCAACAAGAGATGTTTGTCGAAATCAATCCGGCCGACGCCTCGGCCCGCGGCGTCGAGGACGGGCAGTATGTCTGGGTCTCGGGCACCGAGAACGACGCAAGGACGCGGGTGAAGGCGCTGGTCACCGAGCGGGTCGCGCCCGGGGTCGCCTTCATGCCATTCCACTTCTCGGGCCGGTACCAGGGAGAGGACTTGCGTCCATACTATCCGGCGGGCACCGACCCGATCGTGCTCGGCGAATCCGTCAACACCATCACGACTTACGGTTTCGACCCGGTCACCGGCATGCAGGAGACCAAGGTCGTGCTGTGCCAGATCGCGGCGGCATAAGGGGAGCGAGATAATGGCGCGGCTTAAATTTCTCTGCGACTCCGATCGCTGCATCGAGTGCAATGCCTGCGTGACGGCGTGCAAGAACGAGCACGACGTGCCTTGGGGCATCAACCGGCGGCGCGTGGTGACGCTGAACGACGGCAAGCCGGGCGAGCGCTCCGTGTCGATGGCCTGCATGCACTGCACCGACGCCCCCTGTGCGGCGGTGTGCCCGGTGGACTGCTTTTTCACCACCGAGGACGGCGTGGTGCTGCATTCCAAGGATCTGTGCATCGGCTGCGGCTACTGTTTCTACGCCTGCCCGTTCGGCGCCCCGCAATATCCGCGGGTCGGCAATTTCGGCTCGCGTGGCAAGATGGACAAGTGCACCTATTGCGCCGGCGGTCCCGAAGCCGACAACTCTGAGGCGGAATACGCCAAATACGGCAAGAACCGCATTGCCGAGGGCAAGCTGCCGATGTGCGCCGAGATGTGCTCGACCAAGTCGCTGCTGGCCGGCGACGGCGACATCATCGCGACGATCTACAAGGAGCGGGTCGCCAAGCGCGGCTACGGTACCGGCGCCTGGGGCTGGCAGACGGCCTATGGCGAAACGATCGGAGCCTGAGGTGACGAGGATGACCAGGCTTCGAACCTTCCTCGCCGCCGGCGGTCTGGCGCTCGCCATGCTGGCGACGCCCGTCCTCGCCCAGCAAGGCGACGACAATCTCGCGCCCCAGAGCGAAGTGGCCCCGACCGACGGCGTGCGGACGGATCCCAGCGGCCAGAACCCCACCGCCGAGGCGCCGACCGAGCAACAGCTCCTGAACGCGCTGCAGGGTGGCCAGATCGACGGCCGGGTCAGCATCCCGGACAGCAAGGCCGCGGTGCTGGAGCAGCCGGAAGGCCGCGACTACCGGAGCTTTCGCGAGGGCTGGCTGCCGTGGATCGGCGCCATTGCCATCATCGGCATGATCGTCGCCCTCGCCGCCTTCTACTTCTCGCGCGGCCGCATCATGCTCGAGGACAGCCCGGAGGTCGAGCGCAAGCTCTTGCGTTTCAGCTTCTTTGAGCGGCTGAACCACTGGATGACCGCCACCGCGTTCATCCTCTTGGCGATCACGGGCCTCAACTATGTCTTCGGCAAGCGTCTGCTGTTCCCACTCATCGGTCCGGAAGCCTTTTCGACTTGGAGCCAGTGGGCCAAGTACGTCCACAATTTCGTCTCGTGGGCGTTCATGGTCGGCCTCGTCTTGATGATTTTCGTCTGGATCAAGGACAATCTTCCGAGCCGGACCGATATTCGCTGGATCCGGGAGTTCGGTGGCTTCGTCGGCGACAAGCATCCGCCAGCGCATCGCTTCAACGCCGGTCAGAAAATGATCTTCTGGTCGGTCACGCTAGGCGGCCTCGCCCTGTCGATCAGTGGTCTCCTGATGCTCTTCCCCTTCTCGGTGCTGAACGTCGAGGGCATGCAGATTGCGCAGTATGTCCACGCCACGGTGGGCATGGTGCTGATCGCCATTATCATCGCCCATATCTATATCGGCTCCCTCGGTATGGAGGGCGCCTACGACGCCATGGGCAGCGGCGAGGTCGATCTGGCCTGGGCCCGGGCCCATCACAGTCTCTGGGTCGATGAGGAACAGGCCAGGACCGCGAAGGGACCGCAGCCAATCCCGCAGACCCATCCGGCGGAGTGAGGACCATGCGTACCAGCCTATTCGCACTTTTCGCCTTCACGACGCTCGCGACGGCGACCCACGCCCAATCGGCACGGGAACCGACCCCCGGCGCCCCGCAGGCGCCGGCGATAATCGAGGCACCGCAAGGCGCAGGCACTCCACCCCCCGCGACGGATGCGGCGCCTGCCGCGAACGCTGAGACCGGCACTGAGGCTGCGGCCTCGCCCGGCCCGGCCAATCTCTGCACTGAGCTGGTGGCGTTCCTGACCCCGGCTCCGGAAGAAGACGTTACGGTCGTCAATGACCAGTCGGCAGGCCAGCCTTCTGCCGGCAATCAGGCTCCGGCGGCGCAGGCTGACCGCCCACAGGCTACGGCCGCAGGCGGTCCGGCCTCGGAACAGCCGCAGCAGCAGGCGACAAGCAGCGGCGAATCGGCAGCCGAGAACGAGCAACAGGCGGCGGGCGTGCCCGACGGCAACGAGGCGGGTTCGGCCCAGGAAGCGTCCAACCAGGCGGGTGCCGCGGTTGAGGCGCCCAGCGACGCCAATGCGCCCGCCCCCAACGCCGGTAATGCGGACAACGCCCCCCAGACCTCCGGTCTGAGCGCCCCGATCCCCCAGACGCCCGAAGCCACCAAGAAGCAGCCGGACATGACGCTGGCCGAAGCCGAGGCGCTGGCCGAGGCCAACGACATCGCAGGCTGTCATACCGCGGCGCGGAAGATGCGTCGCGAGGGCGTCGACATGCCCCCAGCGCTTATGGCTCTTGCGGCGCTCGACCTGCAACATCAGCAGAACGCGGCGGACCGTGCGCCGGCGGCGGGAGAACCGCGTTGAAGGCAATTCTCTTCGGTTTCGCGATCGTCGCCGTGATCGGTGCGATCGCCGCGCTGGTCCTCCCCATGGGGCAGGTTCCCGCCTTCCAGGCCTACGCCACCGATAGCGTTAGGGTCGGCAATCCCGGCGAGAACCTGATTGGCCCCGATTGGGATGAGGCAGCCGAGGAC
>NZ_JADDXW010000012.1 GCF_017183135.1 Aurantimonas marina | reverse complement strand
CCTAGCCTGCCGCATGCGCCGCCCTCCCGATCTGCTCAAGCGAGTGAATCACATCGCGAACCACGCCGATAGGTTCTTGCCGGTGTCCAACTCGCCACTGTCCTGATCGCCTGATCGCCTAGACAGCAACCGAATCGACCACGCGACGCTCGACATCACCTCGGGCGAAATGCCGGTCTCGCCGGCACCGCGACCTGAATGCGCTTGTGCAAATCCTTGTATAACGGCGGCAGACGGCGTCCGCCTCGGGCCGTTTTGTGCGTCGCACCTGCCGTCGCCGCGGGCTGATCTTACTCCGCCCTGGCCTGGAATTGCTCCACCGTTGACGTAATGTGCTGCATAACATGTAATGCCGGATCGTTCGCCACCTATCGCGCGGCGCCGGAGATCGATTTCAGGACCGAAGCGCCAAGCGTGTATTTTGGGTCGACCATATTGCCCAAGCGTACGCGGCCGCACTGGGTGAGCAGCATGTAGGCGTCGATTTCGTCGAAGCCGAAATCCGCTCCTAGCCACCGGATCAGCTCGCGATAGGCGCCGCGTACGGCGTCTTCCATGGGCCTGGCGGAGCCAATCGTCATGTAGAAGCGATCGTTTTCGAGGCGCGGCGCCCTAATCGTCCAACCCTTGATGAGGTCGATCCGCACGGTCGTCACGGTTGGATGCTCGATCGCGACGCCGCAGAGTTCGCCATCGCCCTGGGCGGCATGGCAGTCGCCCAGATACAGAAAGGCTCCAGCCGTGTTGACCGGCAGGTAGACGACCGCCCCGGGCGCCACGTCCGGCAGGTCCATGTTGCCGCCATAGTAATCGGGAACGAGCGAGGAAATCGCCTCGATCTCAGGCGCTGTGCCGATGGTTCCGATAAACGGCTCATAGGGAAGCGTGATCCGCTCGTTCCACCTGGTGCCCGTTTCTGCATCGATCTCGAGCTTGCGCACACGCTCCGGCAGCGGATTGGTTAAAAGGGCCGTCTCGGCGGTCGGCACCAGGCCGCCGAATTCCGGCATGATGACCGTCGTGCCGCGAGGCTGGGGTCCGCGCGGAACGATGCTCTCGATATAGACGGCGAGGCAGTCGCCTTTTTCCGCGCCGTTGACGTAGATCGGGCCGTTCTGCGGATTGAGATAGGGAAAGTTGAGGATTTCGCTCGGCTTGTCGGTTTCGTTCTGGATAGCGCCCTCGAAGGCGTCATGGGTCTCGGCCGCAACGACGGCGCCCGGATCGACCGTCAACACGGGGTCGACGAAGGCCCCGTAGACATAGTGGTATTTGCCTTGAACGGCCTCGGTCAGCGAATGTGAGGTGCCGGGTTTACCCTTGGCGATGCCCTTGCGGGCCATGATGGAGTCGTTGAACCAGGTCATAGATCGATCCTCATTTGCATGGTTATTGACTAGACGGCCAGGAATTGGCGGACAGCATCGCGGTCCTCCAACGTTGCCGTATCGATCTCGGCGGTGATCCGACCCTTCTCCATGACGTAGCAACGCTGTGCCATGGAACGGATCATATCGAGGTTCTGTTCGACGAAAACGATCGTGATTCCAGTCGCCCGGTTCAACTCGACCATGATGCGCGCGATATCCTGGACGATATTCGGCTGGATTCCTTCGGATGGTTCGTCGAGCAGGATGAGCGAGGGCTTTCCCATCAACACGCGACCGATCGCGAGCTGCTGTTGCTGACCGCCCGACAGAGTTCCAGCTCGCTGATCTCGCCGTTCCTTCAGGATCGGAAAATAGCCGTAGATTTCGTCGATCTGTCCCGCCGGTTTTTGGGAGGCGCCGATCGACTGACCGACGAGGAGATTTTCGTAGACACTCATGCGGGGAAAGACATCGCGGCCTTGTGGGACGTAACCGATACCCAGTCGGGCGCGCCTGTGCCCTGAAAGCCTGTCGATCAGAGAGCCCTCGAAACTGATCGAGCCTTGGTCGGAGGGCCGCAGGCCGATCAGGGTCTTCATCAGCGTCGACTTGCCGACACCGTTACGGCCGATGACGGCGACGATCTGGCCTTCGCGCACACTGAGGTCGACGCCCTGCAGCACCGGCTTGCCGCCGTAGCCCGCCCAGAGGCCGCGCGTTTCGAGGATGACTTCCTTACGCATGGACCTCGCCCAGATAGATCGCGGCAACGCCCTCATCGGCGATGATGTCATCGATTGTGCCCTGCGCGAAGATCTTGCCGAAATGCAGCACGGTGACGCTCTGGGCGATCTGGCGGACGAATGCCATGTCGTGCTCCACCGCAAGCACTGTCACGCCGTTGCGGTTGAGAGCCTGCACCATCTCGCCGGTCGCAAACGTCTCGTCAGGTGTCATTCCGGCCGTTGGTTCGTCGAGGAGAAGCAGCTTCGGTTTAAGTGCGATCGCCATGCCGATCTCAAGCCATTGCTTCTGGCCGTGGCTGAGATCGCCGGCGAGTTGCTTTTCGGTGTCCTTCAGTTTCAGGAATTCGAGCAATCGGTCGATTTCCTCGCCAAGCGAGTGTCCGGCCAGATGGTGCTGGAGCGCAATCTGGAGGTTCTGTCGGACGCTCAGCGCCTTGAAGATTCCCGGTACCTGGAATTTGACGCTGATGCCCCGACGGATGCGCGCGAAGGACTTGGCGCGGGTGATGTCGTGGCCATCGTAGAATATCCGCCCGCTGGTCGGCAGATATTCGCCCAGGATCAAGCGAAAGAAAGTGCTCTTGCCGGCGCCGTTTGGACCGATAAGGCAGTGAATCTCGCCTGGTTGAAGAGTGAAATCGACCCCTCCGGTCACATGCAGTCCGCCGAACCACTTGTTGAGATCTCGGGTCTCCAGGATCGCCATCAGGACATCTCCCTCGCAGTCTTGCGACGCTTCAATCGTCCGGAGACGAGCGATCCGAGGGCGATGATGATGCCCGTCGGGGCGAGCAGCACGGTGGCGACGAGAAGCACGCCCATGGCGACCAGCGCATACTGGCTGCCGTGGATCGTCAATGCCTGGAAGCCTGACAGGACGAGCAGCGTGCCGAGCAGCGTCGTTGTGAGGTCGCTGCGACCGCCGACGGCCACCCACACGATCGGCAAAGCCGCAGCGGTCATGCCCATCGACGACGGCGTGATGTAGTTGCCCCAGGAAGTGTAGAGAATGCCGGACAGGGCGGCGAGCGCGGAGCCTATGACGAAGGCGCCGAGCTGATATTTGCGGATGTCGTAGCCAAGCATTTCGGCGCGCAGCGGATTCTCGCGGATCGCGACCAGCACATTGCCGAAACGGGAGTTCACCAACATGCGAAGGCCGAGATAGACGAGAACGAGAAGGGCGAGGGTCAGGTAGTACAGCGTGACATCGGGAAACAGCGTGATGTCGCCGCCCGGCCAGGGGATCGTCAACGACGGCATGCCGCCCATGCCGTTGAAGCCGTTGAGCCGAGCCGAGCCGATGTGCCATTCCGGACCGGCGGTCTGTGCCATGAATCGTTCCAGGACCAGCGTCACCGACAGCGTGACGATGCCCAGAAAGACGCCGCTGATCCGACCGAAGAAGAGAAAATAGCCGAGAACGGCGGCGAGGAGCGACGAGATGGCGACCGCGGCGACAAGCGAGACCAAGGTCAGCCCGTAAGCATCGCCGAGATTGATGGTCAGCACGCCGTAGGCGTAACCAGCCACGCCGAAAAAGGCCGTCTGGCCGAAGGAGAGCGCACCACCATAGCCCCAGATCAGGCTTAGGCCGAGCGCCATGAAGGTCCAATTGAAGAAATAGACGTTGTTGCCGACGTCGTAGCCGTCCGCGAACAATGGATAGATACAGGCGGCGGCGACAACCAAGGCGAACCCGGACCAGAAGCCGCGCCCTTTGCCGAGGGTCTGTGGGCCTTCGAGCAGCTTCAGATTTTTGGCAGTGGAGGAAGCGGATGCCAAAATCAGGCCCTTTCACGCAGGATCCACCCCGAGAGCCCTCGCGGCAGGATGCGGATTACGATGATGACAGTGACGAGCAGGCCGATCTGACCGGCCAGTTGGCCTTGCCAAGAGATCAACGCTGCCTTGACGAGGCCAAGGATCGCTGCGGCCGGAGCCGTGCCGAGGAAGATATCCGCGCCGCCGACGACCACGGTGACGAATGCCTCGACTACGAAAGCGCTACCCATGGTGGGAACGAGCGTCATGGTCGGGGCGTATAGCCCCCCAGCCAGCCCGGCGAGGGCGGCTCCGAGACCGAAAGTCAGACTGTAGATCAGGCGCGTATTGACGCCGAGAGCTTCGGCGATGTGCGGAACCTGGATTGTCGCGCGGGCGAGAACGCCGAACCTGGTGCGCGTGAAGATCAGCCAGAGAAAGGCGAGGGTGCCCAGCGCCGCCGCCACCAGCACAAGACGGTAGACGGAATAGGAATAAAGACCGAGCGTGAAACTGCCGAAGGGAGTGCCGGTGCCTTGCATGGTCGAGCCGAGGAGGATCAGCGTGCCTTGCGTGGCGATCATTGACACACCCCAGGTCGCGACGATCGTGTCGAGCGGACGTTCGTAGAGGTGACGGATGATCAGACGTTCGAGCGCGATGCCGACGAGGCCGGCAACCGCCATGCCGAGCAGGATCGAGAGCGGCAACGGCAGGCCCATATGCGTCGCGGCCGTTGAGACATAGGCGCCGCACAGGATGAATTCGCCATGGGCGAGGTTGATGACGCCCATCATACCGAAGATCACGGCCAGCCCGCAGGCGGAAAGGACGAGGAAGGCGAAGGCATCGCCGGCCTGGTAGAGGAAGGTGAAGATGGCGTTAAACGCGTCCATTCAAAATCCATCGCTGTTGCAACGTTCCGAAACCAAGGAAACCGGTTTTCGGACAGGGCCGATGCTGCGTTCCATAGACTGACATCGTTTTGGCGCGGTCTGAACGCGCGCAACGCTGGCAGCGGCGAATGCAGCGGGCGGGCGGGCGTCCAATTGGACGTCGCGCCCGCCCGCTGCCGGTCAGTTCGCCGCGGGCGGGGGATTGGAAGGCGTGTACTGGGCCTCCGGATTGCTCTTGGTCAGGTCACAGCCGGCTTCGCCTAGCCAGTATGGCTTGATGTCTTCCCATACCTTCGGGAAGGTGATGGAGTGATCCTCGCCGACCTTTGCCAGATAGATCGTGTGAGACATGTGCTGGCTCTTGGGGTCGATGCAGACCTTGCCTTCTGGCGCATCCATGCAGACGTCGCCTTCCGCAATCACCTTGCGGATGGCGTCGTGATCGGTCGACTTCGCGCGCTCGACCATCTGCTTGTAAAGATACACAGCCAAGTAGGAGTTTTCGGCTTCCTGGTTGACGTATGGCTCGTCTGGGAACTTGGCCCGCCATTTCTCGAGGAATGCCTTGCTCTCGGGTGTGTCGACCTCTTCGATGTAGTTCGTCGTCACGAACATATTCGCCAGGCTCGGTGGCTTGAACCGCTTGTGCTCGTAGCCCTGACCCACATTCACCGACGAGGCCATGGGGATTTTTAAGTCCGCCGCGCCCGCCTGCTCGTAGTAGGATGCCTGTGCGGTGCCGACGAGAAGCGTGACGAGAATATCCGGCTTGGCGGTCTGAATGTTCTGAATGGTTTGGGAAAACTGCGACACACCGAGCGGGATGAACTCCTCGCCCACCATCTCGCCACCGTTCTCCTCGACGATGTTGCGAACCCATTCGGCGGAAATCTGACCGAAATTGTAATCCGCCGCGATCGTGTAGACCTTCTTGCCGTAGGTCTCCATCATGTAGGGAATGAGCGTCGAGAACTGCTGCTCGGGCACCGCCCCGGTCACGATCATATTGGCGTCACAGACGCCGCCTTCATATTGATTATTGTAGAAGGCAAGCCCTTTGAATTGGTCGACGATCGGCCGGTATGCCTCACGCGATGCCGACGAGAACCCCGCGAAGACCGCGTCGACCTTGTCGCGCTGCAGGACGCGGCGCATGAATTCCTGGTAGCGGGTGTTGTCCGACTGCGTATCGTAGATGACCAGTTCCAGAGGACGACCATCGATTCCCCCGGCCGCGTTAATCTCCTCTGCCGCCAGTTGGATACCGTGAACCTTGCCGATCGTCGCGACGGCGAAGTCGCCGGATTGATCTTCCAGAACGCCGAGTTTGATGGGGTCCTTCTCCTGGGCGATCGCCGCCCCGGAAAGAAGCAATAGGGTTCCTAGCGCCGCAAGGACGCCTGATGCTCGCTTGTGCATGACTGTCTCCGTTTCGGGGTTTATTCCGCGGACCGATGTGTCAGTGGCCCCTCGGTTCCGCACTTGGGGACCGTCGCACTTCGTTGGACGACGTATTGGCAATAGGCTTCGATGCTGAGACGCGTCTGCATGCTCCGCTTGCGCAACAAGGCAAATGCCGCATCGTCGTCGAGCTTTTGCTCGGACATCAGCTGCACGACCGCCTTAATGATGAAGCGGCGTTGGCGTCGGCGCCCCTCATGTGCCTCGATGGCATTGCAGAGTTCGGCCTTGCGGGCATATTCATTGACCGCCAGATAGAGTGTCGAAAAGACCGAGCCGGCGTAAACAGGCTTGGAGAGGAATGCTGTCGCTCCGACCTGGATCAGGGCTTTCAAACGGCTGGGCGCCTCGACGCCAACGAGGCCGATTACCGGCGCCAGCGGCATTTCCCCCAAAGTGCTCAAAGGGAGATGCGGCGCCAGCGGCAGGTCGGCATCAACGAAGACGACGTCATCGCTCCAATTCAGTGGCTCGCTCGACAAGTCGACAGCCTCATGGCCCCCAGCCCGCATGTCGACGGTCAAACCGAGCCGCCCGAGAGTGGAGCCCAGAGTCTCGCGGACCCGCCCATCATTGCTGACGACGAGAGCCCGTCTGTAGCTGAAATTCTGGACGAGACGCCGAGCTGCCATCAGACGACCCTCAGGTTCGGGCGGAGTGCAACCGCCTCAAGCGACGGTGACGCTCTCACGAGATAGGGATCCGGGCGAACCGGCTGCTCCGCCTCGACGAGGATGTCGAACTGCCCGTCTCGCCGGGATCGGCCAATGCGAGGCGTCAGGTATGCGTGCATCGTTTCGGGGTCGATCGTAACGCGCCCCTGCGGGGCGTCGAACGCCTTGTTTCGGACGGCCGCTTTTACACTTTGAAGTTCGTCCGTGCCGGCTTCGACTAGCGCCGCAGCAAGAAACTTTGTCGCGATATAGGCCGCTTCTGCTTCAGCCGAAACGGCTGGGCCCTCGGGAAACATGCGGTTGTATCCCGCGACGAAGGCACGATTTGTCGACGTATCGATCGAGGAAAAATACACGCTAGAGCTCAAATGACCGTCAACGGCATCGGGACCGATCTCCGAGAGTTCTGGCTCGGAAAGGTTGCAGCTGGCGATCGGGTAGCGGCTTTTCTGGTCAATCCCGCGAGCCGTGCAGGCCGCCCGAAACTGCCGGAAGAACGCGTAGGCGGAACGACCGACCAGGGCGTTGAAGATAAAGTCCGGCTCGACATCGAGGATGGCGTCGATGATGGAGCAGAAGTCGGTGTCTCCGAGCGCAAGATACCGCTCTGCTAGAACCGTGCCGCCACGCTGCGTGATGTCTTCGCGCAGAACCCGATTGCTTTCCCAGCCCCAGATATAGTTCGACCCGACACAGAACGCGCGGCTCCCGAAGCGCGACACCACGTAGTCAACCAGCGGGGACAGATGGTGGTTCGGCGCGGTACCGGTATACACGACATTGGCCGAGCTTTCGAAGCCTTCGTAATGTGTGGGATACCAAAGTAGCGCGTCGCGCTTCTCGAAGATCGGAATGACTTCCTTGCGGCTGGAGGATGTGTAGCAGCCGACCACGTGGCGGATGCCTCGATCGAACATCGTTTCAACTCCTGTCGCGTAGGCCGAAAGCTCGCAACAGGGATCGATCACGAGGGGGTCCAGTAGTACTGGCGAATAAGGGTCGTCACTGACCTGCGAGCAGGCCATCAGCGACCCGTTCAACATCGTCCGTCCGACCGTGCCGTAGGAGCCGGTAGCGGAAAAGAGGATGCCGATGGAATGTCGGACGATCACAATACGAATGCCCTCAACGCAACAAAGGCCCACCAGCACTTTGTGCTGCCAGGCGACATTGCCAAATCTCGTGAAAAAATCAGGGTTCGGCGCCTTTTTGAGCAACGCTGCTCTGCGCACAGGAATTAAGCTGACGGGTTTGCGATATCTTGTCAAGCGGCCGGCGATCGCATTTCATCGCGGATGAACATTCGCATCTGGTCGGATGAGATACGTGGACGTCTCCGGCTTTGGCGACGTCCTTCCTGCTGGATCCCTTGACGAAGTAGGCTATCGACCGGCGACTTCCTCGGCGTAATTCCGTTGGCGAATTCGAGGCCTGTAATGTCCCTCGGCGAGCGGTGCGAGCTCGTCAGCCTCCTGCCATTACCGCACGTCAGTGGCACACTCGCGAAGCCCTCCGCCCGCCGCGAGCGCGAGGTAAGCGGTTCGGCCGGGACCGACGGGAGAGCCACCCCCTTAACGGTCCGACCGGATGCGTTAACGGGACATTCGAGAAACATGACGCCCGCGCTGGACTGGCTAACGTCCTGACGGGCCACTGATCAATGCGCGGATGAATCCGGACAACAACTCCCCTGGGAGTTGATCCGAAGTTTTGCGTAAATGTTGCGCCGGTGGATGCGCACAGTCCCGGCGGAAATCTCCAGTATCCGGCCAACAGCGTCGGCGAAATGACCCTTCAAGGTGAATTCGACGAACCTCGCGTTCGCGCGGCGTCAGGACACTTTTCCCAAAGGTCTGAAAGGCATTCTCGATCTGGGTCTGAATGTCGCTGGCTTCGCCGGCTTGGGGCTCTTCCAAGAATCGTTGACCGAGGTCGCGCCAATGGCGTGCGACGGTGGCCAGGATGATGGGTTCGGTCGCCTTCAAGGCCCGCATCTCCTTGGCGCCGAAAACAGCGGACTGTTTTGCCCGCATCAGGGAGACGACGATCCTGACGGAGTCGGGAAGGTGTACGAAGAAGCCGATTTCCTCGGAAAGCCCCGTCTGCACATAGTATGAGCGAAAATACTCGCTTTGATAAAAGCGATCAGGGGCGAGTTCCTTGAGTCCAGATTCTGCTCCGGCGCGGGGCAAATCGGAAACAAGCGACAACTTGACCGAAATTGAAAAGAGGAGAGCTGCCGGATGATCCTTGAGAACAGGGTCGCATTCGTGACCGGGGCAGGATCGGGGATCGGGCGCGCGGGTGCGCAGATCCTTGCCCGCGAGGGCGCCTTTGTCGTCGTCAGCGACCTCTGCGAGGAACGCGCCCGAGAGACCGTGGCGCTGATCCGCGACGCGGGCGGCAGCGCGGACGCGGTAGCTCTCGACGTCACGGATGATGCCGCGCTCGGCGGCGCCGTCGCGCGCAAACTATTGCCGAGCGCGGGCAACTCGATATTCTCCATTCCCATGCGGGCGTCCAGGTCGAGGGCAATCTCGAGGAAGTGGACGCCGACGGTATGGACATGTCCTGGCGTTTGAATGTACGCGCGCATTTTGTAGCGGCGCGCGCGGCGGTGTCACACATGAGGGCGCGGGGCGGCGGATCAATCATCATCACGTCGTCAAACTCCGGCGTGATCCATTATGCCGGCATGATCGCTTATGCCACCTCCAAACATGCGGTCGTCGCGATGACCCGGCAGATGGCGCGCGATTACGCCCGTCACAACATCCGGTTCAATGCGTTGTGTCCCGGATGGGTCGATACACCGTTCAATGCCGGATCCGAACGCCAGATGGGCGGGCGGGTGGCGATGGAGGATCATGTCAGCCGCAACATCCCGATGGGGCGTTTTGGCCAGGCCGAGGAAATCGCGGAAGCGATCCTTTTCCTCGCCTCCGACCGTTCATCCTACATGACCGGTCAGGCGCTGGTGATCGACCGCCGTGAATGCCTGGGCGCCGCCTGACCCATCGTCGATTCCTGAACCGTTCGGCTGATCGACGACAGCTACCCGCTCGTCGCGGTTGCCAGTGCTCCCGCCGCGACTTCCTTCCCGAACCGGCGCGGCCCGTTGCCCATCATTTGCGCCTCTTTCCTTCAGATGAGTTCTTCACTTTTTCCAGGCAAGTCCATCCAGTTCGTCGGGACTCTGCCGATTTGCAAGCGAAGCTGACGCGTCCAGACGCACATATTAACGAATGACGGGCGTAGGCCCTTGTCCTCGTCGATACCAATACGGCTGTTGCGCAGCATCAGACTGCCAGGAAACAGAAGCGCGCCCTGAATTGGAAAGAAGTATCGCGGCCATCTTTATCTGTGAGTGAAACCGATTCCAGGAAGATAGCAAGCCGGATTTTTATGGATGGATGCGGGTTCCACTTCTTCCGCCGATCGATTTATGAAAGGCGTACAGATCCCCGCCGTAAGCGGCATGAGGGAGGATACAACGGACCGGGGGCGACTTCGTATGAGTGGTAAGGATGACCCGCTTCCCCACAATCTTGGCCTGAAGTTGCGTCACATGCGAATGCTGCACAACCTCTCGCTTAAACAACTCGCCCAGAAGGTTGGGTGCTCCGAGAGCATGCTATCCAAGGTTGAGACAGGGAAGGTCAACCCGACGCTGACCATGCTGAGAAAGCTGGTCGATGCCCTCGGGATCAATATTGCCTTCCTTTTTCAGGCCGCAGAGGATGCGGACACCGTCGTGCACAGGGCCGGCGAACGCCCTTTGATCGGACTGGGCCGATCCCGCAGCGGCGTCGGGATAATGCTGGAGCGATTGCCCCCCATCGCACGGCAACACCTATTGGAAGCCAACATCCATATCGTGAACCCGGGCGGCTCGACCGATGGCGCCTTCAGTCATGTCGGTGAGGAAATGGGCTTTGTCCTCGAAGGGACGATCACGCTGGTCGTGGAGCGTGTCGAATATCGGCTGGGCGTCGGCGACTCCTTCGCATTCCGATCCGAGAAGGCACACGAATATCGGAATGATGGCGCGGAAGTGGCCCGCATTCTCTGGGTTAACACGCCCCCGACATTCTGAACGGAGCGGGCGCTCACTGCTCTGCCGCCAATAGGTCGAAAAATGTGCTCCCGGTGCGCCTATCGGGAAGCGCGAACGATGAAGAAGGCCGCAGTGTGCCAGTTTATTGAGCGCGCACAAATTTTCTTCATTTCCTCGTTCAAGTCACTTGAATGGGCGGCTCGATCGGATACGATCGGGAACGCGCTGCAGGATCGACCTCGGTTCAAGCCGAGGTGGCGAAGAAGTTGTAGCGGTTGAACGGTCGATGCGAATGATCTCCTGGGAAGGGGCTTTTCATGACGAAGGGATCAACGCTTCAGATTTCGTGTGCCCAGTTCGAGCCGCGGATCGGAGAGTTGGAAAGGAACGTGGCGACCAGCCTGTCGCTGATCGCGAGCGCCGCGGATGCTGGCTCGGACCTCATCGTCCTGCCCGAGCTCTGCAATTCCGGATACGTCCTCGCCTCCCGCCAGGAGGCCTTCGAACTGTCGGAAGATGCGGCGACCGGCCCCTCCATTGCGGCCTGGGTAAAAGCGGCGGCGGAGCGGAATGTGTACCTCGTCGCCGGCTTCCTCGAGCGTGACGGCGTGCGGCTCTACAACAGCGCCATCGTTGTCGGTCCGGATGGTCCCGTCGGAACCTATCGAAAGAATCATCTGTGGGACGCCGAGGCCCTCTATTTCGAGCGTGGCGACCTCGGCTTTCCGGTGTTCCATACGTCCTTCGGTCGTCTCGGCGTCCTGATTTGCTACGACGGGTGGTTTCCGGAAGCCTGGCGGCTTCTCGCCCTGCAAGGAGCGGATCTCGTCTGTGTCCCGACCAATTGGGTTCCGATGGAGAAGCAGCCCGACGGGCTGCCCGCCATGGCCAATGTCCTGTGCATGGGGGCGGCGCACAGCAACTCGATGGTGGTCGCGGCCTGCGACAGGGTTGGGATGGAACGTGGGCAACCCTTCATCGGGCAAAGCCTCATCGTCGATCACAACGGATGGCCCATCGCGGGGCCGGCCAGCCATTGCGAAACCGAGATGATTACGGCCGTCTGCGACCTCTCGCAGGCTCGCAGGCAGCGCAACTGGAATTCCTTCAATCAAGTCATGCGGGATCGGCGGACCGATCTCTACGGGGAAATGTTGGGCACAACGGCTCGCCCCAACTGGTACTGATACGAGCCATCTCAAACAGGGAAATCGCCATGAGAGTTGTTCAATGGGCTGGAAGTCTGGCTCTCGCTGGAGCCATGGTGCACAGCGCCGCGGCGCAGGAAACCGTGAAGATCGGCATTCCCGTCGGCCTTAGCGGCGCCAACAGCGTGGTCGCGCCGTCGGTCGTGCAGTCGAGTGAGCTCGCCGCCGAGGAAATTAACGCGGCCGGGGGCATATTGGGCCAACAGGTCGAGCTCGTCGTCGCCGACGACGGCAGTGGCGCCCAAGGTGCCCAGCGCGCCTTCGATTCGCTCGTCTTTCAGAGCGACGTTGACGTCCTGATCTCGATGGAGACCAGTGCCGCGCGCAACGCCGGACTGCCGATCGTCAACCGCGCCGGCAAGCCGTTCATCTACACATCCTTCTATGAAGGCCGCTCCTGCAGTCCCTGGATGTATGTCGACGCCTGGGTTCCCGAACAGCAGGTCAAGCCGATCGTCGACCACTTCGCCGACAATCTGAACGCCAAGTCGTTCTACCTGATCGGCAGCGACTACGATTTCGGCCGCGGCATGCTGGAATTCACCCGCTCCTACATCGAGGAACGCGGCGGCAAGGTGCTGGGCGAAGAGTACCTGCCGATGGACGGGTCCGACTGGACGGCGATTATCAGCGATCTCAAGTCGAAGAATCCGGACGCGCTCATCACCTCGACGGCCGGTGGCGCGCCCAACGTGACGCTGACCAAGCAATTGCGAAACGCGGGCGTCACGATTCCCTACGGCAATCTCGCTGTCGACGAGGGGACAGCGAAGAACATGGGCGGCGATGCGACTGACATCTTCATCTCCCAGTCCTACCTGACCGGGATCGAGAGTCCCGAGAACCAGAAATTTCTTGCCGCGATGAAGGCGAAGTTCGGTGACGAGCTGAAGACGCCGAACGACCTGTCGGTGCCCCAGTACGAGGCCATCTACCTTTATAAGGCCGCTGTCGAAAAGGCCGGGTCGACCGAACCGCAGGCGGTCGTCGACGCGCTGCCGGAGGTTTCCTACACCGGTCCCCGCGGCCCCATCCAGATGAGCAAGCAGCATCACACGCCGCTGACGATGTATCTGGGCCAGGTGACGGCCGAAGGTGGTGTCGAGGTGATCAAGACCTTCGATAACGTCGATCCGGGCGAGCAGTGCCCGAACCTTTGACCGTTCCGGCTTGAACCGAGTGGTCGGCGGCTCCTCCGCCGACCCACCCATTCCTGACAACAACTGCAAGGGAGCCCGGATGGCGACGCTTTTCCTCGACATCCTGACGACCGCCTCGATGCTGTTCATCGTCGCCGCCGGGCTAATGATCATCCTCGGCGTCATGAAACTGATCAACTTCGCCCACGGCGCCTTCCTGACCGTAGGGGGCTATGCCGCCCACGTCGTCACGGACGCCGGCTATAACGCCTGGCTGACGATACCGGCCGCGGCCGCCGTCGGCTTCGTGCTTGGCGTCGTCGTCGAACGGCTCGTGGTCCGGCCGCTCTATTCCCGTCCCCTCGACGCGATCCTGGCGACATGGGGCTTGGGCATCGTTATCGCGCAGGTCATCGTCTTCATCTTCGGACGCGAAGTGCAGTTCGCCGCCAGTCCGATTTCAGGAACAGCCGAACTGCTCGCCACCTCCTATTCCGCCTGGCGGCTGATCCTTGTCGGAGCGGCCGTGATCCTCGGTGTGCTCCTGACCGCGCTTCTCTACCTGACCCGCTTCGGCCTGAACGCCCGTGCAGTGATCATGAATGAAGATCTGGCCCGGGGGCTCGGCATCGACAGCGTCAGGGTTCGCGCGATGACGTTCGGGCTCGGCGCGGCGCTCGCCTGCGCGGCCGGCGCGCTCATTACCCCGCTGCTGTCCGTCGATCCGAACATGGGGCTGCCCTGGCTGGTGAACTCGTTCATGCTGGTGCTGGTGTCCGGCGTCGCGATCCCGGGTCTTGCCCTGGCATCCCTGCTGCTGGGTGGGGCGCAGGTGCTGGTCAGCACTTTCGTCAGCCCGATCATTGGCGGTATTACGATTGTCGTTCTGGCCGCGGTGATCCTGCGCATCAAACCTCAAGGACTCTCACGTGGCTGACATCACCTCGGAAGCGTCCGAGCGCTCGTCCCGACAGGTCTGGCGAACTGCGATCGGCGCGGCCGCCGCCCTGGCCATCATCCTGACCGCACCGTTCTATCTCGACACCTACATGACGAATGTGCTGATCCGCGCGCTGTTCCTCGGCGTGCTGGCTCTGACCGTCGATCTCGTCTGGGGCTATGCGGGAATTCTCACCTTCGGGCAGTCCGCGTTCTTCGGCATCGGCGCCTATGCCTGCGCCCTAGTTTTCACCCATTGGGGCTTCGGTCCGGGTTGGGCGATCGCGGCACTGTTGATCGGCGTCCTCGTTGCCGCGCTGACGGCCTGGCTGGTGGGCCTTCTGTCCTTCTATCACGGCGCCTCGCCCCTCTATTCGTCGATCATGACCCTCGCCCTGCCGATCGTGCTGGTGCAGATCATCTTCGCGGGCGGACGCTTCACGGGTTCGAGCAGCGGCCTGTCGGGCTTTCCGACCTATTACTGGTCGATCGACACCTGGTTCGTCATCGCCGGCGTGCTACTGATCATGGTGGCGTCCGTCGCCTGGCTGTTCGTGCGCAGCGACTACGGCCGCATCCTCGTCGCGATTCGGGAAAACGAAGATCGCTGCGCCTATCTCGGCATTCCCGTCTCGCGCATCAAGACGGGACTCTTCGTCGCCTGCGGTGCCGTCGGCGCCATCGCAGGATTCGGCTACGCCGCGTTCACCAACGTCGTCGCACCCGAACTCGGCGGCTTCCTGCTCGGCACAGAGTCGCTCATCTGGGTGGCACTCGGCGGACGCGGCACCTTGATCGGCCCCGTCCTTGGCGCCATCGGCATCGACGTTACATCCTCCTATCTCTCGGGCAGTCTCCCCTTTCTGTGGAAATTCATCGTCGGCGTGGCTTTCGTCGTCGTCATCATCGTTCTGCCGAACGGCTTCGCGTCGCTGGCCACCGCGGGTTGGCACCGCTACCGTATGCGCGATGTAAAGGCTGGCGATGTCCGGCACGGCCCGGACATCACCCTTGCCTTAACCAGCGGCCGTCGCGCGGATGCGGTGGACCCTGCTGTGGCCCCCATTATGATCGATGGCCTGACCTGCCGTTATGGCAGCCTGACGGTGCTCGACGGCATCACGGTGGAAGGCCGGGCCGGCCAGCTTCTCAGCATCGTCGGGCCGAATGGCGCCGGCAAAACGACGCTGATGCGCTGCATCAGCAACGGCACTGAAAGAACGGGGGGGCAAGTGGTCGTCGCCGGTCATGAGATCGGTCGGAACTCGCCCCAGAAGATCGTCGGGCTCGGCGTCGGGCGTAGCTTCCAGAATACCAGCCTCTTCGACAGCCTCACCGTCGGCGACTGCCTGCGTCTCGCCCGGTTTCGGATCGACGGTGCCAAGAGCTTCGTTCGCAGCGGCACGGTCGCGCTACCTGAACCCGCCCTGGAGATTCTGAAGGCGACCGGACTCGACCTGCAGCTCGGGCTGGAGAGCCGATATCTGTCGCATGGCATGAAGCGGGGCCTCGAGCTTGCGATGGTGCTGGCCACCGAGCCGCGCGTGCTGCTGCTCGACGAGCCGACCGCGGGATTGACCAAGCCGGAACGCACGGCCATCGGCCACGTCCTCACCCGATTGGTCGCGGAGTACGGGCTGTGCGTGTTCCTGATCGAGCACGACCTCGACTTCGTCCGCGAGATATCTGACCGAATCGTCGTGCTGCACCAGGGCAAACTGCTGCTCGACGGAACCGTCGAGGAGGTCGTCTCCTCCGACCTCGTCAAGGCCGTCTACGCCGGGCAGGATCTCGAGGCCGCGTCATGAGCGCATCGGCCAAGAGAGAATCGGTCAAGGCGCGGCTGGCGGTGGAGGGGCTGAGCAGCGGCTATAGTGCCGCGACTGTCATTCGCGACGTCTCCTTCTCGATCGCCAGCGGTGAAATCCTGGTGATCCTCGGCAAGAACGGCATGGGAAAGTCCACGCTCCTGAAGACCATCATGGGATTCCTGCGGGCCACAAGCGGTTCGATTCGGCTGGAAGGTCAGGAGATCGCCAATCGGCCGCCCCATCTGAACGCGCGCCAATCGCTGGCGTATACGCCGCAGGAATACGCGATCTTCCAGGATCTGACGGTCGAGGAGAACCTGCGTCTCGGCGTCGCCCGCGATGGCCTGCTGGACGAGCGGATGGGCGATGTGGAAGCGGCGTTCCCGGTGATCGCGCGACGCTTCCGGCAGCGCGCTGGCACTCTGAGCGGCGGCGAACAGAAGATGCTGCTTTTGTCGCGCAGCCTCGTCGCCCGACCCAAGCTCATGCTGATCGACGAGATTTCCGAAGGCTTGCAGCCGTCAATGGTCACCAAGATGGCGGAGGTCCTGCGCCGGACGAAGGACAAGGACGGTGTCGCAATTCTCCTGGTCGAACAGAACCTTCCCTTCGCGCTGTCGGTCGCGGATCGGTACGCGATCCTGAAGATCGGAGAGATCGTCGAGCAGGGCGACGTAACGCAAGCCGGCGCCCTGGCGACGCTCGAACAGCATCTGCGCATCTAGCCGGCGAGGTCCGCCATGAGCATCGAAGCCAACACCTTCTCGATCGTGGCCCGCTGCGCGCGGACCGGCGAACTGGGCGTGGCGGTGGCCTCGGCGGTGCCGGCGGTCGGATCGATTTGTCCATATGTGCGGCCCGGTATCGGGGCGGTGACCACCCAGTCCTGGGTCAACCCCTATCTCGCCCTGGCCATTCTCGACGCGCTTGCGGCGGGGGGGAGCGCCGAATCCGCCCTCGCATCGGCGATGGCGACCGACCCGGAGGCGCATCTGCGGCAGGTCGGCGTCGTCGACGCCGACGGTCGCTCGGCCTCCTGGACGGGCGATGCCTGCACGCCGTCCCACGGATCGGCGACCGGCACGGACTACGCAACCCAGGGGAACATGCTCACCGGTCCCGAGGTGATCGCTGCCATGGAAGCGAGCTTTTCGGCGACGGCCGGCGAGGCGCTCTGCGAACGCCTGATGCGCTGCCTCGAGGCTGCCCAGGCTGCCGGCGGCGACAAGCGCGGCAAGCAGTCGACGGGGCTTCTGGTCTTTGCCGACGAGACCTATGCAAGGATCGATCTGCGCGTCGACGAGGATGCCGATCCGGTGGCGCGCCTGCGCCGGACCTTCGAGATTGCCAAGCTGCAGCTCACACCCTTCGTCGAGGGCATGCCCCGGCGAGAGCGGCCGAGCGCCTTCCCGCAGGACGTGATGGATCTGCTGCTGAAGTCGCCGCCGGACCGGCCCGGCGGGGGCGGCAGCAGCCAGCCGTGACTCGGACGAGGAGAGATGCCATGGAGGACAAAGCGCGCGAGATCGATTCCGAGACGCTGATCCGTGCCGATCGCGTGGCGGAGATCCGCAGGGCCTATGCGGCGATAGCCGAACAGATCGCGGCGCTGCGGGAGCTCGACCTGGGCGATGCCCACCCGGCGGTCGTCTTCCGGCCGCTGCGCCGCGGGGAGGGCGCCTGATGGAGATCACAGCAGCGCACAACGCACCGATCGCCGAGGTCGCCAAGGCGATCCGTGAGGCCACCCTGTCGCCCGTCGATCTGGTCGGCGCATGCCTCGATCGCATCTGGGAGCGCGACGGCAAGCTCCACTCCTTCGTCCACGTCGCCGACAATGCGCTCGAACGGGCGAACGCGGCCGAACAGGCGGTGCGCGATGGTCGTGCGCTCGGACCGCTTCACGGCATCCCGATCGCGGTCAAGGACAATTACCTGACCGCCGATATGCCGACCACGGCCGGCACCTTTGCCGACATCGCCTTCCCGAAGGAGGACGGCGCGGCGGTGGCGCGGCTGCGCGAGGCCGGCGCCATCCTGATCGGCAAGACCCGCATGCATGAGTTTGCCTGGGGCATGGAGACGCCCCCCGCGCGCAATCCCTACGATTTGGACCGTGTACCGGGCGGCTCTAGCGGCGGCTCCGGCATCGCCGTGACGGCGGGGTTCTGCATGGCGGCGCTGGGCTCCGATACCGGCGGCTCGATACGGATTCCGGCAAGCCTATGTGGGACGGTCGGTTTCAAACCGACCTTCGGCCGTATCGGCCGGTCGGGGATCGTCCCCCACAGCTGGTCGCTCGATCACGCCGGGCCACTGACGCGCAGCGTCCACGACGCCGCGCTGCTGACCGATGTCCTTTCCGGCTATGACGCCAAGGATGCCGGTTCGGCGAACGAACCGCCGACCGCACTCGCGGGAATTCCCGGACAATGCGCGGAAGGGCTACGTCTCGGCGTCTGCCGCAATCATTTCTTCGAGTCTCTGGACCCCGAAGTGGAAGCCGCCGTCGAGGCGACCATCGATCGGCTGGCGCAGGTCGGCGCGCGCGTGGTGGAGTTCGAGGTGCCGGAACTCGCCTATGGGCTGGGCGCCATTTTCGCGATCGAACTTGCCTCGTCGACAGCCTATCACCTGCCGCATCTAGCAGCCGGGCGGACCGACGATTACAGTGAGGACGTGCGGCTGCTGGTCGAGATGGGGCGATTGGTCACCGGCTCCGACTATCTGCAGGCGGAGCGCTACCGCAGCCTGCTCGCCGCGAAGTTCCAGAGTGTCTTCGACCGTGTGGACGTGGTCGCCGGCCCGACCATGCCGATCACGGCCTGGAAAATCGGCCAGAAGGATGTCGTTCTCGGCGGAAAGCGCGAGAGCGTTCTGGAGACTTCTTGGCGTTTTACCTATCCGTGGAATCTACTGGGACTTCCAGCGATCAGCGTGCCGTGTGGGGTGGACCGGCTGGGGCTGCCGATGGGTATCCAGATAGCCGGGGCGGCCTTTGACGAGGCGGCCGTGATCAGGACGGCCGCCCTCGTGGAGAAACACCAGGCCGCTTGATTGAAACGGTCACGGGCTGGACAGTTTGGCTCTGTCGTTGACGGACACTCCTTGCCTTGGCTCAAAAGCCTATCATGGGTGTCCACTCAAACGGGGCAGGACTTGCGGACAACGGTTGGCTTCATGCCTCGGGCCATGGGAGCTTCTGCCTTGAGCTCACACCCATACACCGACGCGAGCTTCCTGTATGGCAACCTCCGACATGCATCTCAAGCGGCTGCCTCAAAAGCCTCAGCCCGAGCTTAAGCGAGGGGCGCAAAGCCTCAAGAAACTGTTATTCCCTGAGAAAATCATTGGATCGGTTCAAGCTCAAAATGACAATGGAAGATGAGCCCTGAGCGTGGTTACAGCAGCCGCTCGATCGGCAAGTACCGTATCACGGCGGCCAGGACGGCCGCCGGGCGCGTGATCCCGGGTTCTTGCTTGCGATTTGTGTGGCCGTCGTGCCAGAAGAGCCGCCGTCCTTCGCAGGTTACGCGGTAGGTGACGTTCGGTGATCGTCCGTCCTCTAGAAATGCGGCGGTGCGTTTGGCGAATTCGGGCCCTTGCACCAGAAGAACGACCTCGCTGTTGTCTAGTGCGGAGCGAGGGTCGAGGTTGAAGGAGCCGATCACGGATAGACGGTTGTCAACCAGCATGACCTTGGAGTGCAAGCTGGCAGCGATGTCCTCGTGCGCCTGACTGCCGGTGATGGAGCCGTGCAGCAGCGAGGCTATCCGGCGCACCGGTGCGTTGAGCTTGAGTTCGTGGATCGCTACCCCGGCATCGAGCAAGGCATGCCTGTATTTCGCGTAGCCAGCCTGTGCGGCGAGGACATCGTTGGTGGCGAAGGAATTGGTCGTGACCCGCACCTTGACGCCGCGATCCACGAGCGCAGCGAAACGGCGCACGCCATCTCGACCAGGAATGAGGTAGCCGGATTCGATGTCGAGCGTTTGTTCGGCCGCGGCCGTCAGGTCGGCGATATGCCTTGCGACCTTACGATGGTCGGGGCCGGCAATTCCCGGATGGTCGTCCACAATGCTTGACGGGCACCAGACGAGATCCGCCAGCACCGTCCGAACCGATGGAAGATCGGTGACCCGGGCAAGGGCTTCAGGATTCGTTTCTCCGGCGATGCCCACGCGCTGGTCCGAAATCTCCTCGTGAAGTAGCTTTATGTGCCGGTCGACCACGGCCGATTGCGCTCGTTCTTCCACGCCGAACGCGGAGGACGGCATGGCCAACTCGCTATCCCAGTACTTCTGTACCGATGTCGCGACGGCGGCGGCTGAAGGGCCTGCGATCAAAACGTCACAGTCGCGGAAGTTCATCAGTTCCGCCAAACCGAAATATGCATTGCCGACGTTGCGGCCGCCCGTGATCGCGACCGCACCGTCGACGACCAGAGCCTTGTTGTGCATGCGCCTGTTGAGACGTGCGAAGGCGAACAACCAGTGCAGAAAGTAGGCGCGGCGTGTGATTGAGGCGTTGTAGATGCGCACCGTCACCAGCGGGTGCGCCGCCAACGTCTTGACCAGGACGCGTGTGCCGCTCGCATGGAGGTCATCGAGCAGGACGCGCACATGCACGCCGCGCTCGGCGGCTGCGATGACATGACGCGCCATCAGGTGTCCGGCGAGGTCGCTGTGCCAGGTGTAGTATTGGAGATCGATCGTGGCTGCCGCGGCTTCAATGAGCGACAGACGCGCCGAGAGGGCCTTGGGTCCGTCGGGGAGAAGGTCGTGGCCGCTGTGACCGGCGTCCCGCGCATTGTGTGGAGTGAGCGACTCGACCAGGTCCCGCAGCGCTGACGGGCGTGTAGGGATGGCGCATGCGCCTTCCCGATTCAGGATGTCGCGCCGAATGTGACGATATCGCCGTTCGCCCAGCAGGACGAGACCGCCGAGTCCGAACAGGATGCCGACGATCGCGAGAAACCACTGCATCATGTCGCTTCGCCCCCGATCCCCGACATCTCGGGCCCGAGAGCCGCCTGATCTGTGGAGAGAGGGTTCCGGTCACCAATGATCTCGAACTCCGCCCAAATGGGCAGGTGGTCGGAAGCGATCCGGGCGAGCCTGTCGGCGATGACGGCGCAATCGGTGAGAGCGAGATGATCATTGTGGTAGATGCGGTCAAGCGGGGTCAAGGGCCGCCGGGACGGATAGCTGGGCCCGGTCGGGGTCAACGACATCTCTTTCTCAAACAGGCTCAGGCTGTTGGGAGTGCGTCCCCATCCATTGAAGTCACCCATGATAATCGCCGCACGTTTCACGTCCAGTTCAGCTGCGGCGAGCAGCGCTTGCGACTGTCTATAGCGGTACCGGGCGAGCAGGCCCAAATGTGTGGCAATCATCCGCAGGGGGCGCTCTCCGGCGGTCAAATCGGCAAGGACCGCGCCTCTCGGCTCCAGGCCGGGCAGCTCGAGACAACGTGTCTGCCGCACGTCGATGCGGTCGCCAACCAGCACAACATTGCCATGCCAGCCGAGGCCTGGCTCATCGTGGTCAAGCGCGGCGAGCCGAAGGCCGGTGCGTTCATGTATCTTGGCCGCGTCGAAAATCGCCCGTCGTTGGTTGAAGCGATAATCAGCTTCCTGCAACGCAACGATGTCAGCGTCCAACGAGGCGACCAGACCGAGGATACGTTCCGGGTCCCGTCTTGCATCGCGACCGATCGCCTTGCGGATGTTATAGCTGGCAATCCTGATCCGCATCGTAACCTCGTCGCTTTGCGTCCCGCCGACCTCCAGCCATGTAGAACGAGGCAGAGCAAAACCAGGGCAACGACGAAATCCCTGAATCGGTCACCATCGCATGCAAGGGTCATTGGACCTCACTGACGTCCATGCCGCCGTGTCTGCCCGTGGGATATCTCATGTGGTCAATGTTTGATGGTGGCTTGGCTCAAGCCGTCGTCAAGTGCTCTTCCTGTCGGCGCCCGCGTCCTATTCGGTCAATTGCCCCGCCGGCCTGTCGTCTTGGGCCGCGACGTGATGCTCGTCCGGCGCGTCCGGTATAAACCGCGAGACGAAACGGCCCAGCAGACCGCCATAGGTGAGGCATCGGCACCACGACGAGCATCAGCAGAGTCGAATCTGCCGCCATGGCGGCATTGTAGCACACCTTCTTCGCGGCTTTCGTGGAGGGCGCGCGCTTGCCGAACAGCTTGTGCGCCTCCGCCGACATAACCGCATCGGCCTAGGCGTGACGTGCTTGTGCTATCGCCATCATATTCTTTCTTTTCCCGTGCCCGGCCGCGCCTGCCTGTGTTGCAGGACCGCGCCGAGCACGGCGAGGACGAGCGTTCCGACAATGAGCAGCAGGGCGGCCGCGGCAACGGCGGGGCTGATATTCTCGCGGATCGTCGAGAACATCTGGCGAGCCAGCGTGCGCTGATTGGGCCCGGCGACGAACAGCGTCAGGATCACTTCGTCGAGAGACGTCGCGAAGGCGAAAACCGCACCCGAAACGACGCCGGGGAGAGCGAGCGGCAAGGTGATCTCGCGAAATGTCCGCACCGGTGAGGCGCCGAGGCTCGATGCGGCGCACTCTATCGCCGGGTCGATACCGGCGAGCGAGGCCGAAACAGTGACCACGACGAAGGGTACGCACAGGACGGAATGGGCGACGATGACGCCGAGATAGCTGCTGGCCAGCCCGACTTTGACAAACAGGATCTGCATCCCGACGCCGAGAACGACAGGTGGCACCACCATCGGCAGGATGAAGCCGGTCCGCAAGATCCCGGCCAGCGGAATCCGGTCGCCCCGCAGACCGAGCGCGGCGAGGGTGCCGATGCTGGTTGACAGGACGGTGGCGCTGGTCGCGATGATCAGGCTGTTGACGATCGACCGGCTCCAGGTCTCGTTGGCGACGAGTTCCCTGAACCACCGGCCGGAAAAGCCGTTGATCGGATAGGACAGGAAGATGCTGTCGGTGAAGGCGAGCGGCAGGATCGCCAGGATCGGCGCGATCAGGAAGAACACCACCGCCGCGCCGTAGATTCCGCGCAGGATTCGCCCGGTCATACGCCGAGCCCCGGCGGTGTGCGGGAAAAGCGGCGATAGACCGCGTAGAGAACGAGGGTCGCCGCAAGCAGGATGATGCCGAGCGCCGCTGCCATTCCCCAGTTCGCGGTGCCAGTCGCATAGAACGCGATGACCGACGAGATCATCTGGTCCTCCGCTCCGCCGACCAGCGCCGGCGTGATGTAATAACCGAGCGCCACCATGAAGACGAGCAGCGAACCCGACATCAGGCCCGGAAGCACGAGAGGCAAAAGCACGTGCCGGAACGCCCGAAGCGGGTTCGCGCCGAGCGTGGCCGCCGCCGGCATCAGGTTCGACGGGATCGTCAGCAGCACGCTGTAGATCGGCAGGACCATGAACGGCAAAAGCACATGGGTCATGGCGATCACCACGCCCGCGCGATTGAAGATCAGCGGCAGCGGATGGTCGATCAGACCGATGGTCTGGAGGAATCCATTCACCAGCCCGTTGTTCTGCAGGAGCACCACCCAGGCCGCGGTGCGCACCAGCAATGAGGTCCAGAGCGGCAGCAGCACCGCGAGGAGGAGGAGGGTCCGCACCCAACCGCCGGCAGCGGCGATCAGCATGGCGTAAGGCAGCCCGATGGCGGCGCATAGCGCGGTGACGCTTGCCGCGATGACGAAGGTTCGCACCATGATGACGCGGTTGGCCGAAGCCGCCTCGCCGACTTGGCGGATGTCGCCGTAGGGGCCCCGTTGAAGATCGACGGCGGCAAGGAGATTGCGATCCGTATAGGGTGGCACGGCCCTTGCGAAGCCGCGCCATACCGCCGGATCGCCCCATTGGACGTCGATCGCGGTGAGGTCCACCGGCGCGTCGGCATTCTGGCGAACGGTACGGTAGGTCTTGGTGATCAGCGAACGAAAGCCTGGCACCGCACTGTTGAGGCGACGCACGGCGTCGCCGAGGACGCTGCGATCCTCGATCACGCGCAGGTCTTTCGCCACCGCCGTCTGGATCGCCGCATCGGGCGGCACCGTGCCGTCCCACGATGAGAGCGCCGCCGCCGCCGTCGGAAACGCCTTGCCGACGGCATCGTCACTCACAGCGGTCGTCAGCATGGTGGCCAGCGGCCAGAAGAAGAACACACCGAGAAACAGCACGAGCGGCAGGACAAGGCCGGCCGATCTCAACTCCGCCGCGTTCACGTGTCGACCAACGCACAATCGTCCGGAGCGAAAGAGGCATAGCCGCGCGCGCCGGTTCTAAAGTCGGCGCGGCTGCGATCCCTGCGTCCGACCAGCGATACGCCATCGCCCTCGAGCCGCAACCGGATGTGGTCGCCCTGATACACGCTATCGGCGACTTCGACAGGAATGGTGTTCGCGGCGCCGGGATCGTCCGAGACGGCGATTCGTTCCGGACGAACACAGACGAGCAGCCGCTGCCCAGAGGTAAGATCGCGGTCGGTCCGCGCGAGGAATGTTCGTCCACCCCCGACTGCCAGCCGCGCGACGCCCTTCTCCAGCGACACCACCGTGCCTTCCAGCACATTGGTCTCGCCGATGAACTCGGCGACGAAACGTGTTCGCGGACGGTCGTATATCTCCTCCGGCGGACCGATCTGCTCAATGCGGCCCGACTCGAAGACCGCGATACGGTCGGACATCGTCAGTGCCTCGGACTGATCGTGGGTCACGAAGACGATGGTCAGGCCGAGCGAGCGGTGCAGGTCCCGCAATTCGAGCTGCATCTGCTCGCGCAGTTGCTTGTCGAGCGCGCCAAGCGGCTCGTCCATCAGCACCACCTTCGGCTCATAGACCATGGCGCGGGCGAGCGCCACACGCTGCTGCTGGCCGCCTGACAGTTGCGCAGGCCGCCGGGCGCCGAGTTTGCCGAGCTGGACCATGTCGAGCGAACGCGTGACGCGCTCGCCGATCTCGGCCTTGCCTACCCCGCGCATGCGCAAGGGAAAGGCGATGTTTTCGGATACGGTCATATGCGGAAACAGCGCATAGCTCTGGAAGACGACGCCGAGATCGCGCTTGTGCGCGGGTACGCCTTGAATCTCGCGTTCGTCGAGACAAATCCTGCCCTGCGTCGGTGCGACGAAGCCGGCGAGCATCATCAGGATCGTTGTCTTGCCCGAGCCCGACGGTCCAAGCAGGCTGAGAAATTCACCCCGCTGGATCGTCAGATCGAGATTGTCGACTACGGTCTGCGCGCCAAACGCCTTCGAGATGTTCTCGAACCTGATAAACGCGTCCATTGCATCCCTTCGCGCCCGCATAGCCGCAACGCTCCGACCCGGCGGAACGCGCCGGATCGGAGCAATTTCATCCCACAGCTTACTGTGCGAGCCAGGCGTCGAAACGCTTGGTCAGCGCCTCGACATTGTCGGTCCAGAAGCCGGGATCGAGCGCGACGGCATTTTCGATGTTCTGCGGTGCGGTCGGAAGGTCGGCCTGCAATTCGGCCGGCACTTGCGCCGCCGCCGCTTTGTTCGGCAAACCATAAGCGATGTATTCGGGCAGCTTCGACTGGTTCTCCGGCGCACTGGCGAAGGCGATGAAATCCATCGCATCTTCGGCGTTGGGGCTATCCTTGAGGATGACCCAGCTGTCGACTGCGTAGATGCTGCCGTCCCACACGACCTTGAAGTTCGTGCCCTCGGCTTTGTTGATGCCCGAAATGCGCCCGTTATAGGCGGTCGTCATCGCCACCTCGCCCGAGGCGAGCAACTGCAACGGCTGGGCGCCCGACTCCCACCAGACGATGTTCGGCTTCAACGCGTCGAGCTTGGCGAAGGCCCTGTCGACGCCCTCTGGCGTGGCGAGAACTGAATAGACCTCCGCCGGCGCCACACCGTCGGCCATCAATGCGAATTCGAGCGAGTATTTGGGTCCGCGTCGCAGGCCACGTTTGCCGGGAATTTTCTCCACGTCCCAGAAATCGGCCCAGGAGGTCGGCGCCGTCGTCAGCTTGCTGGCGTCGTAGCTGATCGCCGTCGACCAGACGATCGCCCCGACGCCGCAGTCGCTGACCGCCGCATCGATGAATTTGTCGCGCCCACCGAGCGCCTCCCAGTCGAGCGGCTCGTACATGCCATCGAAACAGCCGAGTTCGAGCTCCTCGGCCTCGACCTGAACCACGTCCCAGTTGGGCACGCCCGCCTGCGTCTTCGCGGCGATCACGCCGATGCCGCCATCCCAGCTCTCGTCGAGAACCGGCTTGCCGATCTTCTGCGAGAATGGCTCGAAATAGATTTTCTTCTGGGCGTCCTGGTAACTACCGCCCCAGGAGACCACGGTCAGGTCCCGCGCCTGCGCGCCGGCGGATGCAATCAGTATCAGGCTTCCAAGCGCCGCGGCGACAGCGCGGTGCAGGTTGGTCGTGCTCATTGACTTTCCCCATTTCGAACCGGTTCGAAATGGGACCACGCTTTGCCTGCCAGCACAATATGCTTTTTCGGCCGTCTCCGTCACCTCTTCAACCTGGCTGTGTCCCGCCTCGCGCAGCCCCTCCTCGATGATGGCGGCGGAGGGGGGGCGGCGACCACGAGAATGGAAAGGGCAGCGCTCATGTCACGGGATCGCGTGTGCGGAGGGCTGTGGCACGGCAATACCAGATCGCCTCAGCGTGTTGCGTCCAGCTTCGGAACCAGCGCGCGCGCTTCCTCGAACGACAGGCCGCGCACGGCCTTGCCGTCGAAATAGACGAAGGCGAGGGACTCGCGCCGTGGCACCATCGCCGCCGGCAGCGGATCATAGCGAAAGCTCTCGCCGCCGAGATGCGGCGCCAATGTGCCGATATCGACGACGTTTTCCTGCGCGACCCCGAGCAGGGACAGCGTAGCGCCGTCCTCGGCCACGGCAACGAGCCGGATGCCGGTCAGCCGCAGGAAACTGATCGGGACCTTGACGGCCGGAAAGGCGTCGGTGAACGCCTTTTCCACCAGATCGAAATCCGGCTCGTGGGTATGATCGTCAGCCGGATGCGCGGCGTCGGGCTCATGCGGCGTCTGCCACTGGGCCGTCGCCTCGGTGTGGTTGCGGCCACGGGCGCCCGTTGCGGGTCGAAAGGGTGGAAGTGGTAGTGATCGTGACGTGGCTGCGATGCATGGCCGGTTGTTCCTCTCGCGATCAATAGGTGACCGGCTTGTCGATGATGCCCTTGTGGTTGCCCATGTTGCCATGGGCGACCATCGAACCCAGCGCCTCGACGCAGACGCCCATTAGCGCAGTGATGTCGGATGTGTTATAGGGCGGCGAGACCTCGACGACCTCCGGCCCACAAATGCCGGGGCGCAGACGAGGCCGAGGATCTTGAGCGCCGCGCGCGGCAGGAAGCCACCCGGCTCGGGTCAGCCGGTGCCGGGCACGAAGCCGCAATCGAGAGAATCGACGTTGAAAGAGACATAGACCGCGCCTGCATCCTTCCAGGCGAGTTCGAGAGCGATTTCGGCGGTCTTCTCGAGGCCGTAGTTTTCGATGTCCTCGACGGTCAGGACATTGGTCCGATGTCCGATGCGATGACGCCTGCACGAATGGTCGCGGAACAGCCCGAACGACGCCGCGGCACGCCTCAGCACCAGCTGGCTTCGTCCGCCGCGGCATTGTGGAACAATTCATGAACATTCGCCTCGAGCAGTCGGTAACCGACATTGCCGAACAGCTTTTGCCGTCCCTCGTTGAGGAGGAAGGTGGGGCTACCCTCGGCGCCGTGTTTGCGGCTCATCTGGTCGTCGGCGGCAAGCCGCGCTAGCGCTTCGGAGGATCTGATCTTGCGATCGACATTGCTGTAGTCGATGCCGAGACGATCGGCGATTTCCTCCTGGACCCGCCAGTCGGAAATATCCTTCGCCGACACGAAGAAAGCGCGTCGCAGTTCCCAACTCGCGTGTGTGGAAAGCCGGTCGAGGTAAGGCAGTTGCTCGGCTTCGCCACCGCTCGCGTCGGCTTCGACCAGTTCGACAGCCTTGACGAACAGGTGAGCGCTCGCCGAGCTTCGCGGCCGGGTTTCGAGCCACAGGCGCTCGTGAACCTCGATATGGGGAAACTTTCGCGCCACCTCGTTGATGTGGCGATTGAAACCCTCGAATCCGCCACGATTCTTCCAGTTGGTCTCGATTTTTCCCCAGGCGTCGGGGAAGACAGGGCAGAAATGCGCGTCGATCGTTAGGTCGGAGCCGAATTTCTCCACCAGTGCCTCGAGGCGGCGCTGAGCGGCATAGGCCCAGATGCACAAGATATCGGAATAATATGATAGCTGGACCGGGGCCATGAGAGTGCCTCTTCTTGCAACGAAAACGAAAAACGGATTGCCAGCGGCGGCTGGCCCGATCGACGGGCCGAGTATTCGCGACCACAGGCGCGAAGGCGGAGACACCGCCAGAAGTCCCCCAGCCAAGATCGCCTGATCTCTTCCGGTCAAGCCGGTTCGCCGGCCGCAACCGCCTCGCGATCATGCCCCAGATATCAGGTGGTCAATCAGTCTTCCGACCACCGCGGGTGCTGGCGCCGAACAGGGCGTAGGCGGGGCAGAAGCGGACCAGCGCGGTGATGATCAGGATCGCCGCAACGGCGAAAGCCACCCACTGCCAAACAGATGCCAGCCCGTAGACGGCATAGAGTGCAAGGGCGACACCGACGACGATGCGCAGGATGCGATCGTTGGTGCCGATATTGGCGGATTTGAACATGGGATGATCTCCTTGTCCGGTTCAGGCTGCCGCAACGTGGCCGGGCGGTGCTTAGCCGAGCCAGGCGGTGGCGCTCTTGTAGAGCATATAGAGGGCAACGACGAAGATCAGTCCGGCGAAAGCCGTGTTCAGCGCGCCCTTCTTCTCCGCGAGCGCGCGTGCAGCGGTGGCGCCGACCAGACCGCCGGCGATCCCGCCACCGATGAAGACGAGGGCGAGCGTCCAGAGCACGTAACCGGAAAAGGCGTAGCTCAAAGCGGTCGTCAAGCCGAAGGAGGCGACGGCGACGAGGGAGGAGCCGACCGCGTTGAGGATCGGCATGCCGGTCGAGGCGATCAGCCCCGGCACGATCAGAAAGCCGCCACCGATGCCGAAGAAACCCGAGAACGCGCCGGTGGCGGCGCCGAAGCCGAGCACTTTCGGCGCGTTCTCGCGATTGCATTCGGCACAGGCATCGCCCGCACCGCCGCGGCGGCGGAACATCAAGACTCCGACGACGAGCATCAGGATGGCGAAAAGAAACAGCAGTTGCCGCCCGTCGATGGCCTTGCCAACGGCCGCCCCGCCGAGAGCGCCGAGGACGCCGGCGCCGCTGTAGAGCGCAGCGCAACGCCATTTCACATTGCCGTGGCGGGCGTGGCTCACCAGATTGGCACCGGCATTGACCGCGACCGCCAGGGCGCTCGTGCCGATCGCCATATGCGCGCCGGGCACGCCGACGAGATAAACCAGCAGCGGCACCGCCAGAATCGAACCGCCGCCGCCGAACAGGCCGAGGGTGAAGCCGACGAGCGAGCCCGAGAAGGCGCCGAGCAGATATTGGGTGAGGTCGAGGGCCATCGGACAAGCTTTCGGCGGCAGCGGAGCGCGGGCCACCTGGGCTCGCGCTTCCGGTTTCTTTTACAACGGTCGGACGGGAATCAGGACGTCTCGACCGGCAGGCCGCATTCGCGCCAGCCCTTAAGGCCGCCCTCGATGCTCCTGGCGGTGTAGCCCATGGCGGTGAGTGTCTTGGCGGCCATGGCGGCGCGGGCACCCGATGCGCACAGCACGTAGACCGGCTGGTTCTTGTCCAGCGCCTCGGTCAATCCGGCATGTGCGGTCTCCGCCGATGGATCGGCGCGCGCTTCCAGAAATCCGCGCGGGACATGCACCGACCCGGCGACCCGGCCGGTCTGCGCGAGTTCTCCGGCCTCGCGCACATCCAGAATGACGGCATCGGCGCCGTGCGCGTCACGCGGGGAGATCGAGCCTGCCGTCGCCATCGCGGCGGCGATGAAGTCTTTAATACCCATGGTCATCAATTGCTCCCTTGGAACCGGTTTGCGGGAATCTTGAAATAATGGTGCCCGTCGCCTTCGGCGGGCGGCAGCCGTCCGCCGCGCAAATTCACCTGCAGCGCGTGGAGCATCCGGTCGGGCAGTGGCAGGGTGCGGTCCCGCTTCTCGCGTGTCTCGACGAAGTCGCTCTCCGACGTTCCGTCCTTGACGTGGACGTTCTTGCGCTTGTGCTCGTCGACCGTTGCTTCCCAAGCCGGACCGTCGCGCTCGTCCGACCCGTAGTCATGGCCGACGAACAGGCGCGTGTCGCCGGGAAGTGCCAGGATCGTCTGGATCGAGTTCCAAAGCTCCTTCGCCGATCCGCCCGGAAAGTCGGCGCGCGATGAGCCCTTGTCGGGATACATCAGCGTGTCATGGACGAAGGCTGCGTCGCCGGCGACATAGGTGATCGAGCCGAGCGTATGGCCTGGCGACAGCATCACCCGGACGTCCAGTTCGCCGATCTTGAAACTCGCTCCGTCGTCCCAGAGGACATCGATGTCCCGCTCGGGATCGAAGCCGCCGGGCAAATTGTAGAGGCCTTCCCAGAGCGAGGCGATTTCCTTGACCTTCGCCCCGATCGCGGTAGGAGCGCCGAGTTTCTCCTTCAGATAGGCCGATGCCATCATGTGGTCGGCATGCGGATGGGTGTCGAGAATCCACTCGACGTCCAGGCCTTCCCTTTGCACATGGGCGAGAATCTCGTCGGCGGCGTCGGTCGATGTCTGCGCCTCGCTCGGGTCGAAGTTCAGCACGACATCGATCAACGCTGCTTTTCGCGTAGTCGGGTCGGCGCAGACATATTGAACGGAGCCGGTGTCTTCCTCGTAGAAGCCCCAGATGTCGGGACTTCCCTTGCCGCGGGATGGGCTATGTCGCGTGAGCGTCATTGAATACCTTTCCTTTCCAGATTCAGGGGGGGTGAAGCGTTCCGCGAAACTGTCAGCGCGGGCGGATTTCTTGCCCGGATACGTCCGACGTCCCCAGCCGCACTCCCGACGATAGGGGTTGGGCAGCCGAGCCGGCGTCCAGCGTGGCCGCTGGGAGGGGCGCCAACGTTCCGTGGGCCATCAGGACTTCGTCCGGGATCGGCGAGGAAGCGGCCGAGACCTAACGGCAGCCGCCATGGCTACCTTAGTCTCACCGCACGCGCGGCTGGACCGGCCAGGCTTGAGAGCCGGATCCGGGCAGAACGCCTTCTGCAACGCTTCGATGACCAGCAGGAGTTCGCTCCGAGCAATCTTATAGTAGACGGTCGTCCCGACGCGTCGCGCCTCGACCAGTCCATCGGCCCGCAGCCGCATGAGCTGCTGGGACATCGGCACCTGGTCGATCGCGAGCTCTTCGCGCAACTGACTCACGGGCTTCTCCCCGTCGGCCAGCGCGCAGAGCACGAGCAAGCGTTGCGGATGGGACAGGCTGCCCATCAGATCCGCCGCTTCTTCCGAGGCCTGAATCAAGTCATCTACTTTCATGATCTTGAATTTAAGGAATTTGAATGTTAGATGCAACCCCAGTGGGAAGCCCTCGGATTTCGGAGGGTGCGGGCGTGGCCCGGCTGTTGACAAAGGAGACGAAGATGACGCTCGATCGTGTGGTATTGTCCTTCGCGGGAATGATGGTCCTGCTGTCGGTGGCGCTCGGGGTGTATGTTTCTCCGTACTGGCATCTGTTGACGGTCTTCGTCGGCCTGAATCTGATTCAGTCCTCGTTCACCGGCTTCTGCCCCGCCGCCATCGCATTCAGAAAGCTCGGCGTGAAGCCGGGTTGCGCTTTTTCCTGAGGGTAGGCGGGCCGTTCGATCGGCCCGTCAGCCCGAACTTTTGATGCGGAGACCTTTCATGGAATCATTGCGGGCCGGAGGGTTCATGATCCTTGCCGCCGTAATGTCGTGGTCGGTCGCGGCCGCAGGCGCGGCGGAATTCGTCGTGCGCGTGCAGACGATCGAGGAAACGAAGGCCGTCTTCGGTCAGGTCGAGAGCCGCGACGTAGTGCCCGCCCGGGCCCGCATCGGCGGGACCCTGCGGCAGATCTCCATCGACGAAGGCGTGCAAGTGGAGAAGGGCGAGGAGATTGCGCTTGTCGTGGACGACAAGATCGCGCTTCAGCTTGATGCCGCCGACGCGCAGATCCGAGCGCTGCAATCGCAACTGGCCAATGCCAGGAGCGATTTGAGCCGTGCCCAGGAGTTGTTGAAGCGCGGGATCGCGCCACAGTCGCGCGTTGATCAGGCCAAATCCCAGGTGGATGTCCTGACCAACCAGATCACCGCCGCCGAGGCCGACCGTGCGGTCATCGAGCAGTCCTCGCGCGAAGGCAAGGTTCTTGCGCCCGCATCGGGTCGGATCCTGACGATTCCGGTGACGCCGGGCTCGGTCATCATGGCCGGCGAGACGGTCGCTCGCGTCGCCGGCGGGGGCTATTTCCTCCGGCTGTCACTGCCCGAACGCCACGCGGCGGCCATCGTCGAGGGTGACACGGTAAAGGTCGGTCAACGAATGGTGTCGCGATCCGCCAACGGCCATCCGCCGGAACTGCGCGAAGGCCGCCTGGTCCAAGTCTATCCGGAAATTACCGAGGGCAAGGTTCAGGCCGATGTCGAGGTGGAGGGGCTCGGCGATTACTTTGTCGGCGAACGGACTTTGGTCTGGATTCCCGTCGGTCGCCGGGATGCCATTACCATTCCGCCGGAAGCGGTGATCACCCGCCACGGCGTGGACTATGTCCGCCTGGCAGCCGAACCGGACCCGCTTGATGTGGCCGTTATCCTGGGCGACAGGGTCGTGCTCGACGGAAGCGAAAGAATCGAAGTCCTGAGCGGCCTGCGCGAGGGCGACCGGATCGTGCTGCCATGAATCTCGGCATCGCCGGTCGCCTGACCAAGAGCTTCATCAACTCGCCGCTGACGCCGCTCTTCCTGCTCGCGGCCTTTGCGCTCGGATTGGTCGCGCTGGTTTCCCTCCCGCGCGAGGAAGAGCCTCAAATCTCGGTGCCGATGGTCGATATCCGTGTGCGTGCGGACGGGCTCAAGGCGGAAGATGCAGTCAAGCTTGTCACCGAGCCGCTGGAAACCATCGTCAAGAGCATCAACGGCGTCGAGCACGTCTATTCCCAGACGCAGGACGACGGTGCCCTTGTCACCGCGCGGTTCAAGGTCGGCACCAGCGCGGATTCGGCGATCCTGCGGGTTCATGACAAGGTTTTCGCCAATCTCGACCGTATCCCGGTCGGCATCCCGGAACCGCTCATCGTCGGGCGTGGCATCGACGACGTCGCCATCGCCGTCGTTACCTTGACGCCGACAGCCGAGGCTGCCGAACGCTGGACGGCCAACGGCCTGACACGGCTTGCGCGCGAACTCCAGGTCGAACTGTCCAAGCTTCCCGATATCGGCCTGACCTACATCGTCGGACAGCAGCCCGAAGAGATCAGGATCGAGCCGGATCCCGAGCGGCTGTCGCTCTACGGAATCACGCTGCAGCAACTCACCGGCAAGATTCAGGGAGCCAACCGCTCCTTCCAGGCAGGATTGATCCGCGGAGGCGGTCAACAAGAGGTTCTTGTCGCCGGGCAGACGCTGCAGACGCTTCCGGAAATCGGCAATCTGCTGCTCACCGCCCGCGACGGCCGTCCGGTCTATGTGCGCGACGTCGCCGATGTGGTGCTCGCCACGGACCCGAACGAGACGCGGGTGACCGCGGTGCGCAGGAGCGGAGAGGATCTGGAGCGCGTGCCAGCGGTCTCCCTGGCGATCGCCAAACGGGCGGGAACCAACGCCGTGGTCATCGCGGAAGAAATCGTCCATCGCCTGGAACAGGTGCGCGGCCAGATATTCCCGGCGGATGTCGAGATGACGATCACGCGCAACTATGGCGAGACGGCCAACGAAAAAGCCAACGAACTGCTGTTTCATCTCGGTCTGGCGACTATTTCGATCGTCGTGCTGGTGGCCTTCGCGATCGGCTGGCGCGAGGCGATGGTCGTGGCCGTCGTGATCCCGACGACGATCCTGCTGACGCTCTTCGCCTCATGGCTGATGGGCTACACCCTCAACCGCGTCAGTCTTTTCGCGCTGATCTTCTCGATCGGCATCCTGGTCGACGATGCGATCGTGGTGATCGAGAACATCGCCCGCCATTGGGCCATGAAGGATGATCGCAGCCGTGCCCAGGCGGCGATCGAAGCCGTGGCCGAGGTTGGCAATCCGACCATCGTGGCGACATTGACGGTGGTGGCGGCGCTTCTGCCGATGCTCTTCGTCTCCGGGCTGATGGGCCCCTATATGAGCCCGATTCCCGCCAACGCTTCGGCGGCGATGCTGTTTTCCTTCTTCGTCGCGGTGATGCTGACGCCCTGGCTGATGCTCAAGCTCGGCGGCAAGGGCGGGCACGGCGATTCGAACGGCGGTCACGACGCGATCGGACGTCTCGGCCGCGCGTACATGGCGGTCGCGCGCCCGATCCTGAAGACGCGGGCGCGGTCCTGGCTGTTTCTCGTCATTGTGGGCGTGGCGACGCTGGCCTCGCTGACGCTGCTTTATACCAAGGACGTCACCGTCAAGCTTCTGCCCTTCGACAACAAGAGCGACCTCCAGGTCGTGGTCGATCTGCCGGAGGGCTCGACGCTCGAGGATACCGACCGCGCGCTGCAGGCCATGGTGGAGCGGATGTCCCCGATCCCCGAGGTCGTCTCCTTCCAGACCTATGCCGGGACGTCGGCGCCGTTCAACTTCAACGGCCTTGTCCGGCATTACTACCTGCGAGCGTCGGCGGAGATGGGAGACGTTCAAGTGAACCTTCTTCCCAAGGGCGAGCGCGACCGGACCAGCCACGACGTCGCCCTGGACATTCGCAGCCGCCTCGACGGGCTCGACCTGCCCGAAGGTACGAGCGTCAAGGTGGTGGAGCCGCCGCCCGGCCCGCCGGTACTCGCCACGCTGCTGGCCGAGATCTACGGCCCCGATGCGCGGACGCGCCGGGCCGTGGCGCAGAAGGTGCGCGAGATCTTTGCCTCGGTGCCGTTCATCGTTGACATTGATGATTCCTACGGTGTCCAGGCCACGCGCGCCCGCGCCAGTATCGATCAGGACAATCTCGAATATTACCGGGTCGAGCAGGGGGATATCTACGACACGCTTCGCGCGCTCTATTCCGGCAACACGGTGGGGTATTCGCATCGCGGCGAGGGACGTCAGCCGATCCCGATAACGATCGCGATGGCGAAAGGCGATCAGCGGCTCGACGAGCGCGCGCTCGCCACGCCCGTCCCCGCCAATGCCTTGCCGGGAGACCGGGGCATCGTGGAACTCGGCGACGTCGTCTCGATCACGCGGGAGCCGGCGTCGTTCCCGGTGTTCCGTCGGAACGGGCGGGCCGCGGAAATGGTCACGGCGGAACTCGCCGGCACGTTCGAAGCGCCGATTTACGGCATGCTGGCCGTGGCCGACGCGATCGAAAAGGCCGACTGGGGCAACCTGCCCAAGCCGGTCATCGCGTTCAACGGCCAGCCGGATGACGAGAGCCAACCGACCCTTCTGTGGGACGGTGAATGGGAGGTCACCTGGGTGACCTTCCGGGATATGGGCGCGGCGTTCATGGTGGCGATTCTCGCCATCTACATTCTCGTCGTCGCCCAGTTCAGCTCCTTCAAGCTGCCGCTGGTCATCCTGACGCCGATTCCGCTTACCTTCATCGGGATCATGTTCGGCCACTGGCTGTTCGCGGCGCCGTTCTCGGCGACGTCGATGATCGGCTTCATCGCGCTCGCCGGCATCATTGTGCGCAATTCCATTTTGCTGGTCGATTTCATTCGCCACACCCGCCACCCGGACCGCCCGCTCGCCGACGCGCTCTTGGAAGCCGGCGCGATCCGCTTCAAGCCGATCCTTTTGACCGCGCTCGCCGCCATGATCGGCGCGGGCGTGATCCTGACCGACCCGATTTTTCAGGGGCTGGCGATCTCGTTGCTGTTCGGGCTTGCGTCATCCACGGTGCTGACCGTTCTGGTCATCCCGGCGATCTACGTGGCGCTGAGGGGCGGGCGCTCCTCCAAGATCCCCGTGGAGGACACAGAGCCGAACGCCGCGACACCCGGCTGATTCATCATCGGCGAAGCGCAACTGCGATCCGGGCACTGCAACATCACGGCGATCAGTCCCACGCATACTTCGTGCGATGCTCCGAGGGCCGCGGGTTAGTGTAACGTCCGCTGAAACCTCGCGGAAGCGCGGGTCAACCCACGCTGGTGTCTCTGTCGGCCAACAGGCTGGCGAAGAGACTTTGGAGTGTGATGAGCAACTCCGTGATCTGCGGGTTCGCGAGGCTGTACCTGACGGTGGCGCCGTCCCGTCGACATGTGACCACTCCCGCCGCCCGCATCTTGGCCAGGTGCTGGGAAAGGGCGGATTGCGATAGTCCGACCGTTCGGGCAAGCGCGCTGACGTTCACCTCCCGCCGCTTGACCAACTCGCCGACGATCATAAGCCGCCGCTCGTTCGCGAGGATGCGAAGCAATTCCACGGCGGCTGTCGAGTTTCGTTGCGTGGCGGGATTTCCGGATGAATTAACGGTCATTTTTCAAGTCAAATTCCAGGGCTGCCATGTGCGGGCTCGATGAAATGTCGATCCGCAGTCGGTTTCGCCGTGAAGTTTCGATATGTTGCCGCGCCCGGCTCCGACCATTCGGACCCGGGCGCGATTACTGAAGGCGCATCGGCATCGGCTGCCGATAGCGAGCCTGTCTCAAGCCATCGCCCGGCTAACCCTCACCGGCAGGCCCTGGCGCACGCTGGCGCCGCTGATCGGCTCCAGCCATGTGCCGGCGACGCGGCGCGTCGGGTCGGCGAAGCCCAGATCGTTGAGGTTCACCCCGGCACCGATCCACTCGTTGCCCGGACGCTCCTGTCCATCGATGACATGGGTGCCGGCGCCCAATTCGCGGTGACCGAAGCTGTGCTCGATGCCGAGGCAACCGCGCATGACCCCATCGCCGACCAGCGCGAGACCGGTCAACGCGCCGCCAGGGCTTTCGATGCGGATGGTATCGCCGTGGCTGATCCCCCGTTGGGCTGCATCGTCGCGATGTATCAGGATGGGGTTGTACGGCTTGATCATCCGCAGCCGTTCCAGCCCGATGGCGTAAGAGTTCATCAGGTTCGACTTGTAGGAGAACGCCAGCAGTGGCCAGTCGTCCTCGTTATAGACCTCGCGCAGGGGGCTCCCGTCAGCCAGTTCGGCCTGCCGGAACTGGGGTACGCCCCGGTGCCGCTGGCCGGTCTGGCTGTCGATCGCGGTGCCGACATCTTCATTGTAGATGCACAACGTGCGTTTCCACGGATTGCCCAGGTTCTCGCCATCATGCGCGGCCTTGTAAGGCTGGAAGCGGCCGCCGCGGGAATAGAGATAGGTGACGGCGCCGCGTTCTTCCTCGGGAAGCACGGCGTCGATCTTGGGCAGCAGCAGGTCCAGCCCGCTCAGCGCCACATCCTCCTCGCTCGCGTCCGGCAGGCGATCGCCCTGATAGGCGATGTTGGCCCCCGCCCGTAGGAAGAAATCCTCGGCGGTTTCGAGCGGCAGCATGGTTCCGTCGGCCGCTGGGATCGCCTCGACGCCGAAACCGGCCAGCCCCAGCTGTTTCGCCGTGGCAATGAAGAATGTCTCCATGCTCACCGGTTGGCCGCCCTCCGTTTTCTGCTGGCGCGGCTCGACCACCGGCCAGCAGGCCGTGGTCATCTTGGTCAGGTTGCCCGACCATGCCCCGGTAAACCCCCAGACCTCGTACATCACCGAATCCGGCACGATGTAGTCGGCATACAGGTTGGTCTCGTTGATGAAGCCGTCCACTGCTACGTACAAACCGAGTTTCTTGGGGTCGGCGAGCTTCTCCTCGATCAGGGTGTGCAACCCGGCCTGACCGTAGATCGGGTTGGCCATGCACCCGATCAGCGCCTTGATGGGATAGGGATACCCGTCGAGCGCGGAGGACAGGTGCTCAGTCAGCGTCGGTGGCGCGAGCGACCGCCAGGGCGCCGTTGCTGGATAGGGGTTCTCGCCGGCCGCGGCCTTGCGCTTGTATTCGGACGATTTCTCGTAGGGAAAACCCGAGCGGGAGAGGAAGAGCCCCTTCGGCTTGCGCATGCCGGGGAAGGTCTTCAGATCATAGCGCGGACCCTTGCCCATGCCGTTAAAACTGCCGCCGCCCTGGGCGGAGCCGCCGGTGTGGTTTATCGACCCGGCCAGCAGATTCAGCATTTGCACGCCGAAGGTGGCGTAGAATCCGGTGCTCGACATCATGCCACCATGACTGTCCGAGACCGCACGGCGGCCCGCCGCCTTGAACCGCTGCGCGATGTCGACGATCCGCGCTTCGGGGATGCCGCACTCGGCGGCATAGTCGGCCAGCGAACGCTCCTGGGCGGATTCGAGCAACAGGGCGAGGCTGCTTTTCACCGCGACCGTCGCGCCATCGGGTAAATCGACCCGAGCCGACACGAAAAGATTCGCCTTGCCGGCCGCATCGGACGACACAAGGCCTTCGTCGGCCATGACCATCGCCGCGTCATCGTCGGCACCCGCTTCGACCTGTCTAAGGTCGGAGCGGCGCAGGAAATATCCCTGACGCGGATGCCCTTCCTCGACGATCACCAGATGGGTCGCATTGGTGTGCCCCACCTCACCGGCCGCCTTTGCCGCATCGCCCGAGGGAAGGGCCAGGAAATCGACGGCATAGCCGTCATTCTCCAGCAGCCAGCGGATCAGCGCCATCGCCAATGCGGTATCCGTGCCGGGGCGGATTGGAACCCAGTTCGATGACGCTCCGGCCGATTTGGTGACCGAGGCATTCAACGCCGGATCGACCACGACGTAGTCCAGATTGCCGCGCGCCCTGGCTTCGGCGATCAGCCGTCCCTGCCGCTTGAACGGGTTGCCCGCCTGGCTGGGTGCTGTGCCAATGAACAGGCCGAAAGCGGCATTGGCGAAGTCCGGCTTCGTGTGCGCGTACTTCTTCATGTCGTTCATGACCGCGCCCGATCCCATTCGGAACGCCAGCCCGCAATAGGATCCATGATGGCCGTAATTGCGGGTGCCGAACGCGTTGAACACGAACCGCTTGAGCAGAGCCGAACGGCCGTAATCCGTCGCCTCCATCACCAGAAGCTGGTTGGTTTTCGGCCCGTATTCGGGGTTGTCCGGGTCGATCAGCGTATCGTAGTCGTTGATCGCGCGCAGGCCCTCCACCGGACCTTCGCCGAACAGGTCGCCGCCCTCGCAGATCTCCTCGATCACCTGTTCGAAGGGGACTTGCGTCCACTGGCCGCTGCCGCGCGGCCCGGTGCGTTTCAGGCAGTGGGTCACGCGGTGCGGGCTGGTGATCTGGGCGATCATCGCATTGCCACGCGCGCAGGCCGTCGAGCGGCTTTCCTGTCCCTGGTCCTGCCAGGCGCTGACGCACCGCAACGCCTCCTTGACCGGGGACGACTGGTCCAGGTGCTGATCCGCCGAAAGTGGATTGTATGGGTTGCCGGCGACGCGCAGAACCTGGCCGGTCTTGTTGTCGATCCGGACACGAACGCCGCACTTTGTCGTGCAGCCGTAGCAAACGGTGAAGGCCATACGCTGGTCCGGGTTCGGGGTCAGATCTCCAGTATCGAGATCGACATGATATTCCGGTGCGGGCGCATTGCCGAAGATCGGATGCTTGGGCTTTTCGCCGGCGCTGCCGGTTAAACCGTGGGCCATTTTCGCCAGAGGTTCGGAATAACCCGCGGCAAAGGTGGCCGCGCCACCGACGGCAACGGCGCCCTGAAGCAGTCTGCGACGTGTCTTATCCATAGCTCGGGGCTCCTTCGGAGTGAGAAGGGGTGAGAGATTGGTGGTCCTTCAGCGTCCGGGAGCCACCAAGGGCCGCCCGCCAGGGGACGAACAGATTGACCAGCAGAACGACAGCCAACCAGAGCCCGAAGGTGCCAAGGATTCCCAGGAGGCCTTCCGAACCAGCCGATAAGTGGTAGTCACTGTATCCGGCGCTGTTTCGCGCCACGGTCTGCACATCCATCAACACGGTCCAGCGGAACATCCAGGCGACGTGCAGCGCGAGGAGGCCGACGATCCAGCGAAGGCCGCGCAGGGGCCGCAGCACCACCATCAGTCCTGCGCTCAGGAACAGCAGGATGCCCGCGCCCGCGCCCCAGAAGGCGATGGCTCGCCACTCGGCACTCTGGCGGACCGAATCGAGTGCGGCGGCGACCGACCCTTCGTTCGACATGAGCCCTTGGGCAAACCAGCCGGCAGCGGCAAGGCCCGCCAGAACGATCGCACCGAGGATGACGGCCAGCATCTGATTGCCTCCCGTCAAATAACGCAGGCCTGAAAAGCGATTGAGGACCAGCACCAGACCCGCCGCGCCGATCACTCCGGTCAGGAGGAACATCGCCGGCAGGTATTCTGTGTGCCAGAGCGGCCGGCCCTTGAGCACCGCGACCTCGGCGCCGGTATAAAGCATGACCGTCAGTGACATGACGATCGCCGCAACGCCGGTTAGCACCACCAGCCAGCGCGGGCTTTTCCAGTCGCCCAGCGGCGCGATGCGGGCGACGGTACCCTGCAGTCCGGGCGCGTTGGCCCAGGCTTTCATCGGCTCGCGCCAGACCAGCCAGGCTAAGACCACAACCAGTCCGACATAAACCGGCAGGAACAGGCTGCCCAGCGACATCCAGGACCACGGCGTCGGATAGGCATAGAAATGCCAGAAACGGAGCGGCTGGTGCAGGTCGGCCAGAAGCGAGACGGGCGCGATCACGGCGGTGGACATCGCCGCCAGCAGCGCCAGCCGCGCCGTCGGCTTCCACTTCTCGTGGTTGAAGATAAGGCCCGGTACGGCCAGCCACAGCGCCCCGTAGGAAAGCGCGATCAGGAAGAAATACTGTACGGCCCAAGGATACCAGGCGATGCCATAGCGCGGGGCGATCAGCTCAATGCTCAGCGAATTCATAACCCAACTCCTGCCCGTTCTCGCCGCGCACATCCCAAAGGCCCGGAACGGCCTGGGGGCGGGTGATGAACCGCTCGTCCATGCCGAGATAGAAGACATGCGGCCGCGTGTTCTTCTCCGGTTGAAGCACCATCAGCTCGTCTCGATGTGCCTCGATCATCCTGGAAATCTGGCTGTCCGGATTGTTCAGGTCGCCGATGATCCGCGCGCCCCCCACGCAGGATTCGACGCAGGCCGGTAGCAATCCCGCCTCCAGTCGATGAGCGCAGAAGGTGCACTTGTCGGCGGTCTGGGTCCGCTCGTTGATGAACCGTGCGTCGTATGGACAAGCCTGGACACAGTAGGCGCAACCCACGCAGCGGTCGCTGTCGACCACGACGATGCCGTCCTCACGCTGATAGGTAGCCTGCACCGGACAGACCGGCACGCAGGGCGGGTTATCGCAATGATTGCACAGACGCGGCAGCATGAACTGCGCAAGCTCGCCCGTCTCCACGCTTTCGACCTCATATTGCGAGACGATCGTTCGGAACTTGCCCAAAGGAGCTTCGTTCTCGATGTGGCACGACACGGTGCAGGCCTGACAGCCGATGCAGCGGCGCAGGTCGATGAGCATGGCGTAGCGCTTGGCGGGGTCGCCGCCGCGCCGCGGTGGCTGTCCGTTGATCGCGGCGTCTGCCACGCTGGCAAACGGCACGAATGCCGCGCCGGCGCTGATACGCGCGATCTGTCCTAGAAAAAGTCGGCGGGCGCTGTCCATGATGCCTCCGGTCTGAATGTCGGTCCGCCGACGATCTTCGGCGACTTCCGTCAGATCGGTGGTGCTCCCGTGCTGCGCCGCACGCTTTGACCTGGATCAAGCGAAATGCGCTCTCTTGCGAGAAGGGTGTTTCGCTCCGGTCGCGTCACGTCAGCGGTATCGAAAGCCATTATATTCCGTTAAAAACTTGAGGATAACGCCTCATGGCCGGCGTGAAGTCTCATGCGGCAAGATACAAGGTCGAATTGTGCGGCGCAGAGATCGGCACCCCGCAGGCCGATCCGACCTGGACAACGTGTCTATGCCTATCGACGTGGCGTGCCACAGGCGGAGGGCGGCCGCCCTCCGCCCTCCTCGTTTCGCTTGGCGTCGACGCCGGCCCTCCGGTCAGCTCGAAGGGACGATCACCATCTGGTGGGCCGTGCCCTCGACCTTCACCTCGCTGATCGTGCTCAGGTCGTTGACGTCCAGCACCCAGAACTTGGGTTCCTCGGCGCTGCTGACGTAGATCTTGCCTGTTCCCGGGATCGTTCTCAGGTGATAGGGCGCCGGCGCCAGCTCCGCGAAGCTTACCTCGCCGCTCACCAGGTCGACCCGGCCGATCCGGCCGGTCTCCCGCACCGCCGCGAAGAGCGTCTTGCCGTCCTCGGACAAATCGAGGCCGTGCAGCATTCCGCCCATCTCGAAGTTGCGGCGGACCGTCATCGTCTCCGGGTCGATCTCGCTGACCGTGCCGTCGCCGTCATTGGTGACATACAGGGCGCTTTCGTCCGCGGCCATCACCAGATGCCCAGGATTCGCGCCAGTGACGACCTTCGGCCCCACTGTCCAGCCATCGACGGTGATGCGGCTGACGATGCCGGCGCCGGCACTGCCGACGAACAGCGCCTTTCCATCTTGACTGAAGATGGCGTAGTTCGGCGTCGCCGCGGTCTTTATCGTGGTGATCAGTTCGAAGTCCTCGAGCCCGATCACCGAGACCGCATCGGCGTTGATCAGCGTCACCACGGCGAAGCGCCCATCCGGGCTGACCGTGACGTGATGCACGGCGCCCGGCACATCGACCTTGCGTAGGATCTCCCCGCTTTCGCGGTCGATGATCGAAACCGTGCTGACGAGCTCTTCGGACGATTTCTCGGAGGTCTTCTCCGACATCCCGTGGTGCGCTTCGTGGTCCTCCTCGGACACGCCGGCAGGTTTGTCGGGCGCCTCTCCCGCCGGGCGGGCGGAGAGGCTTCCGGCGATCAGCAGACGCCCGTCCGGGGTTCCACCCAGCCCATGCACCGCCTCGGTTCCGGCAATGCGTCCGACCTCGGCGTCCCTCGCCGCGTCGATGGCCAGAATCTGATTTTCCTCGCCGAGCGGTATGTAGACCAGCGGCTCCGCATGGGCGGAACCGAGGCCGAAGAGCATCATCGCCACAGCGATCGGTGCCGCCGAGTGGAGGAAGTATCTGTGGGTTCTCATCATTGTCTCCAATTCTTTTCGGGATTCAGCGTTTGCGACAGGAACGGCCGACGCGGCGCAGACCCTGGCGCTGCCTGGGTGGCTGCATCGCAAGGCGGCTTCGCGGCAGGGAGGCGCGATCGACGCCGACCGTTCGTAAAATCAGCTGATCGGGGGGTTATGAGGTGGGCTTACCGTCCGTTCCCGGAGCGGGTCGCAGACCGTTGCGATCACCCGGTTCGATTCTTGCGCTCGCAGTCGCGGGCGCTCCGGGGCGACGAAGAAATGCACACAAGGCGCGTGCTGAGGGCACGCAGCGGTCGCGAGAAGGACTTGCCAGGCATCGGCCTGACCATCTGTGGCGGCAGCGTTGAGGAAACAGCCGCCGGTCTCATCCTTGGCCAGTGCGCTCATCTCGACCGTCGACCAGCCGCATCCGGTCATTGTCATTGTCATGGCCATCGGCCCGGCCGCGGTTCCGTGGCCGAGGCCGGAGAGCACGAGGGCAAGGACGACGAGAACGCCGACAAGCAGCCTGAACGCCGACCGGTGCGCGCGCTCCATCAGATCCGGTCGCCGCAGGCGCCGGCCCGGTCGTGCTGTGACCGTCCGCATGGTTCACCTTTCCCCCGCCGGCTGCCAGGCCATTCCGGCATCGAGCTTGTAGGACCAGGGAAGCCCGGCGTTCTGCCACCCGTTCACGTCGCGCCGGCCGTTCTTTTTGTTGGTATCACCCTCGAAGCCCTCGACGATGCTCCAGACATTGCTGTAGCCGGACTTGGCCAGTGCCGCGGCCGCCGCCGCCGATCGCCCGCCGGAGCGGCACATCACGAATACCGGATCGTCCTTGTCGCGTCCCTCGCGCGCCATCACCGCGTCGACGCCGGCAATAAAGTTCGGATTGCGCGCCATCGCATAGCCGCCGCGCTTGGGGTCGAAATCGTGCGTGGCGAAGGCGAGCGGGACATTGGCGTCCGTCCCCTCGGCATTGCCGACGAAGTTGATTTCAAGCGGGTCGCGGACGTCGATGAAGACGACGTCTGGCTCCTCGGTCAGGGCCGCGTGCGCGTCCTCTGGCGTGAGATAAAGCCCGAGCGGCGTCGTCTTGCCCTTCGGCAGGTCGCGCGCATCGACACTGCTGGCGATCTCGCCCGCAAAGGCGGGGAAGGCGGCGAAAATCGCCACGGCAGCGACGGTTGCCAGCCCGAATTTCATAACGCTGACCTCCTTTCGATGGAGAGTGCGGCGCGCCAAGCGTGCCGCGAGATATGTCCAAAAATTGGCGTGCCATGGATGCAAATCTGCTCCCGTTCGGATTGTTCGCGCCGGTCGCGAGCTACGCCACTGTCACGGCGGACGCTAGGCGCGGCGACCTTCGCGGGATTTGACTTGGATCAAGTCGAGGGGGCGTCCAGCGCACTATATTCGCATATCCGTGTATTATAATATTAAAATATAGGAGGGTTCCTGATGGCCCTGTCATGGAAAACGGGAGGCGTGCTGCTGGGCGTCGTATTCTTCCTGGCCGTGGCGCTGGTGAAGCCCATTGGCGTTTCCACCCAGTTCGTGATTCTCGACGGCATCCTGTGGAATGCCGTCGATACCTCGATCGTGGTGGAGGATGCGGCCAGCAAGACCGGCTTCGCCTCGCCCAACGCCTATCTCGACAAGAGCGGCGGGAAATACGCTGCGGCGGTGGCCGATCCCGTGAATTACGGCTTCATCTTCGTCCTCGCCATCCTGATCGGTGCCGCTGTCTCGGGCTGGTTGCGCGGCAGCTTCCGCGCGGCGCACCGCTTCATGCCCGAGGTCTGGCTGGCCAATTTCGGGTACAGTCCGGTGCTTCGCTTCACCGCCGCTTTCGTTGGCGGCTTCCTGGTGCTCTACGGCGCCCGGCTGGCCGGCGGCTGTACGTCGGGCCACATGATGAGCGGCATCATGCAGTCCGCCGTCTCCGGTTACATCTTCGCGGCTGGCGCCTTCCTTGCGGCGATCCCGACCGCCATGCTCCTTTATCCACGGGAGGTCTGACATGACCATTGTTCTCGCACTTTTGATCGGCGCCGCGTTCGGCTTCGCGCTCGACCGGGTCGGCGCGACCAGCCCAAACCTGATCATCGGCATGCTGAGCTTGCGCGTCCTGCACCTGATGAAAACCATCCTGCTGGCGATCGGCACCGCTTCGGTGCTCATGTTCGCCGGGCAGATGGCGGGCCTCGTCGAGGTCGGGCACATGTCCGTCAAGGCCGCCTATGGCGGGGTCTTCCTCGGCGGTATCCTGCTCGGCCTCGGCTGGGCGGTGTCGGGTTTCTGCCCCGGTACCGGTCTGGCTTCCGCAGCGACCGGACGCTGGGACGCGCTGGTCTTCGCCGGCGGCGGGCTGGTCGGGGCGGCGGCCTTCATGCTGACCTATCCCTGGTTCGAAGGCACCTTCCTGATGGCGGAGATCGCCGGCGGGAAGGCCACCGTCGGAGCCGTACCCGGCACCGACTATCCAGCGCTCATCCCGGGCTTGCCGGGCGATGTGATCGGCGTCGCGCTGGGACTGGTCTTCATCGCCGTTGCCTTCGCGCTGCCGGACCGGCTGTCGGGCAGCCGAGCCCGCGCGGTTCCGGCGGAGTAGGTGCCGATTCCCTGATGCGGTGAGGGGCCCGCATTCTTCCCGGGCCCCGACCCCGAGATTCTCGCGTGGAGCCGATGAGGAAGGGTGCGGCGGCGATCGTCTTGATCGCCCCGCACCCTCGAATTCTGGTTGTCGTCCGGCGGCCTCGCCGGAATCGCGCCAGGTCGGCGGTTTTTCTTCCAAGCGAAACGGTGCGTCGAGCCGCCGAGGCCCCCGCCGGGTCACACACTGCCCCGGCGACGACGGCCGGGAGTGTGCGCAGCCCGTTGACGTTGAGGATCGTGCGATCCTCCGGTTTCGCTGAAATTGATCTTGGCACGGCTGTGTCGGCGTCCTACGCATTCTTCGGAGGACCATCGAAGAATGCAATCAGAACGATCAGGACGCTTGTATCCGACTGGGGCCGTGTCGCCCCGCTGACCCCGCCCATCCGAAACCTGGAGAAACCGGAGAACGAGAATGTGGTGTGGAGTCATGCCCGCCGTAACGACGAAGTTCGGCGAGGACGGAAAGCTGGACCGCGCCGAAAACGAGCGCTGCTTCGGCCTTCTGATGGATGCCGGATGCGATGGCCTGATCGTTTGCGGCTCGCTCGGCGAAGGGCCGATGCTGACGCTGGCGGAGAAGCTCGAACTTCTGCGGATCGCCAAATCGGCCGCGAACGGCAAGCCGGTGCTGATGACGGTCGCCGCCGCTTCCACAGCCGAATCCTGCGATATCGCCAGGGCCGCCGCCAAGGCCGACGCCGACGGGTTGATGATCGTCCCGAGCCTTGTCTATTTCACCGATCGCCGGGAGACGCTGGACACGTTGCGGGCGGTGGTCGAGGCGGGAGATCTTCCGGCGATGATCTACTCCAATCGGGTCGCCTACAAGGTCGACGTGACGCCGGATATGATGGAAGACCTCGCGCCCGACGCGCGCTTCGTCGCGATCAAGGAATCCTGCGACGATATCCGCCGCACGACCGAAATCATCAACCGCCTCGGCGATCGTTACGACATATTCACCGGTGTCGACAATCTGGCCTTCGAGGCGTTGGCGGTTGGAGCGGTCGGCTGGGTGGCGGGTCTCGTGGTTGCGTTTCCTCGCGAAACCGTCGCGATCTATCGCCTGATGAAGGTCGGTCGCGCCAAAGAGGCGCTCAGCATCTATCGCTGGTTCCGACCGCTGCTCGATCTCGACGTGTCGCGCACCCTCGTTCAGAACATCAAACTCGCGGAAATTCACGCCATCCAGTCGAACGACCGGGTCCGCGCGCCTCGTCAGCCGCTCCAAGGCGCCGAGCGTCAGCGGGTGGAGAAGGTGATCGCCGACGCCCTCGCGACCCGCCCGCAACTTCCATCTTTCGCCTGAGGTCGGTCTCGGATGAACCCGTCGCCAGATCACAGGGTCGACGTCGCCATTGTCGGTTCTGGCATTGTCGGAATTTCCATCGCCCATGCGCTCGTGCGGGACGGCCTGACGGTGACAGTCGTCGATCGGGAAGGCGTCGCCTGCGGCGCGAGCCGCGGCAATGCCGGCGCATTGGCCTATTCGGACGTGCTGCCGCTGGCCTCGCCCGGGATCATGCGAAAGGCCCCCCGCTGGCTCCTTGACCCGGCCGGCCCGCTGACGATCCGACCGGCTTACCTGTTGCCGATCGCCCCCTGGCTTCTCCGGTTCTGGCGGGCGAGTTTTCCCGCCGCTGCCGCACGCTCGATGGCGGCGCAGGTCGCGCTCATGAAACTTGCGCGGAGCGAGATGCAGCGTCAGGTCGCGGAGACGTCGCTGTCGCATATGCTGGTCAGCGACGGAGCACTCGAACTCTACGAGAGCGAGGCCGAACGGGAGGCCGCGCGCCCGGGCTGGGATGCGCGCGGCCGGGAAGGCATCCGGTTCGAGCATGTCGGCAGAGACATGATCGACAAATTGCAGCCGGGGCTGGACCGCCGCTTCTCGCATGGGACTTTCCTGCCCGAGTGGCGGTCGGTCACCGACCCCTATGACTTTGCCGTGGCGCTCGCCGACAGGTTGCGGGAACGCGGCGTTTCGTTTCGCACCCGCGAGGTCGCGGCGATCGAGCCGGGCGAGGATGGCGTCGTCCTTCGCTGTGCCGGCGGGCAGGCGATCCGCGCGAGACAGGCCGTGATCGCGGCTGGGGCGTGGTCGAAAAGCCTCGCCGCGTCGGTCGGCGACAAGATCCCCCTCGATACCGAGCGGGGCTACAACACGACGCTGCCGTCGGGCGCGTTCGACCTCCGGCGCCATCTGACCTTCGGCGGTCACGGCTTCGTGGTGACCCGGCTCTCCTCCGGCATCCGGGTCGGCGGAGCAGTGGAGTTCGGCGGCCTGCGCCTGCCGCCGAACATGCGCCGGGCCGACGTCATGCTGGCCAAAGCCAAGGCCTTCCTGCCGGCGCTCGACACGACGGGAGGCAAGAAATGGATGGGCTACCGGCCATCGCTTCCCGATTCCCTGCCGGTGATCGGGCGTTCGCCGCGAGCCCCCGCCGTCCTCTACGCGTTCGGGCACGGCCATCTCGGCCTGACGCAATCGGCGGCGACGGGCCGCCTCATATCCGATCTCGTCGCCGGCCGCCCGACCGCGATCGACGTCGCACCGTTCAGGCCCGACCGCTTCTAGGCTGCACATCTTGGAGGAAGTTTCGATGGCACGTCACGCATTCTTCTGCATAGACGGTCATACCTGCGGCAACCCGGTTCGGCTTGTCGCCGGTGGCGGGCCGGCGCTGGTGGGGAGCACCATGATCGAGAAGCGCGCCCACTTCCTGCGCGACTACGACTGGATCCGCACCGGCCTGATGTTCGAGCCGCGCGGCCACGACATGATGTCCGGTTCGATCCTCTATCCCCCGACGCGGCCGGACTGCGATACGGCGATCCTCTTCATCGAGACCTCGGGCTGCCTTCCAATGTGTGGCCACGGCACGATCGGCACGGTGACGATGGCGCTCGAACACGGCCTGATCTGTCCACGGGAGCCGGGCGTGGTCCGGCTCGACACGCCGGCCGGGCTCGTCGTCGCGACCTATACCGAGGCGGACGGTTACGTCGCCGAGGTTCGATTGACGAACGTTCCGGCCTTCCTGTTCCGCGAGGGGCTGAAGGTGGAAAGCCCGCATCTCGGCCGGCTCACGGTCGACGTCGCCTATGGCGGCAATTTTTACGCGATCGTGGACCGCCAGGAGAATTTCGACGACATGGCGGCGTTTTCGGCCGGGCAGCTGGTGGAGATGTCCGGCGCGCTCCGCCAGGCCCTGAATGACGCCGATGAGTTCGTTCATCCGGAAAAGCCGGAGATCAAGGGTCTCAGTCATATCTTGTGGACCGGCAAGCCGACCCGGCCGGAGGCGACGGCCCGCAATGCCGTCTTCTACGGCGACAAGGCGATCGACCGCAGCCCCTGCGGTACCGGCACCTCGGCCCGCATCGCGCAATGGGTGGCAAAGGGCCGGCTGAAGCCGGGCGACGACTTCGTCCATGAAAGCATCATCGGCTCGCTGTTTCGCGGCCGCGTCGAGGAGAACGCCCAGGTCGGCGACCTGCCGGGGATCATCCCGTCGGTGGCCGGCTGGGCGAGGATGACCGGTCTCAACACCATCTTCATCGACGACCGCGATCCCTTCGCGACGGGATTCCAGGTCGTCTGAGTCAGAAAATGAGAGGTTCCGCATGAAGATCACCGGCATCAAGGCGTGGCAGGTCGACCTTCCGTTGAAGGAGGGACGCTACACCTGGTCGAGCGGCCATTTCGTTGAAATCTTCGACAGCACCGTCGTCGCCGTCGAGACGGATGCGGGCATCACCGGCTACGCCGAGTGCTGCCCGCTCGGCTCAGCCTACCTTCCCGCGTTCGCGGCCGGCGTGCGGGCGGGGCTGGCGGAGCTCGCGCCGCAATTGCTGGGCCTCGATCCGACCGACCTCGATGTCGTGAACGCCCATATGGACAGGGTTCTCAGCGGCCATCCCTATATCAAGGCACCGCTCGACATCGCCTGCTGGGATATCCTCGGCAAGGCGGCCGGTCTGCCGGTGTGGAAGCTGCTCGGCGGCAAGGCGCAGGAGCGCGTCGCGCTGTACCGCGCCATCAGTCAGCGGGGCTCGGCGGAGATGGCGGCGAATATCGAGGGCTACCGGGCGGAAGGCTATCGCAAGTTCCAGCTCAAGGTCGGTGGCGACGCCGACGCGGACATTGCCCGCATTCGCGCGACCCGTTCGGTCCTTCAGGACGGGGAGGTTCTGGTCGCCGACGCCAACACCGGCTGGACCCGGGCCGAGGCGGCGCGCGTGGTGCTGGCGGTCCGAGACCTCGACGTCGTAATCGAACAGCCTTGCCCGACCTACGACGAGTGCCTGTCGGTGCGCCGGCGCACCCCGCTGCCCTTCGTGCTCGACGAAGTCATCGATTGCGTCGCGACGCTGCAGCGCGCGCTGGCCGACGACGCCATGGATATCGTCAATTTGAAGATCTCCAAGGTCGGCGGCCTGACCAAGGCACGGCTGATGCGCGACCTTTGCGTTGCCAGCGGAACGCCAATGACGATCGAGGACACCTGGGGCGGCGACATCGTCACCGCCACCATCGCCCATCTGGCGCAGTCAACGCCCGCCGAATTCACCTTCTCGGCGACCGACTTCAACTCCTACGGAACCGTCTCGATCGCCGAGGGAGCGCCGGTACGGGAGAACGGGACCATGGGCGCGTCGGACCAGCCGGGGCTTGGCGTGGCCCCACGCTGGGAGGCGCTGGGCGAGCCCTGTCTTGACGTCGATCGCTAGACGCAAGCGCGGCTCCAAACTCGTTCACCTACCAGGCCGCCCGGTAGATCGACAGCGCGTCAGCCTGCGCAACCTCGCGCGGATTGTTGACCAGAAGACGCTGCTGCTTCATCGCGTCGGCCGCCATCTTGGCCAGATGCTCCTCGCCGATCCCGACATCGCGCAGGCGCGGCGGCAGGCCGAGGCGCTTCGACAGCGCGGCGAGTTCCTCCACGAACGCGGCGCAGCGCCCTTGCGTGCTTTCCTCGCGTTCCAGCGCCGGAAAGGCGTCGGCGGCGATCTCGGCGTAAAGATGCGCCGCGTCGGGCGCGTTGAAGCGCAGGACGTGCGGCAGCACCAGCGCGTTCGACAGCCCGTGCGGGATATGGAAGGTGCCGCCGATCGGGTAGGCGAGGGCGTGGACGGCGGCGACCGGCGAATTGGCGAAGGCCTGGCCTGCGAGCATCGAGCCGAGCAGCATCGCACCGCGCGCTTCGACATTCGCCGGTTCGGCGATCACCGTTTCGATATTCGCGCCGATGAGCCGTAAGGCTTCGCGCGCCAGCATCTTCGACAGCGGGTTGTTGTTGGCGCTCTTCGACGCATAGGCCTCGATCGCGTGAACCATGGCGTCGACGCCGGTGGCGGCGGTGATCGCCGGCGGCAGGCCGAGCGTCAGTTCCGCGTCGAGCACGGCGATGTCCGGCAGGATCAGCGGCGAGGAGACTCCGCGCTTTTCCTCCTCGCCGACGGTGATGATCGAGACCGGGGTTACCTCCGAGCCGGTGCCGGCGGTGGTCGGAACCAGCACCAGCGGCAGTCTCGGGCCCTTGGCGTTGCCGACGCCCCAGGCCTCGTCGAGATTTTCGCCGGAGCCGGCGATGAGCGCGGCGAGCTTGGCGACGTCGAGGGACGAGCCGCCGCCAAAGCCGAGGACTCCCGTCGCGTCCAGAGATCGGGCAGCGTCGGTCGCGGCAACCAGGATCGACAGTTTCGGATCGGCGGCAACGTCGTCGAAGATGGTGACGGCGGCGCCGGACTCGGTCAGCGAGGCGATCGCCGGGTCGCAAAGGCCGAGCACGCGGAGGCCCGGGTCGGTGACCAGCAGCACGCGCGCGCCGAGCGTTTTCGCCGCGATCGGCCCGAGTCGCCTGGCGGCGCCCGGCTCGAACACGATCGACGGCGTGGTGTTGAAGAGGAAGGGCGTCATGGCGAGATCTTTCCCGTTATCGTCACGTTGTCGAAGCGCAGCCGCCAGTCTGGCGCGGAAAGCGCCGTTCGCCCAGCCATGCGCGTGGGCGCCCCGTTTGCGGCGCGCCTTTTTTCGGCGCGTGTGAAATGAGCTTTGCCGTCAGCTTGGCCCGCGAAATTTCTCCACCAGTCGGAACACCAGACCCGCCGTGGTCATCACCAGGAAAACCCTGGTTACATGGTGGGTTGCGACGAAGGCCACCTCGACGTGGAGGGCCAGCGCGATGAGGCTTGTCTCGGTCAGGCCGCCGGGGGAATAGGCCAGCAGCAGGTCGAGGACCGGCAAGCCGATCAGCCGGTTCAGTCCCAGCGAAAAGCCGAGCGTGATCGACAGCAAGATCGCGGTCGAGCCCAGCGCGAGCCCAAGAATCCGAACGATTTCGGTCAGCCGGGTTCCGGCGAAGCGACAGCCGAGAGCGGTGCCGAGCACCAGCTGCGCGGCCGCCACCAGCTCATAGGGCGGGCGGAACTCGGTGACCCCGGTCAAATGTACGGCGGCGCTGGCCAGCATCGGACCCATCAGAAAGGGCGCGGGCAGCCGCAGCATTCGTCCCAGGACGATCCCGACCAGCCCGGTCACGAGCAGCCACACCTCCACCGACCACGGCGCGTCGAAGACCGAAAGCCCGGTCGTCGGCCGGGCGATCACCTTTTCGCCGGTTACCACGTCGAGGATGAAGGGCAGCGAGAAGACGATCAGCATGATGCGGCTGGAATGGATGAGCGCGATGATACGCGGATCGCCGCCCTTGGCCTGGCCGACCGTTACCATCTCGATCAACCCACCCGGCATGCCGGCGAAATAGGCGGTGGGCAGATCGAAGCCGGCGACGCGGTAGAAATAGGTCACGCAGGCCGCCGCCGCGACCAGGAGGAAGACCATCAGGCCGAGGAGGCTCGGCAGCCAATCCGCTATCCCGGCCATCATCCCAGGCGTAAAGCCCGCTCCGAGCAGGACTCCGACGAGCACGGTCATGGGAGGACGCAGGATGGTGGGCGCGGTGATCGGCGCTCGTAGGAGCGAGGCGAGGAGACACGCCGCGAGCGGCCCGAGCATCCAGGGTAACGGCAGTGACAGACGCAGGAAGAAGATGGCGCCCAGGAGGCCGATCCCCAGCGCCAGTGCGAAGCGTGCATAGGCAAAGCGCTTCGGCGCGAGAGGCTCCAGGGCTTTGGCCAGCCGGTCGCGTATCGCGCTCATCGCCATCCGTTCGCGAAAGCGCTGCGGTCGGACAGACCAAAGCCATCGCCGGCCTGCGGTCCGCGGTGGCTCGCGGTTCTCTTCATTGTGCGGAATACGGTCATATCGGACAAGGTACGAGGAACGATCTCGCCGTCGGGGCGAGACAGGAGGGACCAAGGGGACGCCACTCCGTCCCCTTGGAGCGGAGTGCCGCTCGCGGCGGAACGATCTAGTCCTAAACCATGCTTACGGCCGGCGGAACCGGGTACCGATGTCGCGTGAAGCTCAGGCGGCTCATCTGCAGCGTGACGTCCGGCACCGGGTCGTGGGTTTCGGGTCGAACGCTCTGTTGCGAGTCACGCCTTAGAGGTGGCAGTGCCATATTTGCGGCGGAGGTGAGGCGTTGCTGTTGACGGACGCGGCCGGGGCACTGGCCGCAGCCGCCTGAATTCGACCACACCGTCGTCGCGGTTCGTGGCAATGTCGAATGACGCCCTATATCGCCCGCTAAGGGACACGCAGGCGGCGCATTCTCGCAGGAGGTCGCCTGGCTAACGACCAAAGGGCGGCATTATGCAGTGGCGCGGGCGCAGGCAGTCAAGCAATATCGAGGACAGGCGGGGCTCTGGCGGCGGCTTCGGCCGGCGCGGCGGCGGGGGCTTGCGGCTGCCGATACGAGCCGGGGGCGGCGGTACGATCGGCATGATCATCATCGCGCTGGTGCTGTGGCTTGGCTTCGGGATCAACCCCTTGCAGCTTCTCGGCATGGCGGATGGTGGCGGCAGCAGCAGCTATCAGACCAGCCAACGCTCCGGGCCAGGCGTCGCGGGCACCGCCGACGAGACCGATGATTTCGTCGCCACCGTCCTTGCCGACACCGAGGATGTCTGGACTCAGCGATTTCGTGAGGCGGGCGAGACCTATCCGGCGCCGACGCTGGTCCTGTTCACCAACCGGGTGGATTCGGCCTGCGGCATCGCCGGCGCGGCAACCGGACCTTTTTACTGCCCGTCAGATTCCAAGCTCTATATCGATCTCGGCTTTTTCGATCAGCTGCGCAACCAGCTCGGCGCGCCCGGAGACTTCGCCCAGGCCTATGTCATCGCCCATGAGGTCGGCCATCATATCCAGAACCTCACCGGTGTCCTGCCGAAGTTCCATCAGGCGCGCTCGCGCATGAGCGAAGCGGAAGCGAACGCCATGTCGGTGCGGGTCGAGTTGCAGGCCGATTGCTATGCCGGCATCTGGGCCAATGGCAGCCGTGAGGCCGGGTATCTGGAGGCCGGCGACATCGACGAGGCGCTCAACGCGGCGCAGCAGATCGGCGACGACACGCTGCAAAAGCGCAGCCAGGGCACGGTCGTCCCGGACAGCTTCACCCACGGCACGTCGGCGCAGCGCCAGGAGTGGTTCCGGCGCGGCTTCGAGAGCGGCGATTTCGGCGCCTGCGACACGCTGAGCGGCGCGATCTGAGGCGCGTCGGTCGGGGATAGCGCCAGCTTGCAATCGCCGGTGGGGCGTGGTGCAAGGCGTCGACCTTTTCCAATGTTGATGCCGAGCCATGCCTGACCTTCTGCTTGAACTGCGCTCCGAAGAGATTCCCGCCCGCCCGCGCTCCCGCAGCGCCATCGGCGCGAGGAAGCGCAACCAGGCGAACGGCATGCGGGCGGAGAGACACTGATGCCCGACCTTCTGCTTGAACTGCGTTCCGAGGAAATCCCAGCCCGCATGCAGCGCAAGGCGGCGGGCGATCTGAAAAAGCTGGTCACCGACGCACTGGTAGACGCCGGGCTGACCTATGAGGGTGCGCGGGAATATTGGACGCCGCGGCGCCTGACCCTCGACATTCGCGGCGTCGAGGCCCGCTCCAAGGACGTCGCCGAGGAGCGCAAGGGACCACGTACCGACGCGCCGCCAAAGGCCATCGAGGGGTTCCTGCGCGGCGCGCGGCTCGCCTCGATCGACGATGCGGAGATCCGCTCCGACCCGAAAAAGGGCGATTTCTACGTCGCGACGATCAAAAAGCCCGGCCGACCGGCCGAGGCGATCATCGCCGAGGCGATGCCGGGCATCATCAAGGATTTTCCCTGGCCGAAATCCATGCGCTGGGGACCGGCGTCGCGCGAGCCGGGCTCGCTGCGCTGGGTGCGGCCGCTGCAATCGATCCTGTGCACCTTCGGTCCGGAGACCGAGGAGCCGGTGGTGGTCGATTTTGCCGTCGACGGCATAAAGGCTAGCAACACGACGCGGGGCCACCGGTTTCATGCGCCGCAGGAGTTTGCCGTCCGCCGCTTCGACGATTATGCGGCGAAGCTCGAAAAGGCCTGCGTCGTGCTCGATGCCGAGCGACGCAAGGAGATGATCCGCCACGACGCGGAAAACCTCGCCTTCGCCAAGGGCCTGGAAGTCGTGCCGGACGACGGGCTGCTGGAGGAAGTGGCGGGTCTGGTCGAATGGCCGGTGACGCTGATGGGTGAGTTCGAGCCGGAGTTTCTTGAGATCCCACCGGAAATCATCCGCTCCACCATCAAGGCCAACCAGAAGTGTTTCGTGCTGCGGCCGCATGGCTCGGTCGAGCCGGAGGCTCGCAAGGCCGACCGGCCGTCGCCCGGTCAGGGCGCCCCCGCGGAGCCGTCTGCGCAGCAGGCCGGCGTGAGCGATAACAAACTCTCCCACCATTTCGTCCTGGTCTCGAACATCGAGGCGAGCGACGGCGGCGTGGCGATCGCCAGCGGCAACGCCAAGGTGGTGCGGGCGCGGCTGTCGGATGCGCTGTATTTCTGGCAGACCGACCAGGCCGATCTGCCGGATATCGACAGCCTCAAGCCCTCGGCGGAAAAATTCGGCCTCGACCTGACAAAGCCGCTCGACCAGCGCATGGCCAAGCTCGATGCGCTGGAGGTGACGTTCCATGCCAAGCTGGGCACGCAAGGCGAGCGGGTGAGCCGCATTGCCGCGCTGGCGCAAGAGATCGCGCGCACGGTCTATCCGGACGGCGCGACGCTGGGCGGCGAGGCGGTCTCGGCTGACGATCTGGCGGCGCTGGCCAAACGCGCGGCGGTGCTGGCCAAGGCGGATCTCACCACCGAGGCGGTCGGTGAGTTTCCCGAACTGCAGGGGCTGATGGGCCGATATTACGCCGCGCGGCAGGGCGAGCATCCGTCCGTTCAGGCGGCGATCGAGGAGCATTACAAGCCGCTCGGGCCGACGGATACGGTGCCGAGCGATCCCGTCGCGATCTGCGTGGCGCTGGCCGACAAGCTCGACATGCTGGTCGGCTTCTGGGCGATCGACGAGAAGCCGACGGGATCGAAGGACCCCTATGCGCTCAGACGAGCGGCGCTGGGGATGATCCGGTTGGTGGTGGAGAAAACGCTCTCAGTCTCGTTGGTATCTCGCATCCTCGATGCACTTTTCTCACTCAGACGCTCTCATATCAGCGCGAGAGGGCAAGCGGAGACGGCCGCATACCGCGAGTTGGCTGAAAAGATTGACCTGCTGCCAATTGCACGTCGCTTCGACGAATATTTTGAGGAGGTCAGGCAAGATGTGGTGGACATCGAGAAAGAGCGCGCACGAAGTATTTTAGCCGACCTTCTAACCTTCCTCCATGACCGCCTCAAAGTTCAGCTGCGGGATCAAGGCGCTCGGCACGACCTCGTCGACGCGGTTTTATTTGGCGGAGAAAAGACCAACGACGACCTCCTCGACATCACCCGCCGCGTCGAGGCGCTGGGCCAATTCCTCGACACCGAGGACGGCAAGAACCTCCTCGCCGGCACCCGCCGCGCGGCGAACATTCTCGCCGCCGAGGAGAAGAAGGGCACCCGCATCGCCGAAACCGTCGATCTCGCCCTTTTGACCGAGCACGAGGAAAAGGCGCTCGCTGGCGCCGTCGACCGGGCCGAGATCGAGCTGGAAGAAGCGCTGGCGGTCGAAAATTACGCACATGCCATGGCCGCGCTCGCCGATTTGCGCATTCCCGTCGATGCGTTTTTTGACAAGGTGCTGGTCAATGCCGAGGACGAGGCCGTCCGCGCCAACCGGCTGGCGCTGCTCGCCCGCATCCGCGCCGCAACGCGCAAGGTCGCCGATTTCGGCACGATTGCCGGCTGATCCAAAATCCACAATCGGGGCAGATTCGACCGGGAAAATCCGGTCGCGCGACCGGATTGTGAGGCCTGGGCGCACGGGCTTGTTAACCAAACATTAACCCAAACTACCGGAATCTCCCGCCTTTGTGGCAAATTGGTCAGGTCAGCGCGGCAAACTCCCTGGGTGGAGTTGTAACATTTCGTGATCGATCTTGCCCGGAACCCGCCAGATTTGAACGAAATAGCTGCGTCCAGCCGCTTGGGACGGATTTGAGCCTTCGGGTTCAGGGGGCCGGCCCGCAAAACAGACTTCGAGCGACTTCGAGGGGAAACCAGCGAATGACGAAGCCCAGCGCCGTTGCGACGGCTGCCGTGAAATTCGCCTGCGCCATTGTCGTGGGCACGCTGTTGATCGGCGGTTCGGCTCAGGCCGAATGGAAAGCTCCGTGGAAGTCGGAGGATAAGGCGCTCGTGATCGACGCCTATGAGTTCAATCCGATCAACTGGCAGGAGCTGACCTCGGACGACCGCATTGCCGGCTTTATCAACAAGGCGTCCGATGGACTGCCGCCGGAGTGGAATTGCGGCAAGGCCGACGGCGACGACTACAAGCTGTGCAAGAACCGCTGGTGGAAATATTCCGTCACCAAGGAACTCTATATGACCCGCCGCGAGATGGCGAAGATGAAGGGGCTTGTTTGGGGCGCCTATCATCTCGGCCGTCCGGGCAACCCACGCGAGCAGGCCGATCATTTCATCGATTTCGCCGAGCCGGCCGAGGACGATCTGATCGCGCTCGACATCGAGGACAATTCCGAGGAGTGGATGAGCCTCGCGGACGCCGAGATCTTCGCCGACCAGATCAAGATCCGCACCGGCCGCTATCCGGTGCTCTACACCAATGGCTCGACCGCCAAGGCGATCTCGGACAGCCGAGCACAATATCCGCTGCTGTCGCGCCTGCCGCTCTGGTATGCGCGCTACCGCGACGACATCACCGGCAAGTTTCCCGAGGAGACCTGGCCGAGCTATGCCCTGTGGCAGTTCTCCTCGATGCACAATTGCGACAGCCGCAGCTGCCCGTACCGGGTGAAGGGCGCCAAGACCGATATCGACGTCAATGTCTCGACGATGGATGTCGCCGGCCTCAAGGCCGCCTGGCCGTTCAACGATCTGATCGAGCGCGCGCCGGAAGTCGACGATCCCTCTATGATGATCGCTTCGCTGGACGACGAGACCAAGACTGCGGTGGCCGAGGTCGCCGTCGCACCGGAAACCTCCGCGGCGACCCCGCCCAAGCCTCGGGCCAAGCCGACCACGAGCCCGCTGGTCGCGGCCTATGGTCCAGCGGAGCAGCATGCGAGCCTGGACCCGCTGAAACTCTTGACCAACGTCGCCCGCAGCGAGGCGAAGGCCGACAAGCCGGCGCGTGTGGCGGATGCCGTCGCCCCGGCCGAGGAGCCGTCGGGTGAGGCCGTCCGCGAGTTCCAGACCCATCTCGCCGCGCTGCAAGAGGCGGTCGCCTATGCCGCCAACGAAGTCGATCGGCTGTTCATCGGCCGGGCCGAAGCGGCGACGCGCTCGGACGAGTCGCGGCCCTCCAAGGCTGGCGAGAAGAGCGCCTCGCTCGACGCGCGGCAGCGCTCGCGGTTCGTCGAGATCGTCACGGCGGCCGAAGCGGCCAAGAAAGCCGGCGCCCTTCCGATGCCCGCGCGGGTTCTCACCCAACTGGGCGCCGAAGGCGCTGGCCGCGGACCGCGCCTTGCGGTTGCTGCGGCGGAGCGGCGCTTCGCCGGTCTCGACCTGCCGGCGCGCCGCATCGGTGCGGCGTTTGAAGCGACGCGCTGATGGCGCCGGTTCTCCTTTCCCAGGCGATCACGGAGATTTTTTTGGAACCGACGGAACCAAAGGTATTCGCAACCGTTTTGACCCCGAACAGTTTTGCTCACAAGTTAAATGACGGGTGCTTGGAATGAATAGAACAATTGGCTGGGTCGTCGGTATCATCGTTCTCCTGATCGTCGTCTGGTTCGCCTTCACGATGATCAACGTTGATCAGACTCAGGAAGGCGAGTTGCCGGAGGTCAGCGTCGAGGGCGGTCAGATGCCTGAGGCGGACGTCACTACTGGCGATGTCGACGTCGGCACGGAAGAAAAGACGGTCACGGTTCCGACCGTCGACGTCCAGCCGGCGCCCGAGACGGACACGCCGGAACAGCCGGCGCCCGCCAACTAAGCTCTGGCGAGCCGCTTCCGGTTCCGGTAAAGACGAAAAAAGGGCAGTGGCGAAAACCACTGCCCTTTTTCTGTTTGTGGGCTGCTCCGCTCTTGGGTCCCGCATGAGGTTTCGTTTGGAAGTCGGCTATGACGCTTGGACGCGCTGCCCCTGATGTCGCCCTGATGCCTTCGGGGCACGGTGGTCTCGGCTCGATCGAGACGGTCTGCCTATCCGCCGAAAGCGAAGACGCCGTTGGGCGCGCGGTCGCCTGTCTGCGCGGCGGTGGGCTCGTCGGCCTGCCGACCGAGACGGTTTACGGCCTGGCGGGTGACGCCACCAATGGCGAGGCCGTCGCGCGCATCTTCGAGGCGAAAGGCCGTCCCGGTTTCAATCCGCTCATCTGCCACGTCAGCGACCTGGACATGACGGCGCGACTGGCCGTCATGGACGACGTCGCGCGGGTACTGGCGGCGCGGTTCTGGCCCGGACCGCTGACGATCGTCCTGCCGCAAGCGGAGGGGACGCCGGTTCACCCCCTGACGACCGGCGGCCTTGCCACCATCGCGCTGCGTCAGCCGAAGGGGATCGCCGGCGACATCATCGGTCGTCTGGGCCGCCCGCTCGCGGCCCCGAGCGCCAATCCCTCCGGGCGGGTCAGCGCCACCAGCGCTGCGCAAGTGATGCGGGGCCTCGGTGGCCGGATCGAGATGATCCTCGACGCGGGTCCGTCCGAGCTCGGCCTGGAATCGACTATCGTCAAGCCCGAGCGGGACCGTCTGGTGCTGTTGCGCGCCGGCCTTGTCGGGCGGGATGCGCTGAGGGAGGCGACGGGGCTCGCCGTCGTCGCGCCGGACGCGGATTCGGGCATCCAGGCGCCGGGCCAGCTTCGGTCGCATTATGCGCCGCACGGCACGGTTCGCCTCGATGCGACCCATGTCGAGCCCGGCGAGTATCTGATCGCTTTCGGCGCGACGCCGACCGCCAGCGCGGCCGCGGCGGCCGAATGCGTCAATCTCAGCCCGTCCGGCGATCTGCGCGAGGCGGCGGCGAATCTGTTTGCGGCACTGGCCCGTTTCGACCGGCCGGAGATCGGGCGCATCGCTGTGGCGCCGATCCCGCAAGATGGCCTCGGCGAGGCGATCAACGACCGACTTCGCCGTGCCGCCGCACCACGGGGCTAGGAGCCTCCTCACGGCTCGACGGATCGTCGCCAACCTTCTATGTCTCGATCTTATGCAAGACGTTGAACACAAACTGCCCGACGCTCTCCTTGCCCGCTTCGCGACAATCGTCGGCGACCGCAACGCTCTGCGGGACGCCGACCTGATGGAGGCGTATCTTAATGAACCGCGCGACATGTTTCATGGCCGCGCCGCGCTGGTGCTGCGGCCGGGCAGCGTCGATGAGGTCGCCGCGATCATGCGCCTCGCCAGCAAAACGCGGACGCCCGTCGTGCCTCAGGGCGGTAATACCGGCCTTGTCGGCGGTCAGTCGCCGCGTTCCGCGTCCGAAGTCCTGGTCAGCCTGTCGCGGCTCGATCATATCCGCGATGTCGATCCGATTGGCCGCACGGCAACCGTCGAGGCGGGCGTCGTTCTGAAGCGAATTCAGGAGGCGGCGGACGAGGCGGACCTGTTGTTTCCGCTATCGCTCGGATCGGAGGGCACCTGTCAGATCGGCGGGAACCTCGCCTCGAATGCCGGCGGAACCGGCGTTCTGGCCTATGGCAACACGCGCGAGCTTTGTCTCGGAATCGAGGCGGTGTTGCCGTCCGGTGAGGTGCTGCACGGGCTGCGACGTTTGAAGAAGGACAACCGCGGCTACGATCTCCGCAATCTGCTGATCGGGTCGGAGGGAACGCTCGGGATCATCACCGCCGCCGTGCTGAAGCTGTTTCCCAAGCCCGCCGGCCGCGAAGTCGCCTATGTCGGGCTGGCGTCGCCAGATGACGCCCTGACGCTGCTGCAGTTGGCGGAACGCCGGGCCGGATCGCAGCTGACCGCCTTCGAGTTGATTCCGCGCCTCGGCATGGAGTTCACGCTTCGCCATACGATCGGTTCCCGCGACCCGCTTGAGGCGCCGCATCCCTGGTACGTTCTCATGGAGATCTCTTCCGGCCGCTCGCAAGGCGACGCGCGCGAGACGCTGGAGGGAATCCTGGAGTCCGGCTTCGAGAATCATGTCGTCGCCGATGCCGCGATCGCCAAATCGCTGGCCGAGGCTAACGCATTCTGGATCATGCGCGAGGAGTTGAGTTGGGCCCAGAAGCCCGAGGGCGGATCGATCAAGCATGATGTGTCCGTCCCTGTCGCCCGAATTCCGGAATTTCTCGCCGCGGCCGACAAGGCGGTGCTCGAGGCGATCCCGCAGGCCCGGATCGTTGCTTTCGGCCACCTCGGCGACGGCAACATCCACTACAATGTTTCCCAGCCCATCGGTGCCGACAAGGACGCCTTTCTCGCCCGCTGGCACGAGATCAGCGAACGCGTCCACGGCATCGTCCGCGATCTGGACGGCAGCTTTTCCGCCGAGCACGGCATCGGTCAGCTGAAACGCGACGAACTCGCGCGGACCAAGGAGGGCGTCGAGATCGATTTGATGCGGCGGCTCAAGGCGGTGTTTGATCCTGACAACATCTTAAATCCTGGCAAGCTCGTTTAGAGTTGATTCAAGTTTTCGACTTGCTAACCGTCTTTTCCGTCATGAAGACTTAACCGAATTTCTTAGCGCGACTTCAAGGCGGCGCCCCTACTGTCATCCCTATCGAAGGCCGGGATTACATCGGCCCGAACGAGAGACCGAAACATCGGCTCTCAGGAGAGGCAGAAGGCGTCATTTCATGAGCATTGCTCCGAACCCACTCGCGACCAAGCCCGAATGGGCGAACGTCCCGGTCCGCCTCGATCCGGCGGCGTCGGATCGTCGCCAGACGATCGAAATGGTCGAGGACGGGGAATTGATCACCTACAAGGTCGACCGCCGCGGCGCCGTCGTCCACCGGCGCCTGGAAAAATCCGGACTGCCGGTTTCGATCGCGCTGCCGCCGCGCGCCTTCCGGGGCGTCGCCGCCCGCGCGATGGAGGACGGCAACGGCGAGGTGACGGTGACGCTCGAGCTGCATCACAGTGATCCGCGCTGCACGGTGCCGCTCTTGGTCGCCTGCGACCTCTACGACGTTGCCGCCGACTGGCGGGGATGGTCGGAGCTGTTCAACCTGCCGATGCTGATGATCGAGGCGGATGGCGCGTTGCGCACCCTCGAAGAGACGCTCGGGCACATCCGGGCCGCCGCGCCGGCACCGCGTCGCCGGTCGCCCAACCGCCAGCGCCGGCCGCGCTTCCTGGCGCGCCGCAAGCCCGGCGGGCTCGGGATGCGCATGGTCGTCGCCGGCGAGGAAATCATCGCGCGTCAGTAGCGCGGGGGTTATCCCGCCGCCAGCGGGAAGGACAGAGCCCACAGAGCCGAGAAGATCAGGCCGAAGAAGATGATCCAGCCGAACACCGTGTTCGACTTGAACAGCCTCAGGCACTGGTCCGCATCGTCGATGTCGAGGGTGCGAATCTGCCAGATCATTTGGAAGGCGCCGGCCGCAAGGCCCGCATAGGCGGGCCACGCGGGTCCGCCGCCCGTGCCGGAACCGGTCAGCGTGAAGGCGCCGGCGAACAGGGCGATCGCTCCGAGATAGAGGATCGTCAGGGCCAGTCTGGTCCGTTCGCCGAACAACCGGGCCGTCGAACGGACGCCGACCAGCGCGTCGTCCTCCTTGTCCTGATGTGCATAGATGGTGTCGTAGCCGATCGTCCAGAGGATGCTGCCGGCGTAAAGCAGACCGGCGGCGAGCGACAGCGTGCCCCAATATCCGGCCCATCCCATCAGCGCGCCCCAGGAAAAGGCGAGGCCGAGCCCCAGTTGCGGCCAGTCGGTGAAGCGTTTCAGGAATGGATAGATCGCCACCACCCCGAGCGATGCGATGCCGAGCATAACCGTGAACAGGTTGAACTGAATCAGCACCAGCAGCCCGACCAGCGCCTGGACGATCAGAAACAGCTTGGCTTGGAACCGCGAGACCCGGCCGGACGGCAGCGGCCGGGACCTTGTGCGCGCGACGAGCGTATCGATCTTCTCGTCGACGAGATCGTTGTAGGTACACCCTGCACCCCGCATCGCGATCGCCCCGACCAGGAAGAGAAACAGCTGCCACAAGCTGGGCAGGCCTGTGTGAACGGCCCCCGTCTGCACCGCTTGGGGCGCCAACGCGGCCGCCCACCAGCAGGGCCATAGCAGCAACTGCCAGCCGATCGGCCGGTCCCAGCGCGCCAATTGGGCATAGGGCCAGACGCCGCGCGGCAATGTGCGGTAGACCCAGTTGTTCGACGGCGCATCCGCCACGCGGTCGATTTGGTCCGCGAGGCTTCCTTTCAGATTCGACATGGCACCGAGATTGATGGCCAAAAGGCCGCAGTCAAGGGGTTTTCGCATTATCAACGCATAAGTATCGCCTTGCTGAACTTGACCGCGGCCGTTGCCCGCCCGTAATCGGCGCCTGTCGGCCGGCCTGGGCGGCGAAACTGCGCTGGTGGGGGCGAAGCCATGACGATCAATGTTCTTCTCATCGGCGGCGGTGGCCGCGAACACGCGATCGCCTGGAAACTCGCGCAATCGCCCGATCTGGGACGCCTCTACGCCGCGCCGGGCAATCCGGGCATCGCCGAGCATGCCGAGACCGTCGATCTCGACACCGCGGATCACGCGGCTGTCGTGGCGTTCTGCCGCTCGAACGCGATCGGTCTGGTGATCGTCGGTCCCGAGGCGCCGCTCGTTGCCGGGCTTGGCGATAGGCTTACCGCCGCCGGCATTCCCGTGTTCGGCCCCTCCGCCGCCGCCGCGCGGCTCGAGGGCTCGAAGGGCTTCACCAAGGACCTGTGCACCCTCCACGACATTCCGACGGCCCGCTACCGTCGCTTCGACGATGCAGCCGCCGCGCGCGACTATATCCAGGCCGGCGGCCTGCCGATCGTGATCAAGGCAGACGGGCTCGCCGCCGGCAAGGGCGTCACCGTCGCCGAAACGCGCCAGGACGCGCTTGCGGCCATCGACGCATGCTTCACGGTCGATTTCGGCGGACCCGGCGCGGAGGTCGTCATCGAGGAGTTCCTCGAGGGCGAGGAGGCGAGCCTGTTCTGTATCTGCGATGGCGAGCGGGCGCTGTTCTTCGGCACGGCACAGGATCACAAGCGCGCCTTCGACCGGGATCGCGGCCCGAACACCGGCGGCATGGGCGCCTATTCGCCGGCTCAGCCGATGAACGATGCGATGGTGCGCCGGGCGATGCGCGAGATCGTCGAGCCGACGCTCGCCGGGATGAAGGCGGTCGGGGCCCCGTTCAAGGGCGTGTTGTATGCCGGACTGATGCTGACGGAGTCCGGGCCGAAGCTGATCGAATACAATGTCCGCTTCGGCGATCCGGAATGCCAGGTGCTGATGATGCGGCTCGAAAGCGATCTGCTGCCGATCCTCCTTGCCGCCGCGATGGGGGAGCTCTCCGCCGTTCTGCCGCAATGGTCCCAGGAACGGGCACTGACCGTGGTGATGGCCGCGGAGGGCTATCCGGGTGCCCATGCCAAGGGCACGGTGATCCGCCATTTGCCCGCAGCGAGTGAAACAACCCGGATATTCCATGCCGGGACGCAACGCGACGGCGACCGACTGCTCGCCGTCGGCGGACGTGTCCTCAACGTTACCGCTACCGGCGCCAGCGTGAAGGAAGCCGCGCGCCGCGCCTATGAGACCGTCGAAGCGGTTGAATGGGACGAGGGATTCTGGCGTTCCGACATCGGCCACCGGGCAATCATGACCGAAAGCGCCTGATCCTCCGTCCGCCGCATCGTCACGATCGGTCCCGGGGCGAGCCGCGCGAATGGGGTATCACTCGCCACCCCGAGTTGACCTTTACGTAAAATGCGGGAAATGTCGTCGCGCAGCGCTGGGAAACCATCGGCGCGGCCATACATTCATCCTTAACGAGAGCCGCGAACCCCGGAGCGAAGCCATGTCATTTCGTCAGGAAAAGCTGACGCGGCCGATCTATCGATGGGCCAAGGGCGTCATGCCACCGATCTCGGAGACCGAGCGGGAGGCGATCGACGCCGGCACGGTCTGGTGGGACGGCGAACTTTTTACCGGCAACCCCGATTGGAACAAGCTGCTCGCCATGCCGCCGGCGCGGCTGTCGCCGGACGAGCAGGCGTTTCTCGACGGTCCGGTGGGCGAACTCTGCGCCATGATCGACGAGTGGAAGCTGGTCTGGGAGGATCGCGACCTGCCGCCCGAAGTCTGGGACTTCCTGCGCAGGAACAAGTTCTTCGGCATGATCATCCCGAAGGAATACGGCGGCCTGGGCTTTTCCAACACGGCGCACTCGGAGGTCGTGCGGAAGGTCTCGTCCTGTTCCGTCGTCGCCGGCGTCACCGTCATGGTACCGAATTCGCTCGGGCCCGGCGAACTGATGCTGCATTTCGGCACCCAGGAACAGCGCGATTACTGGCTGCCGCGTCTCGCCGACGGACGCGAAATCCCGTGCTTCGGCCTGACCTCGCAGGAGGCCGGCTCCGATGCGGCCGCGATGCTCGACACCGGCATGGTGGAATATGGTGAACACGAGGGCGAGCGCGTTCTTGGCATCCGGCTGAATTTTCACAAGCGCTACATCACCCTCGGTCCGGTCGCGACGGTGATGGGCCTCGCCTTCAAGATGTTCGACCCCCAGAACCATCTCGGCAAGGGCGAGGATCTCGGCATCACGGTGGCGCTGCTGCCGACAGCGACCAAGGGCGTTCGCCACGGCGAACGGCATGTCCCGCTGCTGACCTATTTCCAGAACGGCCCGCTTTACGGCGACGACGTGTTCATTCCGCTCGACTGGATTCTCGGCGGACCGGATCAGATCGGCCAGGGCTGGACGATGCTGATGACGGCGTTGGCCGCCGGTCGCGGCATCTCGCTCCCCTCGCAATCCTCTGCCGCGGCCGCGGTTTGCGCACGCACCACCGGCGCCTATGCAAGGGTGCGCACCCAGTTCAACGTGCCGATCGGCATGTTCGAGGGCATCCAGCAACCGCTCGCCGACATCGCCGCCAACGCCTATCTGATCGATGCCGCCCGCCGGCTGACCGTCGCGGCGCTGGACGAAGGCCACAAGCCGTCGGTGGTGTCGGCGATCATGAAGGCGCATGCGACCTATCGCATGCGCGAGTCGGTCGAGCGGGCCATGGATATCCATGGCGGCAAGGCGATCATCGATGGGCCGAAGAATTACCTCGCCGCTCAGTACCGGTCGGTGCCGATCGGCATTACGGTCGAGGGCGCCAACATCCTCACCCGCAATCTGATGATTTTCGGGCAGGGGGCGATCCGCGCCCATCCTTACATGCTGAAGGAACTTCTCGCCCTGTCCGAGGAGGACGAGGAGAAGGGGCTGGCAGACTTCGACAAGCATTTCTGGGCGCATGTCGGTCATTCGGCCAAGAACGCGTTGCGCAGCTTCGTGCGTGGCTGGACCGGCGGTCTCGCGGCTCCGGCGCCGAGGAACGCGGCCTTCACCAGCCACTGGCGGCAATTGTCGCGCTATGCCTCGGCCTTCGCCCTCCTGTCCGACCTGTCGCTGCTCACGCTCGGCGGTGCGCTCAAGCGCAAGGAAATGCTGTCGGCGCGGCTCGGTGACATTCTTTCCGAACTCTATCTGCTCGGCGCTGTCCTGAAGCGGTTCGAGACGGAAGGGCGGCCGGAGGCGGACAAGCCGCTGGTCGAGTACATCATAGTGAAGGGCTACAATCGCATAGCCCTTGCCTTCAACGGCGTCCTCGACAACCTGCCGGCGCGATGGGCCGCGATCCTGACCCGGGCAATCGCCTTCCCGCTGGGCGTGCCCTATCATGAGCCGCCGGACGAATTGACCAGCGAGGTCGCGGCGATCCTGATGCGTCCGTCCTCGCAGCGCGACCGGCTGACCCCCGACCTTTATCTCGGCGAAGGGCACACCCATCATCCGATCAAGGACCTGGAGTTGGCCTTCGAACTGGTGACCGAGGCCGCGTCGATCGAGAAGAAGCTGCGCGCCGCCAACATCCGTGACCCCGAGGAAGCGCGGGAGGCAGGCGTGATCTCCAACGCGGAGTTCGTTCGGCTGGCGGAGGCGAAGGAGGCGGTGGACAAGGTCATCGCGGTCGACGCGTTTCCGATGGCGGAAGTCTCTCCGATCGCATCCCAGCACGATCGCGCAACCGGAAGCGGCGAACAACGTGAGGCAGCGGAATAATGGCAAAAGCGGTCTATCTCGTCGACGGCGCCCGGACGCCCTTCATCAAGGCGCGCGGCAAGCCGGGTCCGTTCTCGCCCGTTGATCTCGCCGTCCAGTGCGGGCGGCCGCTGTTGATGCGGCAAAGCTTTGCGGCGGACGCGATCGATCTGGTCATCCTCGGCTGCGTCAATGTGGTGGCCGACGAGATGAACCCGGCGCGGGTTGCGGCTCTGCGGCTGGGCCTCAAGGACGAAATTCCGGCCTTCACGGTTCAGATCAATTGCGGCTCCGGCATGCAGTCGATCGACACGGCGTTTCGCTATATCGAGCGCGGTACGGCCGACATCGTTCTGGCCGGCGGCGCCGAGGCGCTGAGCCATTCGCCGCTCGTCCTCAGGCGGGGCGCCGTCGACTGGTTCGCGGCGCTCAACGGCGCCCGCTCCGCGACCGACCGGTTGAAAGCCTTCACCGGGCTGCGGCCGGAGTTCCTCAAGCCGGTCATTGGGCTCGAGCGGGGCCTCACCGACCCGATCACCAATCTCAATATGGGCCAAACCGCCGAAGTGCTCGCCCATCTCTTCGACGTGTCCCGCCGGGATGCCGACACCTACGCGGCCGAAAGCCACAACCGGCTGGCCAGCGCGACGAAGCAGGGCTGGCTGAAGGACGAGATGCTGCCGGCCTTTTCCCGCGACGGCGAGGTCTTCGACCATGATGACGGGGTGCGGCCCGACTCCTCCGCCGCAGCTCTCGCCAAGCTGAAGCCGGTCTTCGAGCGGCCTTACGGCAAGGTGACGGCCGGCAATTCCTCGCAGATCACCGACGGCGCGTCCTGGGTCGTGCTGGCCTCGGAAGAGGCGGTCGAACGGCACGGCATGACGCCGCTGGCGCGCATCGTCGATTCCGAATGGGGCGGGCTCGACCCGTCGATCATGGGCCTCGGCCCAGTCGTGTCGACCGCGCCGATCCTGAAGCGACAGAACATGACGGTGTCCGACGTCGATCTGTGGGAGCTGAACGAGGCCTTCGCGACCCAGGTGCTGGCCTGCCTCGCGGCCTTCGACGACGCGAATCTGGTCGATCCGGTGCTCGGCCTGGAAGGCCGTGGCGGCCGGATCGACCACGCCAACATCAATGTCGACGGCGGTGCGATCTCGCTCGGTCATCCGGTCGGCACCAGCGGCAATCGCATCACACTGCATCTGGCCAACGCCATGCGGCGGCTCGGCCGCAAGCGCGGCATCGCGACCGAATGCATCGGCGGCGGCCTCGGTGGCGCGATGCTGCTGGAAGCCGCCTGAGCGCGCGACGAGACACCATGCCGGCGCGGGGCTTCGCGCCGGCTGTTCGCCCGAAACCCGATTCGGCGCCGCGATGTCCCAACCCCTCGCGGCGCGTTCCGACAAGAAGACGAGATCAGAACCATGGGCAGAATGCTGAACGCACTTTCCGATCGCGCCCTCGAACTCGGGCCGGCACGCGCGGCCGAGCAGCACGGTAACTGGCGGGCCGCCACCGACGGCGACTATGTCTACTGGCTGGTGCTCGACCGCCCGGACAAGGCAGTCAACACCATCGACCGGAGCGTCATCGAGGAGCTCTCGCAGCACGTCGACAGGATCATCGACCAGAAGCCCTCGGCGGTCGTGATCCGCTCCGCGAAGCCTTCCGGCTTTGCCGCCGGTGCCGACATCCAGCAATTCGCCGGCGCTTCGACCGGCGAGATCCGCGGCATGCTGAAGGAAGCGCATCTGGTCCTCGACCGTCTGGCCGAGGTCCAGGCGAAGACGATCGCGGTGATCAACGGTCATTGCCTCGGCGCCGGGCTCGAACTGGCGCTGGCCTGCGACCTTCGGATTGCGGTCTCGGATGCCAGCCTGGGCTTTCCGGAAGTGATGCTCGGCTTGCATCCCGGCCTCGGCGGTACCTACCGCGCTACGGCCATCGCCGACCCGCTGGAGGCGATGACGATGATGCTGACCGGCAAATCGGTCACCGCGAAGAAGGCCAAGGTGATCGGCCTCGTCGATGCGGTCGTCGAGGAGCGGCATGTCGGAGCGGCCGTGCAGGCCGCGCTCTACAACGAGCTCAAGACCGCCGCCGGCGGCTTCAAGACCCAAGCCTTCTCGCTGCGCCCGGCCCGCGCGCTGGCGGCGAGCCAGATGCGCAAGAAGACGGAGGAGAAGGCCGCCAAGGCACACTATCCGGCGCCGTATCGGCTGATCGACCTGTGGGAGGCCCATGGCGGCAATGCCAAGGCGATGCAGGAGGCAGAGATCGACAGCTTCGCGGAGCTGATCGAGACCGATACCGCGCAGAACCTCGTCCGGGTGTTCTTCCTGCGCGAGACGATGCGCGGGCTGAAGCAGGGCGAATCGGCGATCAAGAACGTCCATGTCATCGGCGCCGGCGCGATGGGCGGCGATATCGCCGCCTGGGCGGCGCGCGAGGGCTTTCATGTGACGCTCGGCGATGTAGCGACGCAGCCGATCGGCAAGGCGATCCGCGCGGCGACAAAGATGCTCACCGCGACGCTAAAGGACCCGCTGAAAATCCGCGACGCACTGGATCGCCTGACGCCGGACCCGAGCGGCCTTGGAATCGCCCACGCCGACATCGTCATCGAGGCGGCGCCGGAAAAACTGGAGCTGAAGCGCAAGATCTACGCCAACATCGAGCCAAGGTTGAAGGATGGGGCGCTGCTGGCGACGAATACCTCGGCGCTGCCGCTGGCGGACCTCGCCGAGGGGCTCGCCGATCCGTCGCGCCTCGTCGGCCTGCATTTCTTCAACCCGGTCTCCCGGATGCAACTCATCGAGATCGTCAGCCACGACAAGATCAGCTCCGAAACCGCCCGCCGGGCGACCGCCTTCTCCGTCGAATTATCGCGCCTGCCGGCCCCCGTGGCCTCGGCGCCGGGCTTCCTCGTCAACCGCGCGCTGACCCCGTACATGGCCGAGGCGCTGATCATGGTGGACGAGGGCATTCCGAAGGAGCGGATCGATCGCGCCGCCGAGGATTTCGGCATGCCGATGGGACCCGTCGAACTCGCCGACCAGGTCGGGCTTGATATCGCCGTCGAGGTTTCAGCCTCGCTGCGCGAGCGGCTGGACAGCGACTTTCCGGAAACGCCGGCCTGGCTGGAGAGGATGGTTGCCGATGGCAAGCTCGGTCGCAAGACCGGCGCCGGGCTCTACGCATATGATTCCGATGGCAAGCCCAAGAAGCAGAAGATCGAGGCGCTGCCGGATTCGGCCTCGGACGATGCCGACATTCTGGATCGATTGATCCTGCCGATGCTGAACGCGGTCGTTGCGTGCCTGCGCGAGGGCGTCGCAGAGAGCGAGGATGTTGCCGACGGGGCGATGATCTTCGGCACCGGCTTCGCGCCGTTCCGGGGTGGGCCGATCCACTACGCCAAGAAGCGCGGCGTCGATGAGATCGTCGCCAAGCTGAACGCGCTGGCGGACAAACATGGCGCTCGTTTCAAGCCCGATGCGGGATGGGACCGCCTGAAGGAAAAATCCACCGCTGTTACAGGCTGACGCAGGTGGAATCCTGCGACCCGAGCCCGGTGCCGCCGAGCGTCACCCGGTCGCCGGACTTCAGGAAACGTGGCGGGTCGTAGGAAAGGCCGACGCCGCCGGGCGTTCCGGTCAGGATCACGTCGCCGGGCTCGAGCCGCATGAAGCGCGAGATGTAGGAGATGAGATACGGCACCTTGAAGATCATGTCCGCCGTATTGCCCGACTGCTGGCGCTCGCCATTGACGTCGAGCCAGAGGTCGATCTCCCCGTAATCGGGCAATTGGTCGGGTGGGACCAGCCACGGGCCAAGCGGGGCGAAGGTGTCGTGCGACTTGCCCTTCGACCACTGCCCGCCGCGCTGCAGCTGAAAGCTGCGCTCGGTGATGTCGTTGCCAAGCGTGAAGCCCGCGACGTGCCGGAGCGCGTCCTCGACGCTGACATATTTTGCCCTGCGGCCGATCACCACGGCGAGTTCCACGCCCCAGTCGACCCGTGTGGACAGCTTGGGCAACTCGATCGGATCGGTGGGTCCGCAGGCCGCCGTCGCCGCCTTCAGGAAGATCGTCGGCTCCGGATTGACCTTGAAGCCGGCGAGGCTGGCGCTGTCGTGGTAGTTCGGTCCGACGCCGACGATCTTGCCGATTTTCTGCACCGGCCTGCACAGGCGCACGCCCTCGGGCACGAGCGGCAGCGAAGCGGGATCGAGGCGCCCGCAGGCGGCGAGTTCATCAGGGTCCAGGGATGGCCCGGCCAACGAGGAAACATGCTCGGAGAGGTCTCGTATACGGTTGTCGTCGTCCATCAAGCCCGGCCGCTCGGAACCGCGGTGGCCAAAGCGTACAAACCGCATCAACTTCCTCCTGATTGCTGTATGACGGAAATGGTTGAGAACGTATTTCGGTTCCTTGCGCTAAATTGACTTTTACGTAAGATGCGATCCGGTGGATTTGTTCGATATCCCTTGAGGATCGCTCGCTTCAACGCCGGTTTTGGAGGATATTTCATGTACAAGGCACCAGTCGGCGAGATCGCCTTCGCCCTCAAGAAGGTCGCCGGTCTGGAGCCGGCGATGGAAAAAGGCCTGCTCGGCGAACTGACCCCCGATTTGCTGGACGCGGTGCTTGAGGAAGCCGGTCGCTTCGCCAGCGAAAAGGTCGCGCCGCTCGCTGAAATAGGCGATCGAGAAGGGACGTCCGTGACCGACGGTGTGGTGACGACGCCGACCGGCTGGAAGGAACTTTACGCCGACTGGATCGCCGGCGGCTGGAACGCCCTGACGGGTCCGGAGGAATATGGCGGCCAGGCCCTGCCGACATCGCTGTCTGCCGCCGTTTTCGAGATGTGGAACTCGGCGTCGATGGGCTTCGCGCTCGGCCCGACGCTGACCGTCGGAGCGGTGGAGGCGCTGGAGACGCACGGTTCGGATGAGTTGAAGGCGGCGTATCTGGCCAAGCTCGTCTCCGGCGAGTGGAACGGTACGATGAACCTCACCGAGCCGCAGGCGGGCTCCGACCTGTCGGCGCTGAAGACCAAGGCCGAACGGGCCGGCGATGGCAGCTACCGGATTTTCGGCCAGAAAATCTACATCACCTATGGCGAGCACGATTTCACCGACAACATCGTGCACCTCGTGCTGGCGCGGCTGCCCGATGCGCCAGCCGGCGTGAAGGGCATCTCGCTGTTCCTGGTGCCGAAATTCCTGGTCGAGGCCGACGGATCGCTCGGCCGCCGCAACGACGTCTTCTGCCATTCCGTCGAGCACAAGCTGGGCATCCACGGCTCGCCGACCTGCACGATGATCTACGGCGACGGCAGTGTCGACGGCGAGGAGGCCGGCGCGGTCGGCTATTTGATCGGCGAGGAAAATCGCGGTCTCGCCTGCATGTTCACGATGATGAACAACGCCCGGCTCCTGGTCGGCGTGCAAGGTGTCGGCGTTGCCGAGGCGGCTTTCCAGATGGCGCTCGACTATGCGCGCGAGCGCCGCCAGGGCCGCTCGACGCGGCTGGTCAAGGGCGCCGAGCCTTCGGGGCAGATGAGCCCGATCGTGGAGCATCCCGATGTCGCCCGCTCACTGCTGACGATGAAGGCGCTGACCGGCTCCGCGCGCGCCATCGCCTATGCCTGCGGCCACGCCAGCGACATGGCCAAGGCGAGCCGCGACGAGGCGAGCGAAGCGCTGGCCTGGAAGGAGCGTGCGAATCTGTTGACGCCGATCGCCAAGGCGTTCGCCACCGATATTGGCGTCGAGGTCGCCTCGCTCGGCATCCAGGTGCATGGCGGCATGGGCTTCATCGAGGAGACCGGCGCCGCGCGGCTGCTGCGGGATGCGCGGATCGCGCCGATCTACGAGGGCACCAACGGCATCCAGGCGATCGATCTCGTCACCCGCAAGATCGGCCAGTCGGACGGCGCCGCGGTCAACGCCTATCTGGCCGAACTCGCCGAGACGGTCGACGCCGTGCGCGGCCGGAACGCGGCTGATTTCGGCGTCACCGGCGAGGCTTTGGCGGCCGCGCTCGACGATCTGAAGGAGACGACGGCATTTCTCGCAAAGGCGCTCGCCGACAAGGACATGGACACCGCGCTCGCCGGCGCGACGTCCTATCTCAGACTGTTCGGCCTGACCGCGGGCGCCGTCTATCTCGCCAAGGGCGCGCTGGCCGATACCGGCCGCACCGAGCGCACGCATCTCGCCCGCTTCATGGCGGAGAATCTCCTGACCGAAACGAGTGCGCTGAAGCGGCAGGTCGTTGCGGGCGCCGCCAGCTTCGCCGCCGCCCACGCGATTCTCCAGTAGGTCCCATCATGAGCGATTTCATCGAGACCGGCATCGAATCCGGCGTCCTCACCATCCGGATGAACCGCCCGGACAAGAAGAACGCCATCACCCGGGACATGTATCGGGCAATGGCCGATGCCTTGGTCGCCGCCAGTGGCGACGAGGGGGTCCGGGTGGTGCTGATCTGCGGCACGCCCGGCACCTTTACCGCCGGCAACGACATCAAGGATTTCATCGCCATCGCCGAGGGCGGCGCCCGGCACATCGACGTGCATGATTTCCTGCGCGCCATCGCGACGTTTTCCAAACCGTTGGTCGCCGCAGTCGACGGGCTTGCCATCGGCATCGGCGCTACCATCCTGATGCATTGCGATCTGGCCTATTGTTCGCCCGGCTCGATCTTCAGGACGCCGTTCCTCGACCTCGGCATCACGCCCGAGGCCGGTTCCACCTTGATCGCGCCGAAGCTGATGGGCGACCAGCGCGCCTTCGCCTTGCTGGTTCTTGGCGACACGTTCGGCGCTGAAGCCGCGCGTGAAGCCGGCCTCGTCTACGCGATTGTGGAAGAGGGAATTGAGGCCACGGCGCGCGATGCCGCCCTGCGACTGGCCGCGAAGCCGCCGAAGGCCCTGGCGATCGCCCGCGAGCTGCTGCGCGGCCAGCGCGAGGATCTCCTCGAACGCATCGATCTGGAGGTCGAGTATTTCTCCGAGCGGATGACCTCGGACGAGGCCAAGGCGGCGTTTCGGGCGTTTATGGCGCGGTAGAGGGTTTTTCTCATCCCCGGGGCGGCTCACCCCCGCGAGTCGGGGGCCGTCGGCTCGTCGGCCTCGTCGCTCTCTTGCTCCGCATCGTTGAACAGGAAGCGATAGGTGCCGACGATGCCGACGAGGCAGACGCCGCCGGCAATCAGGATGATCGGCCAGGTGCCGACTTCGGCGAAGACATGCCGGAACGCGGTGCCGAAGACATAGGCGCCGAGGCCGTAGGCGCCGGCCCACAGCGCCGCGCTGATGCAATTGTAGAACAGGAAGACCGGCCAGTTCATCCGCATGGTGCCGGCGACGAAACCGTTGAGCTGCCTGAGAATGATCACGAACCGCGCCACCAGCACGACGGCGAAGCCGTAGGTCTGGAAGCGCTCCTCGACCATGGCGAAACGCTTCTCGCCGAGGCCGAAATGCGCGCCCCAGCGCACGACGATCTTGCGGCCGTAGCGGCGCCCGACCAGATAGCCGAGATTGTCGCCGACGATCGAACCGGAAAAGGCCGCGATCAGTACCGCGACAATGTTGAAGGAGCCTTCCCCCGACAGCATGCCGGCGGCCACGATAAGGCTTTCGCCGGGCAGCGGCAGGCCGGTCGATTCAAGCAGGACGACGACGAAGATGAACGCGTAGCCGTACTGGATGAGATATTCGGTCAAGGCGTCGGCGTCTCATGGCTTGGGGGCCACTGTGGCTCGCATGGTTGGCGCATCGCCGCAAGCCTTGCGCCGGCTCAGCGCTCCAGAAGCGCAACGACCTCCACATGCCGCGACCATAAAAACTGGTCGATCGGCGTCACCGATGTCACGCGGTAGCCGCCGTCGGAGAGGATCTTGAGATCGCGGGCGAGCGTCACCGGATTGCACGAGACCGCGGCGATCCGCCCGACCGTCGAGGCCGCGAGCTCACGCGCGAGGCCTTCCGCCCCGGCGCGCGGCGGGTCGAAGACCGCACCATCATAGGGCTTGAGCTCCTTCGCCGGGATCGGACGGCGAAAGAGATCGCGCCGTTCGGTCGTCAGCGGCTTCAGGCCGGGCCGCGAGCGCCAGGCGGCGAGGAGCGCGGCGAGCTGCGGCACTTCGGCCTCGACCGCGTGGACGGTGGCGTGTGGCGCCAGACGCAGGGCGAACGTCCCGCAGCCGGCGAAGAGGTCGGCAACGCGCTTGGCCCCTGCCAAATGCGACAGCACCTGCGACGCCATCGTTGCCTCGGCCGCCGCGACGGCCTGGACGAAGGCGCCCGCGGGCAATTCGACCGTCACGCCGCCGAAGTCCATGGTCGGCGGCTGCGTCACCACCAGCGTCTCGCCGCCGACCGACAGCCGCGCGAAGCCTTCGCCAAGCGCCAGCGACACCGCCTGCCGGTGCATTGGCTCCGACAGTTTCGCCGCGTCGGCAATCGCGACGTCGAGGCCGGTGAGCGTCGCGGTGACCGTCAGCTTCAGGGGCCGCTTGCGGTCGACCAGGATCGCAGCGAGCTTTTGCAGTGCCGGCAGAGCGCGTTCGATGGCCGGCAGCGCGATCGGGCAGACGGTGATCGGGACGATGCGGTTGGAATGGGCGGCGTTGAAGCCGAGCAGCACCTGATTGCCGGCGCGCACGGCGGAGAAGGCCACGCGCCGCCGGGAGGCCGGCGGGCAGGGCACCAGATCGCCGACATCGGCTTCGACCTCGGCGCGGGCCAGCGCCTCGACGACGAGATCGCGCTTGAAGGCGCGATAGAAGGCGTCGTCGGCATGCTGCAGGTCGCAGCCGCCGCAAGTGCCGAAATGCGGGCAGGGCGGCGTCTGGCGATGCGGCGAGGGCGTGAGGATCGTGGCGGCCTCGGCGCGCGGCCCCCCTGTGGCGATCTCGACCGTCTCACCGGGAAGCGTGAACGGCACGAAGATCGAGCCGGCCCCGGTCTCGGCGATGCCGTCGCCCTGCGCGCCGAGCCGGTCGATGGTGACGCGCTCGCTCATGGCTTTTCCGCCGCGAGCAGGAATTCGTGGTTGCCGTCGCCGCCGGCGATGGGCGAGGGGATCATCTCGCCGACCCGCCAGCCGGGTTGCGCGGCCAGCCAGTCGCGAAGCGCTTCGGCCACGAGCGGCGCGCTGTCCAGGTCGCGCAGCAAGCCGTTCTTGGCGATCGCCTCGCGGCCGGCCTCGAATTGCGGCTTGACGAGGATCACCGCCGATGTCCCCGGCTCGGCCAGATCCAGCGCCGGCGGCAGGGCGAGCCGCAGCGAGATGAAGCTGACATCGGCGACGAGGAGATCGAAGCGGTGGCCGTTGAGGTCGAGGCGGGTGAGATCGCGGGCGTTGAGCCCCTCGATCGCGGTGACGCGCTTGTCGGCGGCAACGCGCGGGTGCATCTGCCCGTGGCCGACGTCGATCGCCACCACATGCGCCGCGTCGCGCCGCAAGAGCGCCTCGGTGAAACCGCCGGTCGAAGCGCCGAGATCGAGCGCGGTGCGGCCTGCGACGGGAATCGCGAAATGGTCGAGCGCGGCTTCCAGCTTCAGTCCGGCGCGCGAGACGTAGTCCGCCGCCGGGTCGTCGAGGGTGATCTCGCTTTCCGGCGGCACGTTGAGGCTCGGCTTGGTGACGACGAGCCCGTCGACCTTGACGTGGCCGCGCAGGATCGCGTCGCGGGCGCGCGCCCGGCTGGCGGCGAGGCCGCGGTCGGAAACGAGGGTATCGAGCCGCACGCGCGACAGATGCTGTTCTTCGGTGGAGGCCATCGGCAGGTCATGCGGCGGGCGGGGAGAAATGGCAAGCGGTGATTGGGAAGACGCGGCAAGGCGTTCCCGCGCCGCGATGCGGCCGGGGCATGATGTCCGCCGACGCCCTGCCGGGACGCTGGCGGGAAAAGTTTCGCCGTTCCGTCCCCGCCATTCGGCGCGGTCAGGTCGGCGGCACGCCGGAGGCGGACCTCCAGAGTGTAGGGTAGCGGTCCACCTTCGGCGTGCCGCGCGGGATTTATCGAACCCGATTCACCGGGCGCCGAAGGGGCGGGCCGGCTTGCGCTGGCCCAATTCCTCCGGCGGTCTGCCCTCCTCCCGCCATCGCAAGACGACGCGACAAGGGCCCCAATGGCAGCCGACTCTTCGCAAGGCCGAAGCCAAGCTCAAGCGGATCGATCCGCAGACGCCCCGTAGTAGGCGACGGGCCGGCAGTACCTCGGGTCGTCCGGGATGCGGTCCCTCCGGAAGAGGCCGCAGCGCAGACGCCGCCCGCCAGCCCCCGAACGATCCCGGTGATCATTCGTGCCCGATCGCGGGCCGGCGGTGAGGGGAGTATGCGGGAGGGGAAAGGGGTGGGGATATTTTTTTAGAAGGGTGAAGCGGTTGGGTCGATAGCGGAACGTCCAGTTTGGGTGGTTAAATGGACAACTAATCGCTAACCGACTGAAACAGTGGGAAAAATCGTCTAAAGCGCCTGTAAGTTGCCACGTCAGCGGGATCGAAATCGAAACCAAGGGTGTCATTGAGGGTTGCCCCCTCGTTTCGTTCGACCATGTCAAGAGCGTGACGCTCTCGAGGCGAGAAATCCGGTATCGTCAGACGCTCTACATTGCTCCAATCGCGTGCGGTATGCACCCAACCACGCAAGCCAAATATATCGTCGTCTGCCTCGTTGGCGAAGAGGACAGTGACCGTCACCATTCGAGTGGTGTCGGTGTAATCGGTCAGCAATATCGGCACCGCGACCCTGTTGGCGCCCGAATTCCGAATACCCATTTCACAAGCCCGTCCGACGCAGCGCGCCAAGGCCACGCCGATGTCATCATTTGAGATCTGCTCAATGGAGCCGGGAACATAATCATTCAACTCCTTTTTTAGGATGACGGCCCTTTTCCGCTCCATCGGTAATTCTTTTTGCGCTGGAGTCAGTTGGGCTTCTCGCTTTCTTTCCAGTGTTGCGAATTCGGCGTTCAACGTTACCCGGAGCATGTCGCCAGGCTGGAGAACCGCCGCGAGCGCATCAACTTCCTTCAACTGAGCCCGACGCTTCGGCTCCGTATAGTCAAGCCAAACAATAGCCCGGTCCGAGCCGAGACGTTCCAGAAAATCCTGTATTTTCGAGGGCAATTCGCCGCTGTGGAGAGTCTCGCATATTGAAGTCGGGAGCACCGCATTGAAGCGCTGTCTCGCAACCACGTTCGGGTCTATATCAAACGAAACGAACTTGGTGAGACCTGCCCTCCGCAGAACGGCAAGATGATCAGAGAGGTGCCTCCCGCCCATGGACAAATAGGCGTATTTATCCGCGCCTTCGCGCGCGACGGCGACGGACACGAGTTCCGCGAAAAGTTCGCGATCAACGTATTTATTGGGGCGCAGTCGATAGGGAAGACCGCTGCCGCTCATTTCTTTACAAGCTCATTCGCTACGCGATCCCAGGCAGCCGCGCCGACGTCGCCGGGCTTGGCCTTGGCGTCATCCAATAGTTCCGCCCCGAGGCGCTCAATTTCGGCACGATCCTTCGAGAACGCCACACGCCGTTTTGTGTTTGCTGACGGGGGGGTCGGCAGCGTCGGCCGGTACACCTTGGCTTCGTAGGGCGAGCCACGAACTATTTTTCCATCCTCCGACGCGGCCAATTTTATGCTCCGGGCTTCGACGCGTTTGCCTGTTGTCAAAAAGGTGTCGGTGTCTTCTTCGCTGCCCTTCCACTTGTTTGTAAACGCAACGAATAGCCGGATACCCTCCATTGCAGCGTTTCGTGCCGGAAGAAAAACGTCCGAATCCGTATCCAAGTCGCGCTTCGTCGTCGAAATTGGCAAACGCTTGGCGTCGAGCGCAGAGAAGATAATGAGGCCACTTATCGCGCGGAACTGGGGATGGTACCTCGGCGTGCTTGCGATGCCCCATCCTGTAATCGTCGTTCTGTCCGAAATTACGACGACACGCTCGTTGCAGATTACCGTGATACCAGCAGCATCGGCGGCAACGCCTTCTCCCTCATCGGGATCGGTCGCCTCTTCAAGCTCTGACTGCCGGGTCAGGTTTCGAAAAAAGCCCAGCGTCACTTTTATCTCGACACCGTTCGCCTGTGCCTCAAAATCATAAGGCTTCACCTGTTCGGAGAAAATAAGTTGCACCGTCTCAGGCGACACTGGATGTCCGTTAAGCGTGACGCTAAATCCCCGGCCCATAATGTAGGCGAAGTGCTGACCCAGTTTGGTTCGCAGGGCATCGAGGAAGGTATCGTCTCGGAAGCGCTTCGCGGTCTCCGGCAGCAAGTCCGTTACGGCGATTTCGACGCCTCGCTCGCCGTTGTCCTCTATATCGTCGATCTGCAGCAACCAATCAGGCGACTCCGGGTCCAGCCAATCGGGGTCGTATCGAACTCGCACTGCCCTCTCCGAAGAGCGCGATGTGACCGTAGCATCGCGCGCCATCTTGAAGATGGCGCGCTTCATTCCAATCCCGTACATTCCGATCGTTGGAAGGTCGCCGTCTAACTCAATGCTTGGTCTCCCTAAGCGGAATGCTGGGCCGAGATAAGCGTTCGGGATCCCTCCGCAATTATCTATAAGACGGAAGCTATCGCCGTCCATTTGCAGATCGCAGCGATATCCCTCGAATGGCCGTGTGGTCTCTAATTCTTCGCGTTTAGATCGCATCGCCCCGTCGACGCTATTATCGACAAGATCGAGGATTGCGTCGTCAAGCTCGATATCCCGAGGGAGCATTTGCACGAAGAAGCGTTTCGTTGGCGCGCCGTCGATTGTCTCGCCACCACCTACCATCTTCTTGTCGCCCATCGATTCATCAGTTCCCATACTTTTCGATCTCCTTCAGAAAAGTATACAGGGTATCTTCCCTCTTCGTCTCGCATTCCCAGATCGTTAGCACCTGCCATCCAAGTGATTGAAGCTTCCTGCGAGATAGCTCATCTCGCTCGATGTTCTGGGCGAATTTCTTTTGCCAGAACGCAATGTTTGACTTTGGCGTCGATGCCTTCCGGCAACCAGGGTGTCTGTGCCAAAAGCATCCGTGAACAAATATCGCCAGCCGCCGCTTTGGAAATACAAGATCGGGCGAGCCTGGGAGGTCGCGTCGGTGGATGCGGAAGCGTAGTCCGCGGCGGTGCGCGGCCGATCTCACTCGTATTTCGGGGGCCGTGTCCTTAGACGATACGCGCGACATCAGCCAAGACCTGCGGTCAGTAGAAAGTCGATCTGTCATAAATCTACTCAGCAGCTACGAAAAAAACCTCAGATAGATCCGCCTTGTTTGTGCCTGTGTTCGCATTATCGCCGAAATTGGCGGAAAACAGCCCGAGATGCGCGCGGATTGCCTTGAAAATGGCTGCGCTCATGATTGGTGATACGCTATTCCCAATCATTCGGAAGCTGTGCCAAACCGTCGGATGGAAAATGTGAGCGTCTGGAAAGCCTTGGAGGCGCGCCGCTTCCCGAACAGTAATCACGCGGTTCTCTGCCGGGTGAATTGGACGTACGGCCTGATAAGATCCTTTGTCCGCACCAGTCCCCGCGCGCAGCGTCGGGCATTGGCCGTCCCATTTTAGTCTTGAATGACGACCAATCGGATCGACCGCCCCAGGTTTCACCAATGCAAATCGGTCGATAACTGCCTGTGAGTGGACCGTCGGCCTGTGCCCAGTGAAAGTCATGTCGTCAGATCGAAGCGGCAAAGCGTAGTCGGAGGGGAGTCCCCGACGCGTAATCGTCCATCGGTCGAAACCCGGAAAACTGTCGCACGAAGGAAGCATACGGGCACATGCGAGATCGGAAATCGCCGCCTTGACCGTAGCTGCCGGACGTTTGAACTTCTCGACTGCTTGCCGATTGATCGGCGCCTTCAGATCTTTACGAACCCCGATCACGAACATGCGATTGCGCTTGGTTGCTGCGCCGAAATCTGAGGCGTCCCAGATTAGCGGCCCAAGCACGTCGTACCGAGGCAGCACTAGTGCCAGTGCACCTTCGAGCACTGGCAAAGCGTCGACGTAGGCCAGGCCGCGTACGTTCTCCATCACGAAAAAATAAGGCTCGATTTCCGAGACAATCCGGAAAAAATGCCCGAGCAACTCACGACGCGGATCATTGCTAGACCGACGCCCAATATCGCTGAAACCCTGGCAGGGTGGCCCGCCAAAAATTCCGGTAATATCATCCGCTACGGCTGCTCGGATTTCATTGCCGGACAGTGTCGCCACATCGCGATGGAAGAGTTCGGTGTTAGGAAAATTTTTCGGGAAGGAGGACGTCAGGATCTTGTCGATATCATAAGCTGCGGCAACCTCGAAACCCGAACTATGAGCGCCCAACGAGAACCCACCGGATCCGCAAAAAAGATCGACCAACTTCATCGCGACGATACCGCCCCTATCTGATTAAAAAAGCAACGGTAAGATCGCATCGGGGTGCTAGGAAAGGCTATCTTTTTGTGCTGCTCAGGGCAAGGGACGACGGCCATCCACAGCCTATGCTGAAAACGTTCGCTTTTAGTGAAACAGAGGCTGGCATTGAATGACTTGCGTGGGCGCCCCACTCCCTCATGCCTTCAGCACCCGCTCGGCCTCGGCGCCGAGCGCCCGGAACACGGCGTCGACGATGCCCTTGCGGTCGAGGGCGGCGGTCTTGACCATCGCTTCCGGCGCGGCGTGGTCGACGAAGCGGTCCGGCATCGTCAGCGGCCGCACCTTGAGCCCGTGATCGAGGAGGCCGCGCACCGCCAGATGTCCAAGGACTTGCGTGGCGAAGCCGCCGCTCGCCCCTTCCTCGACCAGGATCAGCACCTCGTGATCGCGGGCGAGGCGCGCAATCAGATCGGCGTCGAGCGGCTTGGCGAAGCGGGCGTCGGCGACGGTGGTCGACAAGCCGAAGGTGTCGAGTTCCTCGGCCGCAGCCAAGCTGTCGGCGAGCCGGCTGCCGAAGGAGAGGATAGCGACCTTGGTGCCTTCCTTGACGATGCGGCCCTTTCCGATGGCGAGCGCCTCGCCGCGCTCGGGCAGGTCGACGCCGGTGCCGTTGCCGCGCGGATAGCGGAAGGAGATCGGCCCGTCGTCGTAAAGCGTGGCGGTGCGGACCATGTGGCGCAGTTCCGCCTCGTCGGCGGCGGCCATCACCACCATGCCGGGCAGGGGGCACAGGAAGCCGGTGTCGAAGGCGCCCGCATGGGTCGGCCCGTCGGCGCCGACATAGCCGGCGCGGTCGATGGCAAAGCGCACGGGGAGCTTCTGGATCGCGACGTCGTGGACGATCTGGTCGTAGGCGCGCTGCAGGAAGGTGGAATAGATCGCCGCGAACGGCTTGTAGCCCTCCGAGGCGAGGCCGGCGCAGAAGGTGACCGCGTGCTGCTCGGCGATGCCGACGTCGAAGGTGCGGGCCGGGAAGACGGCGCCGAACTTGTCGAGGCCGGTGCCGTCCGGCATGGCGGCATGGACGGCGACGATCCTGTCGTCCTCGTGTGCCTCCTGGATCAGCGTTTCTGCAAAGACGCTGGTGTAGCTCGGCGCGTTGCCCTTGGATTTCGCCTGGGCGCCGGTGATGACGTCGAATTTGGAAACGCCGTGATATTTGTCGTCGGAATCCTCGGCCGGCGCGTAGCCCTTGCCCTTGCGGGTGACGACATGGACGAGGATCGGCCCGGTCTGGGCGTCGCGGACGTTCTTGAGCACCGGCAGGAGGTGATCGAGATCGTGGCCGTCGATCGGGCCGACATAGTAGAAGCCGAGCTCCTCGAACAAGGTGCCGCCGGTAAAGAAGCCGCGGGTGTATTCCTCGGTCTTGCGGGCGCCCTCGCGCATGAAGTCCGGCAGATGCTGGCTCAGCGATTTCGCGCGGTTGCGCAGGGTCCGGTAGGTCTTGCCGGAGACGAGGCGGGCGAGATAGGCGCTCATCGCGCCGGTCGGCGGGGCGATCGACATGTCGTTGTCGTTGAGAATGACGATGAGGCGGGCGTCGAGCGCGCCGGCATTGTTCATCGCCTCATAGGCCATGCCGGCGCTCATCGCGCCGTCGCCGATCACCGCCACGACGTTGTTGGTGCCGCCGGCGAGATCGCGCGCCACCGCCATGCCGAGGCCGGCCGAGATCGATGTCGAGGAATGGCCGGCGCCGAAGGGGTCGTATTCGCTTTCGGTGCGCTTGGCAAAGCCCGACAGCCCGCCTTCCTGGCGCACCGTGCGCATCTTCTCACGCCGGCCGGTGAGGATCTTGTGCGGATAGGCCTGATGGCCGACATCCCAGATCAGCCGGTCGTCCGGGGTGTCGAAGACGTAATGAAGGGCGACAGTCAGTTCGACGACGCCGAGACCGGCGCCGAGGTGCCCGCCGGTCTTCGACACCGCGTCGATCAGGTCGGCCCGCAACTCGTCGGCGACCTGCCGCAGCTCGCTCTCCTTGAACCGGCGAAGGTCTGCCGGCGAGGCGATCTGGTCGAGCAGCGGTGTCGTCAACTCGTTGGGCACTGGCAAACCTCATAGGTCTTGTCGTTGCGCTGGAGCGGCGCGTATCCAGATTAAATTGGTTCCAGCCTGCTCCGTTCAACCCACTGGAGACAACTGAATTTCGGTCGCGCGCCTGCTAGGAGAAGCGCGAGGGCGCGCAGCCGATGGCCCGTGATCGGCCCGTCAGCCGGGATCGAGCGGCTCCGTCCCGACCGGCTTGCCCTGCCGGTTCAGCTTGATCTTCTCGACCTTGTCCTCGGCCGCCGATAACAGCCGGTCGCAATGGTTCTTCAGCTTCTCGCCGCGCTCATAGATGCGGATCGAGCGGTCCAGCGGGACATCGCCGCGTTCGAGATCCGAGACGATCCGCTCCAGCGCCGCGAGCGCGTCCTCGAAGCTCATCCGCTTGATGTCGGAATCGTCGGCCGGAAGGGTGGCCTCGTCGATGTCTGCCATGGGGTTCGCGTCTTTCGAGCTTATCGGAGCGTACGGCGTCAGCCGGTCATCAGCCGTTTGACGTGGGCGGTGGTCGAGACGGCGAGCCCCTCGAGGTCGTAGCCGCCTTCGAGGATGCTCACAAGCCGGCCGTTGCAATGCTTGTCGGCGATGGCCATCAGTTCCGCCGTCGCCTGGTCGAAGTCCGACGCCTCCAGCATGAGATTGGCCAGCGGATCGCGGCGATGGGCGTCGAAGCCGGCCGAGATGATGATGAGATCGGGTTGGAACGCCTCCAGCGCCGGCAGGATGCGCGACGCGAACGCCTCGCGGAACGCCAAACCGCCGTCGCCTGCGGACAAGGGGGCGTTGACGATGTTGCCGGCGCCGGTCTCGTCCTTGGCGCCGGTGCCCGGATAGAGCGGCATCTGATGCGTGGAACAATAGAGAACCGAGGGATCCGACCAGAAGATTTCCTGCGAACCGTTGCCGTGGTGGACATCCCAATCGACGATCGCCACCCGTTCGAGACCGTGCGCCGCCTGGGCGTGGCGGGCGGCGATGGCGGCCTGGTTGAACAGGCAGAAACCCATCGCCGTGCTCGATTCAGCGTGGTGACCTGGCGGCCGCGACGCGACAAAGACGTTGTCTGCCGCACCCGACATCACGTCGTCGACGCCGGCCATGGCGGCACCGACGGCATGGAATGCGGCGGAAAAACTCTTCGGGCTGACGATCGTATCGTTATCGATGCGCGCGAGGCCCTCGTCCGGGATCGCCGTGGCGATCTTGCGGACGAAGGCTTCCGGATGGCAGCGATAGATCGCTTCCAGCGTTCCCTCCGGCGCCTCGACCCGGTCGAGATGCTGGAACGCCTCGTCTTCCAAGGCGGCGGCGACCGCCTTCATGCGGTCCGGCCGCTCAGGATGACCCGCGCCGGTCAGGTGCTCGACGAAGATCGGATGGTGGTAAAGTCGGGTTGTCATAATCTACGAGCTAGCGCCTTTGTCCTGCGGATCAATTCTCTACCTGTGTCAGGCTGGTTCGCACCGTTCCCCCGTCCTCTAGCCGGAGCTCGACCGCCTCGCCGTCGGCGCTGAGCCGAAGGTGTCCGACCGCCCGTGACGCAAGCGCGACCCGAGCGACAAGCGTGATTGCATCGGACCCAAGGCGCACGACCTCCAGCGCCGTGCGCTCGGCATTCGGCAGGATCAGCGCCGGCGCGCCCTTGAGGCTCACGACCTCCGCCAGATCGAGATCGCGCGAGCCGATGACATGGTTGCTGTAGCCGGACCGGCTGGCGCGCAGGCGCAGCTTGCCCTCTTGCCAAGCATAAATTTGCAACGTGCCGCCGATATGCGGGGTTGTCACGATCGCGATTTCCGGACGGTCGTCCCCATCGAGATCGGCGGTGGCCGCGACGTTCAGCCAGCGGCTTGGCCGGCCGATCGGCGGAATCGCGGCGCGCTCGACCAATTGTCCGTCGACCAGTCCGTAAACTGCCAGCGCGGCCCCCTTTGTGACATCGGAGCGGATGACGACGACCTCGTTGCGGCCGTCACCGTCGAGGTCCACAAGGCGCGGCGTCAGATCCTCGAAGACCTGGGTCTCTGGAAGAACCGCTTCGATCGTCCGGCCATCGTGCGTCTTTGCCACCAGCGAGCCGGCCTCGATCGCGTCGCCGAGAATTCCGTGGGCATAGCGCGTGGTCGGGCGGGCGAACCAGGCAACTGCGATGTCGCCGCTGGCCGATGTGGCGATGTCGCCATCCGTGAGGCGCTCGGCCGCCAGCAGTGGCGACAGCGTCGCGGCGAACAGGACGGCGTTCGACAGGCCGGTGGTGAACCAGGCCCAACGGCGTGATTTCGTGGCGGGCGCGTCCCTGCGCATCCGCTTACCCGCGTCCGGTCTGGCCGCGATGGCGCAGATAATGGTCGGCGATCGCGCAGGCGACCATGGCCTCGCCGATCGGAACCGCGCGGATTCCGACACAAGGGTCGTGGCGGCCCTTTGTCATCACGTCGACTTCCTCGCCATCGGCGTTGATCGAGCGCTTCGGCGTCAGGATCGACGAGGTCGGCTTGACCGCGAAGCGCGCCACCACCGGTTGGCCGGTGGAGATGCCGCCGAGAACGCCGCCCGCATGGTTGGACAGGAATTGCGGCTGGCCGTCGGCACCGATGCGGATTTCGTCGGCGTTGTCCTCACCGCTCAGCGTCGCGGCCGTAAAGCCGTCACCGATCTCGACGCCCTTGACCGCGTTGATCGACATGAGGTTCGCGGCGATGTCGCTGTCGAGCTTGCCGTAGACCGGCGCGCCGAGGCCGGCCGGAACGCCTTCGGCCACGACCTCCACGACCGCCCCGACCGACGAGCCCTTTTTTCGGACGGCATCGAGATGTTCTGCCCAGCGCTCGGCGGTTTCCGCGTCCGGGCAGAAGAACGGGTTGCGATCGACCTCGGCCCAGTCCCAGCGCTCGCGGTCGACGGCGATGGTGCCGATCTGCACCAGAGCCGCGCGCACGAGGAGGCCGGGTACGATGCGCCGTGCAATGGCACCGGCCGCGACCCGCGTCGCGGTCTCGCGGGCCGAGGAGCGGCCACCGCCGCGATAGTCGCGGACGCCGTATTTCATATCGTAGGTGATGTCGGCATGACCAGGGCGGTAGCGCCGGGCGATGTCGGAATAGTCCTTCGAACGCTGGTCGACATTCTGGATTTCCAGCGCGATCGGGGTGCCGGTCGAGACCAGTTCGCCCTCGCTGTCGCCCGGCATGACGCCGGACAGAACGCGCGCCTGGTCCGGCTCCTGGCGCTGGGTCGTGTAGCGCGACTGGCCCGGACGGCGCTTGTCCAGAAACGACTGGATCTCGGCTTCCGAGAAGCGGATTCCCGGCGGCGTTCCATCGACGACGCAGCCGATCGCGATGCCGTGACTTTCGCCCCAGGTGGTGACGCGGAACAGATGACCGAAACTGTTGTGAGACATGAAACTCCGCCGGAAGAAGAGGCTTGCGCCCAGTCCGCTTACGTTAGCTTAACCAACTCCGTCAAATGCAACCGATCGACATCAAACGTAACGAGACGGTACGAGAATTGACACAATCCGGGGTGAGATTTGCCTGGTCGGCGAGGTGCTTCGGGCCCTGCCGGCGTGGCCCGCCACCGCGCAAATATTCAAATGCGAGCGCGCACGGACCGACAACGCTACGAGGGCAAGCCGTGACCAGGAAAATTCTCGCATTTTTCGCAACGTCCTTCCTAACCGTTGCAATGACGATCCCGTCGATGGCGCAGGAGGTGGATGGCACGATCGAATCGATCGATCGGGAGCGCGCGCAGCTGAAATTGAGCGACGGGCAGACCTACGACCTGCCGGAGCATTTCGACTATGAGGCCGTTCTGCCCGGCATGAGCGTCGTGCTGATCTTCGATGAGCCGGGAAACATGCATCTGGTGGATGTCGGCTGACCGGGAGCCAATTCAGACCCAACTGACGACCGCCTCGCGATAATGCAGGATGCGGTCCTGTGGGATCCCGACATGCGATGCCTCGTCGGTGGCGAGATCGTTGTAGATGTTTAGAAAGCTGCGCGTGACGCCGCCGTGGGCGGTGACGATGGTTGGCTCGGTCAACGCGTCGAAGACAGGTCGCACGCGCTCAGCGAGCATCGCGTAGGATTCCGCATCGGGACCGGGCGGCACGAAATTCCACTTGTGGGCCTTGCGCGCCGCGATCCCCTCTGGATCGCGGGCACGGACTTCCTTGATGGTCGATCCCTGCCAGTCGCCGAAATGCAACTCGACCAAGCGTCCGTCCGTGGCAAAGTCGTCGGCATCCAGACCAAGCTCGGAGCGGATGATCCGCATCGTTTCGGCGGCGCGGGAGAGCGGGCTCGATAGAAAACGAAATTTCCGCGCGCCCTTGCCGAGGACATTGCGCAGATAGCGGCCATTGCGCTTCGCCTGGGCGCGGCCGAGAGCATTGAGAGGGACATCTTCCTGACCCTGCAGACGGCCTTCTGCATTCCAGTCGGTCTGGCCGTGGCGGCAAAGATAAAGGTCCGGGAGCGCCATGGTCAGCCGTGACGCCGCCGGTCGGCACCTGGAGCAGCGGACCAAAAAGTGGAATCCGGTTTTTGGATCATGCCGATGCTCGATGAGGTGTTAGAGCGTCCTTTATCCGTCCGATCACCCGCACGGCGCTCTAGGGAAGGTCCTTCACCACGGAAATATCGGGCGCATCCACCGCCTTCATGCCGACGGTGTGGTAACCGCAATCGACATGGTGAACTTCCCCTGTGACGCCGCGTGACATGTCGGACAGGAGATACAGCGCCGACTGACCGACCTCGTCGGTGGTCACGGTGCGCTTGAGCGGCGAATTGTACTCATTCCACTTGAGAATGTAGCGGAAATCGCCGATACCCGAGGCGGCCAGCGTCTTGATCGGCCCGGCCGAGATGGCGTTGACCCGGATCGCCTGCTTGCCGAGATCGACGGCGAGATAGCGAACAGATGCCTCCAGAGCGGCCTTGGCGACGCCCATCACGTTGTAGTGCGGCATCACCTTCTCAGCGCCGTAATAGGTCAGCGTCAGGATTGATCCACCATCGACCAGCAGCTTTTCCGCTCGCGCCGCGACTGCGGTGAGCGAATAGACCGAAATGTCCATCGTCTTGCGGAAGTTTTCCCGCGACGTCTCGACATAACGTCCGGTCAGCTCGTCCTTGTCTGAAAAGGCGATGGCGTGAACGAGGAAATCGATCTTGCCCCAGCGCTGTTCGACATCGGCGAAGACGGCGTCGATTGTAGTCTCGTCGGTCACGTCGCAATGTCCGGCAAGAACGGCGCCGATCTCGTCGGCGAGCGGCCCGACGCGCTTCTTCAAGGCATCGCCCTGATAGGTCAGCGCGATCTCGGCTCCCTGCGCGGCAAGCGCCTTGGCGATACCCCAAGCGATCGAGCGGTTGTTCGCAACACCCATGACAAGGCCGCGCTTGCCGTCCATCAGGCTGGTCGACTGGGCCATGGCGTTGTTCCCTTGCATGTCTTGGCAATCGATAGTTTTGCGGCGGCGGGTATGACATAGGCCCGCCCGACCATCAAGCGCAGGGCGTCCGGCCGTTCCGCGCACCCGCTTGATGAACCCATGGCAACACGGCCGGTCAGCCAGCCGCGTTCTCGCTTTCGGCCCGCTGTCTCAGCAAGTCCTCGAGTTCGTGATCGCCGGTCGGCAACATGACCCGCACCGTGGCGAAAAGATCCCCCCGCCCGCCGGACTTGGTGGTCAGGCCCTTGCCGCGAAGACGGAAGGTCTTGCCGGAATCGGTCCAGGCCGGGATCGACAGGGCGATCCGCCCGTCCAGCGTCTCGACCTCGACCTTGCCGCCGAGCACCGCCGTCTTCAGCGGAACCGGCAGATCGTGCACGAGATCGCGCCCCTCGACCCGAAAACGCGGATGCGCGGCGACATTGATGGTCACGAGCGCGTCTCCGGCCGCTCCGCCCGGATAGACCGCCGGCTGGCCCTGTCCCTTCAGCCGGATGGTCTGCCCGTCCTCGACGCCATCGGGAAGCCGGATCGCCAACCGCTTCCCGTTCGGGAAGATGGCCTCGACCTTTTCGTTCGAGACGATGTCGGCAAGCCGCACCCTGAGATTGGCCTTGATGTCGGGAGCCTTGGCCGCCGCTTCGCGCGCCGCCGAAAACCCGCCGCGATCGCCACCCGTGCCGGTACCCGCGCCACGGAATGCCTGTTCGAAGAAGTCGGAGAACGCGCTCTCCGCGCCGAAATCCTCCGCCCGACCCGAGGAGCGGAATTCAAATCCTCCCGGCTGGCCGGCACGCCGCCCGGCGAACGGACTGCCGCCAGTGCCTCCGCCGAAGCCGGAGAAGCCCTGGAATTTCGGCTTGCCTTCGGCATCGATCTCGCCGCGGTCGAATTGCGCCCGCTTCTCCTTGTCACCGAGAATCTCGTAGGCCTGGTTGGCTTCGTTGAAACGCGCCGCAGCGCTGGGATCCTTCGCGTTGGCGTCCGGGTGATACTGCTTGGCGAGCTTGCGGAAGGCCGACTTGATCTCCTTCTCGCTCGCGGATTTTGCGACGCCAAGAGCGGCGTAAGGATCGCGCATGAGGCAATGGGTCCTTCACGATGCGGACGAATGTGGAACGACGGACAGCGGCCAAGCCGCGCCAGAAGCCTATATGTAGGCGGGAGGTGGGAAATTTAAGGGCGAACCGTAAGCCGACAAAGGCAAGTTAGCGATTTTCGTCGAACCGCACGAGCGCCCATTCGCCTTCGCCAATCGTGCAAGCCTCGCCATTGTAGAGGGCGATGCCGTCGAAGCGCTGGCGGGAGGTCTGGAATTTCCGGCAGATCTGCCGTCCCGCACGCACTTCCTGCAGCGCTGTTATGACGCCGCTGGCGCCAGTCTGCGGGTTAGCCCAGGCGTAACGCCCGCCGGCGCCCTCGATATCCGCCGCGGAGACGGCGTTGCGCACCGTGCGCTGGTCCGAGACCTGGTCCGGCGCTTCGGAAATCTGGGCTGGCGCAGCCTTGACCGCCGGCGCAATAGAGCCGGTGATGAGACTTTCATCCACCATGTCGCCATATCCCGGTCCCGCCACGACGCATCCGCCAAGGCCGAGTAGAAGCGCGGTCACTGAAAGAGTTTTGAACGGTGCCATCAATCTCTTATGTCTAAGGTCGCTGCGCGCGATTCGGCAAGGTGTTCCGAAAAGGTAAGTCAGGTTCAATATGGCGAAGGAACTATTAACCCTTGGTGAAACACCGGTCGGAGACGATCCCTATGCCTTGTTCTCCGCATGGCTGGAGGCGGCCGGCGAAGCTGAACCGAATGATCCGGGCGCGACCGCGCTGGCCAGTGTCGACGAAGACGGGCTGCCGGATGTCAGGATGGTGCTCCTGAAGGGGTTCGATGAGCGGGGCTTCGTCGTCTACACCAATTTCGAAAGCGCCAAGGGCCGGCAGATTCTGGCTAGCCGCAAGGCCGCCATGTGCTTTCATTGGAAGTCGCTACGCCGTCAGGTGCGGCTGCGCGGGACGGTCGAGATCGTCAGCGACGCCGAGGCCGATGTTTATTTTGCCGAACGGCCGCGTGGCAGCCGGGTCGGTGCGTGGGCATCGCACCAGTCACGGCCGCTCGAAAGCCGGGCGCTGCTGGAGCGCCGGGTCGCTGAACTCGACGCTCAATATGGCGACGCTCCTATCCCGAGACCGCCGCACTGGTCGGGATTCCGTCTGGTGCCGACGCAGATCGAATTCTGGCAGGATGGCCAGTTTCGCTTGCATGACCGGGCAGTCTTCCGGCGGGAGGGGCCAGGCACGCCCTGGAGCGTCGAACGGTTGTATCCGTAGCGGCCGCCGCCTGCTCGGCGGGTATTCTGTATTGAGACCAAGACGGCCGTCGCGTCAGGTCCCGGAGAGGATTTCGGCCACGAATTCCGGCACCAGGACGCTTGCCTTGCCGTGACGGGCCTCGTCGAAAAGCGGCGTGCCGTCCGATGGCTCGAGATTGAGTTCCAGGGTGTGGATTCCGGCGGCACGCGCCTCGGCGACGAAGCCCGCGGCTGGATAGACCGCGCCGCTGGTGCCGATGGAAACGAACAGATCGGCGGCCAGAAGGCGTTTGTAGATGTCGTCCATGTGATAGGGAATCTCGCCGAACCACACGACGTCCGGGCGCATGCCGCCGGCATGCCCGCAGGCGGCACAGGCCAGATCGACGCGCAAATCACCGTCCGCAACCGAGTGGGCGCCGCAGGTCGCGCAGAACGCCTTGGTGAGCTCGCCATGCATATGGACGATATTTCGCGAGCCGGCGCGTTCGTGCAGATCGTCGATATTCTGTGTGACCAGCGTGACGGCGCCGTCATGGACGCGTTCCAGCTTGGCGAGGGCATGATGGGCCGCATTGGGCTCGACCGTGGAGAGCCCAGCGCGGCGCGCATTGTAGAACGCGTGTACCATCGCCGGATCGCGGGCGAAGCCCTCCGGCGTCGCCACATTCTCCAGTCTCACCCGCGACCAGACCCCGCCCTTGTCGCGGAAGGTTTCGACGCCGGACTCGGCGGAGATGCCGGCGCCGGTCAGGATGAGGATGGAAGAGCGGCGCAAGGGTTTCGGCTGCCTCGTCGAAGTCGGCCCGGCGCGGCCGATGAAAAATATAGTCTCATGCCCGAAGTTATAGTTCCGCTCTGAGGAATGAAGTGCCCTTTAGGCCTCGGTGCCGCCGACCGTCACTTGATCCATGCGCAGATGCGGTTGGCCGACGCCGACGGGCACGCCCTGGCCGTTCTTGCCGCACATGCCGATCCCGGTGTCGAGGGCGACGTCGTTACCGATCATCGACACCCGGTGCATCGCCTCAGGTCCGTTGCCGATCAGCATCGCGCCCTTCACCGGTTCCTCGACCTTGCCGTCGCGGATCCGGTAGGCCTCGGTGCAGCCGAAGACGAACTTGCCGCTGGTGATGTCGACTTGGCCGCCACCGAAGGAGACGGCATAGACGCCGTCCTTGACCGAGGCGATGATTTCCTGCGGCGTGTGCGGCCCTTCCAGCATCATCGTATTGGTCATGCGCGGCATGGGTGAATGGGCGTAGGATTGGCGCCGGCCGTTGCCGGTGGCCGCCATCCCCATCAGCCGGGCGTTCTGGCGGTCCTGCATGTAGCCGACGAGCTTGCCGTCCTCGATCAGCACGGTCCGGTTGGTCGGCGTGCCTTCGTCGTCGATCGTCAGTGAGCCCCGCCGCTCGGCGATGGTGCCGTCGTCGACAACGGTGACGCCCTTGGCCGCCACCTGGCTGCCCATCAGGCCGGAGAAGGCGGACGTCTTCTTGCGGTTGAAGTCGCCCTCCAGGCCGTGGCCCACCGCCTCGTGCAGCATGACGCCCGGCCAGCCGGAGCCGAGCACGATGTCGAAGGTGCCGGCGGGGGCGGGAACGGCACTGAGATTGACCCGGGCCTGGCGCAGCGCCTCGTCGGCAATGCCCTGCCACGTGTCGGTGAGCATGAACTCGCCGAAGCCGGTGCGTCCCCCAGCGCCGAAGGAGCCCGATTCCTGTCGGTCGTCCTTGCCGCAGACGACCGACACGTTGATTCGCACCAGCGGCCGAACGTCCTTGGCCAGGCGTCCGTCGGCGCGCAGGATCTCGACCGTCTGCCATTGCGAGCCGAGCGTCACGGAGACCTGGCGCACATCATCGCCCTTGGCCCGCACGTAGGCGTCGATGTCCTGGAGAAGCCTGACCTTCGCCTCGAAACCCGGCGAGGGGATCGGGTTCTCGTCGCCATAAAGCCTGTGGTTGGTGCCGGTGGGCGGCTCGGCATAGGTCCCGCGATGGCCGGTCTTGACCGCCGAAACGGCCTGGGCCGCGCGTCTCAGAGCGGCGTCGGAAAAGTCACCGGCATGGGCGTAGCCGACTGCTTCGCCCGCGACGGCTCTCAGCCCGAAACCCTGATCGGTCGAGAAATTGCCGGCCTTGAGGCGGCCGTTGTCGAAGACCAGCGATTCCGATTCGCGATATTCAAGGAACAATTCGCCATCGTCCGCGCCGCGAAGCGTTTCGCCCAGGATCGCGTCGATCTCGGCTCGGGAAATGTCGAAGCGCTCGATAAGCGACGCGGTCATGAAGGCTCCTTGGTCGAAAGGTTCGAAGCCACGACATAAGAGCGCGGGAGCCGCATGCCAACGGCTGAAGGACAGGAGTGGATAGCCATGCCGCCGCTCGCGCCGGCCTGCGATCATGGCAGGGCGGCGAAGCCTTCCTTGAAGCCGTCGAGGTCCACCGGGATGCCAATGCCCTGTTCGGGCGTCTGGAAGACGATGAAGGTCGCCATCTTGCCGGCGGACAGCGTTTGCAGCAATTCATCGGCGAGAATCACCTCGGCGAAGCATCCGTCCTGGAAGCAGCGCACGAACTGCGCTCTGCCGATATCCTTGCCGTCGACATAAAGCCCGAGACCATTTGGCAGAAGAATGCCCAGTGGTGCGAGCACACGCAGAATGCGCGCCTGCTGGTCCGCTGTCTTCAGCGCTACGATCGACAGGCCGACTTCGGGCCGGTCTTCGGCCACGACGTTCTGAAGCAGGGCGCATTGTTCGCCGGAGGCACCGGCCGGTTGATCGCAGACAACAGCCCAAGCGCCATGTTGGGACTTGACCGTTCCGGTCGCGCCGGATTGGGCCGCCGCCGGTTGAATGGCTGCTGCGGCGGCGATCAGGACGAAGGCCGCGAGTCGCGGCAAAAAGGTATGTTTCATCGCAAAATCCGAATCAGGCTTGCTTCCCATTTGCCGCATCTATGGCAAATAATTCGTTACCGGCGCAGACGCTTGCCGGCGAGGCGGAGGGCCATCGCGCGCGGACAATCGCACAAAACGAGCATCGCGCGGACCGCTTTCCTTGGCGCAAACCTAGCTAGCGACTGATGTTGCTCGCATTATGCCCGCAGCATCGCGAATATGTCGCAAGCGGGCGGCCGTTCTAAGATGTTGCGGAAAAGCGGGTTTCGTGGTTTGAAGCACTGGGCTACCGGACATATTCGGATTATCGTATGTTTTGGGTGCTGGCGTCAGCCGGATCCAGGCAGTATCCAGTTCGGGACTGGAAACTGACGCGAGCGCGACAGGGAGACAATGCGAGTGAGACGATCGATCTTTGCGGCGACGGCGTTTATAGCGACGACCGGAGCTGCCTTTGCGCAGGAGGCGGCCTTCCTTCCGGGGCAGCCGCATCCGTGGCAGGTGACGCTCCAGGAGGCCATGTCTCCGATCCAGGAGCAGATTCGCTGGTTCAACTGGTACGCTCTGGCCTTCGTCATCCCGATCACCATCATCGTCGCGCTGCTTTTGGGGTGGTGCATCTACCGCTTCCGCGAGAGCCGCAATCGGGTCGCATCGCGTACCAGCCACAATACGCTGATCGAGGTCGTCTGGACCGTGGCGCCGGTGATCATCCTCCTGTTCCTGGCGATCCCGTCCTTCCAGCTTCTGACCGCGCAGTACAATCCGCCAAGCGAGCCGGAGCTGACCGTCAAGGCAACCGGCTACCAGTGGTATTGGGGCTACGAATACCAGCCGGCAGAAGCGTCCTCTGAGGCGCAGGCGGAGCCGGTTTCCTTCGAATCCTATCCGCTGCTCGAAGAGGATCGTGACGGCTTCGGCAAGCAGGACAAGGGGGCCTATCCCCATCTCCTGGCAGTCGACAACGAAATGGTCGTTCCCGTGGATACGGTGATTCGCCTGCTGTCGACCTCCGCTGACGTTATTCACGCCTTTGCGATGCCGTCCATGGGAGTCAAGGTCGATGCTGTGCCGGGCCGCATCAATGAATCCTGGTTCGAGGCGCGGCGGGAAGGCATCTTCTATGGCCAGTGCTCGGAGCTGTGTGGCCAGGCTCACTACAACATGCCGATCGCTATTCGGGTCGTTTCGAAGGAGCAGTTTGCCAACTGGTACGCCGCTGCCTCGCAGGATCTGGAAAATGCCAACGCGCAACTGACCGCAGAGCTCGACTCCGCGGCCGGCATTGCCGTTGCCGGCCGCTGAACATCAACAGGGTTTGAGGGAGATCGACAATGGCCTACGGCGCCACCCACGACGCCCATGACGCTCACAAGCCGTCCGGCTGGACGCGATGGGTCTATTCGACGAACCACAAGGACATCGGGACGCTCTACCTGATCTTCGCGATCTGCGCGGGCATCATCGGCGGTGGCCTCTCGGTCGCGATGCGTATGGAGCTCCAGGAGCCCGGCTTGCAGATCTTCGGCGATCCGCAGCTTTATAACGTATTCACAACCGGGCACGGCCTGATCATGATCTTCTTCATGGTCATGCCGGCCTTGATCGGCGGCTTTGCCAACTGGATGGTGCCGATCATGATCGGCGCGCCGGACATGGCCTTTCCGCGGCTGAACAACATCTCGTTCTGGCTGCTTGCCGTTTCCTTCCCGCTGCTGATCCTGTCGATGTTCGTCGAGGGTGCCCCGGGCTCGAACGGCGCCGGCACAGGCTGGACATTGTATCCGCCGCTGTCGACCTCGGGCCATCCCGGCCCCGCAGTGGACCTCGCGATCTTCTCGCTGCACATCGCCGGCGCGTCGTCGATCCTCGGCGCTATCAACTTCATCACCACCATCCTGAACATGCGGGCGCCGGGCATGACCCTGCACAAGATGCCGCTATTTGCCTGGTCGGTTCTGGTCACAGCTTTCCTGCTGCTGTTGTCGCTGCCGGTTCTCGCAGGTGGCATCACCATGCTGCTCACCGACCGCAACTTCGGCACGACTTTCTTCGCACCGGCCGGTGGCGGCGACCCGATCCTGTTCCAGCATCTGTTCTGGTTCTTCGGTCACCCGGAGGTCTATATCCTGATCCTGCCGGCCTTCGGTATCATCAGCCACATCATCTCGACCTTCTCGAAGAAGCCGGTGTTCGGCTATCTGGGGATGGCCTACGCCATGGTCGCGATTGGCGTCGTCGGCTTCGTCGTGTGGGCGCACCACATGTACACGACGGGCATCTCGCTCAACACGCAGCGCTATTTCGTCTTCGCCACCATGGTCATCGCGGTGCCCACAGGCATCAAGATCTTCTCCTGGATCGCAACTATGTGGGGCGGCTCGCTGTCGTTCAAGACACCGATGTTGTGGGCCCTTGGATTCATCTTCCTGTTCACAGTCGGCGGCGTCACCGGCGTCAAACTGGCCAATGCCGGCCTGGACCGCGTGCTACACGACACCTATTACGTCGTCGCTCACTTCCATTACGTGCTGTCGCTCGGCGCGGTCTTCGCCATCTTCGGAGCCTGGTACTACTGGTTCCCGAAAATGACGGGCTACATGTACAACGAGACGGTGGGCAAGATTCACTTCTGGACGACCTTTATCGGCGTGAACATCCTGTTCTTCCCGCAGCATTTCCTTGGCGCTGCCGGCATGCCACGCCGTTACGTCGACTATCCGGAGGCGTTCGCGGGCTGGAACTTCGTGTCGTCGATGGGCTCCTACATCTCGGCCGTGGGCGTTCTGATATTCCTCTACGGGATCTGGGAAGCCTTCGCGAAAAAGCGGGTCGCCGGGCCCAATCCTTGGGGTGCGGGTGCGACGTCGCTCGAATGGCAGTTGTCCTCGCCGCCACCCTACCACCAATGGGAAGAGCTGCCGCGCGTGAAGTGAGACGCGCCGGCTGACGTCACAGGGTAAATGCGCTACGGTCTTCGGACCGGGCGCGCCAATTCGGGTTCTTCCCTGCCGGGAAGTCGCCCAGCACGACCGGGAAACCGGTCAAATGGACGAGTTCGAGGTTCGACTTGACGCTTCTCGGCCCCACCAATAGCGAAATCCGCTCCAGCGGCGTGAGCCTTGCCGAGCCGCGCGACTTCCTGGCGCTTCTCAAGCCCCGGGTGATGTCGCTGGTGGTGCTTACTGCGATCACCGGACTGGCTCTGGCCCCGGGTTCCGTGCATCCCACGCTGGCGGTCATCTCGATCCTGTCGATCGCGATCGGCGCGGGCGCCTCGGGTGCGCTCAACATGTGGTACGATGCCGACATCGACGGCGTGATGACACGGACGGCGAAGCGGCCGATCCCGGCCGGGCGGGTCGAGCCGGAGACGGCGCTCGCCTTCGGACTCGGGCTGACCCTGCTCGCAGTATCGTTGCTTGGCCTTGCCTCGAACTGGTTCGCGGCCGGGCTGCTCGGCTTCACGATTTTCTTTTACGCCGTCATCTATACGATGTGGCTGAAGCGCTCGACGCCGCAGAACATCGTCATTGGCGGCGCCGCCGGCGCGTTTCCGCCGATGATTGGCTGGGCCGCTGTTACCGGCGGCGTCGCGATCGAGAGCATTGTTCTCTTTTTGATCATCTTTCTTTGGACGCCGCCGCATTTCTGGGCGCTGGCGCTGTTCAAGCTGAAAGACTACGACAACGCCGGCGTGCCGATGTTGCCGAATGTCGCCGGCGAACGCACGACGCGTATCCAGATTTTCCTCTACTCGCTGGTGCTTGTGCCGGTTGGTGTCGCGCCTTGGCTTTTGGGCTTCGCCGGACCGGTCTATGGCATTGCGTCCATCCTTCTTGGCGCGAACTTTCTCCGTCATGCCTATGCCACGTTGCGTATGGCCGACGGTGATCCGAAGATGATCCCTGCCAAGCGGCTGTTTGCCTTTTCCATCCTCTATCTGTTCGGCTTGTTCGTGATTCTCCTCGCGGAGGCCCTTTTGGGGCCTATGCCGACCGTGATCGGAGCCTGATGTGGAAGAGGATCGCGTAAGGCTCACCGATGCGGAGCAGCGGGCGCGGCGGCACCGTTCGATCGCGATCGGCGTCGTCCTCGTGACGCTCGTCGTCATCTTCTATTTCGTCTCGATCGCGAAGATGGCGTCATGAGCGGCGGCGAGCACAATCCTACGAGGCCGCAAACCCGCACGGCCGGGCGCAAGGGCATCGTCATCGCCGTTTCCTGCGCGGCCTTTGCCGTCGGCATGATCGGCGCGGCCTACGCTTCGGTGCCACTTTATCAGCTGTTCTGTCAGGTCACGGGTTACGGTGGCACGACCCAGCGGGCGGAGACCGGCTCCAGTCGCGTCATCGATCGCACCGTGATTGTGCGCTTCGATGGCAACGTGTCCGGTGACCTGCCTTGGGCGTTTCAGCCGAATGATCGGCAGGTTACGGTCAAGCTCGGCGAGACGCGGGAAGTGTCTTATCGGGTGAAGAACAATTCGGACAAGGCGGTCACCGGGCAGGCGACCTTCAACGTCACGCCCAATGCCGCCGGCGTCTATTTCAACAAGATCGCCTGCTTCTGCTTCGACAACCAGACGCTGCAGCCGGGTGAAGAGTTGGATATGCCGATCGTCTTTTACGTCGATCCGGACATGCTGGAAGCGGACGAATTGAAGAATGCGCCGGGCATCACCCTGTCCTACACGTTCTTCAAGGTGGACGATGCCGATGAGTCGGTTGCGGCGGCGCCGGAGATGGGCGCAGGCGAGGATACGATAAACAAGCTGTGAGAGCGTGGGCTGCCGGGATATCGGACGCGTGCCACAGGCAAGAGTGAAGCTGGAATTGGCTCGCGATCTCCGATAGGCAGATCGCGGGCATAGAGGATCAGACCGGGGACCCGTAATGGCAGACACGCACGCCAAGCATCACGACTACCATATCATCGATCCGAGCCCGTGGCCGTTCATCGGCTCCATCGGCGCGTTCATCATGTTGTTCGGCCTCGTCGGCTACATGCGTGACTTCTCCGGCAACCAATTTGTGGTGTTCGGCATCGACATGGCCGGTCCGTGGCTGTTCTTCCTCGGTCTCGCCATCGTCCTCTACGTGATGTTCGCCTGGTGGTCGGATACCATCAAGGAAGGCCGCGAGGGCGCCCATACGCGGGTTGTGTCGCTGCATCTGCGCTACGGCATGATCATGTTCATCGCCTCCGAGGTGATGTTCTTCGCCGCCTGGTTCTGGGCGTTCTTCGACGCCAGCCTTTTTCCCGGCGAAGCCGTGCAGCCGCTGCGCGCCGAAGCGCTGGGCGGGCAATGGCCGCCTGTCGGCATCGACGTGCTCGATCCGCTGCACCTGCCGCTCTTCAACACCATCACGCTGCTTTTGTCGGGCACCACGGTCACCTGGGCTCACCACGCGCTCTTGCACAATGACCGCAAGGGTCTGATCTGGGGATTGGCGCTGACCATCATCCTCGGTGTGATCTTCTCTTACGTCCAGTTCTATGAATACGCCCACGCGCCCTTCGCCTTTGCCGGGTCGATCTACGGTTCGACTTTCTTCATGGCGACCGGTTTCCACGGTTTCCACGTCATCATCGGGACGATCTTCCTCACCGTCTGCCTGATCAGGGCGATGAAGGGGCAGTTCACTCCACAGAAGCATTTCGGCTTCGAGGCGGCTGCCTGGTACTGGCACTTCGTCGACGTCGTCTGGCTGTTCCTGTTCTTCGCCGTCTATATCTGGGGTAGTTGGGGCGCGCCGATCGCCGAGGGCTAAGGCGGTTATCAGCCGGCCGGAGGCGATGTTATGGAGTTGTGGAGGAGGCGGCGCGTGAGCGACCGCCTCTTGCCTTTTCAGGAGATGAACCGATGGGCGAGGACAGGGCGCCGCATACGCTGGCCGAGCCGGCCAGGGCTGGATTGCGAGGCCGCTGTCCCCGCTGCGGCGAGGGGCGATTGTTTTCGGGCTTTTTGACCATCGCGCCGCGCTGTTCCAACTGCGATCTCGATTACGCCTTCATCGATAGCGGCGACGGTCCTGCGGTGTTCGTCATCCTGATCATCGGCTTTGTCGTCGTCGGGCTGGCCCTCTGGCTGGAAGTCGCGGTCGGCCCTCCCTTGTGGGTGCATTTCCTGCTCTGGTTGCCGCTGACACTGATTTTGAGCCTGCCGCTGCTCCGCAGTCTCAAGGGACTGATGATCGCGCTGCAATACAAGCACCAGGCTTCGGAAGGAAGCCTCGACCGTGACCGATGAAGTCGCTCCCGTGAGCCCCACCGCCAAGGACGCGCCAGGCCGCATGTCCCGCGGACGCTTTTGGCTGGCGCTGGCTGGTTGCCTCGTCGGCGTGGCCATCCTCGTCGTGCTTGGCACCTGGCAGGTCGAGCGGCTTCATTGGAAGGAAGGCCTCGTTTCGCGGATCGAGCAACGGACCGATGCCGATCCCATCGACCTCGACACGCTTGTCGCCCGCTTTGCCGAAACCGGCGACGTCGACTACACGCCAGTTACCGCCGAGGGCCGCTTCCTCCACGATGGCGAGCGCTACTTCCTGTCGACCTTCGAGGGCCAGGCCGGCTGGAACGTCTACACACCGTTCGTTACCGCCGGTGGCGACGTCCTCTTCGTCAATCGCGGCTTTGTGCCCTACGAGATGCGCGACCCGGCGACACGGGCGAAGGGGCAGGTCGAGGGACGCGTGACGATCACGGGTCTGGCAAGGAACGCGCCACCCCGGAAGTCAGGTTATTTCGTGCCCGACAACGATACGGCCAAGAAGATCTTTTATTGGCGCGATCTCGATGCGATGGCCGCCGGCCTGACGCTGACGAGCGACGCGCGGCTGCTGCCATTTTTCGTCGATGCAGGGCCGGGGCGCGCGCCCGGCGGTTGGCCTGTCGGTGGGACCACTGTCATCGAGATCGCGAACAGCCATCTGCAATACGCCATTACATGGTACGGGCTGGCCTTGGTGCTCGCCATCATGACGGTCCTGCTCGTGGTGCGGGATCGGCGAGCGGCTCGGGCGGCCACCGGCGCCTCGGGCTGAACTGTTCAGTCGCCGCGTGTCGAATCGGCCCTGCCGAGATTTGAGAGGAGCCGCCGGACCGTGGCGTCCGTATCGCCCCGGTCGTCGCGACCGTCGCTGAATTCGAGGCCGAAATGCCGCATTCGGCGCCAGACGACCTTGGCCGATCTGATCCGCGCGTCATCCCGCTGAACGGAAAACTCGACATCGCGCGAGGGAATGTGTCCACCCGCAGCGACGATTTCGGCGCCATGATCGGACAGGTTCTTGATCCGGACAGGCAGGATCGCGCTTTCGGGGCCGCAGGTCACCGCGCCGGCCAGGCAGACCCGGCGTCGGCGATTGCGTCTTTGCTCGAGCATCGGACCTCTCCCGAATTCATTCGGTATCCTGAGTAAATTCGAAGGACGGCCCCGCCAAGCTTTAGATGTCGTTAGCCTTAACGCCCGTGGCGCTATGGAGCGGCCTATCAGGTCCCGCGAAGCGGTGCTCCGAAAACGGATTCCGATCTCCTGCATCATGCTGTAGGGACGGCGAGACTTGACACATCCCGGACTGATCCCTTCATTCGGCCCCCCAACCGATCCATTCCGCCAACCCCGGAGCCATTCTTGCCCGTCCCCGCCGCAAAGCCGAAACTGACGATCCGCATGTGCGAGCCGCGCGGCTTTTGCGCCGGCGTCGACCGGGCGATCCAGATCGTCGTTCTGGCGCTGAAGAAATACGGCGCGCCGGTCTATGTCCGCCATGAGATCGTCCACAACCGCTATGTCGTCGAAGGTTTGCGCAACATGGGCGCGGTCTTCGTCAAGGAACTCGACGATATTCCCGACGACGGCCAGCCGGTCGTCTTTTCGGCGCATGGCGTGCCGAAATCGGTTCCGGCGGCGGCCGAGGCGCGTGAGATGCTTTATCTCGACGCCACATGCCCGCTGGTGTCCAAAGTCCACAAGCAGGCGATGCGGCACATGCGGCTCGGTCGCCATGTCCTTTTGATCGGTCATCGCGGTCATCCGGAGGTCGTGGGCACCATGGGCCAGTTGCCCGAGGGCGCCGTGACCCTGATCGAGACCGAGGCCGATGTCGCCGCCTATGTTCCGAGCGATCCTTCGGCCCTCGGCTTCGTCACCCAGACGACGCTGTCTGTGGACGACACGATCGGCATCGTGGAAGCGCTGAAGGCGAAGTTTCCGGCGCTGCACGCGCCCTCGTCGGAATCGATCTGCTATGCCACGACCAACCGGCAGGAGGCGGTGAAGGCCGCCGCCCCCGGCGCCGACGTCTTCCTCGTCGTCGGTGCGCCGAACTCGTCGAATTCGCGCCGGCTGGTCGAAGTGGCGGAGCGCTTCGGCGCGGCCGAGGGCGTTCTCGTGGAGGGCGTGGCGGACATTCCCTGGGACGCGGTCGTTCCCGATGGCATCATCGCGATGTCGGCCGGGGCCTCGGCGCCGGAAATCCTCATCGACGCCATCGTCGCTGCCTTCCGCGAGCGGTTCGAGGTCGCCATCGAACTGGTGCGGACGGCGGAGGAGACCGAGAACTTCCCGGTCATGCGCAGCCTTCGCCAGACGCCGCTGACGGCTGCGGACATGGCCTTTGTGAACGGTCAGGTCTGAGCGTGGCGGTCTATACGGACGTTTCGGAATCGCAGCTGACGGCGTTTCTCGCCGACTACGACCTCGGCCCGCTGCTGAGCTACAAGGGCATCGCCGAGGGCGTCGAAAATTCGAACTTTCTGCTGCGCACCGGCGGCGGGACCTTCATCCTGACGCTCTACGAAAAGCGGGTGAACCGCCACGACCTGCCGTTCTTCGTCGGTCTGATGGAGCATCTGGCCGACCGTGGGCTGTCCTGCCCCCTGCCGGTCCACACGCGCGCCGGCGAGTCGCTCGGAGAACTCTCCGGCCGCCCGGCGGCGATCTTCACCTTTCTGGAAGGCATGTGGACCCGCAGGCCCTCATCGGACCATTGCCGGGCCGTCGGCGGCGCCATGGCGCGCATGCACGCCGAAGCTGTCGATTTCCCGCTGCATCGGGCAAACGGCCTGGCACTCGCCGATTGGCGGCCGCTGTTTGCGAGTTGCGATGGCCGCGCCGACGAGGTGGAGCCGGGCCTTTCGGAGGAAATCGCGGCGGAGCTGGCGTTCCTGGAAGCGAACTGGCCGGCGGATATCCCGCGCGGGATCATCCACGCCGATCTCTTCCCCGACAACGTCTTCTTCCTCTCCGGTGAGTTGTCCGGCCTGATCGACTTCTATTTCGCCTGCGATGACCTCCTGGCCTACGATTTGGCGATCGGGCTATGCGCCTGGTGCTTCGAGTCGGATGCAAGCTTCAACGTGACCAAGGGCAGGGCGCTGCTCGAGGGATATGCCGCGGTCAGGCCGTTGCTGGACGAGGAGCTGGCAGTGCTTCCCGTCCTTTGCCGCGGCGCGTCGCTGCGCTTCCTGCTGACGCGGCTCTACGACTGGCTGAACACGCCGGAGGGCTCCTTCGTGACCAAGAAGGACCCGAAGGAATATTTGCGCAAGCTGCGCTTCCACCGCTCGGTCGACAGCGCTTCGGGTTACGGGTTCGATACGGAACGGATGAAGGCATGAGCGGGACGAACCGGGTCGAGGTCCATACCGACGGCGCCTGTTCGGGCAATCCGGGGCCGGGCGGCTGGGGCGCGATCCTGCGCTTCAACGGCGCGGCCAAGGAGTTGAAGGGTGGCGAGGAACTGACCACCAACAACCGCATGGAGCTCACGGCCGTGATCGAGGCGCTGGCCGCTTTGAAGCGACCCTGCGCCGTCGATCTGTACTCCGACTCCACCTATATGCGCGACGGCATCACCAAATGGATTCACGGCTGGAAGCGCAATGGCTGGAAGACCGCCGACAAGAAGCCGGTGAAGAATGCCGAGCTGTGGCAGCGGCTCGAAGCGGAGAAGGGTCGCCACGAGGTCACGTTCCACTGGGTTCGCGGCCATGACGGCAATGAACTCAACGAGCGTGCGGATGAATTGGCGCGGGCGGGCATGGAGCCGTTCAAGAGGGGAAGACGGCCCGCGAGGTAACGTCCGGGCGGACCCTCTTCAAGCGTTTGCCGGAGTGGCTTACAGCTGCTCGAGCAGTGCCTCGGCCGACGATTTGTCCGCCTGACCCGGCGATTCCTCGACATTCAGGGCTTTGACGACGCCGTCCTCGACGATCATCGAATAGCGCTTCGACCGCACGCCGAGGCCCGCCACCGACAGGTCGACGTCGAGGCCGACGGCCTTGGTGAATTCGCCGTTTCCATCCGACAGGAACAGGATCTTGCCGGCCGCGTCATTGGCCTTTTCCCAGGCGCTCATGACGAACACGTCGTTGACCGCCACGACGGCGATGGTATCGACGCCCTTGGCGCGGATCTCGTCATTGTGGGTCAGGAAGCCGGGCAGATGGTTCATCGAGCAGGTCGGCGTGAAGGCGCCGGGCACGGCGAAGAGCACGACCTTCTTGCCGGCGAAGATCTCGTCGGTGGACAGATCAGCGGGCCCGTCCGGCACCTTGGTCTTCAATGTCGCGTTCGGAAGCTTGTCGCCTACGCCGATAGCCATATTTCGTCCCTCTCTGCGCCGCCAAGCGGCTTGATCCTGGCCAAGCGCCAGCGATGCCGGATGTGGGGCACCCAGCCTTTTTGTCGAGCCTGTCAGCCCTGCGAAGGATTGTCCAGAACCACAATGTCGTTGGCCTCGAAGGCGCGTGGACCATCGGTGAAGACGACGTCGATCGTCTCCGGCGCGCCTTCGGCGCCAGGCGGCCGATCCACAACCTCGACCCTGAAGACGAGGTCGTCCGCTTGACTGGTCGGGGCGGCCGGTTCACCGAAATACCAGCCTTCCGGCCCCCGCACGAAAAGATCCGGCGCTTCGGCTGCCCCGGCGTATTCGGCGGTGATCGTCAGCCAGTCACCCGTGCCGTCGGCGACCGCCGATCGGATCCGACCGATGTCGCCCGAGCGGTCCGGCAGCGCCGAGAAGGCCGCTGCGACGACGGGCGCGTCGACGGCCGCGTCGCTCCCGCCGGTGAGGTTCGCCTGTACCGGGATACAGATTTCGGCGCAGACGCCGAGCAGGATCTGCGCTTCGACCGGTCCGATCGCCGCTTGCGGCTTCGGTGCGAGTTCGAAGGCGATCGAGATCGGCTGCTTGTAACCGTTGGCGCGGCTGAAATCCTCACCGAGGCGATGTGGGGCGGGGAAGCGAAGCGTAGCGCCGCCGAGTCCACGGGTCCTTGAAAAGTCGATCGTGGGAGGGATTCCGGAGGCGCCGGGGTCGATCCAGTATGTCTTCCAGCCCGGCGCGAGATCGACGACCAGCGCGCCGCGCACCGTGCCGTCCGGCATGGCGGTCTCGCGCGTCAACCTAATCGTCACCTGATCGGTTGCCAGCGTCGCGCCATCACTCGCGGCGTGAGCTTCGCCGGCCAGAAGAGCGAGGCCAAGCACGGCGGCAACGCCGTGCGCCATCAGGCTGGTCCGTCTCATGATCCACTCCCATCGCGCGGTGGACGAAATCGGGCGAAGACGACCACCGTCAAGCCTCACTAGACCGTATGGCCGTCCGCCCGCCATTCAAAATAACGAGAAGGCATAATTTTCACCCATAGGCGTGGCCCGCTTGCTCTGGTCTAATCGTCCGAATGGTGAGAGTCTTCAGGCCCACATCCGGGCACAATATGTGGTTGGTATGAACATGGATCACGACATCGGACACGACAGCGTCGATACCACGCTCGAGGGGCATTTTCTCATCGCCATGCCGGGCATGGAGGACGAACGCTTCGTGCGCAGCGTGATTTATCTCTGCGCCCATTCGGCGAACGGGGCGATGGGCTTCATCATCAATAAGCCGCAGCCGGTCAGTTTTCCCGCTCTTTTGACCCAACTCGGCATCGTGGCCAGCGAGACAGACATCCACCTGCCGGAGAAGGGACTGGAAGTGTCGGTCTGCATGGGTGGTCCGGTGGAAAAGGGCCGGGGCTTCGTGCTTCACTCGGACGATTACGATTCCGACTCGACCGTGCCGGTGGACGATCGGATTTCGCTGACCCCCACGCTCGATATCCTCAAGGCGATTTCGCAAGGCATCGGTCCCCGCACCGCGATCATGGCGCTCGGCTATGCCGGCTGGGCGCCGGGGCAATTGGAGAACGAAATCGCGGCGAATGGCTGGCTGACCTGCAAGGCCGATCTCGGCATCGTCTTCGATAATCAGCTCGACCAAAAATATGGCCGCGCCCTTGCCTTGCTGGGGATCGACGCGGCGTTCCTGGCCAGCGATGCCGGCCACGCCTAAGGCATCGAACAACAATCGCTTCGCGCTTTTGGCGATCCGCGCTGGTTGCGCCAGCGCGTTACAGCATCAACTAGCCCGCTTCAATCCGGCCATTTGATCGTTCAGCGCCTTGCGTGCCTGCTCGGCCGACAGCGGCTGCGAGAACATGAAGCTCTGGGCGTATTCGCAATTCAGCTGACGCAGCAGGACGACGTCGGCGTCGGTCTCGACGCCTTCCGCGACCACCTGCAAGCCGAGATCGTGGGCCATCGTGACGATCGAGTGCAGGATGATCGGGCGTTGCGGCTGGCTGTTGTTCTTCAGGAACGACTGGTCGATCTTTAGCGTGTCGAAGGGAAAGCCCATCAGATAGGCGAGGGAGGAGTAGCCGGTGCCGAAATCGTCCAGCGAAAGCCCGACGCCGAGGCCGCGCAGCCGCGTCAGCAGTTGCGCCGAGCGCTCGGGATTGTCCATCACGATCGATTCGGTGAGTTCCAGCTTGAGGCTCCCCTGCGGCAGGCGGTAACGCTCCAGAACCGTTTTGACGTCGGCGATCAGGTCCTGACGGATCAACTGCCGGCTGGAGATGTTCACGGACATGAACAGCTTCTGGTTTCCCGTCATCCGGTGCCAGTCGCTCAGTCGCCGGGCAGCTTCCTCGAGGGCGAACTGGCCGAGCTGGACGATCAGGCCCGTGCTCTCGGCGATCGGCACGAACTCGGTCGGCGAGATCGCGCCGCGCCGCGGGTGCTCCCAGCGCAGCAGCGCTTCGAAACCGGCGGTTTCCTCGCCGTCGAGCCGGATGATCGGCTGGAACGCAAGCGACAGCTCGTTGCGCTCGAAGGCGCGGCGCAGGTCCGATTCCACCTGCAGGCGGCCATAGCCGGCGCTCCGGTAGGAGGGTCGGAACGGCTCGATGCGGTCGCCGCCGGACCGCTTCGCCTCGTACATGGCGAGTTCCGCCTCCTTGAGCACCTCGTCCGGGCTGGACGATTCCGTCCAGCCGGTCAGACCGATCGCGCCGGTCAGTACGATTTCCCGGTTGGCGAAGGTGATCGGCGCCTTGATGCCGTCGCGCAGTGTCTCGGCGAAGGCCGCGACGGCCCCGACCTCGGTTTGCGACAACAGGATCAGCCCGAACTGGTCGCTGCCGAGGCGGGCGAGCGAATCCTCGGGCTTCAACAGGCGCTTCAGCCGGCGCCCCAGGGTGAGCAGGATGGTATCGCCGGTGGCGATGCCGAAATCGTCGTTGACCTGCTTGAAGCGATCGAGATCGATCACGAAGATCGTCGGATGGACGTCGGACCGGGTCGCCGCAAGGACGCCAATGGCATCCAGCCGGTCCATGAACAGCTCGCGGTTGGGCAGTCCGGTCAACTGGTCGTGCAGCGCATCGTGCAGCAGCCGCTCCTCAGCCTTCTTGCGCTCGGTCACATCCTTCAGCGTCCCGACGCAGCGCGCAACCTCGCCATCGCTGCCGAGGACCGGGCGGGCGCGCAGCGCCATCCAGTGATAATGCCCGTCTTCGTCGCGCAAACGGAATTCCTGCGAGATGCGCCCGCGGCGATGTTCCAGGATCGTGTCCAAAGTCAGCCTGAAGCGATCGCGGTCGTCGGGGTGGAGGATCGGCAGCCAGTCCCGCGCCGGACCGTTCATCGATGCGACCGGCATGCCGGCGAGAGCGTCGCCGTCGGCGCCGGCGAAGATGCGGTCGCGGCTGACGTCCCAATCGAAGATCGCGTCCCCGGTGCCCGCCAGCGCCAGCGAGCGCCGCTCCATGTCCGACAAAAGTCCCTGCGCGAAGCCACCGCCGGCGAAGGCATGCTGCATCACCGTGAAGCCGATGAGGAGCACGATCAGCACCAGACCGCCGCCGAGCGCCGGCTGGATGATGTCGTTGTCGATGCGGCCGGTTGTCGTCATCCACCCGGCGACGAGCCACAGCAGGATGAGACACCAGGTCGGGATCAGCATGATTGCCCGGTCGAAGCCCTGGGCGGCGAACGTCGCGATCAGCCCAAGCCCGACGACCGCGGTGGCGGCAAGCGAGAGGCGGGCGATTCCCGAGGCGATCACCGGATCGAAGGCGGCCACGGCGCCCAGCGTTCCGAGCGCTGCGAGCCACAGCACGGTAAAGATCGACAATAGGCCGTGCCAGCGGTTGAGATTGAGGTAGGCGTAGAGAAAGACGACCAGCGTGAAGGCGAGCGCCACCTCCGTTCCGGCGCGCCACATTCGTTCCTGTCCCGGCAGGATCGGCACGAGTTTCTGCCAGAAATCGAAGTCGATGCAGATATAGGCGAGCACGGCCCAGGCGAGCGCGGCCGTCGCGGGAAACATCGCCGAGCCCTTGACCACGAACAGGATGGTCAGGAACACCGCCAGCAGGCCGGAAATGCCGAGGACGATGCCGCGGTACAGGGTAAAGGCGTTGATCGTGTCCTTGTAGGCGTTCGGCTCCCAAAGCCGGATATCCGGGAGGTTGTAGGCCGTCAGTTCGGCGACAAAGGTGACGATCGCGCCCGGATCGAGCGTCACCAGAAAGACGTCGGCGTCCGAGCTGGGTTGGCGTTCGAGCGCGAAGCCCTGGGAGGGCGTGATCGAGGCGATACGCTGGGAGCCGAGATCCGGCCAGACGATACCCGATCCGACGAGACGGAAATGCGGCGCGACGACGAGGCGGTCGATCTGCTCGTCGGTGTTGTTGGCGAGAGCAAAGACCGCCCAATTGCCCGAGGCGTCGGGTGAATTCGCCTCGATCTCGATCCGTCGCACGATCCCGTCGGCGCCGGGAACGGTGGCGACCTGGAAGCTGCGTCCCTGGCCGCGATGGATGTCAACGGCGGGTTTCAGGTCGATGGCGGTGTCGTCCCGCGAAATGCTGACGGGCTCCAACGCCCGCGACGGTGCCGCGGTGACGAAAGACGCCAGGACGAGCGCGATGAGCGCGAGAATCAGTTTCCCGGACGGGAGTGTGGATCGCATAGCCGTTCGCGAAGCCTTCTTGCGTCTCTGCGTCACAGCCATGCCGCGATCACTCCGCGGGGAGGGCACAGAGCCGTTCCCTGGACCTCGATCGCGACCATTCTTCGGCGAGCAGCGCGTAAAGATAATGATCCTCCCACCGCCCGGCGATTTTGAGATAGTTTCGCAGATGACCCTCGCGTGTGAAACCGCATTTTTCCAACAACCTTATCGATCGGGTGTTGGACGGCAGGCATGCTGCCTCGATACGATGCAGCCCCTGCACGTCGAAGGCGAACAGCTTCATGAGATCGACCGCCCGTGGCATCAGCCCGGAGCCGGCATAGCGCTCGCCCATCCAGTAGCCCAATGTGCCGGATTGGGCGACCCCCCGCCGGATCTGGCCGATGGTTGTGCCGCCGTACAGCGTTCGGCCTTCCGCGTCGAACAGAAAGAAGGTGAAGCTGGTGTTTTCGCGCGCGTCCTGATTGTAGCGGCGAATACGCAGGCGATAGGCCTCCCACGACAACTCATCTGCCGTCCATAACGGCTCCCACGGCTTCAGGAACTCGCGACTGTCGCCTCTTAGCGCTCGCCAGGCCGCGTAGTCGCCGCGCCGGGGCATGCGCAGCAAGATCCCGTCGCCTTCCAGGCTCGGAAGCTGCGGTCCAGTCAGATGGTCGAGAATGCTCATCGCCCGCGTCAGTGACCTGCGGCGACCCTGGCCTCGGATCCCGCCCCGCTATCGAGGCGGGCGACGATCTCGGCGGTATCTGGCAGGCGCGATACCGGGCCGATGGCGGCGAGCGTCGGGGGCTGGCCCATGAATAACCGCTCGGCGAGGTCGGACAGGCGCGGCGCCGTGATCGCGTCGAGACGTCCGATCAGTTCCTCATTGGCGATCGTCGAACCGTTGAACAGAAGCTGGCGAGCGATCTGCGCGGCCCGGGAGGCGGGGCTCTCCTGCGACATCAACAGGCTGGATCGCATTTGCGCGCGGGCGCGCGTGACCTCCACCTCGGTGATCCCGGCTGCCGCATTGACAAGTTCGTCGACGATCACCGGCGCGAGTTCGGCGAGTTCCGCCTCGCCCGTCGCGGCATGGACGCCGAAGATGCCGGAATCGGAAAAGCTCCAGTGGAAGGCGTAGATGGCGTAGCAAAGGCCCCGCCGCTCGCGCACTTCCTGGAACAGCCGTGACGACATCCCGCCCCCGAGAATCAGCGACAGCACCTGCGAGGCGTAGAAATCGCGAGCGTAATAGGGGCGCCCCTCGAATCCAAGAACCATCTGGGCGTCCATCAGGTCGCGTTCCTGACGGAACTCGCCGCCGGTATAGGCGGCCGGCGTGCGCGGCTCCGAGCGCAGCGGCAAGGGCGACGCCACGCTCGATCCGAACGCGGCCTGCACCTGGTCCACGATCGCCTGGTGGGAGACGGCGCCCGCCGCCGAAACGATCATCCGGTCGGGCGAATAGTGCCGCGCCAGATAGGTCCGCAGGTTGCCCGGGTCGAAGGATTTGACCGTCTGCCGCGTGCCGAGGATCGGCCTGCCGACGATCTGGCCGCGATAGGCCGCTTCCTGGAAATGATCGAAGACGATGTCGTCCGGCGTGTCCTCGGCCGCGCCGATTTCCTGCAGGATCACCTGTTGCTCGCGTTCGAGCTCCTGTTCGTCGAAGCGTGAGTCGATCAGGATGTCGGTCAGAATGTCGAGCGCCAGCGGCACGTCGTTTTTCAGGACACGCGCGTAGTAGGAAGTCGTCTCGGAACTGGTTGCCGCGTTGATCTCGCCGCCGACGTCCTCGATTTGCTCGGCGATCTGGCGGGCGTTGCGGCGATTCGTGCCCTTGAAGGCCATGTGCTCGAGCAAATGGGCGATGCCATGCTCCTCGGGCGCCTCGTCGCGGGCGCCGGCCTTCACCCAGATTCCCAGGCAGGCGCTCTCCAGATGCGGCATGGTCTCGGTGGCGATGGTCAGACCGTTCGAGAGCTTCGTGATGTCGACGCTCATGCTTCGGCTCCCTGACTGACGGCGCGCGATCGCGCGAGAATATAGTCTTGGACCGCGCCGATTTCGTTCGGCAACCGGTCCAGCGTCTCGCGCTTTTGCATGAGGTCGGCGTGGCTCGGCGGCAGCGCCGGCGAAATCCCCGTCGCCTTCTTGATCGCGGCCGGAAATTTCGCCGGATGAGCTGTGCCGAGCGTGATCATCGGCTCGCGGCCGAGGCGGCTTTCCGCGACCGCGACAGCGACGGCGGTATGCGGGTCGATGAGGTAGGCCGTCGTCGTCAGCATCCGCGCGATCGTTTCGGCGGTCGCCGGTTCGTCGGTCGTCCCGGCGTCGAATTCCGCGCGGATCGCGGCCAGAACCGGTTCGCGAAGGGTAAAGCTACCGGATTGGGACAGTTGCTGCATCAGCCGCCGTACCATCTCGCCATCACGTCCGCTCGCCTCGAAGATCAGGCGTTCGAAATTGGATGAGACCTGGATGTCCATCGACGGCGACATGGTGGCGTGGACGCCGGTGGTCTCGTAGCGTCCGCGATCGAGCGTGCGAACCAGGATGTCGTTCTCATTGGTGGCGATCACCAGCCGCTCGACCGGCAGGCCCATGCGCTTGGCGCCGTAACCGGCGAAGATGTCGCCGAAATTACCCGTCGGAACGGTGAAGGAAACAGCTCGGTCCGGCGCGCCAAGGCTGGCCGCGGCGGTGAAATAATAAACGATCTGGGCCATGATCCGGCCCCAGTTGATCGAGTTGACGCCCGAAAGCGCGACCGTCTCGCGGAACCGGCGGTCGTTGAACATCGCCTTGATCAGGGCCTGGCAGTCGTCGAAGGTTCCATCGATAGCGACGGCATGGACGTTGTCGGCCCCGGAAGTGGTCATCTGGCGCTGCTGCACCGGCGAGACGCGCCCATGCGGGAACAGGATGAAGATGTCGGTCCGCTGGCTTGCGGCGAAGGCCGCGATTGCCGCGCCTCCGGTGTCGCCCGAGGTCGCACCGACGATGCTGGCGCGCCGCTTCCGCTGGCCGAGGACATGGTCCATCAGGCGCGCGATGAGCTGCATCGCGACGTCCTTGAAGGCCAATGTCGGTCCATGGAACAGCTCCAGAACGAAGTGCGAGGGGCCGATCTGGACGAGGGGGGCGACCGCTGGATGCGGGAAGGTCGCATAGGCGTCTTCCACCATCCGCTTCAGGTCCGCGGCTGCGATATCGTCGCCCACGAACGGGGCGAGAATGTCGAAGGCCACTTCTGCATAGGGACGTCCGGCGAAACCGCGAATGGTGTCGGCGGACAGGACCGGCCAGGTCTCGGGCACATAGAGCCCACCATCGCTCGCGAGACCTGCCAGCAGGGCGTCGGCGAAGCCGAGCACCGGCGCCTCGCCCCGCGAACTCACATATTGCACATCGTCTCCACTTCGCTTCGGATCGGAGCCGCCCGTGATCTGGCCGACCAGTTTGCCGGTCGCCCGTCTGGCATGACTTCGATCAGTCGCCTATCCGTTCACGGGCTGATATAGAACGGCAGGCCACAATAAGGGAAGAACCGACTGATGCATATGGTGATCGCTGCAAGGGGTCTGGCATTCGGCGGCGCGCTGGCGCTGCTTGCGGCCTGCTCCTCGACGAATTCCGGCGCCGATCTCGCGAGCAACGCGGCACCGCCGGCGTCCACAGCCGACGCGCAGGGGACCGAGGCGCGATATTGTCCGAATGTGAACTTGCGCGAGGGCACCGCCATTCTCACTAAGAAGGCCGGCGACGACATCGACTATGTGGCGTCAGTGACAGAAGCGACCCGCGATTGCCGGATCGTTGATGGAAAGTTGCGAATGAAGATCGGCATCGCCGGAAGGGTGATGCCCGGACCCGCGGCGACGAACCGGACCGTGTCGCTGCCGATCCGGATCGCGATCCTCAACGGCGAGGATGTGATCTATTCCCAGCTCGGCCAGACCAGCGTGCCGGTCACCCGGAACGCGGGCGCGCAGACATTCGTCTATGTCGACGAGGCCATCGCGATCGATCCGGCCTCGGCGCGGGCCGTGGTGGTCTATGCGGGCTACGACGAAGGGGCCCGATAGGGCGACAAGCCGGCGACGCCGATCAGGCGTCCTGCCAGCTCGCAAAGGCGGTGACGACGGCGGGGAAATCCGCCAGCCGGCTGATCACCGTCTCTGCGCCGGATTCGCTCAAGGATTCGGCGTGGCCGAGATGGGTGTGGCGCCCGCCGGTGAAGCCGACCACGCGGCAGCCGGCGGTGCTTGCCGCAGCGACGCCATGGACGGAATCCTCGATGACGATTGCCGTGCGTGGGGCCACCCCGAACGCCTCGCAGGCATACAGAAAGACGTCCGGCGCCGGCTTGACCTTCTGGGTTCCCACTTCCGGCGCGCTGAAGATGTGCGGATGGAAATAGTCCCACAGGCCGACATGCTCGAGTTCCAGCTCCAGCCGCTGCGATGACGAGTTCGAACAGATGCAACGGGGCAGCGCAATGAAATCGAGCGCGGTCCGCGCCCCGGCGATCTCCTCGACGTCGCTGCCGAGCCGCCGATCGATTTCGGCATCGATGCGGGCGGAAAAATCGTCCGGAAAACGGGTGCCGGTCTCGGCGGTCAGACGCTCCATGACCAGCGGCCAGGTGAGTCCAGCATAGCGTGTGGCGAATTCCGCGGCGTCGACCTCGATGCCGTGTTCGGCCAGCATTTCGGTCTGAACCGCGGCGGCGATGATCTCCGAATCGACTAGCACACCGTCGCAGTCGAAGATCACCAACAAAGGTTCGGACATGAAAGGCTCCGGCGTGTCGGGTGGTTCTGATGGTTGAGTCACGCGCCTGGTCCCGGAAACCGTAATCGGGGCCGCCGACCGGCAAGCGCCGGCTCCGATACCACGGGCCGCCGGAAACGACAAAGTCCGGATTTCATCGATTGTTTACGTCGTTCGGTAACCATGTCGTCGGTTTGGTGTTTTTGCGTAACCGGTGGTGAAGATGATTAGCAAGCGTTTCCCGTCCTTGGCGACTGTGCGATCCGAGCAGCCCGACTGGCTCGATCGAATCCACCGGGGGCATTGCGTCGCTCGGATGGAGGCGCTGCCGGCGAATTCGATCGACGTCATCTTCGCCGATCCTCCCTACAATCTGCAATTGGGCGGCGACCTGCATCGCCCCGACCAGTCGAAGGTCGACGCGGTCGACGATGCGTGGGACCAGTTCGAGAGCTTCCAGGCCTACGACGCCTTCACGCGGGCCTGGCTGCTCGCGGCGCGCCGGGTACTGAAGCCGAACGGGACGATCTGGGTGATTGGCTCCTACCACAACATCTTTCGCGTCGGCGCCTCGATGCAGGACCTCGGCTACTGGATGCTTAATGACGTGGTGTGGCGCAAGACCAACCCGATGCCGAATTTCCGCGGCCGGCGTTTCCAGAACGCCCACGAGACGATGATCTGGGCGTCCCGCGACGCGGATGCGAAGGGCTACACTTTCAACTATGACGCCCTGAAGGCGTCCAACGACGACGTGCAGATGCGCTCCGACTGGCTGTTTCCGATCTGCTCGGGGGCCGAGCGGCTGAAGGACGAGGCGGGACGCAAGGCCCATCCGACGCAAAAGCCCGAGGCGCTGCTGGCGCGGGTCATTCTCGCCTCGACGAAGCCCGGCGACGTCGTCCTTGATCCGTTCTTCGGAACCGGCACGACCGGCGCGGTCGCAAAGCGGCTGGGGCGTCATTTCGTCGGCATCGAACGCGAGGACGCCTATATCGAGGCGGCCGAAGCCCGGATCGCCGCAGTCGAGCCGCTGGACGATTCGGCGCTCAAGATGGCGACCTCCAAACGGGCCGAGCCGCGGATTCCGTTCGCCAGCCTTCTCGAGGCCGGCCTTGTAGCGCCGGGCACCGAACTCACCGACTCGAAAGGCCGCTGGACGGCGCGGGTTCGCGCCGACGGAACCATCGCCATCGGCGAGGACGCCGCGTCGATCCACCGGATCGGGGCGAAGGTTCAAGGCCTCGATGCCTGCAATGGCTGGACGTTCTGGCATGTGCGTTCGGGCGAATCGCTGACCCCGATCGACGCGTTGCGACAGCGCATTCGCGACGGACTCGGCGCCGTCGGAGTGTGAGCCTCTTAGTCCGCCGTGGCTGACCCCGAAGGGACCGGCAGACCGAGGTTGGCGAGCTTCTGGCGGAGCCGCTCGCAATGTGTGAAGTGGATCGCCTGCCAGCCAGCCTGGCGGGCGCCGTCGACATTCGGCGCGCTGTCGTCGATGAGGACCGTTCTCGCCGGGTCGAGGTCGAAGCGTGCCGCGTGGTGATCGTAGATCGCGCGGCCGGGCTTGATCAGCGCGATGTCGCCCGAGACGGTGACGCCACGCGTTTCCGTCAGGAACGGGAATTTCGCCTGCGCCTCGCGGAACGTATCCGAGGCGAAATTGGTCAGGAGGGTGACGTCCGTGCCGGCCGCGATCAGGCCGCGCAGGATTGCCACGCTGCCCTCATAGGCATGCGGCACCATCCGGTGCCAGCTGCGGCGAAAGGCGCAAATCTCCTCAGCCATCTCGGGATGACGCCCGATCGCTTCGGCTTCTGCCTCCGGCCACGGCCGGCCGCGATCCTGTTCCAGGTTCCATTCATGCGAGCAGACCTCCCTCAAGAAGAACGCCCGGCGGCCGTCGTCGGGGATGATCTGGCGAAACGGAATGTGCGGATCGTAGTGGATCAGCACCTTGCCGATATCGAAAACCACATGCGTGACGCTCATCCGGTTCGCTTTCTTGACGGTTTCGGGGCGGTCACATCGGAAAGTGCCCGCACGAGCACCTTGCGCATCAGCGTGGGCAGTGCCTCGCTGCCCTGCGCGGCCTCGTTCGACCACCATCCGGCGATCGGCGGATCCTGCGTCAGTTCGGCCCGGTAGACTTCCAGTTCCAGCCGGAAATGCGTGAAGGCGTGGGCGATCGTGCCCTGGAACTCCCACTTCGCTGCAAACGGCGCGGCCTCGGCCCCCGTCGCTCCATCGGCGCGGGCGTTCCAATTGGTCGTCGGCGGTTCGCTCATGCCGCCAAGCATGCCGCTACGGGCGCGTCGGCGCAGCCAGACAGCGCCGTCCGCCGGCCGCACCGCAACGAAGGCGGCGCCCTTGCGCTCCGGCGTGGCCGCTTTGGGTTTCTTGATTGGAAACTGCTCCGCGCGGCCTTCGGCCGCCGCCCGGCAATGGACGCGAAGCGGGCAAAGAATACAGGCGGGACCCGTCGGCGTGCAGACGGTCGCGCCGAGATCCATCATGGCTTGCGCGAAATCGCCGGGACGCCGATCCGGCGTCAGCTCCGCGACGTGGCGGCGAATCGTCTTCCTCGCTCCGGGCAGGGGCGCCTCGATCGCAAACAGCCGCGTGACGACCCGTTCGACATTGCCGTCGACCACGGCCGCCGGCTCGTCGAAGGCGATCGCCGCGATCGCGGCGGAGGTGTAGTCTCCGATACCGGGGAGCGTTTTGAGTTCGGCCGCGCTGCTGGGAAAGCCGCCGGCGAAGGCTTCGGTGACAGTCTTGGCGCAGGCGTGAAGGTTGCGGGCACGGGCATAATAGCCGAGGCCCGCCCACTCGCCGAGCACGTCCGTTTCCGGGGCGGCGGCGAGGTCCTCAATCGTCGGCCAGCGATTGACAAAGCGGGCGAAATAGGATGTCACCGCCGCGACCGTGGTTTGCTGCAGCATGATCTCGGAAAGCCAGACGCGATAGGGCTCCGGGCTTATTCCCGCGGCTCGTTTCTCCGGCGAAACGCGCCACGGCAATTCGCGGGCGTGACGGTCGTACCAGGCTAGAAGCAGCCCGGCGATCGAGGGGACGGGACCGTCCGAATGGGGTTGCTGTTCTGGCTGGAGCATCAACTGAGCTTGCCTTGACATTGCCTGATGTTCGCGCAATCGACACCCGAAACGGGGACTGGCGGCCCGCCCGCGAAAGTATTGTCTTGAAGATCAATTACTACGTCATCAATCTGGATCGGTCTCCGGAGCGCCTTGCGGCGATCGGTGCCGACGCCGCCGCGATCGGCATCGACCTGATAAGGGTGAAGGCGGTCGATGGGAAGACCGTGCCCTCTCAGGCGCGCGACATCCTCGACGAGAGGGGGTTTCGCCGACTCCACGGAAAGATCCCGATGGACGGCGAATATGGCTGCTATCAAAGCCATATCGACGTCTTCGATGCCTTCCTGGCCAGCGACGCCGACATGGCGGTGATCTTCGAGGACGATGTGCGGCTGACGCCCGCGCTCCTGCCGGCGCTCGATCGGATCGTCGCCGTGGATGACTGGGACGTCGTTAAACTGATGCACCATCGCCTGCCGGCGTTTCGCGCCCATCGTTCGATCGGCGGCGGCTGCCGGTTGGGGACGTCGCTGTTCGGCCCGACCGGCAGTTCGGCCGCCTACTTGGTCAATCGGCAGGGTGCGAAGGCGCTGCGGCAGCGACTCGTTCCGATGCGGCTTCCCTATGATGTGGCACTGGAACGCGGCTGGGCGCTCGGCGTCAGGGTTCGCCACGTCGAACCGGATCTGGTGGCCGGCAATCCGCTTACCGAGCGGAGCTTGATCGGCGGACGCAAGAAATACGCGGCGATGCGGCTGGCGCCTTGGCGGCGTTTGACCACCTTGCTCTTTCGGACCGCGGAAGCGGTGAGACGGGCGCGCTCTGGCCTTGTGACGCGGCGCATTCGATGATCAAGCGATGGCTCCTGGCGCGACGGTCCTTCGATGCGCCGCTCCTGGCCCTGGCGATCGCCTTGCTGGCGATCGGCAATCCCATCGCCAAGGGCACGTTTCTCTTCTTCGGCCTGATCGGGGCGAACCTGGCGTTTGCCCGGCATCGGACCTGGCGTTATGCCGACACGGCCTTTTGCGCCGCGATCATTGCCTATGCGAGTTGGTCGATCGGGCTCATGGTGTTCCGTAACGAACCCGTTAACGGTAACCGCATGTTCTCCTACAGCCTGATCATGCTCGGCTTCGCCTTTCTGCCGCTCTCGGTCAGCCTGGTGCGCGAACCGTTGGACGCGTTGATTCTCGGCTCGCGCGCGGCCATCCTGGGGGTCCTGGCTTTGCTTCCCTTCGACCCGATGATCACTGGCCGGTTCGATCTCGGCGGCAACGCCGCGATCCTCGCGTTTCTGGCGGCGGCGGCCGGTCTTGCCGCGCGGCTGGACGCCCGACACCCAGTCTATCTTCTTCCCAACAGCAGACTCTGGTTCTACCTCTCCTTCGTGCCGGTGCTCCTATCGGGCACCCGGGCGGCGTGGTTTGTCTACGTCCTGGTTGCGCTGTTCGACGGACTGGAATTGATTCGGCACTGGCGGAAGGCTCCGTTTCGTCTGCGTTCGCTGGCGCTTCCGACCGCCGCTGTCCTGATTGTGGCGGCGTTCCCCGCAGGTTCGATTGTCAGCCAACGCATCAGCGCTGGAATGGTGGAACTGGAGCAGATGAATGCCTCGGGCGCCGCTTTCGGATCGATGGATATCCGCATGGTCATGTGGATGGGGGCCCTCCGAGTGATTTCCGAGAACCCGGTCGCGGGGGTCGGCGGAATGGAAAGAATGGATGCGGTTGCCGCAGCGGTTTCGCCCACGAACGCAGCCGTCGTCGCCTCCTTCACGCATTTGCACAACCTGTTCGTCGACGAGGCGGCGTCCAACGGTCTCGTCGGGCTGGCGCTGCTGATGTCGATCTTCGCGGTCTTTCTCGTGCGCGTCACGCGATGTTCGCCCGGCCATCTCGTGCCGGAGACCTCCTATGCCTTCGTCTTTCTGGTCGTCACCTTCGGTTCGTTCCACGGTGTCCTCTTGAATGAATGGATGATCCTGTCGATCTTTTCCTTCATGACCCTCATCCTTGTCGCGATCCGCCGGGACGCTTTCCGGGCGCGGTATCGGAGCAGCCACGCAGGGGCTGGAGGATGAAGCGGCGCCGGGCGCCTTCGGCGATTCCGGTGGCCGATCTCATCGGCGGCCTGATGGACCCGATCCTCAGGCGCAAGGCAGGGATGACGAGCGGCCTCGTGGCCGCCTGGTCCGAGATCGCCGGGCCCCGCCTGCAGGACATGACGCGACCGGAAAAGCTGGTCTGGCCAGCCCGGCGATCCGATACCGACGCCTTCGAACCGGCAACGCTCGTAGTCGCCTGCGAGGCGGCTGCGGCCCTGCGTCTGCAGCACCAGACCAGCGAATTGATCTCGCGGGTGAACGCGTTTTTCGGTTTCGCGGCGGTCGAGCGCATCAAGATAGTGCAAAAAGCCGTCCATCAGGTCCGCCCGAACCGTAAGCCCAAGCTCCGTGAACTCGGCCCCGACGATATCAGCCGCATCGACGACATGGTCGCGCGCATCGAGAATCCGAAGCTTCGCGATGCCTTGCGGGCCTTCGCCGAATCGGCGTTACGCCGCAAGGATGGATGATGGGTCTTCCGGAAGCCACACCGCCCGTTCATGAAGAGTTCATTGGAAAAGTCACAATTCTTCCGTAGATCGCAGAGACTGATGCAACCCAATTATCAAAGGTTCCGATCGATGATGAGTATGTATTTCGCCGCTTCCCGCCGCCTCCCGGCTTTCAAAGCCGCCCCGCTTCTCGCCGGTGTCGCGCTTTTGGCGAACACCGGTGGATTGGCGCATGCGGCCGGCGCCTCCGAACCGATCACGGAAATCCGGATCGCGCAGGCGGAAACCGTCCCCGCCACGCCCCCGGCGGTCGAGGCGCCGGCTGCATCGGGCTCCGTCGACGTTTCCAAACTGATGGCCGAGGGGCCGCTTCCCGACATCGTCATCGGCGATGTCAACGCGCCGGTCACCATCGTCGAATACGCGTCGATGACCTGCGGCCACTGCGCCAATTTTCACGTGAATTCCTATCCGCAGATCAAGAAGGATTTCATCGACACCGGCAAGGCCAAGCTGATCATCCGCGAATTCCCGTTCGACCCCCGCGCGCTGGCGGGCGCCATGCTCGCCCGCTGCACAGGCGACGACGCCAAGCGCACGGCGATGATCGACGTTCTTCTGGGACAGCAGGAAGAATGGGTGAGGGCCGAGAACGCTTCTGCCGCGCTGCTCAAATTCGCCAAGCTGGCCGGAATGAGCCAGGAGGACTTCACCTCGTGTCTCAATGACAAGGGCTTGCAGCAGAAGGTCGTGGAAACGCAGGAGCGCGGCCAGAACGAGTTTGGCGTGAACGCTACGCCGACGTTTTTCGTCAACGGCGACAAATACGCCGGCGCCCTCGGACCCGATGAGATGGCGGCGGTGATCAAGTCCCACCTGTAACAAGAGCGATCCGCTGCGCGGCGGTTTTTGCGCTGCAGCAATTGGCGCGTCGGCGATTTTCTTCTAGAGGTGGGCGGGGTTTCCGGCGGAAGGCCCGACTCACCGGGGAGACAGTCGGCGGCGTTCAATGGCCAAACGGATATTCACCTTCCGGCGCGGAGCGGCGGATCGCACCGCCGATGCGGCCGAAGCGCTTGGGCTAAAGGGCGCCAACCTGGCGCTGCTGGCCTCTCTCGATGTGCCCGTCCCTCCAGGTTTTACCATCGCGACGTCGGTCTGGCGCGAGGCGCAAGGGGCTGACGACGGCCTACCCCAGGCGCTGCGGGCCGAGCTGCGGGCCGCGATCGAGTGGCTTGAGGGCGTCACCGACCGCCGCTTCGACGGCGATCGACGCCCGTTGCTTCTAGCCGTCCGCAGCAGCGCCCGGGCGCAGATGCCGGGCGTGGCCGAGACAGTCCTCGATATCGGTCTCAATGACCGGACCGTCGAGGTTCTGGCAAGCGAACTTAACGACCCCGCCTTCGCCTATCGCAGCTACCGGCGCTTCATCGAAAGCTATGCAGCGCTCGTCTTCGACGCCGATCCGTCCCAGTTCGAGGAGATCGCCGACGAGGAACGCGAGCGCGCGGGCTGGACCGTCGAGCCGGAGACACCCACCGACTGGCGCGCGCTTGTCGCGCGTTACCAGGACCATCTCGACAGCGAGATCGGCGCGGTGCTGCCGCAGACGCCGCTCGAGCAATTGTTCAGTGTCGTGGGCGCGAGCTATGCAAGCTGGCGCAATCCGCTTGCGGTGTCGCACCGGCTGATCCAGGGCATTCCCGAAAATGCCGGTCTCGCGGTGACCGTGCACGCGATGATCTTCAATGAGCGCAACTACCACTCCGGGACGGGCCGCGCGGTTTCCCGCGACATGCGCAGCGGGCAATCCCGGCTGTCCGGAGAATTCGCACTGGGCGCTCGCGGGTCCAGCGCCATCGGCGAAAAACCGCCGATCCTCGACCTGGCGGAGTTGGCGAATGGCGAGTGTCGCGAGTTTCCGGCCGATTTGTGCGAGTTGACCCGTCACGTTCGCCGTATCGAAGCCCATGCGGGCGATGCGGTAGAGGTCGATTTTATGGTCGGGGACGGCGAATTGTTCCTGATGCAGTCGCGGATCGCCCGGCGGACGGCGCCGGAGGCGATCCGCGTCGCAGTCGAACTCGTCAAGGAAGGGCTGATCGAGGAATCGGAAGCAATTCTGCGGATCGACCCGGCGTCGCTGGATCAGTTGCTGCATCCGACCATCGAGCGCTCGGCCGATTTCGTCGTGCTGGGACGCGGTATGCCAGCGTCGCCGGGGGCGGCGACCGGTGAGATCGTGTTCACCTCCGAACGCGCCCAGGCGCTGGCGAACGAAAACCGCCCGGTGATCCTGGTGCGCAACGAAACCTACCCGGAAGATATCCACGGCATGCATGTCGCCGACGGCGTCCTGACCATTCGCGGCGGCACGACCAGTCACGCCGCCGTGGTCGCCCGCGGCATCGGCAAGCCGTGCGTGACCGGGGTCGGATCGCTGCGCATCAATGGGCAAAAAGGAACCCTTCACGCTGCCGGCCGCGTGCTCGGGGAGGGCGACCGGATCACCATCGACGGCTCCACCGGCGATGTCATCGAGGGTGCGGTGCCGCTGGTCCGGCCCTCGCTGACCGGCGATTTTGCGACGCTGATGGAATTCGCCGATCGGGCGCGGCGCATGCGGGTGCGGGCCAATGCCGATACACCGATCGAGGCCCGCTCCGCCCGTTCCTTCGGCGCCGAAGGCATCGGCTTGTGCCGGACCGAGCATATGTTCTTCGAGGGCGATCGCGTCCGCGCGATGCGCGAGATGATCCTGTCGTCGGACGAAAGCGGGCGGCGGGCAGCGCTCGAAAAGCTCCTGCCGATCCAGCGCTCCGATTTCATCGAGCTGTTCGAGATCATGGCGGGATTGCCGGTGACGATCCGCCTGCTCGATCCGCCGCTGCACGAGTTTCTGCCCAAGAGCGACGGCGAGATCGCCGAGACGGCGGCGATGCTCGGCGTCGACGAGGCGGTGATAAAGCACAGGATCGCGGCGCTCGAGGAATTCAACCCGATGCTCGGCCATCGTGGCTGCCGCCTTGCGATCTCCTATCCGGAGATTGTCGAGACGCAGGCCCGCGCCATCCTGGAGGCGGCGGTCGAGGCCGGCGAGAAGACCGGCGATGCGGTCGTTCCCGAAATCATGGTCCCGCTCGTCAGCCTGCGCAAGGAGCTCGACTTCGTGAAGGAGCGTGTCGATCGGGTCGCCGAACTCGTCATGGCCGAGCGTGGCCGAAGCATCAACTATCTCGTCGGCACGATGATTGAGTTGCCACGGGCCATCGTGCGCGCCGATACGATCGCCGAGGTCGCCGAGTTCTTCTCCTTCGGCACCAACGATCTGACCCAGACCGTCTATGGCATCTCGCGCGACGACGCCGGCAATTTCCTCTCGACCTACGTCCGTCAGGGGATCATCGAGCGCGATCCGTTTCAGACCATCGATGTCGAAGGCGTCGGCGAACTCATCGGTCTCGCTGTCGAGAAGGCGCGGCGCACGCGCCCGGACATTTCGCTCGGCGTGTGCGGAGAGCAGGGCGGCGATCCCGCCTCGATCGCTTTTTTCGAGCAGACCGGGCTCGACTATGTGTCCTGTTCCCCGTTTCGCGTGCCGATCGCCCGGCTTGCCGCGGCCCAGTCGGCGATCCGAGCGGGCCGCTCGCTCCGCGGCCGGGGGCGGCGTCAGGAGGCGTAGTAGAAGTAGATCGCAATGCAGGTCGTGAAACCGACGATGACGTTCATCGGCGCGCCGATCTTGACGAAGTCGAAGAACCGGTAGTTGCCGGCGGCGTAGACCAGCGTGTTGGTCTGGTAGCCGATCGGCGTCGCGAAGGATGCCGAGGCGCCGAACATCACGGCGACGACGGCGGCCCTTGGATCAAGCCCGAGCGCGGCAGCCAGGCTGATCGCGATCGGCGTCACCACCACGGCGACGGCATTGTTGGTGACGATCTCGGTCAGGACCGAGGAAATCGCGTAGATGCTCAACAGCACGATGAAGGGCGAGGCGCCCCGCAGCAGCGGCTCGATCGTACCAACCAGGAGGTCGACGGCCCCCGACTTCTGCATGCCCAGACCGATCGCCAGCATGGCGAAGATCAGGATGAGGATGTCGCCTCGGATCGAGCGCCAGGCTTCGTCGGCGTCTATCACGCGCACGAGGAGCAGGGCGGCGATGGCGATGAAGGCCAGCACCTGGATACTCGCCAGCCCGTAGGCGGCGACACCGACCACGGCGAGGAGCGCGCCGATCGCGACAGGAGCCTTGCGGCGGCGGAACGGCCTGGCTTCGCTGACGTCGACGCCGATCAGGTCGTTGGCCTCGGCAATGCGGGCGAGCGCTTCTGGGCGTCCTTCGAGCAGCAGCCGGTCGGCCGGCCGCAATTTGGTGTCCTGCAGGGACGGGCCCGGCACGTGCCGATGGCGCTGGACGCCGAGAACCGCGACGCCGGACCCGGAAATCCCGGTCAATTCGGAGATGCGGCGGCCGATGCCGCGCCGGTGCGGCGCGACGGTCGCTTCGACGACGACCCGTTCCTCATCCTTGGTCGCCGAGGGCGCGACCCGGGCAATGCGAAAATTCGGGCTCGCATGCAGCGTCAGGAGTTCTTCCGCCGTGGCGAACACCACGATGCGGTCGCCCTTGCGTATCTCGGTCTCCCCGATGTCCCGGCGCAGCGTCTCCGAGCCGCGCAGGATGGCGACCGGGCGAACGCCCCTGGCCGAGAACGAAGCGGCGTCCTTCAGGTACTTGCCGATCGAACTCGCACCGTCACGCACGACGATCTCGCTGAAATAGAGATTGCCTGTGTCGTCTCCCAAAACGTCTTCGGCCGAACTGCGGTCGGGTAGGAGAAACCGTCCGACGATCAGGAGGTAGATTATCCCCGTGATCGAAGCGACGACGCCGATCGGGGTGATCTCGAAGATCGAAAAAGCTTCCATCCCCTCGCTGCGTGCGACGCCGTCCACCAGAAGATTGGTCGACGTGCCGATCAGCGACAAGGTGCCGCCGAGAATAGTCAGAAACGACAGCGGAATCAGCAGCCGCGTCGATGCGACCCCCAGCTTCTTGGCGATCTCCATCATGATCGGAATGAAGACGATGACGACCGGTGTATTGTTCATGAAGGCCGAGGCGACCATCACGCCGAGACCCATGACGGAAAGGGTCATCAGCGGGTGTCGCTCGACGCTGGCGACGAGCCAGCCGGCGGCTCCTTCCAGCGTACCGGTTCGCACCAGCGCGCCCGACAGCACGAACATGGCCGCGATGGTTATCGGCGCGGGATTGGAAAAGACAGAGGCGAGTTCGTCTGCGTCCAGGTAGCCGAGCACGAGGAAGCTCACGGCGCCGCCGACCGCGATCACCTCCGGCGGGTAGAGCTCGAGCGCGAAGGCCACGAAAACGGCGCCTATCACCGCCAGTGCGACGTAGGAGGAATAGTCCGTGAGAAAGGCGTTCATGAGAGTCCGTCGGCGAGGAGATCCCGGCAGAATTCAGAACTGCGGCGCGCGCGACGGTTTGACAAGCCCGCTGTGCCAATCACGCCGGATAAATATCGATTATTCGGCAAGCGGTCCCGGCGCGACCTGAATTCGGTCGCTGCGGCGTCTTTCACAAGGGCGGTCGGTTCCGTCCTCGACTCGTCCGGCCGAGACGGGACTGCCGCTCGTCAGGCCGAGCCTTCGGTTTCCATGCCGCCGAACGGCATGGCGTCGCGAATGCGTGTTAGGACGCCCACGAAGGCGCGGGCGAAGCCATAAAAGCGCTCGCCGATCTCCTCGCGATCCGGATTGCGGATGGTGTCGCCGGCCTCGTTCAATATCGCGAACAGAATGTCCTCGCGCTGAGGGGTGGCCACGCGCACTGCGGCAATGCGGGATGCATCCTCGACAGAGCCATCCGACGGCATGTCGAACAGGAGCTCTCCACCGACCACGGCGGCAGCCGAACGCACGCATTCGTCGAAGGCGATCCGCGTCGGATCCTGCATGTCCAGGGCCAGTTCGAACTCGACCGCGCCGAGAGCCTCGTTCCCAGACCCCGCGCCGATTGCCGTCTGTGCGTCCACCTGCATCGTATCGCTCCTGGTCCTTACTCTCGTGGGATCGAAATCTGACTCCGGCAAGCGGCCGAACTGTGGCGGCGCCGCGCTCGCGACGGCTGGACAAACGCCTGGCCGTTGTCGACATTGGCGTCGCGAAGGGGAACCGTCAGGGACCCTCGACGCCAGGGAGGAACGTACATGCAGGGTTTGATGCAGCAATGGCCGCTGCTTTGCTCGAAGGTGATCGATCACGCCGCGACCTATCATCCGCGCCGTGAAATCGTCACGCGCTCGGTCGAGGGACCGATCCACCGCACCAACTACCGCGAGGTCCGGGCGCGCTCCCTGCAACTTGCCCAGCGGTTGGAGCGTGATGGTATCAAGCTCGGCGACCGCGTCGCCACCCTGGCCTGGAATACCTGGCGCCACCTCGAATGCTGGTACGGCATCCTCGGCCTCGGCGCGATCTATCACACGCTGAACCCGCGACTGTTCCCCGATCAGATCGCCTGGATCATGAACGATGCCGAAGATCGCTTCATCTTCGTCGACCTGACCTTCATGCCGATCATCGAGGCGATCGCGCCGAAGGTTCCAAGCCTGGAAAAGATCATCGTTCTCACCGGCGCCGCCCATATGCCGGAGACGAAACTGGCCAACGTGGTCTGCTACGAGGATTGGCTGGCCGAGGCGGACGCCGATTTCGCCTGGAAGGCGTTCGACGAAAACACCGCGGCGGGCATGTGCTATACGTCCGGCACCACCGGCAATCCCAAGGGCGTCCTTTATTCCCACCGCTCGAATGTCCTGCATTCGATGATGGCGCAGCAGCCCGATGCGATGGGCCTGTCCTCGCGCGACAGGCTGTTGCCGATCGTGCCGCTGTTTCATGCCAATGGCTGGGGACTTGCCTTGACCTGCCCGATGGCCGGATCCGCGATGGTGATGCCGGGGGCCAAGATGGACGGCGCCTCGGTTTTCGAGTTGCTGACCGAGGAAAAGGTGACCTTCAGCGCCGCCGTGCCGACGGTCTGGCTGATGTTGCTGCAGCATCTGGAGAAGGAGGGTGGTGAACTGCCCGACCTTGAACGGGTGGTGATCGGCGGCGCCGCCTGTCCGCGGGCCGTGACGCAGAAATTCCAGGACAATTACGGCGTCCAGGTCATCCATGCCTGGGGCATGACCGAGATGAGCCCGCTCGGCAGCCTGTGCACGATTAAGCCGGAATATGCCGACCTTGAGGGCGAAGCGTTGCTCGATCTCGAACAGAAGCAGGGCCACCCGCCCTTCGGAGTCGAGATGAAGGTGACCGACGACGCCAATGTCGAGCGGCCGTGGGACGGCAAGACCTTCGGCCGTCTCAAGGTGCGCGGCCCGTCGGTCGCCAGCAGCTACTACAAGAACACGGGGCCGGAAGTGTTCGACGCCGAGGGCTGGTTCGACACCGGCGACGTCGCCCATATGGACGAGCACGGCTATATGCAGATCACCGACCGCGCCAAGGATGTCATCAAGTCGGGCGGCGAATGGATCTCGACGATCGATCTGGAAAATCTCGCCGTTGGCCATCCCGATGTCGCGGAAGCCGCCGTGATCGGCCTCGCCCATCCCAAATGGGACGAGCGACCGCTGCTCGTGATCGTTCGCAAGGAGGGTCGGGAGCCCTCCAAGGACGATATTCTCGGCTTTCTGGAGGGTAAGATCGCCAAATGGTGGATGCCGGACGACGTCGCCTTCGTGTCGGAAATTCCTCACACGGCTACCGGCAAGATCCAGAAGACGACGCTCAGGGACCAGTTTCGTGACTATCGCTTGCCCTCGGCCTGATATATCCGCGACTCGGACGAGCCGGGTCGTGGCTTTTGAGGATCGCCCATGAGTTCGATTTACGGACGGCTCCCGGTGTCGGGGCATTATCTTCGCAAACGGCTGCGGCTGGCGGGGTTTGCCCGCAGGCTGGCGGCGTTCGCGCTGATTTTGTTGGTCACGTCGCTCGTCATCTTCAGGCTCGGGGCGATCGTGCCGCAGGCCTTGATCGGGCTTCTCCTCTTCACCGCCGGCATCGCCACGCTGGCGCTGCTGATCTCCCTCTACGGGCTCGTTCGGGTCTGGTTCCAGGGCATCGCTGGCGGCGCCGCGGCGCTCGGGGCCTTCGTGCTGGCGAGTGTCGTGCTCGCTCCCTTTGCCTACACGGCCTACCTCGCCGCCGTGAATCCGAGCACCAACGCCGCTTATACGGACGGCATGGACCCTGAGGGCCTCCCATCGACGGTCGAGGCCGAAATGCCCGCCGACGCGCCGGTTGCGGTCGCGCCCGAGGCGGCCCTGGTAGAGCCGAGCGTGGTTCCGGGGCGTCGCTTCGTCGCCGCCGCGCCGCGAGTTTACGCCGCCGCGCGTGTGGTGCTGGATGATCTGGGCTGGCAGGTCGGCGGCGTCGTCGCCGAAGGTCCGGCCATTGCCGTCGTCGCGGCGCCGGAACTTGCCGGCGGGGACCTCGGCGTCAGTGGGGCGGGCGACATCCCGATCCCGACGGCACGCGCGGGAATCGATGCCGAGGCCGCTTCCGATCCGCTCGACCGGCCGGATAGCGAACAATACCGGATCACCGCCATCGCCCGCGATCTTCTGTTCGCCCTGCCGAGCGATATCAGCATCCGCATCGTCCAGGATGGCGACGAGAGCTTCGTCGATCTGCAATCGGTCTCACGCTCGATCGATATCGACTTTGGCCAGAATCGCCGTTTTATCGAGCGATTCCTCGAAGATCTCGACACGGCGATGTCCGGGCTGGAGACGGTCGAGACAGGCAGCTGATCCCGTCGTTTCCCGGTGCTGCCTGTCGCCGTCAAGCGGGTGCGAAGCGGGTGCCGAGCGTCGGCGGGCCGTCGGCCGAGACCAGGCCGCGCTCGGCAAGATCCTCCAGATGGGCCAGCACCGACAATCCCGCAGCGCCGTGCAACTTCGGATCGGTGCCGCGATAAATCGCCGCGACGATCGTCGGGATCGTCCGGTCGCCGGCGCGAAGCCGCGTTAGAATCGCATTCTCGCGCATACGGCGATGGCCGATGAGGGCCCGCACGAAGGCCTTCGGCCGTTCGACCGCGCCGCCGTGGCCGGGCAGATAGCGCGAGTCGTCGCGAGCGAGCAGGCGATCGAGCGAATTCATGTAGTCTCGCATGGCGCCGTCCGGCGGCGCGACGATCGTCGTCGACCAGGCCATGACGTGATCGCCGGACAGTACCGTCCCATCCTCGCCGACTGCAAAGGCCAGATGGTTGGCACAGTGGCCGGGGGTGGCGATCACGGTAACGGGCGTGCCACCGAGGACCAGCGTTTCGTCGTCCGCAAGCGTCCGGTCGAAGACGAGGGACGCATCGCCGGCGGCCTCGATCCGAGATGCTTCGCCGGCCAGCAGCGGGCGCATCGGGCGGTGCGGCCCGCCGCCGAGAAGCGGCGCGCCTGTGATGTCCCTCAGCCGGTCGACCAGGCCGGTGTGGTCGCGGTGGGTATGGGTCAACAGGATCGCGTCGACCGGCCGGCCGTCGATCGCAACGAGCAGCGCGTCCAGATGCGCCGGGTCGTCGGGCCCCGGGTCGACGACGAATGAACGATCGTCGCCCACGACATAGCTGTTGGTGCCATGAAAGGTGAACGGGCTCGGATTGCACGCGGTGACGCGCTGGATGGTTTCGCCGAGGGGAACGGCGTTTCCGTAAGCCGGGTCGAAGGCGGTATCGAAATCGGTCACCGGTCCGCTTGGCCTTTGCCGCCCGCGGCGCGCCGCTTCGCCGACGCCGATCGCGCCGAGGCAAGATCGAACATGTCGGTGGTCAGGCGCTGGGACTTGGCGTCCGTGCGGTCCTCATGCGGAGAATCATAGGCGACGAGAAGTTTCGCCACCCCGTCGATCTCGATCGGCGCGATCCCCTCGGCATGGTCGGATCCGCGAATCGCCGGCAGGTCGAGCACCCGGGTCATGGCGCCCGCTCGGTAGACAGGGCGCTCGGGGTCGTAATCCTCGATGGCGAAGACCGATTGCAGGGCTTCCAGATCGGTCGTGGCACCGGACAGGATCAACAGCCGCCCGTCCTGCCAGTGCATGTCGCGAATGCCCTGGCCATTGAGATCGATTGCCTGGATTGCGTAGCGTTCGTCGCCTTCGAGTTTTCGCGGCTTCAAGTGCCCGCTTTTGACGTCCTTCATCTCCATGCGGACGATCAGGGCATAGCCGCCGAGGACCGGACCGCGAAGCCCCAGGAGGACGGTATTACCGGTCACCGCAAGCCCTTCGATGTCAAAGCCGTTCTCCTTGCAGGGGTGATCCATGAACGGGCCGATCAGCCGGTCCTTCGCGAGCATCTTGCGGAGCGGCGTCTTGCGCGATTTCTTCATCGGCATCATCCGGGCGGCGCGGGCAGGAGCCTCGTCGAGCGGGTCGATGGACGCAACGAGGTCGTAAACGCCGTTGCCGCGGTCGAGCAGCGGTACCTTGCCGAGAAAGCCGCGATTGGCGTCCCAGTCGATGTCCTCCATGTCGTCGAGACCGTCATCGCCGGGATCATCGCGTTTCAACGAATGGGATCCGCATATCCACAGATAGCCGTCGGCGACCGCCAGCCCCTCGATGTCCATTTCACCGGCCGGACCCTCCGGCAGGTCGAACGTCTCGCCGAGGACGAAGTGCGTGTGCTCGCCGGCCTTGCCCGTTTGCGGATCGAACAGCACGCGTTCGATGGTCGAGGTCTCGTCACAGGTGCAGAAGATCGAGCGGCCGGTCACCGCGAGGGCCGACACGTCCTGCCAGATCGGATCGTCGACATGGATCAGCCGGTCTTGATGGGTGAAGAACAGGTCGACCGTCGCCGCCCGCCCGCGATCAAGCGGCAGGTCCACCTGCTTCCCCGCGTTGGCCCGTTTGGAGAGTTGGGGTCGCGTGTTCTTTGCCATCTCGTCATCCCATCGCCTGTTCGGTCCGTAACATCGGGCGCGCAGGGAGTGATGCAAGGCGGCCGCGGCGCTCGGCGTGAAATTGGGGGCGCCACGGCGCCTGGGGTCGTTGCATGACGGCCAGCCAGCGGCTATGAGAGCCAGCGGACACGGAGCTTTTGGGGCGTCGCCAAGTGGTAAGGCAGCGGCTTTTGGTGCCGCCATTCGCAGGTTCGAATCCTGCCGCCCCAGCCAGATCGTCTAACTCTTTGAAATCGCTTGATGCCTACTCAGCTGGGGAGCTTTTTCCGCAACTGGGACACAGGACTGCGACACAACCGTGGGACACGGAGTGTCGATCATGGCGATCGGAGCCAATCTCGAGCGGCGAGGGGCCGTCTATTACTGGCGCAAGCGCTTGCCGAAAGGCCTTGCGCTGCGAATTGGGACGAATCATGTAAGATTGAGCCTGCGAACCTGGGAAGCGCGCTATCTTGCCGCGAGTCTCAACGCGAGGGCTGCACAGGTGCCGAGAGACTGTCAGAAATCTTGTGTGCGAGGCCATGATGATGGAACTGAAGGGAGCATCACATGGCGATCGAGAAGGAACTTCTGGACCGGCTTCTGGCCGGCCGTGATTCACAAGATCTGTTCGCGAAGGACGGTCTTGGCGATGAGCTGAAGAAGGCGCTGTCGGAGCGGCATTCTGAGTGCGAACCTGGACGACATCTGGTCGGCGACGCCGGCCCGAGTGGACAGCGTAAGCCCGGAAACGAGCGCTGGCATCAGACGTTGAAGAACCAGGTCGTTCTCGAGAACGACTTTCTGCCGGCCGACCGCGAGGGACAGATAGAGGCTTTCGTCGAGCACTACAATCACCAGCGCTACCACGAGATCCTGGGCAACGTGACCTTGGCCGGCGCCTACTTCGGCAGAGCCGAAATCATCATCAACCAGCGCGAAAGGATCAAGCGGAAGGCCATCGAACATCGGCGCTTGCAGCACCGCGGGATCGCCGCTTAAGAAGCAATCCCCAGACGAGGCCGTGGCTTCTCAGTTCGATGCCGAAAATCCGCGCCAAATGTTCGGACGACGGACACCGGCGATTAGCGTGCCCTACGGGTAGGAAAAAGCGGCTTGGTCTGCCTCCGCGCTGATCAGGTGGTGACCGTTGCCGCACGTGCAGTCGTGGAAACCACGTTCGCAACAGCTGCCACAGCACTCCCGCATCGCTTCTCGCAGCGCCTGACGTGCGCGATGCAGCCGAACTCTGGCGTTTCCCTGTGTAAGGCCGAGCTTGGCCACGGTCTTTTCGCGTGGCTCGTCCGACAAATCGACCCGTTGCAAAATTTCCGCATAGTCCGGCCGCAACGTGGGGACGAGTTTATCAAGGCAACCGCAGGGGCTTTCCTCGGGTTCGACGGCGTCGGGGTTTTCGTCCAGCGCAACCCGCTCGTCCACGTAGCTGGCTTCCCGCCGCCGCCGCGCGGCCTCTCGCCGGTAGTGATCCGTCAGCACCGATCGCAGTACCGTATACAGCCAGGCCACCACGCTTTCGCTTTTCCTGAGGTTGCCGCCGTTGGCGACAACGCGCAGGCAGAAGCCCTGAAGCACATCTTCCGCCGTATCCCGGTCGCCGAGGCGGCGCACGAGGAACCGCAGAAATTCGCTCCGGTGCTCGGTGAGGGCCGTCGTAACGGCCAGGTTGACCGGTCTCGATTCGGGCGCGAGGGTTTGGTGACAAGCCGTATACATCGCCCAGTGCCTCTCCTGATGATTTGTGCTGCGCCGGGAGAAACGTTGCCAATGCCACTTCAGGCCCTTCGGATCGGTACTTCAGCGATTGTCCGGCCCGTCTTCCGGAAAAGCATTCCCAGCGCCAATTTCGGGTCAATCATAGGAGAGGCGTGCGGGGGCACTTTGATCTTGATCAAAACCACCTGACGCTTCGCAAAAAAGCGGGCCGAGAACGATCAGAGGATGGCCACAGGCCTTGGTGCTCGGCGATGCGGACGCGGCCGCAACGCGCGGACGGTCGATCACGTCTGCTGCGGTTCGCGCCGGCGCCCATCGTGAGACCAAAGATGGGAATCACTCCGACGAAACGATACGACCATTGGATCGCCGTCGGATGGGCAACCAGCGATTGGCTTCACAAGGAACTGGCATTGTCAGCCCAGCGCCGAGCCGTCACCGTGCGGCGTCCCGCCGCCGGTCTCATCCACCATGCGGACCGCGGCAGCCAATACTGCGCCATCGATTACCAGGCTGAGGTGAGGAAGCACGGGATCCTGATCTCGATGTCGGGGAAGGGAAATTGCTTCGACAATGCGATGGTCGAGACCTTCTTCAAGACGATGAAGGCCGAACACGTCTGGCGCACCGTCTTCCAGAGCCGGGCAGAGACGACCAACGCAATCGGTCGCTACATCGACGGCTTCTACAATCCCGTTCGGCGCCATTCGGCGCTCAACTTCATCAGCCCGCTTCAATTCGAGGCTGGCCGCATAAACTGAAAACGCTCTCCACTTTGTCGGAGCAAGTCCAGGCCTACGAGGGGACCATGCTGCTCGACTACATGATGCCGCGCTGGGTCACCTATCTAATCTATCTTTTTCTGATCATCGCGCCACCGCTCCTGTCGCGCTATCTGCACATGCGCTATTTCGGTCTGACCATCATCGCCGCGTGACCGTGGACATCTGGTTCCTGCGCTGTGCCTATATCTCATTCTTCTGCCTTCTGCCTTCTACCTTCTGGCGGGGCTCGGGACGCTGCATCTGATCCACATCATACTGCGCAACAAATGCGCCCGCGAATGTCCGTTGCTGTTTGCTTGAGCCTCGCTCGGCAGGCCATTACTGCCATAGTAGGTCAACCGGGTCTGGACGATAACCAGTCCATTGTGAGGGAACGCGCCGGTGTAACGTCGGTCGGGGCCGTGCGTCTTTATGTCCAAAGGGTTGGGAGCGCGCCCTTGAAGCACGACACCGAGGATAATCACCGTGAGGAGGACAGCATTTGTCATCGCCGCGGCCCTCGGATTCGCGGGTCTTTGCCGCCGTAGCGCTGGCGCATGGGATGAATACCGATGGAGGCGGTCTTTATTCGCTGACCGGGTTG
>NZ_JADDXW010000011.1 GCF_017183135.1 Aurantimonas marina | reverse complement strand
CCGGATCGGCTCGAACTCCGCCGCCACCGGCTCGGCCATCCGCACCGTCAAGTCGCCCGCCGACAGCCGCTCGAAGCCGACCTCGACCACCCCGACAAAGGCCCGCAAATCCTCCGCCTTGGCGTTGTCCAGCGCCGCCTGACGGTTTTGTTCCGCCTCGCGTTCGCGGGAGAGCCGTTCCGTTTCCTGGCTGGATGCTTCCGCGCGACCCTGTTCTTCCCGCGCAAGCTCGGTCGCGTCGGCAATGCTCTTGAACATGGCGGAGACCGTATAGGCGAGCCACAGAAGGACAGCCGCTTCGGTAACCAGAATGATCGCGTGCAGGCCGAAGCGTACGACATCGGTACCGCCGGGATAGATCGCCGCCGGCAGCGCGAAATTCAGCACCAAATGGTGAAGGGCGGTTGCGACCGTCGCCCCCGCGATCACACGCCAATCGAACATCGCTCCGACCACCGCGAGACCGGCGAAATAAGCCATGTGCATATCGACTTGCAGGTAGTTGCCGCTGAGCGCCGAAACGAGAATGGAAATATTGCCGACGAGACCGACAGCGCAGACCATTCGGGCCGTCGATCCGAGGTCGGCCCTCCGGGACAGCAGCAGACTGACGACCGCGATGGCGGTCGCTGCGAGCGTCGGGGCGATGGCCGACCGGGCGTTCGCCACTTCAACCGCCATGATCATCGGCACGAATCCGAACTGGCCGAGGGAGATCCAGCTCGTGATACGGGCCCGGTGCGCGTCGAGGTCTTTCATCGCATTCATAGTCGGCGTCCTAATCAGTGGTGCTTGCGCAGCCGATCGCGGCTGCATCGAGAACGAGCCATGCACCGGTGGCACGAAGCCGACCCGGCAAGTCTTCATCGGTGAATTCAAGAACGGCCACGGAAGGCCAGGCCCCCGCATCCACGAGATTGCCGACGCTGGCCGCCGCCTGGATGACACGCGCTTGCGGCCACCACGGCGGAAAAACCGCCGCGAGACTTTCGGTGCTGGCAAGACTGGGACCCGGAACCGCGACGATGAGGGTCGCCAACGCCATGACGGACCCGGCGATCCAGCTGAGCGTGTGAGATTTCATTGCGGTCGCGTGAACAGCATCGAACGCCTTGCAGCGGAGATATCGTAGCGGTGCCAAGGAAATCGGCATTCGCCTTTGGGAGACTGATGTAATTGGAAAGTCTGAAAAGATTACAAACACCTATAGCCGCCACAGCGCTGCCGGCGACGCCAGCAGCGTTCAGATGAAGAGCCGGCGATAGAGCGATGGAATGCGTCGCATTTGCCCCCGACAAGGCATCGCGCCGGAAGAGCCGGCGTGGGGGTGTCAGGCGTCCGGAACGGCCATCGCACGCTTATACGCGTCCCGGTTCGTCACCCGTGCAACGTAATCCTGGATAACCCGGCTTTCGGCAATGCGCGGTGCGGCAAACATCCCCGCCCAGAAGAGCTCGGCGCCGATATAGACGTCGGCAGCGCTGAAGCGCTCGCCGAGCAGATATGGCCCTTCGCCGATCGCGATTTCCAACGTGTCGATCACATCATGGTAGGTGCCCCAGCCGACGCTCGACTTCGGCAGCACGTCCTTGCGCATCGTCGCATCGGTCAGCGCAGGTTCGAAGCAAGTGCCTCCGAAGAAAAGCCAACGGTAGTAGGTGCCTCGCTCTGCCGATCCTGGTTCGGGAGCGAGCCCCGCCTCGGGATAGGCATCGGCCAGCCAGGCGATGATAGCGGGCGTTTCCGTCAAAACAGTAAGGTCGTCGAGAACGAGCGTCGGCAGTTTGCCCATCGGATTGATGGCCAGGAAATCAGGCTTTCGATTATCACCGGCCTCGAAGTCGATCGGCACGATGGCGTAGTCGGCATCGACTTCTTCAAGCATCCAGCGGACGATTGCCGCGCGGCTCATCGGGTTGTAGTAGAATGTCAGTTGGCTGGGCATCGCTATTCCTCCGCCTCCAGGTTCCCTGACGATGCCGGCGGAAGATTCCACGCGCAAGATCGGCAGGTTAGGCGGTGTGGCCTCTCCGCTTATGCGGGTTGCTGTTTTCGGCCGCAAAGTGCCGATGTCCCCGGGGACCAGCGATCCCCTGGCATCAGCCGAAGAAACTAAAAAGATAGCTCACCGCAAGAATGATCCCGACGATCGCCGTCGGGACCACAATGCTGTCGCTCTGAGGCATGACGTCATCTCCCACGGCGTCACTGGCTGGACGAGAGCGCAGATGAAAGCCACGGCGGCCGAGCTTGACAGTCTGCTGGCCCTGTTCGACTGGGGCCAAACGGAAGGGGGCGTGGTGGATGAGCGGGCTCGATGTCTGATCCTGGGCAGCCGTCTTACGTCTTTTCTCGCGCGCTCGTGAGGGCCGGGCTGGAAGGGCCAGCTTCGCCCGCGCCCTGACGTCGACTGGGTCGTCTGGCCGACCACGCGCGAGCGGAGCAGCCGGGACGCCATTTCCCGCAAACATCAGGTCACAATCATTACCAAAGGGCGATGGGAATGCCGTAACACCGCGTCTCATCATGATTTCCTCCACCTATTGGAAACGCGGAAATCACGATTTTGTTCAATTCACAGGAAGGCGGGCCTCCCACAGTGCCACCGGCAGGACCGGCGCAGCCGTTGGCCGCACGCCTCGGAGACCATTCAACCGATTTTAATATGCGCAGGCAGCGTCGCGCATCTGGACGGCGCCACGCCGGAGCCCCAGAAGAAACGCGTGGGAAGCGGCGAGGCTCTTGATGTCCGCCGGCGAGGCAAAGGAGCAAATCATATGCTGAGAACAGAAACCGTCCGGGACATCCTCTCCTGGTACGAGGGCGAGACTCCAGGATTGAAGAGCAATCTTTCACGCCTCCTTATGCATGGCCGGTTGGCGGGGACCGGGCGGGTGGTGATCCTGCCAGTCGATCAGGGCTTCGAGCACGGACCTGCTCGCAGCTTCGCGCCCAACCCGGTCGCCTACGACCCGCATTATCTTTACGAACTGGCGATCGATTCCGGCGTGTCGGGCTATGCCGCGCCGCTCGGGCTTCTGGAGCAGGGCGCCGATACGTTCGCCGGAGAGGTCCCGCTGATCCTCAAGCTCAACAGCGGCAATTCACTGGTCGGCAGCCAGGATCAGGCACTGACCGGCAAGGTCGAGGATGCCATGCGGCTCGGCTGCGTCGGCGTCGGTTTCACCATCTATCCCGGCTCCGACTGCTCCTATGAGATGATGGAGGAATTGCGGGAAATCAGCCTCCAGGCCAAATCACGCGGGCTGATGACTGTCGTCTGGTCCTATCCACGCGGTGGCAAGGTCTCCAAGGAGGGCGAGACCGGCTTCGATATCATCGCCTATGCCGCGCATATGGCGGCGTTGATGGGGGCCACGATCATCAAGGTGAAATTGCCGACCGCCCATGTCGATCTCGACGCGGCAAAGCCGATCTATGAGAAACACCCCATTCCGCGGGAAGCGGCCGCCGACCGCGTGCGCCACATTATGCAAGCGGCCTTCGCCGGCAAGCGTATTGTCGTCTTTTCCGGCGGAGCGGCGAAGAACACCGACGAGCTTCTGGACGAGGTCCGCGCCATCCGGGAGGGCGGCGGCAACGGATCGATCATCGGCCGCAATTCGTTCCAGCGCAGCAAGGACGAGGCGATCGCGCTCCTCAATCAGGTGATGGACATCTACGCCTGATCGGTCGCGATCGACACCGGGACTGCAAGTCCCGGCTGAAACGAAAACGGCCGCCTTGGGGCGGCCGTGCTGTGGTGGCGTCCTTGCGCAGGTACGGAAGGCGTTACTGCCCGGCCGCCGTAGCGAGTGCTTCGGCGGGATCGCGCTCCTCGCCCTCGTCGTCAAAGCCGGCGAGGTAGGCGATAACGTTGGTCAGGTCTTCCGGCTTCTTGAGTCCGGGAAACGCCATCTTGGTGCCCTTGACGACCGCGCGCGGGTCGGTGAGCCATTCGGTCAACAGCGCCTCATTCCAAACCGACTTGTCTGCGGCCCATTCCTGGAAGGCCGGCGAAAAGCTGTAGCCCTCGACTGCCCCGGGCTTTTCGCCGACCAGGCCGTTCAGCTCCGGGCCGATCTTGTTTTTCGCACCTTCTCCGACAGCGTGGCACGCTCGGCATTTGTTGAAGACCTTCTTGCCGGCGTCCGCGTCGCCAGCGGTCTGAGCCATCGCACTCGTCGCCATTGTGAGCGTCACGATTACGCCGGCGGCCAACATCAAATTACGCATGATTCCTCCGTGAACTGCGATCCTTTTCGCGGCGGGAATATAAAGCCATGCCGCGTAATGGCAATCATTTGAAATGGCAATCATTTGAAGGCGGCGGCTTGGGCGCACGACGGTTGTACCGGGGCTGGCGGTATGGATCACACTCGGCCGCCGCGAATGCGAGCGGCAAGCAGTTCATGATGGTGGGCTCTCGTCGATGTGGGCAGGGCGGCCATTCTACGGGATGTTCGCGCTATATAAAAATAATAATCCCCCATATTAAGTAATTTCGACGCCGAAATCGCCATTTAAGAAAGTATAACCGGAATTTTTTAAGCGTTTTCATTGCGAAAAGCGATCCGGCCGCCGCAGGGCTCATGCGCCGGCGCGTGGCGTTTTAGAACGTCACTGGTCCAATTCAATTTCCCTGGGTTAACCCGATCGTCTATTCGTTAGGAATTCTATCCGTCACATCTTCGCCATGTTTGTTAAGTGCCACGCCGCCCGCGACCCGTCGGCGTAAACCATCGTTTTTAAGAGGAAATCAAGGATCGAAGGTTACGGATAATTCACGACGCCGGGTCCGGTCGGAATTCTCGTTGCGGATCGGCAACACGGCGAAGGAGAACCTATTCCTGCCATTTTTCAGGCACGGTGAGGGACCATATCAACTCCCGAACCCGCCAGCCGGGTCGGGAATCCGGGCGGTACGAGGATGTGGCGTCCGGAAGAAAGTCGCGACTGCGACAGAATGGAGTTCAGTTATGAAACGCTTTGCATTGCTTCTCGCCTCGACGGCGTTCGTCACCCCGGCGCTCGCCGCCGATCCAGTCTATGAGGAGGCCCCTGCGCCGGCCCCGATGATGATCGAGCCGGTCGCCACGACCAGCACCTGGACCGGCCTCTACATCGGTGGCCAGGCTGGCGTCGCCTTCAGCGGCGACGACGATGGCGCTAGCTTTGATCCGGGCAACACCGGTGTTTTCGGCAACGGCACTTTTAACGGTGACGACAACAACGCCGGCTTCATCGGCGGCGCGCATATCGGTTACGACTACCAGATGCCGAACAACTTCGTCGTCGGCGCGGTCGCGGACATCAACTACATCGACGCCGAGACCAACCGGTCCTACACCACGCCGGGCGGCTCGACCTTCACGTCCAACAGCGAGATCAACTATCTCGGCACCGTCCGGGCGCGCCTTGGCTACGCCATGGACAGCGTCCTGCTCTACGGTACGGGCGGCCTCGCCTATGCCGGCGTCGACAACAACATGACGGCACCTAGCGGCGGCGCCTTCACCGGCTATACGTTCACGCAGGACGGTGACGACGCGGATGTCGGTTATGCGGTCGGCGGCGGTGTCGACGTAATGGCGACCCAGAACATCTCGTTCGGCGTCGAGTATCTCTACACCAATCTCGGCTCCAACGATCAGTCGATCACCGGGACCAACGGCACCAACACGGTGAACTTCACCTCGGAGTCCAACGACGACGACCTGGACTTCCACACGATCTGGGCGAAAGCGTCCTATCGCTTCAACTAAGGCATTGTGCCTTCGGCCGGGCGCTTCAAGCGTCCGGCTTTCAGACGAAAGCCCGCCGGATCGCAGGACCCGGCGGGCTTTTCAGTTTCAAAATGCCGCGTTGAAAAGCCGGTCGTTCGGCCGTCGGTTTCAGGCGAGCGGCGGGCGGCCGAGATCGGCACGCCGGGGCAGATCGGCGCCCCGGCGCGAACAGGTGATAGCCGCCGCCCTGACGGCGAAGTGCAGCAAATCCTCGATGTCGGCTTGGTCGGCGGCCCTCAAGGCCGCGCGAGAGAGTTGACCGCGTTCCTTCAGGCCTGCCAGGAGCGCCGCCTGAAAAGTGTCGCCGGCCCCGACCGTGTCGGCGACGATGATCTGGCGTCCGTCGACCGAAGCGTGAACCCCTGCGCCCGTGACGGCGATCGCGCCGCGCTCGCCGCGTGTCACGACGGCCATCTCCGCGCCCGCGGCAACCCAATCGTCGATCACGGCATTGAGGGTCCGGCCGGGATAGAGCAGATCGATATCTTCTTCGCTTGCCTTCACCAAGGCCGCGAAAGGCACCAGTTCGGCGACCTTTTGTCGCCAGGTGTCGAGATCGGGCTCGATCGAGGCGCGAACATTGGGATCGTAGGAGATGAACCGCCGCGCCGATTCCTGCCGCACGAGATGGGCGAGCGCCGAGGCAGTTGGCTCGGTCACGGTGGAGTAGGATGCCAGATGGATCGCCTCCAGATCCTCGGGAAAGGTCGCCGGCACTTCGGCGACCTCGATCGAACGGTCCGCCGTACCCTCGATATAGAACGTATAGGCCGGCGAGCCGTCAGCGCCGAGCGAAACCATCGCCAGCGTCGTGTTCCGGTCAGTCGGAATGAGGAAGCCCTGATCGATCCCCTCCCGCGCCATGAAGCCGCGGATGCGCATTCCGAAGAGATCGCTCGAGACCTTCGTGAAGAAGCCGGCCGGATGGCCGAGGCGGGCCAGACCCAGCGCGACGTTCAGTGGCGAACCGCCGACACGCCCGGACAGGGCGATCTTCGCCACATCCGCGTCGGGTTCGGCGAACAGATCGAACAGCGCGTCGCCGCAACTGAGAAACATGACGAAATCTCCCGGACCATATCAGTGTTCGGTTTTTGATGCCGCTATCAGGAAAGGCCGAGGCGGGGAAGACGGCCCCGCTCTTTGCACGATGCCACTGGGACCCTTTCATAGCGCGCGTGGCCGCCTATGATCGGCGGCGATCAATTGGGAAGGAAACCGCATCCATGCCATTTCAGCGCGTCAACGGCATCGTTATCCACCACCGGGTCGAGGGAAATGCCGGCGGGCCGACGCTGGTTTTCGCCAACTCACTGGGTACCGATTTCCGGATATGGGATGCGGTGGTCGAGCGCCTCGCCGGGGCGTATCGGATCGTGTGCTACGACAAACGCGGCCACGGGCTGTCGGAGGCGACGCCTGCGCCCTACGCCATGGACACCCATGTCGACGATCTAGAAGGCTTGATCGACCATCTCGGCGTGACGAACCCGATCATCGTCGGCCTGTCGATCGGCGGCATGATCGCGCAAGGCCTGACCCATCGCCATCCGGCCATCGCCAAGGGGCTGGTGCTGATGGACACCGCGCACCGGATCGGCACGACCGAATTGTGGGACCAGCGCATCGCGGCTGTTGAGAAGGACGGGATCGGCGCGATCTCCGAGCAGATCCTCGAGCGCTGGTTCACGCCGCAGTTCCGCCGCCCGGCCAACGCCGATTTCGTCGGCTATTCGAATATGCTGCTGAGGACGCCGCTGCCGGGCTATCTCGGCAGCAGCGCCGCGTTGCGCGACGCCGACTATACCGAGGCGACGGCGAAGATCGATCTCCCGGTGCTGTGCGTGGTCGGCGACCAGGACGGCTCGACGCCGCCGGATCTGATGCGCTCGACTGCCGATTTGATCGCCGGTTCGCGCTTCGAGATCGTCAAGGATGCCGGCCATCTGCCCTGCATCGAGCAGCCGGAGGTCACGGCGGGGCTGATTGCGGATTTCGCCACCTCGGTATTCGGAACGGCGGCCGGCCGCTGACGACGGCGGTCTTCTCGGATCGGTCTCGGTGGCCTCGTCGGCGACGGGGAACTCGATCACTGTTTCAGCGCCGCGGCGGAGGGATTGATCGCGCCATGAGTGAAAGCTCGGGCATCAAGCCCCCAGCAGCGCGAACGTGCCGAACGCCGGCACTGTGACGGCCAGCCGCAAAGGATCGAGCCCGGCGACGAGGCCGAGAAAGTTGACCTCCAGCCCCGATTTCCAGCCGGCGACCAGTCCGGCGTAGCCCCAGAGTGACAGGCGCAATTCCCGCCGGTCGAGGTCGATCGAGAGGAAACGTCCCTCGGATGGATAGTCGCGACCGACCGCCGCCGCCGGCAGCGTCGCGTCGATGCCGGGGACGGCGCGCATGACGTGAGCGACGAAAGTATTGGAGTTCGGACCGGGAAAGATATTGTAGCCGCCACGCTCGGCGTAGGGGTAGGCGGCGATAGCGGCGCGCACCTCGGGTATCAGAGCTTCCGCCCGGGCGCCGGTAATCCGGGTGACGACCCGGGGATCGTTCGAGTACCAGCGCCCGTCGGCCGGCCGGCTGTTACGCCGGATCGGTGTGCCCCAGCCGACCTTGTCCCAACGATCGTAGGCGCTTGCGCCCTTGTCCTTGATGACGATCCAGGAGTGATCGGCGAGCGCCCCCTTCAGCCCGCCGGTCCGCGCCGCAAGGATATAAAGGGCCGCCTCATCGCTGGTGCTCGCGGCCGGCAGCAGCGCCGCCGAGCTCCAGTCGGCCTGACGCCAGGAGACGGGATGCTCGCCGGTCCACCAGAGGAGAGCGGCGAGTGCCGCCGGCAACAGATAGACCGCGCCGACGAAGACGGTGAGCCATTTCAACAGATACATCGGATCCCTGACGGTGGCGGGATAGAGGAACGGCTGCTAGAGCGCGATTGAAGATATTTGTAGGATCAAGGTGCGCGATGGAAAACCCTGTTGTCGTGGAAGTGACCCGAGGCGATCTGGTCGAGAGCGTCCATCGCGGCGGCTTCGCGCTTGTCGATGGCGCGGGGGCGGTGGTCGCCTCCGCCGGCGATATCGCGCGGCCGGTGTTTCCGCGCTCGGCGATCAAGGTGTTCCAGGCGATCCCGCTGATCGAGACCGGCGCGGCGGACGCCTTTGGCTTCGGCGACCGGGAACTCTCGCTCGCCTGTGCCTCCCATTCGGGCGAAGAGAGACATGTGGCCCTCGCCGCCGCCATGCTCGCCAAGGGTGGACTCGATGGGGGCGCGCTCGAATGCGGCTGCCATTGGCCGTTCGATCTGCCCGTCGCGCTCGATCTCGCCCGACGCGGCGGCGAGCCGACGGCGCTGCACAACAATTGTTCGGGCAAACATGCCGGGTTTCTCTGCACGGCGGTCCACCAGGGCGAGGACCCGCACGGCTATGTCGGGGCGGACCACCCGGTGCAGCGGCGGGCGAAGGCCGCGATCGAGGATCTGACCGGCACTGAACTTGGCGCTGATGTCTGCGGCACCGACGGCTGCTCGATCCCGACTTATGCGGCGGCGCTGAAAAGTTTCGCGCATGGTTTCGCCAAGCTCGTCACTGGTGAGGGCGTCGCGCCGGAGCGCGCAGCGGCGGGGCGGCGGCTGATCGAGGCTTGCATGGCCGCGCCCTGGGAGATGTCCGGCACTGGACGCGCCTGCGAGAAGCTGATGCAGGCCGCGCCCGGCCGGGTGTTCGCCAAGACCGGGGCGGAGGGTGTGTTCTGCGGCGCCTTGCCGGATCTTGGCCTCGGCTTTGCGCTGAAGATCGACGACGGCGGCACGCGGGCGAGCGAGGCGCTGGTCGCGGCGGTCATCGCCAAGGCGCTGCGCGGCGACGATGGGGCGCTGTCCGACAAGTTCGACGCGTTGGCATCGAAGACGCTACGCAACTGGGAGAAGATTGCGGTCGGCGCGGTGCGGGCGGTCCCACGCTGAGGCGCGTTTAGCTGTAGTCGCTTTTCGGCTGGCTTGGGGGACGGCTAGACGGTCTGCGCGAGCGAGTGGCGCGGGGCTTTTCCGCCGCCTGCGGCTTCAGCCGGATTTCGACGCTGCCACCTTCCGGATCGTCGACCTCGAACAGCTTGGTCGAGCGGACCAGATCGCTCAATTTCTTGAAGCCATAGGTACGCGGGTCGAAGTCCGAGGACAGGTTGAGAAGCTGTTTGCCGAAACTGCCGAGATTCACCCAGCCGTCCTCGGTGTCCATTTGCTCGATGACCCGCTTGAGCAGGTCCGCCGCCTGCTGCGGCTTGGCCAGTGGCGGCGCTTTGCCATCGTCCTTCTCCGCCGTGACCCGGCCCGGCAGGAGGTTCTCGGTGTAGATGAAGCGCCGGCACGCCTGCCGGAAGCTTTCCGGCGTCTTCTGTTCGCCGAAGCCGTAGACGTCGACGCCCTGTTCGCGGATGCGGGCGGCGAGCCGGGTGAAATCGCTGTCTGAGGACACCAGACAGAAGCCGTCGAACCGGCCGCTGTGGAGAAGGTCCATGGCGTCGATGACGAGGGTGATGTCGGAGGCGTTCTTGCCGGACGTGTAGGCGAACTGCTGGTGCGGGATGATCGCGTGGCGCGACAAGACGTCCGCCCAACCCTTGGAGCGCTGGCTGGAGAAGTCGCCATAGATACGCCTGACGCTGGCCTCGCCGATCTTGGCGATCTCCTCGAACAGGCCGTCGGCGATGCGCGAGGAGGCATTGTCGGCGTCGATCAGCACGGCCAGCCGGTCGGTCTTGTCGGGTCGTGAAGCGGACATGGCGGTGCGGTTCCCTCGTTCTTTGTTAGCGATTTATGGCGGACGGCGGGCGCTGACAGGCGCCAGCCGCAAGATCGTTCAAGCCAGCCGATATCACAGCAGCCATCAGCTTCGCGTGTCCGTCGGTTCGGTCGGTAATCCCAGCCGGTCGAGAATGGCTTCGGCGACGGCGCTCGGCGCCCGTTCGCCTTCTCTGACGACGGCCTCGCCGGCGGCGATTTCGGCGCGCCAGCGAGCCCCGGACAGGATGCGGCGGCGCAGGCCCTCGTCGAGGCTGGTCCAGAGCCAGCGCACCCGCTGCTCGGCTCGCCGGTCGTCCCATGAGCCGTCGCGGCGGTGGATGTCGCGGAAGCGCTCGATTTCGCTCCACAATTCGCCGAGGCCGTCGCCGGTCATGCCGGAGACGGCGAGCACCGGAACGGTCCAGGCGGCCGAACGTGGCGCCAGGATATTGAGGGCGGAGCGGATTTCGGACGCGGCGGCCCGCGCCGGCCCGGCATTGTCGCCGTCGGCCTTGTTCATGGCGATGATGTCGGCGACTTCGAGGATGCCCCTCTTGATGCCCTGCAACTCGTCGCCGCCGCCGGGGATCATCAGGAGGAGCACGAGATCCACCATGTCCGCGACGCTGACCTCGGCCTGGCCGACGCCCATCGTCTCGACGATGACCACGTCGAACCCCGCCGCCTCGCAAAGCAGCATCGTCTCGCGCGTCTTCGCCGCGACCCCGCCGAGCGTGCCGGAAGAGGGGGAGGGCCGGATGAAGGCATCGGCGTCGACGGCGAGGCGCGCCATCCGCGTCTTGTCGCCGAGGATCGAGCCGCCGGAGCGCACCGAGGAGGGATCGACGGCGAGCACGGCGACCTTGTGACCCTCGGCGGTCAGCATCGAGCCGAAGGCATCGAGCAGCGTCGACTTGCCGACGCCCGGAACGCCGCTGACGCCGATGCGGATCGCGTCGCCGGTATCCGGGGCGAGACGATCGAGGATGGAGGCGGCGACGGCCCTGTGCTCGGACCGGGTCGATTCGATCAGGGTGATGGCGCGGCTGAGCGCGGTGCGCTCGCCTTTGCGGATGCGGTCGGCGAGGTCGTCTGGATCGGGCAAAGGGGTCATGATCACCGGTGTGGTCGAGCTGTCGGTGGCCCGTTCGGGCGCCAGCGAGGATTTGGGAAAACCTCCCGATCTCGGGTCGGAAACGAGCTTGTGAACGGCAATGACTACCGAAGCACCGCCATGTTTGCTAGGTCGTCGATGGTGGGCAACGATTAAAGGTGGCTTTGCGCGTATCGCCTGCCGCCGCGCTTTGGGAGAAGTACCATGGCCTGGAACAAGCCTGTTCTCACGGAAGTCTGCCTCGCGATGGAAATCAACGGCTATATGCCGATCGAATTCTAATCGGTGGCAGCACCTGATAGCCGCGGGCGGGTCGAGGCCCGCCTGCGGCTTTTCGTTTTGGGCTCGGCCGCGGGTGGCGGCTATCCGCAATGGAATTGTCTCTGCGATGTCTGTCGGCTCTATTGGGCCGGCGATAGCCGCGTTTCTGCCCGGTCGCAATCCTCGATCGCGGTGACCGCCGATGGACGCAACTGGCTGCTGATCAACGCCTCGCCGGATTTGCGCGAGCAGATTTTGCGTGCCCAGCCGCTGCAGCCGACCGCCGGTGCGTCTGCGGATCAACGACGGGCCTCGCCCGTCGGCGCGGTGCTGGTGACCAATGGCGATGTCGATCACGTCGCCGGCCTTTTGACCTTGCGCGAGAAACAATCGTTTCCGCTCTACGGCACGGCTGGCGTTCTCGGCGTCATCGCCGACAACCCGATCTTCTCGGTTCTCGATCCCGCGCAGGTGACGAGACGGCCGGTGATGATGGGGGAGGCGTTCGAGCCGGTGCCGGGACTTCAAGTCGAGGTGTTTCCCGTTCCCGGCAAGGTTCCGCTCTACCTGGAAGAAGACGAGGTCGATGTCGGCGAGGAAGGCGAGATGACCATCGGTGTCCGACTGACGGCAAACGGCAAGACGGCTTATTACATCCCCGGTTGCGCCACTGTCCCCGATCGGCTGCGCGACAGGGTCAGGGATGCCGACGCACTCTTGTTCGACGGTACCGTCTTCACCGACGACGAGATGGCCAAGGCCGGTGTGGGCCAGAAGACCGGCCGGCGCATGGGGCACATGCCGATCACCGGCGAGGGCGGCAGCCTGACGGCCTTCGACGGACTCAAGATCGCAAGCCGCACCTACATCCACATCAACAACACCAATCCGATCCTGATTGATGATTCCAAGGAGCGGCAAATGGTGGAGGCCGCCGGTTGGCAGGTGGTCAAAGACGGCATGGAGATCGTGCCATGAAGGCGATGATGGGACGCGAGGATTTCGAGGCGGGGTTACGGCAGATTGGCGCCGAGCGCTATCACCATCTGCATCCGTTTCAGCAGCGACTGCAGAACGGAGAGCTGTCAAAGACGCAAGTGCAGGCCTGGGCGCTCAACCGTTATTACTACCAGTCGCAAATCCCGGTGAAGGATGCCTATATCCTCGCTCGCTTGCGGACGCCGGAACTGCGCCGTGAATGGCGCCAGCGGATCATCGACCATGACGGCGAGGAGGGGCAGCGCGGCGGGATCGAAAAATGGATCGCGCTGACCGACGGTGTCGGTCTCGATCGCGCCTATGTCGAATCCGGCGTCGGCATTCTTGCCGGTACGCGCTTCGCGGTCGATGCTTATGTCCATTTCGTCCAGGAGCGGACGCTGCTGGAGGCTATCGCCTCGTCGTTGACCGAGCTATTCTCGCCAACTGTGATTGGCACCCGCGTGCGGGGGATGCTGGAGCATTACGACTTCATCTCCAAGGAAACGCTGGCCTATTTCGACAAGCGGCCGGTGCAGGCCAAGCGCGATTCCGATTTCGCGCTCGCCTATTGCCTCGACAACGCCCGCCGGCCCGAGGAACAGACAGCCGTGCTCGACGCCTTGCGGTTCAAGTGCCAGGTGCTCTGGGCGCAGCTTGATACGCTGCATTTCGCCTATGTCGAGCCGGGAATGATCCCGCCGGACGCTTGGCGTCCGGGCGAAGGCCTACGGGCTGAGGGCGGGGCGGCATGACCGCGATCGCAGACGATACGGTGCCCAGACTGCCGCACGGCGTGCGGTTTCGCGAGGACAAGACGCGCGGCCAGTTCATCCTGGTCGGGCCGGAACGCATCTTCAACGCCGATCAGGTCGCGACGGCAATTCTCAAGCGGGTGGACGGCAAGACCACGTTCGGGGATATCCTGCGACAACTGACGGAAGCTTTCACGGCGGACGAAGCGACGATCCGCCCGGATGTCGAGAGTTTCCTCATCGACCTCCGTGACAAGCAGATGGTGGCGCTATGAACGAGGCGGTCTTTCCCAAGCCCGCCGCCGATGCAACCGAGCGGCCGACGCCGACGCCGCAGCCGCCGCTGGGGCTGCTGGCCGAGCTGACCCATCGCTGCCCGCTGCGCTGTACCTATTGCTCGAACCCGCTTCAGCTCGATACGCGCTCGTCGGAGCTCGACACCGAGACCTGGAAGCGGGTGTTCAGCGAGGCGGCGGACCTCGGCGTCATTCATATTCATCTGTCCGGCGGCGAACCGACCGCCCGCAAGGACATCGTCGAGCTGACCCGTCACGCCGCCGAGGTCGGGCTCTACACCAATCTGATCACCTCGGGGATCGGTGTTTCGGAAGCGCAGCTGGACGCCCTGTTCGAGGTAGGCTGCGACCACATCCAGCTGTCGATGCAAGGCGCCGACGCCGGCGTGACCGAGCTGGTGGCGGGCTACAAGGGCGGCTTTGAGAAGAAGGAGGCTTTCGCCCGCGCCGTGGTCGAGCGCGGCTTCCCGCTGACCCTCAACGCGGTGATCCACCGGATGAACATCCATCAGGTGCCTGACATGATCGACAAGGCCGTCGCCTTCGGCGCCAAGCGGCTGGAGATCGCCCATACGCAATATTACGGCTGGGCGCTAAGGAACCGGGCGCAGCTGATGCCGGCGCGCGAGGACGTCGACCGGACGATCGGCGAGGTGGAATCAGCGCGCGAGCGGCTGAAGGGCACGCTCGTCATCGACGCTGTCTTCCCGGACTATTATGCGAAATATCCCAAGCTGTGTAACGGCGGCTGGGGCGCGCGCACGCTCAGCGTGACGCCGGCCGGCAAGGCGCTGCCCTGCCACGCGGCTGAGACGATCGAGCATCTGGAATTCTGGTCGGTGAAGGAGCATTCGCTCGCCGATATCTGGAAATCGTCGCCGGCGTTCGAGGCCTATCGCGGCACCGCCTGGATGAAGGAACCCTGCCGCTCCTGCGAGCGCCGGCATGTCGACTATGGCGGCTGCCGCTGCCAGGCGCTGGCGCTGACCGGGGACGCCGCGAACGCCGACCCCGCATGCGTCAAATCCGATTTTCACGAGCGGCTCGGCGAGATCGCCACGACCGAAGCCTCGACGGTTGCCGATCCCGGCGCGGCGACCTATCGCGGGTTTCGGGTCGGGTAAACCAATCCGCTCCGCCCGGGAACGATCACTTATGGCTCAATGCAGCATCCGTCTCTCGCGATGTGAGCCGATGGCTCAAGTTTTCAGGCGGTTTGTTGCCGCCGAGGGTGCGAGGCTACGGGATGGTTGGCCAGACGCGGTACTACTTCATTGGAATTCGAGGGGAGTGTGCCGAGCAATCCCTCGGTAAAATCGCGCGAGGGACCGAAGGTCCGGACCCGTTCCGCGTGCGACGATGCAAAGATCGGATAGCGAGGGTACACCGTATTTCGAATTGCACTACTGTCGCCGGACATGAGACAAATCGGCTTGTTGAGGCCGGGGTAGTCCCGAGGCGAAGTTCGCAGCTCCATGTGACAGAACCGCCGATAGAACGGCACATGCTCCGCTCGCACGGTGGCCAACATGTGATCCGCGTTGAAATGCTCCGCCGCCATCGCTGCGAGACGCACCGTCGCCAAGGGCAGGCGATTGGCGTTGGAGCGGATATTGCGATCAATGACGAAGCGGGTGGGATCGATGAATGACTCACCACGCTCCAGAATCGGCTCGAGCACGTCGGGGAAGACTTCCAACCCCGGAGAAATTGCATGACTCGGAGAGCAGACGTGCAGCCGGATGGACGCAGCTAGACAGTCGTACAGCTCAACGCCAAAAATAAGCGCGTTCGCGTCGTTGTCGTGAGAATCGGTAAAACGCCGATCCTCGTTGGGGTCGATCGCGCCCTCCTGGACATACGAGTTGTAGCGCAACTGATAGATGGCTTCGTAGTCCGCCGCATCCTCCGCTCGGAAATACTCGATCTGTTTCGCGGCGTCGTCTTTTCCCTCCGGGGAGGGGCTTGTCCACTGGTTCATTGCGCAGCATCCTGTTTGATCAGGTAGCCTAAGCAATTCCGTCGCGCGATGCGCGGGAATTAACGCAATTTAGCAGACTGATTTTAAAACTTGGTTAGTGTCTGGGAAGAGCCACGCGGCGTTCGTCGTCCAGCTTGGGCATCGTTTGGGCGAGCGTCGTCTTGAACTCATCGAGCGAGACGGCCGGTTTACGGTGCAATGCGCCGAGCAGATCGCAGATCGCCCTTTCGGGAAGCGGCATTCCGAAGACAAACCCCTGGAGCTCGGTCACGCCCGGTTCCGAAGCCACCAGCGAGAGCTGGTCTACGGTCTCGATACCTTCTACCACGATGTCCAACTCCAACAGCGCGATGAAACGTATTGCCCCCCGCAGCAGCGATATCTTGCGCGCGCTGTCTGCGGATTCTGAGAGAAAGCTTTTGTCGATCTTGATCTTGTCCAGCGGCAGACGCGAGATGTGTCCGAGGTTGGAGTACCCTGTTCCGAAGTCATCAAGCGAGAGACGGATGCCGTGGGATTTGAACTCCCACAGCTTTTGAACGAGTAGCGGTTCGTAGTCGAGGTCGATATTTTCGGTGATCTCGATTTCCAGACGGCTGGGGAGCACCCCCCCTTCTCGCAACGCTCGCAGGACGATTTCGACGATATCCGACCTGTGTAACTGGCTTGGCGAGAGATTGACCGCGAGATTGACACTGCTGGGCCAATGGGACGCGGCGCGGCAGGCCATTCTGATCGTCTGGTCGGTAAGATCATTCATTAGGCCCGCTTCCTCTGCAATCGGGAGGAATTGAGCGGGCGAAATGGGGCCTCTCTGCGGATGCGACCAGCGCACCAGCGCCTCGCACGTCACGACGCGAAACCGCTCCGGCTCGACAATCGGTTGAAAGCAAAGCGTCAGCGCTTTCTTGTCCAGAGCATCGCGCAAAGCGTTCTCTATCCGTAGATGGGTCGCTCCGCGATCGGCCAATTCGGCCGTGAAAAACTCATTTCGACCGCGGCCCAGAGACTTTGCATGATAAAGTGCGGTGTCGGCGCACTGTTTCAATGCAACTGCCGACCTACCATCTTCGGGGAAGAGGGCAGTTCCTATGCTGCCACCGCCTTGCAGCGTAAAGCCATTGACCTCGAAGGGCTTTCCGAGCGCGGCAACCATCTCACGCGCCAAAGCATGCGTTTCGGCTTTGTCAGAGGTATCGCGGTGAAGCACGACGAATTCATCCCCGCCGTAACGGGCGACCCAGCCACGACCGTCCACGGTCTCAGTCAGGCGGCGCCCCGCCTCTTTGAGCAACTCATCCCCCGAGCTGTGGCCGAGCGTATCGTTCACTCTCTTAAAGCGGTCAAGGTCGATGAAGTGCAGGGCGAAGTGCTGATCTTTCTCCTGGATCGCCTGCGCTAGATACTTTTCCATCGCGGTACGGTTCGGCAAACCGGTGAGGGAGTCATACAAGGCGAGGCGTTCATTTGCCCGCGCGGTGCGTACCGCGTTGAGAAACATGTTGCCCATGCGTGTGGATGTAACGAGAATCGTAAAAAGAAAAACGGCGAAAAAAATGAAAAGAACAAGATACCAAATCGACCATCGACTGGTCAGCATGATGGCTATCGGAATCGCAGAGGCTATGATTTGCATGCGAACAATCTTTGGGCTCGCGAAATTACGACCTTGAATTCCGACCAGAAAACAAAGAAATGCCGAGATCGACAGAAGCTCCGAGTAGCTATCGCTGGTTGCCCAGAATACGATGGCAGGCCAGGATCCGACGCTTGCTACGTGTACCGTACCGGCGATGAGATAAATGGTCTCCCAGAACTTGACCGAAAATCTCGCTGCATGTTTTGCAAACAGCAGCATCGTTGCAAGTCGGACCAACGTTACCGCGGCAATGACTGCCGTAACAGACCAAACTGGCGTGCTGTCCGTCTTCACCGCCGTCACGTATGCACCCGCGACAACTGCAAGAGAGCCTGTCGCGAAGGAGGGCAGATCCGCATAGATCGCATGCACGACCTCACGGCGCTCTTCCAGCCGTGCGCTTCCATCGCCGTCGGGCTCATCGCCCATTGCGCTTGCAACGAGGTTCCACATTTAAAATATTGTGATGGCTAAGCGAAAATATTCCGTTAAGCGGCGGCCTTTCCAGTTTTTTCGGACCGTGGGAGCCTGCCATGAAGGTCGGCAGCATCAGCTTGCCTGTAGAGCTTGCATCGCTTTGCGTTGCATGGATCCTGCGGCGGACTGGATGTGACGGTCTCGGGCGCTCGCTCGCGGATCGGCGTTCTCGGCTGCAAGTCGCCTGGCCTACAGCCAGTTCTTGTAGCGAAAGAACAGCATCGGAACGACCGCCGACAGGACCATCAGCGCGAGCGCGGCAGGATAGCCGAAGGTCCAGCCGAGTTCGGGCATGAAACGGAAATTCATGCCGTAGATCGAGGCGATCAGGGTGGGCGGCAGGAAGGCGACCGCGGCGACGGAGAAGATCTTGATGATGGCGTTTTGTTCGATCGAGATCATGCCGACCGTGGTTTCGAGCAGGAAGGTCGTCTTGTTGGACAGGAAGGTGACGAAATCGTTGAGAGAATGGACATCCCGGGCCATCGCCCTCACGCGGGGCTTGGCGTCTTTGGCGCTGGATTTGCGGCGGTCGAGGGCAAGCTGAAGAAACGGGAGCAGGCGATCGAGCGTCGCCAGGCCTTCCCGCGCGCGAGAGGTGAGGTCGCCGGCCGCTCCGATGCGCCGCAGCAGCGATTTGAAATCCTTGGTGCCGGTCGGCTTCTTGCGTGCCGAGGAGGAGAAAATGTCCTCGCCGATGTTGTCGAGGTCCGCCGAGATGGTCTCGAGGAGGTCCGCGACCCGGTCGATCACCGTCTCAAGAAGCCCGATCAGGATCGTGTCCGCCGACGGCGGCCGATCGCCGCGGCTGACGGCCGGCTTTTCGGCGGCGCCGGGCTGGGCGCCGCTGTCCGCAGCGCCACCATGGCGCGGCGCCTCGCGGCAGAGCTTGGCCGCGTAGATTGCAAAGCTTTTCGGCGCGCTATAGCGTAGCGTGATCAGCCGGCGGTCGGCGAGCATGAAGGTGACCGGCGCGAAAGACGGCTTGCCGCCGTCCAACCCGAACACGACCGAGGCCGTCATGAAGTCGGCGTCGTCCTGCGAGTAGAGCCGGCTCGACACCTCGATCTCGACCATTTCCTCGCGAGTCGGCATGTCGATGCCGCATAACTGTTCGACAGCGGCGATTTCATCCGGACGCGGGTCGAGCAGATCGATCCAGACGGCCTCGGCCGGGATCGCGTCCGGCGATGCCCGGACCGCGCGCATTCTGGCACCGGTCGGGACATAGGCCTCGATCATGGACGCTTTTCCGTAAAATCGCGGAACCAGCGCGCAGCGCTGTCTTCGCCGACGGCTCCAGCTGCGACATCCATGACGAACTGGTAGAGCATGCCGTTATCGGCGGTGATATCGTAGCCGTGCTTCATCAGGAAAACCGCTGCGACCACGATCGCCGTCCGCTTATTGCCATCCACGAATGGGTGGTTGCGAGCGATCCCGTAGAGATACGCCGCCGCGAGGTCGAAAACGTCTGGCTTTCCGTACGCGGCCTTGTTGAGGGGGCGGTCGACGGCCGACTCCAGCAGCCCGGCGTCACGAATTCCCCGCGCGCCGCCGAAGCGGTCGATCTGCTCACTATGGAAGGCCTCGACACTCGCTTGCGAAACCCAGCGCCAGGTCATTTCGCCAGTTTCGCCAACGCGTCACGATATTTGTCCATGAAGACGCGTGCATGGGCCAGTTCTTCCTCGAAGTCTGGCCCTGCCTTGATAAGCTTGACGCCATCTTCCGAAACGATGGCGTTCAAGCGGTCGCCGGTGGCCAATCCGGCCTGTTCCAGCACCTCCTTCGGTAAGATCACGCCTTCGGAATTGCCGATCTTGCGGATGACGGTGTTCATCGCAAAGCCTCCGATCTCCAGGTTCTGGCGTTATAACTAATGTTGAACCAGGTGGGTGGCAAGAGACTATTCGGCGGCCGCCTTCTCATGGCCCAAGTGGCGGGAAAGGGCCCGCAGCAGGTCTTCAGCCGCTTCCGCGACGACCGTTCCCGGCAGGAAGATGGCCGCGGCCCCTGCCGCCTTGAGGGTGTCGACGTCCTTCGGCGGGATGACGCCGCCGACGACGATCATGATGTCGCCGCGCCCCTCCGCTTCCAGCGCCGCCTTCAGCGCGGGCACGAGGGTCAAATGCCCGGCCGCGAGCGACGAGGCGCCGACGATGTGGACGTCGTTCTCGACGGCCTGGCGAGCCGCTTCCTCGGGCGTCTGGAACAGCGGCCCGATGTCGACGTCGAAGCCGAGATCGGCGAAGGCCGAAGCGATGACCTTCTGGCCGCGATCATGGCCGTCCTGGCCCATCTTGGCGACGAGAATGCGCGGCCGCCGGCCCTCGGCCTCGGCAAAGGCGGCGCTCATCGCCTGGATATGTTCGATCCGCCCCGCCATCGCGCCGGCCTCCCGTTTGTAGACGCCGGCGATGACCTTCGTCGTCGCGACATGCCGGCCGAACACCTTTTCCAGCGCTCCGGCCATTTCACCGACGGTGGCCTTGGCATGGGCCGCAGCGATCGACAGTTCCAGGAGATTGCCGTCGCCACGCTCGGCCGCCGCCGTCAGCGCGGCCAGGGCGGCTTTTGTCGCGGTGTCGTCGCGCTCGGCCTTGAGGAGCTTGAGCTTGTCGATCTGCTGGCGGCGGACCTCGGCGTTGTCGACCGCAAGAACATCGATGTCGTCGGCGGCTTCATTGAGGAACTTGTTGACCCCGACGACGGTCTGGACGCCGGAATCGATCTGTGCCTGGGTTCTGGCCGCTGCTTCCTCGATCCTGAGCTTGGGCAGGCCCTTTTCTATGGCCGCGGCCATGCCGCCCATCTCCTCAACCTCGGCGATATGGGCAAGGGCTTTCTCCGCGAGGAGATGGGTCAGCCGTTCGACATGGGCCGAACCGCCCCAGGGATCGATCGGCGTGGTGGTGCCGGATTCGCGGGCGAGCACGTGCTGGGTGTTGCGGGCGATCCGGGCGGAAAAGTCTGTCGGCAGCGCCAGCGCCTCGTCGAAGGAGTTGGTATGCAGCGACTGGGTGTGCCCTTGGGTGGCGGCCATCGCCTCGACGCAGGTTCTGACCACGTTGTTCATCACGTCCTGCGCGGTCAGCGACCAGCCCGAGGTCTGACAATGGGTGCGCAGCGACAGCGAGCGCGGATCCTTGGGCGCGAAGTTCTTCCGCATGAGCGCGGCCCAGACCAGCCGCGCCGCGCGGAGCTTGGCGACCTCCATGAAGAAGTTCATGCCCACCGCCCAGAAGAACGACAGGCGGGGGGCGAAGCGATCGATGTCGAGCCCCGTCGCGACGCCCGCACGGGCATATTCGATGCCGTCGGCAATGGTGTAGGCGAGCTCCAGATCGGCCGTCGCGCCGGCTTCCTGCATGTGATAGCCGGAAATCGAAATCGAGTTGTATCTCGGCATGTGTTTCGAGGTGTAGGCGAAGATGTCCGAGATGATCCGCATCGAATGTTTGGGCGGGTAGATATAGGTGTTGCGGACCATGAATTCCTTCAGGATGTCGTTCTGAATGGTCCCCGACAGGTCCTTCTGGGCAACGCCCTGCTCTTCGGCGGCGGCGACGTAGAGCGCCAGGACCGGCAGCACCGCGCCGTTCATCGTCATCGAGACGCTCATTTCGCCGAGCGGAATGCCGTCGAAGAGCTGACGCATGTCGATGATCGAGTCGATCGCGACGCCCGCCATGCCGACGTCGCCCGCGACACGCGGATGGTCCGAATCGTAACCGCGGTGAGTGGCGAGATCGAAGGCGACCGACAGCCCCTTCTGTCCGGCCGCGAGATTGCGGCGATAGAAGGCGTTCGACTCCTGCGCGGTCGAGAAGCCGGCATATTGCCGGATCGTCCAGGGCTTTTCGACATACATGGTGGGGTAGGGGCCACGCAGATATGGGGCAATGCCCGGATAGGTGTCCAGGAACGGCAGGCTCGCGATATCCTCGGCGCCATAGGCTCCCGCGATCGCGATCCCTTCCGGCGTCTCGAATGGCTCGCCAAGGGGCCGTGCTGCGGCGGGGTGCGCCGGCCGGCTCCACGCGATGCGGGTGAAATCAGGAACCTTCGTCACGCCGATGCCTCCACGGTCTCGCTGGTTCGGTAAGGGCGCAGCGGCTCGCAGCGGGTGCCGCCGGTCGGCTCGGGAAGCGGCTCGGGGCCGGGGGCTCGCCCCAGGAGCGCGTGATGTCGCTCCTCATCGAGCGGGTAGAGGTTGGCGCCGACAATGACGGTTTTCCCCTCGACGAGTTTGGCCGCACGGGCGGCTCGGGCGTCCAGGATGCGGTTTTGCAGGACACCGGCGGAAAGGCTCGCGAAGATGCCTCCTTCGGCCTCGATTTTCTGGAATTCGCTCCAGGCGACCTCCGCCGTCAGGTCCGTGAGCGCCTCGATACCGCCGGAACCGGCGGCCGGATCGGTGATGCGCGCCAGGCCGGATTCTTCCTGCAGGATGATCTGGATATTGCGGGCCAGTCGCCGCGCGGCGGGGTCGGCAAGGCCGAGCGGGGTGGTGTGTGGCAGCACGGACAGGCTGTCGGCACTGCCTGTTCCGGCGGCAAAGGCCGCGATCGTCGCGCGCAGGATGTTGCTGTGCGGGTCCTTGGCCGCCATCATGCGCCAGGACGTCTCGGCATGGATGCGGGCAGCGGGCGGAGCCGCCTCGCCGCATTCTTCCAGCAGTTTGGCCCAGAGGAGCCGCAAAGCCCGCAGTTTCGCGGTCTGCTCGAACTGCCGCTGATCGACCGCCAGGGTGAAGCCGATCGCAGCCGCCGCATCGGAGAGGTCGAGGCCGGCATCGAGCATCGCCCTGAGGTAGTAGAGCGCGGTCGCGAGTACCGCGCCAAGTTCCTGCCCGGCGGTTGCGCCCGCGTCGTGGAAGACGCGCCCGTCCGCCTCGGCGATACGGCAGCGAAAGCCGCTCGCGCGAAGCGACTTCGTGGCGAGGCCCGAATGCGCCCGGAAATCGCGCTCGCGGCCGGGGACGCCCCCCGTGAAGGCGAAGGGACCGATCGCGTCGAGACACAAATCGATGGAGAGCGCCTCGAAATCCTGGCCGCGGTTTTTTGCCACCGTGCGGATCGCCTCGACGGCGCGCCGGGCGTCCATATGCGGCTCGATCCTCAGCGAGACCATTTCGAGCTTCACGCCGGCGAGCGCGCGGGCGATTGCATCGCCTTCCATCGGAAGTCCGAACCCGTGCGCGGATGCCGACCCGGCGAAAACCAAAGACAGACCATTGGCGCCGCCTTCCAGATCCGTCAGCGCTTGGGCGTTGGCGCGCGCGGCGTCGGGATCGTCGACGCGCTGGAGGATTGCCCATCGCCCGCCCACCGAGCGTGCGAGCGAAGACGCATCGCGCTTGCGGCCGTACAGGGGACCATAGGTAAAACCGTCCTCGGCCCGCGCGGCGAGCGAACCGAAATCCCGACCCTTCAGGCCCTTTCCCACCAAGGCCCGCCATTCTGCATCGCTGGCTTCCGGAAAATCGATCTCTGCGATCGTCAGCGCCGTCATTGCACCTCCCTTGCGGGCCATGCCGCGTTTCGCCTTGCTGGTGAGCCCGAATGTGGCCTTCCTCACCCGTCTAGATAACGCCTCTTCGGCATAGACGAAATGCGGCCTTCGGCTCACGTCGCAGGGGCTAGTCGCACGCGATGACGGCGTTCCTGGGCGTGAGCAGCTTCCAGACAACGCCGGCCGCCGCGTAGTCCATTTCGACCGTCCCGCCCAAGCCCCGCGATGTCATCTTCTGGGTGACCAGTGTGCCGAATCCAGCGTGTTTGGGCTCGACGACCGAGGGGCCGCCGATTTCCCGCCAGATAAGCTCGAACTGGTCGGCAATCGACCATGATATTTTCACGGTGCCATCGGCAACCGAGAGCGAGCCGTATTTGGCCGCGTTGGTTGCCAGTTCGTGCAGCGCTAGCCCGATCGTCTGTGCGGCGGTCGAATTGAGATGGATAGCAGGGCCGTTCAGTTCGATCTGCTCGCCGCCGGCGCCGAACGCCTTTAACTGCGTTTCGACGAGGTCGGCCAGCATGACGCTTTCCCAACCGCTACCGGCGAGCAAGTCGGCGGACCGCGCCAGCGAGCCCAGCGCTTCCGATAGCGTATCCAGGAACTGCTTCGTGTTGGCGCTCTCCTTTGCGGCGCGCCGGGCGATGGCGGCGATGAGCGCGTACTGGTTCTTGGCGCGATGGGTCATCTCGCGCATCAGGAAACGGTTTTGTTCCTCGGCCTCGCGGCGCTCGCGCGAGGCTTGTGCCAGAACTTTCGAGACCGCGCCGATCTCGGCAATGTCGGTCCCGAACGGCATTGCCGGTTCACCCTTGCCGATCGCCTCGGCCTGCTTCGACAATTGCAGGATCGGCGCTGCGATGCGCCGGCCGAAAATGATTCCAAGCATGATGGAGAATAGCAGAAGCAGGATGCCGGCACTGATCAGCAGGAGCCAGGATCTGAGTGCCGGTTGGACGATGACTGCATTCGGCACGGCGACGGTGGTCGTCCAGTTGGACAGGCTGGACACTGTCGACGCCTCGATCAGATCGTCGCTCAAGCGCGCGCCCAGCGTCTCCAGGATCGAAGGGTTGTCATAAGAAATCCCTTGCTGAGCTTCCATCCTTCCCTCGCTGGTCACCGCTGCGAAGACGCGCCGGCCGTCTGCGTCCTTGATGATCGCGGACCATTCGCGCGGCAGGTTCCGGTTCGCGATGACGGCGTCCAGGGCATCGGCGGCCTTGTTGATCACCAGCACGTAGGCGACCGATTGATCCCGCATCACTGGGACCGCGACATGGAACATGAAACGGTCGACCCGTGCGCCGAAGAAGACGCCGGAGACCATCGGGCGACGGGTCTTGAACACCTGCTCAATCGTCTTGGTATATTCGGTCTTGCGCGGCGATGGCGGAAAAGGCTCCAGCGTCGAGACCACGACTCGAAACGAGGGATCGATCAACTCAGCACTCGTCTCGGTGGCTCTGAGCGCCGCCATCGTTCGCTCGTGAAAGCCAGCAAGTTGCCCGGTTACCAGCGAGGGCGAGGAGGCCAGTACCTTGCCGCTGGTGATCATGCCGTAGATATCCCGATCAACGGCGTTGGAGACGATTTCGGCCGTATCGTTGACTTGCGCGGCGGCGATCTCACGCTGCTGTTCGGAGAATTGCAGCACCAGAAAGGCGCTGAACAGCAACGCGGGAATAAGGACGATCAGGGCGAACAGGACAAGATGGGCGAGGAGGGGCGGTCGCCGCATGGCCCGCGCCAGCTTCGCCCATCGCGCCCGTCTGGGCGTGGACAGAAAAGCTCGCATCCGGTCAGGCAGCGAGCGAGCGACGTCCGCTTCGGCACTCATCGGCGACAATTCTCTGCGGCGCCGGGATCCTCGATCTGCGCCGCAGCCCCTGATAGTAACGAACCCCTAAGTTAATCCCACGACCATACGTCAGCCTCGGCCCGTATTCCATAACCTATTGGTGGGGTGCGCGCTTTTGCGCGGTTGCTCGACGTCGCCAAAGTCTGGCGGAGTTCCCGGCGACACGGTCAGACAAAGGACGACAGACCGGGTACCGAGGCCAGTGCCCGATCGACGGTTTCGGGATCGGATTGGACCTTCGCAAAGGCGACGAGTTCGCGCGCAACGATCTGAATCTGCCCCATGTCGAGGCCCAGCCCCATCAGCTTCGAACCGAGCCCCATGATGCCGCCGAGCGCCCCGTCGCCGTTGTCCTGGCCGGCCATCGCGACCGCATCTGCAGCGCCCGGCGTTTCGGCGATCATCTTGCCAACCGCGGGATCGTCACTCTCAACTTTGAGATAGGCGAGGATGTGGCCGATCCCGATCTTGGCGATGGACGGCTCGAGGCCCGTCTCCGCCGCGATTTTCGCTAGCAATTCGTCCATGCACATCTCCTCTTGCCGCCGCGCCTCGGGACGAGGCGGCGGGTTGCCGCAGAGCCTGGCAAAGCCTGATCCTCGACGCAATCGCAGAACGGGCGCTTATCGCTCGCCGCGCTTGTTCCAAGCCGTTCGCCGGCTATAACCACCACCAATGGTCAATGAGCGAGGAACGGCGGATGCAGGAAACAGGTCAGATTTTTCTTGGGAGCAGCCGTGACCTGCAGAACGCGATCAAGAAGGGCGAGTATCTCGACCTCAAGCTTGCCAATCGCCATGGCCTGGTCACCGGCGCGACCGGCACCGGCAAGACGGTCACGCTGCAGATCCTCGCCGAAGGGTTCTCGGAAGCTGGAGTGCCGGTATTCTGTGCCGACATCAAGGGCGATCTGTCCGGCATTTCCATGCGCGGCGAGGGCAAGGACTTCCTGGTGGAGCGGGCGGAGAAAATCGGCCTGGACCCGTATTACAACGACTTCTACCCCGTGGTGTTCTGGGACATCTTCGGCGAGAAGGGCCACCCGATCCGCACCACGATCTCCGAGATGGGGCCGCTGCTGCTGTCGCGCCTGATGAACCTGTCGGATGCCCAGGAAGGCGTTCTCAACATCGCATTCAAGATCGCCGACGAGGAGGGGCTATTGCTGCTCGACCTCAAGGATTTGCAGGCGATGCTGGCGCATCTCGCGGAAAATGCCGACGACATCTCCAAGCTCTACGGCAATGTCGCCAAGGCCTCGGTCGGCGCGATCCAGCGCTCGTTGCTGGTGCTCGAACAACAGGGCGCCGAAAGCTTCTTTGGCGAACCGGCGCTCAAGATCGCCGACTTGATGCGCACCGACCGCGACGGACGGGGCATCGTGAATATGCTGGCCGCCGACAAGCTGATGATGAATCCGCGCCTCTACGCGACCTTCCTGCTGTGGCTGCTATCGGAACTATTCGAGGAGTTGCCTGAAATCGGCGACCCCGAGAAGCCGAAGCTGGTCTTCTTCTTCGACGAGGCGCATCTGCTGTTCGACGATGCGCCGAAAATCCTCGTCGACCGGGTCGAGCAAGTGGTCAAGCTGATCCGCTCCAAGGGTGTCGGGGTCTATTTCGTGACCCAGAATCCGCTCGACGTGCCGGACGGCGTACTGGCCCAGCTCGGCAATCGCGTCCAGCACGCATTGCGCGCCTATACACCGCGCGAGCAGAAGGCGGTGAAGACGGCAGCCGAGACCTTCCGCCCCAACCCGGAATTCGACGCCTACGAGGCGATCACCCAGCTCGGCGTCGGTGAGGCGCTGGTGTCGACATTGGGCGAAAAAGGCGTGCCGTCGATGGTCGAGCGCACGCTGATCCGTCCGCCCTCGGCGCGTCTCGGCCCGGTTAATGTCGCGGAACGCGACGCGATCATCGCCAGGAGCCCGGTCGCGGGACAGTACGACCAGGCGATCGACCCGGAATCGGCCTATGAGATGCTGGTCGGCAGAGCCGAGGCCGAGCTTCGTCAGGAGGAAAAGCAGCGCCGCTTGGAGGCGGAGGCAGCCGAGGAGCGCCGGAATGGAGAATCAGCGCGCCGCGCCGAGGCGGCGAAGGCGCGGCGCACGCGCACCGGTTTCCAGCTTCCTGATTTCGGTCTCGGCGGCGGCGGGCGCGACGACACGAAGGAGGTCGAAGAGGTCGACGAGGCCGCCCCCCGCCGCGGTTCGGCGCCTCGCCGGCGCCGCTCGTCCGGCTATCAGCGGCAGACGCTGACCGAAACCGTGATGAAGCAGGTCGGCCGAACAGTGGCCTCGACCGTGACCCGGGCAATCCTGCGGGGCGTTCTCGGCGGCTTCAAACGCGGTCGCTGAGGGGATACCGCGGCAGATTCCAGGCGCCGCCCGACGTTGGGTTGAGGACTCAATGATCCGAAGACCTTCCCAACCGCACGGCGACTCCCCATTTCCGCCCCGGCCAACAACTGCGAAGGAAGATTCATGAACCGGAAGTCGACGCTCGCTTCTTACATTTTGTGGCTGCTGGGCTTCGGCGGGATTTGCGGCCTGCACCGGTTCTATCTCGGGCGGCCGTGGACCGGGCTGTTATGGCTCCTCACCCTAGGACTTCTGGGCATCGGCCAATTGATCGACCTGTTTCTTATTCCCGGCATGGTGCGCGAAGAGAATCTCGAAAGTCGGATCGATCATATGGAACGTGAGCGCGATCGTCTGCGGTAGGATGCGACAAGGCTGATCGCGCAAAGAAAAAGGGCGAGAGAATCTACCGCCCTTTTGACTGCAATGATCGCTGAATAGCCGGGATCAGGCGATCCCGATTTGAGTCACAACCAGCGGCGAGCCAGACTTGACACGATCATAAAGATCGATCGCGTCCTGGTTCATGAAGCGGATGCAGCCCGACGAGGAATTTGTCCCGATCGTCCAGTATTCCGGCGTCCCGTGCAGACGGTAGAGCGTGTCCTTACCACCCTGGAAAATGTAGAGCGCGCGCGAGCCCAACGGATTGGCGAGACCCGGCTCCATGCCGTCCGCATATTTGGCGAGGCTCGGCTCGCGGGCGATCATCTCCCTGGGCGGCGTCCAGGTCGGCCATTTTCTCTTCCACTGGACCTTGGCGCGACCACTCCAGGCGAACCCGGCGCGTCCAATGCCGACGCCGTAGCGCATCGCGCGGCCACCCGGCATCACCACGTAGCAATAGTATTTCGACGTATCGACAACGACCGTACCAGGTTTTTCGCCAGTCGGATCGGCGACTTCCTGACGATAGAAGCGTGGATCGACGCGCTTCAGATCGACAGCAGGAATCCGGTATCCCTCGTCGAAAACGGGTCCGTACATCGAGACGTATTTGGGTTCGATCCCGCGCTCCACGGGATAGGGTGCCACCGACACCTTGGCGCGCGGTCCGGTGGTGCAGCCTGTCGCGACCGCTGTGGCGCCGAGTCCGAAACCAAGGAGCAGTTTGCGACGCGTGAAGAGGGGGTTGCCGTTGTTCGTCATCTATCCAGCCTGTTTTTCTTATCGGCCGCCACTCTACGAGCGGAAGCCGTAAATTGTTGTTACCGTGCCAACACTTTCCAAGTTGTTCGGTTCCATTTCGATCACATCCGTTTGATCGCCCCTCGGCGATAGCCGTAAACAGACTTGCGTCTGTCCAAGTACGATTATGACTTGGCGAGCTATGGTCAGACGAGATTCGGCAGGCTGCGGAGGTCCGCCAGGACGGCGTTCGGCGACAGATCCAGATACTCGTCCGGTTCACCGCCACGGTTGATCCAGACGGTGTTGAAGCCGAATTGCGTGGCACCCGCAATGTCCCAGCGATTGGATGACTGAAACGACACGGCGTCGGGATAGAGCCGAAAGCGGGTCGTCACCAATTCGTACATGGCCGGCGCGGTCTTGTAGGCTCCGCAGTCTTCTGCCGAGAAGACCGCGTCGAACAGATCCTCGATACCCGCCGAACGTACCGCCCGCTTCAACATCTCGCGCGAACCATTGGACAGAATCGCCAGGCGCGCCTCCCGCTCCTTGAGCGCTCTGAGGGTCCCCGGCACCTCCTCGAATGCGTCGAGATCGCGATAGGCTTCGAGCAGTTTCTCGCGAAGCGCCGGGTCCGACGACGGGACCTTTTTGAAGGCGTAGTCGAGGGCGTCTTCCGTCAATTGCCAGAAATCACGATCGGCACGTCCCATCAGGCCGCGGACCCAGGAATATTCGAGTTGCTTACGGCGCCAGATTTCGGAAAGAAGCCGGCCGGATTCGCCGAGGTCACCGGCGTGGCGGGCGACGGCGGCGCTAGTGTCGAACAGCGTCCCATAGGCGTCGAAGACATAGACGGAATGCAATGGGGTCTCCCTGATCGTGTCAGCGGGCTTCTGGCTTTGGACGGTCATATGGGCGAGTCGCGGTAATTGGAAGCACTGCCGTCGGCGATAATCCGATCGACAATGAGCCTTTTTTCACTGGACCAATAGTTTCGTGTCCGGCCCGCGCGCCACTCCCATGCTCAGGGTAATCCGCAAACGCGAACCGACAATGTGCCGGAGAGGGACCGCGGCGGAGCCGAATTCCGCCGTCGGATATGTCGACCACCATAACGTCCTCCAGAAATCGGCGGGACAGAGTGAGGAGCCTCACCGATCTCAATCGCGTGTGACGACGGTTCCAACCTCGTTGATCGTGCGAATCGCGAAGGGGCTGTGTCTTCATTGCCCGAACCTAGGGCGTCAGCGCATCCAATCGTCACAGCGCCCCGAAATACGAGTACCTTTCGGCAGCCACGGTATGATTTAATCGTTTGCGCAGCACTATGGCTGCCCCCAAATCTTTACGTGTCCCCCCCCCCCCCGGGGATATTGACTTCGCTGCCTAGCCACCGTTAGCGCGGAGACTAATTTTTTCACCCTCTGCCATGTTCCCATGGTGAAACTTTCATGTCCCCATGGTGAAACTTTTCGCCATGACCGCCCCGCCCAATCTGGAGCTTCTCCATGTCGCAGGAAATGACCCGCACGCGCAGTTTCGTGGAAGGCGAGTGGTATGACGGCAATCCCGGCCTGATCGGCCCGCGCAGCCATGCGATGTGGCTCGGCAGTACCGTCTTCGACGGCGCGCGGTGGTTCGACGGCCTGGCGCCCGACCTCGATCGGCATTGCGAGCGCGTCAACCGCTCCGCCCAAGCGCTCGGGCTGAAGGCGACCGTGGCGTCGGAGGAGATCGTGCGCCTGACCCACGAGGGGCTCGACGGGTTCGACGGCAAGACCGCCGTCTATATTCGTCCGATGTACTGGGCCGAGGATGGCGGCTATATGGGCGTTCCGGCCGACCCGGAAACCACGCGATTCTGCCTTTGCCTCTATGAAGCGCCGATGATCGCGCCGTCGGGATTTTCGCTGGGCGTCTCGCCGTTTCGTCGGCCGACGCCCGAAACCATGCCGACGCTCGCCAAGGCCGGATGTCTCTATCCCAACAACGGCCGGGCGATCATGGAGGCGAAGTCGCGCGGCTTCGACAATGCGCTGGTGCTCGACATGCTCGGCAATGTCGCCGAGACCGGAACATCCAATCTTTTCATGGTCAAGGACGGAACCGTGTTCACGCCGGTTCCCAACGGCTGTTTCCTCGACGGCATCACAAGGCAGCGGGTGATCGGGCTGTTGCGCGAGGAGGGCAGGGACGTGGTCGAGGCATCGCTGACGGTCGCCCAATTCCTCGATGCCGACGAGATCTTCTCGACCGGCAACCACTCCAAAGTCGTGCCGGTGATCGGCATCGAGGGGCGCGAGCTCCAGCCCGGTCCCGTCTACGAGGCTGCGCGTGAGCTGTATCTGTCCTTCGCCCGCGCGGCGGCTTGACAGGCGGTTGAATGCCGACCGGTGGCAAACGCAACCGTCGGCCCTAACTTCCCCCTCGCCGAATTTTGACGTTTCGGGCAACCCTCGCCGGGTCTGCCCGTTGCGCTCAGGACCTAACCAACCAGAAGGAGACGCACCAAATGGCATTCACCCTTCCCGAGCTTCCCTATGCCTACGACGCGCTTGGCCCGTACATGTCGAAGGAAACGCTCGAATTTCACCACGACAAGCACCACAACGCCTATGTGACCAAGGGCAACGAGTTGGCCGAAAAGGCTGGAATGTCCGATCTGTCGGTTGAGGAGATCGTCAAGAAGTCGCACGGCAGCGACCAGGCGCTCTTCAATAATGCCGGCCAGCATTACAACCACATCCATTTCTGGAAGTGGATGAAGCCAGGCGGCGGCGGCAAGAGCCTGCCGGGCAAGCTTCAGACCGCGTTCGATTCCGATCTCGGCGGCTATGACAAGTTCAAGGCCGATTTCGAGGCCGCGGGCGCCGGCCAGTTTGGTTCGGGCTGGGCCTGGGTCGCCGTCAAGAACGGCAAGCTCGAGATCATGAAAACGCCGAACGGCGAGAACCCGCTGGTGCATGGCGCAGAGCCGATCCTGGGCGTCGATGTCTGGGAGCATTCCTACTACATCGACTACCGCAACGCCCGGCCGAAATATCTCGGCGCATTCGTCGACAATCTGATCAACTGGGACTACGTCCTGGAGCGCTTCGAGGCGGTTGCCGGCTGAGCCGAGGGGTTTTCCCCTCTTCGCCGCAAGACAGAACGAGGCCCCGTAGGCGATGCTTGCGGGGCCTTTTCCATGATCGCGGCGTTGACGCTTTCGTGAAATGGGCCGGACCAAAGTCTGATTGCGCCAGACCGCAAATTCCTCTCAATTATTTTGGTGCTTGTCCGCAGGGGCGGACGCTTTCGGGAGACGCCTTCAATGCAACAGTCCAGACTTCTCGCTCTCGTGGTAGCGACCGCGACCGCTGCTCTCGCGCTGCCGGCTTATGCCCAGAACGTCGAGCCGATCAAGCAGCGGCAGGAACTGATGGAAGGCAACGGCAAGGCCGCCAAGCTGTCCGGCCAGATGATCAAGGGCGAGGCGGAATTCGATCCGGCCAAGGTTGCCGAGGCCTTCCAGGCTTTTCACACGACAGCCGAGAAAATGGGCACGCTTTTCCCTGAGGACAGCAAGACCGGCGAGGATACCGAGGCTGCGCCCGCGATTTGGGAAAAGCCTGAGGAATTCCAGGCGGCCGTTGCGAAATTCGAGAAGGATTCGGCGACCGCAATTGCCGCCGATCCGCAGGATATCGACGCCTTCAAGCAGAGCTTCGCCATGGTGGCGGAAAACTGCAAAGGATGCCATGAGGACTTCCGCATCAAGAAGGAAAAATAACGGCGCGTAGCCGCAAGGTCGCGACCCAGGGCGGACATCGGCGACATGCTCAACCGCATCCTCACCACCGTCTTCTTCTGCGTGGTCCTCGGCGCTGGCGGCTTCTATCTGCTAACGATGCCGGATTCGCTCGATGCGGCGACCTTGCCGCCCGAGCAGTCCGGCGATGCCGTGCGGGGCGAAAGGATCTTCTGGGCCGGTGGCTGCGCCGCCTGCCATGCGCCCTCGAAGGCCGAGGGAGCGGCCAAGCTGAAGCTCGGCGGCGGCGATCCGCTGAAGACGGATTTCGGCAGTTTTCGCGCTCCCAACATTTCGCCGGATCCGACCGACGGGATCGGTTCCTGGAGCTTCGCCGACTTTGCAAATGCCATGCAGCGCGGCGTCGATCCGGAAGGCGAACATCTCTACCCGGCCTTTCCCTATTCCTCCTACGTGAAGATGAAGCCCGGCGACGTCGCCGACCTTTGGGCCTTCCTGAAGACGCTGCCGCCGGTCGCGGGACAGGCGCCGCCGAGCGAACTCGCCTTTCCGTTCAACATCCGCCGCGGGGTAGGCCTGTGGAAGCTCTTCTTCCTCGATGATGCGACGCCGATCGTCGACCTTGGCGAGAGTGCCTCGGACGCGGCCCGCGCCGGGCAGTATCTGGTGGAGGGCCCCGGCCATTGCGGGCAGTGTCATACACCGCGCACGTTTGGCGGTGCGGGCGGACTGGAAACGGATGCGTGGCTCGCCGGCGCGCCGAACCCGGAGGGCAAGGGACGTATTCCCGATATAACCCCGTCGAAGGACGGGATCGGTGCCTGGTCGGCCTCCGACATCGTCTATTATCTGGAAAGCGGCTTCACGCCGGATTTCGATTCCGTCGGCGGCGCGATGGTGGCAGTGCAGGAGAATATCGCCCGCTTGCCCGCGACGGATCGCGAGGCGATCGCAGCCTATCTCAAGGCATTGCCGGCGGGAGAGAGCGCCGGCAAATAGCCCGGACAGTTCCGGCGCGCGCCTGATCGTGGGGCAGCCGTCGGGCTAACCGCCCCGACCCATCAGCTTGAGCGCGAAGGCATAGATATAGGCGACTTCTTCCAGCTTGGAGAAGCGGCCGGAGGCGCCGCCATGGCCCGAATCCATGTTGGTGCGCAGGATCACCGGATTGTCGTCGGTCTTGACCTCGCGCAGTCGGGCCACCCACTTGGCCGGCTCCCAATAAGTCACGCGCGGATCGGTGAGCCCAGCCAGCACCAAGATCGGCGGATAGGCCTGCCGCTTGACGTTGTCGTAGGGGCTGTAGGACGCGATGATCTCGTAATCCTCGCCCGACAGGATCGGATTGCCCCATTCAGGCCATTCCGGCGGCGTCAGCGGCAGCGTGTCGTCGAGCATGGTGTTGAGCACGTCGACGAAGGGCACCACGGCGATGATGCCGCCGAATTTGTCCGGCGCCATGTTGGCGACCGCGCCCATCAGCATCCCGCCGGCCGAGCCGCCATTGGCGACGATCCGCTCATGCCGGGTGAAATTCTCCGCGACGAGGTGGTCGGCGCAGGCGATGAAGTCGGTGAAGGTGTTCGCCTTGTTGCGCCGCCGCCCGGCGTCGTACCAGGCAAAACCCTTGTCCTTGCCGCCGCGGATATGGGCGATGGCGTAGACGAAACCGCGATCGACCAGCGACAGGGCGTTGGTGCTGAAGCTGGCGGGGATGGCGATGCCATAGGAGCCATAGCCATAGAGCAGGCAGGGCGCGGTGCCGTCGAGCGGCGTGTCCTTGTGGTAGAGTAACGAGATCGGCACCGTTTCGCCGTCCTTGGCGGGCGCGAAGATGCGCCGGGTCACGTAAGCTGCCGGGTCGTGGCCGGAGGGGATCTCCTGCGTCTTCAACAAGGTGCGTTCGCGCGTCTCCACATCGTAGTCGAAGGTCTGGGTCGGCGTGGTCAGCGACGAATAGGTGAAGCGGATCGTGTCGGTGTCGAACTCGTAAGTGCCGGCCAGCCCGAGCGAATAGGCTTCCTCTTCGAAGGCAACCGCGTGTTCCTCGCCGTCCGACAGCCGTTTGACGACGATCCGCGGCAGGCCGTCCCGGCGTTCGAGCCAGATCAGATGCCGCTTGAGAATCGAATGTCCGAGGATGAGACGTCCATCCTCATGCGCCACGTAATCGGTCCAGTCCGAGCGCCGTGCGGCGTCGGTCGGAGCGGTGACGATCTTGAAATCCCGGGCGCCGTCGGCGTTGGTCAAGATGTAGAGAGTGCCGTTGCCCTCGTCGACGCTGTATTCGATGCCGGTTTCGCGCGGCGCCAGCAGGCGGGGTTCGGCTGCCGCATTGTTGGCGGGGATCAGCCAGCACTCGGAGGTTTCGTGGTCGTGGATGTCGATGACGACGAACTCGCCCGACTGGGTCTTGTCGACGCCCATGAAGAATCCGGTGTCGGTTTCTTCGTAGATCAGCGCATCGTCGAGCGGGTCGGTTCCCAGGCGATGAAAATAGACCCGGCTCGGTCGATGGTTAGAGTCGAGACGCGTGTAGAAGAAGCCTTTCGAGCGGGCCGACCAGACCGTGCCGCCGCTGGTGTCCTCGATGCGCAGCGGCAGATCCTGGCCGGTCTCCATGTCGCGGATCGAGACGGTATAGAATTCCGAACCCTTGTCGTCATGGGTCCAGGCGAGCCAGCGATGATTGGTCGAGTGGCTGACGCCGCCGAGCGAGAAATAGGCGCGATCGGCTGCCTCCGCCTGCCCGTCGAGAAGGACCGTCTCCTGGGCCGCGTTGCCGAAGCGGGGACGCCGGATGAAGCGCGGATACTCCGCTCCGGCTTCGAAGGAAACGCCATAGGCCCATTCGCCGTCCGGGGCGGGCACCGACGAATCATCTTCCTTGATTCGCCCGCGCATCTCCTTGACCAGCGCTTCACGAAGCGCCTCGGTGCCGGCCATCACCTCCTGCTGATAGGCATTTTCGGCAATAAGATGATCGCGAATTTCGCTGTCCAGAACACTCGTGTCCTTGAACACATCCTGCCAATTGTCGGCCCGCAGCCACGCGTAGTCGTCCGAGCGCTCGCGGCCATGCCGGATGTCGGTCCGGGGGCGCCGCTCGGCGAGGGGGGGCGTGGGCTTCAATTCGGTCGTGGAGTAGTTATTCATGAGGCCTGACTTGCGGGAATGGCGGGGAGAATCGCCGCTGGAAGCGGCGGATGGCACCTCGCGCAATAGTAGCGAAGAATGGCATGCAGGCCAAACCGCACGCGGCGTCGGCCACCCGAAGCCCCGAAGCTTCAATTTCCCGTTCCGGCCGTCGATCAGCTTTCGGGTTTGTGGCGGCGCGAGGGGAGCCATGCGGGTGGGCCGAATCGCTGTCATTTCATGCAATCTCGGTGAAGGCCTTTTTTCCTCCGTGCCGGGAATATTTTTGGTGGCGTATGGCATACCACTGTAATAGAAATGGAGTGCGGATCAGGCTTCGGGTGAACCAGTCTTGCCCACAAAGGCTGCTCTCCGTATGAGGGAGTCGGGACGGCGCGTCGCGAATGCGGTGTGGCGACGGGCGAGGGATGGAGTACGCGCCGCGGATGACGGGTATCGAGGCAACGACAGGATTTTTGGCGCTTGCCCTGCCGTTCATCGCCGCGGCTTTGGCTCCGATCCTCACCCGTCTTCTCAAGCAGCATGCCTGTTGGCCGCTGGCGCTGGCCCCGGCACTTGCCTTCCTGTTCTTCCTGCAGGCGCTGCCGGCCGTCGCCGACGGCAACGTGCTGCTGTTCGGGTTCGACTGGATCCCGTCCTTCAACGTGCGGTTTTCCTTCCGGATCGACGGCCTGTCCTCGACTTTCGCGCTCCTGATCACCGGCATCGGCACGCTGATCGTGCTCTATTCCGGCGGCTACCTGGCCGGCCATAAGGACCAGGGCCGCTTCTTCTCGTTCATCCTGATGTTCATGGGGGCGATGCTAGGGCTGGTCGTGTCCGACGATCTCATCACCCTGTTCGTCTACTGGGAGCTGACGTCGATCACCTCGTTCCTTTTGATCGGCTTCGACCACCACCGCGAGGCGGCGCGGCGCGGCGCGATTCAGGCGTTGGTCATCACCGGCGGCGGCGGCCTGGCGCTGCTCGCCGGCCTGATCGTGATCCGCGAGTTGCTCGGCCTGTCCTCGATAAGTGACGTATTGGCCGCCGGCGACACGCTGCGCGATAGTGCTTTTTACGTGCCGATCCTGATTCTCGTGCTCTGCGGCGCCTTCACCAAATCGGCACAGATGCCTTTTCACGTCTGGCTGCCAAACGCCATGGAAGCGCCCACACCGGTTTCGGCCTATCTGCATTCGGCAACGATGGTGAAGGCCGGCGTCTATCTGCTGTTGCGCTTACAGCCGGCGCTCGGCGACACCACCCTGTGGACGACGATCCTGCCGCTGTTCGGTTCGGTGACACTGGTCGTCGGGGCGCTGCTGGCGATCCGCGCCAGCGACATCAAGATCACACTCGCCTATACGACCGTCGCTTCGCTTGGGCTTCTGGTCATGCTGATCGGCGTCGGCACCGAGGCCGCGATCACCGGGGCGGTGCTCTATCTGATCGCCCATTCGCTGTTCAAAGGCGGCCTGTTCATGGTCGCCGGATCGATCGACCATGGCGCGCATACGCGCGAGATCGACCATCTCGGCGGGCTCGGCCGGTCGATGCCGATCACCTTCACCGCAGCGATGCTCTGCGCCCTGTCGATGGGCGGGATCACGCCCTTCGTGGGCTTCCTCGCCAAGGAGGAGATCTATTATGCGCTCGAACATGGCGACGCCTATCACATCGCGCTGATGGTCGCCGCGATCGCCGGCAACGCGCTGATGTTCGCGGCCGCCTTCGTCGTGGCGCTGAAGCCGTTCGTCGGCCAGATGCCGGAGACGATCCATCATCCTCATGAGGGGGCACCGACAATCTGGCTCGGTCCCCTGACCCTCGGTGTCCTCGGCCTTCTTGGCGCGTTGTTCTACGGCGCCTATCATGCCTATTTCTCTGGCCCGATGGCTTCGGCCGCGATGGGTGAGCCGGTCGCGATCGAGATCGGCTGGGTGCCGCATCTAAACCTTGCCTTCATGCTGTCGTTGCTGACCATCGCGCTCGGGATCGTGCTGTATGTTTTCGCCACCCGGCTCCGCTCCGGCCTCGCGGATCTTCTCGCCGCGATCGGCTGGGGTCCCGACAAGGGTTTCGACCAGGCGATGCGGGGCCTGTTGCGCGGGGCCTTCGCGATCACCAATTTCCTGCAATCCGGTCGTCTCGACATTTATATGACGGTGACGGTCATCCTGATCGTCGCGGCGCTGTTCGGGCCGATGATCTATATGGACGCCTTTCCGGCCCTGCCGGACTTCCCCACTCTGGCCTTCTACGAGTGGACTGTCCTCGGGCTCGTGGTCCTCGGCATCTTTGCCGTCGTCATCGCCAAGAACCGCCTGACCGCCATCGTGTCGCTGGGCATTCAGGGCTTCGCTGTGGCGCTGATCTTCATGCTGCTCGGCGCGCCGGACCTGTCCTTCACGCAATTCATGGTGGAAACGCTGTCGGTGGTCATCCTGGCGTTGGTGATGACCCGGCTGCGGCTGTCTGCGGCGGATCACCGGCCGCTGCGCGAGTCCCTGCCAGACGCCGTTCTGGCCATCGCTGGCGGGGCCGGCTTCGGCCTGTTCCTGCTAGCGGTGACCCAGCGCCCCTTCGACGCCTCGCTGTCGGATTTCTTCGAGCGCTACAGCTACACCATCGCGCACGGGCGCAACATCGTGAACGTCATTCTGGTCGACTTCCGCGGCATCGACACGATGGGCGAGATCGCCGTCGTCATGACGGCGGGCCTCGCCATTCTGGCGCTGATCCGCGTCAGGGTCGGGCGCAAGGGCGAGCGCTATCCCGATCCGACGGAGCAGACGCCATGAGGACGGTCATCTTCCGTTTCACTATCCCCTATCTGACGACCTTGATGGTGCTGTTTTCGATCTTCGTGCTGCTGCGTGGGCACAACGAGCCCGGCGGCGGTTTCATCGGCGGCCTGATCGCCGCATCCGCCTTCGCCATCTACGGCATCGCCTGCGGCGTCGCGCCGGTCCGCCGCGCCTTGTATTTCCACCCGATGGCGATCGCGGCCAGCGGTTTGATGATGGCGGTCTTGTCCGGCGTGGCGTCGCTTTTCGTCGGTGCCAAGTTCCTGACCGGCCTGTGGGCGTTTCCGGCGATCCTCGGCGGCGATGTCGGCCTGTCGACGCCGCTGTTCTTCGACATCGGCGTCTATCTCGTCGTCGTCGGGGCGATCAGTTCCATCGCCCTCGCGCTTGAAGAGAGGGAGAGCGACTGATGGAAACCGCGCTCAGCTTCGTCGTCGCCTGCCTGTTCGGCACATCGCTGTATCTGCTCTTGTCGAAGCACGTCATCCGCATGCTGCTCGGCGTTGTTCTGCTCGGCAACGGGGTCAATCTGTTGATCTTCACCGCCGGGCGCATCGGACCGATCGCACCGCCGATCATTCCGGACGATCTCAAGATACCGGAAAGCGCGATCGCCAATCCGCTGCCACAGGCGCTGATCCTGACCGCGATCGTGATCTCCTTCTCCTTCTTCTCCTTCCTGCTGGTGCTAGCCTATCGCGCCTATCAGGATCTCAACACCGACAACACCGACGAGATGCGCCTCGCCGAACCCAAGGACCAGGGGCTGCCGCCCCTCGGCTACTGACCATGGCTATCGGAAGCATCGAGGTTCTCAAGGCCGAAGCCATGGTCAAGGGTGCGGTCGCGGCGTCCGACTATCTTGTCGTGCTGCCGGTCGTAACCTGCTTCATTTTCGGAGCGGGTTTGCTGATGCTTAGAAAACGCATCGACTGGCATCCGTGGCTGGCGATCCCCGGCTTCGTGCTTCTCTTCGGCATCGACGTCGCGCTCCTCGTCAAGGTCGCCGCGCAGGGGCCGCAGACGATGATGATGAGCGGCTGGAAACCGCCCTTCGGCATTGCCTTCACGGTCGATCTGATGGGCGCGCTGTTTGTCACGGTCGCCGGTTTCGTGGCGCTCGCCTGTGCGATCTACGCCGTCGCTTCGATCAGCGCGACGGAGCGGCGCTACGGCTTCTATCCGTTTTTGTTCCTGATGATGGGCGGTGTCTCGGGCGCCTTTCTGACCGGGGACATCTTCAACCTCTATGTCTGGTTCGAGGTGCTTCTGATCGGCTCGTTCGGGCTCTTGATCCTCGGCTCCGAGCACGAACAGCTCGACGGCGCGACGAAATACTGCATGCTCAATCTCGTCGGCACGACGCTGTTCCTGATCACCACCGGCTATCTCTATGGCATCTTCGGCACGCTCAACATGGCCGATATCGCCACAAAGGCCGCCGAGATGCCCGACGACGGCGCGGTCTACACCCTCGCGGTGCTCTATCTGGTGGCGTTTTCGCTGAAGGCCGCGGCGTTTCCGCTCAACTCCTGGCTGCCCGCCTCCTATCATACGCCGCGCTTCGTGGTGTCGGCGCTGTTCGCCGGTCTTTTGACCAAGGTCGGCGTCTATGCGATGATCCGGGTGCTGTTGATGCTGTTTCCGCCGGAGCGGGCCGGCCTCGCCTCGGTGATCGCGTGGATCGCGGCATTGACCATGCTGGTCGGCGCACTAGGCGCGCTCGCGCAGACCGATCTCCGGCGGCTGCTGAATTACGTCGTGATCGCCGGTATCGGCACGATTCTCGCGGGGCTGGCGGTTCCCTCGATGACCGCTGTTTCCGGCGCACTTTCGTTGGTCGATCCGGTGGCGCCGGCGGCCGGCGTGCTTCAGACCGGGCTGTCCGGCTCGATCTATTACGCCCTGCACTCGATCATCGTCATGACCGGGCTTTATCTGGCGGCCGGAACCGCTGCGTTTCTATCGGGTTCATCCTCGCTGGCGGAGATGGGCGGACTGTGGCGCCGTCACCCGCTATTCGCGGCATTGGTCCTGGTGCTGCTGTTTGCGGTATCCGGCCTGCCGCCGTTTTCAGGTTTCTGGCCGAAGGTCGCGCTGGTCCGCGCGACGATCACCGCCGACATGCCTTGGTTGGCGGCCACAATCCTTGTGTCCGGTTTCCTGCTGACCATCGCCAGCGCGCGTGTCTTCGCGCTGGCCTTCTGGCGTCCGCTGCCCGCAATCCAGGCGGCGGCCAGCGAGAGCGAGGCCGCGCGCATCGAAGCCGAGAGGTTCCAGGCGCCCGGGCCGGGCAGAGCGCTATCGCTGGTCCCGATGCTTGGGCTCATCAGCTTCGTCATCGCCGCCGGCGTTTGGCCGGAGTGGCTGGCACGGCTGACTGACGGCGCGGCGACCGGCGTCATCGATCCGGCGGCCTATCTTTCCTCTGTCTTCGGAGGCGGATCGTGAGGCTCTCGCTCTTCAACCTTATCCTAGCGCTTATCTGGGTGATCATCTCGGGCTCGTTTACTCTGCTCAACCTCGTCTTCGGCTTCGTGCTGGGCGCGGCGGCGCTGTATCTGATCCGCGAGCAGGTCGGCACCGTTGGCTATGTCGGCCGGGCCGGCCGCATCCTCACGCTGTTCCTGCTGTTCGTCTATGAGTTGCTGATGTCCGCCTGGCGGGTGGCCGTGCTGGTGCTGACGCCCAAGCCCGACCTCAAGCCCGGCATCTTCGCCTACCCGCTGAAGGTCGACCGCGACTTTGAGATCACGCTCTTGGCCAACATGATCACCCTGACGCCCGGCACCCTCTCCGTCGACGTCTCGGAGGATCGTTCGACTCTCTACGTCCACGCGATCGATTGCTCCGATCCCGAAGCCACGAAGGCGGATATCGCCAGCGGTTTCGAGCGCAAGATCCTGGAGGCGTTTCGATGAACCTTCACGAATGGGCCCTGTGGCTTTTCGATATTTCGCTTACAATCGCACTGGTAATGCTGAGTCTGGCCTTCCTGATTACCGTCGCGCGGATCGTAATGGGGCCGACGCTGCCGGACCGGGTGCTCGGTCTCGACATGCTCACCAGCGTCGCGATCGGCTTTATCGCGGTTATCGGCATCGACACGGGGTTCACACTCTATATCGACATCGCGATCGCACTCGGCCTTGTCGGCTTTCTCGCGACTGTTGCCCTGGCGCGATTCATCATGGCGCGGGGCAAGACCGAGGAGGAGAGAGTGGAGCAGTTGCGGGCCGTCGCGAATGCAGCCAGCGGGGGCGAGCCGATATGATCGCGGACGTTGTCATCATCATCGCCAGTCTGCTGCTCCTTGCCGGCTCGGGCTTCGTCGCCGTGGCCGCGCTCGGAATTCTGCGCTTACCGGATCTCTACACGCGAATGCACGCTGCCTCGAAGGCGGGAGCGGTCGGCTCGGCCATGCTGCTGATCGCGCTCGCGCTCACCGCGGACGAAACGCCAGTGGTGCTTCGGGCTCTCGCCGCCGTCGGGTTTTTCCTGTTGACTGCGCCAATTTCGGCGCATCTCCTGGCCAAGGCCTCCTATTCGGTGGGCTATCGGATGTGGGAGGGCTCCGTCCTCGACGAGATGCCTCCTGTCGATCCGACCCTGGGAGTCGCGAAAGCGCCACCGCCGCAAGGCCCGGTCACCAGCGTCGGCGAGAGCCAATGATGCCGCTCGGTCGCTCGACGGATGCCGCCGCGTGACGGCGCTGCTGATCGTCTTTGCGGGCCTCTTCGGCGCAGCCGGAGTGGTTGGCGCCGCCATGGCCGCCCATGGTGGCGACACACGGTTTGTCGCCATCGCGGCCGCGATCGCTCTGGTGCACGCGCCGGCACTGCTGGCGCTGGCCGCGTTGCGGTCGGTGATGATGCCGCGCCTGGCGGCAACAGTCGGGATTCTGATCATCGTCGGAACGCTGCTGTTTTCCGGCGATCTGGCGGCGCGCGTGGTGTGGGGCGAGCGGTTGTTTGCTAATGCCGCGCCGCTCGGGGGTGTGATCTTGATCGGGGCGTGGCTGATGACCACAATCGCCGGTCTCGTCGTGGAAATGGCACGGCATCGCTCGACGCCGCCGGCGCGATGAAATCGAAAGGGGAGGGATCAGCATGAATGGCTTTGATCGAGCGCTCTTCGCCCGAAAGACCGTCGTCATCACCGGCGCAGGACGCGGCATCGGCGCCGCCACCGCGCAGGCGTTTCTCGCCGCGGGAGCCAATGTGGTCGCCCATGCCGGGCGCGGCCTCGAACATGCTGAGAAGGATTTGCTGGCTGGCCTGCCTTCCGAGGATCGTGCGCGCCTGACGCTGCTGACCGCCGACCTCGCCGATCCGGACGGAGGCGAGCGTTTGGCCGAGGCGATTCTCGCCAAAGTCGGCGGCCGGATCGACGTTCTGGTCAACAATGCCGGTACGATGGGCGGCCGAGTGGCGGCCGGCGATGTCGATCGGGCGCAATATGAGCAGGTTCTCGACCTCAACATCCGCGCTGTCGTCTCGCTGACGACCAAGCTGTTGCCCGCTCTCAAGGCATCCGGCAAGGGCGCGATCGTCAACACGTCGTCGATCTCGGCGACGATCGGCGGCAGCCCGGGCTCATCGCTCTATTCTGCCTCCAAGGCCTTCATCTCGACCTGGAGCCGCGCGCTCGCAAAAGAGCTCGCCCCGGACAATATCCGCGTCAACGTCGTCTCGCCTGGCACGATCATGACCGACTTCCATCGCCGCTATTCGACGCCGGAAAAGCTCGAGGCGACAGCCGCGACGATTCCGATGCAGCGCCTCGGCACCGCCGAGGACTGCGCGCCGGCCTATCTGTTCCTCGCCAGCCCGGAGCTGTCGGGCTACATCACCGGCCAGGTCATCGAGGTGAACGGCGGTCAGTTCATGGGCTGACGTGGAGCGCCTGCGGGGGCGCTCCACCACTGTCCTCGGCGCGACCTTGCGGACGCAGCCTTGCCACCGTGCCCCGTCCGGCGGCTGGCCGGCTGGTTCAGCCGAGTGGCTTCCAACTCTGGCCACCGTCCGAACTGACGATCACTTCGCTTTGCTGGGTGACGGCGAATAGATTGTCGGAATTGGTCGGATCGGCGGCAAAATGTATGAGGATCCGGTTGCCAAAGCGTTTGGTGATCGGCTCCCATTCGCTTGCGGATTTCGCCAGCTTGACGAGACCGGAGCCGACCACGAAGGCGTAGACGGTGCCGTCGGGAGCAGCGTTGACGAAGCTCGCCGGTTGACCGGCAGGCCCGCTTGGCTCCCACGTCTTAGCGCCATCGCGGCTGACCATCACGCCCTGACCGGTAGCCGCGTAGATCATTTGCGGATCTGTGACCGACGCAGCCAACCCATAGATGTCGGCTGGCGGTGGGCCGACCACCTCCCAGGTCTTGCCGCCGTCCGTGCTTGTCTGGATCTCGCCGTAAAGGCCGTAGAGCACGTTCGGATCGGCGGGGCTGACGGTCATGGCGTGGAAGTCGACGGGCCCGTTGACGCCTGGGGAGACCCGTTCCCAGGACTTCGTGCCGTCACGGGAAACCAGAAAGCCGGAATTGCCTCCGGTCTTTGGGTGACCGCTTGCGAAGAAGGTACTCGCATCGGAGGGATGCGAGGTAAAGCTCATATAGTCGTCTGTGTTGCTCGACACCGGTGTGGCCGTGCCGTTCGGAGAGGTCAGGAACACGCCATCGTGGGTCGCAAGGTAAAGCTTGGAGGGATCGGACAGATTCACGGCAATGCCATGGATATGGGAGACCTCGGCGACCGGAATGCTGCTCTGGGCCTGACTGCCCCACCAGCCGGAACTCGCCACGGCGACGGTGGCGATGGCGCCGATGGCGCCGATCGTGACGAAGGATGTGGTGCGGTTTTTCATTGCGATTGTCCTGTTATGAAATTGGTTTGGCGGCGTGGTTCGGGCTGTCGCCCGGACCGAACCGCGATGATCCGCCGGGTCTGCGGCGATGTCCGTCGCCACACCCGACCTGGACACGAGAACGAAAGCATTACGACCAGCGGCATTGCCGCTAGAGCATCGGACCAAAAAGTGGAATCCGGTTCTTCAGAGAGTTCCGATGCTTGATCAAAGTGTTAGAGCGTTCGTTGTACGTCTGGATGGACGCACGGCGCTCTAGGCCTCAAGCGAGAGATTTGGGTGGGAATGGATCCGGCGCGGCGATGGCGCCGCCAGACGCCTGATAGCGTAATCCGCCATGGGATTTTTCAGCGCGTAACGTCACGGAATCGCTGGTGCAAGGCAGAATCGCGGCGGCGAGGCACGCGGAAGCGCAGGGCGCTTTTGCCAGACCATCCGCGCAGCTGTCGCATCCGTTCGGCATCGTATGGTCGCTCGCGGCTGTCATGCCGTATCCGGTCGTGTCCGCGACCTGCATTCCATAGCCGTGCGTTCCCAACGCGAAGGTCAGGAAAAGCGCGAAGACGAGGATCCGACGAAAAGCCGACATGACGCGGATATAACCCTTCGCGCGTCCGATGCCAACGCACGCTGGATCCGCAGCCGCCCTATCCATGGATTTTCTGGTCGGCAGGACCGGCGACAGCGGGCGTCGGTGTTGCCACATCGACCGCCGTGGCCGCCAAATGTGGACGGCATACCATCATTGTTCCAGGGCGCGATGATGGAAGGAAGACAATTGGCAAGCGTGCTGCTATGGGCCGAAGCGGGGCGTAAAACGATCAAACGGCGGCTTTGCTTGAGGAAGCGTATCCTTTCGGTTGTGGCGTTTGGGATCGTGACTACCCTGGGTCTCGCGCTGGCTGGCCATGTCTGGATTGCTAGTGACGACGCCGATCGATTGCGCTTTGCGAGCGTCGCGGACGATGCGATGGCGCGGACTACCGCCCCACTGCAGATGCATCTGTCGCTGCTGCATGCCACGAACGCCTTCCTCGTTGTTGAAGGTCCGCAGGTCGAACAGGAAAAATTCTCCCGATTCCTCGACAAGGTTGACCTGACGGAGCGGTTCGATGGAATCCAAGGCGTCGGCTTCGCCCGGACCGTCCCGGCGCAGGACGACGCGGCCGCCCGCGCCAGCCTGCGAACGAATTACGGTGAAGCCGTCGACAGCTGGCCTGCGACCGAGCAAACACTGCGCACGCCGATCGTGCTGCTGGAGCCGCAGGACGAACGCAATCGCGCCGCGCTTGGCTATGACATGTTTTCCGACGCGGTTCGCCGCGAGGCCATGCAGCGCGCAGCGCGCACCGGCGAGGCGAGCGCTTCCGCTCCAGTCAGCCTGGTGCAGGAGATCGACGAAAACCCTCAGGTCGGCTTTCTGATCTATCTGCCATTTTTCTCGGACCCGTCGCGGGTGGCGGGGGCCGTAAGCGAGACTGAAGGCTTCGTCTACGCGCCCTTCCGGTTGGGCGATCTGTTTGCCGCCGCGCTCATGCAGAGCCCGCGCCTGCCGGTGCGCGTCGAGGCGTTCGATGGCGAGATCGCGCCCGCATCCCGGATATTCACATCGAGTGGCGACGCCGCTGCGGCTCGAAACGATGAGTTCGTCGTGGTGCGGACATTGGAAGTTGCAGGTCGCAACTGGATTTTCCGGATGACCCCGACGGCAGAGTTTCGAAAGGTCGGCTCGATCCTTCCCGCAATCGTCCTGGCGCTCGCGGGATTGTTGCTCGCCGTCCTTCTGGCGCTGCTCACCTCTGTGCAGGCGCGTCGGTCCGAAGCGGTCGCGGCCCTTAACGTCGAAAGCCAGCGCAACCTCGCGCAGAAGGATCTGATCCTGTCGGAGATGAACCACCGCATCAAGAATTCGATTGCTCGGGTTTTGGCGATTGCGCGCCAGACCGCTCGCGGCGCCGAGGGGCTGGACGACTTCCTGGAATCCTATTCGGCTCGGCTCGGCGCGATGGCGGCGGCCCAGGAGATGTTGACCCGCTCGCAGTGGAAACGAGCCCGGATCGGCGATCTGTTGGCAGCGGAGCTACGCCAGGTGTTCGGGGATCGGTTGGAAGCATGCGATATCGCCGGACCGGACATCGAGGTTGACGAGACGAAGGCTCAGGCCTTGGGGCTGACATTCCATGAGCTCGCGACAAACGCACTGAAACATGGTGGTCTCGCAACGATGAATGGAAGCCTTTCGGTGCGATGGGCGCTGGTCGGAGGCGAGGTCACGATTGACTGGTGCGAGTTCGGCCTGGCCGAATCTCCGAAGCTCGCGCCTCGAAGCGGTTTCGGGACCCGTCTCATCGATATGAACGTCACCGGCGAACTCGGCGGCTCTATCACACGGCGCCCAGGTGCGAACAGGATTAGTATCCGGATCGCTTTCCAGTGGTCGGACGACGCATTCCGTAAGCCTCTGACGATGGGGTGAGATGGGGTTAACCGCGGGGCCAACCAACCACCACCTTGGAAGCCAACCGATTGCACACCTGTTTTTGACCAAACGATAAAAAAATTGACCTTCTGAAAAACTCGGATCATTCTGCTCCTCGATCAGGCTGACCGGGGAGGCGCCTCTCGCGCGGTCGGCGACGGTGACTGGCTGGAGGGAATGTCCGTGATGAACCAAGCCCGACCGATCCGGCCCGATATCGGCGCGAGGCGTCTTGACGCGGAAACGCTGAAAGCGAATTTTTCCGAACTCCATCCGCCGCTCGCCAGGCACGAGGCGGTGGTCGAGGCCGATCGCTGCTATTTCTGCTACGACGCGCCCTGCATGACAGCCTGCCCGACCTCGATCGACATTCCGCTGTTCATTCGCGAGATCCAGGCCGGCAACCCGATCGGTGCGGCCAAGACGATCCTTTCGTCGAACATTCTCGGCGGCATGTGCGCCCGCGTCTGTCCGACGGAAACCCTGTGCGAAGAAGTGTGCGTGCGCGAGATCGCGGAAGGCAAACCGGTCAAGATCGGGCTCCTGCAGCGCTTCGCCACCGACGTCCTGATGGACAAGGGCGAGCACCCCTTCACCCGTGCCGCGCTCACCGGCAAGCGGATCGCGGTCGTTGGGGCGGGGCCGGCGGGCCTGTCCTGCGCCCATCGCCTCGCCATGCATGGTCATGACGTCACATTGTACGACGCCCGGCAAAAACTTGGCGGTCTGAACGAATACGGCATCGCCGCCTACAAGACGACAGAGGGCTTTGCCCAGCGCGAAGTGGATTTCGTCCTCGATATCGGCGGCATCACGATCGAAACCGGCAGGGCGTTGGGCCGCGACATCCATCTCGCGGATCTGCGCCGTGACTTCGACGCGGTATTTCTCGGCCTCGGCCTTGCTGGCGTCAACGCACTCGGCACCGAGGGCGAGAGCCAAGCGGGTTCGGCCGACGCCGTTGCCTGGATCGCCGATCTTCGTCAGACCACCGATCTCGCCTCGCTGCCGATCGGTCGGCGCGTCGTCGTCATCGGTGGCGGCATGACGGCGATCGACGCGGCCGTGCAGGCCAAGGGTCTCGGCGCGCAGGAAGTGACCATCGCCTATAGGCGCGACCAGACCGCCATGAACGCCTCCCGCTACGAGCAGGAAATCGCGCAGACCCGCGGCGTTGCGATCCGCTGCAACTTGCAGCCAAAGCGGATACTGGCCCAGGGCGGCCATGTTACCGGGATCGAGCTGGAGCGAACCCGCACCGAGGACGGCCGGCTGGTGGGGACGGGGGAGACGGTGACGCTCGAGGCCGACCAGATATTCAAGGCGATCGGTCAAGCCTTCCTGCCGGACGGCGTCGATGGTGAGGGGGGAGGTATTCAGCTTGAGCGCGGCCGCATCAAGGTCGACGGCGAGCGGCGCACCTCGTTGCCCGGCGTCTGGGCCGGCGGCGACTGTATTTCCGAGGGCGACGACCTGACGGTCGTTGCGGTCGAGGACGGAAAGGTGGCGGCGGAAGCGATCCACCGGACGCTCGAAGGCGCGAAGGCATAGAGGAACAATAGCATGGCTGATCTTCGCACCTCCTTCCTCGGCATATTGTCGCCTAACCCGTTCTGGCTCGCCTCGGCGCCGCCGACCGACAAGGAATACAACGTCCAGCGCGCCTTCGAGCAGGGCTGGGGCGGCGTCGTCTGGAAGACGCTCGGCGAGGATCCGCCGATCGTCAACGTCAATGGCCCGCGCTATGGCGCCATCTGGGGGCCGGACCGCCGGCTGCTTGGCCTCAATAATATCGAGCTGATCACCGATCGGGCGCTCGACATCAATCTGGAGGAGATTGCCCGGGTCAAACGCAACTGGCCGGACCGGGCGATGATCGTCTCGCTAATGGTGCCCTGCGAGGAGGCCCCGTGGCGGAAGATCCTGAAGCGGGTCGAGGACACCGGCGCCGACGGGGTGGAGCTGAATTTCGGCTGTCCGCACGGTATGAGCGAACGCGGCATGGGCTCAGCCGTCGGCCAGGTGCCTGAATATATCGAGATGGTGGCGCGCTGGTGCAAGCTGCACTCGAAGCTGCCGGTGATCGTCAAGCTGACGCCGAATATCACTGACGTGCGCTACCCGGCGCGGGCAGCCAACAAGGGCGGCGCCGACGCGGTTTCGTTGATCAACACGATTTCGTCGATCACCTCGATCGATCTCGACAACTTCGCGCCGACGCCGACGATCGACGGCAAGGGCTCGCATGGCGGCTATTGCGGTCCGGCGGTCAAGCCGATCGCGCTCAACATGGTCGCGGAGATCGCCCGTGACGCCGAGACGCGCGGCCTGCCGATTTCCGGCATCGGCGGCATCACCAATTGGCGCGACGCGGCCGAATTCATCGCGCTCGGCTGCGGCACGGTACAAGTCTGCACGGCGGCGATGACCTATGGTTTCAAGGTGGTCAAGGAAATGGCGTCGGGCCTGTCCGACTGGATGGATGAGAACGGCTACGCCACGATCGAGGATTTTCGCGGCCGGGCCGTTCCCAATGTCACCGACTGGCAATATCTCAATCTCAACTACGTCACCAAGGCGCGGATCGACCAGGATCTGTGCATCCAGTGCGGTCGCTGCCACATCGCCTGCGAGGATACGTCGCATCAGGCGATCACGGCGATGGTCGACGGCATGCGGCATTTCGAGGTGATCGACGCCGAGTGTGTCGGCTGCAATCTGTGCGTCAATGTCTGCCCGGTCGAGAACTGCATCACCATGGAGAAGGTCGCCGGTACAGACCCGCGCACGAAGAAGCCGATCCCCGACGAATACGGCAACTGGACGAACCATCCGAACAATCCGATGGCGAAAGAACAGATGCAGTTCGCACCGGAACCGGCCAGTCTTCCCGACGCTGCCGAATAGCCGAACTCCTCCGAGCGTCACCAGACCTGCGACATCAGATCACATGCGACCTGCGTGCCTCGCGCAAAAGAGCCGAACGGGAACCGGTTCTGCGCCGGCGTTCTGCGCTAAGTGACTGGATTTGATCACCTTCATGAAATCAGGTCGCAGCACGCTACCAGGCTGCGATCAAAATATTCGAAATTCTAAAATGTGGCCGCGAATGCCGACGCGGGAGCTATGTGCGGGTGAAGATAATAAAAAAAACAGTGGGATATGCCCATGTCGCTGATTATTGCGTAACTCCACGGTAACTTGGCAGCTCCATAGTCACCGCTATTCGGAAGCTTCCTGTTGGGAGACCGTTCGGGTTCGTTGGAGTGGACGGAATTATCGTGGTGATGTCGATCAATCTACGACTCCTTTTCGGCAGCTTTATCTTCGCCCTTCTGACGCTTGTGTTCGCGGCTTTTTCCTACGACTCGCAATTGGTTTCGCTGGACCTTGCCCGCAAACTCTACGAGGGGGGCTCTGCCCCGCTGAGTCGGCTGGAGATCGCCAAGGACAAGACCGCGGTGATCCAATCGCGGTTTTCGTCTGCAGCAGGCAAAGGCATCGAAAATGACGAGGACCGGCTTCAAGGCGAACGCGCTGGCGAAGTCATGCTTGCCGCTTCTTCGATCCTCTCGGATATCCGCGAGGTTCTATCCGCCGACGTGACAGCGGATTTGCGCAGGGCAGTGGGTGCCTTGCGCTATCCGCTCAGCCGGATTGAGGTCTCCGACGGGAACCTCTCGCGTGGCGCGGTGCGGCGTGAATTCGCCGCCCTGTGGCTCGGACTGGAGGGCGCCGTGACAGTCGCGCGCGCTGATTTGAAGGAGTTGCGGGCGCAGACCTCCAGGGAGATCGAACGCGCCAGAGTGCGCAACGGTGTCGCTTTGGTTGCCATCTTCGGCGCCTTGTTTGGTTTTGCGATGTTCCTCTCCCGCTCCGTCGGGGGAGTGCTGCGCGAGATGGGGCGACGTGCCCGGGAACTCGCGAGCGGTGCGCCGACCGACCCGATCTCTCCGAAAGGTCCCCGAGAAGTGCGCGACGTGCACCTCGCGCTCGAGGAAATGGGCGCGCGCTGCCGCGAGCTCGAGACGACGATGTTGAGCGAGGCGGACATGATGGCCGTGCGGCTCAATCGGCAGGAGAGCCAGTTGGGCGCGGCGTTGGACAATATGACCCAGGCGCTCTGCATGCTCGACGGGCAAAAGCGTCTGGTGCTCTCCAACCAGGTATTTTCCCGTCATTTCGGCGAGGTGGCGCCGGGAACGCCGGCGCGGGCCTTTCTCACTGATCCCAGCTTGATCCTGCCATTGCGTGAAAACGAGATGGCAACGGACCTTCTGGAGGTCGGCGGAGCCATCATGGAAGTGAAGCGCCGCGGAATGACCGCCAAGGGGCTTTTGATCACCTTCGAGGATATCACCGAGAAACAGCGAATTTCGCGGCGGCTGGAACACGTGGCGGGGCACGACGGGTTGACCGATCTGCCCAATCGCAAGAACTTCGCCGAGGTGCTCGACGGGCTGTTGTCGAAAGGCCGGGGGCTCGTGGTCGCCGTGGTCGATATCCGTGGTTTCAAGTCGATCAATGATACCCACGGTCATCCGGTCGGCGACGCGATCTTGAAGGAATGCAGCAACAGGCTCGTGCGAATTTCAGGAGCCAGGGCGACGGTCTCCCGTCTCGGGGGGAACGAGTTCGCGATCGCTTTGCCAGGAGTGCGAGGGACAGGCGACGCGGATATGTTTGCCGCGGCTCTGGTGGCCAGTTTCCAATCACCGTTTGACGTGGAAAGTCGACGGATCGAGGCGAGAGGCAGCGTCGGCACAGTCTATATTAGGACCGGTCAACGACTGGCGGGTCCCAGCGCAGACATCGTCCTGCAGAATTGCGACCTTGCCCTTTACCAGGCAAAGCAGGAGGCGGGGAGTGCCTATCGCCGGTTCCGACCTGCCATGCGCGAAAAGCTTCAGCGCCGCCGCGAAATGGAACTCGATCTCCAGACAGCTTTGGACGAAGGCCAGTTCGAACTTTTCTATCAGCCTTTCGTCGACACCGATCGGAAGCGTGTCAGCGGTTTTGAGGCACTGCTGCGTTGGCAGCATCCCAAACGCGGCATGGTTTCGCCCTCCGTTTTCATCCCGCTCGCGGAGGAGACCGGCCTGATCGAGCGACTTGGCAAATGGGCGCTCGATGCCGCTTGCAACGAAGCGGCCAAATGGCCCGAGAATCTGACCATCTCGGTCAATCTGTCGGCGGTACAGTTCAAGAGCCCCACGCTGGTCGACGACGTTCGCGGCGCTCTGGCAGCATCAGGCCTTGCACCGCCACGACTGCAGATCGAGGTGACCGAATCGCTGTTCCTGGACGAAGGCGACCGGGTGTTGTCGATCCTCAAGGAGTTCCGCAGGTTGGGGCTGACGATCTCCATGGATGACTTCGGGACCGGCTATTCCTCGCTTGGCTATCTAAGCCGCTTTCCATTCGACAAGATCAAGATCGACCAGTCCTTCGTCCGCGACATGGCGCGTGCCGAGAACATCGCCATCGTGCGCTCGATCATCGGCCTGTCGCGGGCGCTCAACATGAGCGTCATCGCCGAGGGCATCGAAACGCCGGAGCAGATGCAGATCCTGTACGGCGAAGGCTGTCGGGAAATGCAGGGATATTTCTTCTCCAAGCCAAGACCGTCGTCGGAACTGGCCAAGATACTGATGGAGGTCGCCAACCAATGGGGAAAGGATCATCCTTCGCTCGGCGCCGAGAAATCCGTCGTCGCGGCCTGAAGGCGCTGCCGGACCGCGCACGATTCGCCGGTCTTTGAGCCGTCAGAGTTCCCTGGTGTCGAACATGAGCAATTCGACGCCGCCGTCGGCGAAGTTTCCGAGATCGGCCGCCGTGGCCTGCCCCTGCGGCGAGGCAAGAGCCGCTTCGATATCGACCATCGAGTCGAAGGTCAGCGTCGCCACGAGATGATATCCCGCGTCGCCGTCGGGGCCGGCGATCTTGCCGTCGTTGACGTCGTAGTGCCTGAGCCCCGGGATGGTTTTGGCGAGCGGTGCATGGGTCGATGCATAATGGGCGTCGAAAGCCGCAGGGTCCTTCGGATGCTTGTAAAGCGCGATCAGCTTGGCCACGAGTGGATCTCCTTGGGTGCCAGTGCCCACCGGCGCCGGCAATCATGGGCCGAAGACTCGCGTCAGGCAACTGCCGTTACGGCCTCGGCTTCAGGCCGTTGAGCACCAGGGTCAGGACGGCCTGCGCGGCCTGCTCGCGGAAGCCGGGCCGGTCGACCTGATCGCCCATCACGGCACGGATCTGCACATCGAAGTCGGCGTAATGCTGCGTCGTCGCCCAGATCATGAAGATGAGATGGTAGGGGTCGACCGGCGCCAGTTGCCCCCGGCCCACCCATTCGCGGATGATGCCGGCCTTTTCGTCGACCAGGTCTTTCAGCGTGGTTTCCAGAAAGCCACCCATCACCGGCGCACCGGCCAGGATTTCGTTGGCGAAGAGGCGGGACGCGGCTGATTGTTCGGCCGCCATCCGCAGCTTCTCGGTAATGTAGCGGCGCAGTTCCTCGACCGGATCGCCGGCGGGATCGATCGCCGCCAGCGGCGCCAGCCAGTCACGGAGCGTTCGCTCGAGCACGGCGCGGTAGATGTCCTGTTTGCGCCGAAAATAATAAAGAAGATTGGGTTTCGACATCGCCGCGCGGGACGCGATCTGGTCGACCGTCGAGCCACGAAACCCATGAACTGAGAAAACCTCCAGGGCCGCTTCCAGAATGACTTCGCGGTTGATCGCCTGAATGCGGGTCGGCTGCCGATCGTCATCCTCGACGCCTGCGCCGGAAGCCTGCTGGGCGACCTTCACGTCCAAGACCTGCCGTCCTTCCGTCTCTCGATCGCCGCCGCATCCTGCATTTCGGTTTCGCGGCGAAGTCGCTTGACCCGTTCCGGGCGAGCTTCTAGCCTCCATTTTGACCATTTAGTCAAGATTTCCGGCTCCTTTCCATAGATGGATCGGCGCCACGGGAGGGGCAAGCCGATGAACGAACACGCGACGATCGTCCCCAACAATCTCGAAGCGTTCTGGATGCCATTTACGGCAAACCGGCAGTTCAAGCAGGCGCCGCGTCTGTTCGTCGCGGCCAAGGACATGCATTACACCACATCGGACGGGCGTCAGGTGCTGGACGGTACAGCGGGCCTGTGGTGCGTCAATGCCGGGCATTGCCGGCCGAAGATTACCGAGGCGATCCAGCGTCAGGCGGCCGAGCTCGATTATGCGCCGGCCTTCCAGATGGGCCATCCCAAGGCCTTCGAGCTGGCCTCGAAGCTGGCGGCCATCGCCCCCACCGGCCTCGACCATGTGTTCTTCACCAATTCCGGCTCAGAGTCGGTCGAAACGGCGCTGAAGATCGCGCTCGCCTATCACCGCGCCAAGGGCGATGGCGCGCGGTTCCGCCTGATCGGGCGCGAGCGCGGCTATCACGGTGTCAATTTCGGAGGCATTTCGGTCGGCGGCATCGTCGGCAACCGCAAGATGTTCGGCACGCTGCTTACCGGCGTCGACCATATGCGCCATACCCACGACCCGGAGCGCAACGGCTATTCGCGCGGTGAGACCGAACATGGCGCCGAACTCGCCGAGGATCTGGTGCGGATCGCCACCCTGCACGATCCCTCGACCATCGCCGCCGTCATCGTCGAACCGGTGGCCGGTTCGACCGGCGTTTTGCCGCCGCCAAAGGGCTATCTGAAGCGGCTGCGCGAGATTTGCGACCAGCACGGCATCCTGTTGATCTTCGACGAGGTAATCACCGGATACGGCCGCATGGGGACGGCTTTCGCCGCCGATTATTTCGGCGTGACGCCGGACATTATGGTGACCGCCAAGGGCCTGACCAACGGGGTCATCCCGATGGGCGCCGTTTATGTGAAGGACGCTATTCACGACGCCTTCATGGGCGGCGCCGAGCATCTGATCGAGTTCGCCCACGGCTATACCTATTCGGGTAATCCGATCGCGGCCGCAGCGGGTCTCGCGACGATCGAGACCTACAAGGAAGACGGCCTGTTCGAGCGGGCGAGGGCGCTGGAGCCGGTCTGGGCCGACGCGATCCATTCGCTCAAGGGCGAGCCGCACGTCATCGACATCCGCACGATCGGCCTGATCGCGGCGATCGAGCTCGATCCGATCGCCGGCGGGCCGACCAAGCGGGCCTTCTCGGCCTTCCTCAAGGCCTATGAAGCGGGGCTGTTGATCCGCACCACCGGCGATATCATTGCGCTGTCGCCGCCGCTGATGGTTTCCGAAGACCAGATTGGCGAGATCGTCGATACCTTGCGGGGGATTCTCCAGAGCCTCGACTGACCACCGCCCATTGCTGACGACCAGACATGAGGGATTCCATGAGCCTTGCTTCCAACCTCCAGATCAACGCTGACCGGCTCTGGGACTCGATCATGGAAATGGCGAAGATCGGCCCCGGTGTCGCCGGCGGCAATAACCGCCAGACGCTGACCGACGCCGACGGTGAGGGACGGCACCTGTTCCAGTCCTGGTGTGAGGCCGCCGGGCTCACAATGGGCGTCGATTCCATGGGCACGATGTTCGCGCGGCGCGAGGGCACCGACCCGGATGCCCTGCCCGTCTATGTCGGCAGCCATCTCGATACCCAGCCGACCGGTGGCAAATATGATGGCGTCCTCGGCGTTCTCGGCGGGCTGGAACTGATCCGCACGCTGAACGACCTCAACATCAAGACGAAGCATCCGATCGTCGTCACCAACTGGACGAACGAGGAGGGCACCCGCTTCGCCCCGGCGATGCTGGCGTCGGGCGTCTTCGCCGGTGTCCATGACGAGGCTTGGGCCAAGGATCGCACCGATGCGAGCGGCAAGCGCTTCGGCGACGAGTTGAAGCGGATCGGCTGGGAGGGGGATGAGCCGGTCGGCTCGCGCCGAATGAAGGCGTTCTTCGAACTGCATATCGAGCAGGGGCCGATCCTTGAGGACGAAGGACTCGATATCGGCGTCGTCACCCACGGGCAGGGGCTCTACTGGTTGCAGGTGACGCTGACCGGCCGCGAGAGCCACACCGGCTCGACACCGATGCCCAAGCGCCGCAACGCCGGGCTGGGCATGGCGCGGATCACCGAACTCGTTCACGAGGTGGCGATGGACTACCAGCCGAACGCCGTCGGCGCGATTGGCCATGCCGAGATCTACCCCAACTCGCGCAACATCATTCCCGGCCGGGCCGTCTTCACCATCGACATCCGCTCGCCCTCCAAGGAGACGCTGGATACCATGCGCGAGCGCATCGAGGACGGCATCGACACCATCGCCGAGGCGCTCGACATCGGCGCCGCGGTCGACGAGGTCGGGCATTTCGACCCCGTGACGTTCGACGAAGACTGCGTCAAGGCCGTCCGCGATGCCGCCGAACGCCTCGGCTATTCGCACAGGAACATCGTCTCCGGCGCTGGCCACGACGCCTGCTGGATCAACCGCGTCGCGCCGACGGCGATGGTGATGTGCCCCTGCGTCGACGGCCTGTCCCACAACGAGGCCGAGGAGATCTCCAAGGAATGGGCGACGGCGGGGGCGAACGTGCTGATGCATGCCGTTGTGGAGACGGCGGTGGTGGTGGAGTAGGATCGGGCAGGTTTGGAAGCCGGGAGTTACCCTTAGATGGAGAGTCAAGAGGAACTGAGCGAGGTGGAGCGTCGGAAACTTCTGTCCTTGGGATATCGACCTAAAGAAATCTGGGTGTCCGAGAGTTACTACGTCGAAGCGAAGAAAAAGGCGATTGTCCTTGCGCGACAAATTATCGAGCATGGACACCGCAAGCGCGATTTCGCGATCACTGCCGAGCAGCAGGAATTAAGTAGTGCGCTACAGACCGATCAGCTTTTGGCTGGCGCGGCAAACGCTAAGCGGCGTCCAGCCGTTTCTGTGGCGAGAGCAATAATCGGTGCTGTGTTTTCTATACAAGCAAATAACACTGCATGGATGAATGTTACCGACCGCTTTGAGGCGTATGCCAAGGCGAAGAAGGGAAAAGTTGCGGATTTCACCTTAAATGATTTTACCAGATTTTTTGGTGAAATGAAAGAAGAGGTAGTATTTAATAAGCAAAAGATTGGCGGGCGACTTAAGTCCGACATATGCCTTGATATCTCGCAGGCATTGGGAAATGCGGACCTCGCTGTGATCGGGCGGATGTCTCTGTCCGAAATCGAAAAAATGGCCTGCGAGCTTGAGAAAGTTCATGGAGTTGGGCCGGCTCTCATTCAGTTTTTCCTGTTATTGTGCGGGCGAGATGACTTTATCAAAGGGGATACGATGGTCATTTCATACGTGTCCCGAGCGCTCGGTAGGCAGGTTAGCGCGGCTAATGCCGTGCGATTGCTCAAGATTGTTGCGGAAGACCACCACGTTTCACCCGGAAATCTGGATTTGGTGATCTGGCACTTCGAACGGGAGCATCGAAAGCAAAGCAGAAAGAATAAAAAATGACCATCGTCATCAAGAACGGTACCGTCGTCACCGCCGACCGCACCTGGAAGGCCGACGTCCTGATCGACGGCGACAAGATCGTCGATGTGGGGCCGGATCTGGATGGCGACGAGGTGATCGACGCCTCCGGCGCCTATGTCATGCCGGGCGGCATCGACCCGCACACTCATATGGAAATGCCCTTCATGGGCACGTTCTCGGCCGACGATTTCGATAGCGGCACGGCGGCGGCGCTGGCCGGCGGCACCACGATGACGGTCGACTTCTGCCTGCCGGGACCGGGGCAGGGGCTCATCGACGCGCTGCAGACCTGGTACCAGAAAGCCGGCAAGGCGCGCACCGACTATTCCTTCCACATGGCGATCACCTGGTGGGGCGAACAGGTCTTCGACGAGATGCCGAAGGTCGTCAGCCAAGGCATCAACACCTTCAAGCACTTCATGGCCTACAAGGGCGCGCTGATGGTGAACGACGATGAGATGTTCGCCTCCTTCTCGCGCTGCGCCGAACTCGGCGCGATGCCGCTGGTCCATGCCGAGAATGGCGACGTCGTCGCCTTCCTGCAGCAAAAACTCATGGCCGAGGGCAATAACGGGCCGGAAGGCCATGCCTATTCGCGCCCGCCCGAGGTCGAGGGCGAGGCGGTCAATCGCGCCATCATGATCGCCGACCAGGCCGGTGTGCCGCTCTATGTCGTCCACACGTCCTGCGAGCAGGCCCATGAGGCGATCCGCCGGGCGCGGCAAAAGGGGATGCGGGTCTTCGGCGAGCCGTTGATCCAGCATCTCACCCTCGACGAGAGCGAATATTTCAACCCGGACTGGCAGCATGCGGCGCGCCGGGTGATGTCACCGCCCTTCCGCAACAGGATGCATCAGGATTCGCTCTGGGCGGGGCTGGCGGCTGGCTCGCTGCAGGTGGTCGCGACCGACCATTGCGCCTTCAGCGATGAGCAAAAGCGCATGGGCGTCGGCGACTTCACCAAGATCCCGAACGGCACGGGCGGGCTGGAGGACCGGCTGCCGGTGCTGTGGACCAAGGGGGTCAGAACCGGTCGCTTGACCATGAACGAGTTCGTCGCCGTCACCTCGACCAACATCGCCAAGATCCTCAACATCTATCCGAAGAAAGGCGCGATCCTGCCCGGCGCCGATGCCGACATCATCGTCTGGGATCCGGCCGCGACCAAGACGATTTCGGCCAAGACCCAGAAATCGGCGATCGAATACAACGTCTTCGAGGGCATCGAGGTGACCGGCCTGCCGGTGATGAGCTTTTCGCGCGGCCGGCTTGCCTACAAGGAGGGCGACGTGCGCGCCGCGACCGGCGACGGCCGCTTCATCGAGCGGCCCGCCAACGCGCCGGTCGCCAGGGCGCTGTCGACCTGGAAGGAACTCACCGCGCCGCGCAAGGTAGAGCGCACGGGCATTCCGGCGGGGGTTTGATTTGAAAGCAGATGCGCCAGGTTTGCGTGCCGGCCGCAAGCCAGTTCCCCTCCCCCTTGAGGGGAGGGGCTAGGGGTGGGGGTAAGAATGTCGCCAACCCGTGTCGACCCGCCTTTGATCCGAAGGGCCAGGCGACTTCGCAAGACGATGACCGAAGGCGAGAAACGCCTCTGGAACGAGTTGAAGTCATTCCGAAAGCTTTATGGGATTCACGCGCGAAAACAGGTGCCTATCGGTCCCTACGTCCCGGATTTCGCGATACATTCGGCTCGTCTGATAGTGGAAGTCGATGGAGAATTTCACTTCGAACCCGAACGTTTCGCGCGAGATGCGATCCGCGACGCTTGGTTGAAACGACAAGGATATCGTGTCTTGCGCTTCAATACCGGCGAGATCGACACTGATCTCGACGGTTGCATAGAGGAGGTTCTGATCGCTTTGGGCTTGAGACATTGACGACTTTTATCGGGACCCCCACCCCTGTCCCCTCCCCTCAAGGGGGAGGGGGACTGCACGGAGCGCCGGCCATTCAGGCCCGCGACCTTGATCTCGTCTTCGAGACCGCCGACATGCCCGTTCATGCCCTGTCGTCGATCGATCTCGACATCTTCAAGGGCGAATTCGTCTCCTTCATCGGCCCGTCCGGCTGCGGCAAGACCACGCTCTTGCGTGTCATCGCCGATCTGGAACAGCCGACCGGCGGCACGATCTCGGTCAACGGCATGACGTCGGACGCGGCCCGGCAGGCGCGCGCCTATGGCTATGTCTTCCAGGCGGCGGCGCTTTATCCCTGGCGCACCATCGAGAAGAACATCGCGCTGCCGCTGGAGATCATGGGCTTCGACAAGGCCGACCGGCAGCGGCGGATCGCGAGCAATCTGGATCTCGTCGGTCTGTCCGGCTTCGGCGGCAAATTTCCCTGGCAATTGTCCGGCGGCATGCAGCAGCGCGCCTCGATCGCGCGGGCGCTGTCCTTCGACCCGGATCTTCTGTTGATGGACGAACCGTTCGGCGCGCTCGACGAGATCGTTCGCGACCATCTCAACGAGGAGCTGTTGAAACTCTGGGCGAAGACCCAAAAGACCGTCGTCTTCGTCACCCATTCGATCCCGGAGGCGGTGTTCCTGTCGACCCGCATTGTCGTGATGAGCCCGCGCCCGGGCCGCATCCACGAGTTGATCGATTGCGACCTCGGCCCGGACCGGCCGCTGGAAATCCGCGACACGCCAGAATTTCTCGCGATCGCCCACCGGGTGCGCGAGGGTCTGAGGGCAGGGCACGGCTATGACTGACGACCAGTGTTGCGGTATCGGCAGGTGGGGCAGGTATGGGCAGTGAGCGGCACCGCGACGGTCTGGTTATTCGGCGTGGTGTCGGTTTTCCTCGCCGCGGCCTCGGCGTCGCGTTACTATGTGTCGACGAATTCGCTCGCGGTGCTGATCTTCGCACTTTCGCTCTACACCCTCGGCAATCTGATGATGATCCGATTGATGCGCGAGAGCGGCCTAGGTGTCGCGATTTCGGCTTCCGCGATCGCGCAGCTCGTCTTGATCAATATCGTCGCGGTCACGGTCTTCGGCGAGCGCCCGCCCCTGCCGCAGGTGATCGGGATGATACTCGGAATAGCAGCCTTTACTCTGATGGTCTGGCCGTCTTCGCGATGAGGCCGGATCGTTCATACGGACCGACAGTCCCATGACCGCGCCCACCCGCATCGCCGAGCCAGGCGCCGCGATCGGCTATGCCGGTCCGCTGCGGCGGCTCAGCCGGCGCATGGTCGAGGGCCGCGCCGTGCCGGTCCTCAGCGTTGTCGCGGCGATTTTAGCGATCTGGTATCTCGCCGCCATCGGCATGAACTGGCAGACCGAGACCGACAAGCTCGATCGCGCCGGCGAGGCCTACGGTATCGCCGACACGATCGCGGCGACGTGGAGCGCCGAGCGGCCGATCCTGCCGGCGCCGCACCAGATCGTCGCGGAAATCTGGAAATCGACGGTTCTCGTGAAACCGACATCCCCGCGATCGCTGCTGTTTCATGCCTGGGTCACCCTGTCCTCGACCCTCCTCGGCTTCGTCATCGGCACCGCGCTGGGCGTGGCACTCGCCGTCGGCATTCTCCATTCGCGCACGCTCGACAAGAGCCTGATGCCTTGGATCATCACCTCGCAGACAATCCCGATCCTCGCCATCGCGCCGATGATCATCGTCGTACTCAACGCTGTCGGCGTGCAGGGGCTTTTGCCGAAGGCGATCATCTCGACCTATCTGTCATTCTTCCCGGTCACTGTGGGCATGGTGAAGGGGCTGCGCTCGCCCGACGCCATGCTGCTCGACCTGATGCACACCTATTCGGCGAGCCGGCCGCAGATTTTGGCGAAGCTCCGCTGGCCGGCGTCGATGCCGTTCCTGTTCACCTCGATGAAGGTGGCGGTCGCCGCCGCTCTCGTCGGTGCCATCGTCGGCGAATTACCGACCGGCGCGGTCGCCGGACTCGGGGCGCGGCTTCTGGCCGGGTCCTATTACGGCCAGACTATCCAGATCTGGTCGGCTCTGGTCGCCGCCGCGGTCATGGCCGGCGTTCTGGTCTGGCTCGTCGGAGTCGGCGAGCGCGCCTCGCTCAGGCGCATGGGCGCGCGGTCGTGAGTGGGGCACGGCTCCTCGGCAGCTTCTGGTCGGCCGCGACCGCCCTGATGGCGACGCTTGCCGGCGCCACGGCACTTGCGGCGCTGGCGCTGCTGGAAGCCGGGCAGCGCGGGCTGGCGCTGGCGGCCGTCATCGTCGCTTTCTGGCTGTTATCCTGGCGGTTGACGGTGAAACTTGCCGCGTTGGAGCCGCAGGGCCGTGTCGCGCGAACGGTTCTTGGCGTCCTGATTCCGCTGGTGTTCGGCGTGACGCTGCTGCTCCTGTGGGAGTTCATGGTGCGCGGGCTCGCGGTGCCGAGCGTGCTGCTGCCGGCGCCGTCGGATATCGGCGTCCGAATCGCGAATTCCCTGTCGATCCTGTGGGCGGATTTCGTCCAGACCTATCTGAAGGCGGTCGTCGCCGGCTATGCGCTCGGCTGCGGCTCGGGCTTCTTGGTCGCGGTGCTGATCGACCGCTCGCCCTTCCTCAAACGCGGCTTGCTGCCGATCGGCAATCTCGTCTCGGCGCTGCCGATCGTCGGCGTCGCGCCGATCATGGTGATGTGGTTCGGCTTCGACTGGCCGTCCAAGGCTGCCGTGGTCGTCGTCATGACCTTCTTCCCGATGCTGGTGAACACTGTCGCCGGACTCAACGCCGCGGGCGCCATGGAGCGCGACCTGATGCGCACTTATGGGGCGAGCTCCATTCAGAGCCTCGTCAAGCTGCGGCTGCCGGCGGCGTTGCCTTTCATCTTCAATGCCCTGAAGATCAACTCGACGCTGGCGCTGATCGGCGCGATCGTGGCGGAATTCTTCGGCACGCCGATCGTCGGCATGGGCTTTCGCATCTCGGCCGAGATCGGCCGGATGAACACCGACATGGTCTGGGCCGAGATCGCCGTCGCCGCGCTCGCCGGTTCGTTGACCTACGGCCTTCTCTCCGTCGCCGAGCGGGCCGCGACTTTCTGGCATCCGTCCTACCGCAAGGGGTAGGCTTCAACATAAAACAACAAAGGGAGAAGGCAGATGAGGAAGCTTCTGGCAGGCGTGGTGATCGCGCTCGCGGGTCTGGGTTTCACCGGACCGACGATGGCGCAGGACGCGCTGACCCTGCAGCTCAAATGGGTGACCCAGGGCCAGTTCGCCGGCTATTACGTCGCCAAGGAAAAGGGCTTCTACGAAGAGGCCGGTCTCGATGTGACGATCAAGCCCGGCGGCCCGGACATCGCGCCCGAGCAGGTGATCGCCGGCGGCGGCGCCGACGTCATCGTCGACTGGATGCCTGCGGCGCTGGCGGCCCGCGAGAAGGGGCTGCCGCTCGTCAATATCGCCCAGCCGTTCAAGAAGTCGGGCATGGAGCTGACCTGCCGCAAAGAGACCGGCATCGAGAAGCCGGAGGATTTCAAGGGCAAGACCCTTGGCGTCTGGTTCTCCGGTAACGAGTATCCGTTCCTGTCCTGGATGTCGAAGCTCGGCCTGTCCACCGAGGGCGGCCCCGACGGCGTCACGGTCATCAAGCAGGGCTTCAACGTCGACCCGCTGATCCAGAAGCAGGCCGATTGCATCTCGACGATGACCTACAATGAGTATTGGCAGGTGATCGACGCGGGAATCCCCGAAGAAGAACTGACGGTGTTCAAATACGAGGACCAGGGCGTCGCGACACTGGAGGACGGGCTCTACGTGCTCGAGGAATCGCTGAACGATCCGGCGATGGTCGACAAGCTCGCCCGCTTCGTCAAAGCGTCGATGAAGGGCTGGGAATACGCCGCCGAGAACCCGGAAGAGGCAGCTGGTATCGTTCTCGACAACGACATGACCGGCGCCCAGACCGAGGAACACCAGAAGCGCATGGTCGGTGAGATCAACAAGCTCGTCGATGGCTCGGACGGCACACTCGACACGGCCTCAGCCGAGAACACGGTCGAGGTGCTGATGGGCGGCGGCTCGGACCCGGTCATCACCAAGCAGCCGGAAGGCGCTTGGTCGAGCGTCGTGACCGACAAGATGAAGGACATGCAATAAGGGCGCCGCAGCCTCCTTTATTTAACAAAGGCCGGAGCATTGCTCCGGCCTTTTTTTGTCGTGCGTGCGGCGTGATCATCAGGCCGGCGTCGCCGTTCGACGGTCAGAGCCTCTTGCCGGAGCCGCGCCCTTCGTTGTCACCGACATCGTCAAAACGATGTCTCCGGTGACTACTGCGGTGATGGTGCGCTGGCTCTACTGATCACTCGGCTGGAGCCGTGGCGATCGGTCGCGGCTCGTTCGCCGCGGCGCCGGCCAGCGGATCGCCGCGCAGCGGGCTCGGTGCATCGATGCCGCGTCGCCGCTTCACCCACGCGCTGAGGCTTTCGCCGAGCATCAGAAGGGCGGGCGTGAGCACGAGCGTTAGGATGGTCGCGAAGGTGAGGCCGCCGGCGATGGCGCTCGACAGTTCCGTCCACCATTGGGTCGAGGGAGCGCCAAACTGGATCTCGCGCCGGATGAAGTCGATATTGGCGCCGGCAACCATCGGCACCAGCCCGAGGACGGTCGTGATCGAGGTGAGGAACACGGGACGCAGGCGTTGCGCGCCGGTGCGCAGGATCGCCTCCAGCGGCGGCTGACCCGATCTGCGCAAGACGTTGTAGGTGTCGATCAGAACGATGTTGTTGTTGACGACGATGCCGGCGAGCGCGATCACGCCGATGCCCCCCATGACGATGCCGAAGGGTCGGCCGGTGATCAGCAGGCCGTAGAAGACGCCCGCCGTCGAGAACACGATCGCGCTCATCACCAGGAACGCCTGGTAGATCGAGTTGAACTGGGTGACCAGGACGACGAACATCAGGAAGATCGCCGCTGAGGCCGCTCCCGTGAGGAAATTGGCCGCTTCGGCCTGGTCCTCGGCCTCGCCGCCGAAACTGTAGTCGACGCCGGCGGGAAGCTCGGCCTTGTCGAGCGCGGCGCGCAGTTTGACGATCTGGTCGTTGGCAAGAACGCCCTCTGCGACATCCGCTTCCACCGCCATGACGCGGCGTTGGTCGATCCGGATGATCGTGCCGACCTTCGGCGCCGGCTGGAAGGAGACGAAATTGCGGATCGGCACCAGGCCGCGCGCCGTCGGAATACGCAGCCCCTCCAGCCGTTCCAGGGTCCGGTCGCCGGCCGGAAAGCGGACGCGGATCGGCACTTCGCCGTCGCCGCCCGCATCGTCGGGCCTGTAGTCCGAGACCTCGATGCCGGCGGTCAGAAGCCGCACGGCCTGGCCGAGAAGCGACACATCGGCGCCGTAGCGCGCGGCTTCCTCGCGGTTCACCTGCAACTGCCATTCGACGCCGGGCGGCGAACGCGTATCGGTGACGTTCTCGAATCCGCCGATGTCCTCCATCAGGCCCCTGAGCGTGACAACGCCATTGGCCAGGGAATTCAGATCGGATCCGCGCAGCTTGACGTTGATCGGCTTGCCACTGGCCGGCCCGTTCTGCTCCTGCTGGACCTGGATGGTGATGCCGGGAATATCGGCCACGCGCGCTCGAATGTCGTCGAAGATCAGCACCGCCTTGCGCCGGGTGTCCCATTCATCCAGTTCCAGCTGGATCGTGCCGATGACGTCGGTCCCGAGCTGACGCGAGCCGCTTTCGCCAAGTGTGCGTGCATAGACGGTCTCGACCTCCTCCATGCCAAGCAGGCGCTCCTCGACCCGGCGCACGAGCGCGTCCTTTTCGAAGATCGAGAAATTGTCCCGGGCGCGAATCTGGACCTGCGCGAATTCCGGCTCGATCGCGGGAAAGAATTCAACGCCCTTACCGTATTGGGAAAAGCCGTAAATCGCGCCGACAAGCAGCGACAAGGCGATGACCAAAGTGGCGAACGGACCTTTGACAGCGCTCCGCAGGACGCGCAGATAGAAGCCCGTGAGCCCGCCGATGAGCGACAGGTCGCCGTTCTCCGCCGCCTCCAATCGACGCCGCTGCTTTGCCGGCATCGGTTGTGCCTTGCCGATCAGACCGCCGAGAACCGGGATGAACACGAGCGCCATGAACAGCGAGGCCGTCAGCGTGATCAGCACGGTGAGCGGAAGGAACTTCATGAACTCGCCGACAAGGCCCGGCCAAAACAGGAGCGGCGTGAACACGACGAGGGTTGTCGCGGTCGAAGCGATGATCGGCCAAGCCATCCGTTGCGCCGCATGTCGATAGGCATCGCGCGGCGAAGCGCCTTCCAGAAGCCTGCGGTCGGCAAGTTCCGTCGTCACGATCGCGCCGTCGACAAGCATGCCGACCACCAGGATCAGCGAAAACAGGACGACGATGTTCATCGTGAAGCCGAACGCCCACAGGATGGTGATCCCGGCAAGGAACGAGCCGGGAATCGACAGGCCGACGAGAATGGAGCTGCGAAGGCCGAGCGTCGCGACAATCACGATCATGACGAGGATGATCGCCGAGATGACGTTGTTCTCGAGATCGCCGAGCATCGTCTTCACCTGCTCGGACTCGTCCTGCAGATACTCGACGCCGACCGTGTCCGGCCAAGTCGCCTTGTGCCGGTCGACGACCGCGCGGACGGCGTCGACCGTCTCGATGATGTTGGCCCCGGATCGCTTCTTGATTTCGAGCGCGAGCGAGGGTTCGCCGTCGATCCGCGCGAAGCCATCGGGATCCTCGAAGGTCCGCCGCGCGATGGCGACGTCCTTGAAGGTCAGCACGGTCGAGCCATCGACCTTGACCGGCATGTCCAGGACGTCGCGAATGTCCTCGATCAGGCCGGGCACCTTGAGAACGATCCGGCCCGCGCCCGTGTCGAGGGCTCCGGCCGCGATCAGGCGGTTGTTGCGGCTGATCTGACTGACCAGCTCATCGAAGGATAGATTGTAGGTCTCGAAGACCGTCGGCTCGATCAGCACTTCCATCAGCTCGTCGCGGTCGCCGCCGATATCGACTTCGAGGACGCCCGATAGGGATTCGAGGTCGTCGCTAAGGTCGTTGGCGATATTGACCAGCGAGCGCTCGGGGATCGGTCCGGACAGAACCACGGTCAGAATCGGAAAAAGCGAGGTGTTGACCTCGTTGACCTTCGGCTCATCGACCTCGGCGGGAAGGTTCGGCTTCGCCCGGTCGACCGCGTCCTTGACGTCGGTCAGGGCTTCGTCCGCGTCGAAGCCCGCCTCGAATTTCAGCTGCACGGAAGCGTAGCCTTCCGCGGCGTGGGATTCCATTTCGTCGAGGCCTGACAGCGACGACAGCTCGGTCTCCAGAGGCCTGACCAGAAGCCGCTCGCTGTCCTCCGGCGAGATGCCTTCCAGCGTCGCAGTCACGTACATCACCGGAATCGGGATGTCGGGGGAGGATTCCTTCGGGATGGCCTGGTAGCCGATAACGCCGGCGACGAGGATCAGTGCGAGGATGAGCAGAACGGTGCGCGAGCGATCGAATCCCGCTTCGATGAGGGCGTTCATCAGCGCCCCCCAGCCGTGTCCGTCGCGAACAGGGCGTTCGCCAGCTTGGCGGTGATCTCGCCGGTGACGTCGAGACCGCTGTCGCGCTGGAACTTCTTGATCGCCTCGCGGGTCGCGTCCCCCAGCAGGCCGTCGATCGGTCCCGGTTCGTAGCCCAGGCTGCGAAGTCGCTGTTGAAGAAGCTGGATCGACGGGCCGTCGCCAGCGCTCCTGGCTTTCGGGTCGCCCGGATCGGACGGTTCGGCCAGCGCCGCGGTCTCAACGGCCTTGGGCGTCGAAAGAGAAGCGGCCGCGCGCGCGCTTCCAGTCGCTGTCTCCGAACCCTCGGCTGTCGGCTCATTGTCCAGAATGCCGCCGCCCATCGCCACGGGCTCGGTTTCGGGGGGCGTGATCGCCGGCTCCGACGGTTCAGCGCTCGCCTCACCGGGCTTTGCCGCGATCACGCGGACGTCTTCGCCTTCCGACACGAAGCCCTGGCCGACTGTGATGATTTGCAATGTCTCGGGAAGTCCGGCGACCCAAAGCCCGGTCGTCTCCGCCCTGACGAGTTCGATCGGGTGGAAGGTGACCTTGTTCTCGGCATTGACGGCCTTGACGCCGAGCGTGCCGTCCGACCCGAGTGCCAGCACGGCCGCGGACAGGAAATGCGCGGGGACCTCGCCGACGGGAATACGGACCTGCGCCGAGATGCCGGCGGGGATGTCGCGTTTGGGATTGGGCACGGTGATCTCGACCGGGAAGGTCCGGGTGGCGGAACTGGCGTTCGCGGCGATATAGCGGACGGTGCCCTGACGGGTTTCGCCGGTGATGAAGGTCACCGATGCGGACTGTCCGGTTTGCACGCGCGCGACATTTTGCTGGGCGATCTCGACATCGACGGTCAGCGGATCGTTGTCGATCTGGACGCCGACCTCGGCGCTCGCGGCAACGAACTCGCCGAGATCCAGATCGAACCGGTCGAGAGTGCCGGTGATCGGCGCACGGATCTCGGTGTCGCCGGTTGTCTTTTCGATCGCCGCCAGCGCCGCTCGCGCCTTCGCCAACTCGGCCTGCGCTTCCTCGACCTGGGCCGCCGTCGTATAGCCGCGATTGGCCAATCCCGACACGCGATCGAATTCGCCCTGGCGGCGGGCAAGCTCGGCCTCGGCCTGTACGCGCTGCGCCTCGCGGTCGGCGAGGGCGATCTTGGCGATCAGCGCGCCTTCCTCGAGAAAGTCGCCTTTCTTGACCGCGATGGCCTCGACCGTGCCGCCCACCTTGGCGCGAACCGGCGTCGTGCGGTCAGGCAGAACCTGGCCCTCCGCAGCGACGAACTCCACCACCGGCTTGGCGCGGGAAGCGAATGCCTCGACCTTGAAGGGTTCGCGGGTCTTGGACTTCGTCGCTTCGACAGCTTGATTCTGGTCGGGGTAATAATAGCCCGAGCCCATCCAGCCGACGAGGGCGAGGACGAAGAGTGCCGCCAGCCAGCCGGCGCGTGACTTGCGCTCCTTCGGCGCCGGAGCCGGCGGCGATTCCGCGACCGGGGAGGGACCTGTGTTCTCGTGCATATTCATTGCTTGCCCCGCCCTTCTTCATTGAGCCGGCACAGCTTGGCCGCGAGATCGTTGAGCGAGGCGACGGCTGTCTCGAAGAACGCGCGGGCCTGCTCGAGGCGCTGGCGCTCGGCAATTGCGTCGGGCGGCAGGTCGGTTTCCGCCGCGATGATGCTGGCTTGCGTCATTTCCATCCGGTGGGCCACGCCGCGGATCATGTTGACGTAGGGCCGGTCGGCGAGACGGAAGAAATCCTGCCGCTCCCCCTCGACCTGAACCTTGACGATGAGCCCCTTGCTTTCGAGCAGGCGGGCATTGGTCGAGATCGAGGCCCGGCTGACGCAAAGTCGCGCCGCAAGGTCACTGAAGCTGACGACGCCTGGCTCCAGGATCATCAGGCCGAAGAGCCGCCCGGCGATGCGCGGCATTCCCTCCGCTTCCAGATGATCACCCATCCGGTCGATGAAGCGGGCGCGGCAAAGGTCCTGCGGGCAGGCGCAGACCAGATCTCGATCGACAGCGATATTCATCGATCGCAGATACGAGTGGTCGGCCGTTCAGTCAAGACTGAACGGAAAAAATTGTTCAGTTGCGACTGAACGTCACGGCTTGGCCGGCCCCCGCGCCGCGGCGAAGCTTTTCTTCAGCCGGGCGCTGAGCTCGGCGAAGGGTTCGGCGGTCGGGGCCGTTCCGGGGTGCTGGATCATATAGTCGTAGACATGCGGAACGAGGTCTACGGCCTGATCCAGTGTCTCGTCGTTGCCGCGCTGATAGCCTCCGAGCAGACGCAGGTCGCGCGTGTCCTCGTATCGCGAGATCATGCTTCGCAGGCGGATAACGAGTTCGCGCTCCTGCTCGCCCCAGACCCGGTCGGCGAGGCGCGAGATCGACTTCAGCACGTCCACCGCCGGAAACCGGCCCTGCTCGGCGATCGCCCTGTCGAGGACGATGTGACCGTCGAGCGTGCCGCGGATGGCGTCGGCAATGGGATCATTGTGATCGTCGCCATCGACCAGAACGGAGAAGATGCCGGTAATCGTTCCGGAGCCATCGAGACCGGGTCCCGCGCGTTCAAGAAGCCTCGGCAACTCGGAAAAGACGCTGGGCGGATAGCCGCGTGCGACGGGCGGTTCGCCGGCTGCCAGCGCCACGTCGCGCGCCGCATGGGCGAGGCGGGTCACGCTGTCGACGATGAGCAGGACATTCTCTCCCCGATCGCGGAAATACTCGGCGACCGATGTCGCTGTACGTGGGGCGAGACGCCGCATCATCGGACTCTCGTCACCGGTGGCGACGACGGTGACGAGCTTTTGCAGGTCGCCTCCCATGGTCTCTTCGAGAAACTCGCGGACTTCGCGGCCGCGCTCGCCGACGAGAGCGACGACCACGGTGTCGAAGCCTTGTGCGCGCGCCAGCATGCCCATCAGCGTCGACTTGCCGACGCCGGAGCCAGCGAAGATGCCGATACGCTGCCCTTTGACTAGCGGCGTAAAGATATCGAGCGCATGCACGCCCGTCGGAACCGGACCGCCGACACGGCCTCGCCGCAGAGCGGGCGGGGGCGCGGCATCGGCCAGGCGATCCTCGTCGCCGACGGCTAGCGGGCCGGCCCCGTCGCAAGGCATGCCGAACGCGTTCACGACCCGTCCCTTCCAGCGCTCCGAAGGTGCGACCGTGAGCGGGCCGATCCGCCGTGCCGGCGCCTTGACCCCGCGGCTGAAGCGGTTGCCGAAGGGTTTGATCGTCAGGCAGTCCGCCTCGATGCGGACCACTTCGCCGATTTCCTCGCCGTTCGGGCCGGGGCAGGCGACGCAGTCACCGAGCCGCACGAAGGGCGACAGACCCGCGACCTTGAAGGCCTGGGGCGATACGTCGACGATGTGTCCCGAGATCGCCAGGCGCTCCTCCTCGAGGGGCGGTATCTTGAAGCTGCTTTCCGCAAGTGCCGTCACGACATGTTACCCAGATTCTTGACCGCGTCGTCGAGCGTGCGCTCGGATGTCTGGACGAGATTGGAGGCGCTTTCGAAAGCACGCTGCAGGGCGATGAGTCGACTGATTTCCAGCACCGGATTGACATTGGAGCCTTCGACGAAACCCTGCATGATGCCGACGTCGCCGAAGTCGAGGATGGGAACCGCCGCCTGGTCCGGGATGACGCCGGAGTTCTCGAAGCGGGTCAGATTGGCGCCCGGCGGCATGGCGAATAGCCCGACCGCGCCGATCTGGCCGCCGTTCTGTGTGATCATGCCATCGCGGGCGATCGCGATCGGTCCGGCGTTCGGATCGACTTGCAACGTGGCGCCGCCGACATCGAGAACCGGATAGCCGTTGATCGTCTCCACCGAGCCCTCTGCGTTGATCCGCATCCGGCCGTCGCGTGTGTAGACCGGGCCATTGGGACCCTGCATGGCGAAAAACGCATCGCCGGATACCGCCATGTCGAGCGTGTTTCCGGTTTGGGTCATTTCCCCCGCCCGGGTCGAAAGATAGGTCGTGCCCTCGGACGCAAAGGTCACAGGTTCCGAGCCGACTCGGGAAATCAGTGCCTCGAACTTGACCTCTTCGGCTCGAAAGCCGGCGGTTCGAGCGTTGGCCACGTTGTGGGCGATCGTGTCCAGCCGCTTCTCGAGGGCGAGTTGAGCGGACAAGGCGACGGGAAGTGCGGTCTGCAAGGTCAGAAGCCTCCGCTGCGGTACGACTGGAGCGTGAGCAGCAGATTCCCGTCGATCCCGGCGCTCGATGAGCCGAATAGCGCAAGGGCAGGACTTGTAACCTGTGCCGAAGTTTCTGTCGTGTCGTACATCGCCGTGAAGCGCGTCAGCAGCTTTTGCAGCTTCTCCGGATCCTTCAGGTCCTCGATGTCCAACCGCTGTTCATAGAAGGCCGCCTGTTTGTCGATACCCAGCGCGCCGATCTCGGTGGGAATGCCGAAGGCAACCTGGACGACCTTCATCAAGGCGGTGTCGGCGAGGATGGAAAACGTCGTGGTGATTGTCGGTGCGGCGCGTTCGAAATACAGGGCAAGCCGTGCGCCTTCGCTCTCGGTGCCGGTGTCCTCCTCGAGCGTCTGGCGGATATACTTGTCGACGACGCCCTGTTGGGCCCGGTCGAAAGCCATGGCGGTCTTATCGTGGCGCGCGAAATTGAAGGTTTCGGCGAAGTCCTTGTAGCGGCTGTCGGTCAGCTTGTTGGCAAAGCTCTCCTTGTCGTCGATGCCTTCGACCAGAACCTTGCGCATGAACGCCTTGGCGTAGGTCATGTCCTCGAGCCCGAAGGCCTTCATGGCATAGTTATAGACGCGATCGTTGGAGAGGAAGTCCTCGACAGTCTTGATCGAGGAGACTGCCTCTAGATAGCGTTCGGTCGCGCGTTCGACCGTCGGCTGCTTCGCCGTGCGATCGAGAGCCGCCGGAAGATCGCGACGTATGAGTTCGAAACTGGTCGTTGCACCCAGCATGGCAGCGCCTTCCGGTAGAGTTATTTCAAGCGGCCTGAAAATCGGGCAGCTTGCTTGCGTCAGGCTGTTCGGCGAGATCGAACGGGTTTTCCCGACCGCGCCGACCCTTCGGCAAGGCTCGCACAAGCGGGCCTTCCTACCGGTGAAACTCGAAAATTGGGAAATCGGGGGCCCGCATGGGTATTCTGCTTGGGCTGGCCGTGACGTTGGGCTGTCTGTTGGGTGGCTTCGTCGCGATGGGCGGACATTTGGCGGTTCTTGTCCAGCCGTTCGAATACGTGATCATTCTGGGTTCATCGATCGGCACCTTCCTTGTTGCCAATCCGACCAAGGTCGTGAAGGATACCGGCAAGGCGGTCATGGAGGCTTTCAAGAACAAAGTTCCGAAGCCGAACGATTATTTGAACGTCCTCGGACTCTTGCATCAGCTGATGCGTGAGATGCGGTCGAAATCGCGCAGCGAGGTCGAGGCGCACATCGACGACCCGAAGGAATCGACGATCTTCCAAGCGTATCCGGACGTTCTCAAAGACGACCCCATGACCAGCTTCATTTGCGACTATTGTCGGCTGATCATCATCGGCAATGCGCGGCCACACGAGATCGAGTCGCTCATGGAGGAAGAGATCCAGACGATCGCCCACGATCAATTGAAGCCCAAGCACGCGCTTCAGGACATGGCTGACGGTCTTCCCGCCCTCGGCATCGTCGCGGCCGTCCTCGGGGTGATCAAGGCCATGGGCGCCCTGGACCAGTCTCCGGAGATTCTCGGTGGCCTGATCGGGGCGGCACTTGTGGGGACCTTTGCGGGCATCTTCTTTTCCTACGGCGTGGTTGGCCCAATCGCCACCAAGGTGAAGGGGGTGCGCGACAAGAAGTGCCGGATGTTCACTATCGTGAAATCGACCCTCATCGCCTATATGAACGGCGCGATGCCGCAGGTGGCGCTCGAATATGGACGCAAGACGATCTCTGCCTATGACCGTCCCACGATCGATCAGGTCGAAAATGAAACCATCGGCGGCGGATCGGCGGCCTGATCCATGAGCCAGACCGTTCCCCAGCCGGATTCGGCCAATATCGGCGAACGACTTCGCAGTGCGGCCGAGGTCGAGCCGCGCAATCTCCCGCGCCTCACTCATATGGGCGAGGCGTGGGCGGAAGCGGCTATTGCCAGGCTGGGCGCTATCGCCGGCGCACCGTTCGACTTCCTATTGATTGAGGTCGATACGGACTTCGCACCCGACGCCGAAAGCACTGATGCAGCAGCGAGTCTCTTCGCATTGTTGTCTTCGCCGCGTTTTCGAACGCCGGGCTATGTCGCCGCCAAGCGCTCCGGCCTGGATGCGCTCATCGCGGCCTTCTTCGCGGCGGAGCCCTCCAGTACAGGTGACGTCCCGCGTGGACCAACCGACCTCGATCGCGGTGTCGTCAAGCTCGCCCTTGCGGCCGCGGCCGAAGCCGCGGGCCCGGTGTTCGAGCCCATTGCTGATCTCAAGCTCGCTGTCGGTGATCTGATCGATCCTCCCCTGCTGGTCGAAGAACTCGGTGAGGCGAGCGACCGCTTCGTGTTGTTTCGGTTCGAGTTGCGCGCCGCGGGGATTGCCGCGCCTCTCGCCTTCGCCTTTCCAGCCAGTTTCCTGGCGCCGCATCGGCGCTTCCTCCGCACGCTGCCGGAGGCGCCCCAGCGCGACCGCGACGAAAACTGGTCCGAGGCGATCAAGGCGAGCTTTGCCCAGAGCGATCTACGACTCGAGGCGGTGCTCTCCAAGAAGAAGGTTCCGCTTAGGACGATCGCCGGCTTCAAGGTGGGCGACACAATTCCGCTGGAGATCGGCGCCAACAGCCTGATCGCCGTCGCATGTGAAAACCGGCCGCTGTTTCGCGCGCGCATGGGGCGCTCGCGGGAAACCTACGTCTTGCGGATTGAAGAACGGATCGATCCCGCCGAGGAGTTCATCGATGACATCCTACCTGACTGATATCATATTAATGATGGCGCTCGTGGTGACGGCGCTCAGAAGTGGGCGCATGTATCGCGAGCTTCGTATCTTGCGGTCGTCGGAAAACGCCCTCGGCGCCGCGCTCGCAGAAGCCGACCGCTCGATCAATCGAGCTGCGGAGGCGGTGGTCGTTCTCAAGCACGAGGGTGTCCAGACCCTCCGTGCGCTCGAGGCGCAGATCATCGAAGCGAAAGAGACCACCGAGCGTCTTGAATTGCTTGTCGCGAAGGCCGATTGGCATGCTAAAGGCCATGGTCAGGCGGCGCGATCTGAGTGTGCGCCGGCGGCGACCGCGAACGAGTGCGGCGACGGTCCGGGCCGACACAGGCTTCGCGCCAGTCTGGCTCGCTAATCCGGTTACGAGCCCCCAGTCGGCGATGCAGTGCCGCGGCATGACCCGCCCGAAGGAAGCCGGAAGATGGACGACTCCATGAACGAATTTAATGATGCTCCCGATGAAGACGTCGACGCAGGCCTCGGCGTCGGCGCGTCAACAGGCACCGACCGGCTCGATCTCGACCTGGTGATGGATGTCCCGGTAACGATGCACGTTGTCCTCGGCTCCACGACCATGACCGTCGCGGATATTCTCAACCTCGGCCGCGGCACCATCGTCAAGCTCAATACCAAGGTCGGCGATCCGGTGGATGTCATCGTCAACGACAGGGTCGTCGCCCGCGGCGAGATCGTCGTGCTCGACAATGAGGACCAGCGCTTCGGCGTCACGCTGACGGAGGTCGCCAAACCTGGCGAGCGACTTCAGTCGAAAAACCAGCGAGCCGCTTGATCTGTCATGTCGATGGTCGCCGCCTATCATGATGATGGCCCGGAACTGCCGAAATGTGGCAGCGCTCGAGCAGCGATTCTGCTGATCGCTCTCGGCGCGCCGGGCGCCGAGCGGGTTCTCAAGCATTTGTCGCCGGACGAGATCAAGCGGTTGAATGAAAGCGCCGCCAGCCTCGAGGCGATCGAGTCCGAGCAGATCGATGAACTGGTCGACGCCTTCCAGGAGGCGTTCAAGAAGTCACCAGGCCTCGATGGTCCGGCGCGACAGATGACGGAGCTCCTGCAGAGCGCGCTCTCCGAGGAGGAGTTCGCATCCATTTTCATGTCCGGGGAGGACGGTTCTTCGGTCGACTGGAGCGAGCAGAGCGGTCGCAGCATTTGGGATGCGGTCGCCAACATGGAGGGGAACATCCTCGCTCCGAAGTTGGCGAAGGAACACCCCCAGGTAGTCGCCATTCTTCTTTCGAAGGTTCCGGCCGACACGGCATCGATCATCGTGCGCGAATTCCAGCCGGCGTTCCGCAACGACGTCATGCGCCGGATGCTGTCGCTGAAACAACTGTCGGATCCGGTCGTGGCGCTGTTCGAGCGACATGTGCGGCATGCCTATCTCGGGGCCTCGGACAGCCCGTCGAAAGCTGGCACGCATGCAATTCTCGCAGATATCGTCAACCGCCTCGACAAGAGCCAGTCGGACGAATTGATCGATACGATCCGGGCGGTCCAGCCGCGCGAAGCGGAAACACTGCTGAAACTTCTGTTCGTCTTTGAGGATTTGCCGAACCTGCCGCAGAAGTCCCGCCTGACATTGTTCGACGCTGTACCGACCGAGGTCGTGATTCTAGCGCTCCGTGGTGTCGAAGGGGAACTGCGGGAAACCGCACTGGCCGCGCTCGGCGCCCGCGCCCGTCGCATGGTCGAATCGGAACTCGCGCAGGTGGTCGATGTCCAGGCGAGCGAGATCGAGGGTGCCCGCCGACGTATAGCAAATGAGGCTCTGCGGCTTTCCGGCGAGGGTAAAATACAATTGCGTGCGCCCGAAGAAACCCCGTGATCTCGGCGTGGGGTATCCTGTGCGGAGAAGAGTGGCGTCCAGCATGCCGGTGATAATTCGTGCCGCAGCGATGTGTTCATCGAACGTCAATGGGTTTGAGGGTTTAATCCACCGTGTCGGATAGCGAGGACAAATCCTCAAAAACGGAAGAACCGACCGAGAAGAAGATCAACGACACGATCGAGAAGGGCAATCTTCCGGTCTCGCGCGAGGCGCCGATTCTGGCGTCCCTTCTGGCCGCAATGGCCTTTATCGCGTTTCAGGTCCGCGATGGTGCGGGCCATCTGCTTCTCGTACTCAAGACGACGTTCGAAAACCCCCTGCAATGGGATCTGAATACGAGTGCCGATGCCCTACACGTCCTCCATATGCTGGCTCTCGAAGGTGCCCGGTTCGTTCTGCCCGCGGCCGTCTTCTTCGTCATCGGAGGGGTTGTCTCGTCGGTTCTCCAAAACGCACCGCAGATCAATTTCGAACGAATCCGGCCGAAGGCGTCTCATATTTCGCTGTCGGCCGGGTTCAAGCGGATTTTTGGTCTGCGTGGGCTGACGGAGTTCGGCAAGTCTGTGTTCAAGTTTCTCACCATCGGCGTAGTCGTCGGCACGCTGCTCATGTCGGGTTTCCCGACGATGATGCGCACCATGTTCGCAGATCCGGTGCTGGTGCCAGAACTCATTCTCGAACTGGCGATGACGCTTCTCTCCGGCGTCTCGATCGCGACGATCGTGCTCGTCGCCGCCGATCTCGCCATGAGCCGCATCCACTGGCGGCGCGACCTCAGGATGTCGAAGCAGGAGATCAAGGACGAAAACAAGCAGGCCGAGGGCGATCCGATGGTCAAGGGTCGGCAGCGTCAGATCGCCCGCGACCGGGTGCGACGGCGCATGATGACGGACGTGCCCTTCGCGACGCTCGTGATCGCCAACCCGACCCATTACGCGATCGCGCTGCGATACGTTCGTGAGGAGGGTGGCGCGCCGATGGTGGTTGCCAAGGGCACTGACCTGATTGCCCTGAAGATCCGGGAAATCGCCGAGGCCAATGACGTGCCGGTTATCGAAGACAAGCTATTGGCAAGGTCAATGTACGATCATGTCGAGATCGATCAGATGATTCCGCCGCAATTCTTCAAGGCGATCGCGGAACTTATCTATTTCCTTCACTCCCGAACGGGCTCGAAGGTGGGAGTCGCTACCGCGTAGCCATGCTCGATATCCGCAAACACAACACGCTGTCGCGCGAGCGGGCGCTTGCCGACGGCATCAAGGAAGTCGTCGCCGAACTTCGTCTGGTGGACGTAGTCGACTACATCGCCTTTCTGCGCCTCGAACGTTACGGCAACATTGCGGATATCGTGACGTCCTCGGCGGAGCTGTATCTGAAGCCGGGTGTGCTGCGCTTTGCTAATTCCGGCGACGTGCGTCTCAACTGGGGGGGCGTGCCGATCATCTCGCTTGCCCTCGAGTTCAAACATGCCGGCGTGACAGCCCATTTCCAGCTTGAGCTGGGGGCCTCGGCGGCGGCCGTGGATATCACCTACATCGCCTTCGACGACGCCGATGAGATGACCGACGGGGGCACCGAGGAGTTGCGCCAGGCGATCCTCGATGCGCATTTGCAAGAGCCTAGCTCCCCACCGGATTCGTGACACGACCGACTCGTCGGTTGCCGCGATCGCGTCGGAAGATGGTCTCCGCATCATCGGATGCAAACCCTCTGTGGCGGCGACCCCTTTGGCCGCTGAGGCCTTTTAATGCCGTCACGTCCGTTCCTTCCCAAACGGTTATCACCGCAAGGGCAAGCTTCGGACAAGCGCTCCCCCCTAGACCATGACTCTCAAGAGCATTGGCGCGAGATGTCATGGAACAGGTCTATCTTTTTGGAATCGCTTCGCAGCGCACCGCGTGGCTGGCCACGCGCCAGACGCTGGTGGCCGAGAACGTCGCCAATGCGAATACGCCTGGCTACCAGGCCAAGGATCTGGCGTCCTTCAGCGAGGTTCTGGCTTCGACACGCCTCGATCTCGCGAGCTCTAGCAACATGCATATGGCCTCGCTCGGCGGCACCGGTGACAGCCAGGATGTCGTCACCGAGACGCCTTGGGACGTCACCCATTCCGGCAATTCCGTGAGCCTCGAGCAGGAGATGCTCAAGGCCGGCGAGATTTCTCGGGCGTATTCTCTCGATACGTCGGTCGTGAAGGCATTTCATCGCCTGCTCGTCATGTCCGTGAAGGGATAATCCGCATGTCCGATCCGCTTCTTTCCCCACTCAAGATCGCGGCCAGCGGCCTTCAGGCGCAATCCACGCGCATGCGCGTGGTCTCCGAAAATATTGCCAATGCCCAAACCACCGGGTCGACGCCCGGCAGTGACCCGTATCAGCGCAAGACGGTCACCTTTCAGGGAGAAATGGATCGGATCACCGGTGCCGATATGGTCCGCGTCGCGGGAATCGGGACGGATGAAACTCCCTTTGTCCTCGAGCACGACCCCGGTAATCCGGCGGCCAACGCCGAGGGTTACGTAAAGATGCCGAACGTGCGGATGCTGGTCGAAATGGCCGACATGCGCGAGGCGAACCGTTCCTACGAAGCCAACATCCAAGTGGTGAAGCAGGCGCGGGAAATTATCAACATGACCATCGATCTTCTGAGGAGTTGACCATGATCCCTTCGATTGGAGCCACCTTTCCGAGCATCGGGACCAGCGCGGTCGGCAGTGCATTCTCCCCGGCAGGACCCGCTCAGGCAGCCGCCGGAGCGGACTTCAGCGCAGTTCTGTCGCAAATCGCCAGCGATGCCGTCGCCACGGTCAAATCCGCCGAAGCGACGTCGATCAAAGGGATTAATGGCGAGGCGACGACGCAGTCCGTGGTCGAATCCGTCATGGCCGCCGAACGCACACTCCAGACGGCTGTTTCCATCCGCGACAAGGCGGTTAGCGCCTATCTCGAATTGTCCCGCATGGCGATCTGAAGCGGCGCGGCCCTCTTATTCGCCCTTCGAATATTGCTTTTCCGGCGATCCAGGAACTGGAATGCCGATCTATCTTCCTGAAGGAGCCACCCGATGCGAGCCCTTGCGATCGCCGCCACCGGCATGAACGCCCAGCAGACCAATGTTGAAGTCATCGCCAATAACATTGCGAACATCAACACGACCGGTTTCAAGCGCGCCCGCGCTGAGTTCACTGATCTGCTCTACCAGGTGGAGCGTATGCAGGGCGTCCCCGCGCGGGGCGGCCAGGGCGTAGTGCCGGAAGGCGCTCAGCTGGGACTCGGCGTGCGCTTGGCGGCGATCCGCAACATCAACCTTCAGGGTACGCTTAACCAGACCGGCAACAAGCTCGATCTGGCCTTGAACGGCCTGGGGTGGTTTCAGGTGGAAGGTCCGGGTGGGGAAATTCTCTACACCCGCGACGGCGCCTTCAATACCAATGGCGAGGGTCAGCTTGTCACACTTGACGGCTACCGCGTCGAGCCGGCCATCACCGTGCCGCAGAACGCGACAGAAGTGATCGTCAATCAGAGCGGCCAGGTTTTCGCCCAGGTCGACGGCCAGGCCGATGCGCAGGAGATCGGCCAGTTGACGATCGCAACTTTCGCAAACGATGCCGGGTTGGCGGCACAGGGCGGCAACCTGTTCAAGGAGACCATCGCATCGGGAGGGCCGACCGCCGGCGTTCCGGGGGATCCGGGCATGGCCGTGGTTCATCAGGGCTACCTGGAGGATTCCAACGTCGATCCCGTCAAGGAGATATCGCAGCTCATTTCCGCCCAGCGGGCTTACGAAATGAACTCGAAGGTGATTTCAGCGGCCGACGAGATGGCAAGCGTCGTCACCAAGGGACTCCGTTAGTCCATGAGCGGCGTCGCAACCATTCCCCGGCCTCTGCCATTCAGCCTCGCGGCGGCCGCCGGTCTCGCGGCACTCCTGGTCCCAGTCCAAAGTCTGGCGGCCGAACTCGAACTCCCGGTTCCGGCGGCCGTCGTCTATCCGGGCCAGAGCGTTGCCGACCGGGGCGTTGCCTACAAGGCCTATATCGTCAAGGACGAGAAGCTTCCGCTCTACGTCATCGAGGACGAAATGCTTGCGGGGCAGGTGGCGCGTCGCACCCTTTTGCCGGGCAAGCCGATCCTTCTGTCGGATCTCAAGACGCCCGACCTGGTGCGGGCGGGCGCGGCCGTGACGCTGGTCTTCCGCGAAGGAGGACTGGTCATCACAGGGCTCGGCACGGCGCTGCGTTCGGCCGCTGAAGGCGAGGTCGTACGTGTCCGCAATGCCGACAGTGGCGTCATCGTCTCGGGCATCGTCGAAGCCAACGGCAGCGTCCGGATCCGCGGATGATCGTGCGGCTGCTCCTCGGGGTCCTCCTCATCGCCGCGAGCCTTCAGGCCGCGTCGGCGGCTGACTATAGCGGCGCCGGCGGCCAAGCTGTGGCAAAGCTCCAGCCTGTCCGCGGCAATCCGGCCGACGCGGCCGGCACCGTCCGCATCAAGGACATCGTCAATATTCGCGGCGTGCGGGCCAACCAGCTCGTCGGTTACGGCCTCGTGATCGGCCTTCAGGGGACCGGCGATTCCATGCGCAATGCGCCATTCACCGAGCAGTCAATGCAGTCCATGCTCGATCGGATGGGCGTCAATATCCGGTCCCAGTCCTCGCGCAGCAAGAATGTCGCTGCGGTTACCGTGACCGCTGAACTGCCGGCTTTCATCGGCACCGGCTCGCGCATCGATGTCACCGTGTCCTCGCTCGGCGATGCCTCGTCTCTGATGGGCGGTACGCTGGTGATGACGCCGCTGTATGGCGCTGACGGTGAGATCTACGCGGTCGCGCAAGGCCCGCTAGCGGTGAGCGGCTTTTCCACTCAGGGCGAGAGCGAGAGCCTGACCCAGGGCGTGCCGACCACCGGCCGGATTGCGAACGGCGCACTTGTCGAGCGAGAGGTGCCTGGCGCCTTCAACGATGACGGCCGACTGGCGATCGAGCTGTTCAATCCGGATTTCAAGACCGCGATCCGCGTCGTCGACATCGTCAACAACTATGCCGTCAATCGCTGGGGGGCGGCCGTCGCGCAGGAAGAGGACTTCCGCACGATCCATCTCAAGCGGCCCGCAAAGGTGTCGAGCACCCGATTTATTGCCGAAATCGGTGATCTCAGGATCGCGCCCGATCAGGCGGCCCGGGTCGTCATCGACGAGCGGACCGGCACGGTTGTCATCGGCAGAGACGTGCAGATATCCACCGTTGCGCTGACCCATGGCAATCTGACCGTCAGGGTCAGCGAACTGCCGGCCGTCTCGCAGCCTGAGCCCTTCTCAAAGGGCCAGACCGTGGTGACCTCCGAAACCATCGTCAATGCCCAGCAGGACGGTGGATCCTTCGCCCTGGTGGGGGGCGCCGATCTGGAGTCCGTGGTTCGCGGTCTCAACGGTATCGGACTGAAGCCAACGGGGATCATCGCGATCCTGCAGGGGATCAAGACGGCCGGTGCCCTACAGGCCGAACTCGTGGTGCAATGATGATTCAGACTTTCATGCGAACGGGACGACGCGCCGCCTGGCTCGTCGCTTTCGCCCCCACGCTGGCGCCGATCGGCTTCGCGCACGCGGCCGGAGCGCCCGACATCCCGCCCCAGGAAATCCGGATTATCGGGGAAAGCGGTGAGGTCGCTCGGCGCAAGCCCGCAAGCGAGGTCGAAGCCTATTGTCTCAACATCGCTGACAAGGCCCAGGACGCGCGCTACGCTTTGGAGCAGAAACAACTGACCGAACTCGAAACCGAGATCGGCAAGCAGATCGACGCGCTCGAGGCGAAGCGCAAGGATTATCAGGAATGGTTGGAGGAGCGGAACCGCTTCCTCGACAGCGCATCCACGATCATCGTCGACATCTACGCGAAGATGAAGCCTGACGCCGCGGCGGCCCAACTCGCCAAGCTCGAACTCGACGCCGCCGCTTCCGTGATCGCGCGGCTGAAAGCGCGCCAGGCGAGCGACATCCTCAGTGCAATGCCGCCTGCGACCGCCGCCGAAATCGCCAACCGAATTGTCGAAAAGACTTCTGCCGGCGGTTCGGTGGAAGAGAAGCAGGTCGCGGAGAGCAAATCGTGAGAGCCCTTGCAATGATTGCGCTCGCCGTCCTGGCAGGCTGCTCCACCACGCGCGAGGACGCGTTTCGCGAGCCGGCCCTGTCGCCGGTCGGCGCCGGGCTCTACGAGAATCCACCCATCGTCGCCCAGCCCGCCGCGTTCCCGGCGGCCGGACCGCGCACGCCGCATTCGTTGTGGAGTGACGAGCGCGCCGACTTCTACCAGGATCCGCGTGCGCTCGGCGTCGGCGATATCGTCACGGTGAAGATCCGCATCCGAGACCAGGCGTCGCTCGACAACAATTCGGAGCGTTCACGCAAGTCCGGTATCGACAACGGCCTCGATCTGTCCGGCAGTTTCGGCGAGTATACACTGCCAACTGTAGGAGCGACACTGGGCGCTAACGGCAAGTCCGACATGGCCGGCAAGGGCAAGATCAAGCGGTCCGAGGACATCGATCTTTCGGTCGCCGCCGTCGTCGGCCAGAAATTGCCGAACGGCAATTTGTTCATCAGCGGCCAACAGGAAATGCGGGTCAATTTCGAGGTCAGGGTCTTGTCCATCGCCGGCATCATCCGACCGCGCGACATCCTGCCGAACAACACCATCGAATATGACAAGATCGCCGAGGCGCGAATTTCCTACGGCGGACGTGGACGGATCACCGAAGTTCAGCAGCCTGGCTGGGGCCAGCAGATCTACGATATCGTCGCGCCTTACTGAGTCGTTCGGCCCAGCCGGTACGGGACGGTTCCGTTGCCGCAACGGGCGGCCGTGGCCTCCGCAAGTCTCGCGACAGCCAGACCCGATATCGCTCGGTTGTCGGCAAAGGCAACGCCATGAGGGCGCTGCCGCCGACGCGTGAGTGGAGAGGGTTCGTCGCATGACCGAGATCGGCACCTCGGGCGAAGGCAGGAAAACGCCATGAGGGGCGACGGCCTGATTCCGACCGCTGTGGCGGTGGTGATCCTGACTCTCGTCGCCGGCGGCGGCGGAGCCTTCCTCGGCAGCACGCTCGGCAAAGCCGGGGGATCGTCGGCGCAAGAGCCCGAGGCTGCTGAGACGCCGGTCGAGACGGCCGGCCAGGCCGACGACAGGGGCGACATGGACCTGGCGCTGGCCGAGCACGAGGAGACGCCGCTCCGCCTGATTCCGCTGAAGCCGGTCCTCACCAACATCTATGCTCCCCCGCGGACCTGGCTTCGCATCGAGGCTGCGCTGGTCCTGAAAGATGATGGCAGCGTCAACCCGGAAGTTCTCGCCGCCGAGATCGAGTCGGATACGCTGGCGTTTCTGCGCTCGGTCCAACTTGCCCAGATCGAAGGAACGCGCGGACTGCTCCATCTGCGCGAAGATCTGCGCGAACGGGCCCGTCTGCGCTCGCCGGCGGTCATCGACTATCTCATCCAGACCATGGTCGCCGAATGAGATTGTTCATCGTTTTCCTGGCCGTTCTCGTGGTCACGCCCGCTTTTGCCCAAACGCCCGATTTGTCCGGGCTGGCAGCTCTGATCCCTGCCGGGGATTCGAGCGCATCGGGGCGTATCGTGCAACTGTTCGGCATCGTCACGATTCTGTCGATCGCGCCAGGCCTACTGGTTATGGTCACATCCTTCACGCGCATCGTCATCGCGCTATCGATCCTTCGCGCCGGCATTGGCCTGCAGACGACACCGGCGAACCTCATCCTGATTTCGCTGTCGCTGTTCATGACCTTCTTCGTCATGGCGCCGACCTTCGACCGGGCCTGGAATGACGGGCTGCAACCATTGTTGAGCAATTCGATCAGCGAGGAGGACGCATTCTATCGGATCACCGATCCGTTCAAGGACTTCATGCTGACCCAGGTGCGGCCGGCGGATTTGGCACTGTTCGGAGACATTGCCGACGCGACCAGCCGCACGCGGGTCGAACCGGCAGAGCAGGGGGCCGCCGACGAGCGCGACGTCGCATTACGGATTCTGATTCCGGCCTTCATGATTTCTGAGTTGCGCCGCGGCTTCGAGATCGGCTTTCTCATCGTGCTGCCGTTCCTGGTGATCGACATGATTGTCGCCACGCTGACCATGTCGATGGGCATGATGATGCTGCCACCGACGATCATCTCGCTGCCCTTCAAGATCCTGTTCTTCATCCTCATCGACGGTTGGAACATGCTTGTCGGATCGTTGGTTCGCTCGTTTTTCTAAACGCGCCGAACCCGCCGGATGCGCCCGGTCGGACCGCTTTTTCACAATTGGTTAACGTTAAGAACCTAGGTTAACCCTCGACGGTGCCGAACATGATGACGCGGACCTTGATTCAGCAAAAAGCCCATGAAGGGCGACTGCGCCATTAAGGGTAATGTAATGACGAGTATCAACACCAACGTCGCTGCGATGACGGCCCTGCAGACGCTGCAGCAGACGAACATGGCGATGGACAGCGTCCAAAATCGGATCTCGACAGGTCTGCGCGTCGCGGAGGCCAAGGACAACGCAGCATATTGGTCGATTGCTACCGGCATGCGATCCGACAACCAGGCCATGTCAGCGGTGTCCGATTCGCTCGGCATCGGCGCGGCCACCGTCGACACCGCCTACACCGGCTTGGCCGCTGCCAAGGACGTTCTCAACGAGATCAAGGCCAAGCTGACAACCGCGACGAGTGATGGCGTCGACAGGTCCAAGGTTCAGTCAGAAATTACTGCGCTGCAGGAACAGCTGAAGACGATTTCCGATTCGGCGTCGTTCTCCGGCCAGAACTGGCTGAGCAATACGGCTGCGACCACGCAGAAGGAAATCGTTTCGTCGCTGTCTCGCGATGCCAGTGGCAAGCTCGCCGTCGGTTCGATCAAGGTCGACATCGTCAATATCCGTCTCTTCGCCGCCAATGCGGGCATCCTCGACAAGACGATCGATATCGATCAGTTCGCTGCGGCAACCGGTACTTCGACGGTCGAGGGCGGCGCGGTCACCTTCGGTGCCGACAACAGGATCTCGTTCAGCATCTCGCAGAACGGCGCCGCCGGCCGCACGGTCGAAATCACCCAGGCAACCTTGACGGCGGCCGGCCTTGCCGGCAGCACGATCAAGTCCGACGGCGACCTGTCGGCCGTCTACAAGCAGGCGCTCCAGGATGCCGGCATCCAGGGCATCGATGTGACGATTACCGCAGGCGCCCTAAGCTTCAACTCGCTTGAGAGCTTCACGGTCAGCGCCGCGACCGCTGCCGGCACGACCCCGCCGGCCGTGGCCTCCCTTGGTCTGGCGGCTGTCGATACCAACGCCGCTGCCACCGGCACCTTCTCGACGGCGGTCGACGCCATCGACATCTCGGTGGCTGGCGTCACGTCGGGACAGGTCCAGGCCTATATCCGGGTCGTCGACGAGGCGCTGTCGCAGGTCACCACCGCGGCATCCAGCCTCGGCGCCGTTCAGAACCGGGTGGAGATGCAGACGGACTTCGTCTCCAAGCTTATGGACACGATCTCCAAGGGCGTCGGCGCCCTCGTCGACGCGGACATGACCGAGGAGTCGACCCGTCTCAAGGCGCTGCAGACCCAGCAGCAGCTCGGTGTCCAGGCGCTGTCGATCGCCAACACCTCCAGCCAGGCGATTCTGCAGCTGTTCCAGGGCTGAACCGCCCCTCTCACAGCTCTATCACTGCCCGAAAGGCCGCTCCGCAAGGGGCGGCCTTTTCCGTTCGCGGCATGGTTCGATCGCTTTGTCGCTCCGGGTTGGTACTATGTCGGATTCCACGTCCGCTGGTGTTAGGTTTCATTAACTATACATCATTCCTATTGATTAACCATAAGGCGAGCGTGTTAGACTCGAAGCAGAAGAGATCGTGTTGCTTTAAGAAGCTGGAAGGAAATCGCCCGTTATATCGGAGGCATAGCGAAGTGATCGGACGGAAACCCAGATCACAGGCATGATGCCGACTCGCTATCCCGGCCAACCCGGACTGTCTCATCCCAATTTTGTATTCGCGTAACGGGAAGACACCCTATTATGACCAGCATCAACACCAACGCTTCCGCCATGACGGCTCTCCAGAGCCTCCAGATGATCAACTCCTCGCTCGACCAGACCCAGGCCCGCATCTCCACCGGCTATCGCGTCGGTGAGGCCAAGGACAACGCGGCCTACTGGTCGATCGCCACCACCATGCGGTCCGACAACCAAGCCATGTCGGCGGTGTCCGATTCGCTCGGCATCGGCGCGGCGACCGTTGATACGGCCTATACCGGCCTCACCGCCGCCAAGGACGTGCTCAACGAGATCAAGGCCAAGCTGACCACGGCAACCGGCGAAGGCGTCGACAAGGCCAAGGTTCAGTCGGAAATCACCGCGCTGCAGGAACAGCTGAAGACGATCTCGGACTCGGCATCCTTCTCCGGTCAGAATTGGCTGAGCGATACGGCCGCAACGACGCAGAAGGAAATCGTTTCCTCGCTGTCGCGTGATGCCAACGGCAGCCTGTCAGTCGGTTCGATCAAGGTCGACATCGCCAACATCCGCCTTTTCTCCGCCGATGCCGGCATTCTCGACAAGACGATCGATATCGATCAGTTCGCCGCTGCGACCGGTACGTCGACGGTCGAGACCGCCGCGGTCGCATTCGGTGCCGACAACAAGGTCTCCTTCAGCATCTCGCAGAATGGTGCCGCTGGCCGTACGGTGGAAATTACCCAGCAGACGCTGACCGACGCCGGCCTTGCCAGCAGCACGATCAAGTCTGATGGCGATCTGACGGCGGTCTACACGCAGGCTTTGAAGGACGCCGGCATTCAGGGCATCGACGTGACAATCACCGCTGGCGCGGTGAGCTTCAACTCGCTCGAGAGTTTCACGGTCAGCGCGGCGACCGCTTCCGGCACCACCCCGCCGGCTGTGGCTGATCTCGGTCTGGCAGCGGCTGACACCGTTGCTGGCGCCACCGGCACCTTCTCGACGGCAGTCAACGACATCGACATCTCGGTGGGTGGCGTGACGTCTGGACAGGTCCAGGCCTATATCAAGGTCGTCGACGAGGCGCTGTCGCAGGTCACCACCGCGGCATCCAGCCTCGGCGCCGTCCAGAACCGCATCGAGATGCAGACGAACTTCGTTTCCAAGCTCATGGACACCATCGACAAGGGTGTTGGCACGCTCGTCGACGCGGACATGACCGAAGAGTCGACCCGTCTCAAGGCGCTGCAGACGCAGCAGCAGCTCGGTGTCCAGGCGCTGTCGATCGCCAACTCCTCCAGCCAGTCGCTGCTCTCACTCTTCCGGTAAACCTCCGCCGGAAATAGATAGCAGGACATCTGAACGGGTCCGGCCTTCAAGGCCGGGCCCGTTTTCGTTTGCCGAGTCCTGCGGCAGCGCTGACTTAGTACCAACCTGCGGTCCCTATCACCGCAGGTTGGTATAACTGTCGGGCGGGACGTTAACCTTTCGTTAACCGTGGCCTCGCGCAAGCTTCGGTCGGCATGGTCCGGCCATCGCATACCGTGCCACCGGACAATCGTAGGGTTACTTCATGGCGCTCGCCATAAACGGACAAGCTCAGCAGCTTTTCAGCAATCTCTCTTCGCTCGGTCCGAGAAAGCTATCGGCTCTTGGTCTCGTTGGGTTTCTCGTCATCGCGCTCGTCGGCCTCGGCAGCTACTATCTGTCACGTCCCGACATGGAGACGCTGTATTCCGGCCTCGACCGGACCGATGTGACCCGGATCGGCGCGGCCCTGACGGAGGCTGGTATCTCCTTCGATGTCAGTGCCAAGGGAGACGCCATTCTGACGCCCTTCTCACAGACGGCTCCGGCGCGCATGCTGCTGGCCGAGAAGGGGTTGCCGCGCTCTGAAAACGCCGGCTACGAACTCTTCGACAATCTGGGCTCGATCGGCCTGACCTCCTTCATGCAGGAAATCACCCGCGTCCGGGCGCTGGAGGGTGAGATTGCCCGCACCATCCAGACGCTGAGAAATGTGCGCGCCGCGCGTGTCCACATTGTGCTGTCGGATGAGGGTTCGTTTCGGCGCGAGCAGCGCAAGCCCTCGGCCAGTGTGGTCATCCGTACCGACAACGCGGAGGATTTCGGTTCCGCCCAAGCGATTCGTTCGCTTGTCGCATCGGCTATTCCGGGAATGACGCCCGGCGAGGTAACGGTGCTCAACGCGGATGGCACGCTGCTCGCATCGGGAGACGATGCCGCCTCCGCCGCGCCCGGCAAGCTGTTCGGCATCGAGAGCACGGTTTCCAAGAGCGTCGAGGAATCGATCCGGCGCACGCTAGCGCCTTATCTTGGCATCGGCAATTTCCAGAGCAGCGTCTCGACAAGCCTCAACACCGACCGCAGACAGGTGAGCGAGCGGATTTTCGATCCGGAGAGCCGAGTGGAACGCTCCACGCGCACTATCCGTGAGACAGCGCAGAGCCAGGATTCGACCAACCAGACCCCCGTCGGTGTCGAGCAGGATGTCCGCGCGGCGGATGCCACGGCGACGGGGACGGGCGAAAGATCGGTCGACGAAAAAGATCGTCGCGAAGAGCTGACGAATTACGAGATCAACGAGAAGACGATCTCGACGACCAGCGACGGCTACGAAGTCAAGCGGTTGTCGATCGCCGTTGTGATCAATCGCCAGCGCATCATGGAAGCGATCGGCGAAAACGCGACCGATGCTCAGGTTGCCGCGCGCATCGGCGAGATCGAGGCGCTCGTCGCTTCGGCCTCGGGATTTTCCAGCGAGCGCGGCGATCAGCTGAAGGTCACCGCCGTCGACTTCCTCGATAGCGGCAGCGCGCTCGAGCCGATCCCGGCACCGGGGTTCGGCGAGATGTTCATGCGGCAGTCCGGTACGCTGATCAACGCGCTGACGATCCTGGCTGTCGCCGTGCTGCTCATCTGGTTCGGCTTGAAACCGGCGATTCGGGCGATCGTCGCAGCGCCGCCGGCAAAGGACGAGAACGAAGTCGATCCCTTCGATTCTCCCAACACCGAGCTTTTGGACAGCCTGAATTTCGACGTCGGCGCCGCACCAGCTTCCGACGATATAGCTCAGATGGTCGGGATGGACCCGGCTTATCTTGAGGATCTGAACCGCAATCAGGCGACCTCGCCAAAGGCGCGTCTCGAAAAGCTCGTCGATTTCGACGAGGTCCATGCGGCGCAGGTTCTCAAGCAGTGGATACACCAAACACAGGCGGCGTAACGCATGCTCCCTCTCGCGCACTATCTCCCCGAATTCGACGCGAACGACGGAACGCCATTCGAAAGTCTGGCGCCCGTGGATCGGCCGCGCAAGCCGACCTTTGAACATCCGATCCTCGTCGCCAGCCGCGACGCCACGGCGGGCGCCGTTCCTGTCGTTTCGTCGCCTATTCCGGAGATCCTCGAGATCGATGAGGTGGTCGATCTCGTCCTGCCCGAAGCAGAGATGCCTGATCTGGCGGGCGAGGCGCATTGGCCGGCAACGGATATGCCGGGATCACTCGACTTTGGTGACGGAACCGACGCCTTGCCGGACGCGGAAACGGACGGCACCGAAACCCTTGATGAGGGGCCGCTCGCCCTGCAGGCGGAAATGGAGGGGGCGATCGAAGCAGCAAGGGCCGAGGAACGCGAGCAGGCTGAAGCTGCTCAATCCGCCGCGATCGAGGCGGCGCGTGCCGAGTGGGCGATGGCCGAAGGCGAGCGGCTTGCGGCCCTTCTTTCGGATCGGCTCGACCGCATCGAGACGGCTGTGCGAACCACCTTGGCCTCGGTGTTGCGACCGATCGCCGTTAATACCCGCCGGCGTCAAAGCGTTCTGGAACTCGCGGACGCGACCCGCATGCTGATCGGCGACGGCAAGGCGCTGTCGGTCCGCGCGACCGGTCCCGCCGATCTCATCGCGGCTCTCGGCGACGTCCTCAAGACGGACGGTGACTTTGTGACCTGGCAGAGCGACGAAAACATGGTCGATGTTCGGATCGAGTGCGACCAGACCGTCATCGAGACGCGTCTGCAAGACTGGCGCGCGGCACTGGAAGAGGCCCTCGCGTGAGCGACCAGTCCGGAGCGGGGCATCTCGAGCGCCAGGAAATCATCATCGTTCGTCGCCGTGCCAGTACCGAGGAGGCGCATCACGGCGGTGTCTGGAAAATCGCCTTCGCCGACTTCATGACGGCGATGATGGCGTTTTTTCTCGTTATGTGGCTGACAAACGCTTCGGACATGGCGACACGCAGGCAGGTCGCGCAGTATTTCAATCCGATCAAGCTGAACGACGCGGCGCCCGCGACCCGCGGCGTCGAAAGCAAGGACGACGGCGCCTCGCGCCAATCCAACGAGCAGGGACAAAGCCGGGTGGAGACCAACGGGGATCCCCATGGCAAACCGCTGGCCGGTGATCAACTCGGCGGAGAGGAGCAGGCCTTGTTCCGCGATCCTTACGCGGTCCTGGCCGAGATTGCAGCGGAGAGCGTCTCCACCAGTTCGGACAAACTCCAGGGTAAGCCTGACGGATCGGGTCTGCCAGGGCTGAATGGCGGCGACGCCTATCGCGATCCGTTCGACCCCGCATCGTGGCAGCTCTCACCCAACACTGTGGAAGGCGGCAAGCCGTCCGAAGTGGCCCCTCCGTCCGAATTCCAGACTGCGGTTCTTCCGCCTGAAAATTCGGCAGCGAGCGAGACGGCCGCCGAGGAGATGACCCCCGTGGCGGATGGGGCCGCTGCGGCGGAGACGGCCGACGATTCATCGATGCCGGACCTCGACGTCGCGGCATTGGATGGACAGGCCGCCCCCGGCGAACAAGCTGATCCGGTTGATGTCGTCGATGCGGCATCCGAGCAAGCGACGGCGGTCAGGTCGGAAATCGAGGCCGAACTCGCCAAATCGGGGCAATCCCTGCCCCCCAATGTCGAAGTGACCGCGGGGGATGGCGGTGTCAGAATCTCCCTTGCCGACGATCTCGCAACCGGAATGTTTCAAATTGGATCGGCCAGGCCGACGCCGGAAGCCGTGGCGATGATGGAGAAGGTCGCCGCCGTTCTAGCCCGGCGCGTGGGTGATGTAGTCATTCGGGGGCACACCGATGCGCGCCCGTTCCATAGTGCAGAGTACGACAACTGGCGCCTGTCCACCGCGCGGGCCCACATGGCCTACTACATGCTGACCCGCGGCGGATTCGAAGAAACACGCGTGAAGTCAATCGAAGGTCTGGCGGACCGCGACCCGAAATTTCCCGACGATCCGAAAGCTGCCGGCAATCGGCGGATCGAGATTCTGCTGATCGAGCCGGTCACGTGAACCCGCAGCTTGCTCAATGCCTGGGAGGGGCCGTCGTGATAGCGCTGATCGCTGCGGGACCGGCCGCGCTCGCCGAGCAAATGGCACCGCCGGCCGCGGTCCAGCCGGACGTTGAAACGGCGGCGGCTGCGCGGGTCCGTGCTGCGGGCGAGGCGGCCCAGGCAGCCGCCGCGCGGGAAGCAAACGTCGCTTCCGGCCAGGAGACGGAGCCCGCCGTTGCGGCTCAAGAGGAGGAACCCACCGATCCAATGGCATCGAAATGGCCGCGTGAACGCGGACCGATGCCCTACGAGATCGTCCGGTCGCTTCAGTTCCTCCAGGATCAGGTCGCACGGGGCAATGGACCGGCGATCCGCGTGCAGTCGATCCTTCTGAAGCGTTACGGTCCGACCTTCCTCGCGTTTGAACCGGAAGTTTGGGAGGATGCGCGCAATCGGCGCGCCGCCGCGTTGTTCGTTCTCAGCGGTGGACCACCGTCCGTGCTGCGGGGTATCCTGGCCCGGCTAACCCTTTCGCCGGACGATCGTCCGCTGCTCGAAGGTGCACTTGCCTATGTGGAGAACCGCGGCGCGGAGGCCGAGAGAAACCTATCAATAGTCGATCTGACCCACGCGGAGAGCGGCCTTGCGGCACAGGTCAACCTCGCGGTCGCCCAATTGCAGCAGGTGGACAAGCCGGTAGAAGCGCTGCGGCGTCTCGCGCAGGTCATGCTGGTGGCACCGGGAACCTTGCTGGAGGAGGCGGCGCTTCGTATGGGTGTTCTGCTCGCCGAGGAGACCGGGGACCAGGAAACGGCGGACCGCTACGCTCGGCAGTATTTCGATCGTTTTTCCGCCTCGGCCTACGCGGGTAATTTTCGTGCTCGCTTCGCCGCGGTCTATGCCGCCCGTCCGGCGGGAACGGAGGATGCGGTCATCGCGACGATAGCGGATGCGACGGCAATGATTCCGCGTTTGGAACAACTCGGTATCTATCTGGCCGTCGGGCGGCGGGCTTTGGTGGGCGGCAATTTGACGCTGGCGGCCAAGGCGGCAGCGAAGGCGCTGACCTATGACGAGGCTAGGGAGGGCGAGCGCCAGCGGGCGCTGCTTTACGAGGTCGCTTCCACATTGACGCTACGGGACTTTGCCGAGGTGACGGCGACGCTCGAGGCGATCGATCCAGACGCATTGCACCCGGCGGATCGCGAGCTTCGTAACGCCGCTATGGATGTGCTGAGCGAGATGCGCAAACCCCTGGTGGCCGGCATTGCTGGCTCCGAGGCTCGGCAGGAGGCCGTGAGCGCCTCGCCGATCCTGGCGCGGGGCGCGGCCATCCTCGAGGCTGTACGCGACGATCTGAAAAAGGCTGTACCATGACCGGACCGATACCAGCCCACACCGACCCACAGCCGCTGACTCCTCCAAGATCCACCGGCAGGGAGGCGGGAAGTCAGACGCCATCCGGAGAGAGCTTCGAGTCGACGGTGGACGCCATGGGAAAAAAGGGACGCGACGCGGACGTCCGGCGCGATGGCTCATCGGAGGTTGCGGGCAAGGACGAGCAGGAATCCGAAGCCAACGTGAAGAGACCTTACGACCTGGGTCAGACTGGATACGATCCGGATATCGCATCCCTCCTGGCCGGGATCGACCAGACGAAACGAGTCGGTGCCGGGCCTGAATCTCCAGCCGCCGACCAGCCAAAAGCCGAACGCGCGTCGACGCTGACGCCCCTTTTGACCCGTCATGCGTTGCGGAGCAGCGCCGACACCGGCTCAGCCCAGGCTCAGGCGATGCCCGACGGTGCTCGGGCGATCCCCGACAATAGGGCAACGATGGTCCTAGACCGACCAAATCTTGTCGCCAAAGCCTTCGTGGTTCCGCAGCAGGCCGAAGTGGCAATAAAGGCGCTCGGTGGGAGCGTCGATGGCCGCCCGAACCCGACGCGGGTCGACCTCGTCTCGATGCGCACCGATTTTCAACCGGCCGATACGGTCGCGCTCGACGGTCAGGTGCGCTCGGTCGGCCCAACCCTTACGGCATCCGGTTTCGGGCGTTTTCTGGCATCTTCCGATGCGCAGGTTGACATGAAGCGCACTGACTGGGCCGAGGCTCCCGGCGAAACTTCCAGTGAGGCGGACGGCCAAGACGACGCCGTTGCGATGCGACGTCGCGATGCACCCGGCGCAGGAATAGGCGAAAGAAACACCCAGATCGCCGGAAGAAGCGACAGGAATTCGCCGGATGGCAAGGTGGCCAACGTTAACCGGACATGGGCTGTCGAGGATCCGAAGATCGATCCGGCGGTCGCCAACGATCCGGCGGCAGGCGGACGGCCGGCTCGTCAGGTCGCCTCCGCCGTCACCAGTGCCTTGGCGGATATTCGGCCGACTCCCGGAACCGTCGCGGACGATGGACGATTGCATCTGCGCGCTGGCGGCGCTGCGTTGAAGACGATCCAGATTCAGTTGCAGCCGGAGCAGCTCGGCAAGCTTGATGTCACAATGCGGCTGGTGGACGGGCAATTGGCGGTCCATCTGGTCGCGAGCAAGGCCGAGACGGCGCTTCGCCTGAAAGACGACGCCGAGGGGCTGAAGACGCTGCTTTCCAAGGCGGGTTTTGCGGTTGACGACGCGGCGATCAGCATCGCGGTTCGTGATCCGGCGACGCAGCGATCCCCGTCGGCCTCGCCCTCCGCTCATGCTGGAACTGGCAATGAAGGCCGTGCAGGCGGTGGCACCGCGGAAGACGGGGCCGGGCGGTTTGAACATCGCCAATCCTCGCGCGAGAGACGCGAAGGCGGCCGGGAGCAAGGTCAAGCGTCAGCGACGCCAGCCGGCTCGCCGGCGGTCCAGCGTAATATCGATCCCTCGACCTATCTCTAACTCGAACGGGCAACCGATCAGTTCGATCCCAGCATGATCGGACCGGCTGACCGTTGGCTGACCAAATATCCGATCTGGCAGCCATTTTTCGCGAATGGCAGCCGTTAAGACTTTGTTTACGAAAAAAATTCGTGAGTCGGATTCGATACTTAGGCGAAATTCCGCGCGGATGGTTAACGGACTACTAAATTTGAGGATAGGCGCAAGACTCGGGTCAGGTTAGGTCTTTGTTCACAGACATAAACGTCGAAGGCCGGAGGGTAAGATGATCGTTGTAGTCGACAATCGTGAGCTTGTTACGAGTGGCTACCAGTCCTTGTTTGGACGCGAGGGCGTTTCGGCGGCCGGTTTCCATGCTGATGAATTCCGCGAGTGGGTCGAAACCGCGCCGGAGTCGGATATTTCCGGTGTCGAAGCCTTCCTTCTCGGAGATTTTGACGAGCGCAAGTTCTGCCCGCGCCTGATCCGGTCTCGCTCCAATGCGCCGATGATCGCACTGTCCGAAAGCCGCAATCTGGACGGTACACTCGATCTGTTCGCGGCCGGGGTCGACGACGTTGTCGCCAAGCCGGTCCATGTGCGGGAAATTCTGGCCCGGGTAGGCGCCATTCGTCGCCGCGAAAGCGCCGAGGATACGGGCACGGTGGTCGGAGAAATCGCCGTCTATCAGGATGGGCGAGACGCCGACGTTGCCGGCAAGCCCATGGCACTGCCGCGGCGCGAACGTCGCATCCTCGAATATCTGGTTGCCAACCGTGGCCGTCGTGTCTCCAAGCAGCAGTTGTTCAGCGCGATCTACGGCATCTTTGACGAGAACGTCGAGGAGAACGTCATCGAGAGCCATATCTCCAAGCTCCGCAAGAAGCTGAAGATGCGCCTTGGTTATGATCCCGTCTCGTCGAAGCGCTATCTCGGCTACGGGATAGGGGTTGAGTAAGGGCGAATTGGTTACTAAAGTATTAACAAAAAATGGCCTCGCCAATATATTTGGCGGGGCCTTTTCTTATCCGAATGTTATTTACGTAGTCACTTCACAATCAGGCCGACGCAAGCTTCGCTACCTATTCATGGCCGCAAGTCGTGAACATGGAGTAGCGGACAATGAGCATAAATGGCGTCTTCAGAACGAGTGTTTCGGGTATGAACGCTCAGGCAAACCGCCTGTCGGTAGTCTCCGAGAACATCGCCAACGCCAGTACCAACGGCTACAAGCGCGGCACGACGGAGTTTTCCTCGCTGCTGGTTGCGAACAGTGGCAACGAGTACAACTCCGGTGCCGTCAAGACGCAGGTTCGTCAGATGATCAGCCAGCAGGGCAGCATCTCGGCGAGTTCGTCGGCGAGCGACCTGGCGATCCAGGGTGATGGTTTCTTTGTTGTTCAAGACGCAGCCGGGCGCGATTTTTATACCCGCGCTGGCTCCTTCGTTCAGCGCACCGATGCCGAAACCAACAAGACCTATCTCGTGAATGCCGCCGGTTACCGGCTGACCGGCACGTCGTTGGCGAATGCACGGACCGAAGCGATCGAGCTGCCGGTCGGCAAGTTGATCGCGCCGGCGGCGACGACGACGGCGGAGCTTTCCCTGCAGTTCCCGACGTCGGCGACAACTATCGCAGACCCGACGAAATCTCCCGCTAACAACGTGGCCGATAGCGTCTTTACAAAGAAGCTGTCGCTCGTCGTTTACGACAATGTTGGCGGACAGCGGACGCTCGACGCGTACTTCACCAAGACCGCCGGGGACGCGTCCACCGACAGTACGTGGGAGGTCACGATCTACGATCGTGCCCAATCGACGGATGGCGGCTTTCCCTATGCCGGGACGCCGCTGACCCAAAACATCGTGTTTGACAGAACGAGCGGCCTTCCCTTCACGCCCCCTCCGGCGGGTACACTTACGCTGTCGGACGGCACGGACGTGACGGTCAATTTCAGTGACCTCACCGAGTATGCCACCGACTTCGGCGCCAAGATGAATGCCGATGGCAACCCGGCCGGCGTGATCAGCGAGTTCGCTTTTACTGACGACGGACAGATCAACGGAATTCTGAGCACCGGCAGCGTCATCCCCCTTTACCAGATGAACCTCGCCCGCTTCCAGAGTCCCGATCAGCTCGCGGCTTCGACCGGCAACGTCTACAGCGCGACGTCGACGTCGGGAACCGTGGAGATCGGGACGCCCGGCGGCAACGGATTCGGAAGTGTTCTTTCCGGAGCCGTCGAGCAATCGAATGTCGATCTCGCCACCGAACTGACGGATATGATCGAGGCCCAGCGAAGTTACAGCGCCAATTCGAAGGTGTTTCAGACGGGCTCGGAAATTCTCGACGTACTCGTCAATCTGAAGCGCTGAGCCGCATTCGGCCGGCGTCCGCCAAGGACTTTCCCACGTCATGTCGCTTCTTTCAGCATTTTCGAACGCGCGCGCCTCGCTCGCGAGTGTCTCGGCGCAGTCCGCGCTCGTTTCACGCAATATCTCCAATGTCGACAACCCGTCGGCGACCCGGAAATACGCCAGTCTGAGCACCAGCCGACAGGGCGGTATTCAGATCCTTTCGGTCGCGCAATCGCGGGATCAGGCACTCTTTCGTTCGCTGGTCACCTCGACCGCGACGGTCGGCGCCGTCGAGGTGACCGCGAATGGGCTCAATCGAGTTCGGGAAGTCATCGGAGATGTCGACGCGCCGGATTCCCCGGCGGCATCGCTTGTCGGGCTTCAGAACGCCTTGTCGCAACTCGCCGTCACGCCGGAAAGTCCGTCTTCCGCCGAGGCTGCGGTGTCCGCCGCGAAAGACATGGCCGGCAGCCTCAACCGCGCGAGTTCGGCGGTGCAGGACATGCGGCAGGATGCCGATGCGCAGCTGACCCAGGCGGCGGCGGCCATGACGCGGCTTCTTTCCGAACTGGAAACCGTCAACAAGCGCGTGACGGTTGGCACGGCAACCAATGCCGACATCACCGATTTCGTGGATCGCCGGGACCAGATCGTTTCCGAATTGTCAGGCTATGTCGGCCTCAACGTGCAGATGCGGGCTGGAAACGATCTTGTTCTGACCACCGACTCCGGCATCACCTTGTTCGAAACGACGGCGCGTCCGGTCGAGTTCAAGCCGACGCCAGCCTACAGTGCAACGGTCAGTGGCGGCGCGTTCAAGATCGACGGCGTCAGCGTCTTCGGCCCATCGGCGCCGATGCCGATCAAGAGCGGCAGTGTTTTCGGTCTGTTGCAACTGCGTGATGAAACCGCGATTCTTTTCCAGGGCCAGCTAGACGCGCTGGCATACGCCTTGGTCGACAGTTTTGCCGAGACGGAGCAAAATCCCGCTCCGCCCCCCGCCGCTCCGGACACAAACCGTTATGCCGGGCTGTTCACCGCCAAGGGCATGACCACCGTGCCAGGCTCGTCCGCGGCGATCGTTGGCCTTGCCGGACTGATCCAGGTCGCCGTCGGAGTGGATAATACCGTTGGCGGCGATCCGATGCGCCTCAGAGACGGCGGTATTTCTCACGCCGACCAGGCCGACGAAGCGCGCTTCGTCTACAATCTGAAGGACGCCGGCGGCTTTACCTCCCGAATTAACGAACTCGTCGCGAATTTCTCGACGTCGCGAAGCTTCGACGTCACGCTGGGAGCGGGTGGGACGGGAACGCTGGGCGACTACGCCGCCGCCTCGATGGGATGGCTGGAGAGCCGGCGATCCGAAGCGACGGCGGACGCAGATTACGGCAAAGTACTTCTCGGCCAGACCCGGGAGACGTTGTCGAACCGCACCGGCGTGAATCTCGATGAGGAAATGACCCGGCTTCTCGACCTTGAACGCTCGTATCAGGCGTCGAGCAAGTTGATCTCCACCGTCGGCCAGATGATCGACGCCCTCCTTGCGATCGCCTGATCGGAGACCCGATGTCGAATTTTCTCGTATCCAGCTTTTCGCTCTCGACAGCCCCGCGTACGGCTATTTCCAATATTCAGGCCGATCTCCAGGTCGCACAGAAGGAGGTCACGACGGGCCGCTTCGCAGACGTCGGGCTGGCCCTCGGGGTTCGTACCAGCCAGGCGATCTCGCTGCGCGCCGAATTCGAGAGCACGAACCGCCTGCGCGAAGCCAACGGGCTGATCAGTCAGCGCTTCGACGTCATGCAGACGGCCATGACCTCGATGGCCGCGACGGCGGACGCGTTCATGAATTCGTTGGTGGGCAACGGAACCAGTACGCCCGGCATTTCCGCGACGGTGCAGCAAGCGGCCGCCGGGCTTCAGCAGTTGATGGCGGCGTTGAACAGTTCGACCGGATCACGCTTCCTCTTCTCGGGTGCGGCCACCGAGAAGGCGCCCATCGCCTTCCAGACGGTCGGAGGTGGCCTCGCGCGAACCTACGACGACAATTCGACGGCCAAGGAGGCGACCGCTGACGCGTTTCTGGCGAAGTTCGGATTTGATCAGAACGACCCGGCCGTGGAAACGATCAGTGCCGCGGATCTGGGCGATTTCATCGACACCGAGTTCGACGATCTGTTCGCGCTTGCTCCGACCGCCGGCTCGGGTTGGGCCAACTGGTCGAACGCTGACGGCACGCCCGTTTACAATGTCATCAATGGCGAAAGCCAGATCAATGTCAGCTATGCGGCCGATGCCGCGGCGTTTCGCAACATCACCAAAGCTTACGTGATGCTGGGCGACCTCGGCGCCCTCGGGATGAACGAGGAGTCGCGTCAGCTTCTCACAAGCCGGGCGGTCGAAAGTCTGAGCCAGGGATTGTCCCAGTTGACCATGATGCAGAGCGAGATTGGCGCCAGCCAGGCTCGCCTGGAACGAGCCGACCAGTCGCTGAAAGGCCGCAGCACGGTTTTGAACATGTCGATCACCTCGATCGAGGAGGTCGATCCGTATGAGGCTTCGACGCGGGTGACCAACTTGATGAATTTGCTGGAGACTTCCTATGCGCTGACTGCGCGGATCTCGCGCCTAAGCATCTTGAACTACCTGTAGGCACGGGGGCCGGCGTCCGGCGCTGATGTCGGGGCGCAGTAAAAATCCGGCGGGGCGGAATTTGCCGGCTCTCCGATCGCAACAAATGACAGACCGCAAGACCCGGCTCGGCGCTAATGCGTCATCCGGGTGGGCAACAAGGGGTTGGAATGTATCAGTTCTCTTACGCGGAAGTGGCTCAGGACGTCGAAGTCGATGCCCGCGATCGCGAGCGCCAGGCGCTCGATCATTCGATCGCGCTGCTCAAATCCGCCGAGGCCAGCGGCCCACGTTCGCGCGACGCCATCGAGGCTATCTACACGACCCGGAGCCTGTGGGCGATCCTGGTGGAGGATCTTGCGAGCGCTGAGAACGGGTTACCGGAAGCGCTCCGCGCCGAACTGATCTCGATCGGTCTGTGGATTATGCGCGAAGCGGAAGACATCCGGATCGGCAAATCCCAGAATTTCAAGGGCATCATCGAGATCACCACGCTGATCCGCAACGGGCTGAACTAGGGATGGCGACGCTTCGCATCACGCTACGGGCCGGCGAACGCATCTTCGTCAACGGCGCCGTCCTGAAGGTCGATCGCAAGACCACGCTGGAGTTTCTCAACGACGTCACCTTTCTGCTCGAGAGCCACGTTATGCAGGCCGAGCAGGCCACGACACCGCTGCGCCAGCTGTATTTCATCGTCCAGATGATGCTGATGGACCCGAACAGTGCCGACGCCGCCCGCCAGCTGTTCGGGAAGACCCTCGGGACCATGCTCGGAACCTATCGAAACAATGATGTCGTCGACGGTCTCGCCGATATTCAGGGCCTGGTCGAGAGGGAACGTTGTTTCGAGGCGTTGAAGCGTCTGCGCACGCTCATCCCGATCGAGGACGGTATCCTGCGGGGGACCACGGCACCGCGTGGACCGGCCGCATCCAAGACACCCGAACTGCGGCTTGCCGCGGGAGGCTTTTGATGAGTATTGGCGCCGTCACCTCGACCACGCCGGCATCGACCAGCGCGAGCCTTGCCACCGCGACCAGCAAGAACAGTCTAGATTACGACGCGTTCCTGAAGCTCCTGGTTGCGGAGATGTCGAATCAGGACCCGCTCAACCCGACGGATTCCACCGAATACATCGCGCAGTTCGCCAGTTTCTCCAATGTCGAACAGTCGATCCAGACGAACAAGAAGCTGGATTCGCTGATGATGGTGTCGGCTCTGACGCAGGCGAATTCGCTGATCGGACGGACCGCGACGTCGGCCGACGGTTCGCTCTCGGGCACGGTCGCTGCGGTGCGAGTGGTCGAGGGCGGCGTCGAAGCTCTGCTCGAAGACGGCCGGACGTTGCCGCTCGGCCCTGGCCTGATGGTGGAGTAGACCACGTGAACAAAGCCGACGCTCTCGACATCGTCCAATCCGCCGTCTGGACCATCGTCACGGCCTCAGGTCCGGCGGTGGCCGCCGCCATGGGCGTCGGAGTGGTGATCGCCTTGTTCCAGGCTCTCACGCAGATCCAGGAAGTGACGCTCACCTTCGTTCCCAAGATCCTGGCGATCTTCGTCGTGATCGCGCTGACGGCTTCCTTCACCGGAGCGCAGGTCTACGCATTCACGCAGGAGTCCTACTCCCGTATCGAAAACGGCTTCAACTGACCAATTTGCTGGCTTGGCTCCCGCCCAATAGCCGACGCCAGCCTTGAGCAATCTTCGTCTGCGACGAACAGGACGGCCGGGGGAACGGTGGAAAGCAGTCGTGAGGATCGCGACGCATCTCCCGGCTGAACGCTTGCCGTAGAGAGTAGCGCCATGGCTGTCGACACGCTGGACCCCGTATCCGCCGAAACCAAAGGCGGCCGCGATATTGGATTCGCGATCGCGGTCGTGTTCGTCCTCACCGTCCTCTTCGTTCCAATTCCGGCTTTCCTCATCGACATGGGCCTGGCGCTGTCGATCGCCCTGTCGGTGCTGATCCTGATGGTCTCGCTCTGGATCCATAAGCCGCTCGAATTCTCCGCCTTCCCGACGGTCCTCCTGCTGGCAACCATGCTGCGCCTGTCGCTCAACATCGCGACCACGCGCGTTATTCTGTCGCAGGGTCACGAGGGGGTGAACGCGGCAGGCCATGTGATCGGCGGGTTTTCGCAGTTTGTGATGGGGGGCGATTTCTTCATCGGCATCGTCGTCTTCCTCATTTTGATCACCGTCAACTTCCTCGTCATCACCAAGGGCGCGTCACGTATTGCGGAGGTCGGTGCGCGCTTTACCCTGGACGCGATTCCCGGCAAGCAGATGGCGATCGACGCGGATCTGTCGTCGGGTCTGATCGACGACAAGCAGGCGCATTCGCGCCGCAAGGAGCTTGAGGAGGAGAGTGCCTTCTTCGGTTCGATGGACGGTGCGTCGAAATTCGTGCGCGGCGATGCCATCGCCGGTCTCATCATCACCGCCGTCAATATTTTCGGCGGGATCATCATTGGCATCAGTCGGCACGATATGGACGCGGCCAGTGCCGCCGAAGTCTTCACCAAGCTGTCGGTCGGCGATGGACTGGTCTCGCAGATTCCTGCTCTGATCGTTTCGCTCGCCGCAGGTCTTCTCGTGTCCAAGGGCGGAACGCGCGGCGCCGCTCAGACCGCCGTTATCGGCCAGCTCGGTTTCTACCCGCGGGCTCTGGCGGTCTCGGCCATGTTGATGGCCATGCTCGGGTTCATGCCGGGCTTGCCGTTCCTGCCATTCATGTTCCTGGCCACACTGCTCGCACTGGTCGCCTATCTCGTGCCGAAGCGCCGCCAGGAGGTGATCCGCAAGGCTGACGCAGACCGCGCTCAGGAGCAGGAAGTGGCGCGGGAGGCCGAACGCACCTCGGTGAAGGAGTCGCTGAAGATCGTCGAAATCGAACTCGTTCTCGGCAAGCAGACGTCGGCACATCTCATGCTGCAGCGGGACGAACTCGCCCACCGGGTCCAGAAGATGCGCCGGCGTTTTGCCGGACGTTACGGATTCGTGGTGCCGGAAATCAAACTGTCCGACGATCTTGCCATCGAGGCGAAATCCTACGAAATCAAGGTTCACGGAACCACGGTCGCCTCGCAGCAATTGCGGCTCGGCGAACATATGGTCGTTCTTGGCGAAGCGTCTGTACCGGACGTGCCGCACGACCTCACCAAGGAGCCGGCATTCGGCATGCGCGCCGCCTGGGTCCCGGAGAGTTTTTCCGCCGAAGTCCGGCGCCAGGGTTTCGAGCCGATCGACACGCTTTCGATCATGTTGACGCATTTGTCGGAGACGATCCGCAACAACCTCGCCCAGCTTCTATCCTACAAGGACATGCGCTCCCTGCTCGACCGTCTGGAGCCAGAATACAAGCGGCTGATCGAGGAGATCATTCCCTCGCACATGTCGTATTCGGGCTTGCAGGCCGTTATGAAGCTACTGCTGGCGGAGCGGGTGTCGATCCGCAACCTCAGCCTCATTCTGGAGGCGATCGCCGAGATCGCGCCGCATGTGCGCCGTTCCGAGCAGATCGTCGAGCACGTCCGCATGCGCATGGCGCAGCAGATTTGCGGCGATCTTCTGCACGACGGAAAGCTCGGTGTCCTGCGATTGGGCAACCAGTGGGATCTCGCCTTCCACCAGGCGTTGAAGCGGGACGCGAAAGGCGAGGTCACGGAATTCGATATCGATCCTCGCCTGGTCGAGCAATTCGCCACGGAAGCCACCAAGGTCATCCGCGAGAAGATGGATCAGGGCGAGATCTTCGTCCTCGTCGCCGCCCCCGACGCGCGGCCTTACGTCCGCATGATGATCGAGCGGATTTTCGTCAATCTGCCGGTTCTCTCGCACCTCGAGATCGCCCGCGGCGTCGACATCCGGGCCATCGGTTCGATCTCGTGACGGCGGAACTCTCCGATATCGTCTTCTCGCTATTCCTGATCTTCTGTCGGGTCGGCACCTGCCTGCTTCTCATGCCCGGCTTCTCGTCCTCCCGCGTTCCGTTGCAGGTCCGGCTGTTTCTGGCTTTCGCGGTATCGCTGGCCCTGTCCCCGGCCTTGCTGCCGGTCCTGCAGCCGCTGGTGACAGTGTCGGGAGACAATGCCCGGCTGTCGCTGATCGTGACCGAAATCCTCAATGGCTTGTTCATCGGGCTGCTCGGGCGCAGCTTCATGATCGCGCTGCAATTTGCCGGATATGTCATCGCGAATTCCATCGGGATGGGCCAGGCGATGGGCGTTCCAATTGATGACCAGAGTCCCGTTCCCGCCGTCGCTTCTCTGGTGACGCTGACTGCCACGACGCTCATCTTCGTTCTGAACCTGCATGCCGAAATCGCCAGGGCTCTCGTCGCATCCTACAGCGCGATGCCCGCATCCGCGGGTTTCTCGGTACGCGGCTCCCTCGTCAACATCACTGACAACCTCGACGAAGCTTTCCTCCTGTGCCTTCGGATATCGAGCCCTTTCGTCCTGTATGGCGTCATCGTCAATTTCGCGATCGGGCTGGCCAACAAGCTGACGCCGACGATTCCAATCTACTTCATCTCGTTGCCGTTCGTGCTGGCGGGCGGATTGGTGCTGTTTGGCTATGTGATCAGCGATTTTCTGGTTCTGTTCATGCAGGACTTCGAGCAGTGGGTATTGACCGGATGAGCGAAAACCGATCCAAACTCCAACGCTTGGAGCGCCTGATGAAGGTGCAGGGGCAGAAGCGCCTGCTCGAGGAATGGCGCTTGGGACATCTTCGCAAGGAACGCGACGAGATCGACCGGTCGGACGCCGAACTCCTCGCAAGTCTTGGAACCGGTTCGCAGCTACATGGTCTGTTCGTAGGGGCCAAGGTCCGCAATCTGAGACGCAACGAGGCGGCTCGGCGCACCAATCTGGCGCATCAGAGCGAGATCGAGAAGAAGATTCAGTCGGCCCGTCGATCCGAGAAGGGCGTCGAAAAGATTCGTGACGAGGCGCGACGATCGACGGTCGTCGAGGATGAGGCGAAAGAATTGGAAGTCGGCGTCGACGGATTCCTCGCCCGTAGGCGGACAAGCTTCGAATAAGGCCGGCACGATACAAGAGGCGAACTTGCCCCTCTATGAGCCGACTGTCGCCGATGACCGTTTCTCCCCTCCTATCCGCCGCAAAGACTGAGCCGACGCAGACGACGTCGAAGGTCCCCGATATTCGTACGGTGAAGGATGCGGCTTCGGATGATTTCGCAGCGCTTCTCGATGCGGCGGCCCCTGACGACGCGTCGTCGTCGCCGGTTGCGCCCATCATCCCGCTTGTCGCCCATGAAGCACGCACTGTGCCGCCGCTTGAGCAGTTCGAGGGCTTCGTCCTGCGCAGCTTCGTGGAATCGATGTTGCCGTCCGGAGCTTCAAGCTATTTCGGATCGGGGACCGCGGGCGGGATCTGGCGTTCGATGATGGCGGAGGAGATCGGCAACGAACTCGCCAAGGGGGGCGGCATCGGGATCGCCGCGTCGATCGCCAACGAGCCCGGCAGTAGCTTCGGTGCGGTCGGCGGCCGCGATACCGCCAGCGACAGCCTGAATCAAATGCTCCGGCAAAACGACATCGCGCGGGCCGGGACCATCCGCAAAGACACCGCAGAATAGGAACGTCGACTTGGATACCATGCTCGCAAAGGCCATTGATCGGCTCGAAGCCGCCCTTTCCACCGAGACCGAGGCGCTCGGCATCGGTAAGCCCGTCGATCTGATGGAGATCACCGCCCGCAAGAACCAGAGCCTGCTCGAACTCAGCCGTCTGGCGCGTCGACCCGAGGCTTTGGAGGAAGACCGGGCCGCCCGGGAACGATTGACGGGTCTGGCCAAGGCGATCGAGAAGAACCGCCGCGCGCTTGAACTGCACGTTCGCGCCAGCCACGAGATTTCGGCGTTGATCGCCCGTTCGATTACCGACGCCGAATCCGACGGCACCTATAGCCTGCAGCTCGGGCGCAAGGCCGCCCGGTCGTGATCAAACTGGTGGCTGTTGGTCTTTGGGTCTGCGTTGTGGCGCTCGGGTCCAGCTATGTCATGGCTTCGAAGAACGCCGATGCCGCCACCGAAGGGACGGACTCGACCTATTTCGAAGGGCTCGACTACCGTAAGACCGGCAATATCACGATCCCGATGATCGCGGACAAGGCGATCCAAGGTTATATTCTCGCGCAATTCGTCTTCACGATCGACGGCAAGGTGGCTCAAAAGCTCCAGGTTCCGCCTGATCCGTTCATCCTTGACGAAGCATTTCGGCGCCTTTATTCGACCGACGGCTTCAACTTCGAGGAGCCGCAGCGCTTCGATCTGACCGCTTTGACCAGTTCGATTCGCGACGCGGTCAATGCACGTTACGGGCAGGAGCTTGTGCACGAACTCCTGGTGGAGCAGTTCGACTACATCGCCAAGAAAGACATCCGCAACGGGCGGCCCGAGGTCCAGTAGACCCGTTCGTCGCGTTCAGATGGAGCAGGGCCTGCTCTGCGCTCTCGCGGTGGGGTCCTTATCGCTGATTTCTAATCGGGGATCGCATAGTAGCGGCCGGTCAGACGCAGGATTTCCGCCCGGTTGGCGGCGATAACGGGACCGGTAAAGCGCAGACCGATCTGGAGTCCGCGCGTCCAGACGAGCGTGGCGGCCTGGAACGTGCGATCGACCTCGTCATAGAGCGCGATCAGGGTCGGTAGACGACGCGCAGCGTATCGCCCGACCCTCGCGCCCTTCGATGAGCGGTCGATCGCCGTGCCGTCTTCAAGGAACGTCCGTTCGAGGGTCACGATCTTGACCGGCTGGATTCGGGTGCGCCGACGAGGCACCATACGGTTCTCGGAGCGCGGCGAGGTCGAACGCATCGTCATGAAACGCATTGTATCGCGGCGGCGGCAAACAAATCCTCAACATCTGGCGGGCCGGGTGGCTCTGCCTTTTGCGGCATTTATCCAGGGTGGATGTCGTTACCACGCTGAAACATCGGCACCACGCTGAAACATCGGCGTTTCGACTAATCTCGTTAAATTGGCAGAAAGCCTTAACCTGTGAATGCGATGTTCCGTAGCCAAGGCCGTTGAGCGGCTTTCGTCGAGAATATCAAGGGTTCGAGGTTCTCTTGTCCGCGTCTATTCGCCATCAACCGGCCGCCAAGGCGTGGCCACCGGACGATTTGTATCCGCCCGCGCCGCGCTCTGACCGGATCTTGAATCTCGGATTGGTAGGGCTGGGATTTCTATCGATCAGCTTCTTCTCAGCCGTCACCATCATATCCGCGCTGGACCCCAGTTATTTCAACCGTCCGCTTCTCGACCAGATGATCACAGGGTCGACGGACAAGCCCGATGGCTTGGTCGAGGGGGCCATACCCGTACCCAAGCTGGTTCGCGCGGCCGCGCTGAGGCCCCGTGATTTCCAGATCGTCATGGTCTTCGGCTCGGAAGCCCATCTGGCCTCGCCCGGGGAGCTCTGGCGCGTCAGAGTGGGATCACTGGTTCCCGGACTCGGCGAAATTCTCGCGATCGAGCCGGGAGACAACGGCGGGACCGTGCGCGCCGAGAACGCAACACTGACCGGCATCCGCAACTGAGGGTTGCTCCGCACGACATCCAGCCCGCTGTCGTCTGACCCGTTCGGCTATTTTTTCTCCAGCAGCACCTGACCTTCCTTGCGGAGGCGGCCCTTGAGCTTTTCGGCGATCGCCGCGAGAAAGGCAGGGAGATCGACCTCGACGTGAACGGCATCGTCGAGAACGTCGAGACGTCCGGTCACCGACTGGCCCATCACCCGCGCCCGGAAGTCGAGATGGCCGTCCGTCCACACATCCTCGAACTTGACCATGCCGCCGAGCATGTCTTGCCGCAGCTTGCCGAAACCTTCCTCGATCCGCGTGCGGGCCGCCTCGCGGCTCAGCTTGTGGGGAATGTCGACCTTGATCGTTTCGGCCATCAGGGGCTCCTTGTTGCAACAGCCCGGCATATGGCGACGGCGCTTTGGCTCCGCAACTCACGGTTCGCCGATGGATGTCGCTGACGACGAAAAAAGGGCGACCTCGCGGCCGCCCCTTCGCATTTGTACCAAAAGAAGCGCGCCGCTGCCTCAGCCGACCGTGGCCGAACGGGTCTGTCCTCCGCCGCTCCGCCGGCGCCGGTTGCCGCCACTGGGCTTGGCCTTGTTGCCGGCCGCCGGACGCGCGCCGCGACCCTCGCCGAAGCGTTGGCCACCACCGCCGGGGCGTCGGCCCTGGGGCTTGGCGCCGCGAGGCGGGCGCTTCTCCTCGGGAGCGTTCAGATCGACATGGGCCGCGTAATCGGTCTTCTGCAGATCGAATGTCAGGCCCGTGAGCTTTTCGATCTGGCGCAGCTTCGAGCGTTCGGACGGATCGACCAGCGCCACGGCGATGCCGGATTTACCGGCACGGGCGGTGCGGCCAATGCGGTGGACGTAGCTTTCTGGCTCTTCCGGCAGGTCGAAATTCACCACATGGCTGATATCGTCCACATGGATACCGCGTGCGACGATGTCAGTGGCGACGAGCACGTTGATGTTGCCGGACTGGAAGGCCGCGAGCGCCTTCTGCCGCGCCGCCTGGCTCTTGTTGCCGTGGATCGCGCCTGACTCGATGCCGGACTTTTCCAGATCGGCGGACAACCGGTTGGCGCCGTGCTTGGTGCGGGTGAAGATCACTACCTTGGCGAATTCGGGCTGGGCGAGCTTTTCGATCAGCCACAGCTTTTTGGCCTTCTGAGGCACGAGATAAACGCTCTGGTCGATCTTCTCGACCGTGATCACTTCGGGCGTGACCTCGGCCCGGACCGGCTTGGTCAGGATCTTGGCCGCGAGGTCCTCGATCGAGCGCGGCATGGTCGCCGAAAACAGCAGCGACTGGCGCTCCTTCGGCAACTGCCCGACGATCTTCATGACGTCGCGCACGAAGCCCATGTCGAGCATGCGGTCAGCCTCGTCGAGAACGACGTGGCGGACCTCGCCCAGGATGATGGCGCGCTGGTTGACGAGATCGAGCAGCCGGCCCGGCGTGGCGATGACGATGTCGACGCCGCGGCGCATGGCCTCGATCTGCGGGCGGATGGACACACCGCCAAAGATGACATGATGGGTTAGCTTCGTGCCGGCCGTGTAGGCCTTGACGTTGCCTGCGATCTGCGAAGCGAGCTCGCGTGTCGGCGTAAGGACGAGCATCTTCGGCGTCTTCGGAGCAGGACGTCCGCCCTTTTCCAGAAGCGCATGGATGACCGGCAGCGAAAACGCCGCAGTCTTGCCGGTGCCGGTCTGAGCGACGCCGAGGACGTCGCGACCCTGCATCACGGCGGGTATCGCCTGTGACTGGATCGGTGTGGGTTGCGTTATGTCGAGACGCGCAAGCGCGTCGAGAAGCGTGTCGGCCAGGCCGAACGCCTTGAAATCGGTATGGGTCAATGGATGCCTTACGGGATGCGGACGGTGCGTCCGCGAAGAAGCCGATCGTCTTCGCGCATGCGGACGGATCGACGGGCCGTGTCGAAATGCGAAACCCTCGACCGAAGCCGCGGGCCGATTCGATTGGCGCTGGCGAAAATCCCGAAACCCTGATGGTGTCGAGAAAGAAGCAGGCGCTGCGCGATCACGGCGTGATGAGGACGCATATCGGCTTTAAAGTGCGGCGCGTCAAGGCTCTTTCGCGCTGCGCCAGGTCAGTTGGTTCGCAATCGTCTGGCCGATCCGGCGCAAGAAGCTTGTGCGCGCAACCTGCTGGGCGGCGTGCAGTGACACCTCTTGCACGGTTTCGTCCCCGCGCGAGAACCGTATCCAGCCGAGGCGCTGGCCCTTCGCGACCGGTGCCGCGACCGGACCGTTGTCGAGGATTGTCCGCGTCACGTCCGCGAGGCTGCCCCGCGGCACCAGCAAACGGAGTTCGGAATCGGCGATGAGCGGCACCGTTTCGGCGTCGCCGTCGCGGACAGCTATCTCGCCGACGGCTTCGCCGATCTTGATCAGCACCACCTCCTCGAATTCCTGCAAACCGTATTCCATCAGCCGCCGCGTCTCGCGCGCCCGCTCGTCGGCCGATTGCATGCCGCTCATCGCCAGCACGATGCGCCGCCCGTCCCGTTCGGCCGAGGCGACGAGACCGAAACCCGCCTTGGCAGTATGGCCGGTCTTCAGCCCGTCGGCGCCGACGCGCAGCAGCGGATTGCGATTCTGTTGTTTGATGCCGTTGAAGGTGAAACTTTCCTCGGCGAAGAGCGGATATTCGTCCGGAAATTCGCGGATCAGATAGGCGGCCAGACGCACCATATCGCGCGCCGTCACATATTGCTCCGGATCGGGCAGACCGTGCGGATTCGTGAAGTGGGAGTTTGTCAGGCCGATCTTCTTGGCCTCGGCGTTCATCTTCTTGGCAAAAGCAGCGACCGAGCCGGCTAAGCCTTCCGCCACGACGATGGTGGCGTCGTTGCCCGACTGGATGACGATGCCCTTGATTAGGTCATCGAGGGTGACCTCCGAGTTGAGCGGCAGGAACATGGTGGAGCCGCCAGATTCCGCGCCGCCCTCACGCCACGACTTTTCCGAGACCGTGAAGCGATCATCGCGCTGGACGGTGCCCTCGCGCAATGCGTCGAAGATCACGGCCAGCGTCATCAGCTTGGCCAGGCTCGCCGGCGCGATCCTTTCGTCGGCGTTCTTCTCGTAGAGCACCCGGTCGGTGGAAAAATCGACGAGGAGAGCCGTCGGGGCAGTGGTTTCGAAGGCCAGTGCGGGGAGGGGCAGCACGGTGACAAGGGCGAGGGCAAGCATGACGAGCAGCGTCGGGAGATATCTGGCCCGCTGCACTATCTGCTCCGCCCGTGTCCGACCCGCTTCAATCGCTAGATCACAGGAATCCGATACCGGTCTCTTTGCGGCTTCGATCATTGGCCTCTCCGTTTCACTTCGTCTGCGACCGCTCACCGGCGTCGTGAGATGCAGGATGCACCCAGTCCTACGCGGTTTCGATTAAGAAGAGCGTGAAAGCTGTCCCGTGGCCATCCCTCCGTTCGGTTGCGATCGTGCGTATGCCGATTGCGAGACGGCCAGTGCTAGGCGCAAATCTGGAGACGGCTTCACCCCTCGATCTCGGCCCGCCGCATTTCCAGCTGCAGCCATTCGTCCTCGGCCTTCGACAGCGCGGCCCGGTTCTTGTCGACCGCGCTCGCGAGTTCGGCAAAGCGCTTGGCGTTCTTGGCGAAGAGTGCCGGATCGGCCATCTCGGCCTCCGCCTTGGCGATCGCCGCTTCCAGCCTGGCGATTTCCTTCGGCAGGTTTTCGAGTGCGAATTTCTGCTTGAAGGAGAGCTTGGGGCCGGACCTCGTCGCGCTCTGCTGGGCACCCCAGCCACCTGAGCGGCGCAGTGGTTTGGCCGCCGCGGTGCCGCCGGTGGCTTCGGTCTTTCGGGTCTCGCGCTTCTGGGTGAGCATGTCCGTGTAGCCGCCGGCATATTCCAGCCAACGGCCATTGCCGTCCGGCGAAATCACGCTGGTTACCGTGCGATCGAGGAAATCGCGGTCGTGGGAGACGAGAAGCACGGTGCCGGGATAGTTGGCGATCAACTCCTCCAGGAGGTCCAGCGTTTCCATGTCGAGGTCGTTGGTCGGCTCGTCGAGAACCAGAAAGTTAGCCGGCGTCGCCAGAGTTTTGGCCAACAGCAAACGTGCCCGTTCGCCGCCGGAGAGCTTGCCTGTGGGGGTGCGGATCTGCTCGGGGGTGAACAGGAAGTCCTTGAGATAGCCCACGACGTGGCGCGGCTCCCCATTGACCATCACCTGGTCGCCGCGCCCGTCGGTGATCGCATTCTGCACCGACAGATTGTCGTCCAGCGCCGCGCGCTTCTGATCGAGGAAGGCGAGATCGAGATTGGTGCCGAGCTTGACCTTGCCGGAATCGGGTTTGAGCTCGCCGATCAGCATCTTCAACAAAGTGGTCTTGCCGATGCCGTTCGGACCGACGAAGCCGACCCGGTCGCCCCTGGCGATCCGGGTGGAGAAATTGTCGATCAGCGTGCGTCCGTCGTAGGCCTTCGAGATTCCGACGGCCTCGATGACGAGCTTGCCGCTCTCCCGGGTCGCGCTGGCCTCCATCGACACCTGACCGACGGCGCGACGCGTGTCGCGGCGCTGCTGGCGCAGATCGTGAAGGGCGCCGAGCCGACGCATGTTGCGGGTGCGCCGCGCGGTGACGCCGTAGCGCAGCCAGTGCTCCTCGCGCACGATCTTGCGGTCGAGCTTCTGCAGGTCGCGCTCTTCTTCTTCCAGCACCTTGTCGCGCCAGGCCTCGAAGCCGGAAAAGCCTTCATCGAGGCGTCTGGCCGCGCCACGGTCAATCCAGACGGTGGCGCGAGTGACCCGTTCCAGGAACCGCCGATCATGGCTGATCACGACGACGGCGCTCTTCATCTGCCGCACTTCGTCCTCCAGCCATTCGATGGTCGGCAGGTCGAGATGGTTGGTCGGCTCGTCGAGAAGGACAATATCAGGTTCGGGTGCCAGCGTCCGGGCGAGCGCCGCGCGGCGGGCCTCGCCGCCCGACAGGTTCTCCGGCTTCATCTCCTCGGTCAGCCCCAGCGCGTCGAGGCACCGCGTCACGCGGTGCGGGTCGTCGGCCGGGCCAAGGCCCGAGGCGACATAGGCGCCAACGGTCTTGAAGCTGCCGAAGTCCGGCTCCTGCGGCAGGTAGCGCAGGGTCGTGCCGGGCTTCAGGAAGACCTCGCCGGAATCCGGCTCGACCTGCCCGGCGGCGATCTTCAGCAGCGTCGATTTGCCGGAGCCGTTGCGCCCGACCAGCGCGATGCGCTCGCCGGGAAGGACGTTGAGTTCGACGCCGGTCAGAAGCGGCGTGCCGCCGAAGGTGAGGCGAACGCCGTCGAGGCGCAAAAGGGGAGGGGGTGCCATGGCGGCGTTCTAGCCGGGATGGGGAGAAGGGGGAAGGGCGGCAGTGCCAGAGTCGCCGCAAGCCCTTGGTGCGTCGTTCCAAAACGGGTGCAACACCTGCGGATAAGTTGTTTGAAAGATTCGCGATCCAAGTAAATTTCCGTTTACGAGCCATAGCTAATCTCGAGCGATGATCCCTTGGACCTCCTCATCGCCGCGCAAGCGATATTCCCGCCAGCCCATCCGGTTCCGACGGAAGCGGCGTTCGTGGCTGCCGTATCGCATGATCCGGGATGCCGTATCGGTTGCGACAGTTTTCGCGGTCATGGTGGGTGTCGGTCTTGCCAGGGAGCAGGGATGGTTCGACCGGCTCGAACGCTTGGTTCCCACACCATCGCAAACGACCGGGCCTCGCTCCGCCGCACGCCGCATTCCGCTTTGCTCCGGTTCGGTCCGCGTGACCTGCGTCGTCGATGGCGACACAGGATGGGAGGCTGGCACGAAATGGCGGATGACGGGTATCGACGCCCCCGAGGTCTCGAAGCCCGGCTGCGCGGCCGAGAAAAGTATAGGCAATCGGGCGACCCACAGGCTCCAAGCACTGATGTCCGGCGGGTATTCCTTGCATGGCGGCGGACTGGATCGCTACGGACGGCGGCTGGTGTCGGTGACGCTTGCGAACGGCCGTGATGCGGGCGAGGTTCTGATGGCCGAAGGTCTGGCGCAGCGATGGCCGAACAGCGGCAACAAATGGTGCGGCTAAACGGTCGGACTCGATCTGGCTATCATCCAGCACCCGAAACGAGCGCGCTCATTCACGTCACGCCGTCCTGTGCATGGACATCCACGGAAAACCAGCACCGGCGGCCCGCCGCGGATGTGGCGTCCATCGTCCCTCACACTGAAAAAATTGCGTCGAATAATCAGTCAATTCCTTAATCTTAGGAGGTTATGCCGGAGGGCTCAACGAGATTGGAACCGTGATGCGCGTCGTTTCCCGCGTGGTTCTTGACCACAATATTCCGTTTGTGCTGCTGGCGGCGTTAATGTGCGTCGTCGGCGCCGCTGTGACGATCAGCTTGTTTCGGCGCGCGCTGCACAATGACGGTCTACGGCGCCATGGCTGGAATTTTCTGACAGCCGTCAGCGCCGGCTCCGCCATCTGGGCGACCCACTTCATCGCCATGCTCGGTTATCGTCCCTCGGCCGCGGTGACCTTCGATCCGGTACTCACGCTGGTATCGATCCTAATCGCCTTCGTCGGTTCGGGCATCGGCTTCTCTATCTGTGCGAAGTGGCAAGCCCGCTCCGGGACGATTGTCGGTGGCGGTGTCATCGGCTTGTCCATCGCCGCAATGCACTATGTCGGCATGCTTGCGTACCGCGTCGAAGGCCTGGTCTCGTGGAATCAGGCCTATGTCATGAGTTCGATCGCGATGGCCGTCGGCCTGGCCATCGCGTCGGTCGCCGCCGCCCATCGCTGGGTGCGCGGCGTGAAGCGGCATGTCACGACGATACTGCTGGGGGTCTCTATCGTCACTCTCCACTTCATGGGCATGGCGGCATTCGAGGTGTCGCCGATAGCGGGAGTGGGAGCCGGCGTGGACAGCGCGGCGTTCGCCGCCATGGCATTGTCAATCCTGATCGGCGCCATGATCATTCTCGGCACGGGCATATCCAGCTATCTCATCGACGACCGCACGCGCGCGGTATCGAATGAGCAGTTGCAACGAATGGCATCTCACGATCCGCTGACGGGACTGGCCAATCGTCGGGCGCTGCGGGAGCGGGTCGACACCGCTTTTCTCTCGGACAACCGTTCCGGGTATCTGCTGGTCGATCTCGACCAGTTCAAGATCGTGAACGACACGTATGGCCATGCCGTCGGCGATGTCCTTCTGGTGGAGGTGGCCGATCGCATCCGACGGGTCGTTGGGCCGGACGATTTCGTCGCGCGAATCGGCGCGGACGAATTGGCCGTGCTGGTCTCCGGCACTGATGAGGATGCTGTCGGCATGGCATACAACATCATTCTTGCGCTCGCGGATCCCTTCGAGATTCTGGGCCATGTCATTTTCACGGGATGCAGCATCGGCATTTGCCGGACCGAGCGGGCCGAGACCGCCGAAGGGCTGATGCAGTGCGCCGACATTGCGCTCAACGAGGCCAAGCGCACCGGCCACAACCGCGTGTTTTCCTACGAGGAGGGCATGCTCGAGAAAGCCACCGCCCGTCATCAACTCGAAACGGACTTGATGACGGCCTTGGAAAACCACGAGTTTCGTCTCGTCTATCAGCCGATCCGCGATCTGACGAGTGAGCGGACCGTTGGTTTCGAGGCGTTGATCCGATGGCACCACCCGACGCGCGGTTTGGTCTCGCCCGCCGACTTCGTCCCGTTGGCGGAGGAACTTGGATGCATTGTGACGATCGGCGGCTGGGTTCTCGCCGAAGCCTGCCGCGAGGCCGCGACATGGCGAGACGGCATGTACGTTGCCGTCAATGTCTCCGCGGTGCAGTTTCGAACGCCGCTGCTATTTGCGCACGTCACCCAGGCTTTGGCTAAAAGTGGACTGCCGGCGCATCGCCTCGAGGTCGAACTGACCGAAACGGCGATCGTCTCCCACGGCACGCATGTCGCCCAGACGTTGAAGGCGCTTCGGGCATTGGGGATCAAGGTCGCGATGGACGACTTCGGAACCGGCTATTCTTCGCTCGCCCATCTGCGTGACCTGCCACTCGACCGGATTAAGATCGATCGAAGTTTCGTGGCGACGGCGGCGACCGACAATAGCTCCATGGCGGTCCTTCGGGCAGTGACGCAACTCGGCCGGGATATCGGGATCGCGACATTGGGAGAGGGCGTTGAAACGGTCGAGCAGCTGCGCTTGCTGAAATCCCTGGGTTGCGACGCCGCCCAAGGGTATCTGATCGGCAAACCCGGCGGTGTCGGAACAGCATCGTTTGAGAATTCGGCTGGCCCGAAGTTCGCGGCCGCAGCCGCCCATGCGTGATCGGACCCTCCCAAAGCAAGATCAACGCTCCGCGGCAGCTTCCTGTCGCGGGCGCCGGTCGAGGCCGGGGAATGACCTAAGAACCGTATTTCATCTTTTGGTCCAAAGCTCTGGGTTTCCGGTTAAGGTGACAGCCCGTTCGTTTCTCATTCCACCGGCGCCCCCGAAGCCTCCGCTGCGGCGATATCGCGGTGCAGCCGTGCCGCTTTCTCGGCGTTCGGCGTCGAGAAGCGGCCGAGGATCAGATAGGCGACGGGGGTGACGTAGAGCGTCGAGAAGGTGGCGAGGCCGAGACCGCCGACGATCACCGTGCCGAGCGCTGCGCGCGCCTCGGCTCCGGCGCCCGAGGCGAGTACCAACGGCACGCCGCCGACGACGGTGGCGATCATGGTCATGATAACCGGGCGCAGCCGGATCAACGCGGCCTGCTCCGCCGCCTCCCGCAATCCCATCCCCTCCTCGCGCAGCTGATTGGCGAATTCGACGATGAGGATGCCGTTCTTGGCCATGATGCCGACCAGCAGGACGAGGCCGATCTGGCTATAGAGATTGAGGCTGGTCCCGAAGAAATTGAGCGCGAAGATCGCGCAGGCGACACCGAGCGGCACGGTCGCGATGATAATGAAAGCGGAGACGAAGCTCTCGAACTGGGCGGCGAGGACTAGGAGGATGATGACGATGGCAAAGCCGAAGACCATCGCAAGTCCACTGTTGGCCTCTCCGAGCGCCGCTGCTTCGGCCAGCGGGATCAGCCGCTGGTCGGCCGGCAAGATGTCGGCGGCGAAAGCCTGCAGCAAAACCCAGCCCTCCTGGATCGCCATGCCGTCCGGCAATTGCGCGGCGAGCGAGACTGCGCGTGAGCGAGCCTCGCGGGTGAGCGCGGGCGCGATCGGCTTTTCCTCGACGCTGGCCACCGTCGACATCGGCACGATGCGGCCATCCTGAGCCTTCAGGAAGATGTTGGCTAGATCGCCCGGATCGTTGACCGGGTCGCTGGTCGATATCAGCTTGATCGACACCTGTTTGTCCTCGATGTAGGTCCGGCCGATTTCTCGGCCGTCGAGGAGCGCCTGCATCGCCGTGGCGAGGCCATCGATGTCGATGCCGAGATCGGAGGCGCGGGCTCGGTCGATCAGCACCGAGAGCTGCGGCTGGGTAGCGTCTTCGGAGAGCCGTATGCTGCCCCAGCGGCCGTCGGCCTGCATGGCCTCCTTCAGCCTGTCGGCGCTCGTTGCTAGCTCTTCGTAATTCTGCCCGGCGATGGCGAATTGCAGGCCCCGCCCGCCGCCGCGGATGCCGAGCGAATTTGGCTGGATGGCGAAGGCGCGCACGCCCGCCACCTGGCGCAGCTTGCCATTGATCTCGGCGACGATCGCCTGCTGCGAGCGTTCGCGTTCCGCCCAGTCCGCCAGCGTGACGACCAGAAAAGCCGAATTCGACGAGCCGCGACCCGAGATCGCGAAAACGTTCTCGGCTTCGCCGCTTTCCACATAGGGACGAACGATGTCCTCGATCCGGCGCAGCTGAGAATTGGTGTAGTCGAGGCTGGCCCCTTGCGGCGCACTGACGCTCATCAGGACCAGGGCACGATCCTCGCTCGGCGTCAATTCCCGGGGCATCTGGAGAAAGGTGAGATAGGCCGCGAAGGAGAACAGGCCGGCGACGACAACGACGAGGAGAGGAAGCGCGAGGCAGGCGCGAAGCGTGACGGCGTAGAGTCCCGCAAGACGTGCGCCGATCCACCGCGTCGTTCGCTGGAACCAACCCGGCTTTCGCTCGTCCTCGCGCGCCTTGAGGAAATGCGCCGCGAGCATCGGGCAGAGCGTCAGAGCGATGAAGGAGGAAATGACCACCGCGATCGCGAGGACGAAACCGAACTCGCGAAACAGGCCGCCGGCCGTTCCCGGCAGGAACGAGATCGGCACGAAGACCGCGGCCAGCGTCGCCGTGGTCGAGATGACCGCGAAGAACACCTCGCGCGTGCCGATGACAGCCGCGGCGCGGGGCCGGGCCCCCATGTCGCGGCGCCGCACGATATTCTCCAAGACGATGATCGCGTCGTCAACGACCATGCCGGTTGCCAGCACCAGCGCCAGGAGCGTCAGGATATTGATCGAAAAGCCGACGAGATGGATGAAGGCGATAACGCCGATCAAGGCGATGGGGATCGTCACCGCTGGAATGACGGTCGCGCGGACGTTGAGGAGAAACAGGAAAATCACCAGGACGACGATGGCGACGGCAAGTCCCAGGGCCACCGCCACCTCGTGGATCGCCCCGTTGATGAAGGTTGCGTCGTCGCTGGTCACGCGAACCGTGACGCCATCGGGAAGCGTACGATTGAGATTGGCGACTTCGGCGCGGATGCCGGACGAGATGTCGAGCGTGCTCGATCCGGCCTGGCGCACGACACCGAGGCCGACGCCTGCCTGGCCGCTCACCCGGAGCTGGGAGGCCGCGTCGTCCGGCCCGAAACGCACGCTGGCGACATCGGCCAAGCGCGTGCGGGCGTCGAGGAAGATGGCCTCGAACGCTTCGGGCGAGGTCACGTTGGCGTCGGCGCGCACGATGAGATTCTGGGTCGGCGACGCCAGCGATCCGGCGGGCACGTCAAGCGCGGCGTTTCGCAGCGCGTCAGCGACGTCGCCAAGCGTCAGTCCACGCGTCGCCAATCTGTCGGGATCGATGTCGACATAGATCAGCTTTTCGCGCTCGCCGTAGGTCTGCAGATCCGCGACCCCTTCGACGGCCGCCAGTTGATCGGCGATGCGGTCCTCGACCAGTGTCGACAGATCCTCGATGGCCATCGCTGGCGCCGTCACCGCAAGCCGCATGATCGCCTCGGCGTCGGCGTCGGCCTTGACGATCCGGGGTTCGCCGGCGCCATCCGGCAGGACATTCGCGACACGGCCGACCGCGTCGCGAACGTCGCTGGCCGCAACGTTGAGGTCGGTCGAGTCGGTAAATTCGATGGTCACCCGGCTGTCGCCGAAGCGCGAGCGCGAGGAGATCGCGGCGATACCGGACACGCGGGCGACGGCGCTCTCGATTTCGCTGGTGATCTGTCGGTCGACCGTTTCCGGTGAGGCGCCGTCGAAGTCGATGCTGACGCTGATCACCGGCCGGTCGACATTGGGTAGTTCGCGCACTTCGACCGCGTTGAAAGCCGCGAGCCCCGCGACGACGATCAAAAGGTTGAGGACGATGGTCAGAACCGGCCGGCGCACGAAGAGACCCGCCAGCGCGGTCAGACCGTCGGGCTTGGATGGTAAGCTCATCGGGCCGAGCCCTCGGCGTCGCTCGCCAGCGGAAGCCTGGTCGGCAAGGCGGCTGCCGCGGCGCTTCCGACAGCCTGCGGAGCAAGGAAACTCCGGCGTCCGCGCATCGACGGCGCATTGTCGGCCGACGGTGTCCGGGCGGCTGACCCGGGCGAAGCCGGCGCTCCGCTTCGCTCCGGCCCGCCGGTTGCCTGGATCTCGACGGAGCCGCCCGCGCGAACGGACTGCAGCCCCTCCACGACGATGAGATCGCCCACCTCGAGAGCGTCGGATGTGACCAGTACCCTGTCGATATTGCGCTCGACGATCTGGACTGGAGCTTTGCTCGCTTTGCCATCGACGATTTTCCACACGATCGGTCCGGCGCGCTCCCAAACAACGGCGATCGGATCGAGGGAGAGGAAAGTTTCGCCCTCCAGCGATAAGGTCACGGTGAATGACATGCCCGGACGCAGCGCGTCGTCGGAATTGTCGATCGTCGCTTCGGTGCGCAAGGTGCGGCTGGTCTCATCCAGACGGCTGTCAATCGCGCTGATGTGGCCCTGATAGGTTTTGTCCGGCCGGGCGGTCGATTCGGCTTGGACAGGCGTACCTACTTTCAGTTCCTGCACGAAGCTTTCCGGCGTGTAGAAGATGACCTTCAACTGCTCACGATCATCCACGGTGGCAATGACCGTCTGGCTGCCGACAAGATCTCCCTTGTCGACAGAGACGATGCCGACGCGGCCGGCGATCGGAGCACGAATGTCCCGTTTGCCCAGCGCGATTTCAGCGGTCCGCAGATCCAGCTTGGCGGTCTCGCGCTCGCGGATGATAGTATCGACTTCGACTGCGCTCAGGGTATTGGACTTCCGCAGCCGTTCGAAGCGGGTAACCTTGTCTTCCGCCGCATCGAGGGCAATCCGGGCACGCTCCACTGCGATTTCCTCGCTCGCCCTCTCAAGCCGCACGAGAACGTCGCCGTCCTCGACCTTCTCGCCGGAACCGATGCCGATCTCCGCCACGATGCCGGTGGTATTGTCGGGATAGACGACGATCGAGCGCGCGGCGTCGCCGGTTCCGATCGCCCGCATCCGCGTGCGGGTCACCCCGGTCGTAACCGCGCCCGCGACCACGGGAGTTGCGCTGCTGTCCCGGCCTGCGCCCTGGCGTCCTCCGCCTGGACGCTCAGCCCTTGTTCCCACCTCAGGATTCGCCGCCTCGGGCGCAAGCCAGACGATCGCGGATCGGATCGCCGGGGCGAGGGCAATATCTGATTCCAGGATCCATCGACCCGCCGCCGGATCGAACTTCAGATAGGCCGCCCCCGCCCCCAGCAGCACCAGGAGCGTTACAATCAGCTGTTTCAGGAAAGCCATTTGCTACCGTGTCATCTCGAATGGCGGCGCGATCGTCGGGCCGTCGATACGATTATAGCGGAGTTTGGACGACGGCACCCGCAAGGATGGATTACGAACTGTAACTCGGGTCGTTTCGGCTTCACAAGCACGGCATCGCGGAACAATCACGGGACGGCAACGAAAAAAGAGCCCGCCTTTCGGCGAGCCCCTTTCGACTGTTTTGCTGATCTGTGGACGATCAGTTGGTCTTCGTCGCCGGCTGCTCTGCGGCCGGGGCCGGAGCCGTGTTGCTGGACTGCGCGGGCATCGCGCCGCTCTGGAGGCGCATGGTGTCGCGGCTCTCGGCGTAGGTGTCGGCGTTGTACTCCGGCTGGCTCTTCAGCTGTTCCTCGGAGAACTGCGTGTAGAGGTAGAGCGAGCCGTTGGCATCCTGCATGAACTGCAGGTTGTCCATGGCAACCGCCACTTCCTTCTCGCCGATCCCGAGGAAGCCACCAACGTCGACGATGACCGCATCGACCTTGCCGTCTTTGCTGAGCGCGATGTCGCCGATCTCACCGACCGTCTGATCGTTCGGGCCGTACACCGTCGTACCCATCAACTTGTCGGCGGTCAGCTGCGACTGGTCCGTGACCGGAGTCATCTGCGCCTGCTGGCCTGTGCCGCCCGTCGAAGCAGTGGTCGTCGCGTCGGCCGTACTGGCGGCAACACCCGCCGTGCCAGCTGCGGCGGCATCCGCGGCCTGCTGGGTCTGCTGAGCCGCGTTGTCCATCTTGGTCTCGGCGTTGTTCGCAGCCTGCGTCGTCTCCATCGCGGCCTTGTCGGCGGCCTCGTTGGTGTTCGTGTTAGCGTCGGCCGCGAGCTTTTCGGTGTACTCGGCCGACTTCTGCGTAGAAGCCTCGACATTTGCCGCGGACTCGTTCGTCCCGGCCGTCATTCCGCCACCAGCAGCAGCCCCGTTAGCGGTCGCCGCCATCTGGTCGGAACGCTCGTCTTCGAAGGACGGAGCCTTCTCCAGCTGATCCTTCGACGCGGCCAGCGTCACGCGGACATCGTCGTTGTCGTCAGCTTCGCGGCTCATCTGGAACTGGTCGAAGGGAACAGCGACGTCCTTTTCACCAATCCCGAGGAACCCGCCGACGCCGACCACGCCGGCTTCGATCTTGCCGGAGGAGGCGAGAACCAGATCGTTGATCTCACCGATCTCATCCGCGTCCTCGCCAGGACCGGAATAGACCTCGGCGCCGATGATGTTCTCGGACAGATACTGGTCCGCGCCCACGCTCGCCAGGAACTCACCACCGCCCGTTGAGGACGAGGCTGTCTGAGTGGCCGCGGCATTCGCGTCGGGCTGAGCGGTGTCCGCGGCAATCTTCGCCTCGGTTTGGGTCTCAGCCGTCGGCGCCGTGTCGGTCGCGGCGGCCGTCTGCGTCGACGCGTCCGCTGCCGGCTGCGTGGTCGCTCCGATATTCGCAGCCGTGTCGGCGCTCATGTCCCCGGCGGGTGGGGTGACACTGCCTTCGGCCTGCGTCGAAGCCTGCTGCTCATTCGGCTTGGTGAACGCCGGAGCCTGGGCGAGCTGGTCGGCGCTCAGGTTGAGAACGGCGCGCGGCTCATTGTCCTGGTCCACCGTCCAGGTGATCTGGTCGAATGGAACGGCGACGGTCTTGGACTGGTCGCCTACAGTCGCATCGACGATGGCCGCCACGACAGTCCCGTCGCTACCGACGAGGAAGTTCTGGATCTCGCCGATGGTCTCGGCGTCCTGAGCTTCGCTGGCATAGAGCGATGCGCCATCGAGCTCGGAAGCCATGTACTGATCAGCGGACAGATTCTGCAGGTAATTGCCGGCGTCGGCGGCCTGCTGAGTCTGGGCGCTCGCGTCAGCGGCAGGCGGTGCCGTCGTCGCGGACGTGTCTGCGGTTGCAGCTGCTTCCGGCACCTTGGTCTGGCCCGGCTTGGCAGCATCCTGCGCATAGGCGCCGGTAGCGATCACAGTGGCAAGCGCGGTAGTAGCGAGAAGCTTGCGGATCATGGTAAGACCTCCTTGGTCTATTGTTATCGATAGACTTCGCCACGCGGCATGTGTTGTGGAAAGCAGTGCCGCGTGGCGTCAGTGGGTTAATTGGTGGGAAACCGATCGGTTCCCATACGATCACGTTTTATTCACACATTTCGTGATGAGGCTGGCCGCGAAGACTGTGCCCGCGGCGACTCCCGTTATGCGAAGACCAGCACTCCGAAAAGCAGCATCAACAGCAGGCCGACGAGGACGATAAATATGAGGATCTTGGCGATTCCGGCTGATGCGCCGGCGACGCCGCGAAATCCCAACAGGCTGGCGACCGCCGCAACGATCAGCAATATGACGATCCATTCGATCATGAGATGCTCCCACATCTGGGCACGCTAACAGCGGCCGGGTTCGACGATGGCGAGGAAACGGGCCACCCGGACAGTGGTTCCGCTTAGCAACTGTTTTTCGTGTTTTTCGCATCGTTGATGTGGTGGAAAAGGTTTCCCCGCCTATCTGGCATGGGCTTGGAGCGTTTCTTTTCTTCCATCCCATTTGCTTGTGAACTCGCCGCCTAATTAGTTCGGGGGGCGGCAAACCCCACCGATGACCTCAAACGCCGGAAACGACCCGATGAAGATTCTCGCCCTCCTCAACCGAGACGGCGGAACGCTGAAAACGACGGACCACGAGGAACTCACGGCGCTCATGCGTGACGAATTTTCGATCCACGGGCATGAATTAGCTGTGGAGAGTCGCGCGGGGGACGAAATCGTCGCCGCGATCAAGGCCGCCGCTCGGCGTGACGATCTCGACGTGCTTTTAGTAGGTGGCGGCGACGGAACGGTATCGGCCGCAGCTGCGGCGCTCGCCCACGGCGGCATCGCGCTCGGCATTTTGCCGGCCGGCACGATGAACCTGTTTGCCCGGACACTCCAAATTCCGCTCGATTTGCCCGCAGCCGTAGCCGCGCTGGCAGGGGGCGTGGTGGTGAATGTTGACATCAGCAGCGTCAATGACCGGATATTCGTGCATCAGTTTGCCGTCGGGTTGCATGCCCGGATGGTCCGGATGCGCTCCAAGATCCAGTATGGCTCCCGGCTCGGTAAAATCGTCGCGACGGCCCGCGCGGTTTTTCTGGCGCTACGGCGGGTTCCTGCGATCGAACTCGAGCTCGAGATCGACGGCGTCCTCAAGCGTATCAAGTCGCCTGCCGTCGCGGTGTCGAACAACCTCTACGGCGTTGGGCATATCCCGTATGCCGATGATCCGCGGGGAGGCGAATTGGGTGTCTACATCTGCACGGAACGCAAGGTGGGCGCGGTGACCAAGTTGACGTTTGACATCTTGACCGGCGCCTGGCGGCAAAATCCCGATCTCCTCTCCCAGACCGCGCAACGGGTGCACATTCACTATCGGGGCAAGAACCGGAAGAAGCGGGCCGTTCTGGATGGCGAACTCTGCACGTTGGACGCGGAAAGCATCGTGGAGATCCACCCACGCGCCCTCAAGGTCCTGGTGCCGGCGGAGGCCACCTATCTTTGATGGGCCGGCAGGACCCCGGCTCATCCGATCGAGACAGCCTGCGACGCGCCCCGCGCTCAGTGATGGCGCAGGGCCTCGATCAACCCGGTCTTGGTCATCTCGGAACGTCCGTCTATGCCGATTTCCCGGGCGCGTCCGTACAATTCTTTCTTCGACCAGTCCTCACAGCGCGGCCGCGAGCCTCCCTTTCTAGAGGATGCATCTGCTGGTTCGCCTAGGCGGTGGATATCCGCGCCGCCTTTTCCTTTGAGTTCCCCTTGTCACTCAGGATCTCGTAAAGGTCCGGGTCCTTCAGCCGTGGATCATCGTGGTTTCCCTCTGATCTGGGCATCCTTTGGGCTCCTCGTCGCGCTACCGTGGTTCGGTCTCATCATTCTCATCCGGGAGGTCGTCTGGCGACCACGCATCGGAGCGTGCCTCGGGATCGAGGCCCGCCGCCTCGAGCGTGCCGTAGGTATGGCCGCCCTGGGCCAGCATATTCAGCGCTTCGCTGATCTGTTGCTGCAACGGGTCGAACTCGTCACCCTGATCGATGACTTCCCGCGTGCCGACCTGGCGAGCCAGTTCCTCCAGGCGCCTTTGCCGCTCTTCGATCGTCATCCCGGGACTGTTGAGAATATCTTCGATCTCAGCCTGGGTGACCGGCTGGCTAATGCCGGGCTGGTCGTCATCGTCGCCGATCTCTTCGTCCACGGCGATGATGTCGGTCTCGGTGTGGGTATGAGGATCGGACATCTGTAATCTCCCTGAAGCTCGGATACTAGCCTGAATTTTCGGGCGCGACGACTGTTCCCGTCGGCTCGGAGCCGACCGGAGGAGCCTCGACGGCGGGACGGTCGGTGGAAAGGTCGGAATCCGGCAGGAACCAGCCATAGGCGCCGATCGCCAGGAAGGCGATGACGGCGAGAACAAGCCCGGCAATGAGAATAAGGAGCACCGGAGTGCCCTTCTTGCCTTGCCTGACTTTTTCGGATTCGAGATCGGACATGAAGGAATCCCTTTGTTGAGGGCGACATGCGAGGATTGGTGAGGCGAATCGCCGCCCTCAGGCGGCGAGTAAGTGCTCGATACGATCGATCGGATGGTTCGTCAGGGTCTTGGCGATCTCCCCCACGACCAAGTCAGCAACCTCCTTGTGCAATTCGTCGCGCAGATCTCCGAGGATTTTCGGAGGAGCGACGATGACGATTTTCTTGAAACGACCACGATGCGCCATGGCATAGAGGATTGCGCTTAGCTCCTTGGCGAAGCGGTCTTTTGCAATCTGGTGCCAGTCCGTGTCCGCGACCGACGAACGTCGAGCCGTTGATGAATCGAATACCCGCCCGGGGCGATTGGCGCCTTGCTCGCGACTTGGCGGGTTTTCCTGTTCCTCGATGCGCCGCACCTGGAAGTTCGGCAGTTCGGCGTCTCCGATGTTTTCCAGAAAAAGCGCCTTCTCGCCGTCGGCCACGAGGATCCAGGTCTTGTAGTCGATCTGTGGGATTGTGGTCATCGAAAACTCCTTGGAAACTCCGGACCTCACTGCCGGTGCCGTAAGAATGCCCGCAGTCGAGGGCATCAGTACCAGCGGTCTCCCCGGCTCCTGTAAGTGGTGATCGCCCGCCAGATGCCCCATCCACCCGCCGCTATGACGGGGACGAGCAACAGCGACTTCCGCTTCTTCACCGTACCCAGGAGCAAAGGCGCATTGGACAGGGCTGTCACGCCCGCGATCGCTGCAATATCGCGTTGCAGGCGATCGTCAGCGCGTTTGCGTGGTGGCCTGCGCACGATTACCACAGCGATCCATGTCGCGAGGAGCAACAGGAACGATACGACCGCGAAACCCAGCGCCGTCTCCAAAGCTCCGAAGCGGTCGGCCAAAAAAATCGACAGAGCGCTAAGCAGCGAGGCCAGCATCGCCACCGCGAAGAGCGCCATGACGACATAGAGCCCAGCCAGCCGCTTCAGCCGCGCCATGTAGGCACCGGCTTCGCCAGTGATCAGCTTGGTGATGAGTTGCAGGACCATTGTCAGCGGCGGAAGATACGGGCGTAGAGGTAGCCCGCCGCCGCGGCGATAAGCACACTCTTGATTGGCTCGGCCCGAACCTTCTCGCTGAGTTGCTCTTCAAGGTCCGAGGCAGCGTCTTGGGCTTGCCGCAGATACTGCTCGCCGCGCTCGCGCACGTCGTCGCGCAGGGCAAAAGCCTGTCGTTTCGCATCGTCCGCCCGGTTTGTGGCCAGCGATTTCAATGCGTCAGCCACGCCGGCGACGTCTTCGCGCAACTTGGCGACCTGCGCCTCCAAGTCGGCGTTGCCACCATTCGCCGCGTTGGCACCAGCCGTCTGGCCGGCGGCCGGGCTTTCGTTAGAGGAAGTGTTGGAAGCCATGAGAAACCTCGTTCTGTGCGAATTGACGATGGGAACCCCAGCCGGACGGCACTCGGCTCCCGATGCGATCTTCTTACCTGAAACCATCTTGCCGACGCGTGGTTCCAATGACGCCACTTTGCATCCCAAGGCGACTACGTCAGGCGGCCGGAGCGACCCCGATAATCTGGGAGGAAATTGAGTCGGGACCGTACTCGCCGTCTCCCTCGATGCCCAGGATTTCAGCAATTCTGGTGCGGGCGCGGGAGACGCGGCTTTTGATCGTTCCGACGGCGCAATGGCAGATGTCGGCCGCTTCCTCGTAGGAGAAACCGGATGCGCCGATCAGGATCAACGCCTCACGCTGATCGTCGGGCAGCATGTCCAGCGCCTTGCGGAAATCCTGCAAGTCGACATGCCCTTGCTGCTCGGGATGCCCGGCGAGTTGCATGGCATGCATACCGTCGACATCCTGCACCTCGCGGCCCTTCCGGCGCATCTGCGTGTAGAATTCGTTTCGCAAGATCGTGAAGAGCCAAGCCTTGAGGTTGGTTCCAGGCTGGAACGTGTGCTGCTTGTCCCAAGCCTTGACGAGCGTCTCCTGCACCAGATCATCGGCTCGGTCGAACGAACCGGACAGCGAGGCGGCGAACGCTCTTAGATTGGGAATTATGGCAATCAATTCCCTGCGAAAGTCCAGCTGATCGCTCATCGAGACCTACTTGCGGCCCGATGTCTTGGAGGCGGACTCGGCCTCGTCGAGGGCATCCAGCAGCGACAGGAATCGATCCGGAACAGGCTCGCTCGCAACGTCATCGTAATACGCCTTGAGGCGCTTGCCGATCGCCGACTGGACGCCCGGATCGGAACTCTTACCCGCAGATTTACTCGCTTGGGCCGTGTGCACCATATCTTCCTTCGTCTCGGGGTCGTCCATCATGCGTCTCGAACTTTTGCATTGAGCAGCGTTGCTGCGCACCGCGCGCTGACGGTCCGTGGCGTATCTATCATCAGGAAAACTCGCTCCACAGTGATTCCATCGCCGATCGCAAGCGGACAAGTAGCCACGATCCCTCGCCCATCAAGATCCCTTGCCCGTCGCCGCACATTATTTGGCGGCGAGGTTTCACTTTTGCGAACCGGTTCCCATTTGCCTAATCGTTGGAAGCGCACAAAGTTCCGAAGCTGGGAACTTTTTCGCGCATCCCACGTTTTCACGCCCACCGACTTTGTTTCGGTCGACACGAGGGGAGTTTTCATGTCGATGTCATCCCGCATAGCGCCGCATATTCCATATCTCCGGCGCTATTCACGGGCGCTCAGTGGCTCTCAGGCAAGCGGCGATGCGTATGTCGCGGCCGTTTTGGAAGCGTTGATTGCCGATCCCAGCCTGTTTCCCGACGATCAAGCGCCGCGGATTTCCCTCTACAAGCTGTTTTCCTCGATGTGGCAGTCGGTCGAGGTCAACATCCGGGAAGATGCGCCGACCTCCGCCTGGGAGGAGAGAGCATCCCGGAACCTTCGCGCCATCTCGCCATTGCCGAGGCAGGCCTTCCTCCTGGTCGCGGTCGAGGGGTTCACGACCGAGGAAGCCGGCTACATTCTCGGTGCCGACGAAGCGGAATTCTCCAGCTTGATCGACCAGGCCAGCTCCGACATCGGACGGCAGGTTTCGACGAATATCATGATCATTGAGGACGAACCGCTGATCGCGATGGATATCGAGCAGATGGTGGAAAGCCTCGGTCATACAGTGACCGGCATTGCCCGCACTCAAACCGAGGCGGTGTCCCTGTTCGAGCAGCAGCAGCCCGGGATGGTTCTCGCCGACATCCAGCTCGCCGATGGCAGTTCGGGCATCGATGCGGTGAACGATATCCTTGCGAAGGTTTCGGTGCCGGTCATCTTCATCACCGCGTTTCCCGAGCGGCTGTTGACCGGCGAGCGGCCTGAGCCGACTTTCCTCGTGACCAAGCCATTCAATCCGGACATGGTGAAGGCGCTGATCAGCCAGGCTCTGTTCTTCGAGGCCGACAACAAGGCGGCGGCGTAAGCGGCTGTCGCCGTGTCTGTTTCCCAGCCAGAACGCGATGATGGTCGCGCCTCACGGAAGAGACCCAGCGGCGTCCGCCGCTGCGAGGTCAGGCGAGAGGAGCGAGTTGCCGGGGTTCGAAACTGGGAAGCGTCGCCGGTCTTGGAGCAAACGATGCTCATGGTGCCTCAGCGCGGATCGAAGGAGTGCCGGCGGAACCGGGCCACCTATTGGCAATCGGGTGCGCGCATCGATCCCTCGAAAGCGAAAGCGCTCCTCTCTTGGCGAAATAGTAGCGGCACCCCTGGGATTGCCCCGATGTCGAGGTCGGGGCGATCATGTTGGTCGAGCGTCGTATGATGGTGACGAACAAAGTATTGCGTGCTCTCGAAAACACGGAAATGTCCGTGTTCGCGCAGGACTGCGACCTGCGTTACGTCTGGGTGTGTAACGCCGGCCGTTCCTGGCTCGCCGGGGCGGAAGCGGGCATGGCGGACTCTGACTTGCTCGCTTCACAAAGCGCGGAGCGATCGACAGCGATGAAGCGGGAGGTGATCCGGACGCAACGACCGGCTCATTTCGAGTTGGCCATCGCGTCGGGCTCGTCAGTGCGGTGGTACGGCGTGCGCGTCGACGCAGATCACGACGACGCCGGCGAAGTTTGCGGTGTGATCGGCACTTCGGTGGAAATTACCGAGCAGAAGCGGCGCGAAGAGACCCTGAAGACCCTGTTGCGCGAGCTGTCGCATCGTTCCAAGAACCTGTTGGCGATCATCCAGAGCCTGGCGAGCCAGACGGCGCGCCACTCGGTCACGGTGCCGGAGTTTCTTGTCCGTTTCAGAGGACGGATCCAGTCGCTAGCCTATTCGCAGGATATCGTCACCGATGCCGATTGGCGCGGGGCGGACCTGATGAGCCTCGTGACGATGCAGGTCGAGCGCTATGCGCCGGATGGCATGGCGCAAATCGCGGTCGAGTCCCCCGACGTCTATCTCTCGCCAACGGCCTCGCTGCATGTAGGGCTTGCGCTCCACGAACTGGCGGTCAATGCCGCGTCCTACGGATCATTGTCGGTCCCCGGCGGAACAGTCGCTATCGGCGCGCGACTTGAGAACAGGAAAAGTGAGGAAACCCTCATCCTGGACTGGCAAGAACGAAATGGCCCGCGTGTTCGGCCGGAGCGGGACGCCCGTTTCGGCACATCCACGCTGGAACGAATCGTACCGAACGCGGTCGGCGGCGAAGCCTCGCTCGAATATTTTTCCGATGGTTTGCGCTATACGCTGACCATCCCCCGGGAGCAGTACGAGATCAACTCGCGCTCCTCTGCCGTCGGGGCTTGAGTCTTCCCGTCCGGCACTGCGGGACGGCGTGCCCTCGGCGCGTTTTCCCGAATCGCCCGTATCCGAGACGGTTTTTTTGCGAGTGCCCTGGCGGAATATGGAACGACTTCCCGAGTTTGCCGTTGTTAGGCCAAAGGAGAAGTTTCCATGGAACACATCGCTGCTTTTATGTTGCTTGTCGGTTGTTCGGGTGATGCTTCGGTCTGCAGAGAAATTCCGGTTCCTGTCCCTGCTTATGAGTCGCTGGAAGAGTGCCGAAGGGATCTAGTCTTGGAGATGCGGTTGTCCGGCTCGACCGAGCGCCGGGTTCTTGGCGCTTGCAAGGCGGTTGACGCGGGCATTTTGGAACAGTCCGCCACGATCGACTGGGCTGTTAGCCGAAATGGCGAACTGCTGATCACGTTCGACGCCGAGCCCCAGATGGTCGCGTCCCGTTGACGGGAGCCGCCGGAGATTCAGGTGGTTTGGCTTCCGTAGGCCACGCATGACAAGCTGAACGAAGTCGGTCGGCAAGATGGTGACGGAACGAAATCGATGGGCTATCGTTGTTGGTGGGGACGACAGGTCCAGTGAGAGGTTGAAGATGTTCAAGAAATATTCGATTGCCGCGATTGCAGCGGTTACCATCTTGGTCGCCGGTTGTACGACGGAAGACCGCTATACGGCTGGCGGCGCGGCGCTCGGCGGCCTTGGTGGCGCGGCCATCGGAGCGGGGGTGACAGGCGATGCGAAAGGCGCGCTGATCGGCGGCGCCATTGGCGCTGGCACCGGTGCGGTAGTCGGCAACGTCATCGGTCGTTCGAAGGAGCGTCCGGGCTATTGCCGCTATTCCGACGGCAACATCTATCGCTGCCCGGCCGGTTACTGAGCGAGCGCGACGGCGATTTTCATCATAAGAGAGCTGCCGGGGTTGCCTCGGCAGCTTTTTTGTAGCCACATCCGGGAAATAGGCCTCGCCGCGGCGCGATTTGCGTCCGATGCATGAACCCGGCTGCCAATATGACTCTATGCACTGCGCATCCGGTTCGGCGCCGGAAGGTGGGATGGGGAAGCTGCGGGTGAAGGAAAGACGTTCGCTGGCGCCCCATGACCGTCGAAAGACCGGCGCTCTCCTTGCGGCCCTAGTCGGGGCGGCGGTGTTGTCCGGTTGCACCGGCGGCGCCTTGCCCCCCGTGTTTGGTGCGGTTTTCGGTCTCTTCGGGGCCGAGGTTGCGCCGTTCCGGGTCGGGCGAATTCCGGAGACCGTCGTCACACCCGACGATCGCGTCCTCGGCCTGGCGGCCAACAATCCGGGCCAGTGCATTTATCTGAGCGGGCAGAGCAATCGCCGGTTCCGAGCAGCCTGCCCGGAGGGCTACAAGGTTTAAGACGCGAAGCGACCCGGTGAGGCCGCGTTCGCCCGTGCCCGAGGGCCCTCTCTCACGGGTGTCATTCCGGGCAGTGATCATGCCTTGTCGGCCGCCAGATCGACGAATGCGCTCCGGAGCCCGCCGGTAGCGACGGCATCGGCGCCAAACTCCAATCGATATAGTTCATCTCCTCGCAGAATTTCGAAACCGAGGCGGTCGAGCGTCGCGATCCGCCATCCATGTCCCTCATGGCCGGCGTCGATGGCGATACGGTCGATGGCGTCGCCATGGTCGGCGTTCATGTGGTTGCGTGCTTGCATGGCCGTCGCTTCGAGTTCATTAGCGGGGCTGTCGATGAATTCGGCGAGTCCGAGTTCGAAGGCGCGCCCAAAGCCGCCATTCAACGACGCGGACTGCGGCTGCAGCCGCACGAAGTGGAAATCGCCGAAGTCCGCGTAGAGGGCCGATTTCGGATGGCGTGCGAGGAACCGCTCCCGCAGCGCCGGCCGCTTCGGATCGTCCGCCGCAACGGCGCTTGCCCCCCCGAATACCGTCAAACGGGGATGGGTAAGGGGATCGCCTTTGCCGGTCGCCTCGACCAGCAGCGAGCAGCGGCAATCGGCCGCAAGGGCCCTGGCGTGAAGGGTGAGGTCGGACATCAACAACAACGGTCGACCGAGGAAGTCGGTCGCCACGAGGACCCGGCTGGCCGCCGGGTGGCCGTCGCCGGGGCGCAGCACCGCCAGGGCGCCGTGGCGAGCCGAGCGCAGCAGTGTCCGGGCGAGCCGCCTCGCGGCCGCGTCGACGGTTTGCAGCATGGCCGGTCTGTCGGCAGGGGGCTGGAATCTGCCCTTGGAGTTATCGTTGTTTTCGCTCATCCACCGAACCATAAACGGGATTGGGCGACCCTTGCATCACAGACGGGGCAATCCTGGCCAAAATTCACGTGGGACATTCCATCTGCCCCAAGGTGTGGCGGATCATTTTTGAATATCTGGTCAAAATTGCGCTTGCATGGTTTTGGCAAAACCTGTCCGATGTCGGCTTCCGGCGGGTCTTGCCCGCCTTGTGATCAGGGAGATGCCATCCATGAAACTGCTCACCCGGCTCGTTGCCGCGACTGCCTTGACGCTGGCGCTCGGTTCCGCCGCATCGGCCAAGACACTCGTCTACTGTTCGGAAGGATCGCCCGAGGGCTTCGACCCGGCGCTCTATACGGCGGGCACGACCTTCGATGCCGCGTCGCGAACCGTCTATAACCGTCTCGTCGAATTCAAGCATGGCTCGACCGAGACAGAGCCGGGGCTTGCCGAGTCCTGGGAGGTGTCGGACGACGGACTTGAATACACCTTCAAGCTACGCCCCGGCGTGAAGTTCCAGACCACGGAGTTCTTCACCCCGACGCGCAGCCTCAATGCCGACGACGTCGTCTTTTCCTTCGAGCGCCAGCTGAAATCCGACAATCCCTGGAATGCCTACGTGGCAGGAACGAGCTGGGAATATTCCGCAGGCATGGGCTTTCCCGAGCTGATCAAGTCGGTCGAAAAGGTCGACGATCTGACTGTTAAGTTCACCCTCAACCGCCCCGAAGCCCCGTTCCTGGCAGATCTGGCGATGGATTTCGCTTCGATCATGTCGAAGGAGTATGCCGACAAGCTCGAAGCTGACGGCCAGATGGAGATGCTGAACCAGCAACCTTACGGCACCGGCCCCTTCGCCTTCGTCGCCTACCAGCCCGACGCTGTCATCCGCTACAAGGCGCATGTCGATTACTGGGCCGGCAAGCAGCCGATCGACGACCTGATCTTCGCCATCACCACCGACGCCTCCGTGCGCGCGCAGAAGCTCATGGCGAACGAATGCCAGATCATGCCGTATCCCAACGCGGCCGATGTTGCTTCAATGCAGGGTAACGCCGATCTCAACGTTCTGGAGCAGGAAGGCCTGAACGTCGCCTACCTTGCCTACAACACCACGCAAGCGCCCTTCGACAAGGTCGAGGTCCGCAAGGCTCTGAATATGGCGATCAACAAGCAGGCGATCGTCGACGCCGTATTCCAAGGCGCCGCCACGGTTGCCAAGAATCCGATCCCCCCGACGATGTGGTCCTATAACGACGCGGTCGAGGACGACAAATACGACCCCGAAGCGTCGAAGAAGATGCTCCTGGATGCGGGGGTCGAGAATCTCTCCATGAAGCTTTGGGCGATGCCGGTCAGCCGACCTTACATGCTGAACGCTCGCCGCGCGGCGGAGCTGATGCAGGCTGACCTTCAGAAGGTCGGCGTCTCGGCCGAGATCGTCTCCTACGAGTGGGGGGAGTATCTCGAAAAGTCCAAGGTGAAGGACCGCGATGGCGCCGCGATGCTGGGCTGGACCGGCGACAACGGCGATCCGGATAATTTTCTCGACACGCTGCTGGGGTGTGATGCGGTGGGCGGCAACAATCGCGCGCAATGGTGCAACAAGGAGTTCGACGATCTTGTGACCAAGGCCAAGGAAGTCGCCGACCAGGCCGAGCGCGCCAAGCTGTACGAACAGGCGCAGGTGGTCTTCAAGCAGGAGGCGCCTTGGCTGACGATCGACCATTCGAAGGTCTTCATGCCGATGCGCAAATCGGTGAAGGACTTCGTTCAGGATCCTCTCGGATATCACCGCTTCGACGGCGTCGACATCGCCGAGTAGTCGTTTTTCCGGCTCGTCCAACGCGGGGCGGCCATGGCCGCCCCGCGTTGCGTTTTGGTAGCTCCCGCCAGATCACCAGCCTCCGGAATCCGCTACCCGGCGGCCGGAAAACATGCGACACATCGTTATGCTGCGTTTTCTTCTCTCTCGCGTCCTGGTGCTGATCCCCACCTTTATCGGCGTCTCCATCATCGCCTTTGCCTTCATTCGGCTGCTGCCGGGCGACCCCGTTGCGCTGATGTCGGGCGAGCGTGTGATGGCGCCGGAGCGGCATGCCGCCATCATGCACGAGCTCGGTTACGACCGGCCGTTGGTCGTGCAGTATTTCGACTATCTCCTGGGGTTGTTCCAGGGCGATTTCGGCACGTCGATCGTCACCAAGCGCGGCGTCGCAGGCGAGTTCTTCACTCTGTTCCCGGCGACGCTCGAACTAGCCTTCTGCGCCATCGTCATCGCCGTGTTGCTGGGGGTCCCGGCCGGCGTGATCGCCGCGGTCAAGCGGGGCTCATGGTTCGATCAGGCCGCGATGGGCGCGGCGCTGGTCGGCTATTCGATGCCGATTTTCTGGTGGGGCCTGCTTCTCATTATCCTGTTTTCGGGCGTCCTGCAGTGGACACCGGTGTCCGGCCGCATTTCGCTTTTGTACTACTTCCCGGCGGAAACCGGCTTCATGCTGATCGATTCGTTGCTGTCGGGCCAGAAAGGCGCGTTCACCTCGGCGCTGTCTCACCTTGTCCTGCCGTCGATCGTCCTGGCAACGATTCCGCTCGCCGTAATCGCCCGGCAGACCCGGTCGGCCATGCTGGAAGTGCTTGGCGAAGACTATGTGCGAACCGCTCGCGCCAAAGGCCTTTCGCGACTGAGGGTGGTCGGCGTCCATGCCCTTCGCAACGCGCTCATCCCTGTGGTGACGACGATCGGTCTGCAGGTCGGCGTCCTAATGGCCGGCGCCATTCTGACCGAAACGATCTTTTCCTGGCCCGGTATTGGCAAATGGATGGTCGATAGCGTCTTTCGTCGGGACTATCCGGTGGTGCAGGGCGGTCTCCTGCTGATTGCCGTGGTCATCATGGTCGTCAATCTGGGGGTGGACCTCACCTATGGCGTGATCAACCCCCGAGTCCGGGTACGGTAGGAGGCCGAAGATGAGCCACATCGAAGCCCAGGAAGCAGCTGAGGGCATCGGCAGCGACGTCCCGGACAGAGAGCCTGTAAAGAGCGTTCGCCGGCAGATGCTGGCCGAGTTCTGGTTCTATTTCTCAGCGAACAAAGGCGCCGTCGTCGGTCTCGCAGTGTTTGCCGTCATCGTTCTCATCGCGCTCGCCGCGCCACTCGTGGCGCCCCATTCGGCGGTCCTTCAGAATCGTGAGGCGCTGCTGCTGCCGCCCTTCTGGCAGGAGGGAGGAAGGCTGAGTTATTTTCTCGGCACCGACGCCGTCGGTCGCGACATTCTTTCCCGGCTGATCTTCGGTGCGCGCTATTCGCTGTTCATCGGTGTCGTCGTGGTCGTCATCGCCGTGTCGGCAGGCATCTCTGTCGGTCTGATCGCCGGCTATGCCGGCGGCTGGCTCGATACCGTCATCATGCGGGTGATGGACATCATCCTCGCATTTCCCTCGCTGTTGTTGGCGCTCGTCCTCGTCGCCGTGCTCGGGCCGGGCCTCACCAACGCAATGATCGCCATCGCCCTGGTCCTGCAGCCGCATTTCGTTCGGCTGACGCGGGCATCGGTGATGGCGGAAAAGCAGCGCGAATACGTCACCGCCGCGCGTGTCGTCGGCGCGAGCCCGTTGCGGCTGATGGTGGTGACCATCTTGCCGAATTGTCTGGGCCCGTTGATCGTCCAGGCGACGCTGTCCTTTTCCAACGCCATCCTCGATGCTGCCGCGCTCGGCTTTCTCGGTATGGGCGCCCAGCCGCCGACGCCCGAATGGGGCACGATGCTGGCCGAGGCGCGCGAGTTCATCCTCAGGGCATGGTGGGTGGTCACCCTGCCGGGGCTGGCGATCCTCATCACCGTGCTTGCCATCAATCTGGTGGGCGACGGCCTGCGCGACGCGCTCGACCCGAAGATGAAGCGGAGCTGATGGGTGGAAGCGCTGATCGGCCTTTTAGACGGAAGCCGCAATGAACGCGCGCTCGCGTCGCTCGAGACGTTCATTGCCCGATGCGGACTTGCGATCCCGGTTCGCAGCCGAGTCAGGTCAGACGAGAGGTCTGATCGGTCCGACCATGAGTCAATTCCTCCAAAAACTTCGCCTCCCACATATAGATGACCTTCGGACGTCGTAACAGCCCCATGCCCCTTCTCTCGCTCCGCAATCTTTCCGTCGTCTTCGATACGGCGTCCGGCCCGTTCAAGGCGGTCGACGGCGTCGATATCACGGTCGAACCGGGTGAGGTTCTCGGCATCGTCGGCGAGTCCGGCTCCGGGAAATCCGTCGCCATGCTCGGGCTGATGGGGCTGTTGCCGCCATCGGCCACCGTCACCGCCGACGAGATGGCTTTCGAGGGGCGCGACATGCGCGCCATGTCGGATCGCGAGCGGCGCAAGATCATCGGCGGCGACATCGCGATGATCTTTCAGGAGCCGGTGGCCAGCCTCAATCCTTGCTTCACGGTGGGTTACCAGATTCGCGAGGCCCTCAAGGCGCACACCGATCTCGACCGCAAGGCACGCCAGACCCGCGCGGTCGAGCTTCTTCAGCAGGTCGGCATGCCCGAGCCGGAGCGCCGGCTGACGGCCTTCCCGCATCAACTCTCCGGTGGCATGAGCCAGCGGGTGATGATCGCCATGGCGACGGCCTGCAGCCCGAAGCTTCTGATCGCCGACGAGCCGACGACGGCGCTCGACGTGACCATCCAGGCGCAGATCCTCGATCTCCTGGTCGATCTTCAGAAGCAGCACGGCATGGCGATGATCCTGATCACCCACGACATGGGGGTCATCGCCGAGACCGCCGAGCGGGTCGTGGTGCAATATGCCGGCCAGCAGGTCGAGCGCCAGCCGGTCGCGACGCTGTTCGACACGCCGCACCATCCCTATACGGCCGCTCTGCTCGCCGCGATCCCGGAACGCGCCACCGGCGCGCGCCTGCCGACCATTCCCGGCGTCGTCCCGGGGCAGGGGGATCGGCCGAACGGGTGTCTGTTCAATCCCCGCTGCCCGAAGGCCGACGACACCTGCCGCACAGTGGTGCCGCCGCGCCAGCCGCCGGCTTTGGGGGAAGCGCTCTGCCACTATCCCCTCAACGCGGGAGACGCCCGATGAACGCGATCGTCACCGCCAAGAATGTCAGTCAGGTCTACGAGGTGCGCCGCGGCCTGTTCCAGAAGCCGCTCGATCTCAAGGCGGTGAAGGACGCCAGCTTCGTCGTCGAGCAAGGCGAAACGCTGGCAATCGTCGGCGAATCCGGCTGCGGCAAGTCGACCCTCGCCCGCATGCTGACGATGATCGAGACGCCCTCGGAGGGCGAACTCGACGTTGATGGCGTGCGCGTCTCGGGCGATCACCCCGGCGACATCAAGAAGCTCCGCTCGACGGTCCAGATCGTCTTCCAGAACCCCTATGGCGCGCTCAACCCGCGCCAGAAGGTCGGGGCGATCATCGAGGAACCACTGAAGATCAACACCCAGCTTTCGCGCGCCGAGCGCCGCAAAAAGGCCGAGACGGCGCTGGCCGAGGTGGGTCTGCGCCCCGAGCACTACGATCGCTATCCGCATATGTTCTCGGGCGGTCAGCGCCAGCGCGTCGCGATCGCCCGCGCCATCATCCTGGAGCCGAAGATTCTGGTCCTCGACGAACCGGTGTCGGCCCTCGACGTGTCGATCCAGGCGCAGATCCTCAATCTCTTGGCCGATCTCCAGGATCGATTGAATCTCACCTATATCTTTATCAGCCACGATCTGTCGGTGGTCAGGCACGTCGCGGACCGGGTGATGGTGATGTATCTCGGTCGTCCGGTCGAAATCGCGCCGGTCGACGCGCTCTATGCGAACCCGCTGCACCCCTATACGCGGGCGCTCCTGTCGGCGACGCCGGCGACCGATCCGGGCAAGAAGACGCAGCGCATCCGGCTGACCGGAGAATTGCCGTCGCCCTTCTCGCCGCCGCCGGGCTGCGCATTCCACCCCCGCTGTCCCTATGCCAACGACCGTTGCCGCTCGGAACTGCCCGTCCTTGTCGAACACGGCCCGACCAAGGTCGCCTGTTTCGCGGTGGAGGAAGGCCGATTGCCGCCGGCCTGAACGTTGCCAGCCTCCTGGGCGGTTGAGAGGGGCATGAAAAACAAAGCCCCCGGCTCTCACCGGGGGCTTTCAATCGCTGTCGAGCCGGCAGGGCCGGTCTCCTCAGGCGCTCGGAAAAAGGGGGCAGTCCCTGTTCAGTGCAGGTCCACCTTCTTGCGGTATTCCTGGATCTGTGTCGTGCGCAAACCAGCCAGACCGTGCTGGTCGATGGACATCTGCCAGGAGAGGAATTCCTCCACCGTCAGCGTGTAGCGCGAACAGGCCTCGTCGAGGCTGAGAAGCCCGCCGCGAACCGCCGCGACGACCTCCGCCTTGCGGCGGATGACCCATCGTCGGGTATTTGTGGGCGGCAAGTCTGCAATCGTCAACGGGCTGCCGTCCGGGCCGATGACGTATTTCACGCGTGGTCTAACCTGATCGGTCATTGTACTCTCTACAAAACTCAAAGACCTAATCGAACCTCACCCTAGCGCCGCGCTTCTAAAAAAAGCGTCAAGCTTCCCGTAAGGTTTCGATAAGAGTTTGAGGGACTGACGATCGCCGGGCGCAACCCGGCTCCCGAGCACCCTCGCGGGTCCGTCCGACTTTCGCGGACCGTCTCGGCGAAAACCTTTGCGGGGCACGACTTGCGAGGCTCTTGCCGGGAGCCTACCTGTGCCGCAGTGCGATGCGTGTCAGGTCCCGAATGAGAGGGAGCGTCATTGCCGCATTATTTTGCTTTTCGGTGCCAGCCCGCTAGAAACGGACCTCCGCCGTCAGAACCGCCGAGACGCCGCAGGAGGCGCCGATGTTGAACAGCCTCGATCTTCCAAAGCCGCCCGCCGAGACGCGGGTGGTCGTCGCCATGTCGGGCGGCGTCGACTCGTCCGTCGTCGCGGCCATTCTGCATGAAGAGGGCTACGACGTCGTCGGCATTACCTTGCAGCTCTATGACGCGGGCGAGGGCGCCCGCCGCGCCGGTGCCTGTTGCGCCGGCCAGGACATTCACGACGCCCGCCGGGTCGCCGAGACGCTCGGCATCCATCATTACGTGCTCGACTACGAGGAGCGGTTCCGCGCGGCGGTGATCGATCCGTTCGCCGAAAGCTATCTGGCGGGCGAGACGCCAATCCCCTGCGTCGCCTGCAACCAGACCGTCAAGTTCCGCGATCTTCTCGCCACGGCGAAGGACTTGGGCGCCGACGCATTGGCGACCGGCCATTATATCGACAGCCGACCCAATGGCGGGCATCGCAGTCTCTATCGGCCGCTCGATCTCGATCGCGACCAGAGCTATTTTCTCTACGGGACGACGCAGGCCCAGCTCGGTTTTTTGCGCTTTCCGCTTGGCCGCCTGACCAAGCCCGAGACCCGCGCGCTCGCCGACAAGCATGGCCTCGCGATTGCCGCCAAGCCGGACAGCCAGGATATCTGCTTCGTCACCAAGGGCCGCTACAGCGACGTCATCCAGCGGCTGCGGCCCGACGCGGGCGAGGCCGGCGATATCGTCCATGTCGACGGACGGCTCCTCGGCCGGCACGCGGGCATCCTGCATTACACGATCGGTCAGCGGCGCGGCATCGGCGTCGCCGCCGGCGAGCCGCTTTATGTCGTGGCGCTCGAGCCCGCGACCGCGCGCGTCGTTGTCGGGCCGCGCGAGGCGCTGGCGACGCGCCGCCTGCGTCTGCGCGACGTCAACTGGCTCGGACGCGAGACGCCGGGCGCCCATGCTGCCTCAGGGCGCGAACTCTTCGTCAAGGTGCGCTCGACGCGCCCGCCGGCGTCGGCCCGGATCGTCGGCGACGACAGCGACTGGCAGGTCGAACTCACCGAAGGCGAGGATGGCGTGGCGCCGGGCCAGGCCTGTGTCTTTTATGCGGGCGAGGGGGCCGGCGCCGAGGTCCTTGGCGGCGGCGTCATCGCCGAGACGGTTCGGCCTGCGCCCGTAGCCGGCATGGCCGAAACCGTCGCGGCGGCCGGATAGGCTCGCCCGTCCGACGCCATCCGATCGGACGGCGTGATGGATCGGCTGGCCCAAGACGAGCGTCCTCAGGCCGCCAGGTTCGGCGACGAAAGCGGTGAGGCCAGCGACAGGATACGGACTGTTTCGACAGCTTCGCTGGCGCCGGTTTCCGGCTCGGTTCGGGTCATGACGCAGTCGAGGAAATGCCTGAGTTCGCGGTCGAGCGGCAGGCCCGGTTCGGTCGGAAGAAATTCGGCGGGTGCGTTATCGAAGTCGAATGTCGGGCCGGCGCGCCAGACCTTGTGGGCATAAAGGGCTAGTTTCTCGCCTTCGGGGGCCAGATCGTCGAAAGTCAGCATTCCCTCCGTCCCGATCACCGAGAATCGTCGGTCGCGATAGGGCGACACCCGCGAGACATGAATCTCGGCGCCGATTCCGCCGGGGAAATCCAGCATGATGTCGGCAATGTCGGTCTCGTCGCTGAGCACCGTGCGACGATGGCAAACGACCGAATCGGGATGTCCGTTGGCCAGATGCAGCACCAGCGACAGATCGTGCGGCGCCAGATCCCAGACCACGTCCATGCTCGGAAACCGCCCGAGACCCATCCGATTCGAGATCATCTGCCGCACCGTGCCGATCCGCCCTTCGGCGACGATGTCGCAAAGGCGCTGAAACACCGGGTGAAAGCGGATGACGTGCCCGACCATCAACAAGCGTCCAGTCGCGCGCGCCGCCGCGGCCGTCTTCTCCGCGTCGGCCGGATCGAGCGCGATCGGCTTTTCGATGAGGACATCCTTGCCGGCCGCGAAGGCGGCGCGGGCCATGGCGCCGTGGGCGGATGCCGGCAGCGCCAGCACCAGCGCGTCGATATCGGGCGCCGCGACCGCCGCCTCGGGAGACAGCGCCTTGACGCCGTAGCGTTCCGCGAAGGCCCCCGCGCGGTCGTCATGGCGATCGGCCACGCCTGCCAGTGCACCGATCTCGGCAAGGGTCCGGATGTGGTTCTGGCCCCATTGTCCGCAACCGACGACCGCAATTCGTGGGTACATGATGCGTTCTCTCCTGATGATGTCGGACCGGACCTAGCGAAGCGGCGGCCTCGCCGCAAGGATCGGCGCTGGATAGCAATGCTTGCGAGGTCTGTACGGTTGGGGGATAGAGGGGAGGGGTCGGTCCGACAATGTCCACCAGCGCGGGTGGGCTGCGGCAATCGCCATCGTTCGCGGCGGACCCCGGCGCGTTCCTTGCCGAGGGCGAGCAATCGCGGCGTGACGGCGGGTTGCGGCGATTTCAACTGGCGAGGGCCAAATCAGCCGCAGCAGACGCTTCTCCGACCATTGACAGCCATTGCCTGCGCCTCCTATATCCCCGCCGACCCGAAGTGGTCGTCTCGTAGAGAGATGGCGGAGTAGCTCAGCTGGTTAGAGCAGCGGAATCATAATCCGCGTGTCGGGGGTTCGAGTCCCTCCTCCGCTACCATCATTGCAGTGTTCGGTGGTTCGCCCGATTTGCGGTGAGGCAGGTTGAGAAGCTCTGCTAGAGCACCGTGGACGTTCAGGTCAAATTTCCCCCGTCCTTCTCCGCGCGGTATCACTTCGATGCTTGTGACGAGCGAACGAATGGCATTGAGCGCGTCCTGGCGGTCGTCTTCGTTGGAGTGCAGCGCCTCCTGCAACTCGGCGATCCTGCGGCGGTAAACCTCAATCGAGGCCGGATGCAGCTCCACGACATCGCTGGCATCCAAGATTGCGGCTAGATCGGCGGTAAGGCGCTCCTTCTCCGCCTCCATCTCGATCAGCCGGGTCTTCATGCCTGACGTTGCAGCACCATCGGCTATGGAATCGATGATGTTCGAGATTTGCCTATCGAGAATGCCTAGGTGTTTGTCGATCTGGTGCCGGTCCCGCCGCATCATGGCGTTCAGCCGCTTCCTCTCGGCATGATACTCAGCAAGGAATTCGGCAATCGCATCGGGGGCGAGCAGCCGTTGCTTGATGCCTTCAAGCACGCGACATTCGAGGTCGGGCACACGAACAGTTCGGTTGTTCGCGCAGGTTCTCCGTTCCCGATGCGCTGTGCAGGCGAGCTGATCCTGGGACTTGATGGTGTAGGTCGCGCCACAGCAACCGCACCGCACCAGACCGGAGAACATATGCTTCGGCCTTCTGCGCTTATGCAGCCGGGTTCCACCGTAGAGCTTCTTGCGTGCCTGGACGGCGTTCCATAGCTCGTCGCTGACGATGCGCAGGTGAGGCGCTTCCACCACCTGCCACTGCTCGGGCGGGTTCGGGCGGGAGATGCGCTTGCCGGTTTCCGGGTCCTTGACCATCTGAACGCGATTGAAGACCAGGAGTCCGATATAGGCCTCGTTGTAGAGTATGCCGCTGCGACGCTTGAGATTGCCGTTGATCGTGGAGGCTCCCCATTCTCGGCCGAAGGGAGAGGGAATGCCGTCGCGGTTAAGGCCAGCGGCGATGGTCCGGGCGGAACGCCCCGAGGCAAATTCCTGGAAGATGCGCTGGAGGATACCAGCCTGTTCTTCGTCCACTTCACGGAGGCCTCGGATCGGCTCCCCTCGCTCGTCGAGCTTCTTGACCACACGATATCCGTAGGACAGGCCCCCGGCGGAATATCCGCTGATGATGCGACCGGACTGGCCACGCCTGATTTTGGCAGCCATATCACGCAGGAAGAGAGCGTTCATCGTGCCTTTCAGGCCGACATGCAGTTCGTCCCCCGTTCCTTCTGACAGGGTAACGATGCGAATACCGGCGAAGCGAAGCCGCTTGAATAGTGCCGCAATGTCTTCCTGGTCACGGGACAGCCTGTCGAGGGCTTCGGCCAGAACCACGTCGAAGCGTGCATCCTGAGCATCCGTGAGAAGCGTCTTTATCCCTGGTCGAAGGATCATGCTGGCGCCGGAGATTGCGGCGTCGGTATAGCTTTCTACGATCTGCCAGCCTTCACGCTCCGCATGCTCGCGGCACAGTCGCAGTTGATCCTCTATCGAGGCTGCCCGCTGATTGTCGGAGGAATAGCGGGCGTAAAGGGCAGCGCGGGTCATCGCGGTCTCCGTTCAGTCAGTCCTTGATGGCATCCTCCGGCGCCGGCGGCACATCCGGTGCACGGTCAAGAAGTCTCGTCAGATCACCGCGTTTTGCCGTGCTAGCACGCGCTTTCAGGAAATCATCAGCCGTTTCCACGGCACCGATCTTCTGCGCCACGGCTGAGATAATCCACTGATTGAGCGACACGCCGTCCTCCATGGCAAGACGCACCGCCGTTTCTTTGAGCGATTGCGGCAATTGCAGCGGGTATTTGTAGCGTTGGGTCTGTGTCATGTGTTCAGTCTCCTGACGATCTCTCCCGGTGTCGCAATGGTCACGCCCAGCTTAAGCGCCGGGCGGAAATCCCTGACATTATGCGTCACGATAGCCTCGGCCTCTCCGTTCAGGGCAGCCTCAAGCACCATCTCATCCGCGGCATCAGCCAGCATGGGGCGCGTCCGAAACGAGATGTCGACGCCCGCGGACACGGCCGCGAGTGCGCTCATGACCGCCGCGACATCCTCCAGGCTTTGGCCCGTCGCCGCCCGGGTTTCCTCCCGGCTCAGCACCGCCTCATATTCCAGAAACAGCGCCGTAGAACAAAGCGGCGTCACCACACCCCGGTCAACGAACCGCAACAGCAGGTTGCTTGCCCCGTTGCGGCTGCGGAACGCCGCCACGATCACGTTGGTGTCCAGAACCAGCCTCATGGAAGGTAATTTATAGACATCCCATAAGATGTCAATTTTGCGTTCGCCACATCCGGTCATGCTATCCCGCAGCAACACGGGGCACAGCGTCATCCGTCATCGTCGCCTGCTTCGGGCGGCGAATTGTCATTGGCGGCGCGCATGGCTTTCTCGTAGTCCTCGCGCCCCATCCGCCTGCCGATCAGCCGAGCAATCGATAGTACCACCGTGTCCAGCCGCTCGAGAGCTTCGGTATCGCCCTCCGTATCCTGACCGGCCGGCGCGCGATTGTCGTTTGCCGGTCTCTCTCTACCGAAGCCCCGCTCGTCATCGGCCATCACCGGCCTCCTGCTCCGGCCTCCACGATACGGGATCTTCGATCCAGCGATCGATGTCGGACTCCCGCCATCCGGCGCCGTTGATGCTGATCCTGAGCTGCACGGGGAATGTCCCTTCGGCGATCTTGCGATAGATGGTGGAGCGAGACAGGCCCGTCCGGGAGAGAACGGTGTTCAGGCGGACGATACGGTCTGGTGCGGGCATGGATGCGATGCCTCCGGCTGGCGGTTTCTGACGGCTCTTTGTCCAGTCAGGACAGGCCCTTGCCGGGGCGCAAGAGGGTTCGGGGAATCGTCGCGGCGCCGGATGGAAACGGCGATAA
>NZ_JADDXW010000010.1 GCF_017183135.1 Aurantimonas marina | reverse complement strand
AACCCTTGTCGGTCGGTTCAAGACCAAGCTCTCGGCGGCGTCGACGCATAGTCGCGCGACCCGGAAGCGCGGTCCAGCCACGGGCAAATCGTCTGCGCCGGCGGTTGCCCAAATGCGGACGACCGGACGTGGCGGGGCTGCTCCCGCCGTCTCGCCGGTGTCGCGGGAAGATAGCTGGGAGGAATTTTGATCCTCTTTCCGACCGGATGATCGGCCGCGTTCGTCGGTCGTCCCAGTTCGAAAACAGTTTTTTCAGAAAGATGCCGAGGATCCGATCATCCCGATCGGGTCCTCGACCGTTTCACGACGTCGGCGCAGGATGGCCCCCGCCATCCAAGTGAGCTTCACTTCCCGCCAAACGATCGACGACGAGAAAACAAAGCTTTTCACCGTTCGGGCTCAGGGAAAAAAGGCCACCTCCGGCCGCATTTTCAGGCCATCCAAACGCCGTAATCCTCCCGTGATCATCCGCTCCCCGGTCGCCGAAGCTCCTGCTCGACGAACCTGTCACGGAGATACCTGATCATGAAACGAGTTCTGCTTTCCACCGCATTTCTTCTGGCGCTCGCGGCAGGCACGGCCGCCCAGGGCACCGGCAGCGCGACCAAGCCTAGCGCGATGGACCATGGTGCGATGAACGGCGCACCGACGGCCGGACAAGCTCAAAATGCCTCCAGCAAGGCCATGATGGACGTGAACGACCGGATGCAGGCAGCGATGGGAGAGGGCATGACGGGTGACGCCGATATGGATTTCGCCCGGGGCATGATCGCCCATCATCGGGGCGCGATCGACATGGCGAAGATCGAGCTCGAATACGGCAAGGATCCGGAACTGCGGGCGTTGGCCGAGACCATCATCAGGGATCAGGAAGCCGAGATCCAGCAAATGCAGGCCTGGGTCGATCGCAAAGGCGGCTGAGCCGCACAAGCGGCGCGGCTTGGTAAATCAGTACCCCGCTTTCCGGTCCACAACCCCTTGCAGCTTCTCGCCGCGCTCATGTGCCGCGATCTGGCGCATGACGGCGGGTGCCAGCGCGTCCGGATCGGAGACCGCCGCCGCGTGTGGCGTGACGAAGACGCGCGGATGGGTCCAGAGCGGGCTCGACGCGGGCAGCGGCTCGACGTTGAAGACGTCGAGCGAGGCTTCCAACAGGATGTCCCGATCGAGCGCGTCGAGGATCGCCGCTTCGTTCTGCAGGCCGCCACGGCCGGCATTGATCACGACCGGGCCGCCGAGCGGCGTCTGCCGCTTCAGTCGCGACAACAGGCCGGCATCGATGATGCCGCGGGTTTCCGGGGTCAGCGGCAGGAGCACCACGAGAATGTCGGTCGCGGCGAGAAAGCCGTCGAGCCCGGCCTGCCCGGCGAAGGTTTCGGCGCCCGCGACGCTCTTTTCAGTGCGGCTCCAACCAGCGATCTTGAAGCCCAGCGGTTTCAGCTTGGTCGCGGCATCTTGGCCGAGCTCGCCGAAGCCCATGAAGCCGACGGTGATCTCGTGGGCCGCCGGCTGCATGCGCTCGTGCCAGATCTTCTGCGCCTGCTGGCTACGATAGGCGCGGCCGCGGCGGAAATGGTCGAGCACCCGCCAGACGATATATTCGCTCATCCGGCTCGACAGATCCTCGGCGACGATCCGCACCACCGGCACGTCCGGCAGCTGCTTATCGGCGAGAATATGGTCGACGCCGGCGCCCAGCGAAAAGATCGCCTTGAGGTTCGGCAGGTTCTCCAGGAGGCCCGGCGGCTGCTTCCAGACCACGGCGTAGTCGATCGCGGTATCGGCGCTGGTCGTCGGCTCGAGCACGATCGGGCGGTCGCCGCCGGCCGCCTTCAAGGCCTCCAGCCAGCGCATCGGGTCGAAGCCGGTGACGGACAAAAGAATGGTCAAGACGCGTCATCCTCTCTGTCGAGTGTCCCGGACAGCACCTGCGCCCGCGCGCGCCCCTTGCGGGCGAACCAATGGGCGCAGCCGACCAGGAAGGCGTTTTCGATGCGGCCGTCGTCGACGGCGGCGATCAGGTCGTCGACCTTGGCGAGGATCGGGCGGATGTCCTCGTGCTCGTCGTCCTTGCCGGCGGATTCGGTGAGATCCGACGCATCGACGATGGCGAGAAAGATCGTCGCGTGCTCGGTGGTCAGGCCGGGCGAGGAGAGGATGCGGTAGCAGCGCTCGATCGCCTTGGCGACGAGGCCGGTTTCCTCGTGAAGCTCGCGCCGGGCCGCCGCCTCGCAATCCTCACCGGGATCGACGAGGCCGGCCGGCAGTTCCAGCGCGGCCGCCAGATCGAGGACCAGCGCGGCGGCGACGCGGAACTGGCGAATGACGACGATCGCGTCCCGCGCCGGATCGTAGGGAATGACGATCACGACCTCGCCTGTGGCGAGATATTCCCGCCGGATCGGGCCGATTTCGCCGTCGCCATCGAAGCGCTCGTGATGGAGCGTCGTCGCCTGGAGCGGCCGAAAGCCGTCATGCAGGGTTTTGGTCTCGACGACCAGAAAATCCAGATGCTGGTCGGCGAGCTGATCGCGGTAATGGCCTTTGGTCATTGGGATAGGACCTCGGTCGGCACGGCGGCGATGTCGAAGGCAGCCGCCATCAGCGCCTTGGTGTAATCGGTCTGCGGCCGGTCGAAGATTTCCTCGGCCGGGCCGCGCTCGACGACGACACCGTTGCGCATGACGATGACCTCGTTGGCGAGCGCCCGCACGACCTTCAGATCGTGGCTGATGAAGAGATAGGCCAGATCGTGTTTCTTCTGCAGGTCGCGCAGGAGGTCGACGACCTGTGCCTGGACGCTCATATCGAGCGCCGAGGTCGGCTCGTCCAGCATGACGAAGCGCGGGTTGAGCACCATCGCGCGCGCAATGGCGACGCGCTGGCGCTGACCGCCGGAAAATTCGTGCGGAAACCGGAAACGGGTCGCCGGGTCGAGCCCGACTTCGTTCAGCGCGCCGACGACGCGGGTGTCGCGTTCACTCGCCGTTAGGCGCTTCTCGTGGATCGCCAGGCCCTCGGCGACGATGTCGGCAATGCTCATGCGCGGCGACAGCGAGCCATAGGGATCCTGGAAGACGATCTGGAGCTTCTCGCGCAGCGGCTTCATCGCCCTGAACGAGCGTTCGTCGATGCGCTCCCCCTCGAAGCGGATCTCGCCTTGCGACGAGATCATCCGGGAAAGGGCCAGACCAAGCGTCGTCTTGCCGGAACCCGATTCGCCGACGACGCCGACGGTCTGGCCGGCGCGGACGGTGATGTCGATGCCGTCGACGGCCTTCACATGGTCGGTGGTGCGGCGGAAGAAGCCGGTCCTGATCGGAAACCAGACCTTGAGGTTGTCGGCTTCCATCACCACCGGCGCGTTGGCGTTGGCGGCGGGCGGTCGGCCCTTCGGTTCGGCGGCGAGAAGATGTTTCGTGTAGGCGTGCTGGGGATCGGCGAAAATCCGCTCGGTCGGCCCCTCCTCGACGATCTTGCCCTGATACATCACGCAGACCCGATCGGCGATCTTGCGGACGATGCCGAGGTCATGGGTAATGAACAGCATTGCCATGCGCCGCTCGGCCTGAAGGTTCTTCAACAGCTCCAGAATCTGCGCCTGCACCGTGACGTCGAGCGCCGTGGTCGGTTCGTCGGCGATCAGCAGATCCGGCTCGTTGGCGAGCGCCATGGCAATCATCACGCGCTGGCGCTGGCCGCCGGACAATTGGTGCGGATAGGCGCCGAGCCGCTTTTCCGGATCGCGGATGCCGACCTGGCGCATGAGCTCCAGCGTGCGCCCGCGCGCCGTGTCGTCGCGCAGGCCGCGATGGACTTTCAGGATCTCCCCGATCTGTCGCTCGATCGTGTGCAGCGGATTGAGCGAGGACATCGGCTCTTGGAAGATCATCGAGATGCGGTTGCCGCGCACGCGCCTCAGATCGCGCTCGTCATCGTCGATGAGGTTCTCGCCGTCGAACATCACGGCGCCGCCGGGGTGGCTGGCGGAGGGGTAGGGCAAGAGCTTGAGGATCGACAGAGCCGAGACCGACTTGCCGGAGCCGGACTCGCCGACCAGTGCCAGCGTCTCGCCCTTGCCGATCGAAAACGAGACGTCGTCGACGGCGATCTGCGTCTTGCCGCCCTGATGGAAGGCGACGGAGAGATTCTCCACGGACAACAGCGGGTCGCGGGGAGCGGCGGTTGCGGCGGTGATCGGGCTCAAGCGGATTGATCCTTGCGGGACTTTACGGTGGCGGCGGTGGCCGTGGGCGTCGACGGCTGGGCCTGGTGACATCGTCCGCGGTCGCGGCGCTGGCCGGTCGTGCCAGCATTGGCAGCCTCGTTGTGCCCGTCGTCCGCGCAGCAATCATGTTCGATCTCGACGGTGGCATGGCCGACGGCAAAGTGCTGCTTCAGCTCTGCCTTGATCGACCGTGTCACCACGGTACCGTCCGCCTCGTCCTCGATGCAGGCGTGCAGCGTAGCCATGCGCCGCTCCGGCGTGATCGACCAGGCATGGACGTGGTGGATTTCGCGCAGGCCCGCGACCTTGCCGACGAGATGGGCCTCGACATCCGTTACGTCCAGGCCGCCGGGGGTGCCTTCGAGCAGTACGTGGCCGGCGTCGCGCACGAGGCGCCAGGCCGAGACGAGGATGAGCGCAGCGACCAGCACCGACAGGATCGGATCGATCGGCGTCCAGCCTGTGGCGAGGATGACGACCGCCGCGACGATCGCGGCGACCGAGCCGAGCATGTCGCCTAGAACATGCAGCACCGCGCCGCGAATGTTGAGATTGTCGCGATCGGCGCCATGCAGGATCGCGAAGACGACGATGTTGACGATCAGCCCGGCGATCGCGACGATCAGCATCGTCCCGCCAAGGACTTCGCCGGGCGAGCGCAGACGGTCCACCGCCTCGTAGACGATGAATCCGGCAATGGCGAACAGCGTCAGGCCGTTGACGAAGGCGACCAGCACCTCGAACCGGTCGTAGCCGAAAGTCCGTTGACGATCGCTGGGCCGCCTCGACAGCCGGAAGGCGAACCAGCCGAGGCCGAGTGCGGCGAAGTCAGTCAGCATGTGTCCGGCGTCGGCGAGCAGTGCGAGCGACCCGGAGACGAGGCCGCCGACAATTTCGGCGACCATGAACAGGCCGGTCAGAAAGGCGGCGATGCCTATCCGTGTCTCGTTGGCGCCGGCGGCGTGGCCGGTGAAGCCGTGCGAGTGGTCGTGGTCGTGGCTCAAGGTAAGGTGTTCCAATCTGGCAGTGTGCCGATGTCCAGCATTTCCAATGTCGTTGGGGCTCGAATTCGTCGATCGGCCGTGAGGAAATATTGGCATTCGGCTTCGATCGCGGATGCGACGTGTATCGCGTCCGGTGTCCGGCCACCGAACTCTGCGCGCAGTTCGGCGCATCTTTTCAGAACGGTGCGATTTACGGGGGCGATGACGATGCCATCTCCTGTCGACAGGAAATCTTCACAGTGGGCGACAAGTTCATGATCCCGGTCCTTGATCGGAAGCACCAACGCTTCCGCGAGCGTTCGCTCGCTGCTGACGACCATGCCATTACGCGCATGGACACTTCGCAAGAAAGCCTGAACCTCTTCATCGCGATACTCGATCAATCTGATGTTCCCGCTGTCCATCCTCCACCGTCACCCGCACCCTGTGGCTTGGATCGATGTCCTGGCGGACGTCGGCCGGCAGCCGATCCGCCGGATAATCCTCGATGACGATGCGCTTAAGCTCGCTCATGGCTCACCCGAAACTCTTGCGCGGATCGAAGGCGTCGCGCACCGCCTCGCCGACGAAGACCAGCAGCGAGAGCATCAAGGATATCACGAGGAAGCCGGAAAAGCCGAGCCATGGCGCCTGCAGGTTGTTCTTGCCTTGGGCCAGCAGTTCGCCGAGCGAGGGCGAACCCGGCGGCAGGCCGAAGCCGAGAAAGTCGAGCGAGGTCAGCGTGGTGATCGAGCCATTGAGAATGAACGGCAGGAAGGTGAGGGTCGCCACCATGGCGTTGGGCAGGAGATGGCGGGTGATGATCGTCCAGTCGCCGACCCCGAGCGCCCGCGCCGCGTTCACATATTCGAAATTGCGGGCGCGCAGGAATTCCGCCCGCACAACGCCGACGAAGGCGACCCAGGAGAACAAAAGCATGATCCCCAGCAGGACCCAGAAGCCGGGCGGCAGGATCGCGGCGATGATCAGCAGGAGGTAGAGCACCGGGATCGACGACCAGATTTCGATGAAGCGCTGGAACAGAAGGTCGATCCAGCCGCCGAAATAGCCCTGGACGGCGCCGGCCGCGACGCCGATGACCGCCGAGGCGGCGGTGAGGATCAGGCCGAACAGCACCGAGATCCGGAAGCCGTAGATCAGCCGCGCGGCGACGTCCCGCGCCTGATCGTCGGTGCCGAGCCAGTTCATGTTGCCGAAGCTGCAATTGGGATCGTCGGCGCCGAGAGGATAGCGCTGGCAGCGCTCCTCCTTCGAGACGGTCCAGGAGGGCGCGGAGGGCGCCGGTGTCGGAATCTCGTTGTTGACGCTCTGGTAGGAATAGCGGATCGGCGGCCAGACCGCCCAGCCATTGGCCGCGATCTCGTCCTGCACGAAGGGGTCGCGATAGTTGGTCACCGGCAGGAAGCCGCCGAACACCTCCTCCGGGTAGTCGACCACGACCGGATAGTAGAACTCACCCTTGTATTCGACCAGCAGCGGCTTGTCGTTGGCGACGAACTCGGCGAACAGCGTGACGATGAACAGAAAGGCGAAAATCCACAGCGACCAGTAGCCGCGCCGGTTCGCCTTGAAGTTCTGCCACCGCCGCTGGTTCAGCGGCGACAGGCGCGGACGCCGGACGAATTCCGCCTCCGGCGCCATTTGCGCGATGCCGCTGATCTCCTGTTCGGCGATGCGGGCGGCCTCGGTCGCGCTTCCGGTCGTGTCGTCCTCGACGCGCTCGCGCAGGGTGTCATCCATATCAGACCTCCCGCTTTTCGAAGTCGATGCGGGGATCGATCCAGGTGTAGGTGAGGTCGGAGATCAGCGTCGTCACCAGTCCGATCAGCGAAAAGATATAGAGCGTCGCGAAAACCACCGGGTAGTCGCGCTTGTAGATCGATTCAAAACCCAGCAGGCCGAGACCGTCGAGCGAGAAGATCGTCTCGATCAGCAGCGAGCCGGCGAAGAAGGCCGAGATGAACGCGCCGGGAAAGCCGGCGACGATGATCAGCATGGCATTGCGGAAGACGTGGCCGTAAAGCACGCGCCGCTCCGACAGCCCCTTGGCCCGCGCCGTCGTCACATATTGCTTGCGGATCTCGTCGAGGAACGAGTTTTTGGTGAGCAGTGTCGTCGTCGCGAAAGCCGACAGCGACATCGCGATCAGCGGCAGCGTCAGATGCCAGAAATAGTCAGGGACCGTCCGGGTGACGCAGTTCGGCAGATCGAAGGCCGGCGACCACGGCGCGCACCAGTCGCCGCGCACGCCATCCGACAGCAGGCCGCGCAGCGGAAACCAGTCGTAGAAGGAGCCGCCGGCGAACAGCACGATCAGGATGACGGCGAACAGGAAGCCGGGGATCGCATAGGCGACGATGACGACACCCGACGTCCAGACATCGAAGGCCGAGCCGTCCTTCAAGGCCTTGCGGATGCCGAGCGGGATCGAGATCAGATAGGACAGAAGCGTGATCCAGATGCCGAGCGAGATCGATACCGGCATCTTTTCCAGAATCAGATCGAGGACCGAGATCGACCGGAAATAGCTCTCGCCGAAATCGAAGCGGCTATAGTCCCACAGCATCTTGCCGAAGCGTTCCAGCGGCGGCTTGTCGAAGCCGAATTGTTTTTCCAGCCGGGCGATGAACTCCGGATCGAGGCCTTGGGCGCCGCGATAGCCGGAATTCTCACCGCCACCCTGACCGCTGCCGAAATCGCCGCCGCCGCCCGAAACGCGGTCGGTGGCGCCGCCCGCCTCGCCCTGCAGGCTGGCGATGACCTGTTCGACCGGACCGCCGGGGGCGAACTGGATGACGGCGAAGGAAATCGCCATGATGCCGATCAGCGTCGGGATCATCAGCAGGATACGGCGAAGAATATAGGCGCCCATGTGCGGGGAATCGTCTCCGAGATGTCAGGCGAGCCGGCCGATTCGCGAACGGACGACGTCGTCGGTCTTGATAGCCCGCCTTGCGGGGATCGCAAAACGCGGCCCGGCCGCGGCGCGACGGGCCGGAATTCTCACGCGCGGCCGATCGCCCTGGCCTTGTCCTTGTCGAACCACCACAGGCTTTCCACCGGCCAGCCGTAATCCGGCTTGGTGTCCTTGAAGCCGAAGATGTTCCAGAAAGCGGCGCGGTGGACGTTCGAGCTGATGTTCGGCAGCCAGTCGAGGCGCCAGCGCAGCACCCGGTCGAGGGCGCGCATCGCCGTCACCAGATCGGCGCGGCTGTTGGCCGAGCCGGCCTTCGCCAGCAGCGTATCCACCGCCTTGCTCGTCATGCCGGGATAGTTGTAGGCGCCGGAGCGGTCCGCCGCGTCGCTGCTGAAGAACAGCGACAGGCTCTCGCGGGTCGGCGTGGCGCCGAGGCTGAAGGCGGCGAGAATCATGTCGAAATCGAAGCGGTTCACCCGATCCTGATATTGAGCGGCGTCGACGAGCCGCGTCGAGGCATCGATTCCGATCACGCGCAGGGTTTCCATGAATTTGGCATAGACGCGCTGCTGTTCCTGGCCCTGGGTCAGGAACTCCAGGCGAAACGGCTCGCCCGCCTCGTTCACCAGCCGGTTGCCCCGGCGCGTCCAGCCAGCCTCGCCAAGGAGCCGGGTCGCCTCGCGCAGCATCACGCGATCGCGGCCACTGCCGTCGCTGACCGGCTGGACCCAGACCTCGCCGAAAACCGCGTCCGGGATGTCGCCCCGCAGCGGTCCCAAGAGGGCGAGCTCCGCCTCCGACGGCTGGCCTTCGGCGACGAATTCAGAGCCCTGGAAGGGAGAATCGGAATGGATGCGTTGACCGAACAACAGGTTGGCGTTGGTCCATTCGAAGTCGAAACACATGTTGATCGCGTGGCGCACCCGGCTGTCGGCGAAGCGCGTCCGCCGCTGATTGAGCGCCCAGCACTGGAATTTCGGCCGTTCCTCGCCAGGAAATTCGCGTTTCACCACCGCGCCGCTCGCCACCGCCGGAAAATCGTACTCCGTCGCCCAATCCTTGGTGGTGAACTCCTCGCGGAAGGTGATGATGCCCTTCTTGAACGCTTCCAGCGCCGGCTGCCGGTCGCGGAAGAAATCGATCCGCAGCATGTCGAAGTGGTCGAGGCCCCTGGCGAAGGGCAGATCCTTCGCCCAATAATCCTCGCGCTTGCGATATTCGATGAAGCGGCCGAATTCGGAGCGGGCGATCGCGAAGCGGCCGCTGCCGGGAATCGTCTCGCCGCTCACTCGGTCGAATTCCTTATCCTCGAAGAATGCGCGCGGGACGATCGGGATGCCGAAGGCGTTCAATGCGTCCTGATAGCTCTGATCGCCGGAAAAGCCGATCCGGACCGTCCGCGCGTCCTCGGCGGTGATCTCGCTCACCGCCCGCAGCACGACTTGCAGGCTGGGATGGCCAACCTCCTTCAGCGTCTCGTAGGTGAAGACGACGTCGTCGGCGGTTACCGGCTCGCCAGTCGAGAATTTCGCCTCCGGCCGGAGCTTGAAGGTGAAGGCATTGCGGTCTTTCGAGACCGCGACGCTCTCGGCTAGCGCGCAGTAGATCGCGTCCGGCTCGTCGAGCGAGGCGACCATCAGCGCGTCGTAAAGACTCTCCATGCGCGGCGGCGCGTTGCCTTGCAGCACGAAGGTATTCAGTGTGTCGAAGGTCATCGGCGACTGGTTGAGTGTCCAGTTCGACACGGCGAGATTCATCTGGCCGCCCTGCGGCGCCTCGGGATTGGCGTAATCGAAATGGCTGAAATCGGGACCGTATTTCAGCTCGCCGAAGGCCGACAGGCCATGCAGCGGCGTGTCCGTCGCCACCTCGGCGAAGGGCGTTCGCGGCAACGCGGCCGTTGCGCCGGCGGCCAGCGCGAGTTGACCGAAGCGGCGACGGGTAAGGTGGCTCAGCGCGGTCGCCATCAGTTCGCCGAGGCCGTGTCTTTCTCGGCGGCCTTGATCCACCAGGAAAAGGAATCGATGCCGGAATATTCCGGCTGCTTCTCGGGCATGCCGAACTTGTCCCAATAGGCCAGCCAGTCCTCGGATTTGTACCATTGCGGCACGACGTAATATTCCCAGAGCATGACCCGATCGAGGGCGCGCGTGGCCGCGACCAGATCCTCCCGGCTCGGCGCATAGACGATGTCGTTGATGAGCTGGTCGATCGCCGGGTTCTTGATGCCGGCATAGTTGCGGCTGCCGGGCGCGTCGGCGGCGACCGTGCTCCAGAAGTCGCGCTGCTCGTTGCCGGGCGACAGCGACTGGCCCGGATAGCGCATGCCGACGGCCTCGAACTCGAAATTGTTCATCCGCTCGATATACTGGTTGGTGTCGACGATGCGGACGTTCGTCTGGATGCCGAGACGCTTCAATTGGCGCGCGAAGGGCTCGAGTACCCGGTTGTCGGCCGGGTCGTTGCCGAGAAACTCGATGGTGAAGGGCTCGCCCGTTTCGGCATCGACGAGGGTCGTGCCCTCGAGCTCGTAGCCGGCCTCCTTGAGAAGGCCGAGCGCCTCGCGCAGATAATTGCGCGCCGAGGCCGCGTCGCCGTAGATCGGCAGGGTGAACTCCTCGGTGAAGACCTCGTCGGGAATCTGGCCCTTCAGGGGCTCCAGATACTTCAATTCGCGCTCGTCCGGCAGCCCGGTCGCGGACAATTCGCTGTTGTCGAAATAGCTGTCCATGCGCTGATACAGGCCGAAGAACAGCGTGCGGTTCATCTCCTCGAAATTATAGGCCAGCGTCAGCGCCTTGCGCACCCGCCTGTCCCGGAATTTCGGCAGTCGGTTGTTGAACACATAGGCCTGCATCGACTGCACCTGGCCGTTGTCGATGGTCTTGCGGATCACTTGGCCGTTCTTGACCGCCGGGAAATCATAGCCCTCGGCCCAGCGCCGGGAGATGTTCTCAAGCCGCCAGTCATCGAGCCCGCCCTTCTTGAAGGCCTCCCATGCCGCGTTGGCATCACGCAGATAGACATAGCGGATGGTGTCGTAATTGTAGCGGCCGACGCGGGTCGGGTTGTCGGCGCCCCAATAGTCGGGAACACGCTCCCATTCGATCGACTTGCCGGTAGAGACCGAGCCGACCCTGTAGGGACCCGAGCCGAGCGGCTTTTCCAGCGACGGCTCGCCGATGTCGCGCGGTTTTCCGTCGGCGCCGGTGCCCTCCCACCAATGTTTCGGCAGGACCGTGAGATCGCCCATGATGTTGGGCAGCTCGCGATTGTTCGCCTGATCGAATGTGAAGGTGACTTCCCCTTCGCCGGTCTTCTCGGCCTTGGTGACGTTCTTGTAATAGGCCGACCACTGGGGGTGCAGCTTCGTCAGGGTCTCGAAGCTCCAGATCACGTCCTCGACGGTGATCGGTTCGCCATCGTGCCAGCGCGCCTTCGGGTTCAGCCGGAAGGTGACGGAGGAAAAGTCGGCCGGATGGCGCATCGCCTCGGCGATCATCGCATGGGCCGTTCCCGGCTCGTCGGGCGACTGCTCCATCAGGGTGTCATAAAGGATGCCGCCGCCGAAGACGGCGAGACCCGCCGCCGGCGTGCCGCGCACGACGAAGGGGTTGAGGCTGTCGAAGGAGCCGATGGCGACGGAATTGAGCGTGCCGCCCTTCGGTGCATCGGGATTGACGTAGTCATAGTGCTTGAAGTCGGCGGAATATTTCGACGGGCCGATCAGCGACGACGACGTTTGCCACTCGCCCGCCTCAGATGCCTTGGTCTGGTTTTCCGCCGCGACCGAGGTCGTCTGGCTGTCCGGTGCGGCGGCGACGGGCTCGCCGCTCTTTTCCTGGGAAAGCACCGGGGCCGATCCAAGCGCGAGGACAGCCGCCAAGAGGCAGGCGAGACGGGCGGATCGCATCGGCAGGGGCAAGGGCGGAACCTCCTCGGGGGGTCGCGAGCGTTGGCATCCCACGACAATTCCAGCCATTTATGGCCATCGTTCGATGGAAGTCACCTGACCAAATCTTAATGGAGGTCGACGGCGCCGACCGACGACGGTCGCCATGCATCGTCGAACCAGCACGACTTCCGTGAGGCACACCAAGTGTGCGTCGGGAGATCGCCCCTGGTTCGCCGCATGGCGCCGTTTCGGCCCGCGCAGACAGCCCAGGCGCCCGTCTCACGACACAAGCGTTCCAGGCCGAATATGGTTCAACAATTTTCAGTGCCGCTACGTCCGCTTCGCGTTAGTATGTTTTGCGAACATGCGATAGCTGCTATTTTACTTGGATCGCACGAGACGATTCATTCCAATTCCAGCGGCCCCGCGGCTGCCATATGAACGATAAGAGGTGAAGCAGCTCACGGGCCATCACGGAGACCCAGCGCCATGTCGGATTCAAAGCAAGCCTTCGAAGCGTACATGCAGCACGTGAGGAAGCAGAGCAGTTTCGAGACACTGACCGCAATTCGCCTCGAGGAACCGCGGCCCGGCGGCTCGATGACGTGGACATTCTCGGCCCAAAATTTGCTGGGCATGACCCTAGCGTCCGTGACCTTCTTTTTCGACTGGGACGTGTTCGATCCGCCGTGCCGACTGCGGAACGAACGCTGGGGAATCAAGGACCGGTTCACCGCACCCCTATTCACCATCATCGAGTCAGACGCGGAGTCGACGTCCATCGAAAAAGGCGCTGACGAATGTGAGGACAACGTCATGGACGGGGTTCGCTTCGACATTCGCGTGACTTTCGAGGGCCCATTAAACAACGTCCCCTATCGCAACTACCTGATCATCTGGGCCGACGGAACATCCGACTGGGGACCGCGCTAGGAGGAGGGACGCCATGCCGGTCCCCGCAGCGGTAGCCCGAGCCCGTGCGGCCGCGCGGGCGCGCCGGGCACGGCGACGACGCCAGCAACGGCGTCGGCGCCAGCGCGAACGCCAACAGCAACGCGAAAGAGCGCGGGAGCGGCGGCGGCGTCAGCGTCGAGAACGACGAGAGCGCGAACGCGGACGAGACCGTCACGTGCGGCGCGGACGGAACGTCACCCGGCGTCAACGTGACGAGCGATATCGTCGACGAACGGGCCAGCAGATCATTGACGAATACAAGCAGGGCAGTGTGCTCGAAGAGTTCCCCGCCGAGTACCTCTCCCGCAATTGGGAAGAAATAAAACGGGACGCGCGGGCGGGTAATGCACGAGCGCGTACCGCGCGAAAGCTGTTGATGGACGGCCGGTTCGATCGTTGAGCGACAATCGCGGCACGTGATCTTACGTAAACCTTGGCGTTCTGCGCCGAGAACAGTCCGGATTTTGTTCGCAGGGTCCGGCGTTCGGATGTCTTCCGGGACAGCAACTTTCGGCGTTTCGCGGAAGGATTGCATCAGGGTGTTTGGCCAGCGGTACCCGCCCTGAATGTGGGCGCCCCTCGTATGTTGGGGGCAGAAAAGCAATCCAGTGACCGTCAACCAAATGGGTCGAATCCACTTTCACGGAATGAGACCGTCTCGCGACCGATCGGAGGTGACAGCTGACAGCGCCTTACACAAGAAAGGCCCCGGTTTTCACCAGGGCCTTTGTCATGATCCGTCGATGCAACCCTCAGAGGCGCCGCCCGCCGATCAGTTGCCTGTCTGGGCGCCGGTCTCGTCGAAGGTCGCGAGATAGGCGATGATATTGGCGATGTCCTCCGGCTTCTTGATACCGGCGAAGGACATTTTTGTCCCCGGCACGGTGCCCTTGGGATCGGTCAGCCAGGCGGTTAGCTCCGCGACCGTCCAGGTCGGATGGGTCGCTGCGTATTCGGTCAGAGCCGGGGAGAACTTGTAGCCTTCGACGGCGGCGATCTTTTCGCCGACGATGCCGTTCAGCTCCGGACCGAGCTTGTTCTTGGCGCCTTCGCCGACGGCATGGCAGGCTGCACATTTGCGGAACACTTTTTCACCGGCCGCCGGGTCGCCCGCAACGGTCGCCGTCTGCTGGGGCGCTGCTGCCGTTGGCGCCGCCGCATCGGATTGCTGCGCAGCCGCATCCGGAGCGGCGCTTTCGGCCGGCGCTGCAGGTTCAGGCGCTGGGGCCGCCGGCGCCTGAGCCTGTTCGCCGGCCGCCTGCGTCGGCGCTGCCTCGGCACCCGGTGCGGCCTGTGCCGCGTTCGTGTCGGTCACCGCCGGCGCCTGGGCCTGGGCGTCGTTGGTCGATTCTTCCGGCTGCGTGGTCGTCGCCGGGTCGGTCACGGCGGTTTCGGCCGGCGCGGCACCCTCGGCCGGGGCCTGCGGAAGCGGTGCGGGACTGTCGGAGCGGGTGCGCAGATAGGCGATCAGTTCGGCACGGGCTTTCGGGTCCTTGAGACCGGCAAAGCCCATCGCAGTGCCCGGTACATAACCTTTGGGGTTCTTCAGGAAGCCGTAGAGATGCTCGTAGTCCCAGTTGACCGATCCGCCCTGGGAAAAGTCCTTCATGCCGGAAGAATAGGCGAAGTCTGAGACCGACGCGATCGGCCGGTCGACGACGTCCCAAAGATGCGGCCCGACCTTGTTCGCGCCGCCCTTTTCCGCCGTGTGGCAGGCTGCGCATTTCTTGAACTGCCCGGCGCCGGCCTCGGCATCCGCGGTCTGCAGCAGCGTGGCGATCGGGGGGTCCTCGGCCTTGGCGGCTCCACCTTCGGCGCCGCCGGAATCCGCCTCCGCCACGACGATCTCGTATCCCGGCGTTTCGGGGACCTCGGAGTGGAAGAGCCCCTCGGCGAGGATACTCCCACCAAACAGGACGAAGATCGTCGCGAGTACGGCACCGGCGATCTTGTTGAACTCGAAGGAATTCATTGGTGGGACGGCTCCCTCTGCAAAGACGGCGCAAGGCCGTCGCTGTCCACTGGCGAAAAACGGGCGAAACCTAGGTGCTTTGCGGTTTGATGGCAACAGCTGTAAGAGGCGGTTTCGGTGCCTTTTTTGCTGCGCTGCGCTGTTCCAGCGTCTGTGCGCCATCTTTCGGTTCATGCGGAGCCCATGACGATTCTCGTGCTCATTCCCGCGCGCCTCGGCTCCACCCGGTTGCCGGCCAAGGCGCTCGCCGATATTGCGGGCCGGCCGATGGTGGTGCGCGTCGCCGAGCGCGCCGAGGCCGCCGGCATCGGCCGGGTCGTCGTGGCAACCGACGCCGAGGCGATTCGGGCCGTCGTCGTCGCCGCCGGGCATGAGGCGGTGATGACCTCGCCCGATCACCCGTCGGGCTCCGACCGCATCTTCGAGGCGCTGACGCGGCTGGACCCGGAGAGTGCCGTCGAAACGGTGGTGAACGTGCAAGGCGATCTTCCGACCATCGAGCCGGAGGCGATTCGGCGGGTTCTCGCGCCCTTCGATGACCCGCGCTGCGACATCGCGACCCTGTGCGTGGCGATTCGCGACGAAGCCGAGAAGACCAATCCCAACGTGGTGAAGCTGGTCGGCTCGCCGATCGGTCCCTCGCGGTTGCGGGCGCTGTATTTCACCCGCGCCACGGCGCCATGGGGCGAGGGGCCGCTCTATCACCATGTCGGTCTCTACGCTTACCGGCGAGCGGGGCTGGAGCGTTTCGTCCGGCTCCCGCCCTCCACGCTGGAGATCCGCGAGCGGCTGGAACAACTGCGTGCCCTGGAGAACGGTATGCGTATCGACGCAGAGATCGTCGAGACGGTGCCGCTGGGAGTCGACGGGCCGGAGGATCTAGTCCGGGCGCGGACAATGTATGGAGTTGAAGCGTGAGCGAAGCTGCGACGAAGCGGATCGCATTCCAGGGCGAACCGGGCGCGAATTCGGATATGGCCTGTCATGTCGTCCATCCAGAGATGACGCCGCTGCCTTGCCCGTCGTTCGACGACGCCTTCGATGCCGTGCGCACCGGCGAGGCGGCGCTGGCGATGATCCCGATCGAGAACACGCTCGCCGGGCGGGTGGCCGATATCCATCATCTGATGCCGGATTCGGGTCTGCGGATCGTCGGCGAATATTTCATGCCGATCCATTTTCAGCTGATGGTGCTGCCGGGCGTCGCCCGCGACGAAATTCGCAGCGTCCAGAGCCATGTGCACGCGCTCGGCCAGTGCCGGAAATACATCCGCACCAATGGCTGGAAGCCCATCGTCTCCGGCGATACGGCGGGCGCGGCGCGAGAGGTTTCGGAAGCCGGCGACCGGTCGATGGCGGCGCTCGCGCCGGAGCTGGCGGCCACACATTACGGCCTCGATATCCTTGAGCGGAACGTCGAGGATTCAGCCAACAACATCACCCGCTTCGTCATCCTGTCGCGACCGGGCGCCCATGACGCCGATCTCTGGGCGCCGAAAGGCGGGCGCACCGTGACGACCTTCGTCTTCGAGGTCCGCAACCTGCCAGCTTCGCTCTACAAGGCGCTCGGGGGTTTCGCGACCAATAGCGTCAACATGACCAAGCTGGAAAGCTACCAGATCGGCGGGCATTTCATCGCCACGCAGTTTTATGCCGATGTCGAAGGCCATCCGCAGGACGAGTCGCTCCGCCTGGCGTTCGAGGAGCTGTCGTTCTTCACCCATGACGTCAGGATTCTGGGCGTCTACGAGGCTGCGCCGGAGCGGCTCTACGGTCCGATGCTTTAGTCAAGGCCCGCGGCGTCAAAGGGCGTTGTCGGCGAAGGCCTTGATCAGGTGGTGGGCGATGGCGAAGCGCCGCGGTACGGACAGCCCCTGATGATGACGATCCGCCAGCATGGTCTGGACCTCGTCGCGCGCGAACCAGCGACAGGCTTCCAGTTCTTCGGCGTCGAAATCGATGTCGCGGCTGGTCGCGTGGGCGATGCAGCCGATCATCAGACTGCCGGGAAACGGCCAGGGCTGCGAGGCGAGATAGCGGACCGTCCCGACCGCAAGACCCGATTCCTCGAGGGTTTCGCGCCGGACTGCGGCTTCCACAGTTTCGCCGGGCTCGACGAAGCCGGCGAGACAGGACCAGAAATTCTCCGGAAAATGCGGCTGGCGACCGAGCACACAACGCCCGTTGCCGTCGTGGACGAGCATGATCGTCACCGGGTCGGTGCGCGGGAAGACGACGTCGTCGCAGTTGGTGCAACGGCGGCGGTAACCCGCCGCTTCCGCTGCCGTGGAGTTGCCGCAGCGGGCGCAGAACCGGTTCCTGGCATGCCATCCGAGGAGATGCGCTGCCTGGCCGAGCTGCCCTTCCGTATCGGGATCGAGGAACGCTTGCAGTGCGATCGAGCGGAGACCGATCAACGCGAAATCGTTCGCCAGAGCTGGCGCGTCGTCGATCGAAGCGGCGAGCGATGGCCGGCCCGCGGGATCGAAGCCGAGGAGCACGCAGTCGTCCAGCTTCGCGCCGAGATCCACGCTCTCCGACTTCGCGAAGCTCGGGTCCGGAGCGGAAGCGTCCGTGGTGCGGCATAGCCACTGATCGTCATGAGTGAGAAAGATGCGGGCATCCGGATGCGCCAGCGCGGCGGCGAGACTATCGCCGTTGCGCCGTTCGCCGTCCCGCCACAGCCGGTTGCCGCCAAAACCGGTCAGCCCGCTCAGTTCCGGCGTGGCAGGAATCGTCATGCGCTGGCCGTCGTCCTTCATACCGGCAGCACCACTTGCCGGATGTCGGCGACGAATCGATCGCTGACGTCGGCCTCATAGCGTTCCACCGTTCCATGGCCCCACACCGGTCCGGGCCAGTTCGGATCGCCATCGTGCCGCGCCACGATGTGGAGGTGAAACATCGGCACGATGTTGCCGAGCGAGCCGATATTGATCTTGTCGGCCTTGGTCAGGCTCTTCAGCGCCTTGGAGACGAGGCCCGTCTCGAAGGTCAGCATGGTCTGGTCGAGCGGGGTGAGGTCATGGAACTCGGTGATGTCGTTGCGCTGTGGCACGAGGATCAGCCAGGGCCAGCGGCGATCGTTCATCAGCCGCAATTCGCAGAGCCCCAGACGGCCGATCGTCGTCGTGTCCCTGGCAAGACGAAGGTCGAGTTCAAAGGCCTGCATCTATTGAAATCCTTATCGACGGAGAGCGCCCGGCTTGCAATTAGGGCACCGATCGCCGATATGGAGGCCGGGAGGTTGGTGGTGGACGAGCCACTCGCCAACCGGGTCAGGTCCGGAAGGAAGCAGCCCCAACGAGCCACGGCACGGGTCATCGTGCCAGCCTCCCACCTTTTCCCGCCAAGCGCGACGGTTCGACGCAGATCGGCCATTCCCCGGCCCAGCGGCGCGGCGCATCGTGATCTATTTTAGGAAGGTTACGGCGGGATGCGGGCGGAAAACCGGTCCCCACTTTCCTCATCCCGTTCTATGGCAGACGCAGCAGGACCGGAAGCAGTCCGCTTTCCTGCGCCAGCTCGATCAACTCGAAGACCGGCATCGCGACGAAGAAGACCAGACCGTCGATCAGGGTCCGGTAGATCAGCCGGGTGCGGACCCGCAGTTCCGCTTCGTCCCGGAACAGCGACGGCCTCGGCAGGAAGCGCGGCACCGTCGCGAGATACCGCGCATAGGCCGGACCAAACTCTCCCTTCAGGAATGATTCCTCGCGCAAGATCACGATGTGGAAGGCTGCGGCGCAGCCGAGCAGGAAGAGGATGGCGAGCGTTGCGCTTCCGGCCTGTGCGCCGACGCCCGCCGCCGCGATGGTGGAAAAGACGTAAAGCGGGTTGCGGGTGACCGAATAGGGTCCCGTCGTGACAATTTCCGCCGATTTACGCCCGCCGATATAGAGCGTGCACCACATTCGCCCGACGATGCCGACGACGATGAAGCCGAGGCCGATCGCCTCGACCATGTCGTGAACCTCTTCGCTTTCGCTGGAACCGACGAAAAGCAGAAGAATGAAGGCGGCGAGCAACAACACCGCCAGGCTCAGCCGGCGCATTTCCTGATACCGCGCAAGCGCCATAGGGCTTCTCTTCCTTGGATCGACACTGGCCATGGGGCGGAACGACAAGGATCGAACCCATACCCGTGGCGTCCCCGCATATCTCATGGACGGGCAGCATTGCCAACTTCGACGTCGGGCGGCTTGCGTCGGCGCGCCATAAATCGGAGAAACGCCCGACAACTTGCTGAACTGCGCCGGGATTGCACCATGTCATTCTCTGACCGTCCACGCTCTGCCGCGGCCGTCCCTTCGGCCGGGTGGAAGGGCGCGCGATGACGGAGGAGACACTCGCCCCCGATGTGCCCGGCGAGGTAACGCCCTACCGCGTGCTGGCCCGCAAATACCGTCCGCGCTCCTTCGACGATCTGATCGGCCAGGAGCCGATGGTGCGCACGCTCACCAACGCTTTCGACACGGGCCGTATCGCCCAGGCGTGGATGCTGACCGGCGTGCGCGGCGTCGGCAAGACGACGACCGCGCGCATTCTGGCGCGCGCATTGAATTACGAGACCGATTCGATCGACCAGCCGACGATCCACATGCAGGGGCTCGGCGTGCACTGCCAGGCGATCATGGAGGGGCGGCATGTCGACGTGGTCGAGATGGACGCCGCCTCCCACACCGGCATCGACGACGTGCGCGAGATCATCGCGCAGGTGCGCTACCGCCCGGTCTCGGCGCGCTACAAGGTCTACATCATCGACGAAGTCCACATGCTGTCGAACCAGGCCTTCAACGGCCTGTTGAAGACGCTGGAGGAGCCGCCGGAACATGTGAAATTCGTCTTCGCGACCACCGAGATCCGCAAGGTTCCGATCACCGTTCTGTCGCGCTGCCAGCGCTTCGACCTGCGCCGCGTCGATTCGGCGACGCTGATGGCGCATCTCCAGCGCATCGCCTCTTCCGAAGCCGTGGCGGTCGACGGCGATGCGCTGCGGCTGATCGCCCGTGCGGCCGAGGGCTCGGTGCGCGACGCGCTGTCGCTGACCGATCAGGCGATCGCCCATGGCGCCGGCGCCGTCTCGGCCGAAGCCGTCCGCGACATGCTGGGGCTGGCCGACCGGGTCCGGATCATCGACCTGTTCGAGATGTTGATGAAGGGTGACGGCAGCGCGGCGCTGTCGGAACTGCGCGAACAATATGTCGGCGGCGCCGATCCGGTCGTCATCCTCGCCGACCTCGCCGATTTCACCCATCTGGTGACGACGCTGCGCTATGTGCCGGAAGCCGCCGAGGATGCGGCGCTGTCGCCGATGGAGGCGGAGAGGGGGCTCGAATTTTCCAAGACGCTCTCGATCCGGACCCTCGGCCAGGTCTGGCAGATGCTCCTGAAGGCGCTGGACGAAGCGCGCAACGCCACATCGCCGCGCCAGGCGGCGGAAATGGCGCTGATCCGGATCGCCCACGCGGCGGATCTGCCGTCCCCGGACGACCTGGTCCGGATGATCCGCGAGGGCGGCCTCGCGGGCCTGCCGTCGCCGGCCGGCGACAATAGCGGCGGCGAGGGAGCGCAGGCACACGCGCAAGCCGCGCCGGCGGTGGGTAGCGCGGCGCCATCGCCGGGCGCGTCCGAACGCCAGACGGATCGCACCACCGCCTTTGCCGGCAATGGCGCCCCGCCCCGTCCGCGCCTGTCGATAGCCCCCTCCGGCCAGGCTTCGCGCCAGGCGGCGCCCGCCCCTGCACCAACGACGGCTCCACCCGAAATCGAGATCGGCTCGCTGGAAGCTCTCGTCGCGCTGGCCGAGGACAAGCGCGATTCGTTGATGCGGGTGTCGATCCAGCGTTATCTGCGGCTGGTCAAGCTGGAGCCGGGTCGGCTCGAAGTGGCGCTGACGCCGGAGGCACCGCGCGCCCTCGTCACCGACTTGTCACGCAAGCTACACGAATGGACCGGACGGCGCTGGGTGGTGACGATCTCCCGCGGCGAGGGGCAGCCGACCCTCGAGGAAACGGCGACCGCGCGGCGCGATACGCTGTTGTCGGACGCGGCGGCCGATCCGGAGGTCGCGGCGGTGCTGGCGGCGTTTCCGGGCGCCAAGGTGATGGATGTTCGGCTGCGCGGCGACGCCGAGGCAACCGATCTCGCCGCGGACCTTTCCACCGAGGTGTCCGATCACGACATATTGGATGATCCGTCCGAGCTTTCGGACGACGATGACGATTAGGAGAAGGACGGCATGAAAGATCTGATGGGCATGATGAAGCAGGCCAAGGCCATGCAGGAGAAAATGGCGGGCCTTCAGGAGGACATCGCGCGGATCACCGTCACCGGTCAGTCCGGCGGCGGTGTCGTCTCGGTTACCCTCAGCGGCAAGGGCGAGATGCAGGCGCTGGCGATCGACCCGTCGCTGTTGAAGGACGACGAGAAGGACATCGTCGAGGATCTGGTGATCGCCGCCCATAACGACGCCAAGGCCAAGCTCGACGTGGCGATCCAGGAAAAGACCCAGGAGCTGACCGCCGGGCTCGAGCTTCCCGCCGGCATGAAGCTGCCCTTCTAGAACGGGCTCTGCTTTCTCATGGCGAAATCCATCGCGGGCCCGGAGATCGAGCGGCTGATCCAGCTGCTCGCCAAGCTGCCGGGCCTCGGCCCCCGTTCGGCCCGCCGCGCGGCGCTGCACCTCGTCAAGCGCCGTGAGCAGTTGCTCGCGCCGTTGACGACGGCGATGGCCGAGGCGCTGGAGAAGGTCACGGTCTGCTCGGCCTGCGGCAATATCGACACGCATGATCCATGCACGATCTGCACGGACACGGCGCGCGACCAGGCGACGGTGATCGTTGTCGAGGACGTCTCCGATCTCTGGGCGCTGGAGCGGGCGAAGGCGCTGAACGCCGCCTATCATGTGTTGGGCGGCGTCTTGTCGCCGCTCGACGGCATCGGGCCGGACGATCTGACCATCCGGCAACTGGTCGAGCGGGTGCATCGCGGCGGCGTCAAGGAACTGGTGCTGGCGGTCAACGCCACCGTCGAGGGCCAGACCACGGCGCATTATCTGATGGACCAACTCGAAGGGCTGGACGTGAAGGTGACGCGGCTGGCCCACGGCGTGCCGGTCGGCGGCGAACTCGACTATCTCGACGAGGGCACGCTCGCCGCGGCGATGCGGTCGCGGGCGGTGTTGTAAGCAGCAACCTTTCAGGCAGCATGGTTGCTGCGGGTATTCCTTCGAAATCGCCTCCTTATGGAACGCTCACCTGCGAGGTTTCTAGCCATTCCCTGCTTGCGCGATATCGTGCCTTGCGTCGCGGATGATCGACCACGCTGATTGCAGGAACAAACCTGCAATCGCGAAGGCGACCACTAGATCCGGCCAGTGTGAATCGAGGAGCCAAACGAGACCCGCCGCGGCGATCACGGACACGTTGCCGATAGCATCATTTCGCGAAAACAGCCACACAGCCCGCACGTTGGAATCGCCTTTCCGGTGTGCAAGCAGAGCGACGACGGACAGCACGTTAATGATGAGGGCGACGACGGCAAACCCACCCATGAGCCCCGTGTCGGGCTGGTTTTCGACAAAGATTCGATAGGCGGTCGAACCGATGACGCCAAAGCCGAGAGCGGCCAGGAACACGCCTTGCAGCAAAGCCGCCTTGGCCCGCGCGGCAAGGCCCCAGCCGACCGCGATCAGGCCAAGAAACGAGATCAGCCCGTCGCCGACGAAATCGAGCGCGTCGGCCTGCAGGGCTTGCGAGCCAGCCAGGAAGCTGCCGACAGCCTCGATCACGCCGTAGCCGACATTCAGCGAAACGACGATCCAGAGGGCACGCTTATAGGCGGGCGTGACGTGCGTCAGGTCCGGAATTTTATCGTCGTTATCCAATGACGCAGCCTCGCCTATGCGGTCGAGCCGATAGCCCAAATCCGCGACGGCTCTTTCGAGGACAGGCAACCGCCGCGACGGATCGCTAACCGTGAGGTTCATGGTCTGCGAGGCAATCGATACTTTCACCTCGCCCACCCCCTCCACCTTGCGGGCAGCGCCTTCGATCTTGGCGGCGCATGAAGGGCAATCCATCCCGGCGACATGATAGCGAAAGGTTTCAGATTCAGCGGCGCTCATGGGGCACTTCCTCGCTCTTGTTGCCGGAGCGTGCTACAACCCGTAGCGACTACAGGAGCAAGGAGAGGATGCAGATAGGCGATCTATCCCGGTGTTCAGGCGTCCATATCGAGACGATCCGCTATTATGAACGGGTTGGCGTTTTGCCGTCTCCCGCCCGTCAGGCGAACGGACGGCGCAGTTACGGCGAAGCGGACGCGAAACGGTTGGGTTTTGTCCGGCATGCACGCAGTCTCGGGTTTGATCTGGCAGCGGTGCGGGCGTTGCTCGCTCTGCAGCAGCAGCCAGAGGCCTCTTGTGCAAAAGCCAGCCAGATTGCGCAAACGCAGCTTGAGGCTGTTGATAGCCGGATCGCCCAACTGCTCAAGCTGCGCGAGGAGCTTTCCCGCATGGTTTCCGAATGTGGCCGTGGGGTCGTGGCGGAATGCCGAATTATTGAAGCTCTCGCCGGCTCGAAAGAATCGTGACGTTTATAAACCACGCGTTTTGCACGGGATCTTTACAAAGAAACCGACTCTCCGTGGCGCGGGAGCCAAGTGTGATAGGGTGGACGATCAACTCACGATGGCAGCAACTCATCCATAGGCAGGGTCACCAGCAGGATGACCCGTGCAAGCCCGACTCACTTCGCAATGACGAGGAGGTCGCTGGTCCGTCGTCTCTGGCGAATTGGCCGCGCGCTCGCTAGTCTGACGCCATGCGACGCACTTTCTTCCCGTTTCTTTTGATCGCTCTCCTCATCCACGCGCCGGTCACACTCCGCGCCGACGCGCTGACCGATGGCTTCCGCGCCTTCCTCGAAGCCGATATCTGGCCGGCGGCCAAGGCACGGGGTGTGCCGCGCGCCGTGTTCGATGCGGCGTTCAAGGGCGTGACGCCGAATTTGAAGCTGCCGGATCTCCAGCTTCCCGGCTCCAAGCAGACGGTGGCGGAGATAAACTTCCAGGCGGAGTTCAAGAGCGGCGCCGACTATCTCTCCGAGCCGGCCGTCGCCGCCAACGCCGCGACCGGGCGCAAGCTCCTCGCTCGCCACAAGCCGGTGCTCGACAGGATCGAGGCACGCTACGGCGTACCGGCGCCGATCATCGTCGCGGTCTGGGGCCGCGAATCGGCCTTCGGCAACGCGAAAATTCCAGAAAACGCGTTTCAGGTGCTCGGCACCAAGGCCTATCTGTCGCGGCGCAAGGCGTTGTTCAGGGACGAACTCCTCGCGGCGCTCGAAATCGTCGCGGACGGGCATCTCAGCGCGTCGCAGATGAAATCGTCCTGGGCCGGGGCGCTCGGCCAGCCGCAATTCATGCCGTCGAAATTCCTGACCCTGGCGGTGGATTTCGATGGCGACGGCAAGAAGGACATCTGGAATTCGGTGCCCGATACGCTGGCCTCGATCGCGAATTATCTGCGGCAGAGCGGCTGGCAACCGGGGCGCGACTGGGGCTTTGAGGCCGTCGTGCCGGCCAGCGTCTCCTGCGCCAATGAAGGACCCGATCGCGGCCGGCCGATCGCCGAACTCGTCGCGGCCGGGGTGATGCGCGTCTCCGGCCGCCCGTTTCCGCCGAACGAGGTGGCGGGAAGAGGGCATCTGATGATGCCGGCCGGCCGTTTCGGCCCCGCCTTCGTCGCGACGCCGAACTTTTACGTCATCAAGGAATACAACAACTCCGACCTCTACGCCCTGTTCGTCGGCCATGTCGCGGACCGGATGCAGGGCGCGGGATCGCTGCAAGGGCGGTGGGCGAAGACCGACCGGCTGACGCGCGGCGACGTCGCGCGGATGCAGAAAAAGCTCGAGGCGAAAGGCTACGACGTCGGCGGCGCCGACGGGCTCGCTGGCTTCAAGACCCGGCGCTCGATCGGCGATTACGAGGGCCGCGCGGGCTTGCCTGAGACCTGTTGGCCTAATCGGACGATCGCCGCGAAATTGTGACGAGCGCTACCGTCATCCACAGCTTATTTAAGTCTTCGTTGAGGATGTGGGTCGAAAGCATCGGGGTGTTGCGGCTCGTCCCTATCGCGGCGGCAGACGGCTCTGTATCCCCATTCCTGCGGTACCCGAGGAGGGCATGCGAAGTTCCTTCGCAGTGCCACGCGGCGGGAGTTGCCTGGGGAGGCGACGTGGACGGTCCGAGCAAATGTTCGGACCGTCCACCCCTCTCCTGTGGCGTGCGCGACTGGAAAATCTTAAGAATCCGGCGATTGAATTGCTTTTTCGGGGCTTTTTTCGGGAAACAGTCGCTGCTGCAATAGTTTTGCCACATCCTGTGCCGATCACTCGTTGATCGATGGCGGCGCGATTCGCAGGCGTCTTCTATCAACGTCGAGGGGAAAGCCGTTTGAACCGTCTCGTCTGGGTTCCAACCAGCATCGTACTACTGGGGGGCCTCGGCTATGTTTTCGCCGGGAACGCCGACCGCGTGATGACCACGATCCCAGACGCCGAGACGGCAGAATTCGTGCCACCCGCACCTGACGCGCGGGTCGAGGTTTCCTATCGCAGCGATGGCGACGATCCGTTTTCCGACGTCGCCGTCGCGACGGTCGAGCCCTTCGACGGGGGCGGTAACGAGGTCGCCGAGCGTTTCTTCTCCAACAGTCTCATGCCCGCTCAAGCGGTGCCGAATGCGGCGCGCTCGCTTCAGCGTCTGGCAGCCGCCGGCGACGCCAAGGCCAAAGCTCTGGAGATCGCGGAGACGGCGGGGAATGCTTCGGCGGATCGCCAGCGGGCAGTGGCCGACGGACCGGCCGAAACCGGATCGTCCGTCTGGCAGTCCGAATACTTCGCCGACAACCCGCTGGTCGGCGCGGTCGTCGGTGCCGATGGCACGCCGTCGAGCCAGGACGCGCTGCTGGGTGCCGCGCACGGCGCTCGCTACGTGCTGCTCGGCGAAATTCACGACAATCCCGATCATCACCTGATCCAGGCGGACATCGTCGGCGGGTTGGCGAAACTGGGCACCAAGCCGTCCGTGGTCTTTGAAATGATCACGCAGGGCTTTGCCGGGAAGCTGGCGGAGTTCGAGGCCGGCCCGGACAAGGATCTGGCGGCGCTGGCCGAGCGACTGGAATGGTCCGGGCGCGGGTGGCCGGACTTCTCGCTGTATCGGCCGATTTTCGAATCGGCGGTTTCGAACGAGCTACCGATCCGGGCGGGCAATCTCGACGCTCAGACCGTCCGTGCGATCGCCAAAGACGGCATTGCCACGCTCTCCGACGCCGACGTGCAGCGGTGGGGATTGGACAACCCGATGCCGGCGGCGCAATCGGCGGAACTGGCCGACACGATCCGCGAGGCCCATTGTGGACTGATGCCGGACGCGGCGATCGCGCCGATGACGTTAGTGCAGCGGGCCCGTGACGGCGCCTTGGCCGAGGCCATGATCGGCGCGGCGCAGGAATCCGGGAGCGCGGTGCTGATCGCCGGCTCCGGCCATGTCCGCGACGACTGGGCGGTGCCCGCGATCCTGGCCGAGCGCGAGCCGCAGTCGCGTTCGGTGTCGGTTCAGATGGTCGAGGTCGCGGATGGCGAGATCCAGCCGGCGGATTACGGGCTGACTCCAGCGACGCCCGCTCCCTTCGATTTCACGATCTTCACGCCTCGCCAGAATGTCAGCGATCCCTGCGTCGAATTGCGCACGCGGATGGGTGCGAGCGCCGACTAGTATCAACCGGCGCAGTCAACTCAAAACTCGTAGAATGCCTGGATTGCCTTCCAGCCATCCTCGGCCGTGTCGGCGAAGGTGATGAGGTCGAGATCCTCCGGCGCGATGGTGCCTTCCTCGGCGAGCGCCTCGAAATTGATCACACGGCGCCAGAATTCCTCGCCGAACAGGATCACCGGGATGCGCTGCATCCGCCGGGTCTGGATCAGCGTCAGGGCCTCGAACAACTCGTCCATGGTGCCGAAGCCGCCCGGGAAAATCGCCATCGCTTTCGCCCGCAGCAGGAAGTGCATCTTGCGGATCGCGAAATAGTGGAAGTTGAAGGACAGATCGGGCGTCGCGAAATGGTTCGGCGACTGTTCGTGCGGAAGGGTAATATTGAGCGCGATCGAGACCGCGTCGACATCGGACGCGCCGCGATTGCCGGCCTCCATGATGCCGGGGCCGCCGCCGGTGACGATGACGAATTCCTTGCCGCCGGAACTGTCCGCCGAATGCTGCGAGGCCAACCGCGCGAAGTCGCGCGCCTCGTCGTAGAAGCGCGCGTTGGCTTCCAGATTGCGCTTCTGGGTCTCGTTCTTGGCCGCCCATGCCTCGCCGCCGGGCTCGGGGATGCGGGCGCCGCCGAACAGGACGACGGTCGACAGGATGCCAGCCTCGATCAGCGCCATCTCGGGCTTCATCAGTTCCAGCTGCAGCCGCACGCCGCGCAATTCCTCGCGGGTCAGGAAGTCGGCGTCGTCGAAGGCAAGGCGGTAGGTCGGCGACAGCGTCTGCGGCGTGTGCTCCTGGTCCTTGGTGGCCTCTTTGTCCCGCAGCGAACTTGGAAACGGATCCCAGCCATGCTGGTCACGCGGTGGTTGCTGCATCGATTCACGCCTCGTCCGTTTGCCTGTGCGGTTTCATTGACCGCTCCAAGCCCTTCAACTAGGGTCCGCGCCGATTTGGACAGGGTCTTGAGGCCCTGAAGCCCCCGATTTTCAGGAGTTTTGCCGATGTCCGCGCCCGACCGCGCCGCTCTCGAAGCCACGATCGAACGAGCCTTCGAGGACCGCGACAGCGTCTCGGCTTCGACCACGGGCGAGATCCGCGACGCCGTCGATTCGGCACTCGACCTGCTCGACCGTGGCGAGGCGCGGGTGGCCACCCGCGGCGGCGACGGTCAGTGGACGGTGCATCAGTGGTTGAAGAAGGCGGTGCTCTTGTCGTTCAGGCTCAACGACATGCAGGTCATCGAGGGCGGCCCCGGTGGCGCGACCTGGTGGGACAAGGTGCCGTCGAAATTCGCCGGCTGGGACGAGGCGCGCTTCCGTGAAGCGGGCTTGCGGGCGGTCCCAGGTTCCGTCGTTCGGCGCTCGGCCCATATCGGCAAGGACGTTGTCCTGATGCCGTCCTTCGTCAATCTTGGCGCCTATGTCGACGAGGGCACGATGGTCGACGGCTGGGCGACCGTCGGCTCCTGCGCCCAGATCGGCAAGAACGTCCATCTGTCCGGCGGTGTCGGCATCGGCGGTGTGCTGGAGCCGATGCAGGCCGGCCCGACGATCATCGAGGACAACTGCTTCATCGGCGCGCGTTCGGAAGTGGTCGAGGGCTGCATCGTGCGGGAGGGATCGGTTCTCGGCATGGGCGTGTTCATCGGCCAGTCGACCAAGATCGTCGACCGGGCCACCGGCGAGATCAGCTATGGCGAGGTGCCGCCCTATTCGGTTGTGGTCGCCGGCGCGCTGCCCGGCAAACCGATGGGCAATGGCGAGCCCGGCCCGAGCCTCTACTGCGCCGTCATCGTCAAGCGCGTCGACGAGCGCACCCGCGCGAAGACCTCGATCAACGAGCTGCTGCGCAGCTGACGCGGCTTTCTGGGCTTGATCGGCCTCGGCCGGAGCGAGGATGAGATGGCGAGACTGCAATCCTTCTGGCCGCTGTCGCTCGCCGCGCTCGGCGGCCTGTTCGGCTGGCTGCAGCCGGCGCCGGCGATTGCGCCGGATCATCAGGGCCTGTGCCGCACCGAGACCGCCGGGGGCGTCGAGTACATCGTCTGCGACGTTCCGCTCGACCGCTATGCGGTGATGCTGCGGTCCGAAGACGTGGCGGGACAACCTTACGAGACCTTCGCCAAGGCGGCCGCGAGCGTTGGCGGTCGGCGCGTGCGGCTGATCATGAATGCCGGCATGTATCACGAGGACCGCCGCGCGGTGGGCCTTGCCGTGCAGGACGGGCGCGTGCTGAAGCAAGCGGTTCGCGGCACCGGCAGCGGCAATTTCTCGATGCAGCCGAATGGGGTGTTCTTCATCGAGGACGGCAAAGCCTATGTTCGCGATACCGGGCGCTATCTCGCCGGCCGCCACACGCCGGAACTCGCCACCCAGTCGGGGCCGATGCTCTTGATCGAAGGCCAATTGCATCCCCGTTTCATCGAAGGCTCGGACAGCCGCTATGTGCGCAATGGCGTCTGCGCCAGCGAGGACGGCCGGACGGTACGCCTGGTCCTGTCGCGCAAGCCGGTGAATTTCTGGGATTTCGCGACGTTCTTCCGGGATCGACTCGGCTGCCGCGACGCGCTGTTCTTCGACGGCAAGGTGTCGAGCCTTTCCTATCCCGAAGCCGGCATCGACTACCGCCGCGACCGGCTGGGGCCGATGCTGGTCGTCGTCGACCGCGACTGAGCCAACGCTATTTGTCCGCGGTGCCGGCCATGCGATCGGCGAGCGCGGCATCGTCCGCGACAATGGAGGCTGTGGCGGCGGTCGCTGCGACGATGCGGCCGCCCTTGGCTTCGCCGTCCTTCGGTGGCGTGGCGCCATCCACGGCTGCGGCGCTCGCGGCCTCTGGCGCCATGGTCGGCGCCGACGCGGTGGCTGGAACGGCTTCCGCCGAGAGGGTGCGGACCTGTTTCTTTCTCACGGCCGACGGTTCGGCTGCCGGCGTCACCGCGGCTACCAGCGTTTCGACCAAGCCTGTGGCGTCGGTCGGTGCTTCGACGGCCGCCGGCATCCGCCGCCGTTTGATGATCTCGGCCATATGCGCCTTGACGGCAGAGCAATAGCGGGCGGCCGATTTGCTCATGCGGGTCGTGCGCAGCCCGCCCTTGTATTTCATCGACGCCTTGCAGACGTCGCGGCCGCCCTGTTCCCAGGCGCCCTTCAGATATTTCATGCCGTAGGTGAGGTTGGTGTCCGGGTCGAAAAGAGCGTTGGCCGAGCCGGAAAAACCCATGCTGCGGGCCGTCGCCGGCTTGATCTGGCTGAGGCCGTAGACGCCGCCGGCGCCGCGCGCCTTCGGATTGTAGCGGCTTTCGACGCGCACGACGGCATAGGCCAGCGCCGGCGGGATGCCGTTGTCGCGTGCGTGCGCTTCGATCATCCTGTCGAGGGCGGCGCTACCGGAGATGGTGCCGCTCTCGGCGGCCTGTTTCGCCTCGCGGGCGGCGATTTTCACGTCGCCTTGCGTGGGGGCGATACCGGTCGTCAACGCCGCGACCTCCGCCTCGGTGGCTCCAGCCGTTCCGACGTCGCTCTGCGCAGTTTCGAGGGCCGAGACCAACGGCGAGCCGCCGGCGACGCAACCGGAAAGGCTCGCAATGGCGACGATGGCGAACGTCGACGCCGTGACGGCGCGCCTTGTCGCTGGGCTGATGAACTTCGAGACTCGCATGCACTTTTCCCTCAACAAACGGGCCGCGGCCATTCCGTTCGTCCGCATCGCGGCGGAAAGGTGGCAAGCCGGGCCGGAGCGCGATTTCCAGCCTCGTCACGGTCGGCTTGTCAAGCGGCTGTGGCGCGACTGCATCAATTGATTTATCTGACGCGGCCATGACAAAGATGACCGATCCCGTCGACATTCTCTCCCGCCTGATCCGTTGCCCTTCGGTGACCCCTGACGAGGGCGGCGCGCTGGCCACGCTCGAAGCCATGCTGGCGCCGCTCGGATTCGCGGTCGAGCGCCCGGTGTTTTCCGATCAGGGTACGCCCGATGTCGAGAATCTCTTCGCCCGCGCCGGGACATCCGGCCCGCATCTGGTCTTTGCCGGGCACACCGACGTGGTGCCGCCGGGCGAGGCCAGCGACTGGCGGGAGGGCCCCTTTTCGGCGGCGATCGTCGACGGCGAGCTCTACGGGCGCGGCGCGGTCGACATGAAGGGCGGCATCGCCGCCTTCGCCGCCGCTTATGGGCGCCATGTCGCCCGTCACGGCGCCCCGGCGGGCCGCGTCTCGCTGCTGATCACCGGCGACGAGGAGGGGCCGGCGGTGAACGGCACGGTCAAGCTCCTGGAGTGGGCCAGGGCCCGAGGCGAAAATTTCGACGCCTGTCTCGTCGGCGAACCGACCAACCGGGATGTACTCGGCGACATGATCAAGGTCGGCCGGCGCGGCTCGCTCTCGGCCGAGGTACGGGTCTCCGGTCGGCAGGGCCACGTCGCCTATCCGCATCTGGCGGACAATCCGGTGCGTGCGGTCGTTGCGATCGCCGAGGCGCTGATGGGCGAACCGCTCGACGCGGGGTCCGAACGCTTTCCGGCCTCCAACCTCGAAATCACCTCGATCGATACCGGCAATCCCTCGGTGAACGTCGTTCCGGCGCGCGCGCGCCTGTGCTTCAACGTCCGCTTCAGCGATCGCTGGACCCCGGAGAACCTCAAGGATGAGCTGCGACGCCGCATTCGAGCGGCGGCGGGGTCGGAGCGATTTCGGCCCGACCGCGAGGCCGCGACGTTCGAGATCCTGTGGCGCGACCGTCCTGCGGAGGCCTTCCTTACCCGCGACGATGTCCTGACTCAGTCGCTGATGGCGGCGGTTGCCGATGTGACCGGGCTCCAGCCGGAACTCTCCACATCGGGGGGCACGTCGGACGCGCGTTTCATCAAGGATTACTGCCCGGTTGTGGAATTCGGTCTTGTCGGCAAGACTATGCACATGGCCAACGAACGGGTGGCCCTGTCCGACCTCGAGGAACTGACGAGGATCTATGAAGCCTTCATCGCCCGCTGGTTCACCGCCCACGCCTGACCTGATGCCGAGCATCGACGATATCGTCCGGTTTTTCTCGGGCGCCGCCTTGCTGATGGCCGGCCGGAGCGAGGGGCTGAAGCGTCTCGATCTGTCCGCCGACGGCTTCTGGCAGTCCTTTTCGGCCATCGTGGTGGCGCTGCCGCCGATCGCCCTGTCCTGGATCGAGTTCGAGTCGGTCCAGGGCGAAGGCCGGGTCACCGACATGGGTCCAGTCGCCGTTTATGGCGCGCATGCTCTGGCCGATGTTCTCGCCTGGATGCTGCCGATCCTCGTCCTGATGCTGGTCGCCAAGCCGATCGGCTATTCCCGCAAGATCGTGCCGCTGGTGGTCGCCACCAATTGGGGCGGCGCCATGCTCGCCTGGGCGTTCGCGCCCTATTGGCTGATCGTGCTTCTGGTCGGCATGGGCGCGGGAACGGCATTGCTCGGCGGGCTCGTCACCATCGCTTCCATCACGCTCACGGCGCGGCTGATCTTCTTTGCCACCGGCAAGGATATCGGCGGCGCCGTGGCGGTCACCGTGCTGATGATCGTCGGTGCCCTGGTCAGCTATGGCGCGGTGATGGACGTGACCGGCATTGCGCTCATCTGACCCGGCCGGTCAGCCCGGATAGGGCGGCAGCGTGCGCTTCGGCGCCGTGCCATATTCAACCCTGGTCAGATAGAGCCCGCCGGCCGGAGCGACCGGGCCGCAGCGGGTGCGGTCACGCGATTTCAGTGCCGCGACGAGATCTTCCTCGCTCCAGCGGTGTTCGCCGACGAGCTTCAGCGTCCCTGCGAAGGACCGGATCTGGTTGTGCAGGAAGGACTGCGCCATGGCGTGGATGTGGATCTCGTCGCCGGGGCCCTTGACGACGTCGAGGCGTTCGAGCGTGCGGATCGGATTCTTCGCCTGACAATGGGCGGAGCGGAAGGTGTTGAAATCGTGGGTGCCGACGAGGCGCTGGGCGGCGCGATGCATCGCGTCGATGGCGAGCGGCTTGGAGACCCACCAGACCTGGCCGGCAAGCAGCGCCGGCGGCGGCCGGCGATTGAAGATGCGGTAGAGATAATGCCGCTTGCGGGCGGAAAAACGAGCGTCGAAATCGTCTGGGACCCGCTCGACATCGAGGATTGCGACGGCCTCGCCGCGCAGATGGGCGTTGAGCGCGTCACGCACGACGTCGCAGTCCCATTCCCGCGTCAGATCGAGATGGGCGACCTGGCCGGTGGCATGGACGCCGGCGTCGGTCCGCCCGGCGCCGAACAGCGTCGCCGTCTCGCCGGAAAAGCCGGTGATTGCGGTCTCGACGGCCTCCTGCACAGACGGGTCGTTTGTCTGGCGCTGCCAGCCGCAATAGGGCTTGCCGTTATACTCGATGGTGAGCTTGTATCGGGGCATCAGGTGGAGCCAGCGACACTGCCGGCCGGCACGGGCGATCCCCGCAGAAGGTCTTCCGCGGCCATCGGCTTGCCGCCGGCGCGCTGCAGTTCGAGGAGACGCACCGCGCCCGAACCGCAGGCGACCAGCAGGCGGTCGTCGAGCAGCGTGCCCGGCGCGCCCGAGCCCGTTTCGGCCCTGGCGCGCAGAATCTTCACCCGTTCCTTCTTTTCACCGAAGGGAATCGTCGTCCAGGCGCCCGGAAATGGCGAGAAGGCGTTGATCCTGGCGGCGATCAGGCGGGCCTCGCCGGCGAAATCCAGCGCCGCCTCGGCCTTGTCGATCTTGCGCGCATAGACCGGCTGGCGGCCGGTTCGCGCGGTTAACGCATCCTGATCCTCGAAGGTCAGGGTGCCGGCTTCAAGCTTTTCCAGCGCCTCGGCCATCAGATCGGCCGAGATCGTCGCCAGCCGGTCGTACAACTCGCCCGCCGTCTCGGCATCGCCGATCGGTGTCTCGGCCGTCAGCGCCACCGGACCGGTGTCGAGGCCGGCTTCCATGCGCATCACCATCATGCCGGTAGTGGCGTCGCCGGCCTCGATCGCGCGCTGGATCGGCGCGGCGCCGCGCCAGCGCGGCAGCAGCGAGCCGTGACCGTTGAGACAGCCGTGACGCGGGGCGTCGAGGATCGCGCGCGGCAGCAACAGGCCATAGGCGACGACGATTGCGACGTCTGCCTCAAGCGCCGCGAAGGCCGTGATCTCCGCCTCGTCCTTGAAATTCAGCGGCGTGCGGACGTCCAGCCCCAGCCGTTCGGCTTCGGTCTGGACGGGGGAGGGGGTCAATGTCAGGCCCCGGCGGCCGGCCTTGCGCGGCGGCTGTGTGTAGACGGCGGCGATCTCATGTCCGGCAGCATGGATGGCGCGCAAGGTCGGGACCGCGAAGGCGGGCGTCCCCATGAAGACGACGCGCAGTGTCATCGCCGGCTCATGCGATGGCCTTGCGGGCGGCCTTGGTGAACTTCTTCACCACCATGTCCCGCTTCAGCTTGGAGATGTGATCGATGAACAGGACGCCGTCGAGATGGTCGATCTCGTGCAAGAGGCAGGTGGCCAGAATGCCGTCCGCCGTCTCTTCGTGCATCTTGCCGTCGAGACCGAGATAGCGGACCGTCACCTCGGCGGACCGCTCGACCTCGGCATAATAATCCGGGATCGACAGGCAGCCCTCTTCATAGACGCTGCGGAGGTCGGACTCGGCCAAAATTTCGGGGTTCAGGAACACCTGCGGCGCCCTGTCTTCCTCTTCCTTCGAAACGTCGATGACCAGCAGGCGAAGCGGTTCACCCACCTGGATCGCGGCGAGGCCGATGCCGGGCGCGTCATACATCGTTTCCAGCATATCGTCGGCCAGCCGCTTAACGCGGTCGTCAACCGTTTCGACGGGTTTGGAGGTCTGGCGCAGGATCGGATCCGGCAGAATGATGAGAGGCTTGATCGTCATGGCCGCTGAGGTAATCGCTGACACAATCGCGGTCAATCGGTGCGGTGCCGACATGAGGACGGGCATTCCTGCGACGATGATACTTCCGGCGCTGCAATGTTCGTGCTTTGGTCCAATTCGTTAACGAATCGCATCTAGGGTCGGACCATGGACAGCGACGCTCTTGCCGCCATTCTCACGACGCCCATCGTCACGATCGGCGGCCAGGTGGTTCCGGTCTTTGCCCTGGCGCTGGCAGGCCTGTTCTTGCTCTTCTTTCTCCTGTGGCTGCGCGCGCGCAGCGCCGTGCGGGAGGCGCAGGAGCTGGCGGAAGGTCGCGAGGCGGAATCGTCCGATCGGCTGGACGCAGTGCTCAAATCCCAGGCCGAAATCACCGGCCGGATGCAGACGATGGCCGAGATCTTCGGCGCCCGGCAGGCGGACCTCACCCGCACCCTCGCCGAGCGCTTCGACGGTCTCTCCTCGCGGGTGGGCCAATCGATCCTCCAGACGACCACTACCACCAACGCGTCGCTGTCCGCCCTGTCCGAGCGCCTTGCGGTGATCGATCGCGCGCAGGGCGAAATCCGCAATCTGGCGGGCGAGGTCGTGCGGCTGCAGGACATCCTCGCCAACAAGCAGACGCGTGGCGCTTTCGGCGAGGGCCGGATGCAGGCGATCGTCGCAGACGCGCTGCCGAGCGCCGCCTATTCCTTCCAGGCAACACTCTCCAACGGCAAGCGGCCTGATTGCCTGATCCTGATGCCGAACGGCGCGCCCTCGCTCGCCATCGACGCCAAGTTTCCGCTCGAGGCCTATAGCGCCCTGTGCGACGCCGACAGCGACGACGCCCGAGACTTCGCGGCGAGCCGGCTGCGGCGCGACATGGACGTCCACGTCAAGGCGATCGCCGGGAAATATCTGATTCCCGGCGAAACGCAGGATACCGCCTTTTTGTTCGTGCCGTCGGAGACGATTTTCGCCGAGCTGCATGAGCGGTTCGAGGACGTCGTCCAGAAAGCCTATCGGGCGCGGGTCGTCATCGTGTCGCCGTCGCTGCTCTTGCTGTCCATCCAGGTCGTGCAGGCGATCCTCAAGGATGCGCGGATGCGCGCCGAGGCCGGCCGTATCCAGCAGGAGGTCCGGCATCTGACCGAGGATCTGACCCGGCTCGACGCCCGCGTTGCCGCCTTGAAGACACATTTCGGTCAGGCGGGACGGGATGTCGACCAGATCCTCGTCTCGACCGAGAAGCTGATCCGGCGTGGGGAGCGGATCGAAGCCGTCGACCTGGGAGAAGCGGAGACGGTAGCCGCCGTTAGGCGGCCAATGCCCGCCGAGTGACGCAACGCCCCGCTTAGAGCATTGCCGCAAAGTGGAAAGGTCGCGGCCATCTTTTCTTAAGAAAAAATGAATCGTCCCGGGATCGAAAACGGGACCGCCGCGTTCCTTATGTGTCACCGGACACGATGGGGGATGACATGCGGCGCGTCACGAAGGTTTTGTTAGCGGGAATAGCCATGGCCGTCGCGCCTCTGGCGCCGCTGACGGCCGTCGCCCAGGTCTCCGAGCTGTCGATCGCCTACAACAGTCAGACCGATTCCGATTTCCGCAAGGGATTGCAAATTCGTCTCGCCTGGACCGGCGACTATGTCGGCGCCTTCGATGGCACGGTCGACGCCGCGTCGCTGCGCGCGATCCGCGACTTTCAGGCCCGTCACGGAATGACGCCGACCGGCATCATCGATGAAGCGATGCTGAGACTTTTGATCGCGCGGTCGGACGAGGCCGAAGAGGCTCTCGGCATGACCTTGGTCGACGACGCCATGACGGGCGCTCGTGCCCCGCTACCTCTAGGGCTAGTGCGCGACTTCGGCGCGACCGAGGTCGGCAATCTCTGGCGCTCAGCTGATGACGCCGTTGAAATCGAGACCGTGCGCATCGCCGACACCGGGCAGACTCTCCGGGGCCTGTTCGACGTCCTGAGCCAGCCGACTGCTGATCGCTCGGTAAGCGGCGCCGAGTTCGCGGGAAGCTGGTTCGTTCTGCGTGGCCAAGAGTCGGGCCGCGCCTATGTGATGCGCTTCGCGGAGCGTGATGGCGATCTGCGCGGTCTTTCAATCTCCTACACCGGCGGCGAGGCGGGGCGGATGGCGCCCTACGCAGCCGTCGCGTCGAACCTCTTCGATCCCTTCGCCGGTGAGCCGCAGGCGCCGCTGGTCGCGGCCAACGAGGCGAATCCGTTTTCCTCGATGCTGACGCGCAAGCGTGGGGTCGGAGCGCCCGAAGCGCGCTACGCGATGGCCTATGCCGATCCGAGCCGTCCGCATGTGTTCGAACTCCCCGGCGAGGCCGGCGCCGGTGATGTCCAGCCGGGTGCGCAGGAATTCGACATGGCCGGCACCGGCTTTGTCGTCTCGCGCGACGGCTGGCTCCTGACCAACGCCCATGTGGTCAAGGCTTGCAGGACGGTTCTGGTCGGCGACCTCGGCGCCGCCAGCCAGACCATTATCGATTCCGAGAACGATCTCGCCCTGATCAAGGTCGATGACGCCCTCGGCGAGCCGCTGGAAATCTCGGCCGGCAAGCCGCGTCTCGGTGAGGACATTCTGGCGCTGGGCTATCCGCTGCGCTCAATCCTCGCCGACTCCCTCAATGTGACACGCGGCAATGTCTCGTCGCTGCTCGGCCTGATGAACGACCCGCGCTATCTGCAGATTTCCGCCGCGGTGCAGCCCGGCAATTCCGGCGGGCCGCTGATCGATCTCGCCGGCCGCGTCGTTGGCGTGGTTACGGCCAAGCTGAACGCGGTGGCCGTCGCCGACGCCACCGGTGACATTCCCCAGTCGATCAATTTCGCCATTCGTCCCGATGCCGCGGCGGCCTTCCTCAACGCCAACGGCATCGCCTTCGAGATCGCCGACCCGGCGGAGCCTCTGGCCAGCGTTCCAGACACGACCGCCGAAGTGAAGGATTCGATCCTGCCCATCCTCTGCGTTGGCGGCTGAAGGCAGTAGCAGCGCCGCGAACCGTGCAAGATTGCGCGCCGGCAGCGGGGGCTTCGCGCGATCCCGGTCGCCATAGCGCCAAGACGCCAGCGAAAATCCGTTTCGCACGGGGCGGAACCTCTCCCGAAACCACTGCGTTTTTCATCAAAGGTTTTCGGCCGGCCGTTGCGCCGTTCCGCACTTAGTTGAGGAGACTCCAATGCCCGATCTCGATACCGACCCGTCAATGATGCGCCAGCAGCAGGACCGGGATACGCCCCAGTCCATCGGCGATGGCACGTCCCGAGCCGGGGAAAGCAGCGATAGCGACGCCCGTAGCCGCGCAGATCGCGAGGCGGCGAAGACGGGCTCGGTAAGCAAGTCCGTGCCCCGCGCACAGGACGCGGCCGTCGAGAACGGCCAGGAAACCTCAGCCGGTCGTTACGACATCGCGTTGATGAAGAAGGCGGCGCTTGCCCGGGGCGCCAGCCTCGTCAGGAAAGGCCGGTCGCTGCTCGGAAACTGATCCGACGGGTTAACGGACGGAGCGCAGAAAGGTGGCGAGGTCGTCGGTGACGTAGTCGATATGCTCGCCATCGCGGCCCTCATGCTCCCAGACGTCGCCGAAGGTCTCTTCCAGATTACGCGGCACGATCAGTACGGTCCGCATGCCCAGTAACTTGGGAACTTCGAGATTGCGCGCCAGATCCTCGAACATGACCGCGCGGTCGGCCTCGATCCGGTGCAGCCCCATGAATTTGTCGTAGGTCTCGGAGGCGGGCTTCGGAACCAGCCCGGCGGCCACCAGATCGAAAATGTCCTCGAAATGATCGAGAACGCCGAGCTGGCGCGCCGTGCGCTCGGCGTGGCCGCGGTCGCCATTGGTGAAGATGAACTTGCGCCCCGGCAGCGCCTTGATCTCCTCGCCGAGCGCGGGGTCGGGGCTGATCCACGAATAGTCGATGTCGTGGACATATTGCAGGAAGGCGTCGGGATCGACTTGGTGCTCCTGCATCAACCCGCGCAGGGTGGTGCCGTAGCGGCGGTAGAAATCCTTCTGGACCGCCCGCGCCTCGTCTCTTGGCAGCGACAGGAAATCCGCCACGAAGGCGGTCATGCGCTGATCGATCTGCGTGAAGAGATTGGTGTGGCGCGGGTAGAGCGTGTTGTCGAGATCGAAAACCCAGTCGCGGATGTCGGCGAAGTCTCGCGGAGACGCGTCGGCGGTGTGGCGGATGACTGTGGGCGCGGTCATGATGTCCAGAGGTTCGAGCGTCGGCCGCCTTGCCAAGCGTCGCCGAATAGGAGAGCGAAGGGCGGTTAGACAAAGCTGACGGATCGCCTGTGCCGCTCTGGATTCCGATTACCATCACCGCCGCGTTCCTGCAAAATCTGCGCTCGGCCCTGCAGCGGCAATTGAAGGGGCGCATGGGCACGACCGGGGCGACCTTCGCGCGCTTCGGCTTCGGTTTTCCCTTCGCCGTCCTCTATGTTTTCGCCTTGCGCATCCTTCTCGGCACGGACTTTCCATCCCCGAACGGCACCTTCCTGTTCGCCGTCGCCGCCGGCGGGATCGCGCAGATTCTCGCCACCTTCCTGCTCGTCTATCTGTTTTCCTTCCGCAATTTCATGGTCGGGACGGCCTATTCCAAGACCGAGCCAATGCAGGCGGCACTGTTTGGCCTCTTGATCCTCGGCGAGGCCATCGCGCCGCTGGCCTTGGTCGCCATCGTCGTCGGTGTGTTCGGAGTCGGGCTCATTTCGGTCGCCGGACGCGGGGCAGGGGGCCGGCGCGGCTGGAGCGCGATCGCCGACGGTCTCGTCTCGCGCGAGGCCGGGATCGGTCTTCTCTCCGGCGCGCTGTTCGGCGTCTCGGCGGTCTGCTTTCGCTGGGCGTCGCTGTCGCTTGGTGACGGCGGGGTTTTGATGCGCGCGGCGATGACGCTGGCCTTCGCGACGGGCATCCAGACGCTGGCGATGCTGGCCTGGATGGCACTGCGTGACCGCGCCGAGCTGAAGGCCGTGGCGCGGGCCTGGCGGCCGGCCCTTCTCGTCGGGATCGTCGGCGTTTGCGGCTCGGCCGGCTGGTTCACGGCGATGACGCTGGAAAAGGTCGCCTATGTCCGGGCGCTCGGCCAGATCGAGCTGGTGTTCACCTATGCCTCGTCGGTGTTCTGGTTCCGCGAGACCATCACCCGGCTGGAACTTATCGGCTGCGTGCTGATCGTCGGGGGGATCGTGGTGTTGTTGGCGGCGGCGACATGACATCGAGAAAAGTGCGTCCCTCTTGCGTGCCCGTCACCCAGACGCGGCCGCTCTTCCACAGGCTCGTGCGACCCTCACGGCATTTGTAACCCCGACTTTCCGACGCCCATGCGACGGGATCGGCGACAGCCGTTCCGGTCGCGGCAAAACACCCGGCTTTCGCAGCGCGGAACCGATAAGGGGGCTGCTGCGCTTCTTCGAAAACGCAGGGACGCAGAACATGAGACCAGTCTGGAAGCTTTCGGCTGCGGGCTTCGCCGCGACCGCCATCACCTTCGGCCCGGCGCGTATGGGCTTCGGACTGTTTCTGACAGAGTTCAAATCGACCTTTTCGATGTCGACCGGCATTGCCGGTGTGGTCTCCGGCATCGGCTTTTTCGGCTTCCTGCTGGGTCTTTTGATCGGCTACTGGATGACGTCACGATGGGGGCCTCGCCTGCCGGTGGTCAGCGGCCTTCTGGCTGCGGTGATCGGCATGGGGATTGTCGCGGCCGCGCCGAATGTCTGGGTTCTCGCGTCCGGAGTGTTCCTGGCGACGTCGAGCGCCGGCTTTTCCTGGACGCCCTTCAACAACGCCGTTCATCGGCTGGTGGAAGACCGATGGCATGAGGTGAGCCTTTCCATCGTCAGCACCGGCACGAGTCTCGGCGTCGCCGCTGCAGGCGCCACGGCACTAATAGTCAGCTTCAGCGAACTATCCTGGCGCTTTGGTTGGGCCGCCTTCGCGCTCGCCGCGCTCCTGACGCTCCTTGCGAACTGGGCGGCCTTGCGCGAGCTTGCCGGCGACCCGGGTCCCGCTTCGAGCACCCCTTGGGCAACCCTCCTCACCGGGCCCGCGCGGCCGCTTCTGCTGATTGCCTTGTCCTTCGGCATTACCACCACAATCTATATCTCCTTCGCCGCCGATCGGATTCAGCAGGCGGGTGGGCTGCCCGGAATTGTGGAAAGGGCCGCGCCGGCCGTCGTGTTCCTCGCCTATGGCATTTGCGGCCTGATCGGCCTCGCGACCGGACACATTCACAAGATCATCGGGCTGCCCTGGCTGTTGCGTCTCCTGCATATCGCAGCTGCCACGGCGTTGGTGCTGGTGGCGCTGACGCCGAATTCCTGGACGAGCGTTGTCATCTCGGCCGGCCTTCAGGGCGCCTATGTGATGATGATGAGCGCGGTGCTCGCCTTCTGGTCGGAAAAGCTCTTCCCCTCACTGCCTTCCCTCAGCTTCACCGCGGTGCTTCTGGCTATGGCCGTGGGCAGCGTCATCGGGCCGGCGTTCGCCGGCTTCGCGTCCGGGACGTTCGGGCCGCAGACGATGTTCCTCGGCGCGGCGGCAATCGCAGGGGTGACTGCAGCGTCGATCCTGCCGCATGTCGCGCGGGAGCGTTGGTCGCCTGCCTGACGCGCGAGCGGGGACAGGCACAGAGCGCGGCTTCGGCGAGTCAACGCCTGTTCTTGCGCCCGCCGCCTGAGCGGCCGGCCCAACCCGTCTCGGCGCGGTCATTGTCGGCGTTCTCGTCTTTCAGCTTGCGCCAGCGTGCCAGCCGTTCGGGATCGATGTCGCCGGCGATAACGCCGGCCTGAACCGCGCATTGCGGCTCGTGCGCATGGGTGCAGTCGCTGAACCGGCATTGCGGCGCGCGCTCGGTGATCTCCGCGAACAGCCGGTCGAGACCGTCGGCCACATCGCTGACCTGCAACGTCCTTATCCCCGGCGTATCGATCACCCAGCCGCCGCCCGCGATCGCGTGAAGCGAGCGCGCGGTGGTCGTGTGCCGCCCCTTGGAATCGTGTTCGCGCACGGCGCCGGTCAGCTGCGGCGCCGCCGCGGCCGATCCGACCAGCGTATTCACCAGCGTCGACTTGCCGACACCCGATGATCCGACCACCGCCACCGTCTGTCCGCGTGCGCACCACGGCGCCAGCGCCAGCGCCGCCTCGCTTGCCTTGGGATTGACGATCACCACGTCGAGGCCGCGCTGCAACGCGCTGGCCTGGCGATGAAAGGCGTCCGGGTCGGTCGCGAGATCCGCCTTCGTCAACAGGATGACCGGCTCTGTTCCGGCCTGGTTGGCGACAGCCAGATAACGCTCGAGCCGTGCCGGATTGAAATCGGCGTCGCACGATGTGACGATGAACAGCGTGTCGATGTTGGCGCCGGCACATTGCGGGACATGCGTGCCGGACACCCGGCGCTGGAGGATCGACCGGCGGTCGAGGCGGCGATGGACGAGGAGCGTCTCGGGATCGACCAGCACGAAGTCGCCGACCGCGAAGTGGCTGATCGGGATGTCGGCCGGCAGCACCGGCTCGACAGGACCTTTGGGTGACATGGCGGTGATGCGCGAGCGATGAATTTTGGAGACGCGCACCGGCTGGAGACCCTCGTCAGCCGATGTCAGCTGTTCTGCAAAGAACGCGGACCAGCCCAGATCCGACAGCGGATCGTCCCGGACAGGCGCGACGGGATCGATCATCGGTCTGCCCGACGGCGTCCGCGACCGATCTCGAAATACCAACCGAGGAAGGCCTGCGAAGGGTAAGGCGTCGCCTGTTTCCGCTGCACCGTGCGTTGATCCCGATCTGGAGGTTACCGGCCGTTCCACCGCTCACACCCGCATGTCCGCGACGGTGTTCAGCGTCGTCCCGAACCGACGTGGCGATGGGATAGACCTTCGTCCTTGCATATCCGTACCCCGAAGGATGCCGGACGGAGGGATCAGTCCCGCGGTTCCGGGGCCTCTGGGGTGGCGGCTGCCTGCTCCTTGGCGGCGGCCTTCGCCTCGGCCTTCGCGGCCTTCTTGGCGGCCTTGGCTTTATCGCGTTCCTGACGCTCGAAATCGAAATTGGGCTTTCTCGGCATCGTGGCTCCTTTTCTTCTCTGTCGATATTGCCGCCGATCCGGCCCGCGACCCATGCCGGCCGAAGGCGGATACGGCGTTCTGGTCGATCGGCGACCGGATGGACACCCCGATTTTGGTTATCCGTCGGTTTGCCTGGATCGCCAGTCTACAACGCAGGTCCCTGGATGGCGAGGAATTGCGTTTCAGGAAGTGCTGCCGTGCGACCAAAGCGGCGACGCTGACCGGAGTATTCCGGGCCCAGGCCTGATGTCCATCACCGCACGATGAGCGTGCCCGCCCCGTGCTTGGTCAACAGCTCCAGCAGGACGGCGTGGCGCTTCTTGCCGTTGAGGATGACGACGCCCTCGACGCCGCGCTCGATCGCCTCGATGCAGGTCTCGACCTTGGGGATCATGCCGCCGGAGATGGTGCCGTCGCGAATGAGGTTTTTCGCCTCCGCCACCGACAGCTCCTTGATCAGCTGGCCGGATTTGTCGAGGACGCCGGGCACGTCGGTGAGGAACAACAGGCGCGAGGCTTCCAGCGCGCCGGCGATGGCGCCGGCGAAGGTGTCGGCGTTGATGTTGTAGGTGGCGCCGTCGCGGCCGGGGGCGACCGGCGCGATCACCGGGATCATCTCCGAGCGAGCCAAAAGGTCGAGCAGCGTGCGGTCGACCTCGACCGGTTCGCCGACAAAGCCGAGATCGAGAACCCGCTCGATGTTCGAGTCGGGATCGACGACGGTCTTACGGGCCTTTTCGGCGAAGACCATGTTGCCGTCCTTGCCGCAGAGGCCGATCGCCCATTCGCCCTCGGCGTTGATCAGGGCGACGATCTCCTTGTTGATCGAACCGGCGAGAACCATTTCGACGATCTTTACCGTCTCCTCGTCGGTGACGCGCAGGCCGCCCTCGAAGCGCGATTCGATGCCCATCTGGGTCAGCATCCGGCCGATCTGCGGGCCGCCGCCATGGACGACGATCGGGTTGACGCCGGACTGCTTCAAGAGCGCGATGTCGCGGGCAAACGCCTGACCCAGCTCGGGATCGCCCATGGCGTGGCCGCCGTATTTCACCACGACGGTCTTGTTCTCATAGGCCTGCATGAAGGGCAGGGCCTGAGCGAGCAGGCGCGCCTGGGTCTCGCCATTGTCCTGGGGCAGGGCGGCATCACTCATGAACGGTCTCCGGAACCCGTGCTTATGGGCTGCGCCGGGCTTCTAGCCGGAAACGGCGCGAAGAGGAACCGGGGCGCGGCGGCGGTGTCTTCGGCTAAGATCATGCCAGGTCGGTCTTCGCGAAGTCGTTGCCGGTGTAGAGAAGGCGCGCGCCGATTTCCTTGGCGCTGGCGTAGATGAAGCAGTCGCCGAAATTCAGATCAGCCGGGTGGCCGACGATCTTGCCATAAGTCGCAGCCGCCCGCAGGGCGCGCGCCGCCGTTTGTGGGCCGACGGCCACGACCTCGAGCGTGTTGGCTTTGACAAATTCAAGCACGACGATGTCCGCCGCGGCGATCTCTTCCGTCGTCGGGCGGCGGCGCGGATCGCATTTGGCGCGGGCCAGGCCGAGCGTCGCCTCGAACAGCGCAAGGGGCGAGGTGTACAGGGGCGAGTCCGCCTCTTCGATCGCGCGCTTCAATCTCTCCGCGTCGGGCTCGCGGTTGAGAATCGCCACGATCGCCGAGGCGTCGATCATCATCAGGCGTCGTCCCACATTGCGTCGGTGAAGGCCTTCAGGTCGAAGGGAAGCGTTTGCGACGAGCCAAGGGCATCGGCCATCGTCATCACTTTGGCGTTCCGGTCGTCGAACCGCTCGGGCCGGCGCGCCCGACGCAACTCGTTCCGCAGCGCCCGTCGGACGGCGTCCGTCTTGCTCTTGGCCCCGGTCATGGCGCGAAGCTTCCTAGCGAGTTCGTCGACTTCAGGGTCCCGGATGTAAAGCGCCATGATCAAATCTCCGCACTGTATATTCATATCAGAAAAGTATATACAGATGCGAGGCCTTGCAAGGTCCGCCGCTTGTTCGGGGCCGGCAGATCCCTCACCCCACCGCGCGCTTGACGTCGTCGATGGCGCTCGCGTCCTCGATCGTCGCCGGCATGTCGAACGGATCGTGGTCGACGATCGCCTTCATCGTGCGGCGCAGCACCTTGCCGGAGCGCGTTTTCGGCAGCTTGTCGACGACGACGACGCGCTTGAAGGCGGCGACAGGGCCGATGCGATCGCGCACGATGGCGACGAGTTCACGCTCGATCTCGGCGCGATCCTGCCCGTTGGTGTTCTTGAGGACGACGAAGCCGCAGGGAAGCTCGCCCTTCAGATCGTCGCGCATGCCGATGACGGCGCATTCGGCGACCGCCGGATGGCCGGCGACGGCCTCCTCCATCTCGCCGGTCGACAGGCGGTGGCCGGCGACATTGATCACGTCGTCGGTGCGGCCCATGACGTAGAGATAGCCCTCCTCGTCGAGGAAGCCGCCGTCTGAGGTCGAGTAATAGCCGGGAAAGGCCGACAGATAACCGTCCCGGAAACGGTCCTCGGCGTTCCACAACGTGGGCAGCGCGCCCGGCGGTAGGGGCAGTTTCACCGCGATGGCGCCCATTTCGGTCGGCGCGGCCTCCTTGCCCGCCGCGTCGAGCACATGAATTTCGTAGCCGGGCATGGCGACGCCGGGGCTGCCGCGCTTGATCGGCAGCAGGCCGAGGCCTTTTGGGTTCGCCGCGATCGGCCAGCCGGATTCGGTCTGCCACCAATGGTCGATCACCGGGCGGTCGAGCGTCTTTTCCGCCCAGATCAGCGTATCCGGGTCGGCGCGTTCGCCGGCGAGGAACAGTGCCTCGAATTGCGACAGATCATATTGCGTGGCCAGGGCGCCCTCCGGGTCTTCCTTGCGGATGCCGCGGATCGCCGTCGGCGCGGTGAACAGCACCTTGACGCCGTGTTCGGCGACGACCCGCCAGAAGGCGCCGGCGTCGGGCGTGCCGATCGGCTTGCCCTCGTAGAGCACCGTTGTGCAGCCTTTCAGGAGCGGCGCATAGACGATGTAGGAATGGCCGACGACCCAGCCGACGTCGGACGCCGCCCAAAACACGTCGCCGGCCTTGGCGCCGAAGATCGCGTCCATCGACCAGTGGAGCGCGACCATGTGGCCACCATTGTCGCGCACGACCCCCTTCGGCTTTCCGGTCGTGCCCGAGGTGTAGAGAATATAAAGCGGGTCGGTCGCCTTGAGGGCGAGGCAGGGCACGTCGCGGCCGGCATCGATCTCGGCGAAGGCGTTGTCACGCGAGGCCACCCAGTCGTGATCACGACCCTCGACCATGGTGCATTCACGTTGAGGCCGCTGCAGGACGATCGTTGCCTGCGGCTTGTGCGTCGCCAGTTCGATCGCCTTGTCGAGCAGCGGCTTGTATTCGACCTGCCGGGTCGGTTCGATGCCGCAGGAGGCCGACAGGATCAGCTTTGGGGTGGCGTCATCGATCCGGGTGGCGAGTTCGCGCGCCGCGAAGCCGCCGAACACCACCGAATGGATCGCGCCGAGCCGGGCGCAGGCCAGCATGGCGACGATCGTTTCCGGGATCATCGGCATGTAGATGATCACCCGGTCGCCCTTCTCGACGCCGAGATCGGTCAGGCTCGCCGCCAGGGCCTTCACCTCGCGCAGGAGCTCGCCATAGGTGATGCGCCGCTTGGTGCCGGTGACCGGGCTGTCGTGGATGATCGCCGCCTGGTCGCCGCGGCCGGCGTCGACATGGCGGTCGAGGGCGTTGAAGCAGGTGTTGCATTCGCCATCGGGAAACCAGCGGCCATAGACCCCGGCATCGGCGTCGAGCGCGCGGGTCGGCTCCTTCGTCCAGGCGAGATCCCGCGCGGCTTGCATCCAGAAGCCTTCAGGATCCTTGCGCCAGGAATCATAAACCTCGTGGTAGCGGCTCGCCATGTCCGTTTCTCCCGATCGCGTCGTGGCTTGCGTTGCCGCGGCCGTGACGCTTTTCCTCGGGCGGCAGTCTACTTGGCGGCGTCCGGAACGGAAATGCTGCTTTCGGCCCCATTGTTCGCGGACCTTAGAATCGAGTTGCGGCCCTTTGGCGTTTCTTTCTAAGCTCGCAAGCGGATGCGGCGTCTCGGAGGAGGGGCGCCGATGTCGGCGGTGAGGAAGACACTTGCGCGACAGGATAAATGGGTCGTAGGGCGATTCTGGCGTATGCCGCTCTGCGTCGGCAAGTTCCGCGCGATGCGTGCGGCGCCTGCGGTCATTGCGGGCCTCGTTTGGGTTGGCTTTGGCATGGGCGACGCCGCCTATGCCGGCGCCTGGCCGCGAGAAAAAGGCGCCGTCCAGGCGATCGTCACCGGCCTCTATTCGCAAGCCGACACGGCCTTCGATGCGGATGGCGCTCCCGCCCCGCGACCGGATTTCGAGAAAGGCGCGGTCGCAATCCTCGTCGAATACGGCCTCACGGAAACCTTCACGCTGCTCGGCGAGGGCGAGTTCGGAGCCGAGCGCGAGGGCGATCTGCCCTTCGCGCGGCCGGCGTTGTCGCATGTGGGGATCGGCGGCCGTCTCCGCCTGTTCGAAGCGGACGGCTTCGTCGCCTCCGGCCAGATTTCGGCGCGGGTCGAGGATGCCTTCGGCGCGGCCGACGCGGCGGTCGACACCTTTGGTTGGGACGCGCCGCAAATCGAGGCGCGGGCGCTGGCCGGCTACGGCTTCAGGGTCGGTGACTATCCTGCCTTCGTCGACGCGCAAGCGGCCTATCGCTACCGGGTCGGCGACGGGCCGGACGAAGTGAAGCTCGACCTCACCTTCGGCGTCCGGCCGTGGTCGAATATCCTGCTGCTCGCCCAGGGCTTTGCAACCTTCTCGGCCGGCGGCGGCGAGGATGTCGAGACCTATGCCTACCACAAGGCACAACTCTCGATGGTCTACGATGTCAACGAACGTTGGTCGCTGCAGGCGGGCGGCTTCGCCACCGTGGCCGGGACCAACGCGATCAAGGAACGGGGCTTGATCACCGCCCTCTGGTATCGTTTCTGATGACGAGCGGCGGCGGGTAGCCGCGCTGCGGCCGGCAGGAATATCTGGAGCGCGTGGTGAACCGGTATGTGTGAGGGGACTTGTAAGAGCATGACTAGGATGTGTATTTATACACATGGATAGTCGTCGCGTTCTTGCGCGGCTTCTGGCCGACGGCTGGGTTGAGGTTCGCCAGCGCGGCAGTCACCTGCAGCTGAAACATCCCGAGAAGCCCGGCCGGGTCACGCTTCCGCATCCCAAACGCGACCTCCCTGTCGGAACGCTGCGGAGCATCGAAAAACAGGCCGGAATCGATTTGAGGCGCAACCCATGACCGAATACATCGCGATCCTTCACAAGGAGGCGGAGAGCGATTTCGGGGTCTCCTTCCCCGATCTGCCCGGCTGCGTGACGGCGGGGCGCGATCTGGACGAGGCGCGCGCCATGGCCGAAGAGGCGCTCGCCCTTCATATCGAGGGGCTGATCGAGGACGGGGCGCAATTACCGCTGCCTTCCTCGCTCGAAACCATCATGCGGGATCGGCGGTTCCGGGATGGCGTCGCCGTGCTCGTCGAAGCGCCGGCGCGGACCAAGCGCTCGATACGCGTCAATGTCACGCTGCCGGAGGCGGATCTGGAGGCGATCGATGCCTATGCCCGCGACCACGGCCTGACGCGGTCTGGTTTTCTCGCCGCCGCTGCGCGACGGACGCTTGGTCGAAGCGACAAGCCCCGCAAGGGTGTAGCAGACCGATGACCACCTTTCTCGGCCTCGACCTCGGTACATCCTCGCTGAAGGCGCTTTTGATCGACGATAAACAGCGCGCCATCGCGTCCGTCTCCGTGCCGCTCGACGTCGAGCGGCCGCGCTTCGGCTGGTCGGAGCAGGACCCGGCAAGCTGGATCGCCGCCTGCGAAAACGTCCTGGCGAAGCTGAGGGCCGAGCACCCGGAGGAGCTTGCCGCCGTCGCCGGCATCGGCCTGTCGGGCCATATGCACGGGGCGACGCTGCTGGGGGCGGACGATCAGGTGCTGCGCCCCTCGATCCTGTGGAACGACACGCGCAGCCACGAAGAGGCGCGCGAACTCGACGACGCAGAATCGCGCGCGATCACCGGCAATATCGTCTTTCCGGGGTTCACCGCACCGAAACTGGTCTGGGTCGCGCGTAACGAGCCGGAGATTTTCGCCAAGGTTCGAAAAGTGCTGCTGCCGAAGGACACTCTGCGGCTCTGGCTCACCGGCGAGGCGGTGTCGGAGATGTCGGACGCCGCCGGCACGTCGTGGCTCGACACCGGTAAGCGCGACTGGTCGATCCGCATGCTGGAGAAGACTGGCCTGTCGCTCTCGCACATGCCGCGCCTTGTCGAGGGCACCGCGGTTTCGGGCGGTCTCAGGCCGGAACTCGCCGCCGCCTTCGGGATGAAGGCGGGAACGGTTGTCGCCGGCGGAGGCGGCGATAACGCGGCGTCGGCCTGCGGTGTCGGCGTCGCCGAACCCGGCACCGGCTTTCTGTCGCTCGGAACCTCCGGCGTCCTGTTCACCGCGACTGCAGGCTACGCACCGGCGCCGGAGACGGCGCTGCACACCTTTTGCCACGCCATCCCCGGCCTCTGGCACCAGATGGGCGTGACGCTGTCGGCGGCGGGCTCGGTTGAGTGGCTGTCACAACTCCTGCGGGAAAAGCCGGAGGCGCTGACCGGCGCGCTCGGCGAGGAACTCGCCGATCCGGGGCGGCTGGTGTTTCTGCCGTATCTGTCGGGGGAGCGCACGCCGCACAACGATTCCGAGATCAGAGGCGTCTTCGCGGGTCTGGAGGCGGGTACCAACCGTGCGGCGATGACGCGGGCGGTGCTAGAAGGCGTCGCCTTTTCCATGCGCGATTGTCTGGAGGCCGGCGGCGCGGAAGCCCGGCCGGAACGGCTGATCGCCGTCGGCGCGGGCTCGCGCTCGGCCTATTGGCTGAAACTGATGGCAACGGTGCTCGGCTGCGAGATCGCGCTGCCGGAAGCGGGCGATTTCGGCGCGGCCTTTGGCGCGGCGCGGCTCGGCCTGTGCGCGGCGACCGGTGCCGATCCCGCATCGGTCATGCGCGAGCCGCCGATCTCGCGGCGTTTCGCGCCGGAGCGCGACAAGGCCGACGCCTATGACGCCGCCTGGCGCCGATATCGCGCGCTCTATCCGGCTGTGAAGGCGGCGACGGCAGGGTAAAGGGATGGCGGCACCGACGGATTTGCGACGCGGACCGCAGCGTCACAATGAAGGTTAACCCCGAACGCAAAGAGAGCCGCCGCGGCCTGGAGGGGGATACACCGCAACGACTCTCTCGCTTCTATCGAACGAGGGCCCTGGAGAGGGGGAAGAGGGCCGCATCGCTCTCAATTCGGCTTAAGCGGGGGACGTGCTTCGGCCGAACGCGACGCCTTGAGGCATCGCCTAAGCTAAAATGCGACTCGGGTGGAAATAAATCAAGGGAGCGCATCCGCGCGCGCGTCACATACCCGTGATGGAAAGCTTAATTCGCGGTAATGAACAGGGCGCGGTCGCACAATGCAAGCGGCAGATTTCTTGCGGCCAGCAATCCTCCCGCCGCGCGATCTTGGTCGTCCGTCCGGCCAACGCTCCCAACGCACGCCCCGGCGCCTGAGCGATGGACTTGGGGCGGGCGCCAAGCTATCTCCGGCGCATGCAAAAAGGCGATCATCTCTTCCTCGTCGACGGCTCGGCCTACATCTTCCGGGCCTATCACGCGCTGCCGCCGCTGACCCGCAAATCCGACGGCCTGCCGGTCGGCGCGGTCTCCGGCTTCTGCAACATGCTGTGGAAGCTGGTGGAGGAATCGCGCGACACGTCCGTGGGCGTCGCGCCGACGCATTTCGCAGTGATCTTCGACCATTCCTCCACCACCTTCCGCAACGAACTCTACGACCAGTACAAGGCCAATCGCGAGGCGCCGCCGGAAGACCTTGTGCCGCAGTTCTCGCTGATCCGGGAGGCGGTGCGGGCCTTCGACCTGCCCTGCATCGAAAAGCAGGGTTTTGAGGCCGACGACCTGATCGCGACCTATACCCGCCACGCGCTGGAAGCGGGCGGTGACGTCACCATCGTGTCGTCCGACAAGGACCTGATGCAGCTCGTCGGGCCGTGCGTCATCCTCTACGACCAGATGAAGGACAAGCGGCTCGGGCCGGAGGAGGTGAAGGAGAAGTTCGGCGTCTATCCCGACAAGATGATCGAGCTGCAGGCTTTGGTCGGCGATACCTCCGACAACGTGCCGGGCGTGCCGGGCATCGGCCCGAAGACGGCGGCGCAATTGCTCGATGAATATGGCGACCTCGAAACGTTGCTCGCCCGCGCGCCGGAAATCAAGCAGACCAAGCGGCGCGAGAACCTGATCGCCTTCGCCGAGCAGGCGCGGCTGTCGCGGCAGTTGGTGACGCTCGACTGCGCGACGCCGCTCGACACCCCGCTCGACGATCTGTTCATCCACGAGCCGGACGGCGAGAAGCTGATTTCATTCCTCAAGGCGATGGAGTTCACCACGTTGACCCGGCGCGTCGCCGCCCGGCTCGACACCAACGCCGCCGAGGTGGAAACCGCCGACATCACCGTCGAAGGCCCCGCCCGCGGGCCTGACCTCGACCCCGCCGCGCCCGCCGAGCCGCATGGCCACGGCGAGACGCTGCTGCCCTTCACGCCGGCCGGGCTTGTCGAGAGTCGCAAGGCGGCGGCAACGGCCGTGTTCGACCGCTCGGCCTATGTCACGATCCGCGATGCCGCGACGCTGCAAGCCTGGATGGCGGAAGCGCGCGAGGCCGGCATTCTCGCCTTCGATACCGAGACCAGTTCGCTGTCGGCGATGAATTGCGACCTCGTCGGCGTCTCCTTCGCCACCCGTCCGGGCCGCGCCGCCTATCTGCCGCTCGGCCATGTCTCGCCCGCCGGCGCGGCGGATCTTCTGTCGGACAAGTCGGAGGAGGACGAGATCGGTCCGCAGCTCTCCCTGGATGAGGCGCTGGCGATCCTCAAACCGGTGCTCGAGGACGCGTCGATCCTGAAGATCGGCCAGAACTTCAAATATGATTACCTCGTCCTGCTCCAGCACGGAATCACCGTTCAATCCTTCGACGACACCATGCTGATCTCCTATGCCCTCGATGCCTCGGCCTCGCTCGACGGGCACGGCATGGACGAATTGTCGGAGCGCTTCCTTGGCCACAAGCCGGTCTCCTACAAGGAACTCTGTGGTTCCGGCAAAGGCGTGAAGGCGATCGCCGCCTGCCCGATCGACAAGGTCACCGAATACGCGGCCGAGGACGCCGACGTGACGCTGCGCCTGTGGCAGGTTTTGAAGCCGCGCCTCGTCGCCGAGGGGCTCGCCTCGGTCTATGCGCGGCTGGAACGGCCGCTAGTGCCGGTGCTGGCGCGCATGGAACAGCGTGGCATCAAGACCGACCGGCAGATCCTGTCGCGTCTATCGGGCCGTTTCGCCCAGAAGCAGGCGGGGCTAGAAGCCGAGATCGCCGAGATCGCCGGCGAGGCGTTCAATCCGGGTTCGCCCAAGCAGCTCGGTGAAATACTGTTCGGCAAACTGAGCCTGCCGGGTGGCAAGAAGACCAAGAGCGGTCAGTGGTCGACCGACGCGCGGGTGCTGGAGGATCTGGCGGCCGAGGGACATGAGCTGCCCCGCCGCATCGTCGACTGGCGCCAGCTCAGCAAGCTGAAGGGCACCTATACCGACACGCTTCCCGCTCACATGGACGCTGAAGGCCGGATCCACACCTCCTACGCCATGGCCTCGACGACGACGGGGCGGCTCTCCTCCTCCGAGCCGAATTTGCAGAACATCCCGGTGCGAACCGAGGAGGGCCGGGCGATCCGCACCGCCTTCGTCGCGCCCAAGGGCAAGAAGCTGGTTTCGGCCGATTACAGCCAGATCGAACTGCGTATCCTCGCCCATATCGCCGACATTCCGCAGCTCAAGGAGGCGTTTCGCGAGGGGCACGACATCCACGCGATGACGGCATCGGAAATGTTCGGCGTGCCGGTGGAGGGCATGCCCGCCGACGTGCGACGCCGGGCCAAGGCGATCAATTTCGGCATCATCTACGGCATCTCGGCCTTCGGCCTCGCCAACCAGCTGTCGATCCCGCGCGAGGAGGCCGGGCTCTACATCAAGCGCTATTTCGAGCGCTTTCCGGGCATTCGTGACTACATGGATGCGACGAAATCCTTTGCGAAAGAACATGGCTACGTCGAGACGCTGTTCGGCCGGCGGGCGCATTATCCCGACATCAGGGGGCCGAATCCGTCGGTACGCGCCTTCAGCGAGCGCGCCGCGATCAACGCGCCGATCCAGGGCACCGCCGCCGACATCATCCGCCGCGCCATGATCCGCATGGAGCCGGCGCTCGCCGCCGCCGGCCTGTCGGCGCAGATGCTGTTGCAGGTGCATGACGAACTGATCTTCGAGGTTGACGAGGAGGAGGTCGAGGCAAGCCTGCCGGTGATCAAGCAGGTGATGGAAGGGGCGGCGCTGCCGCGCGTCGAACTCACCGTGCCGATCGAGGTCGAGGCCAAGGCCGCCGACAATTGGGAGGAAGCCCATTGAGCGACGCGAACGCCGGCAACGCCGCGCGCGACAGGCTGATCGTCGGGCTCGACGTGTCGACCCGCGCCGAGGCAGAGACGATCGTCGAGACGCTCGGCGATGCCGTGTCCTGGTACAAGATCGGCTATCAACTCGCCTATGCGGGCGGGCTGCCGCTGGTCACGGAGCTTGCGAATGCCGGCAAGCGGGTGTTCCTCGACCTGAAGCTCCTCGACATTCCCAACACGGTCGCCAAGGGCGTCGACAGCGCGCTTGCGCTCGGCGCGTCGATGCTGACCATCCACGCCTATCCGCACGCCATGCGGGCCGCCGTCGACGCCGCCAAAGGTTCGGAGCTGTCGCTGCTCGGCGTCACGGTGCTGACCTCGCTCGACGACGGCGATCTGAAGGCGGCCGGCTATGCCCATGGTGTTTCGGATCTGGTGCGGATGCGGGCGGAGCAGGCACGCGACATCGGCATGAGCGGGATTGTCTCGGCAGCGCACGAGGCGGCGCCGATGCGCGCGCTGATCGGGTCTGAGATGGCGATCGTCACGCCTGGCATCCGGCCGGCCGGGGCGCCCGCCGGCGATCAGAAACGGGTGTCGACACCGGCCGACGCGCTTGGATCAGGGGCATCGCATCTCGTCGTCGCCCGGCCGATCGTCGCGGCCGGGAACCCGCGCCAGGCCGCGACGGGAATCCTCGACGAGATGGCGGCGGCGCTCGCCTCCACAGCGTAGGGACGCATTGCAGCAAAGCGCCGACCGGAGGGGCCAGGCGCTGAATGGGAGCAAGGACGCATGGCTAAAGGTTACTGGATCGCACGCGTCGACGTGCGCGACCCCGAGGGATACAAGGGCTATGTCGAGACCGCCGCGCCGGCATTCCGCGAATATGGCGCAAAGTTTCTCGCCCGTGGCGGCGAGTTCGAGGCGCTGGAAGGAACCGCGCGCGGCCGCAACGTCGTCATCGAGTTCGACAGCGTCGAGACCGCCAAGGCCTGCTACCACAGCGACCAATACCAGAAGGCCAAGGAGATCCGGCAGCGCTATGCCGATGCCGACATGATCATCGTCGGGGGCTATGAGGGGTAGCGGATCGCATTGATACAAGGGCGCCGATCCGCAGGCGATGCGATGCGCGAAGCGCCCTTGGGCATGAGAACAGGTGGGTGGTTTGCCAAGCCGCCGCCCACCGCATGGTGTCGCGATGGCGAAGAAGCCTGGCCGTAAGGCTTTCAAGAGTCTGGCGCCGAAAGGCTACCGCATTCGGATGATGGAGCCCGGCGAGGCCGAGGCCTTGCTGGCGATCCGGCGCAAGGCACGGCCGGCGGCGCCGGCGTTGCCGGAATTCATCCGCTTCTTATTGTCGCATGAGATTTTCGTCCTCGCGTCCAAGCGCGACGGCCGACCGGTCGGTTTTGCCGCCGCGCGGGAGCACGGCGACGTCTGCCTGCTTGTGGAGCACTGTATTGCAACGCCGCCGGCCGCCCCTGTCGGCGAGGCGCTGATCGCGGCTGTGACCCAAAGGGCACGCTGGTTCGGCCTTTTGACGGTTGGCATACCTGCTACTGTCGACAACCCCCGCAATGCGGCGTCCAATGAACGTGACGGATTCGTGACGGTCTCGCGTAAGGAACTTGAGGATAGACTGCCGCATCGGAAGGCGACCGGAGCGAGCGAGGTCGGTGATCTCGACACCCCGATGATATGGGTCAAATGGCTCTCATGAAGCGAATCAGCTGGAAAAATCCTCGCAACGTCCCTAAATTTGTGCGTTGCAGCAAATTCTGCTAGATTCAATCGGAAGGCATGGCGGGAGTTGATGTTGTACCACTTTTACGAATGGAATCACGCGGCGCTCACTCCGCTTCGGGCCATGGCCGACGTCACCCGGCTGTTCTACCAGAACCCGCTCAATCCGCTGTCGCAGACCACGGCCGGGCGCTCCATCGCGGCGGCGGCCGAGCTGTTCGAGCGGACCACGCGGGTCTACGGCAAACCGGAATTCGGTATCGAGGAGACCTTCGTCGCCGGCCAGCGGGTTCCCGTCCAGGACCGGGTGGTCTGGGAGAAGCCCTTCGGCCGAATGCTGCATTTCGACCGGGAACTGCCCAAGCGGCACGGACCGGACCCGCGGTTTCTTCTGGTCGCGCCGATGTCCGGCCATTACGCCACGCTGCTGCGCGGCACGGTGGAAGCGCTGCTTCCCTATGGCGAGGTCTACATCACCGACTGGACCGACGCCCGCAAGGTGCCGGTGACCGACGGTCGCTTCGACCTCGACGACTATGTCGACTATCTCATCGAGATGCTCCAGTTCCTTGGACCTGACACCCACATCATCGGCGTCTGCCAGCCGGCCGTCCCGGTGATGATGGCGGTGGCACTGATGGAAGCGGACGAGGACGATTGCACGCCCGCGACGATGACGCTGATGGGCGGTCCGATCGACACAAGGGTCAATCCCACGGCGGTCAACCAGATGGCCGAGGAAAAGGGCATCGACTGGTTCCGCGACAACGTCATCATGACCGTGCCCTTCCCGCAGCCGGGCTTCATGCGGCCGGTCTATCCCGGCTTCCTGCAGCTGACCGGCTTCATGTCGATGAACCTCGATCGGCACATGACGGCGCACAAGGAATTCTTCTGGCATATGGTGAAGGATGACGGCGACTCGGCCGACAAGCACCGCGAGTTCTACGACGAATACAACGCGGTGATGGATCTGACCGCCGAGTTCTATCTCCAGACCGTCGAGGAGGTGTTCATCAAGCACTCGCTGCCGAAAGGCGAGATGATGCATCGCGGCAAGCGGATCGACCTGACCAAGATCAGGCGCACGGCGCTCTTGACCGTGGAGGGCGAGAACGACGACATCTCCGGCGTCGGCCAGACCGAGGCGGCGCAGCGGCTCTGCTCGAACATCCCGGCCGACATGCGCGTCCACTACGTGCAGCCGAAGGTCGGTCATTACGGCGTCTTCAACGGCTCACGCTTCCGCGCCGAGATTTGCCCGCGCATCGTCGACTTCGCCCTGACACACGGGACCACCCACGCCAACGCGACCCAGCCGCACAAGGATGTGGCGCCGCGGCGCGAGGGCGCCGTCGCCGAGCGGGAGGCAAAGGCCGAAAAGCTCGGCAAGGCTATCGTCGGAGAGGCCGAGGTCGCCAAGCTGGCCGCCGCCGATGCAGCGCTTGCGGCGACGGAGCCCGCGACGAAAGCCAAGGTCAGCACCGCAAAGACCCCGAAGGCCAAAAGCGGGGCTGCTTCCGCCAACGGCGCGAAGAGCACGGCATTGAAAGCCAAGGCCGCTCCGGCGAAACGTGGCAAAGCCAAGCCCGTCGCCGAGCCGACCCGGGTCGCTCAACCGAAAAGCGACAAGCCGAAAGCGCGTAAAGCCAAGGCCAGACGTGCGGCGAACGATGCGGCGCCGAACCTGTTCGCGGAATCGGCGCCGGCCAAGCGCGCCGTCGCGGCGCCGTCGGCCAAGTCCGCGGATGCCGAGCCGAAAAAGGCCGCTTCCAACGCCGAGCCGAAGCTCCAGCAGGAGGCGGCGAAGAAGAGTGGAGGCGAGTCGGGCAAGTCCGCTGCGGCGGTGAAGCCGGCCGCGACCAAGACCGCGGCTCAACGCGTTTCCACATCGCGAAAGAGCGAGCCGGTGCAGCCGGCGGCCAATTCGGACGCTCCGACGACGACGGCGCGTCTCAATCGCCGTGCTCGCCGGGCCGCCAGTGCCGCCGCCAAGCCGCGAACCCGCCGGTAGTTCTGGGCGGAGCGCGTGCCGCTCCCGTTAAATTCCATCCAGCGAAGCCGCTCGAGGGACGTGCCTCCGGCGGCTTTCTCATGCGCGTCAGCTGGAGCTTCATTCCGGCTGGAGGCAGAGAGAGGTCCGTTGATGCATCGCCGACCCTGGTCCCGGTAAGGCCATCTCGGACGCTCCGGCGTCGACCGTCCGCAAGTAGGATCGGAGGCCGCATGTGTGAAGGAAATACGCCGCGTCGGTGTCCGTAAGGGGGCCATATCACGGCGCCGTGATATTTATGCTCCGACGCCGGAACACTCTCGTTATCAGCGGGTTAGAGGTGGCGACAGGGACAACTCGATTCGAGAAAAAGGAACTTTCCATGTTCAAGACCACAGCACTCGCCGCCACCTTCGCGCTCGCCATGGGTGGCTCCGCCTTCGCCCAGAGCAATAGCGGCGGCGGCAACAACAGTCAGTCGGAGGGACTCGTCAATGTCACGCTGGGGGACGTGGTCGTCAGCCAGATCGCCCAGGACTTGAACGTCGATGTCTCGCAGATTCCGGTGACCGTCGAAGTGCCCGTAGGCGTCGCGGCAAATGTCTGTGACGTGACGGCCAACGTCCTGGCGTCGGACAAGAAGACCGACGAAGGCGCTACCTGCGACGCTTCTTCCTCGTCACAGGCGCTGACCCAGGTAGTGCAGAAGCAGATGAAGTCGCAGCAGTAATCGCGCTGCCAACGAAGATCGAAGGCCCGTCGCCGCGCGACGGGCCTTTTTTCCATTCAAACATCCCAGTCGAGCCGGCCAAGTTTGCGCCCCGCGCCGTCACGTCGCGATGAAAGCGTCAGGACGCCGTCCGCGCCTTCTTCTCCAGCCGGCGGCGATGCAGAACCGGCTCGGTATAGCCGGAGGGCTGTTCACGTCCCTCGAAGACCAGATCGCAGGCCGCCTTGAAGGCGATCGAGCCGTCGAAATTTTCGGCCATCGGCTGGTAGTTCGGATCGCCGGCGTTCTGCTCGTCGACCTTCCTGGCCATCTTCTTCATGGCTTCCATCACCTCGTCCCTGGAGACGACGCCGTGATGCAGCCAGTTGGCGATGTGCTGGGAGGAAATCCGGCAGGTGGCGCGGTCCTCCATCAGGCCGACATCGTTGATGTCGGGCACGGTCGAGCAGCCGACGCCCTGATCGATCCAGCGCACCACATAGCCGAGGATGCCCTGCGCGTTGTTCTCGACCTCGCCTTTCACCTGCTCCTCCGGCCAGTTGGCGCGGTTGGCCAGCGGAATGGTCAGGATGTCGGAAAGGATCGCCCGCCGGCCCTTCTGGGCGATCGCCTGCTGCCAGGCGAGCACGTCGACCTTGTGATAATGCGTCGCGTGCAGCGTTGCCGCTGTCGGACTCGGCACCCAGGCAGTGTTGGCGCCGGCCTGGGGATGGCCGATCTTCTGTGCCAGCATGTCGTGCATCCTGGCCGGCATCGCCCACATGCCCTTGCCGATCTGCGCCTTGCCCGTGAGGCCGCAGGCGAGGCCGACATCGACGTTCCAGTCCTCATAGGCCTTGATCCAGGTGCGGTCCTTCATCACCGTCTTGCGGACCATCGGACCGGCTTCCATCGAGGTGTGGATCTCGTCGCCGGTGCGATCGAGGAAGCCGGTGTTGATGAAGAACACCCGGTGCTTGGCCGCGCGGATGCACTCCTTGAGATTGACCGTGGTGCGGCGCTCCTCGTCCATGATGCCCATCTTCAACGTGTAGCGAGGCAGGCCGAGAAGATCCTCGACGCGGCCGAAGATCTCGTCGGAGAAGGCGACCTCGTCCGGTCCGTGCATCTTCGGCTTGACGATGTAGATCGAGCCGGAACGCGAATTGCGGAGGCCGCCGGTCTTCTTGAGGTCGTGCATCGCGATCATCGCCGTGATCACCGCGTCCATGATGCCCTCCGGCACCTCGCTCCCGTCCTTGAGCTGGATGGCCGGGTTGGTCATCAGGTGGCCGACATTGCGGATCAGGAGCAGCGAGCGGCCCGGCAGGGCGAGGGGCGCGCCGTCGGCGCCGACATAGTCGCGATCCGGGTTCAGCCGCCGCGTCACCGTCTCGCCGCCCTTTTCGAAGCTGTCCTCAAGGTCGCCCTTCATCAGGCCGAGCCAGTTGCGATAGACGGCGGTCTTGTCCTCCGCGTCGACCGCGGCGATCGAATCCTCGCAGTCGCAGATCGTGGTGATCGCCGATTCCATCACCATGTCGGCGACGTTCGCCGGGTCGTTCTTGCCGATGCGGCTGGTCGCATCGATGGTCACTTCCAGATGCAGACCGTTATGCTTGAACAGCAAGGCCGTCGGCGCCGCCGCGTCGCCGCGATAGCCGGCGAAGGCTCCCGGGTTCTTCAGCCGCGCCTGCTTGCCACCGTTGAAGGTGGCGGCGAGCGTGCCCTCCTCGACCGAATAGGCCTTCACGTCGATATGCGAGATGCGATCGAGCGGGGCCAAGCCGTCGAGGAAGCTCTTCGCCCAGGTGACGACGCGCGCTCCTCGCGCCCGGTCGTAGCCCTTGCCCTCGGGAAGGTCGCCCATCGCGTCGGTACCGTAGAGCGCGTCGTAGAGCGAGGCCCAGCGGGCATTGGCCGCGTTCAGCGTGTAGCGCGCGTTCATCAGCGGCACGACGAGCTGCGGACCGGGGATCAACGCGATCTCCGGATCGACATTGTCGGTCTCGATGACAAAGTCCGGACCCTCCGGCACAAGATAGCCGAGATCGCTCAGGAACGCCTTGTATTCCTTCATGTCGATCGGCTTGCCGCGGCGCTCGCGGTGCCAGTCGTCGATCCTGGCCTGCATGTCCTCGCGGACCCGCAGCAACTCGCGGTTGCGCGGCGCCAGCCCGTTGAGGATGTCCGAGGTCCCTTTCCAGAAGACATCCGGCGCGATCCCGGTATCCGGCAAGGCTTCGGAGTCGATGAAAGTCTTCAGGATGGTCGCAACTTTGAGGTCGTGGACGTCGATCATGTCGGACATGCGGGTTCTCCGATATTGCGTTGCGGGAGGACATCCGACATGGCGCGCGTGAAGTCAATTCGGCGGAGGACGCAGGCACGCCACGCGCGGCGGCGCTACCCGGCGCCGAAGCCCCTGGATGGCACTGCCCTTGAGGTTTTGCCGCCGGCTGTTACAAATCGGCGATCGGGCCGCCGTGGCCCTTTTTGGGAGGACACTTCATGAAGCTATTCAACCGTCTCGCCGCTTCGGCACTCGTCGCGGGCCTTGCCATGGCGCCGGCCGCGGCCTCGGCCCAGCAGTTCATCAATGTGCTCACCGGCGGCACGTCCGGCGTCTACTATCCGCTCGGTGTCGCGCTGGCCAAGGTTTATGGCGACAAGATCGAGGGAGTGAAGACCCAGGTCCAGTCGACCAAGGCCTCGGTCGAGAACATCAATCTGATCGCCCAGGGACGCGGCGAGATCGCCTTCGCCCTCGGCGACTCGGTCAAGGCCGCCGCCGAAGGCAACGCCGACGCCGGCTTCCAGCAGCCGGTCGAGAAGCTGCGCGCCATCGCCGCGATCTATCCCAACTACGTCCAGATCGTCGCCTCCAAGGATTCCGGCATCACCGATCTGGCCGGTCTGAAGGGCAAGGCGCTATCGGTCGGCGCACCGGCCTCGGGTACCGAACTCAACGCGCGGGCGATCTTCTCGGCCGCGGGCATGAGCTATGAGGATCTCGGCAAGACCGAATATCTGCCCTTCGCCGAGTCGGTCGAGCTGATCAAGAACCGCCAGCTCGACGCGACGCTTCAGTCGGCCGGCCTCGGTGTCGCCTCGATCCGCGATCTCGCCTCGTCGCTGCCAATCACGGTCGTCGCGGTTCCAGCCGACATCGCCGAAAAGCTCGGCGCGCCATTCCAGGCAGCGGAAATTCCGGCCGGCACCTATGATGGCCAGACGGAAGCCGTTCCGACGCTGGCGATCACCAATATCTTGGTCACATCGAGCGACGTCGACGAGGAGCTGGTCTACCAGATGACCAAGCAGCTGATCGAAAACCTGCCGGAGCTGGTCGCTGCCCACAATGCGGCGAAGTCCATCGATCCGGCCAAGGCGGCCAAGAACCTGCCGGTCGCGCTGCATCCCGGCGCCGAGCGCTACTACAAGGAAGCTGGCCTGCTCTAAAGGGTAGCCGTTGTTTCACGTGAATCGGCCGCGTGTCCGAAAGGGCACGCGGCCGTTTTCATTTGCACGGCGGTCAGATCACGCCGTCGTCCCGTAACGCCGCGATCTCGGCGGACGAATAGCCCGCCTCGGTAAGAACCGTGTCGGTGTCGGCACCGAGATCCGGCGCTGGATGGCGGATGACGCAGGGCGTGTCGGAGAATTTGATCGGAAAGCCGGTCATCCGAACCGTGCCGTGGCCCGGATGATCGATGTCGAGGACCATCTCCTGATCCCGCACCTGCGGGTCCTCGAACACCTCCGCGAGCGTCTGGACCCGGCCGCAGGGAACGCCAGCGGCGTTCAGCCGCGCGATCCAGACCGCTTGACTTTCGTGACGCATGGCATCGTCGATCATCGCATTGACCTCGGCGCGGCGTTCGACCCGCTTGGCGTTGGTATCGAAGCGCTCATCCTCCAGCATCGCCAACAGCCCGGTCGTCTCCAGGAACCGGCGCAGGATCGGCGTGGTCGACGCGGCGACCGCCACCGGACCGTCGGACGCCTGGAACAGCCCATAGGGCGAGGCGATCGGGTGATCGTTGCCGGTCGGCGGCGGCGTCTGGCCGGTGGCGAGCTGGGCGGCCGACAGATAGGCCATCATCGAGATCATGCCGTTCATCATGGACGATTCGACCGCTTGGCCGTGGCCGTCGCGATCGCGTGTCCTCAACGCCGCGACGATGCCGAGCGCCGTATAGAGACCGGCGATGAGATCGGTCAGTGGTGGTGCGGCGCGGATCGGACCGCTTTCCATCGTCCCGTTCACCGCCATGAAGCCGGACATCGCCTGGGTGATAAAATCGAAGGCCGGCCGCTCGCTATAGGGGCCGGTGGTGCCGTAGCCATTGACCGAGCCGACGACGAGCCGCGGATTGATGGCGTCGAGGCCGGCGCGGTCGAGCCCCATCGCGGCGAGGACGCCGGGCCGGAAATTCTCGACCAGCACGTCGGCCTCGGCCAAGAGTTTACGCAGGACGGCTTTTCCCTCCTCGCGCTTCAGGTCGAGCGTCATCGAGCGCTTGTTGCGGTTGAAGCTGGCAAAGTACCAAGACATGCCGTCGATGATGGCTCCCTGGCCGCGCACGTGATCGCCCGTCCCAGGCGTTTCGATCTTGACGACATCGGCGCCGAGATCGCCGAGGATCATCGAACAGAACGGGCCGGAAAGAATCCGCGTCAGATCGACGACGCGAATGCCGGCGAGCGGCTGCTCCATGCCGCTCAACCCGCCGCCGTCGAGACATCGTCGACGCCGTGCCGGGTCAGACGCGGCCCGGCCTTGATCACCTGGCCCGGCAACTCGCGGCCAAGGATCGTCTCGGTTCGCTTGGCCACATCGATCAGGCGTTCGAGATCGACGCCGGTCTCATAACCGCTTTCCTCGAGCAGATAGACGAGATCCTCGGTGCAGATATTGCCCGTCGCCCCCGCCGCGAAGGGGCAGCCGCCAAGACCGCCGATCGAGGAATCATAGCGGTTGACGCCCTCGGCGAGCCCGACCATGACGTTGGCGAGGCCGACGCCGCGCGTGTTGTGGAAATGCAGCGTGATTTTCATTTCCGGCACGCCCTCCCGCAGGGCCGCCAGCAACGCCTTGACCGTCGTTGGCGTTGCCATGCCGGTCGTGTCGCCAAGATTAAGATCGACGATGCCGAGATCACGGTAGAAGCGCGCGATCCTTACGACGGATTCCGGCGGCACGTCGCCCTCGAAGGGGCAGCCGAAGGCGGTGGCAACGCCTCCCTGGACTCGCTTGCCGGCCGCTTTGGCGATCTCAACCACTGGCGGGAAGCGGGCCAGCGTCTCGTCGATAGAGGCGTTGACGTTCTTGCGGCTGTGCGCTTCGGAGGCCGAGCAGAACAGGCCCATGATGTCGAGTTGCGTCGCGGCCGCCCGCTCGGCGCCGCGGGCGTTCGGCACCAGCGCCGTCAGGATCACGCCTGGCTTCTTTTCGATCCCGGCCAGAACCTCAGCAGCGTCGGCGAGTTGTGGCACGGCGCGGGGCGAGACGAAGGAGGTCACCTGGACCTTGCGCAAGCCGGCATCGATCAGACTGTTGACGATTTCGATCTTGCGTTGCGTCGGGATGAATTGTTTCTCGATCTGGAAGCCGTCGCGCGGGCCCACCTCGCAGATTTCAACCCGGCTCCCCGCGCGCACCGGCATGGGAAGCACATTGCCGGTTTCGGCCATCGTCCCGCTCCTATTTTGTTTCGGTGGTGTGACGGTTTCCATACCTGAAGGTGCGCTGGAAAGTAAATTTCCAATTGATGCCCCGCGTCGCAGCATAAATTCTATGTGCGACGCAGCATAGAAGGTTGCGACTTCGGCCTTGACCAGTCGTTTGCTTCGGTGTCATCCACTAGGAAGGCCCGCAGTAAAAATGCCGCTGACGGCATGATCTCATGCAGCCGACAACATGGCGGGGGACGCAAGAGCTGCCGCCTGAGGGAGGGAAGTCATGTTTTTGAAACGTTTGTTGATGGCCGCGGCCGTCGCGTCGATCGCCTTGCCGGCGGCGGCGTTCGAGCCGTCGAATGTCGAATGCATCGCGCCGGCCAATCCCGGCGGAGGCTGGGATTTCACCTGCCGGACGGTCGGGCGGATTCTGCAGGAAGAGGGTCTCGTGCCGGGTGCCGTCCAGGTCACCAACATGCCGGGCGCCGTCGGCGCGGTGGCCTTCGCCAATGTAGCATCGAAGCGCAATGACGACCCGAACCTGATCGTGGCGACGTCGACCGTCGGCATCACCCAGATCGCCCAGGACAAGTACCCGGCCGGCATCGATCAGATGCGGTGGCTAGGCATGCTCGGAGCAGATGTCGGCACGGTGCTGGTCAACAAGGATTCCGAATACGACTCGCTGGAAGCCGTGCTCGCCGCCGTCAAGGAAGACCCGGCCGGAATCGTGGTCGGCGGATCGTCCTCGATCGGCGGCTGGGACCATCTGCGGTTCCTGATCCTGGCGCAGGAAGCGGGCGTTCCGACCGACAAGCTGAAGGACATCCGTTGGGTGGAGTTCTCCGGCGGCGGTGACGCCGTCACCCAGTTGCTCGGCGGCCATATTGGCGTCGTCCTCACCGACATCGGTGAAATCGGCGGCTTCATCCAGTCGGGCGACGCCAAGGCGCTCGCGGTCATGTCCGACGACAGGCTTCCGGCCTATCCGGATATCGCCACCGCCAAGGAGCAGGGCATCGAAGCGGTCGGCTACAACTGGCGCGGCTTCTACATGGGCGGCGGGGTTCCCGACGACGCCTATGATTTCTGGGTCGAGAAGATGAAGACGCTCTACGATTCGGAAGGCTGGCAGACGGCGGCGACCGAGTCCGGCCTGACCCCGATCTGGCGCGGCGGTAAGGAATTCGACGCCTTCGTCCGCGAGTCCAAGGACAAGGCCGCCGAGATCTCGAAGGCTATCGGTGTCATCCAGTAGGACCGCCATGAGCCTTCGTCTCAGCGACCGGATTGCGGGGGCGTTACTGCTCGCCCTCGCGATCTGGTACTGGATCGCCGCCAGCGACTATGTCGTAGCCTATGGCGATCCGGCCGGTCCCAGCCTGTTTCCCCGCATGGTCGCCGTGCCGCTCGGTCTGTTCGCCGCCTTTCTGATCGTTAAGCCGGATCCCGACCCGGTCTGGTTCCGCTGGCCCCATGTCTGGGGCCAGTTCGCCATGCTGGCGGTCCTCATCGCCTATCCGTTTGTCCTCGAACCGGCGGGCTTTCCGCTGTCGACAAGCGTCGCGGCGGTTTTTCTGGCCCGGATTCTCGGCGGAAGCTGGTTGCAATCCGTTCTCACCGGACTGGTGATCGGTTTCGGGCTGTTCTTTCTGTTCGACGGCATTTTCGGTCTGCCGCTGCCGATGGGACCGCTGTTCGGCTAGTCACCGCTTGACCGGTGCCAAGGAGATCACGTGGAAATTCTTGGTTTTCTCGCCGACGGCTTCGCCACAGCCCTCACCCCGACGAATATCGGGCTCGCCCTGTTCGGTTGCTTCATCGGCACGATCATCGGGGCGCTCCCCGGCCTCGGCCCGGTCAACGGCGTCGCCATCCTGATCCCGCTGGCGTTCTCGCTGCAACTGCCGGCGGGCTCGGCGCTGATTCTGCTCGCCTGTGTCTATTACGGCTGCATGTATGGCGGCCGCATCTCTTCGATCATGCTGAACATCCCCGGCGACGAACCGGCGATGATGACCTGTCTCGACGGCTATCCGATGGCCCAGCAGGGCAAGGCACCGGAAGCCCTGGCGATTTCCGGCATCGCCTCCTTCGTCGGCGCGGTGGCTTCGACCATCGGCCTCGTGCTGTTTGCGCCGCTTCTGGTCCAGTTCGCCATCCGCTTCGGCCCGGCCGAATATTTCGCGCTCTACGTCATGGCCTTCGCCACGATCGGCGGCATCACCGGCGCCAATCCCGCCAAGACGCTGCTGGCGGCTGGGATCGGCCTGGCGCTGGGAACGGTGGGGATCGACCCACAAAGCGGCGTGCCGCGCTACACCTTCGACAACTTCCATCTTTATGACGGTTTTCACGCGATCGTCGCGATTGTCGGCCTCTTCGCTATCTCCGAGGCGCTGATCCTTTTGGAACACGGTGCTGGCGGTCATGCCGGCGCAATCCCGGTCAAACGCGCCTTCGCCCGCTGGGCGGATATCCGCAAGGCGCTCGGCGCGATGTTTCGCGGCTCGGGGCTCGGCTTCGTCGCCGGCATCCTGCCGGGGGCGGGTGCTTCGCTCGGTTCGTTCATCGCCTATACGCTGGAAAAGCGCTATTCGAACAGCAACAACACCTTCGGCAAAGGCGATCCGCGCGGGGTCGCGGCGCCCGAGGCCGGCAACAATGCCGCCGCCGGCGGGGCGCTGGTGCCGATGCTAGCGCTCGGCGTGCCGGGCTCGGGCACGACGGCGGTGCTGCTGGCGCTGCTGATCTCGCTCAATATCACCCCGGGGCCGCTGTTATTCCAGAACCAGCCGGATATCGTCTGGGGCCTGATCGCGGCGCTGTTCATGGCGAACGTGTTCCTGCTGATCCTCAATCTGCCGCTGGTCGGCCTGTTCACCCGGATGCTGTCGATCCCGATGTGGGCGCTGATGCCGTTCGTGGTGATGATTTCCTTCGTCGGCATCTATTCGATCAGCCACTCCACCTTCGACCTGCACGTCATGGTCGGGTTCGGCGTCCTCGGTTTCATCCTGCGCAAGCTCGACATCTCCGTGGTCCCGGTCGTACTCGGGCTTTTGCTCGGCGGCGAGATGGAAAGCATGCTGCGGCGGGCGCTGTCGATCTCGGGCGGCGATCCGGCAATCCTCATCGGCAGCGGGATTTCGATCGGACTCTACACGGTGACGGCGTTCTTCCTTCTCGCCGCCGTCTATTTCGCGTTCCGCAAGCGGCGGCGGGCGAAGCCGGCGTTGGAGATCGAGCAGGAGACGATGGCGGACTGAGACGCCGCGCAGGGACGGGCGCTCGGCGGTTCAGACCCACGCCGTCGCCTGCATCCGCGCCGCGCCATCGGCGCCGTTCGACCAGAGTTCGCAGCCGTTGCCGTTGCGCCGCGCGTTGAGGCCCATCGTTTCGCCGTCGAACAGCGGCTTGACGCCACGATAGGAAAACACCGCCGGCGTCCGACCAAGCGTCTCGGCCGCGAGATGTGCCAGCAGCGTCGCCTGCAGCGGCCCGTGCACGACGAGGCCGGGATAGTTCTCTTCCTCGAGGCAATAGGATCGATCGTAATGGATGCGATGGCCGTTGAAGGTCAGGGCCGAATAACGGAACAGGGCGAGGGGGCTCGGCTCGAAGCTGTGGGTCGCGTCGGCTTTCGGCGTCTCGAGTGCCTCGGGCCGCCGCCCTGCGGGCGTGGCGCCGCCGGTCTCGGCGGCGCGGTAGACGACGTCCTGGCGCTCCTCGATGGCGACGACAGCGGATGCGAGAATGTCATGCCGGACCGTCACGAAGCACAAGGGTCCGGAGCGGCCCTGCTTGAGTTCGACGGCTTCGATGCGCGAGCGCCGCGTCACCCGGTCGCCAACGACGAGCGGGGCCAGAAAACGCAGTTCGCCACCGGCCCACATGCGCCGGGGCAGCGGCACCGGCGGCAGGAAACCGCCGCGCGCCGGGTGTCCGTCCGGTCCGGTGGCAGAGTTGGGTACCACCGGCGGCGCAAGGCACCAATGCAGGCAGAGCGGTGCCGGATCGCCCTCGGACACGTCGCCCGGATCGCGGTCGAGCGTCGCCAGAAACGAGCGGACGAGTCTTATGTCGATCTGGTCGTCGGCCTCTTCGGTGCGGCCGATCCAGCGTTTCAGATGGCCGATATCGATCGTCTCGCTCATCGGCTTGCGTCTCCCTGGATGATGATGTCTCGAAATGTTCGATTCCAGTCAGTTGGCGCGGGATGCCGGCGGAATACTGCCCCCAATCCTTTTCGTTCCGCTAGTATGATCGCGGCAGGCCGAGCACATGCTCGGCGAGATAGGATAGAATCAGATTGGTCGAGATCGGCGCCACCTGATAGAGCCGCGCCTCGCGGAACTTGCGTTCGACGTCGTATTCCTCGGCGAAACCGAAGCCGCCATGGGTCTGGACGCAGGCTTCGGCCGCCGCCCAGGAGGCCTCGGCGGCCAGCATCTTGGCCATGTTGGCTTCTGCGCCGCAATTCTCGCCCGCCTCGAACATCTGCGCCGCGCGATGGACCATCAGCTCGGCCGCGCGCATCTGCGCATAGGCCCGCGCGATCGGGAATTGAATCCCCTGGTTCTGGCCGATCGGGCGGCCGAAGACCGAGCGTTCCTTGGCGTAGGCGGTGGACTTGGCGGTGAACCATTTGGCGTCGCCGATGCATTCGGCGGCGATCAGGATGCGCTCGGCGTTCATGCCCGAGAGAATATAGCGAAAGCCCTTGCCTTCTTCGCCGATCAGATTCTCGGCCGGGACGGTGACGTTGTCGAAGAAGATCTCGGTGGTCGCGTGGTTCATCATCGTGCGGATCGGCCGGATGGTCATGCCGCCTTTCCTGGCTTCTTGCATGTCGAGGATGAACACCGACAGGCCGTCCGTGCGCTTCTGGACCTGGTCCTTCGGCGTCGTGCGGGCGAGCAGCAGCATCAGGTCGGAATATTCGGCGCGTGAGGTCCAGATTTTCTGGCCATTGACGACGTAATGGTCGCCGCGCTTCTCGGCGAAGGTCTTGATCGAACTCGTGTCGGTGCCGCTGGTCGGCTCGGTCACGCCGAAGGCCTGCAGCCGCAATTCGCCGGTCGCGATCTTTGGCAGGTAGGCTCGCTTCTGGGCCTCGTTGCCATGCCGCAGCAGCGCGCCCATGATATACATCTGAGCGTGACAGGCGGCGCCGTTGCACCCGGTTCGTTGCACTTCCTCGAGGATCGCCGCGGCGGCCGAAAGCGGCAGGCCGGAGCCGCCATATTCCTCCGGAATCAGCGCGGCGAGATAGCCGGCATCAGTCAGCGCCGCGACGAACTCGGCCGGATAGGCCATCTCGCGATCGAGCTTGCGCCAGTATTCGCCGGGGAAGTCGGCGCAGAGCCTGGCGACCGCCTCGCGGATGTCCTGGTGCTCGTTCTCGATCGCCGTGGCATTCATTGGAGACATCCTGTTCATCGAATTGCTTGTGGTTTTTGGGGAGGTTTGAGCTGTTCCGAACCGCGCGGCTAGACCGTTCGGCCTGAAACACGAATCTCCGGCCGCTTCCAGCGCGCCGGACCGGTGGTGTGGATGGAGGTGCCTCTGGCGTCGACCGCGACGGTGACCGGCATGTCCTCGACCACGAATTCGCGGATCGCCTCCATGCCGAGATCGTCGAAGGCGAGGACGCGCGAGGAGCGGATTGCCTTGGAGACCAGATAGGCCGCGCCGCCGACGGCGATGAGATAGGCCGCGCCGTGCCGCCTTATGCTGTCGATCGCCGACGGACCGCGCTCGGCCTTGCCGATCATCACCAAGAGGCCGGTCGCCTCCAGCAATTGGTCGGTGTACGGGTCCATGCGCGTCGACGTGGTCGGGCCGGCCGGTCCCACCGCCTCGTCGCGCACCGCATCGACGGGCCCGACATAGTAGATCGCGCGGCCATCGAGATCGACGGGGAGTGCCTCGCCGCGATCGAGCATCGCGATCATCCGCTTGTGGGCGGCGTCGCGCCCGGTCAGCAGCCGGCCCGACAGGAGCAGCGTCTCGCCGGCCTGCCAGCTGGCGACATCCTCGCGGGTCAGATCATCAAGGTCGACACGGGGCACGGCCGCGTCCCCTTGGCCGAGGGCGATGTCGGGCCACCGATCGATCGCCGGCGGCGTGAATTCCGCCGGGCCGGTGCCGTCGAGCGTGAAGCTCAGATGCCGGTCGGCGGCGCATTGCGGGACCAGCCCGACCGGCTTCGACGCGGCATGAACGGGATAGGTCGCGATCTTGACGTCGAGCACCGTGGTCAGGCCGCCGAGCCCCTGCGCGCCGATGCCGAGCGCGTTGACCTTCTCATAGAGTTCGATGCGCAGTTCCTCGAGCTTCGAGGCCGGGCCGCGGGCGATCAGCGCCGTCATGTCGATCGGCGCCATCAGCGATTGCTTGGCGAGCAGCATCGCCTTTTCGGCGGTGCCGCCGACGCCGATGCCGAGAATGCCTGGTGGACACCAGCCGGCGCCGAGCCCCTCTACCGTCTTCAGCACCCAGTCGACGACCGAGTCGCCCGGGTTGAGCGCGGCGAAACGCGCCTTGTTTTCCGAGCCGCCGCCCTTGGCCGCCACCGTCACCGCGATTTCGCTTCCGGCTACCAGCTCCACATGGGTGACGGCGGGGGCATTGGTCCCGGTGTTCTTGCGCTCGAAGATCGGGTCGTCGAGGATCGACGGGCGCAAGGGGTTCGCCGCGTCGGTATAGGCGATCGCCACCGCCTCGTTGACCAGCTCGGCGAGCGGGCGCGTGGTGGCCAGGCGCGCCTCCATGCCGAATTTGACGAAGACGTTGACCGTACCGGTGTCCTGGCACATCGGCCGCCCGCCGAGCGCGGCCATGCGGGAATTGACCAGGATCTGCGCCATGGCGTTCTTAGCCGACGGGCTTTCCTCGCGGTGATACGCCTCGGCGAGATGGGCGATGAAATCCGGCGGGTGATAGACCGCGATGTATTGCAGCGCGTCCGCGACCGAGCGGATGAAATCCTCCTCGGTGATGGGAGAAGCGCTCACGCCGCTGCCTCGCTGGAAGGCGGCATCGCGCCGAAGGCTGGGAGGCGATCGAGCCCTTCGATGCTGTCGGCCAGACGTCGGGCGTCGTCGCCGAGAACCGGTTCGGCCAGCGCCATGAACTTGGCGCGGATGGCGGCCGCGTCCGGGAAGGTCGCCGGCTCGCCGGACGGGTCGGGGATGCGTCGCTCCATCGCGCCCGATCTGGTCTCGACGCGGAGCGTCGCGCCGAAGGGATGCCCCAGCCCTTCCAGGCTCTCGTCGCGCACGACGTCGATCCGATCCGACAATGCGTCGAGTGCTGGATCGCCGATCCGCCTGTAGTCGTCCCAGCCGAACGAGCCCTGGTCGAGGGCGACGCTGGCGACGAAGGGCATGGAGAACTGGCCGTCGACGATGGTGCGCACCCGGCGCTTTTCCGGCAGGGGATCGCCGGTCAGCGTGATGCCGTTGCGGTGCAGGCCGATGGTCACGGAGCGGACGTCGGCTGCGGTAAGCCGCTGCTCGCGCCGCAGCGCGAGCAGCCCGTCGAGGGCGGCATGGGTGTAGCGGCAGGCAGGGTAGGGCTTCATGCCGATCTTCATGGTTTCCCACACGGTGCCGAGATCGGCCACTGCCTTGGCCGGATCGGCGGCGTCGGTATAGCCGACGAGCAGTCCGTGCCGGCCCTCGATCGGGGCGGACGCGGCCTTGAAGCCGTTCTTGGCCAATGTCGCGGCGAAGACGCCGTTCATCGCCGCCGCGCCGACCTGCCAGCGCTTGTTCCAGGCACCGTTGACGAGAAATTGCAGCGAACCGGCCGCCTGACTGCCGGAGACGCCGAAAGCGCTGGCGACACCGTCCGCGTCGAGGCCGAAGAGCCGCGCGGCTGCCGCCGCCGCGCCGAAGGTGCCGGCGGTCGCGGTGGGGTGGAAGCCGCGCGCGTAATGGCTGGTCGGGTCGAGCGCATTGCCGAGCCGGCAGCAGACCTCGTAGCCGGCGACGATCGCCGTGACGATCTCGGCGCCGCTCGCGCCGACCATCTCGCCGACCGCTAGCGCCGCCGGCACCACCGGGGCGGAGGGATGCAGCGAGGAATCGGCGTGGGTGTCGTCGAAATCGAGGGAATGGCCGAGCATGCCGTTGACCAGCGCCGCGACCGGCGGCGCCAGCCGGCGTCCGGTGCCGATGACGCTGGCGGCGCCCGGCCCGCCGAGGCCGAGTTCGTCCAGCGTCGCATAGAGGCTCGGGGTGGATTCCGATTCGGCATGGGCCCGCACGATGCTGCCGGTCAGATCGAGCGCCAGATGGCGGGCGCGCAGGGCGACCTCGGGCGGAATCGCGTCGAAGGACAGCCTGGCGACGAATGTCGCGAGGATCGTGGTTTCGTCGCTCATGCTCGTGCCCTCCCAAGCAGCGTTGCGTGGCCCGCTCGTCCCGTTCCGGCGCGACAATCGTAAGCCTGTCGGTTTATTGGCATTGTCGCGCGGGTCAAGTCTTGTTGCCGGATCGACGTCGCGACCCGCTGCCGCTGGCGACCGTCGGCTCTGGTTTACGCCGGTCGGCTCGAATAGAACCCGGCGCGACGATCGGCCGAGATCGATCACCCCTGGCCATCACGCAGCGAAGCGGAGCTCCTGAATGAACAATGATCTCGCCGGCGTTCTCGTCGTTTCCGTCGAGCAGGCCGTCGCCGCGCCCTATGTCTCGGGGCGGCTCGCCGACGCCGGCGCGCGGGTCCTGAAGATCGAACGCCCGGAGGGCGACTTCGCCCGCGGTTACGACAGCTTCGTGCATGGCGAGAGCGCCTATTTCGTCTGGCTCAATCGTGGCAAGGAATCGGTCCGGCTGGACCTCAAGAATGCCGAGGATCGCGAACGACTCGCCGGGCTGATCGGCAAGGCAGATATCTTCATCCAGAATCTCGCACCCGGCGTCATTTCGCGGCTCGGCTTCGATCCCGACGAACTGCGGGCGCGCTATCCGCGGCTGATCACCTGCTCGATCTCCGGCTACGGCGACGACGGCCCGCTCGCACATCTGAAGGCCTATGACCTTCTGGTGCAGGCGGAGACGGGGCTTTCTTCCGTCACCGGCAACGAACACGGGCCGGCGCGCGTCGGCGTTTCGGTCTGCGACATCGCCGCCGGCATGACCGCGCTATCCAGCATCATGCAGGCGCTTTACGCCCGCGAGCGGACCGGGGCCGGGCGGCACATCGCACTGTCGCTGTTCCACGCACTCTCCGACTGGATGAACGTTCCCTATCTGCAATATGTCTATGGCGGCCTGACGCCGCCGCGCAACGGGCTCAGCCACCCCACCATCGCCCCCTACGGGGTCTACGAATGCTCCGACGGCCGCGCGATCCTGTTGTCGATCCAGAACGAGCGCGAATGGGTCAATCTTTGCGCCAAGGCGCTGGAGCAACCGGAACTGGCCACCGACGAGCGCTTCTCATCGAACAACCGGCGCGTCGCCAACCGGCCGGCGCTGGAGGCGATCATCCAGGACATCTTCGCGCGCCATGATCGCGACGCCATGGCGGCGCGCCTCGAGGCGGCGCAGATCGCCTATGGCCGACTGTCCGATATGGAAGATTTGAAGAACCACGCCCAGAACCGGACGGTGACGGTCGATACGCCGTCAGGCCCGGTCACGATGCTGGCGCCGGGCTTTTTGATCGATGGACGGCTTCCCGAATTCGGCAAGGTGCCGGCTCTCGGCGAGGACACGAAACGGGTTCTCGCCGAGTTCGGGCTGGCCGAACCTGCGTCCGCAAAGGGCTGACGGAGTGAGCCGGAGCGCGAAACATCCGGTAGGTGATGATCGCGCTTCGGGATCAGCTTGTTACCAGTCGGCGCGGTCGGTGGTGAACAGGAAATCCTCGCCCGGAGCCGCCGAATGGCAGGCGATGCAGCCGGCCTCGGCATTGCCCTTGGCGACCCGGCCGGCAAGTTCCGTCCCCTTCGGATTCTTGTCGAGCGAACCGTCCGGCAGATATTTGGCGTAGAACCAGTCCTTGTTCTCCGCGTCGTAACCGGCCTCGCGCTTGAACATGACCGTGACCGCGCCGAGATGTCCGCCTGGATCGGCCAAAACCTGGTCGGCGGTGACGCCTTCCGGCCCGTAATTGTTCTTGACCACCAGCGAGCCGGCCTGACCGTCGATCTCGGCGTTGAGATAGAAGGTCTCGAGCATCATGCCGTGCGGGTCGGTGCCGGCATAGGGAAAGGCGTGAATGGCGCCGTCGCCGGCAAGTTTCAGCTCTTCCATCGCCGCCCAGACCTTCTGGGCATAGGCGGTGTCCTCTTCCTGACCGAAGGGCGGGGTCTGCGCCTGGGCCACGGCCATGGTCAGCGCCGAGGCGACGACGAGGCTTCCGACCAGCTTTGAACGAAATTTCATGATTTCCTCCACCTTCTTCCGACTCCGAGGCCGATCCCCGAAAAATCGTGCGAGCAGTGCCAGCCCGGCTCACCGCGCCGACGTCTTCGACGCGGCAAGAAACCTGCACACTCTATGGCTATTCGCGGCGGGGGCGGGATTTGTAACGGCCGAGGCGGAAAAATTATGCGCCGCCCCCTTTTGCGGGGTGGACGGCCGCTTGCGATGCCGCAGTCGAACCTTGCGAGGGCGGAGCGTCGTGGGGCTTGATCCGGACCGCACGAAAAAGTGACGCGCAACCCCAGCGCTTCGTCGGCATTCCTGGGGACGACGAACCCAAGATTCATCTGAAACAGAAGGACGTTCTCATGCGACACTCGACCCCTATTCCAGGCGACAAGGCTCCGAAGCTGGCTGTGGAGGTTCTCGGCGGCCCCGCCCTCGATCTGGCCGCCACGACGCCCGAGAAGATGTCCGTGATCTTCTTCTATCGCGGCGTCCATTGCCCGATCTGCAAGACGCAGCTGGAAGAACTGAACGACAGGCGCGCCGAGTTCGAGGCAATGGGCGTCTCGGTCCATGCCGTGTCGATGGATTCGAAGCAGCGGGCCGAGCGCCAGAAGCAGGAGTGGACGATCGGCGATCTGCCGATCGGCTATGGCTTCAGCGAGGAAAGCGCCCGCGAATGGGGGCTGTTCATTTCCGGCCAGGAGAAGGATTCCGAGCCGGCACGTTTCGCCGAGCCCGGTATCGCGATGATCTACCCGGATGGCACGATCTATGCCCTGCATTTCCAGAGCATCCCCTTTGCCCGGCCGACGCTGGAGGGTTTGAAGAAGGGGCTCGGCTTCATCCTCGAAAACGACTATCCGATCCGCGGCAAGCTCGCCGCCTGAGCGGCGAAGGCCGCCGGCGAAATCGGTCGGCTTGCAGCGAAGAGGACCCCGGGGCGAGGCTTTTGCCCCGGGGGTTTTCCAGATAGCGTCCCGTTCGGCCGAGCAACCACGCCGACGAGGGCAGCATGAGCGACAGTCCCCCAACCCCGAGCCCGTCCCGCTGGAAGCATGACGGGGTCCGCGTCATCAAGGGCGATCAGCTCGATTCCAACACGGCCCAGACGCCCGGCATGTTTCGCCAGGCGGCGATCAATCACGCCCGCGTCGGGGCGCAGAAGATCTGGGCCGGTACGGTCACCATCGAGCCCGACGCCAAGACCGGCGTCCATCATCACGGCGCGCTGGAAAGCGTCATCTTCGTGTTGCGCGGCAAGGCCCGGATGCGCTGGGGCGAGCGGCTGGAATTCGTGGCCGAGGCCGAAGCCGGCGACTTCATCTTCGTGCCGCCCTACGTGCCGCATCAGGAGATCAATGCCGATCCCGAAAATCCGCTCGAATGCGTGCTCGTGCGCTCCGACAACGAGGCGGTGGTCGTCAATATCACCGACGTCGAACCGGTCGAGCGGCCGGAGGAGGTCTATTGGGTCGATCCGATCCACCGGCATCCCGGCGACGGGGCCTGAGCCCGGCATGACGCGGTGGATTTTCCGGTGCGGCTGGAGCCGGTCGCCGAAGCACCACGTGTCCGCTACCTGCGGCGTTTCCCCGAACGATGCGAGCGAAGGAACAGGCTATGGCCGATAAAGCTGACCGGGCGGCGCAAGCCGCGTCCGTCGTCGTCTTCGGCTCGCTGAACGTCGATCTGGTCTGCCGGGTCGCGGCGATCGCGCGTCCGGGCGAGACCGTGCTTGCCCCGGATTACGAACAGTTGTTCGGCGGCAAGGGCGCCAACCAGGCAGTCGCCGCCGCGCGCGTTCTGGGCGGGGCCGACCGTGTCGCGATGGTCGGCGCGGTCGGAGACGACGAACTGGGCAGGGCGGTCACCGGCAATCTGGCCAATGAGGGCATCGACATCAGCGGCCTGCAGACGGCGCCGGCGCGAACCGGCTGCGCCTTCATCAGCATCGACAGCGGCGGCGAGAATGCCATCACGGTGGCGAGCGGCGCCAATGCCCGTCTCGACGCCGCGGCGCTGCCTGACGGTCTGCTTGGCCCGTCCAGCGTGCTCGTGCTGCAAATGGAAACGCCGCTCGCCGCCAGCCTCGCGGCGGCGGAGCGAGCCAGAGCCATAAGGGGGTGCGTGGTGGTCAATCTGGCCCCGGTGCCGGCCCAACTCGATGCCGACGATCTGGCGCGGCTGCTGCCGCTGGCCGACTATCTCATCGTCAACGAGAGCGAACTTGCCGCCGCCGCCGGACTGTCTGGAATCGGCGGGGACGAGCCCGGCGCGCTGGCGATGGCTCTCGCCGCCCGCTTCGGGCTTGTGGTTATCGCGACGCTGGGAGCCAAGGGCGCGCTGGTCGCCGGCGGCGAGGGCGTTCATGCGATTTCGGCGCTGGCGGTGGAGCCGGTCGATACCACCGGCGCCGGCGACACCTTCGTCGGGGTCTTCGCGGCCGGCCTTTGCAACAAGCTGGCGGCGGGGCAGGCGGCCGAACAGGCCGTCGTGGCGGCATCGTTCGCCTGTCGCCGCGTCGGTGCCCAATCGGCGATGCCGACGGCGACCGAGATCGAACAGGCGCTCGCCGCTCGCTGAGGGCGTGGGCGCTCTGGCGGGCCGCGGTTCGGGCGTTTATGGTCCGCTCACCCTCATGCCCAAGCAAAGGATGTCGCTTGCGTCGCTGGAACCGCTCTTTGGCCGTCGCCGGTCTTTTCGTCGCGCTGTGCGTGCCGTCCTTCGCCCATGCCGCGACGGTGCGGGTCGCGGTGGCGGCGAACTTCACCGAAGCGGCCAAGGCGATCGCCGCCGCCTTCGCGGCGAAGACCGGCGACACGGCCGAACTCAGCTTCGGTTCGACCGGCACGCTCTACACGCAGATTTCCCAGAACGCGCCGTTCGCGGTGTTTCTGGCCGCCGACGTGGAGCGCCCGAAAAAGGCGGTGGCGGAGAAGCTCGCCGTTCCGGGTACGGTCTTCACCTACGCCATCGGCAAGATCGTCCTCTACAGCGCCGATCCGGACCGGATCACCGGCGCCGAGACGCTGAAGGCCGGGAATTTCGACAGGATCGCCATCGCCAATCCTCTGACCGCTCCCTATGGCGCCGCCGCCGTCGCGGCGATGCGGGCACTCGGCGTCTACGACGCGCTGGAGCCGAAACTCGTCCGTGGCACAAATATCGCGCAGACATTCCAGTTCGTTCAGACCGGCAATGCCGAACTCGGCTTCGTCGCGCTGGCGCAGGTCGCCGGCAACGAGAGCGGTTCGCTCTTCGAGGTGCCGGCCGATCTCTACCCGCCGATCCGGCAGGATGCGGTGCTGCTGGAAAATGGCCGGGACAGTAAAACCGCGAAGGCGTTTGTCGCTTTCCTGAATGGGCCGGAAGCGGCTGCGATCATTCGCCGGTTCGGCTACGATACGGGCGATTGACGCAGTGTTCGAAGGCGGTGAAATCCTCAGCGCGGTCGTCCTGACCCTTGAACTCGCGACCGCGACGACGCTGATCCTGTTGCTGATCGGCACGCCGCTCGCCTGGTGGCTGGCGCGATCCCGGGCGCGGTGGAAGGAGATCGTCGGCACGCTCGTGGCGCTGCCGTTGGTGCTGCCGCCGACCGTCCTCGGCTTCTATCTTCTGATCGCGCTCGGGCCGGACGGTCTCGGTGGTCTTCTCGGCGTGAGAACGCTCGCCTTCAGCTTCGAGGGGCTGGTGATCGGCTCGGTCGTCTATTCCATGCCCTTCGTCGTGCAGCCGATCCGCAACGCCTTCGAGGCGATCGGCGAGCGACCGCTGGAGGTCGCGGCGACGCTGCGCGCCGCGCCGCTCGACCGGTTCCTGACAGTGGCGTTGCCGTTGGCACGGCCGGGTTTCCTTACCGGCGCGGTGCTCGGCTTCGCCCACACCGTCGGCGAGTTCGGCGTCGTGTTGATGATCGGCGGCAGTATTCCGGGAGAGACCAAGGTGCTGTCGGTCGCGATCTATGACTACGTCGAGACCCTGCGCTGGACCGAGGCGCATATCCTCGCCGGCGGCATGCTGGTGTTTTCCTTCCTCGTCATCCTGACCATGACGCTGATCGGCCGGCGGATGGGGCAGCCGCAGCCGTGACGACCCATGATGGCTCCAAAGCGGACACGGCCCGCATCGACATCGCGCTGGCGGGCCGGCTGGGGCGGTTCGCGCTCGACGTCGCCTTCGATCTGCCGGCCTCCGGCGTCACCGCCCTGTTCGGCCCGTCCGGCTCGGGCAAGACCTCGGTGCTCCGGGCCGTTGCCGGGCTCACCCGGCTTACGGGCCGTGTCGTGGTCGGCTCCGAGACTTGGCAGGATGCACGGACCTTTCGCCCGCCGCACCGGCGCGAGATCGGCTACGTCTTCCAGGAAGCGAGCCTGTTTGCCCATCTGACGGTCGCCAGAAACCTCGTCTATGGGGCGCGGCGCAGCGTCGGCGGCCTCGATGAAGGGCAGTTTTCCGAGATCGTCGGCCTGCTCGGCCTGCGTCCGCTGCTCGACCGCTCACCGACGACGCTGTCCGGCGGCGAACGCCAGCGCGTCGCGCTCGGCCGCGCGATCCTGTCGCGGCCACGCCTGTTGTTGATGGACGAGCCGCTGGCGGCTCTCGACCGCATGGCGAAGGACGAGATCCTGCCGTATTTCGAGGCGCTGCACGACCGGCTGCGGATCCCGATCCTCTATATCAGCCACGACATTGCGGAGGTCGAACGTCTCGCCGACCGGATCGTGGTGCTCGAAGCCGGCCGGGTCCGCGCCAGCGGCCCGCTCAACATGGCGCTGACCGACGCCGGTCTCGGCTTCGTGCGCGATCCGCACGCGGCCTCGGTGCTGCCGGCGCGCGTAGTGGCGTTTGACGCGGCGGACGCGCTGGCCGAACTCGATCTCGGCGGCCAACGGGTCTTCGTCGACGGCTGCGGGCCCGACGACATCGGCGGGCTGCGGCGCCTGCGCATCGAGGCCAGCGACGTCAGCCTGTCGCGGGAAATCCCGACCCTTTCGACCATCCTCAACACGCTCGCCGTGCGGATCGTCGCGGTCGAACCGACCGCCGCAGCCGCCAGCCTGGCCTTCGTGCTCGCCCTCGACGGGGCGCCGGAGCTGAGTTTCGTCGCCAAGGTGACGCGGCGCTCGGCGGCGCGGCTGGGCCTCGCCGTCGGCGACCGGCTCTTTGCCCAGATCAAGTCGGTGTCGCTGGCCACCGCCCCGCCGCTCGGCGGGTGAGGGCTACTCCCGGCGGGCGGCAGCGGTCGCATGGCGCGGCGGCGCCGGACGGTCGGCGTCGGGATACCAGTAGCGGGCGTCCGCCGCGCCGCGGTCGATCAGCACGAAATTGTTGGCGAAGACCCGGTAGGGATGGCTCCATTCGCCGTCCGGCCATTGCACCCGCACTTCGGCGCGCTCGGCGGTGCCGAGGCCGACATGGACGAAGCCGGACGTGCCTGAGGCATGGCCGCCGCCGACCTGAATCGTGCGGTTGATGGTTTTCGTTCCGACGCGGATCGCGAGCTTCGCGCCGAGCGCTGCCCGGTTGGCGTCCTTCTGGCCGAGCGCGATCTGGAGGAAATTGCCCGGCGGGCGTTGGCCGAAATCGGCCTTGGCGCCGAGATTGCGGAACAGGCTCACGGGATCGCCGCGATTGATCACCAGAAGATCCAGCGCGCCGTCGAGGTTGAAATCGCTGAGCAGCGCCCCACGCCCCTTGGTCGGCAGGGCGAGGCCCGCCTCGCTGCCGCGCTCGGTGAAGCGGCCGTCGAAGCCGCCCATCAGGAGATTGTCCGGGTCATAGGCGGCGAAATCCGGCATCGCCTCGACATTGCCCTTGGCGATGACGAGATCGAGCGCGGTGTCGTTGTTGAAATCGGCAAAGCCCGCGTGCCAGCCGGTCGACGGCTTGCCCGCGTCGTCCTTGTAGGGCCGGTGGGCGGTCGCGCCGCGCTCATAGGCCTCGTCGCGATAGGTCGGTGCGTCCTCGAATTCGCGGTCGAGGAATTGCAGCTTGGTGTCGCCCATCGAGGTCAGGGCGTATTCCGGGGTGCCGTCGCCGTCGATGTCGCCCTCGGCGATGCCCATGCCCCAGATGGTCAAATGTTGCCAGCCGTCGGCCCTGCGATAGGGGCGTGGCGCCCGGCCGGGCTCGACGCGCCACAGCTGCTCCTCGCCGCCGCGATAATACTGCCGGTCGTTGGTGATCCTGAGCGCCGGCTGGCCCGAGCGGTTCCAGTCGGTGAACAGCATCGACAGGGCGCAATAGCCGGGCGTCAACGCCGTTGGCTCCGAATAGTCCGGTGCTTCGCCCTCCCTGGGACGCGTGAGGACGTTGTCGGCGCAGGTGCCCCAGGGGGAGCCCGGCGCTGAGCGGTCGACATAGTTGCCGAAGGCGAGGGTCGGAAACCGCGCGCCCGGCTCGACGATCGCCGAGAACGCCGTCGTCCAGGCGCGGCCGCCATCGAACTTCCAGTCGAAATTCGCCTTGTCGAAGCGGCAGTCGGGGCCGCCCTTCAAGAGGATGTTGCCGCCGACCCGCAAGAGCACGAGATCCTCGCGGCCGTCCTGGTCGATGTCGAGCGGATAGGCGCCGGTGACGTTGGCGAGATCCTTCGGGTTGAGATTCTGGGCGACCGTTTCGAAGGCGAGCGCGCCCCCGGCCTTCGACCGGTTGACGTAGAACGCGCCTTCGCCCTTGCCGCCGGCGAGGAAGAGGTCGGGAAAGCGGTCGCCATTGCAGTCGAAGGCCGCGCCGCCGCCGCCAACGAAGAACTCCCACGGCCCGCCATAGACATGGTCGATGCCGGCCGCCTTCGCCTCTTCCTGAAACACCGGCGTATCGCCGGCGAAGGACGGCGTCGGATTTTCCTGGGCACGGGCGGAGACGGCGGCGAGCAGCCCGGCGAGACCGATTGCAAGGCCCCGTCCCCTGTGAGCGAGGCGGCGGCTCACGGTTCGATCCTCAGCGTCTTCAGCCAGGCGATCAGCGCCGAGCGCTCGGCCTCGGGCAGGTCGCGATAGGCTTTGGCGCTGCCGCTCGCCGCGCCGCCATGGGCGCGGATCACCTCGTCCAGCGTCGTCATGTCGCCGCGATGCCCGTAGGGGGCCGTATCGGCGATCCCCCAAAGCTCGGCCGTCATGAACACGTCGCGTTCGACGAAGCGCTGGGCGAGCGTCTCGTTGCCGAGCGCCGCGGTTCTGGTGTCCGCGATGCGGTGGCGTTTGAGATCGCCGAACAGCGGCACCAGAATCTCTCCCTTGTCGTTGCGGGGCAGCGTCTTGGCCCAATCGAACAGCGCGAGGTCGTAGACCGCCGGGGTTGCCACATCGCCTTGGCGCAGGGTGCCGGCCATATCCACCGGGCCGGGGTCGGCGAAGGCGAGGCTCTGCAGCGGTAGTGACGGGCGGTGGCAGCTTTCGCAGCCGAGATCGGCGAAGCGCTGACGCCCGGTGGCGGCGGCCTCGCGCCACGCCGGATCGTCCGGTGCGGTCTCGCGCGGCGGCGGCAGGCTCGCCTGAAAGGCGACCAGTGCCGAAACCTCGCCCGTGCCGATTTCGTCGGCGACGCCGTCGCCGTCGAAATCCGCCGTCCCGGTCCAGCGGGCGCCCCAGCGCTCGTCCGGCTGCATGCCATGATGATGGTTGAGCGCGTTGACGGTGAACTGGCGGAGCGACGTCATCACGCCTTTCTGGGTAAAAGGTCGCACGACGAGGTCGGCGTCGACGCCGTCGAGTCCCGCGAGGTCGACTGAGCCATCGGGAAGCGCCGTGATCCGGCCGAAGGCAACGCCCTTCGAGGCGAGGTCCATGCGCACCGGCTCGCCCGAGGCGCGCGCCTGTTGCAGCGCCTCCGCCCGCGTGGCGACGAGGTCGGCGGTCATCTCACGGGCGAGTAGCTCGACGAGGCCCGCGCCGAACAGATGATTGGTGCCGCGTTCGTTGGAAAATTGCGGATCGAGCGTGTCGAAATCGGCGCTTTCGAAGCCTTCGGAGACAAAGACATTGGTGACGAATCCACCGGCGCCGCCGGTGACGGGTTCGTTGTGGCAGGAGGCGCAGGCGTTGGCGTCCGGCCCGGCTAGCCGCTGGAATGCCTGCTCGGCGGGTCGGCGGGAGGCTGTCGGGACGATCGCCTGGGTGGCGTTCGGCCGGCCGGCGCCATCGAGGATGGTGAACCGCGCTTCGAACAGCGCGCGGCCTTGCTGCGCCAGTTCGCGCAGGGCTTCGGCGGAGAGGGAGCCGGTCAGGCTCGCCGGGTCGATCCGCTGCTTGATGGCGTTTTCACTCCAGGCGGGCTCTTGCGCCGCGGCCGGGAGCGCCAGGGCGAGGCCGAGCGTCGCGAGGGTGACGGGCTTCATCAGGCGGCCTCCCTCGTTTCGACGTTGCCGGCTCGGGCGAATTCATCGTCGCACGCCGCCAGCCCCTTGGCGGTGGCGGCTCCGAAGATCAGTTCGTCCACGTTGTCGGCCAGGGTGAAGGGCATGTCGGCGCCGACCCCGTCGATGGCGCTGTCGCGAATGCCGGCGCGGATCACCGGCTCCAGCAAGTCCATCGCGTGGGCGCCGGAGCCGGTGAAGACGACCGGCAAGGGATCGACCAGCGTGAACATGCGCCCGAGACCGTAACCGATCGCGGTGCCGGCCTCGGCGAAGGCACGCGCCGCGGCGGGCTCGCCCGATCGGGCCTTGGCGGCGAGATCGTGCATATCGGCATCGCTGACCCGGCCCGCCGAGATTTCGTCCGTGCGACCATTCGCCCGCCGCCAGATCGCGTAGTCGCCGGCATAGGCCTCGATACAGCCGCGATTGCCGCAGCGACAGAGGGCGCCGCCGGGAATGTGGTTGATATGGCCGAATTCGACCGCCGAGGAGCGTTGACCCCGAAAGGTCGTGCCGCCGAGCCGCAGCCCCATGCCGACGCCGACGCCGATGAACAGCGTGGCGAAATCGCGATGGGCGAAATCCGGTTTCCAGCGGAACGCCTCGGGCATCAGCGAACAATCGTTGAAGACGCCGACGGGCACCCCGGTCAGGGCAGTGAGTGGGCCGGCAATGTCGAGGTCGCGGGCTTTCAAGGCGGGCGACCAGAGTATGCGCCGGGCGTTGCTGTCGGTTTTTCCCTGGACGGCGACGATGAGGTTTCGCGGCATCGTGTTTCCCGCCAATCCGAGCATTGCTTCGCCGAGCAGCATGGCCAATAGCCGCACGATATCGTCCTCGCCGAAACCGGAGATGTCGCACTCCCGTTGGGCTTCTCCGAGCAGGTCGCCGCGATAGTTGCAAACGCGGACGGCCACCTCGCCGACGGCGATTTTCGCAACCGCGACGCTGGCGGCCGAGCCGTCGAGTGCAAGGCTCCGACCCGGGCGGCCGCGCCGCGCCGCGCGCTCATCCTCGTCGACTTCGACGATCAGCCCGGCCCGCAGCAGCGCCGTTGCAATGGCGGAGGCGGCCGAGACCGACAGGCCGGTGGCCGCGCTCATCGCCTTGCGTGTCGAGACCGGGGTCCGTCGCAGATGGTCGAGGACGGCGCGGCGATTGTGCGCGCGCACGTCGTCCGCATCGGTTTTCGCGAGCATATTCCTGCCTGTCCTCCCAGCCGCGCCTCCGCTCTCCTAGTGGGATCGCGCGGTTCCTCGACTGGCACGTTGACACGGATGAGATTTGCTGTCACGATTTTTTACGAGGCTTGGAAAAAGTCTCGACCGGTCGGGAGAACGGTCCGGTCGGTCTGATCGTGGGGCGCCAATGCGCCGGGAGGATTTCATGAAAATTCTGAAGCTCGCGCTAGCTGGCGCGGTGTTCTCGATGGCTGCCGTGGGCGGGGTTTCCGCCCAGGAAGGCAAGACCGTCGGCGTGTCCTGGTCGAACTTCCAGGAAGAGCGCTGGAAGACCGACGAGGCGGCGATCAAGGCAGCGCTGGAAGCGGCCGGCGCCAGCTACATCTCGGCTGACGCCCAGTCGTCGGCTTCCAAACAGCTTACCGACGTGGAATCGCTGATTTCGCAGGGCGCCGATGCCCTGATCATCCTCGCGCAGGATTCCGACGCCATCGGCCCCGCTGTCGAAAGCGCCGTCAACAACGGCATTCCGGTGGTCGGCTATGACCGCCTGATCGAAAATCAGGACGCCTTCTACATTACCTTCGACAACAAGGAGGTCGGCCGTATCCAGGCCCGCGAGGTGCAGAAGGTGCAGCCGGAAGGCAATTACGCCTTCATCAAGGGCTCCTCGGCCGATCCGAACGCCGACTTCCTGTTCTCCGGCCAGATGGAAGTGCTCCAGGAAGCCATCGACTCCGGCAAGATCAAGAATGTCGGGGAGGCTTATACCGACGCCTGGCTGCCGGCCAACGCCCAGCAGAACATGGAACAGATCCTGACCGCCAATAACAACGAGGTCGACGCGGTCGTCGCCTCCAATGACGGCACCGCCGGCGGCGCCATCGCGGCGCTCGAGGCGCAAGGTCTGGCCGGCTCGGTTCCGGTCTCCGGCCAGGACGCCGACCATGCCGCATTGAATCGAATCGCCCGCGGCACCCAGACCGTCTCGGTCTGGAAGGACTCCCGCGAACTCGGCAAGCGGGCGGCGGAAATCGCACTCGACCTCGCCGGGGGCACGGCCATGAACGAGGTCGCGGACGTGGAAGCGTTCAGCGGCGGACCGAAGGGGGTCGAGATGCAGTCGATCTTCCTCAAGCCGGTCGCGATCACCAAGGATAATCTCGACACGATCATCGACGCCGGCTGGGTGTCGAAGGACGTCGTCTGCCAGGGTGTCGAAGCGGGCTCCACTCCGGCCTGCGGCTAAAACGCGACATGGTCGCCGTCCGCGAGGGCGGCGGCCACCGATCGTGAAGGCGCGCGGCGAGGCCGCCGGCGGCTTTCTATCCAGCGCAATTCGTTGCACAGTTTGGCGGAGCCGAGCACTCGACGTGCCCTGACGGGTCGATGAGCTGCTAGGCGAGGGAGGCGGCCATGAGTCAAGCGGCATCGGGGACGACAGCCGGAGCGGCGGCAACGCCGGGCGGCGGCGGCCTCAAGGGCTTTATCCGCGCCACCGAGGTGGACACGCGCATGCTCGGCATGGTCGGCGCGCTGCTGGTCATCTGGCTGGTCTTCCACGTCCTGTCCGGCGGCATCTTCCTGACCCCCCGCAACTTGTGGAATCTCACGGTCCAGACCTCGTCGATCGCGGTGATGGCGACCGGCATGGTGCTGGTCATCGTCACCCGCAACATCGACCTGTCGGTGGGCTCCATCCTGGGCTTTACCGGCATGGCGATGGCGGCGCTGCAGGCCCAGATCCTGCCAGGTCTCCTCGGTTTCGACAGCCCCTTCGTCTGGTTCATCACGCTTCTCGGCGGCGTTCTCGTCGGCGTCGCGATCGGTGGCCTGCAAGGCTACGTCATCGCCTATCTCGGTGTCCCCGCCTTCATCGTCACGCTCGGCGGCCTTCTGGTCTGGCGCGGCGGCGCCTGGTGGCTGACCTCCGGCCGAACGGTCGCGCCGCTCGACGATACCTTCCGGCTGATGGGCGGCGGCGCCACCGGCTCGCTCGGCGAGACATGGACCTGGGTGCTGGCGCTCGTCGCCTGCGTCGCGGTCGCCCTCTCGCTCGTCGTCGCGCGGCGCCGACGCCTCAGCTTCGGCTTCCCGCTCCGGCCGATCTGGGCGGAGGCGACGATCGGCGCGATTGCCTTCGTGGCGATCCTCGGCGCCGCCGCCATCGTCAATGCCTATAAATGGCCGTCGGCGATCGCCCGGCGTTACGCCACAGCCAACGGCATCGAGATCCCCGAGGGCGGCCTGCAGATCGGCTACGGCGTCGCCGTGCCGGTGTTGCTCGCCATCGTCGTCGGCATCGTCATGACCTTCGTCGCCCGCCGCACCCGCTTCGGCCGGTACGTCTTCGCCATCGGCGGCAATCCGGAGGCGGCGGAACTCGCCGGCATCAACACCCGCTGGGTACTGATGAAAGTGTTCATGCTGATGGGCGCGCTCGCGGCTCTCGGCGCGGCGATCTCCACCGCTCGCCTCAACGCCGCCACCAACGCCCTCGGCACGCTCGACGAACTCTATGTCATCGCCGCCGCGGTGATCGGCGGCACCTCGCTCGCCGGCGGCGCCGGCACGATCATCGGCGCGATGCTCGGCGCCCTCGTCATGCAGTCGCTGCAATCGGGCATGGTGCTTCTGGGTGTCGATTCGCCGCTGCAGTCGATCGTCGTCGGCATCGTCCTCGTCATCGCCGTCTGGATCGACACCACCTACCGCAGGAGGGCCGCATGAGCACGACGATGGAGGCCATCACCGATCACGGCCCCGGCCACCCCGGCGCCGTCGACCGCAGCGGGCCGGCGCTGATCGACATGCGCGACGTCTCGATCGCCTTCGGCGGCATTCACGCGGTCGAAGGCGCCTCGGTCGACCTTTATCCCGGCGAGGTGGTGGCGCTGCTAGGCCACAACGGCGCCGGCAAGTCGACCCTGATCAAGATCCTCTCCGGCGCCTACAAGCGCGATGCCGGGACGATCCATGTGCGCGGCGAGGAGGCGGCGATCTCCAACCCGCGCGACGCCAAGGCCTACGGCATCGAGACGATCTACCAGACGCTGGCGCTGGCCGACAATGTCGACGCGGCCGCCAACCTCTTCCTCGGCCGCGAGATCCTGACGGCTTGGGGCACGCTCGACGACGCGGCGATGGAGGCCGAGGCCCGCAAGGTGATGGGCCGGCTGAACCCGAATTTCCGCCGCTTCAAGGAACCGGTGAAGGCGCTGTCCGGCGGCCAGCGCCAGTCGGTCGCGATCGCCAGGGCGATCCTGTTCAACGCCAAGATCCTGATCATGGACGAGCCGACCGCCGCGCTCGGGCCGCAGGAGACCGCGCAGGTCGGCGAACTGATCAAGGAGTTGAAGAAGGACGGCATCGGCATCTTCCTGATCAGCCACGACATCCACGACGTCTTCGATCTCGCCGACCGGGTGATCGTCATGAAGAACGGCCAGATTGTCGGCGGCGCCAAGACCGGCGACGTCACCAAGGACGAGGTGCTCGGCATGATCATCCTCGGCAAGTGCCCGCCCGGCGCGACGCCTGGCCCCGGCGCGATGGTGGAGTGACAGAGGCACGGCGTTCGTCTGAGGCCTTGATCCCGACCGTCCCGCTCCCGTAACGATAGCGTCCTGACGACCGCGTCCGGCGACCGGCTGTGACCCGAGAGGGGTAGCGGCCGTTTTCGTTCGGCGCTTTCTCCAACGACGGGATATCCATGGCCAATCTCGACAGCGTGCTCGCCTGCCTCGACCTCAATCTCGACCGGGCGCTCGGCCGGCTCACCGAGCTTTTGAAAATCCCGTCGATCTCCACCGATCCGGCCTATGCGGCCGATTGCCGGCGCGCGGCCGAGTATCTGGCCGGCGATCTCGACGCGATCGGCTTCGACGCCTCGGTGCGCGATACCGACGGACATCCGATGGTCGTCGCCCATCACGATGGGCCTTCCGGCGCGCCGCATGTGTTGTTCTACGGCCATTACGACGTGCAGCCGGTCGATCCGTTGGCATTGTGGGAGAGCGAGCCCTTCGAGCCGACGGTCCGGGAAATGCCCGACGGCACGAAGCGGATCGTGGCGCGCGGGGCGGCCGACGACAAGGGCCAGTTGATGACCTTCATCGAGGCCTGCCGGGCCTATAAGGCCGAGACCGGCGGACTGCCCTGCAAGGTGACGATCTTCCTAGAGGGCGAGGAGGAGTCCGGCTCGCCCTCGCTGCAACCCTTTCTCGACACCAACCGGGCGGAGTTGTCGGCCGACGTCGCGCTCGTCTGCGATACCAATATGTGGGACCGCCAGACTCCAGCGATTTCGACCGGCCTGCGCGGCCTCGTCGGCGAGGAGGTGACGATCAACGCGGCGAGCCGGGATCTGCATTCGGGCTATTTCGGCGGCGCCGCGCAGAACCCGATCCGCGTGCTGGCGAAGATCCTTGCCGAGATCCACGATGAAAACGGCCGGGTGACGATCCCCGGTTTTTATGACGGCGTCGACGAATTGCCGGATGACGTTCGCGCGATCTGGGACGGTCTGAACTTCTCGGAGGCCGACTTCCTCGGTCAGGTCGGCCTGTCGGTGCCGGCCGGCGAAAAGGGCCGCTCGGTGCTGGAGCAGGTCTGGGCGCGGCCGACCGCCGAATTCAACGGCATTTCCGGGGGCTACACCGGCGAGGGCTTCAAGACCGTGATCGCGGCGGAGGCCTTCGCGAAAGTCTCGTTCCGTCTGGTCTTCCGCCAGGATCCGGCCAGGATCCGCGCCGCCTTCCGCGAGTTCGTCACCTCCCGTCTTCCGGCCGACTGCACGGCGGAATTTGCGCCGCATGGCGGCTCGCCGGCGATCCAGCTGCCGTTCGATTCGCCCTGGCTCGAAAAGGCGCGGGGTGCACTGTCGGACGAATGGCCGAACCCGGCGGTGATGATCTCCATGGGCGGCTCGATCCCGGTGGTCGGCGAGTTCAAGGACCGGCTCGGCATGGAATCGCTCCTGATCGGCTTTGGCTGCGGCGACGACCGCATCCATTCGCCGAACGAGAAGTACGAGATGACCTCCTTCCACAAGGGCCAGCGTTCCTGGGCGCGGGTGCTTGCGGCGCTCGGCGGGGCGGCGGGTTAACGAGTCGTTAACGGATCGCGCGTAATTTTAGTGATCACGGGGATACCGCACTCGCGGAGCGCATGCGCTTCGAATGACGAGCGGGGGACCAGCGAAGGGCGCGGCGCCGAGGGGGCTGCCGCGCCCTTTTCGTTGACAGGGCACGGATTGCCGCTCCCAGCAAAGATGCGACTGCGCGACAAACCGCCGCTGTGGTCGCCGCGCAACGGCGGGAACGGAAATAGCGCCGGAAGCCGAAAACCGCGTCGGACGGCATTGTCGATCGCCGGATATCCGGTATGAAAGAAAGGCATAACGTGCCCGGTGCCACCACGGCAAAATGAGGCGCGAATGGCTGGAGTATCAGGACATGATCGTGCGTACCGGCGCCCTGGCGATTGCCCTCGTTTTCGGCTCGAGCCTCGCCGCCACGGCCGCCGACCACGTCGCCGGCCCCTACGATCCCAACCCGGCGCCAATTGCCCCGGCCGCCTATGATTACGGCGACGCGGATTTCGTCTTCGAGCTCGGCATTTCCGGTTTCGTCTCGCCGGAATACGAGGGCTCGGAGCACTACGAAATCACCCCGGTGCCGATCGTCAGCGTCGAATATCTGAGCATTCCCGGCATCGGCGCCTTCGGCGGCAAGGACGGTCGCGGCTTCTCGATCGGCCCCTCCTTCGGCTACACCAGCGAGCGCAAAGCCTCGGACTTTCCCGCCCTCACCGGCCTGAACAATGTCGACGCGACCTATGAGGTCGGCCTCAAGGCCAGCTATGAATGGGAGAATGCCGAGATTTACGGCGCGGCGCGCTATGCCTTCGGTGGCGGCGAGGGTCTCGTCGGCGACATCGGCGCCAATGTGATCGCGCGGCCGAGCGAGCGCCTCATCCTCAAGGCCGGTCCGACCGCGAGTTTTGCCTCCAGCGACTATATGGACGCCTATTTCGGCGTCACCACCTCGGAGGCATTCGCCTCCGGCGGCCGCTTCACTACCTACGCGCCCAAAGGCGGCTTCAAGAGCGTCGGCGTCGCTGCCTCGGCCCGCTACGAGGTCGTTACCGGCTGGTTCCTCAACGCCGACGCCTCCTATGAGCGCCTCGTCGGCGACGCCAAGGATTCGCCGATCGTCAAGGCCGGCGACGAGGACCAGTACACGTTCGGCCTCGGCATCTCGCGCCGCTTCTCGCTCGACCTGTTCTAGGCGCGCACGCCGCAAGGCGGCGGCTCGAATTGCTTAACGCCCCGTTAAATCGCCGCAATTAGACTGCATTCCCGCGAGCAAGGGGATGATTGAGGGTGGGCCGTCGCCGTGGCGGCATGATCTTCGCCGAAGGGGCTTTGGGCTGAATGGCACGACGGCACGAGCGCATCGAACCGACCTTCGACGGGCCGGAGGTGGACGACTTCCACGTCAGCGCCGACGACCGGGCCGTTCCGACGGCTTCCAACGACGCCCGCCGTAAACTTCGCAACAAGGCCGCACCCACTAAAACCCGTTCGGCCAAGCCGGCTTCTACCGCGCGGCGGTCGAAAGGCGGCGGCTCCAGCGGATCGGGAGGCGGACGACGCCGACGCGGCTTCCTTGGCCACGTCTTCCGGCTGTTCCTGATGCTCGGCCTCGTCGGCGGCCTGGCCGTCGCCGCGGTGGTCGGCTATTTCGCCGTCAAGCTGCCGCAGGAAGCCTGGGCGATCCCCGATCGCCCCCCCAACGTCAAGATCGTGTCGGTCGCCGGCGAACTGATGGCCAATCGCGGCCTGACCGGCGGCAAGGCGGTCTCGCTCGATGAAGTGAGCCCCTACATCCCGCAGGCGGTAATCGCCATCGAGGATCGGCGCTTCTACGAACATTGGGGCATCGATCCGGTCGGCATCGTCCGTGCTTTCAGCGAGAACATGGCGGCGGGCGAGACGGTGCAGGGTGGCTCGACGCTGACTCAGCAGCTCGCCAAGAACATCTTTCTGAATCCGGAACAGACCATCCAGCGCAAGATCCAAGAGGCGATCCTGGCGCTGTGGCTGGAGACCAAATTCACCAAGGACCAGATCCTCGAAATGTATCTCAACCGGGTCTATTTCGGCTCGGGCGCGACCGGCGTCGAGGCGGCGGCGCGGCGCTATTTCAACAAATCCGCGGCCGAGGTGGATCTGGGCGAGGCGGCGCTTCTGGCCGGGCTGCTGAAGGCGCCTTCGCGTCTGTCGCCCGCCCGTGATCCGGCGGCGGCCAAGGCCCGCGCCGAAGTTGTGCTGGCCGCGATGCGCGACTCCGGGTTCATCGGCGAAGCCGAATACGCCGACGCCAAGGCGCAGAAGCCGACCACCGCCAAGAGCTACTGGACCGGCGCCGAGCACTATGCCGCCGACCTCGTCATGCGCGACATCCGCGATCTCATCGGTGACGTGGCAGAGGATGTCATTGCCGAGACGACGATCGATCTCGGCCTCGAGAAGACCGCCGAGAAGGTCATCCGGCAGACCGTTGACGGCGCCAAGCAGAATGTCTCGCAAGGCGCGCTGGTCGCCATCGACGGCACTGGCGCGATCCGCGCCATGGTCGGTGGGCGCGACTACGCCCAGAGCCAGTTCAATCGTGCTGTCGACGCCAAACGGCAGCCGGGCTCCTCGTTCAAGCCCTTCGTCTACGAAACGGCGCTCGAAAACGGCTGGCGTCCCGAGACGGTGATCGACGACGCGCCGGTCCAGATCGGCAATTGGACACCCCAGAACTACGACAATCGCTATCGGGGTCCGGTCACCGTCGCCGATGCGCTCCGCCAATCGCTGAACACGGTCGCGGCGCGGTTGGTGGATAATGTCGGCGCTCCGGCGGTGATCGAGACCGCCCAGCGGATGGGCATCAAGTCACCGATGGTCGACAATGCATCGATCGCGCTCGGAACCTCGGAAGTTTCGCTGCTGGAACTCACCGGCGCCTTCGCTCCCTTCGCCAATGGCGGCTACCGGGCAACGCCGCACTTGGTCAACCGCATCACGACCGAGAGCGGGAAGGTGCTGTGGGAGCGCGGCGCCGAGGTCCCGCCGATCATCGTTTCCGAGGACATCGTCGGCATGATGAACGCCATGCTCACCCGCGTCGTCACCGGCGGCACCGGCCGTAAGGCGGCGATCGAGGGGTGGCAGGCGGCCGGCAAGACCGGCACGACCCAGGACTACAAGGACGCATGGTTCCTCGGCTACACCGCCAATCTGACCACCGGCGTCTGGCTCGGCAACGACAATGGCGCCAAGATGCAGAAGGTCACCGGCGGCTCGTTGCCTGCGCAGGCCTGGCACGACTTCATGACCGCCGCCCATAAAGGCTTGCCGGCCGTACCGCTGCCCGGCGACTATCGGATCGGCGAGGCGGAGGCGCCGCTCACCGCCGATAGCGGTTACGGCGACGATCGCTATTACGATTCCGAGATGCCGGTCCGCGAGGATCAGTATTACAATCAGGCCGGTGCGCCCGTTCCGCCCGCTGCCGTTGGCGGCGAGGGCGTCGTGATTTCCGATGGCCCACCCCCGCCGGGTGTGACGGTGGAGGGACGGGTCGGGTCCGGGCGGGCGAGCGACCGTTCCATCTTCCGGCGCTTGTTCGGCGGCTGATCGCCTGATTGTCGAACGGTCGCGGGCGTTTTTCCCCCGTCCGCCCGCTTGCAGGCGGGAGCGTCGCTACTGGACGCCCAGCATCCGTTTCGCTTCGGCGAGTTTTTGCACCGATTGTGCGTGCGAGCCGGCCGCGTGCAGTCGCGCGCCCTCTTCACGAAGAGCGTTGACCTTGGCGCGGTCGGCATCGCTCAATTGCCTGGCCGCCATTGCCTGATCGATGGTTGCGATGTCGGCGGGACACTGGAAAGCGAAGGCCGGGCTGACAAAGCCCACTGCCGCCGCCGCCGCAAGAACGAGGAATTTCATTTCGAAGGACCTCCCTGTCGGAGGGGCCAGGCGCAACGCGACGAGCTGGCCCGGGCCCGTGCCGGACAATCCGGTGGGTCGAACATACGCGCTAGCCTGAGGACGGGCAATTCACGGTCTCACGATCTGAAGCGGGTGAACCGATCCGGCTCGCCATCGTCCATCGGATGGCGCAGCCGATTTCGGCCTCGTTCCAAGGCGACGGGGTTGCCGGCGGGTGGCGAGGGCGGGCGCGCCCACAGCGCCGCAGCCGTTGGGAGCGGACGCGCGAATCAAAATCATCGCTCGCCGTTTCTTGGGGCAGTTGACGGCGAGCGATGAGCTTTCGCGAGGCTGATGCCTCCCGAAGAACTATGCTATTCCAGCATTAAAACGTCCGTCCCGCATCCCTCAAACGGGGTAGACCCTCAAAATTTCGGACGCCCCGGCGATGCGGTCGCGGGCCCTGCGAACGGGTGCCGATCACAGGTCGCTCCAGGCTCCGTGGCGGTGCGATCACGACCGGCCGTCGCGAATCGGCGCAAAACGGCGAAAAATTCCCTTGACGCCGCGAGGTGCGGGCGTAGTCTTTTCCTTGCGTATCAGACGCCGGGAGGTCTCCATGGAACCACCTATGTACGATGCCGCGACAACCGCCGGGGCTGATGTTCGGGTCCCCGCGTAGCGGCTTCTCACTGACAGGTTTCCGGGAGTGGCTGATGAGCCGCTAAAGTCGTAGAAGGCTCTCCCTAGCCACTCCTGGATTTCGTATTGCCTGTATATTTCACATGCGGACAATGACACTCGGGACGGCGCCCGTGGTCTGCGGATTTCAAGCCTGCTCTCTAGCGCGCCGTGCGTCCATCGGGACGCACAAAGGATGCGCTAACACTTTGATTGAGCATCGGAGTTATCCAAAAACCGGATTCCGCTTTTTGGTCCGATGCTCCAGCGTTGAATGACAAGTGCCATGAGGAACATTCTCGTTCCGGTCAATTCGGATGGCCGGATGTGGCCGGTGCTGGGGACGGCGCGTCTCGTGGCCGACATGTTCGGTAGCTACATTGAGGGCATCGCGCTGCGCCCCGAAGTACCGGAGGTCGTTTCGGCGGAATTCATCGTCGCCTCGCCGCCGCTCGACCTCGATTCGCAACACGAACTCATGGACACGGCTCGTCGCGCCTTCGATGAGTTCATGAGCCAGGCCGGCGTGCCTTCCTATAGTGACGGTTCGACCGCTAGTGACGGTTCGACCGCACCCTCCTCCGGCTGGGCCGGCGGGCGACTGGCGACGGACATGCATATCGGCAGTTACGGTCGGCTGTTCGACCTGATCGTGCTGGGTCGCCCGAACGCGGCCGGCGAGCCGACGCGGGTCGCAACCGTCGAGGCGGCGCTCTTCGAAAGTGGCCGGCCGCTGCTGCTGGTGCCTCCGTCGGGAGCGAAGACGATCGGCAAGACCGTCGTGATCGCCTGGAATGGCAGCACGGAAACCGCCAGAACCGTAGCGCTGGCCATGCCGATCCTGCGAAAGGCGCAGCGCGTGATCGTTCTGACGGTGGAAGGTTGGGACGTCGACGGGCCGCCCGGCGAGAGCTTGGCGCGCAATCTGGCACGCTCGGGCATCCCAGCCGAAGCGACCACGCGCGCCGGCGAGGCCTCGCCCGGCCAAGCTGTGCTGGAGCACGTGCAGGCGCTGGGCGGCGATCTCCTGATCAAGGGCGCCTACACCCAAAGTCGCCTGCGACAGATGATATTCGGGGGCACGACGCGCCACATCATCGCCAAAGCCACGGTGCCGGTTCTGACCGCGCACTAGAGCATCAAACGACACTGAACGCGGTCGCGCGATGCTTGGATTCGCTCGTTGGTTATTCCACCGTACTGGTCCGCCCACCTTGCTCGCATCACAGCTCCAGGATGGGCCGTCAACTCGCTCTGCGAATATCCGCGTTCTGTTGTCGCGCCTGCAACAGCTCGTCGAGCGGCTGCGGCTGGTGGAAGAGAAATCCCTGACCATAGCCGATGCCGAGCGATCGCAGAATGGTGACGGATTCGGCATCCTCGATCCGCTCGGCGATGACATCGACGCCCAACTCGTGGGCGATCGTACCGATCGAGGCGACGACCGCTCGATCGAAGCGGCTTTTCGCCAAGTTTCGGACAAAGGCGCCGTCGATCTTGATGCTGTCGACCCGGAAGCGTTTGAGATAGGCGAAGGAACTCAAGCCCGCGCCGAAATCGTCGAGACTGATGCGGCAACCGGCCCTGCGGGCGTCGCGGACGAAACGTTCGGCCGCGGCGAAATTGTCGACCGCCGCCGTCTCGGTGATCTCGAAGACGAGACAGGCCGGCTCGACCTTGGTGCGTTCGATGACTGTCTTGACGAACGGCCAAAGCTCGGGGTCGCTCAGGGTATTGGCCGACAGATTGATGGCGACCGACAAGCCGTTCGCCCTCAGGCTGGCGGCATGGGTTTCAAGCGTATGCTCGATGATCCAGCGGTCGACAGAGCCCATCAGGCCAAATCGCTCCGCGGCCGGAATGAACTGCCCGGGCGGAATGATCGAGCCGTCCGCGGCCATCATTCGACAAAGGATCTCGATATGGTGGCCCGGTCGGGAAGGGGCGTCGAGATCGCGAACCTCCTGCCCGAAGACCACCAGGCGCCGCTCGGCCAGAGCGTCGGCCAAGCCAGATGCGACCTGGATCTGAGCCAGATTGCGTTGCGCGGCCCCGACGCCGGCCGAGTAGGCGGACACGCGGTTGCGCCCCGCGGATTTCGCGGCGTAGCAGGCGGCATCGGCGCGCGCGGTGGCGGTTTCGAGATCCAACCCCGGATCATCGATCGCCGCGATACCGATGCTGGCTCCGATCTCGTGGTGTTTGCCGCCCCAATGTAGCCGGCGGGTACGAATTTCGGCGAGCAGCCCCGAGGCGATCGTGGTCGCGTCGTCCATATCGGCGACCGGAACCACGGCGGCGAATTCGTCGCCGCCCAGACGTCCCACGACGGTCTCGCGCGGCAGAAATCCCGTCAGCGTGCGCGCGACCATCTTCAGCAATGCGTCGCCCGCCGCGTGGCCAACCGTATCGTTGATCATCTTGAAGCGATCGAGATCCAGATAGAGAAGTGCGCAGTCCCGACTGCCAATGGCGGCCTGCAAGTTTTCCTCAAACGCCCCTCTGTTCAAAAGACCGGTCAAGGGGTCGTGCCGCGCAGCGTAGGCGAGTTGGCGCTGCAGCGCACGGGCATTGGTGATGTCCTGGATCACCAGAACTGCGCCGATGACCTGGCCGTCTGGATCGATGATCGGCGAGGCAAGATCGCGGACCGCCCGCCGGTTGCCGTCGTCTCGCACAAAAATCGCATTTTCTTCGCGGTCGATAGTGCGGCGCGACAGGACAGCCCGGCGGGTCGAGGAGGCGAGCGGCGCCTCGGTCTCTTCGTCGATCAGGGGAAAGACATCGTCGATATTGGCTCCGACCAGCGTCGACTCGATTCTGAACAGCAGGCGCGCCGCGGCGGGATTGGCGAAGGTGATGCGGTTGCCGACATCGGTGCTGATGACCGCGTCGCCGATCGACTGAAGCGTGATGCGCAGACATTCCTTTTCGGCGGCGAGTGCCGCGGCGTTTTGCACCTGCTCGGTGATGTCCCAGACGCTGCCGACAAGCAGCGGCGGCGCGTCGCTATAGTGGACCCGCCGGGCGAGCGCCTGCAGATGCCGGATTTCGCCGTTCGGCTTGACGATCCGGTAGGAGGTCTTCATTGGCTCGCCGGTTTCGGCCGTGATCGCGATGGCACGCTCGGCCGCGGCGGCATCGTCCGGGTGAAGGTGCTCGTGCCAGGTCGAACGTGGCACCTCGGCGGGACCAGGGCCGATGCCATAGATGTCGCGTATGCGTTGATCCCAGACGAGGCGGCCGCTCTCGGTCTCGAACTGCCACAGGCCGACCTGGCCCGCATCGAGCGCCAGTTGAATACGCTCGTTGAGCAGCGCCAGCTGGCGCTCCACATTCTTTTGAGCGGTGATGTCGGTCTGCGCGCCGATCATGCGCGTCGGCCGGCCGCTCGAATCGCGTTCCACCACCTGCCCGCGGTCGAGAACCCAGATCCAGCGGCCGTCCTTGTGCCGCAATCGGAACTCGGTCTCGATCCGTACCGTTTCGCCAGCGACGTGACGATCGCCGCTGGTGATGGCCGATTGCCGGTCGGCCGGATGCACGAAAGCGAGCCACAAATCGGGATCATCGTCGAGCTCGTCGGCCGCGTAGCCCAGCATCCGCTTCCAACTGGGCGAGTAGTAGCATGTCCCCGCGACAAGGTCGGCATCCCAGACCCCGGAGTCGGCGCTTTCCAGTGCGAAGCGCCAGCGTTCCGCCTCCCTGCCGTCGGATAGCGCGCTGAGTGAATGGGATAGAGCGTTTGAGTCGGCATCGTTCATGCCGGCAATCTGCAAGATGGCCCGGCAAAAAATCGTTAAGGGCGAGGGGCCGATCCGGTGTGCCCGAGGATCGTTGCGGCCATTCCGCAGCCGGCGCCGGATTAGCGCTTCGGTGGTTCCCTCGCATAGCCACAGCCACGCGCTGCCGCGTGACCCGCACGGCCGTCGCAGGAACGTTCCGTTCGTCCGATGTGTTACGCCACAGGACGTTGTCGCTTCCCTGCACTACGCAAGGATAGCCGAATAGGATAAGAAAAGCTGAATGGTTTCGTTGCCTGGCGACGAAAGCGGCGGCAACCCGGTCAGCGTTACGCCTGTATTATCGGCGGATCGATGTCTGCCTGATCCTGTAACTTCGACACGCGGCCAGCCCAGGCGGTCGCTATCCATCTATCTGAACAAGGAAAACCCCATGAAGGCTCGACTGACATCCATCCGGGGGCTTGCGGCAACGGTGGCGCTGGCGCTTGGCGTGACCACCGCTCCCGCGCTCGCCGCCCAGTGCGGCAATGGTCCCGGCGGCTTCAACCAATGGAAGCAGCAGTTCGCCCAGGAGGCGCAGAGGGCAGGCATTTCGGGAGGCACGATCAATTCCGCGCTGATGCCGACGAAATACAGCAGCAAGGTGATCAGCCTTGACCGCAACCAGCATTCGATGAAGCTGTCGCTCGATGCCTTCATGCAGCGCCGGGCGCCGGCCTCCTTCGTCAAGAAGGGCAAGCGCATCATCCAGCAGAATGCCGGCCTGTTGAACTCGATCGAACAGCGCTATGGCGTTCAGAAGGAAGTCATCGTCGCGATCTGGGGCATGGAGACCGGCTTCGGCGCCAATTCCGGCAATATGAACATCTTCAACTCCTTGGCGACACTGGCTTATGACTGCCGCCGTTCGGCCTTCTTCACCGAAGAGTTGCTAGCGGCGCTGGCCATCGTCGATCGCGGCGACATGCGACCGGAGAAGATGCGCGGCGCCTGGGCCGGCGAGATCGGCCAGACCCAGTTTCTGGCCAAGAACTATCTGCGCTTCGCCGTCGATGGCGACGGCAACGGCCGGCGCGATCTGATCAATTCCAAGGCCGACGTCCTTGCCTCGACCGCCAACTTCCTACGTCAGCATGGCTGGCGGCCGGGCGCCGGATATCAGGAAGGCCAGCCGAATTTCTCGGTGTTGCGTGACTGGAACCGGGCCGGTGTCTATCAGAAGGCGCTGGCGCTGTTCGCCTCCAAGCTCGCCAACTGATGACGTAACAGGGCGGGGCGTTGCGCTCCGCCGTCCTTGCGTTCCGCGCCCCGGCTACGGCCGGGGCGTTGGCGTTTTGCGCTGCACTTACGCCCCGTCGAGCTCTGGATAGTGGCGGAAGATGCCGTCCTCGTTGAAGGCGATGCGCCGCTCGCTCGCCAGATACGCCGCAACCGCCGGATGCTCCGCGACACGCGCCGCCAGCGCTTCGGTTTTCGGATAGTCTCCCACGATATCCGCCATCCGCCTGGGAAACGCGTAAGCGACGCCGGCAAGCGTCTGGAACAGGCCGAGATCGGCATAGGATAGGTGCACGCCGACGAGATGGCCCGACCCGGCGGGGTTGGTGGCGAGAAGGCGCTCGTACCAACCGAGATATTTCGGCATGCGTTCGTCGCGGAAACGGGCCGCACGCCGCTTCGCCTCGTTCTTCTGGTCCTCGTAATAGTCCCCCACGCCGATCGGATGGTGGGTATCGTGCGCCTCGCTGACGAAATCGGCGGTGGACAGCGCGATCGAGCGGGCAAACAGGCGATCCGCTTCACTTTTCGGCGCCAGACCGTGACGCTCGCCGAGGACGGCGCAGATCTCGGCGGTCTGTGAGATCAACAGATCTCCGTCCACGAGGAAGGGCGGCGCGAATGGGAAGCGATGGCCCCGACCTCCGGCCATGAACGCCATCATGGCGCCAATGCCGCCGCCCTCGCTGTCGGGCAGCCGCGCCAGGTCGCGATAGGGCACTTCAGCCGTTTCCAGGACGAGGCGGACATATTCGCCGCGCCCCGGAATCGTTGGCCAGTAGTAAAGATCGTAGGCCATGGCGGCGCGTTCCTTCAACGTGGGGGCGCGGCCGGGCCAACGGACGACCGGCTACAGCCACTGGTTGTTCGAGGGTCGTTGCCCGACCAACGAAATAGTCGGCGCGGCCATGACCCATGTAAGAATTTGGTAAGCATGTCCGATCCACCTTCAAGGCATTGATCCTGCGTAATTCTTCTGCTTTCCCACGTTTGGGATGCGGGGCCAACCTTCTCCATCGCGCCACAGCAAGAGTTCAACCGAGTAATGCAACCAAAGCCAGAAAACCCCATCGCGGCGACCGCAAGTCGGAATGCCCCCGAGTCGCTTCGTCGCATTGAACCCATCATCCGCAACGTGCTGGATGACGCGCTGGATGAATTCTACGCGGTCATTCGGGCGGACGACACGCTGATATCCTTCTTCAGCAATGATCAGCATCTACGCGCCGCCCATGCGAAGCAAAAGGATCACTGGCTCGCTCTCGCAAGGGGTGAAACCGGTAGCGACCATGTGGTGCGTACGGAGCGTATCGGCGCCGCTCATGCAAGGATCGGACTCGAGCCGAAATACTTCATCTCGGGCTATAGCGTTCTGCTTGGAACGCTTGTCCGGGAAACGCTCCTGCAACTTTGGCCGAAGGGCCTCATGGGACGCAGCGGCAAGGAGGAGGCGGCGGCGGCGATCAATGCGCTGGTCCGCGTCGCGCTCCTCGACATGGAGCGTTGTATCACGAGCTATCTCGACATCCTGACCCAGCGTGCCGCCGAGAAGAGCGCCGAGGAAGAACGGCAGCGAACGGCGACCGTTCGCAGTTTTGTCGTCGGGGAGCTTGGCGCCGCCCTCAACCGTATGGCCGCGGGCGACCTGTCGCAGCCGATCACAACCGAGTTTCCCGAAGAGTTCCAGGGACTCAAGGATGACTTCAATCAGGCCGTCACGGCATTTGGCGATCTTGTTGCCGCGACCAGCGGCTCGGCTGAGGCGGTGGAAACCGGCGCGCGGGAGATTGCCGGCGCATCGGAGGATCTGGCCCGCCGCACCGAGCAGCAGGCCGCCGGTCTGGAAGAGACCGCTGCGGCTCTGCAGCAGCTCGCGGCCGGCGTTCAGGGCGCATCAGACCGTGCCGCCGAGGTTTCGGCGGGCGTCCAAAGTTCAATGAATGAAGCCAGGAATGTCGGGGAGATCGTCCAGAAGGCGGTCGCGGCGATGGGCCGGATCGAGCAGTCTTCGAAAGAGATCGGCATGATCATCGGGGTGATCGACGAGATTGCCTTCCAGACCAACCTTTTGGCGCTGAACGCCGGGGTCGAGGCGGCGCGGGCGGGCGAAGCCGGCCGTGGCTTTGCCGTGGTCGCCCAGGAAGTGCGCGGCCTCGCTCAGCGCTCGGCCGAGGCGGCCAAGGAGATCAAGACGCTGATTTCGGCAAGTTCGGTGGAAATCGCCGGCGGCGTCGAGCTGGTGCGGGGCACGGGCGAGGCGCTCGGCAAGATCGTCGAACGCTCCACCGAGATCACGGCGGGCGTGGCCGACCTCGCCAACACGTCCGGCGAACAGGCCATCGCCATCAAGGAGGTGAACACCGCCGTCGCCCAGATGGACCAGCATACCCAGCAGAACGCGGCGATGGTCGAGGAGGCAGCCGCCGTTGCGGTCACGCTCAAGGACACGGCCTCTGAGCTATTGCGTATGATGGCTGAAATCCGCACGGCCGCCGATAACGATGCCGGCGATTCGACTCATTCGGGGCCGGCCCGCCAGCGGGTGGAGACCCTCCAAAAAGGCCTTCGCAGGAATGGCATGATCGCGGCTTGACGGCGAGCGGCCGGCGGCGCGTCATGCGCCGCCGGCCGCCACCAATTCAGCCTGACGTCACGCCGCCGCCATCTCCGGCTCCGGCTGCTTGGCGCCGGTCATCAGCGCCACCGCGTCGTTCATCGTCGCGGTCTTCGGGTCGATGACGCATAGACGCCGCCCCAGCCGGTGGATGTGAATCCGGTCGGCGACCTCGAAGACATGCGGCATATTGTGCGAGATCAGCACGATCGGCATGCCGCGTGAGCGCACGTCCTGGATCAACTCCAGAACCTTGCGCGACTCCTTGACGCCGAGAGCCGCCGTCGGCTCGTCGAGGATCAGCACCTTGGAGCCGAAGGCCGCCGCGCGGGCCACCGCGACGCCCTGACGCTGGCCGCCGGAAAGGGTCTCCACCGCCTGCGATATGTTCTGGATGGTCATCAGACCGAGTTCGGAGAGCTTGTCGCGGGCGATCTTTTCCATCGCGCCGCGGTCGAGCATCCGGAAGTATTTGCCGAGCGGGCCGGGTTTGCGGATTTCGCGCCCCAGGAACATGTTGTCGGCGATCGACAGCGCCGGCGACAGCGCAAGGTTCTGGTAGACCGTCTCGATGCCGGCGTCGCGCGCCTGCATCGGCGCGGTGAACCGCACCGCCTCGCCGTTCAATCGGATGTCCCCTTCGTCGACCACGACCGCGCCCGACAGCGCCTTGATCAGCGTCGACTTGCCGGCGCCGTTGTCGCCGATCACCGCGAGGATTTCGCCCGGGTAGAGGTCGAAATCGGCGTGGTCGAGGGCGGTGACGCGGCCGTAATTCTTGACGAGGCCGCGAGCCGACAGGACGGCAGTCTGGGAGGCGCTCATGCGGAGATCTTCCTGATCCACTGGTCGATGGCGACGGCGATGATGATGAGCCAGCCGGTGGCGAAGACCTGCCAGAGCACGTCGACGCCGCCGAGCCGCAGCCCGGAGTTGAACACCCCGACGATCAGCGCGCCGATCATCGGCCCGAGGATCGAGCCGCGGCCGCCGAATAGCGAGATGCCGCCGATCACTACGGCGGTGATCGATTCCAGATTGGCCTCGAAGAAGGACGTCGGACTGACCGATCCGACACGGCCGATCGAGGCCCAGGCGGCGATGGCGCAGATGAAGCCGGCGAGGACATAGACCGAAACCAGGGTGCGGTCGGTGCGAATACCGGAGAGCTCAGCCGCTTCCTTGTCGTCGCCGATGGCGTAGACATGCCGGCCCCAGGCAGTGCGGTTGAGCACGTACCAAAGGATCAGGAAGATCGCGATCATCAGGACGACGCCCCAGGTCAGCACCGCGCCGCCAATCTCGAAGCGTTCGCCGAACAGCTTCAGGAGCGGTGCCTCGGCGTCCAGCGTCTGGCTGCGGATGGTCTCGCGATTGGAGAAATAATAGTTCAGCGCCAGGAAGATGTTCCAGGTGCCCAGCGTCGTGATGAAGGGCGGCAGCCGCACGCGGGTAACCAGAACGCCGTTGAGCAGGCCGGTCAGCGCGCCGACGACGAGGCCGACCAGGATCGCCAGCGGCACCGGCAGGCCGAATTCGGTCGACAGCCGGCCCATGATCACCGAAACCATCACCATGACGGCGGCGACCGACAGGTCGATGCCGGCGGTGAGGATGACGAGGCTCTGCGCCGCCGCCAATATGCCGACGATGGCCACCTGCTGCATGATCAGCGACAGGTTGAACGCCGAAAAGAAATTGTCGGAGACGAGGCCGAACACCAACACCGACAGCAGGAGAACGATGACCGGCACCATGGTCGGGTTGCCGTGCAGGAAGTGCTGCAGGTTGCCGAGCGCGCCGCGCCGGCGATGGCCGAAGGCGGCGACGGCGGTGTCGCTCTGGCCGAGGGAGGATTCGAAATCCTCCCCCTTGTCGGTCGTTTCACTCATGGCGTGTCGCTCCGGAAGGCCAGGGCCGCTAACGCATCAACGCGCGAAGAAAAGGCGAGGTCAAGCGGGCGGCCCGCTTCGGGGCCGCCCGGGCCGGCTAACTCAGCCCCAGCAGCGGTCGGTGCCTTCCTTCACGTCGATCGACTCGACGCCATCGACGGCCTTGTCCGTCACCAGATTGACGCCGGTGTCGAAGAAATCGAGCCCCTCGCTCGGCTGCGGCACGGTGCCATCCTCGGCGAACTGGGCGATCGCCTCGATGCCCTTGGATGCCATGTCGAGCGGATATTGCTGCGAGGTCGCGCCGATCACGCCTTCCTCGACGTTCTTGACGCCCGGGCAGCCGCCGTCGACCGAGACGATGAGTACGCCTTCGGTCTTGCCGAAGGATTTCAGCGCCTCGTAGGCGCCGGCGGCCGACGGCTCGTTGATGGTGTAGACGACGTTGATGTCGGGATCCTTCTGCAGAAGGTTCTCCATCGCGGTGCGGCCGCCTTCCTCGTTGCCGGCGGTGACGTCGTGGCCGACGATGCGCGGATCGTCCTCGTCGCCGATTTTCTTTTCGTCCTTGATGTCGATGCCAAAGCCCTTGAGGAAGCCCTGGTCGCGCAGGACGTCGACCGATGGCGCCGACGGCGACAGATCGAGCAGGGCGATCTTGGCGTCGGCCGCCTTGTCGCCCAACGTCGCGGCGGCCCACTGGCCGATCAGCTCGCCTGCCTTGAAATTGTCGGTGGCGAAGGTCGCGTCGGCCGCGTCGATCGGCTCCAGCGGCGTATCGAGGGCGATGACCAGAACGCCCTGGTCGCGCGCCTGCTTGACCACGTCGGTGATCGCCTTGGTGTCGGACGCGGTGATCAGGATGCCCTTGGCGCCGGCCGCGATGCAGCTCTCGACCGCCTGGACCTGGGTCTCGTGGTCGCCGTCGACCTTGCCGGCGAAGGTCGACAGTTCGACGCCGAGCTCCTCCGCCTTGGCGGTGGCGCCTTCCTTCATCTTGACGAAGAATGGGTTGATGTCGGTCTTAGTGATCAGGCAGGCCTTGGTGGTGTCCTGCGCGGCGGCGGCGGGCGCGGCGAGGCCCATGGCCCCGGCGGCGACGATGGCGGTGGATGCAAGAAGCGTACGAAGTGTCACGGACGAAACCTCCCAGTTGAAACTCGCGTGCCGGGACAATCTACCCGGTCGGCGATGCCGGGCGGCCTCCTCGCCGTCCCGATCCGCGTTGACGAAACACCATGACGCGACGCTTGTCAATGAATATAAATCAAGTGGATTTATTTATTGACTGGGGCCTCTGGTGGTGGAACAGTGGGGTAGCATCGGCATGGTGAGGCTCGCCGGTGCCAGCCCGCGAACCGCCTGTGGTTTCAAGGGGCCGGGAGGAAAGCATGGACCACACCAGGACCGGCGAGGCAGCCGCGGCGACCCGCCGCGACGAGCGAACACGCGGCTCGAACCAGGCTGGAATGAGGGCCCATAACGAGCGCGCCGTGCTGACGCTGATCCGTCGCCACGGCGAGCTGGCCAAGGCCGATATCGCCCGGCGCAGCGGCCTGTCGCCACAGACCGCCTCGGTGATCATGCGGGTGCTCGAGGCCGATCAACTGGTTTTGCGCGAAAAGCCCCGGCGCGGCCGGGTCGGTCAGCCGTCAGTGCCGATGCGGCTCAATCCGGACGGCGCGTTTTCGCTCGGGCTCAAGATCGGCCGGCGCTCGGTCGAGCTGGTGCTGATGGATTTCGTCGGGAGGATCCGGGCGAGCGAGCGCCAGACCTATGCCTATCCGCGCCTCGACGCCGTGCTCGATTTCGTCGGCGCCGCCGAGGCGCGCGTCGTCGCCGCGATCGACCCGAAGCTGCGGACCCGGATCGTCGGCCTCGGCATCGCCATGCCCTTCGAACTGTGGTCCTGGGCCGAGGAGATCGGCGCGCCGGCAGCTAGCATGGACGAATGGCGCAGGGCCGACATCGCCGGAACCTTGAGCGAGTCGACCGGCCTGCCGGTCCAACTCGCCAACGACGCGACCGCCGCCTGCGCCGCCGAGAACGTCTTCGGCGCCGCCCGGTCCTCGGACTATCTCTACGTCTTCGTCGGCGCCTTCGTCGGCGGTGGCCTCGTCATCGATGGCACCCTCGTCACCGGCCGCACCGGCAATGCCGCGGTGCTCGGCCCGATGCCGGTGCCCCGCGCCCGGACGGCTGGGGCCGACGCGGCCGGCTTCGACCAGTTGATCAACGTCGCCTCGATCCATGTCCTGGAGAAGATGATCGCGGAACAAGGCGGTGACCCGCTTGAAATCTGGCGAAGCGACGCGGCCTGGGACGGGCTCGGCGATTGTCTCGACCGCTGGCTGGGTATCGCCGGAGAGGGGTTGGCCCATGCCCTCGTCGCGGCCAGTTCGGTCTATGATTTCGAATGCGCGGTGATCGACGGCGGGTTTCCGCCGGCGGTGCGCACCCGGCTGGTCGAGGCGACCGAGCGGGCGATGATGAGCCTCAAGCTCCAAGGCCTGACGCCGCTCGAAATCCGGCCCGGAACCTTCGGATCGATCGCCCGCGCGATGGGCGCGGCCACGTTGGCGCTGTTCACGCGCTATCCGCTCGATCATCGGGTGCTTTACGCGGAGGATTGAGGGAGGGGAAAGCACTGCAAATCCCCCGCTGACAGGGCCGGCTTTGGTTGAATTCGGCAGACTCATCCATTCGCGCTTTCGCACGCCTTTCAAGAACCGGACTAAAGTCGGCCTAAGAGGACTTTGTGCCCCTGCGTTCGCTGCCGGTCAGGGCTTGAGGGTGCGGCCGAAAGTCGGTTCGACGGGCAGGCGGAGCGTCAAGAGAAAGTCGACAATCGCGTCCTGGTCGTCTTTCGGCAGTCCGGTGAAGCGATCGACGGCCGGCTGGGCCTCGCTGCCGCGACCGCCGTGCAGCAGGATCGCCTCCCGCAGACTCTGCGCCCGTCCGTCATGGAGCCAGGGACCGGTATCAGCGACGCCCCAGAGCGGCCTCGTCAAGAACTCGTCGGCCGGGACCGGCTGCACCTCGAAGATCACGCGGTCGACCGGCTGCGCCACGGGATCGGCCAGGTTGTCGCCCATTCGATGCCGCTTGAAATCGCTGAAGATCGGCACGTCAAGCGAAGTGCCGGGGGACGACGGCTGCGGGCAGGCTTCATTGCCCATCGGCTCTTCGGGGCTCAGTCGGCAAAGCGTGATCGGCAAAGTTCCCGTGTTGAGATCGAAAGTGTAACCGATGGCTTGGAACGAGGTGCCGGAAAGGAATGCATCAAGCTGCCTCATAAATTCTTCTTCGGGCGTGTCTTCGCCGTTATCCGCCCCCATTGGAGTAGAAAGGGCGCTCTGGACCTGCGGCGGCACGGCACTGCTCTCATAGCTTAGCTGCGCCGACAGACTAGTCGAGGCGCCCGCTATCCGTTCACGCCCAGCTCTGGGGTCGCGGACGGTAACGCGGGAATCAGTGATCGTCATTGTCGGCTGGTGACAACTAGCGCATGAGGCGGCTTCGCCCATCGCGCTAGTGCTCACAGCGGTGACCGTCGCGCAGTCGGCAGAAGTGCGGCCTTCGAACAGGCATTTTCCGCGCTCCGCGCTGGCGGCCCTTTCGGGCTCGTTCGCGGCATCGAAGGGACGGCTGACGGGCGGACGGATGCTCATGGTGAAGGCTGTCAAAGCCGAGACCTCGGCCACGGACACCTCAAGGGCGTCGCGATCCGCGTCCTCGTCCTTTTTATCGTGGATTTCGACCGCCTGCATACCGAAATGAAAGTTCAGCGCGTCGCGTACGAAATTGCGCTCATCCGACGCAATGCCCTTCCATTGGAACGGACGCACAATCAGGTCGCGGCTGACGCCGTCGAGCACGCAGCTCGTTCCTGTCGTCTGCCGGCCATTGGCAAGGCAGGTCTCGATCACGTCGAATCCAGGGACTGCTAGGTCACCGACTGGGGAAAAGGCGATGAAATCGTTGACGTTAGGTTGGGGAGTGGATGTTTCAAATGCGGGTCGTGCTGGCGGCGGAGTGAGAGATATCAACTTTACAGAATAGGTGCCGAAAGATACCCCCTTCGCTCGCAACGTAGTTGTCTTCTCAACGCCTTCCAGCCGGCTTTTCGCGGCGGTCATCGCTTGACGAACCGCCGTGAGCCGCTGTCGGTATAGTTCAAGCGTCATTTCTTCAGCTATTTTCTGCGCATAGCCCGTTCCGAAGACATGAGGCGGATTGCGCAGGAACATGAAGGCGGCCGAGCGCCACTTCTTCGCCAGCGTGTTGACTGGCCCGGCCAGCACCAGTTCGTTGGTCGCGGTAAGCGCTCCAGCGTAGCTAGGATAAAGATCGAAGAATAGGAACTCCGGCAGGTAGCAACCTTGTCGCGCGAAGGCGCTCTGCTCCAGCGTTCTCAGCAGCTTGTCGCGGTTGGTCACGGGTTCACCCGGATTGCACTGGAGCGCCGGATTGATGAAGGCCGTGGACGCAAAACCCGCAGGGCCGCCCGTCACCCCGGGCTTGCGGGCCAGCGCGGTCGAGCCTGTGTCTGAAAGGCTCGTCGAGCCGATCGTATTGTGACACTCGAAACAGGATTGCGAGTCGAGACCGTTCAGCCGCAATTGGCGGTTTCCTTTCGGAAAGTTGAAGAACGGCGCCAGCGCTTCGCCGTGATCGCCGCGGGCGAGCGCCAGCCAGCGCTGTCTCGGGCCCATTTCACCTTCACCGAAGGAGTCGCCGCGTTGCCCGCGTTTCGATATGACTTGATCTTTGGGCTCGTTCCAACCGATGTCCGGTGCAGTCTCACCCTTTCCGGGAACGAAGCGGCTGTAGGGCGTCGTGAACAGATGACGTCCGATCTCGACGAGGGTTTGAAAGTCGAAGGTCTGGTTCCCACTCGAATCGCGATGGTTGATCGCTTCTTGATCGAGGATGATTGGTTGACCGGATGCATCCTTGATCGGGACGAGGGCGCGCCCACCGGCGTCATAGATAGGATTCGGTGCAACACTTCCCGGTGTCGGGGTTGGCATGGGCGGAGCGTCGGCTCCGGTCGCGATGGTGCCCTGGTCGATCGAGTCGGCTTGCGCCTCTTGTGGTTGAGCCTCTTGGAACGTGATGCCAACACCGCAAGCGAAAACCGTGATGACCTTCGCGAATAACATCTTCCGCATCGCAACCTCCAAAATATTCCCTTACGTAATATAAACCACGACTTTCCGGATTCTACAACCTCGAATAGTAGTTACTGTCCGGTATGGCGCTTCTCGCGCCGCACATCCAATCGCTCCAAGGCCTGACGCCGCTGGAAATCAGGCCCGGAACCTTCGGATCGATCGCTCGCGCGATGGGCGCGGCCACGTTGGCGCTGTTCGCGCGCTATCCGCTCGATCATCGGGTGCTCTATGCGGAGGGATGAGGGCTGCCGCAGATCTGGCCTTCGCGCCCGGTCCCCGACAGCAGCCGCCGGCTGCAAGCCGCGCTTATCCAAGCGGTAGATCGGGGCCCGCGCCGCGCCATAGGCCGACGTCCACGCTTTGCCTGCGTCCGCGGATATCGACCGTGCGCACGTCGTCCGGTTCTCCGAAGTCGGCGAAATTTCCTTCCATGGCGTCGATGAGATCCATCGACACGGCGATCGTCGCGCCGGCGGACTTAGCGACCTCCATCAATCGGCTGGCCAAATTGACGGTGTCGCCGCTGACGCTGATCTGCTGGTGGCTGTCGTGGCCGAGCCTGGAAAGGCTCACGACCCCGAAGTGGAGGCCAAGGCGGATGCCCGGATCGTCACCACTGGCGCCCTGCCGTTCGAGCCAGGCGCCGACGTCGCGCGCCAGCGCAAATCCCGCCGCGAAGGCGCGGCCGGCAGGGTCCGCCGTGTCGTCGGCAACCCCGAACACGATCATCGCGCCGTCGCCCATGAAGTTCATGACGACGCCGTGATGGGCATTGATGTCGTCGACGAGCAGCGTATGGAATTGCTTCAGGAAGGCGCGTGTCATGGCCGGGCCGAGCCGTTCGCTCTGGCTGGTGAAACCGGCCAGATCGACGAACAGCACCGCCGCCGCCTGTTCGACGGGCGTACTCAGGAAGCTCGGATCGTCGGCGATGCGTTCGGCCAGCGCAGCCGGCTGGAACCGGCGCAGGGCCTCTTCCGCCTGCAGCACCAATCGTGCCTGGCGGCGTTCGTGCATCTGCCGCGCGAAGGTCGTGAGCGCGACCGGCGGCACGCTCGCGGCGAGTGGCAGGGCGGCGCTCATCCAGATGCCCTGCCCGAAGAGGAAGGTCGTGGCCCCCAGCACGATGACGAGTGCCAGGGCGACGATGGGAAGGGCGTAGGTCAACGGTATCAGCGAGACTAGCAGGACCCCCCCGACGGCGAGCAGCAGGGCCAGCGACGCGTCGATTTCGCGAATGCCGGCGTCGCGGACGAGCCCGGCGCCAGCGAGCAATTGTGCGATGCCGGTCGCCTGGACCTCCACCCCCGGCGTGACCGGATCGAAGGGGGTTGCGAAGGTGTCGCCGACGGCCGTGGCGGTGACGCCGAGCACGGCGATGCGCCCCGAGAGAGGGGGCCGTGAACCGCCTGTGGACAGAAAGCCGAGCGCGCTAACTGTGGGAATCGTCTTCGCGGGGCCGTAAAAGCGCAGCGGAAGATGCCAGCCCGCGTCCAGCGGGACGCGCGACCCCGCCACCGTCACGGTAGTCAGGCCAAGAACCGGCTCGGCGCCGGCACGGAGCGCCGCCGCGCGAAGGGCAAAACCCGTCATCAATCCCCGCGAGGTCTGAAAGACGAGGGGCAGGTGACGCGGTGTGCCGCCCCCGTCGGTGGAGACGTTGACCAGCCCGACCGACGCAGCGCCCGTGAGCGGGGCGAGCGGCCACAATTCATCGGCGGTCGCCGGGGCACTGATGGCCTGCCCATGCGTCCTGTCGAACCGGCCGGCGGCGGCGATGACGGAGGGGATCGCGGCCAACGCGTCGGCGAGCGCCGTATCGGCGAACGCGGTGGAAGGGTCGATGAAAAGGATATCGACGGCAAGCGCGCGAGCTCCGGCGGCGGCGATGGCGCGGACCAGATCGGCGATGCGGTCGCGGGCGAGGGGATAGCCCTGCTCGGCCGCGACGGTGTCGTCGTCGATGGCGACGATGACCACTTCGGCCGGCGGTCGCCGGGGGCCGGCGATCAAGAGACGCAGGTCGGTAAGCGGTTCCTCGATCCGGTCGACGAAGCTGCGCTCGGCGACCAGATGCATCCCACCGAGCCATCCCGCCCAACTTCCCGCCAGTATGGTCGCGGCGGCGACGGCCAACAATGGCAGACGCGCGAGCCGCGCGGTGATCACCGACCGAAGCGGGCGAACAGGCGCGACACCCTCTCTTGCGGCCAGCGCTTGACGATCAAGGGCTGGCCCGGTTTGACGTCGACGCCTTCGCCGGGGCCGAGAATGACCGCGCCCGATCCGCCGCGCCGGGCGACGTGAACCCGGCCCTTCGCGACGAAGACGGCGGTCGCCTCGGCATCGGCGTCGACCGCATAGACAGTGCCGCGGACCGAGGCGATGGCGTGGGGTGTCAGGATCTGGAATGGCCGGCCGGGCTCGACGGTGATCAGCGCGGCGCGTCCGCTCAAGGTCACGGCGTGCGGTGGCCCACCGGCCGCCGGTGCCCGGATTTCGAGGCGGGCCGCGGCTTCGGCCTCGATAATGAGACCGCCGGCGCAGCGGATGGAGACGCGCGGCGGATCGCTCAGCGTGGCCGACGTGCAACCCTGGTTCTGCGCGACAGCGCTGCCGGTCAGCACAAGCACGAAGGCGGTGGCCGCAACCATCTTGAGCGCGTTCACGAACATCAGATCGGTCCTCTGTCGGGGCGGAGTCCGGCGATCGATGCATGGTCGCAGAGAACGACCGGAAAGTCTAAGCCCCGCCCTGCCAGGCCTTGACCGCCTCGATGGGCCAAAGCAGCATCAGAACGTTGAGCGCGAGATTGTCGCGGATCATCCAGCCGACGAACAGCTCGAAGGTGACGGCGATCAGAACCGTCAGCCAGACCGGCAGGCGGCCGGCCAGCCAGAATCCGAGCGCCATGAAGCCGATGTCCGCGACGGAATTGACGATGCTGTCGCCGAAATAGTCGAGCGAGATTGTCGCTTCGCGGTAATGCTGGATCACCCGGTCGGTGTTCTCGGCAATCTCCCAGGCGCTTTCGACGAGGAGCGCCAGGATCAACCGGGCGCCGAGCGACCAGCGCCGCAAGACCAGCCATCCGAGCCCGAAGAACAGGAAGCCGTGGATGACGTGCGAGGGCGAATACCAGTCCGACAGATGCTGGGAGTTTTCCGAGCTTTGCACGACGCCATGCCAGAGCTTGACGGTGCCGCAGGTGCAGACCGGCTCGCGGCCCATGGCATAGAGGACGAGCGCCGCGAGCGTGACGATGACGAGCCCGATCAGGGCGTGCGACCGGGAATACCCGGCGGTCGGGGCGGTCTTTGTCGGCATGGTGCTCCTCGACGGAAAAGGCCGGCGCGCCCGGCCGGCCTCCCGTCCTGTAGCGTCGCAGGCTTGCGCCTACTCGGCCTCGGTGATCCGCCCATCGGTGGCGGGCTCGTAGGCGGCGTTGTCCTTGGCGAGGTAATCGGCCACCGCCTCGTCCAGCGCCGGGCCGAAATCATAGGCCTCCATGCCCTTTTCCGCGAAGATCTTGTAGCCGTCGCCGCCGCCGCGCATGAAGTTGTTGGAGACGACGAGATAGGTCTTTTCCGGGTCGAGCGGCACGAAACCCTCGCCCTCCTTGACTTCGACCGATGTCACCCGGTTCTCGCCCGGCGTGCCGGCCTTTGACCAGGTGAATCTCAGCCCGGCGACCTGCGGGAAGCGGCCGCCCCCCTCCTCGACCTCGGAGACGCCGTTCTCCAGGGCCGCCTTGAGGTCGGCGCCGGTGAGCTTGAAGGTCGCCAGCGTGTTCTGGAACGGTAAGACGGTCAGCACCTCGCCCATGGTGATCTCGCCGGAATCGATCGATGCGCGCAGGCCACCGCCATTGGTGATGGCGATCTGGGTGCCCTGGTCCCTGACCCGGTCGAGCATCGCCTCGGCGACGAGATTGCCCATCGCGCATTCGCCGGAGCGGCAGGCGTCGCGGCCGCCGTCGATCGGCCGGGCCGCGCGGGCGACCACTTTCTGGCGGATCTCCTCCAGCGGCTTGGCCAGTTCCGCGATCCGGGCCTTCAGCGCGCTGTCCTCGACCACCTCGCCGTCCATGATGATCGGCTTGCCCGAGGCCGCCGTCACGACGCCCGCATCGTCGAAGGTGACGTCAAGCTGGCCGAGATATTTGCCGTAGGCATAGGCCTGGACGATGGCCACATCCCCCTCCGGGCCCTTGATCATGGTCGGGTAGGGACCCTTGGCCTTGTTGTCCGTGTTCGACAGAAGCGTGTTGGTATGGCCGCCGACGATGACGTCGATACCGGGCACCGCGGCCGCGATGCGCTTGTCCACCGCGTAGCCGGAATGGCTGAGCACGACGATCTTGGTCACGCCCTGGTCGCTCAGCGCCGCGACCTCGCGTTTCAGGGCCGCCACCGGATCGGCGAAGCTGACATTCGGGCCGGCGCTCGACAATTCGCCGGTGTCTGCCGGCGTGATGCCGATCAGGCCGATCTTCTCGCCGGCCTTTTCGATCACCGTCGCGGGTTTCAGCGTGTCGGCCAGCTCCGGTTCCCTGGTGAAATCGGCGTTGGCGAGCAGGATTGGAAAGTCGATCGCGTCCATGAAGGCGCGCAGCACCTTCGGCCCATCGTCGAACTCGTGATTGCCGACGGTCATCGCCTCATAGCCGAGCGTGTTCATCAGCTCGGCCGCCGCCTTGCCCTTGTATTTGGTATAGAACAGCGAGCCTTGGAACTGGTCGCCGCCGTCGACCAGCAGCGTGTTGTCGGAGGCTCCACGCGCGGCCTTGATGCCGGTGGCCAGCCGCGCCGAGCCGCCGAAACAGGCGTTCTCGGCGGCGTCCTTTTCGCTGCAGCCCGAATCGTACTTGTTGATCGGCTCGATGCGGCTGTGGAAATCGTTGGTGTGCAGGATCGTCAGTCTGTACTCGGCGAACGCGGCGCCGCCACCGGCAGTGGTCAGCGCCAGCGCGGCGGCGGAAGCGAAAAGCAGTCGCATGTCATGTCCTTTTTGCGGAGGGCACACCGTCGGGCTGCCGCGATTCGCGCTCCCGCCGGCGTCGGCCGCGTAACGTCCCGATCATAAGCGCGGCTGGCGCCGCTTTCCTAGCGGTTTTCGAGGCGTGGATCGCTCCGAGCCAGAATGCCGCCTCAAGCCGCCTGTCGGCTCGCACCGAAGTGTGAGCGCTTGTTGATTGACTGATCAATCAATGATTCTATGCTACCGGCCATGTCCGAATGGAGATCCCTGCGCCGGGTCCGCGATGGCCTTGAGGCCGCCCGCCGCGAGGCGCTGATCACCGCCGCCATCGCCGCCATCGAGGAAGCCGGCTCGATGGAGGCGACCACCATGGCGCAGATCGCCGCCCGTGCCTCGGTGTCGCCGGCACTGGTGCACCATTATTTCGGCGCCAAGGACGATCTGATGATCGCCGCGATGCGCCATCTCCTGTTCGGCTTTCGCGACGGGCTCACCCGCCGGCTGAGTGCCGCACGCACGTCCCGCGAGCGCGTCAGCGCCGTCATCGAAGGCTGCTTCGACCCGAGCCAGTTCTCCCGCGAGGCGATCGCCGCCTGGCTGGTCTTCTATCTCTACGCCCGCCGCTCGTCCGAGGCGGCGCGACTGTTGCGACTGTATTTTCGCCGGCTGGAGACCAATCTGATCTCCGGCCTCGCGCCGCTTCTCGGCCCGCCGGCGGCCATTTCGGTCGCCGCCGCCGCCGGCGCGATGATCGACGGCGTCTGGCTGCGCCAGGCGCTGACCCCGCTCACCGCCCCCGACGGACCAGCGGCGGTTCGGATGGTCGAACGCTATATCGACGCGGAGATCGGCACATGAAGGTCGTAGAGGAAGCCGACTATGTCGTCGTCGGCTCGGGCTCGGCCGGTTCGGCGCTCGCCTACCGCCTATCGCAATCGGGCCGCTACGACGTCGTCGTCGTCGAGGCCGGCGGCACCGACGCCGGGCCGTTCATCCAGATGCCGGGCGCGCTGTCCTTTCCGATGAACATGGCCCGCTACGACTGGGGCTACCGCGCCGAACCCGAGCCGGCGCTCGCCGGCCGGCGTCTCGCCACCCCGCGCGGCCGGGTTATCGGCGGTTCGTCCTCGATCAACGGCATGGTGTTCGTGCGCGGCCACGCCCATGATTTCGACCATTGGGCCGAGATCGGCGCCTCCGGCTGGGCCTATGCCGACGTCGTCCCCTATTTCAAGCGGATGGAGGCCTTCGAGGGCGGACAAGGCGGCGATCCGGCCTGGCGCGGCGGCTCCGGCCCGCTCAACGTCAGGCGCGGCGCCATGGAAAACCCGCTCTACGGCGCCTTTGTCGAGGCCGGACGACAGGCCGGCTATCCGGTCACCGACGATTACAACGGCGAATATCCCGAGGGTTTTGGCCCGATGCAGCAGACGATCTGGCGCGGCCGGCGCTGGTCGGCTGCCAACGCCTATCTGCGGCCGGCCATGGCCAGAGGCAACTGCCGCCTCGTCCAGGCCAATGTCATGCGCGTCGCCTTCGAAGGCAGCCGCGCCACCGGCGTCGAGGTCAAGCGATCCGGCCGCACCACTGGTCTCGTGAAGGCGCGGCGCGAGGTGGTGCTCGCCGCCGGCGCCATCAATTCGCCGCTGATTCTCATGCATTCGGGCATTGGCGATCCGGCCGAGCTGTCGCGCGTCGGCATCGACACGCGGCTTGCCCGCCCGGGCGTCGGGCAAAACCTGCAGGACCATCTCGAACTCTACATCCAGCAGAGCTGCACCCAGCCGATCACCCTCAACGGCTATCTGGACCTGTTCTCCAAGGGCCGGGTCGGGCTCGAATGGATGATGCTGCACACCGGCTACGGCGCCACCAACCATTTCGAGGCGGCGGGCTTCATCCGCTCAAGCGCCGGCGTCGACTATCCCGACATCCAGTATCACTTCCTGCCCGGCGCGATCCGCTATGACGGCCAGGCCGCCGCCCCCGGCCACGGTTTCCAGGCCCATGTCGGGCCGATGCGCTCGAAATCGCGGGGCGATATCCGGCTGGCCAGCGCCGATCCCGGTGCCAAGCCGGCGATCCGCTTCAACTACATGTCGCATGAGGACGACTGGACCGAGTTTCGCCAGGCGATCCGGTTGACCCGCGAACTCTTCGCGCAGGCCGCCTTCGATGCCTATCGCGGGCCGGAGATCCAGCCGGGCGAAGCGCTACGGAGCGATTCCGATCTCGACGGCTTCATCGCCCATCACGCCGAAAGCGCCTATCACCCTTGCGGTGCAGCCCGTCTTGGCGCCGAGAGTGACTCCAACGCCGTGGTCGATCCCGAATGCCGGGTCATCGGCACCGACAATCTGCGCCTCGCCGACAGTTCGATTTTCCCGCGCATCACCAACGGCAATCTCAACGGCCCGTCGATCATGGTCGGCGAAAAGGCCGCGGATCACATTCTCGGCGAGGGGATGCTGCAGCCTGAACCCGAATTGCAGCCTTGGATCAACCCGAATTGGCGGACCCGTCAGCGATAGGGGTCGGGCTGCCGCAGCGGCGGCGGGCCGTATTGGTTGGTCACCGGCTCCGTGGGCCGCGCCGCGAGAAAGAAGAAGATCAGCCAGCCGATCATTGGGATCAGCCAGATCAGCATCCACCCGGCCGAGCGGCCGGTATCGTGCAGCCGCCGGGCGCCCACCGCCAGCGACGGAACGAAGATCGCCAGGCTGAACAGCGCGCCAAGCGGCCGCGCGCCGTGACCGCTCAGCGGGCTGAGGCCGAGGATCGGGCCGACGACGATGCTGTCGAGAAGGCCCAGCATGAATTGCGCGATCAGCGCGAACAGCGCGAACCACCAGAATTCCGGACGGGAGGCCCGCCCACGGAAATTGGCGTAATTGGAAAATACCGAACGGACGGCTTCTGAAAAACCCATGCTTGCCTCGATTGGTGGCGGACCGAATGCCGCGAAAATGCTGGGATCGGAGGATGACGCAAGGCTGGTGAGCGTTCAACGGCTCCCCGTTGCTGCGGCCAAACTTGTCAGCATGAAATTTACCCGGACGGCCATCCACGATTTGGTCTGCTGGTCGCTGACTGTGAATCCGTGTCCGGTCATTCGGGTCTGTAGATGCCTTCGTCCCAAGCCCAGAGTGACATACCGGCGTCACCGGCCTGCGGATAATGCCGCGAGGCCGCAATCTCTTCCAGTTGCCGTCGTGCTACCTCCGGCTCCACCGGCCGGACAGCCTTTGCGGCGTTCAACCGAACCTGCATGTTCGGATGTGCGAAAAGCGTGACCAACGCGCGGCGCTGATCGCCATCCCTCTGTTTCAACTCGTCCTCGATGCTGGTCATTCGCTTGAACAGCTTATTGAATGCTTCGGTCCGCCCCATCAGTTCGGCCGTGGACTGGGCTTCACCGATTTCAGCGAAACGCGCGACGAGTTGATCCCGGCTCATCGTTTCGACCTTGTTTCCTGTCACCGGAGCACCCCGAACTTCCTCAATGCGTAAAGCCCCACGGCCAGCCGTTCGTCCCAACCTCTGCCTCGCAGATAGTCACGCGGCGACAGTCTGCCAAAGTCGATGGAGCGAACGTCCTATGGACTATCGGTGCCCGCCTTATCCGCGTCGCACCAGCGCACCACCACCGGCGCGGCGGCCTGGGTCCCGAGCGTCACGCATTCGCCCGCCTTCGAGCCTCCTGCGTCCGCGCTCTCCTTGGCGCACAGCGTCCAGCCCGCTCCGGTCGCGCCAGAGGCGGCCAGCACCAGTTCCGGAAGCGCTGGCAGGTCCGGCGTGTAGACATAGGCGCCGTCCTTGAGCACCGCGTCAGGCGGCGGTTCCATGCCGGCGCCTGAGCCCTCGATGCGCCCCTCGACCACCGTCAGCCCGTCCGGGCCGGCGGTCCAGCGCTCTTGCCAGCTGGTCTTTTCCACCGAATGGGTCCAGGCGAGGGTGAAGGCGGACGCGGCAAGCGCGATCGTCTTGCCGGCGGCGACGACGCAGATCATTCAGCCGGTGTCACGGTCTCGTCGGCCGCCTTTGCGGAGGCGGGCCGCGCGACGAGGCCGCCCGGCCCGCCGGTGCGGTTCACCGTCTCCGGCGCGCCGTATTTGCGCACCTGCCACAGGTGCCAGCCGACCACCAAAGCGGCGAGACCGAAGCCGATCTCGTCGGTCGCCGGCAGTGCGGCTATCAGCGTGAAGGCGGCGACGGCAGCCAGGAGCCGCTCCCACCATGTCAGCGGCGCGACCAGATAGCCGATCGCGGCCGCGCCCCACAGTCCGATGGCGAGGCATGCCTTGACGACGACATAGATGACCGCCGGCCAGTAGCCGATCGCTTCGGCCAGCGGGCCGCCGTCCTGCAGCATCAGCGCCGGCGTGTAGACCGCCATGAAGGGAATGATGAAGCCGGCGAGCGCCACCTTCACCGCTTCCATCGAGATTTTCAGCCCCGGTGCCTTGGCGATCGGTGCCGCCGCGAAACAGGCGAGCGCCACCGGCGGCGTCAGATCGGCGAGGATGCCGAAATAGAAGACGAACATGTGGGAGACGATCAGCGGCACGCCCAGCGCCAGCAGGGCGGGGCCGGCGATCGAGGAGGTGATGATGTAGTTGGGGATGGTCGGAATCCCCATGCCCAGAATCAGGCAGGTAATCATCGTCAGCACCAGCGAGAGGAACAGCGAGGTATCGCCGACCGAGACGATATACTGGCCGAAGGTGTTGGCGACGCCGGTTAGGGTCATCGTGCCGACGATGATGCCGACGATGGCGCAGGCGATGCCGACCGGCAGCGCCGTCTTGGCGCCTTCCGCCAGCGCGTCGCGGGTCAGGAGCAGCGTCTCGCGTCCGCCCTTGAACAGCGCCGAGAGGGCGATGAGGATCGCCAGCGCGATGACCACCGGCATGATGCCATATTGGAAGAAGGCGGCGGCGGACAGGCCGAGGCCGATCCAAAACACATAGCGCAGCGCCTGCACGGAGATGCGCCCGGCAAGCGGCGCACCGAGGATCAGGAGCGCCGTCAGGGCGAGGCCGATGGTGCCGGCGAATAGCGGCGTATAGCCGTTGAACAATAGCCAGACCAGAACGATCAGCGGCAAGAGCAGGTACCAGCCGTTCCTGAGAGCCGCCAGCGGCGAGGGCAGTTCGGCGCGCGACAGGCCGAGCAGGCCTCGCTTGCCGGCTTCCAGATGCACCATCCAGAACACCGAGCCGAAATACAGGATCGCCGGCACCACCGCCGCCTGCACGACGGCGGTATAGGGAACGTCGATCGTCTCGGCCATGATGAAGGCGACGGCGCCCATCACCGGCGGCATGATCTGACCGCCCATCGAAGCGGTGGATTCGACGCCGCCGGCGAAGGCGGCGCGGTAGCCGAAACGCTTCATCAAGGGAATGGTGAACTGCCCGGTGGTCACAACATTGGCGACGCCGGAGCCGGAGATCGTGCCCATCAGGCCGGAGGAGATGACCGCCACCTTCGCCGCGCCGCCCTTGGCGCCGCCGACGAGGCCGAGCGAGATGTCGGTGAACAGCTTGATCATCCCGGCGCGCTCGAGGAACGAGCCGAACAGGATGAACAGAAAGATGTAGGAGGACGAGACGTAGGTCGGGATGCCGTAGATGCCCTCGGTGCCGAAGGCCATGTGGTCGATCACCTGCGAAAAATCGTAGCCGCGGGTGACGAAGGGCGAGGGCAGATAGTTGCCGAACAGGCTGTAGGCGAGAAATGTCCCGGCGATGATCGGCAGCGCCGGCCCCATGATCCGCCAGGTGGCGACGAACAGGATGGTCAGCGCCGCGACGCCGACGGCGGTGTCCATCGGCAGCGGCATCCCGGCGCGAAAGATCAGCGCCTTGTATTCCCACCACTGATAGACGGCGACCCCCATTCCGGCGACGCCGAGGGTCCAGAACAGCGCGCGCCATAGCGGGCTCTCGTGCTTGATCGCGGCGATCAGCGGCAGGCCGAGCAGGCAGAGAAAGCCGACATGGACGGCCCGCACGATCTGGCTTGGCAGATCCCACAAATGCGCCGCGGTAGCGAGCTGGAAGATCGAGAAGAAAAACGCGATCGAGAACAACAGCCGGCCCTCGAGGCTGGCCGGAAAGCCCGAAGACAGCGGGTCGTGCAGTTTGGCCCGCTCGTCGTCGGTCGGGTTCAGTTTCTCCGCAAGCCCCTGATTCATGATGCGGTTCCTCCCGAACGCCCGTCGCGACGGGACCTTAGCCGCGCCGGGAAGGGGGTGCAAACAGTCAGGCGCCGGTTTGGTATGGCGTAGAACCGCATTTTCCTTGGTGTCACGCAGTTCGCGCCGCTGGGCTGCTCGATGCCGTGCGCGAAAGCGGGTTGCCGTGGTAGGAGCGGGATGGTGAGGGCCGCAACGCCGATTTTTCGCGGTTTCACGTGAATCGCAAGGAGGGGCCGCCAATGCATCAGCCGAACATCGTGATCGTCATGGTAGATCAGTTGAACGGAACGCTGTTTCCGGACGGCCCCTCGGAGTTTCTGCACACGCCGAACCTTGCCGCGCTCGCGTCACGGTCGCTGCGGTTTCAGAACGCCTACACGCCGAGCCCGCTCTGCGCCCCGGCGCGGGCGGCCTTCATGGCCGGACAACTGCCGAGCCGCACCGGCGTCTACGACAACGCAGCCGAGTTCGCGTCCGCGATCCCCACTTTCGCCCATCATCTACGGCGCGCCGGCTATCGCACCGCCCTGTCCGGCAAGATGCATTTCGTCGGCCCCGACCAGCTGCATGGCTTCGAGGAGCGGCTGACCACCGACGTCTATCCCGCCGATTTCGGCTGGACGCCGGATTATCGCAAGCCGGGCGAGCGGATCGACTGGTGGTATCACAATATGGGCTCGGTCACCGGCGCGGGCGTTGCCGAGATCACCAACCAGCTCGAATATGACGATGAGGTCGCCCATCACGCCGGCGCCAAGCTCTACGATCTGGCGCGGGGACAGGACGGGCGGCCGTTCTGCCTGACTGTCTCGTTCACCCATCCGCACGATCCCTATGTGGCGCGGCGCCGCTTCTGGGATATTTACGAGGATTGCGCCTATCTCGATCCCGCGACCGGCCCGATCCCGCTTGACGCGCACGACCCGCATTCGCGGCGGCTTTTGAAGGCGTCCGACTTCGAAAAATTCGCGATCACGCCCGAGGATGTCCGCCGCTCGCGCCGGGCCTATTTTGCCAACATCTCCTATCTCGACGAAAAGATCGGCGAGCTGCTCGGCATTTTGAACGACTGCCGAATGGCGGAGAACACCGTCGTCCTGTTCGTCTCCGACCATGGCGACATGCTGGGTGAGCGCGGCCTGTGGTTCAAGATGAGCTTTCGCGAAGGCTCCTCGCGTGTGCCGCTGATGCTCAGCGTGCCGGGCGGCGAGAGCGGACTGGTGGCCGCGCCGGTCTCGACCCTCGACGTGCTGCCGACGCTCTGCGAACTGGCGGGGGTCGATCTGGCCGGGATCGCGCCCTTCGCCGATGGGCAGAGCCTGCTCGCAACGGCGCGCGCCGGAAGCCGGTCCGGACCGGTGCCGATGGAATATGCCGCCGAGGGCTCCGAGGCGCCGATGGTCTCGCTCAGGGACGGGCGCTTCAAGCTCAATCTTTGCGAGATCGACCCACCGCAGCTCTTCGACGTCGACGCCGACCCGGGCGAGACACGCAATCTGGCGGCCGAGCCGGAATGCGGCGGGCCGGTGGCCAAGGAAGCCTTCGACCAACTGCGGCAGACGGCGGAAACGCGCTGGGATCTTCCGGCGTTCGACGCGGCGGTGCGCGAGAGCCAGCAGCGGCGGCTGATCACCTACGAGGCGCTGCGCAACGGCGCCTATTACCCCTGGGACTACCAGCCGCTGCAAAAGGCCTCCGAGCGCTACATGCGCAACCATATGGACCTCAACGTACTGGAGGAGAACCAGCGGTTTCCTAGAGGCGAATGAGCGAGGCGGCGCAACGGGCCAGCTTGCTCCGGGCGTCGGTGATCTGGCGCGCAAATAGGCAAGGTGCCAGGTTTTTGCGCTGTCATCGAAGCTTCGTCATTGCGTCACAGACCGGTTTTGAAGCAGTGTTACCGGGCGTCTTGGACAAGCTCGGCAACAGGGCCCGAGAGTCGCTTCAACGGGTGAGGACATCAGATGAACCGCAAACTTCTCAGCGCAGCCGTCGCCATCGGCGCGATGATCGCCGGCGCGAGCCAGGCTTTCGCCGCGACCGAACTTCAATGGTGGCACGCGATGACCGGCGCCAACAATGAGGTCGTCGAAACGCTGGCCAAGGAATTCAACGCAAGCCAGGACGAGTACAAGATCACGCCGGTGTTCAAGGGGACCTATCCGGAGACGCTGAATGCGGGCATCGCCGCATTCCGTGCCAAGCAGATGCCGGCGATCATCCAGGTCTTCGATGTCGGCACCGGCGTGATGATGGGCGCCGAGGGCGCGGTCAAGCCGATCGCCGAGGTGCTTGAGGCCGGCGGCTACACGTTCGACAAGTCGCAATATCTGCCGGGCATCGTTGCCTATTATTCCAAGCCAGACGGCACCATGCTGTCGTTCCCGTATAATTCCTCTTCGCCGATCCTGTATTACAACAAGGATGTCTTCGAGAAAGCCGGGCTCGACGTTAAGAACCCGCCGAAAACCTGGCAGGAAGTGTTCGACGCGGCGCGCAAGATCAAGGAATCCGGCGCGGCGGAATGCGGCTACACCTCGACCTGGCTGACCTGGATTCATCTGGAGAATTTCGCCGCCTGGAACAACGTGCCCTATGGCACCCAGGAGAACGGGCTGGCCGGCACCAATGTCGGACTGAAGCTCAATGAGCCGGTCTATGTCGAGCACTTCCAGGCGCTCGCCGATCTGGCCAAGGAGGGCGTGTTCCGCTATGGCGGCCGAACCTCCGAGGCCAAGCAGCTGTTCCTCTCCGAGGAATGCGGCATCCTGACCGAATCGTCGGGCGGTCTTGGCGACATCGTCAAGTCCGGGATCAACTACGGCATCGGCCAATTGCCCTATGACGAGAACGCCGAGGGCGCGCCGCAGAACACCATTCCCGGCGGCGCCAGCCTATGGGTATTCGGCGGCAAGTCGGACGAGGAATACAAGGGCATCGCCGAGTTCTTCAACTTCCTCTCCCAGACTGACATCCAGGCACGTCTGCACCAGAAATCCGGTTATCTGCCAGTGACCAAGGCGGCCTATGAAGCGACCAAGAGCTCCGGCTTCTACGACGAGAATCCCGGCCGTGAGACGCCGATCACGCAGATGATGGGCAAGGAGCCGACCGCGAACTCCAGGGGCGTGCGTCTGCCGAACCTGCCGCAGATCCGCGATATCGCCAATGAGCAGTTCGAGGCGATGCTAGCCGGCCAGCAGGACGCCAAGCAGGCGCTCGACAAGCTGGTCGAACAGGGCAACGAGGCGATCGCCGAAGCGCAGTAAGGCGCCGAGGCTACAAGAACGCCGGGCGGCACAACCGCCCGGCACATCTCGTACACCTGCCAAGGGCTTCGCTTCGCGTGTCGCCTGAGTGATGGATCCAGGACAGCCGTGTCGAAAGCCGTCTTCCCCAACAAATGGCTGCCCTATCTGCTGGTCGCGCCGCAGGTGGCGATCACGCTGGTCTTCTTCTACTGGCCGGCGAGCCAGGCGCTCTATCAGTCCGTCCTGCACGAGGACCCGTTCGGGCTGAAATCGGAATTCGTCGGGCTGGCCAATTTCCAGTCGATCCTGTCGGACCCGGCCTATCTCAATTCCATCAAGGTGACGGCGATCTTCAGCCTCTCGACCGCGGCGCTGTCGATGTCGCTGGCGCTGCTTTTGGCGACCGCGGCCGAGAAGGTCGTGCGCGGCCGCGGGCTCTACCGCACGCTGCTGATCTGGCCCTATGCGGTTGCCCCGGCGGTGGCGGGCCTGTTGTGGCTGTTCATGTTCAACCCGGTGATGGGGACCTTCGCCTATATGCTGCGTCGCAACGGCTTCGACTGGAACCCGTTGCTGGATGGCGATCAGGCGATGCTCCTCGTCGTCGTCGCGGCGGCCTGGAAGCAGATCAGCTACAATTTCCTGTTTTTCGTCGCCGCCCTGCAGTCGATTCCGAAATCGCTGATCGAGGCGGCGGCGATCGACGGCGCCGGATCGACCAAGCGCTTCTGGACGATCGTCTTCCCGCTGATCGCGCCGACGACTTTCTTCCTGCTCGTCGTGAACACCGTCTACGCCTTCTTCGACACCTTCGGCATCATCGATTCGGTCACCTCCGGCGGCCCGGCGCGGGCGACGGAGACGCTCGTCTACAAGGTCTATATCGACGGTTTCGTCAATCTGGACCTTGGCAGTTCGGCCGCCCAGTCGGTGATCTTGATGTCGATCGTCATCGCGCTCACCGCCTTCCAGTTCCGCTATGTGGAGAAGCGGGTGCATTATGCCTGAGGCGGGGGTACGGCGATGATCGAACGTCATTCCATCGGCCGCCCGGTCGCGCATGTGATGCTGGTGCTCGGCATCGCGATTGTCGCCTTTCCGATCTACTATACTTTCACCGCCTCGACGCAGACGCTGCAGGCCATCCTGCGCCCGCCGCTGCCGCTGACACCCGGTGGGGAATTCGGCGAGAACTACCGACAAGCGCTGTTTGGCGGGATTGGCCGGATCGGCGGCGTCAACGTCTGGACGCTGTTGTTCAACACGACGGTGATGGCGCTCGGCATAGCGGTGGGCAAGATCGTCATCTCGATCTTGTCGGCCTTCGCCATCGTGTTCTTCCGCTTTCCGCTCCGCATGACCTTCTTCTGGCTGATCTTCATCACCTTGATGCTGCCGGTGGAGGTCCGCATCCTGCCGACCTACAAGGTGATGGTCGATCTCGGCCTGATCGACACCTATGCCGGGCTGATTCTGCCGCTGATCGCGTCCGCGACCGCGACGCTTCTGTTCCGGCAGTTCTTTATGACGATCCCATCCGAACTGGTCGAGGCGGCGCGGGTCGACGCCGCCGGGCCGATGCGCTTCTTCTGGGACATCCTCATCCCGCTCTCGAAGACCAACATCGCTGCGCTGTTCGTGATCCTCTTCATCTATGGCTGGACGCAATATCTGTGGCCGTTGCTGGTCACCAACGACAACCAGATGAACACCATCGTCATCGCGCTGAGGAAAATGGTGTCCTTCGCCGACGCCGACACGCCGTGGCATCTGGTCATGGTGACCTCAATCCTGGCGATCGTGCCGCCGGTGCTGGTGGTCGTCCTGATGCAGCGATGGTTCGTGCGCGGCCTCGTCGAAGCGGAGAAGTAGGCGTGGCAGGCATCCAACTTTCCGACGTCCGCAAGGTTTATCCCGGCGGGGTGGAAGCGGTGAAGGGCGTCTCGCTCGATATTCCGGACGGCGAGTTCGTCGTGCTGGTCGGCCCGTCGGGCTGCGGAAAATCGACGCTCCTGCGCATGGTGGCGGGTCTGGAAACGATCTCCGGCGGCACGATCGCGATCGGCGATCGCATCGTCAACGATCTGGAACCGGCCGAGCGCGACATCGCCATGGTGTTTCAGAACTACGCGCTCTATCCGCATATGAGCGTGCGGCAGAATCTCGAATACGGCCTGAAGAACCGCAGGATGGACAAGTCCGAGATCGCCCGCCGGGTCGATCAGGCGGCGGGGATTCTCGAAATCGCGCCGCTACTGGCGCGCAAGCCCGGCCAGCTCTCGGGCGGTCAGCGCCAGCGCGTCGCCATGGGCCGCGCCATCGTCCGCGAGCCGGAAGCCTTCCTGTTCGACGAGCCGCTGTCCAATCTCGACGCCAAACTACGGGTGCAGATGCGCGCGGAAATCCGCCGGCTACAGCGCAAGCTCGCGACGACCAGCCTATACGTCACCCACGACCAGCTCGAGGCGATGACGCTGGCCGACCGGCTGGTCGTGCTCAATGGCGGGCGGATCGAGCAGGCGGGCACGCCGATGGACGTCTATGAGCGGCCCGCGAGTATCTTCGTTGCCACCTTCATCGGCTCACCGGCAATGAATCTCATCCCGGTCGCGTCCGCTGGCGGCGGCATTGCCGGGCTCAGCGGCCTGGACGGCCTGGCGGTTGGTCCGTCCGTCGGGCAGACACTCGGCATCCGCCCGGAGCATATGCGCCTCGTCGATGAACCCGTGGCCGCGCCGGGTGAACTGCTCGCCGATCTCACCGTTACCGGTGTCGAGGTCGTGGGGGCGGAAAGCTATGTCTACGGCGTGCTGCCCGGCAAGGGGCCGGAGATCGCCGTGCGCGTGCCGGGCTACTCGCATCTGGAGCCGGGAACGCAGGTTCGTGCGGCCGCGCCGCTCGACGCCCTGCACCGCTTCGACAGCGAGAGCGGCCGCCGGCTGGACTGACGTTCCGGCCGGAATTTTCTCCCCATCCCCCGCGCCGCGGCGACACTGATCCTGTCGAAACCGGCGCAGGAGAGAACGATGACGGTGAATGGAGACGTGCTGGCGGCCGCGCGCCGGGTCGAAGCCGAAAGTGATGTGGATGCGACGGTATTGGTCGCCGTCGCCCTGGTCGAGACCCGCGCTGTCGCCTTTGCGCGGGTGAGCGATCGGCGCGAACCGCTGATTCGCTTTGAGGGCCATTATTTCGACCGGCTGCTAAACCCGGCGGATCGACAGCGGGCCCGTGTCGGGGGCCTCGCCGATCCCCGCGCAGGCCGAATCCGCAACCCGGCCGCACAGGCGGCCCGCTGGCGGTTGTTCGACAGGGCGGCGGCGATCGATCACGCGGCTGCGGTGCAATCGGTGTCCTGGGGCCTGTGTCAGGTGATGGGCGCCCATTGGCAGCGGCTCGGTTACCGCAGCGCGCTCGCACTGGCGGAGGCCGCACGTGGCTCGGCGGACGGTCAGTTCGAGATCGCCGCCCGGTTTCTCAAGCTCGGCGGATTGGCGCGCCTGCTCGCAGGCGGGGATATCGCCGGTTTCGCACGTCGCTACAACGGTCCGGGATACCGCCGTAACCGCTATGATGAGAAGATCGGCGCGGCCTGGCTGGAGGCGAAGGAGCTAATGTCCAGGACGCGGGATTTGTCGCGCGAACTGCGACGCGGGGAGCGGGGCGAGGCGGTACGGCGGTTGCAGACGGCGCTGGGTGGCCATGGCCACCGCCTGACGATCGACGGCATCTTCGGTCCCGCCACCGAGGCCGCGCTGCAAGCGTTTCAGCGCGATCGGGGCCTGGCGGCCAACGGAGTCAGCGATGTCGCGACGCTTCTCCAGCTGCTTCCGGAGCGTGGTTCTGGAGATTGCCGATAAGGGAATGGTTGGCTTCGAACATGGGCGGCTCTATGTAGTGTCGTCATGTCCTTGCCTCCCTCCATCGATCCGCACCGCCACGCCGTTTTCCTCGATTTCGACGGCACGCTCGTCGCTCTTGTCGACGATCCGCAGGCAGTCTCCATCGCGCCGGCGGCGCTGGACAGGCTGGAAACGCTGCAATCGGAGCTGTCCGGCGCGCTCGCCGTGGTCAGCGGCCGCCGGATCGCGGATCTCGACCGGTTTCTGGCGCCGATGCGCTTCGCGGCGGCCGGCGTCCATGGGCTCGAACGCCGCGTTCGTCCCGACGACGAAATCGAACGACTGGCGGGCCCGGAGGTGCTCGACGACGTGCGCGCAAGGCTCGGTGCGCCGCTGCGGGACAATCCCCGGTTGAAGCTCGAGGACAAGGGCACCGCGCTGGTCCTGCATTATCGCACGGCGCCGGATCTGAAGGACGTAGCCGAGCGCGCGATGGCTGACGCGACGGTAGGCCGTCATGACCTAGCCGTCATGAATGGCGACAACATCGTCGAGGTGCATCCGGCCGGAATGGACAAGGGCAAGGCGCTCGCCGCGATGATGAAGGACCCGCCGTTCGCGGGGCGTATTCCCGTCTATGTAGGGGATGACACGACGGACGAATTCGCGCTCCGGCAGGTCCGTGATGCCGGCGGCATCTCGATCAAGGTCGGCGACAAGCACAGCGTTGCGGAATTCCGGCTGGCGGATGTCGTGGCCGTTCATCACTGGCTAGCGGCGTCGGCCTGACCGCCGACCTGGGCCGGTCGCCGGGTCGCAAACGGAGAGACGTCGGCGTGAGTTCGGCGGAGGGACAGGGGAAAGGGAGACGATGGCTGACGGGCAGCGACGACTGGTGGCGGTGTCGAACCGGGTCGGCCCCCTGAATGACGAGGGCAAGGCCGGGGGGCTCGCCGTCGGCCTGTCCGACGCGTTGAAGCGGCGCGGCGGGCTCTGGTTCGGCTGGAGCGGCGAGACCTCGGACCAGGGCACCTTCAAGGACGCCCATACCGAGGTCCAGGGCGACGTGTCGATGACCACCATCGACATGACCGAGGAGGAACTCGATGGCTTTTACTACGGCTACGCCAACCGGTCCTTGTGGCCGTTGCTGCACTATCGTCTCGATCTTGCCGAATTCGATCGCCAGTCGGAGCGCGCCTATCGCTCGGTGAACCAGCGCTTCGCAGCACGGCTGGCGCCGCTCATTGCCGACGACGATCTCGTCTGGGTTCACGATTATCATTTCTTCTTTCTCGGCTCGGAACTGCGTCAATGCGGCTTCAAGGGAAAGATCGGCTTCTTCCTGCACATTCCGTTCTGCCCGCCGGAAATCTTCAGCGCGCTGCCGGCCAGCCACGATCTCGTACGGGCCATGCTGGCTTACGATGTCGTCGGCTTCCAGACCGACACGGACCGGCGCAACTTCGTGGCGTTCTGCCTGCGCGAGCTCGGGGGCGAAAAACTGGACGGCCACAGGGTCCGTGTGGGCGACCGCGTCGTGAGGGCGGATACCTTTCCGATCGGCATCGACGCGCCAGGCTTCGAGCGCTTCGCCGTCTCGCCGGAGGCTAGCGAGCACGAGGAAATGGTGCGCGAGATGGTCGGCGACCGGTTGCAGATCGTCGGTGTCGACCGGATGGACTATTCCAAGGGACTGGTCGAACGCTTTCGCGGCTTCGAGCGGCTGCTGGAGGACTACCCGGAAAATCGCGGCAAGGTTCAGTTTCTGCAGGTGGCGCCGCTGTCCCGCTCGGAGCTCGACGCCTATGTCGAGCTGCGTCGGGAACTAGAGGAACTCGCCGGGCATATCAACGGCCGGTTCGCGACGCTGGACTGGACCCCGATCCAGATCATGACCCGCGGCTTCACCCGCCGGGCGCTCGCCGGCATCTACCGTGCCGCCCGCGTCTGCCTGGTCACGCCGCTGCGTGACGGCATGAACCTCGTTGCCAAGGAGTTCGTCGCCGCGCAGGATCCCGACGATCCCGGCGTGCTTGTGCTGTCACGCTTCGCCGGCGCACGGGCCGAATTGCCCGATGCGCTGATCGTCAATCCCTATTCGACCGACGATGTCGCGCGGGCCTTGCAGCAGGCGCTGACGATGCCCTTTGACGAGCGAAACCGACGGTGGAAGGCGATGCGCGAAGCGGTCTTCGTCGGAACCTCGTCGAACTGGTGCGACACCTTCCTCGGTGCGCTCGAGAACAGCGGCGAAGACTGACGCACGGCGCGCGGCGGGGTGCCTTCGGCGGAGGCTTTCAGGCTCTCCGCCGAGTGTTTCAAGGGCCTATGGACGGACGTAGGCGTAGCCGTCCTCCTGCAACTCGATCAAGCGCACCACGCCCGAAGGCACTTCGGTTGCGTCCTCAAGCAAGGGAATATCCTTGCCCTCGTTCTTGGCCATTGCATTGCGGGTATTGCCGCAGGCGGCGAAGCTCAGACCGGCGATCTCCATCGACATCATCTTGATCCGATTGGCAACCGGCGAGGTGTCGGCGCGCAGCATGTGAAGGCCCGGACCATAGGTAACCACCTCGATGGTCACGTCCTCGCCCTTCTCGTCGTAATAGGCCTTGATGTTCTGAACATTGTTCAGTGCCAGGTTCATCCGTTTGGGGTCGTTCTCATCGATATGGATCGCAACCTTGTGCGGTTCCGCCGCCTGGGCGCCCGTCACCCCAACGCCAAACGGCGCCGCTAGCATGAAGGCCAGCGCGGCGAGGGCCGCGAAACTCGTCATTGCAATCTTCATTGATATTCCTCCCGTTGCGATCCGATCGGCCACGGCTTTCGAATCCGCGCACCGTTTGCGGCGGCAGTGTTGCCGAAGCGGTCTTTGATGTCTACGGTGATATTCATAAATGCGAATATGTCGGGTTCATAATGGCGCGAAGGGGAGGGCTTTATGAAACAAGTGGAGGGTGCCGCTACGGCAATGGATCTTTTGTCTCGCGCCGCCGGAATTTGGCGCCAGGCCGCCGCGTTCAAGCGTGGCCTCGCCGGCGGCACGCTTGTCCGGCTCTTCGTGTCCTGTCTTGCGGCCGCCGGATTTGCCATTGCGGCATTCGGCGTATCCCCCACAAGCGCGGCGGAAACAGCGGCGGTCGAGATCCCCTTCGACGGATTGACGCTGACCGGCGATCTCGTGCGTCCCGACGATGTCGATACGAGTCAGCCGATCGTTCTTCTCGTCCACGGCACGTTTGCCCATAAGGACCTTGAGCTGATCGAGGCGCTGCAGGCCGCGCTCGCCGAGCGCGAGGTCGCCTCGCTGGCCGTCACCCTGTCGCTTGGACAGGATCGGCGGGTAGGCATGTGGGACTGCAATCAACCCTCGACCCACCGGCACGAGGATGCGGTGGCGGAGATCAGCGCCTGGGTCGACTGGCTCGGCGATGAGGGCTTCGGGCAAATCGTTCCGCTCGGGCACAGTCGCGGTGGCGCGCAGGTCGCGCTCTGGCTCAGCCGGCAGGGCGAACGAGCCGATATTCCGGCCGCCGTCCTGATCGCGCCGGCAACCGAGGATGGCTCCGCGGCGGAAAGCTACGAACAGCGCTTCGGCGCGAATCTGTCGAATGTCCTCGCCGAGGCGAAGGCCGCCGAGCCAGGTCAGATGCTGGACGTTCCAGGCCTCGTCTACTGCTCGAACACCACTGCGACGGCGCAATCGGTCTTGTCATACCATGCCGAGAATCCGGAACGCGATACGCCGACGCTGCTGACCCGGGGCGTTTCGATGCCGGTTCTGGTGATCGCCGCCAGCGAGGACGAGGTGGTGACCGATCTGCCGGAGCGGCTGGCGCCCATCATCGACTCGGCGAAGATTCGCCTGGAGACCGTTGAGGGGGCCGATCATATGTTCCTGGATTTCTTTGCGGAGGATGCCGCCGATCTCGTCGCGGAGCACGTCACCGCCATCCCGTGAACACCGAGATATCAACCAAAGGAGAGTTGCAATGAAACGGACTGCCATCAAGGGAGGCGCTATCGCGCTTCTGTTCGCCGGTCTCGCCGCCATGCCGGCCACTGCGGCCGAGACCGTCACCTCCTATGAGACCACGGCGCCGTTCGACGAGGTTCGGCAGGATCTGATGGATGCCATCGTCAACCGCGGCTACGTGATCGACTACGAGGCGTTCGTCGGTGAGATGCTGGCGCGAACCGGCGGAGATGTCGGGGCCGAGAAGACCATCTTCCAGGACGGCAACGCCAATGTCATGCAATTCTGTTCCGCCGTCCTGTCGCGCAAGGCGATGGAGGCGGACATCATGAATCTTTCCTTCTGTCCCTACGGCGTGTTCGTCTATGAGAACGCCGAGTCAGCCGGCACCGTGACGGTCGGTTTCCGCCGCCTCGACGAGATCGGCTCGGACGAATCCAAAGCCGCTATCGGCGAAATCAACGCTGTCCTCGACGAGATCGCCAAGGAGGCCGCGGGCGCCGAATGATTGGCGATCAGGTTCAGGCGGCGACCGGTGTGTCCGGTCGCCGCCGGATCGCGATCAAGAGCGCGGACAGGCCGATAGCGAGCACCGCTGCCGAGCCGATCAGAGCGGTATTGTAGTCCGCCTCGCCGGCGACGAGAAAGCCGGCGGCGAGCGGGCCGAGCATTTGGCCGAGGCCGAAACCGGCGGTGAGTATGGCGAAGCCCCGGCCGCCGAGACCGTGCCGCCCGAGCGGCATGGTGAGAACGGTGATCGCCATGAAAGTGCCGCCGAAAAGGATGGCCGCAACCAGCGCTGCGATGCCTGAGCTGCTGACGGCCGGCAAAAGCACACCGACGATCTGGGCCGCATAGGCGGCGGCGAGGGCGGCTGAAAAGCCGATCCGCTCGGCGATGCGTGACCAGATCAGGCAGCTCGGCAGGCCGGCGAGGCCGACGATGATCCAGACCCAGTCGCCCATCGCCTCGAGGCCCGGGCGGGACTTGACGATGGCGACGATGAAGGTGGCGAAGACGGAATAGCCGAGCCCCTCGCAACTGTAGTTGACCAAGAGCGGCCAGAAGGGCAGCGGCCTTGGTACGCGGCGACGCGGGTCGGGTGTGTCGGTGCGCGCCGGCAGCGTCCGATCGCGAATTTCCGCGAAGACGACCGGCGCGAACAGCGCCGCTAGCAAACCCCCGGCGATCCACAGACCGGCCGAATCGAGCACTGGCGCCGCAAAAAGCACGAGCAGGCCGGAGGCGGCGATGCCGATCCCGACGCCGCCAAAGACCCAGCCGAGCCGTGCCTCCGCGCCGACCCGCGCCAGCGCCTCGGCGACCATGCCGGCGGCGGAGATCATCGCGAAGGCGCTGGCGAGCCCGGAAATGGTCCGAAGCGCCAGCCAGGCGCCGAGCTGGTCGGTAAGCCCCATCGCCAAGGTGGTCAGAACGCTGGTGGCGACGCCGAGGCGGAAAGCGGCGAGACGCGCCACGCCGCGCGGGACGAAGCTGGCGAGAAGCGAACCGGCGAGATAGCCGGCGAAATTCGCCGCCGCGATGAGGCCGGCGACATCCACGCCGAAGCGATAATCGCGCTGCATGAGAGGCAAGAGCGGCGTGTAGTAGAACCGGCCGACGCCCATGACGATCGCCAGCGTCAGGAAACCGCCGAGAAGAAGTCGATTGGTCGGGTGCATCGCGAAAAACCGGATCCGTCGACGAGCCGTTCGCGCCGCCACGCGTTTCTTAGCCCATGGACGGCCGCTTCGAAATGCCGTTGTCGCGGAGTCTCGCCCGCGCCCTATGTGGTGGGCGAGACCAGTTGAGGAGACCCATGACCAACCGTAAATCCCACGCCAAGCGGCTGTCCGACCTCGATATGGATGCGAGGATTGCGAAGGATCAGTACGAATCGCGGCTGGAGGCGGTGCAAACCCGCTTTCGCCAGATCCAGCAGGCTTATCTGCATACGAAGGACGAGGCCGTCATCGTCTTCGAGGGCTGGGACGCTGCCGGCAAGGGTGGCGCGATCCGGCGCATGGCGAGCGTGATGGATCCGCGCGGCTTTCGGGTCTGGCCGATCGGTGCGCCGTCCGCCGAGGAGCTGGCCCGGCACTATCTGGCGCGATTCTGGGAGCGGCTGCCGGCAAAGGGCGAGATCGCGGTGTTCGACCGTTCCTGGTACGGGCGCGTCTTGGTCGAACGCGTCGAGGGGTATGCCGAGGAGGCCGAATGGCGCCGCGCCTATGAGGAGATCAATCAGTTCGAGGCAATGCTGACCGACGCCGGCACGCGGATCGCCAAGGTGTTCCTGTATATCGACAGGGACGAGCAGCTGGCGCGGTTCGAGAAGCGGCTGCGCGATCCGCTGAAGCGCTGGAAGCTGTCCTTCGAGGATTTTCGCAACCGCGACAAATGGGATCAGTACGAAGAGGCCGTCAATGACATGCTGGAGCGCACTGACACTACGGCGGCGCCATGGCAGGTCATTTCCGCCAACCACAAGAAATACGCTCGGGTGACGGCCCTCACCGGGATCGCCGACCGGCTCGCGAATGGGGTCGACCTGTCGCCACGGCCACTCGATTCCGAACTCGAACGGCGCTTCGAGCGGGAAACGACAGATTAGGGGCACGGTCGGCCACGATGGTGGCCGACCGAAAGCTTTGAACAGACACGCCGGGTTAAAAGCGGGCTATCTGCTTGCCGCGACGATGCTGGCGATAATGCCGGTGGCGGTCGCAAAAAGTATGTAGTCGTTGTCGACCTTGACCCAGCGGTGTCCCGAGGGCGGACGACGCAGTCCGTGGCGTTGCCAGTTGGAAACAACCGGCCCCCTTGCGGCGGACGGCAAATGGGCGCCGCGTCGACGCCAGTCCGCGGCATGGCGAGTATCCTTGCTGGCCTGGCGCAGGGTCCTGCTCGGCGCGGCTGCTCTGTAGGTCGTTTTGGCGTCGTGGGCGAAGGCCGGCACGGTCGTCGTGGCCGGGACCGCGACGGCGAGGCCGAGAGCGATTGCGAGCGATTTCATCATGACGATTCTCCTTTGCTGTCGTCGCGGGAGTAACCACGCCATAAGTCTCGCGATCCAGTTTCAAACTATGTCATTTGTAACGGAGCCAACGGCAAGCGGACGGTCTGTTCGAGACCGCCGGTCTCGCGGTTGGCGACTCCGATCGAACCGCCGGCCTGCTCGACGATCTCCTTGGCGATGGCCATGCCGAGTCCGGCGCCTGGCTTGAACTTGCGGCGGCCCGGATCGACCCGGAAGAACGGCTCGAAGGCCCGGTCGATCATCTCATGCGGTATGCCAGGTCCGTCGTCGGTGATGGTGATCACCGCCCCGCGCTCCTCACGATCCAGCGCGATATGCGCGCCCTCGCCGTGGATGGCAGCATTGTCGAGGAGGTTGCGCAACGCCCGCTTCAACGCCAGCGGGCGGGCGACCACTACGAGGGGCGGTGCGCCAGCCGCTATCTCATCCACCGGACGGCCGATCTCGCGCAGCTCCGCTGCGATCTCGGCGAGCAGCCGGTCGAGCCGGATCGGCTCGTCGGACGCGGTGTCGACCTCCTCGCGCACAAGGCGGATGGCGCTGTCGGCGATGCGGTCGAGCTCGGCCAGATCCTTGAGCCAGACCTCCCGCTCCTCGTCGGGCAGGAATTCGGCGCGCAGACGCATGCGCGTCATCGGGGTTCTAAGGTCATGGCCCGCAGCGGCGACCAGCCGCATGCGGCTCTCGATCGCCTCGCGCACGCGGCTGGTCAACCGGTTGAGCGCCGCTGCGGTGGCGCGGACCTCGGCCGGACCGTCTTCCGGGACATGGGCGGGCAGCCCGTCCGGACCGATCGTCGAAACCGCCTGATCGAGGATGCGAAGCGGGCGTGTCATCTTGGTGGCGGCAAACAGCGAGACCGCCGCCGCGCCGATGACGACAAGGGCCATATAGGACACGAAGGCCGGCCAGTTGCGGGTTCTGAGGCCCGGATGCGGCAGATAGGCCCAGCGCCCCGGTGCGAACTCGAAGGCGATCTGAGGCGTGTGCGTGCGCATGTCACCGACCATGCGAACGGGAATGGCGAGGCCTTCACCGGCCAAGCTTTCGGCCATGCGGCGCGCCTCGTGAACCATCACGCCGTTGCCGGGCGTCGGTTCGGGGCCGACGACGATGCCGAGTCGCTCGGCGGCGCCCGGCTCGGCCGCAAGAATCGTGGCGACGATGCGCACCTCATTGACGAACGCCGCGCGGAAGCTGTCGCGGTCGGGCCGTTCGAGAACCTGCACCGAAACCAGCGCCGCGATCACCACGACGCCGACGATGGCAAGGACGAGAAGCAGAGCCAGCCGGGAGCGGAGTGATCTCATGTCTGTTCGCCGGCGTGCCGCTCGACCCGCGCTGCGAACTGATAACCGCCATTGCGTACCGTCTTGAACAGGCGGAAGACGCCGTTGTCGTTGAATTTGCGCCGCAGCCGGCTCATCGTCACGTCCACAGAGCGGTCGAAGGGGTCGGCGGTCCGCCCGTGCAACAGGTCCATTAGCACGTCACGGGAGAGAACCCGGCCCGGTCGTTCGAGGAAAATCATCAGAAGATCGAACTCCGCGCCGGTGAGTTCGATCTCCTCGCCATCGGGCGCGCCGACGAGCCGGCGCTCCGGGTCGACGGTGAAGCCCTCGAACGCATAGAGACCAGGTTCCGCCGGGCGCTCTGATGGGCTCTCACCACTGCGTCGGAGCACGGCGCGTATGCGGGCGGCCAGTTCCCGCGGGTTGAACGGCTTGCCGAGATAATCGTCGGCGCCGAGTTCGAGGCCGATGATTCGGTCTACATCTTCTTTCAGCGCGGTCAGAAGGATGATCGCGATGTCCGGCCGGTGTTCCTTCAGATCGCGGCAGATGTCGAGGCCGGAGCCGTCCGGCAGCATGACGTCCAGCACGACCAGGTCGATGCGCGAATCGGCGACCTTCTGCTCGGCCGCGCGCCGGTTGGCGGCGAGGGAGCAACGGAAACCTTGGCTCTCGAGATATTTTCCGAGCAGGCGCAGGATTTCCGGGTCATCGTCGACCACGAGGATGTGGGGCAGGCTCATGCGGCGGTGTTTCCTTCTGCGTATCCTATCTCTGCCGGCTCCCGGCTCCGCGTGCGAGGCGAATTTTGTAACGGGACGTTGCCCCTGGGCACTGTGACACGTTTCGTAACAACTCTCCGTGTCCAGGCCATGTTTCGCAACATTCCGCCGCATCGCTGCAACAACCGGCGTCTAGGTAGAGGGTCCAGACGTCATCCAATCAGAGGACATCGACATGACCCAGATCCACAATCGCCCCACGACCCGCTCCAAAGGGTTCGTCGCCATCGCCGCCGCGGCGCTGATGGCCAGCACCGCTGCGGGCACCGCCTTCGCCCAGCAGGCCTCCCCCGCGCAACCATCTGCCGCGACCGCTTCGGACTCGCGCGACGGTTCGATGATGCGCCGCAGCGGTGGTCCGCGCATGTCGGAGCAGCGTGGACAGCGCGGCGGCAAGGAATTCAACGGCCGCGGTATGGGCGGCATGCCTGGTATGGGCCGCATGGGCGGCGGCGGGCGTCACGCCGGCATGATGGCGCGCATGTTCACGCCGGCCCATGTCGCCGACGCGCTGTCGACGATCGAGACCGGTATCGGCGTTCGGCCGGACCAGATGGAGGCATGGCGCACATTCACCGCCGCCGTGGTCGCTTTCGCCGATGCCTCGCAGCCGCCGCGCATGGGAATGGGACAAGGGCGCGGCATGATGATGCCGAATGCCGGCACCGACACCTCCGATGACGACACCGCTATGGCGGGCGAGGCGACGGATTCGGACAACGAGACCGATACCGCCGCAGCCTCGGACGAGGCGATGCAGGACGATAACGACGACAGTGCCAGCAATGCGGGCCAGGCCAGCTCGCAGTTCCGCGGCTTCCGGATGCTCGACCGCATGGCGGACCGGGCGATTGCCCAGGCCGGGAAGGCCGAGGCGCTGAAGAGTGCGCTCGCCGAAGTCGAAGGCGTGCTGACGCCCGAGCAGATCAGCAATGCGCAGAGCATCGTCCGCTCGATGATGCGGGACGCTCATGGCAAACGCGGCATGCAGATGCGTGGCCATGGCGGCGGGCGCGGTGATATGGGCGGCCATCGCGGGCGCGGTGGTGATTCCTCGGGTGGCTTCCATGGTCGCGGCGGCAGCGACCGGCGCTAACGAAACCGCACCTTCTTGGGCGCTTTCGCGCCACTGAAAACAACGGTCGGCCTCGCGACGAGGCCGGCCGTTTTTGGTAAGACTCCCGCGGGGTCAGCCCAGCGCGTCGGCAATCGCCTTGCCGCAACCTTCCGTGCCAAGCGGGCCGCCGAGATCGCCGGTCCTGAGCTTTTCCTCAGCCAGCACCGTCTCGATGGCGCCGACGATCGCCGCGCCCGCCTCGGTGTGGCCGAGATGGTCGAGCATCATCGCGCCGGCCCAGATCTGGCCGACCGGATTGGCGATGCCCTTGCCGAAGATGTCGGGCGCCGAGCCATGCACCGGCTCGAAGAGCGAGGGAAAGTTCCGCTCCGGATTGATGTTGCCCGACGGCGCGATGCCGATCGTGCCCGTGCAGGCCGGCCCAAGGTCGGACAAGATGTCACCGAACAGATTGGAGGCGACGACCACGTCGAAGCGGTCCGGGTTGAGCACGAAATGCGCCGTCAGGATGTCGATGTGGTACTTGTCCCAGCGAACATCCGGATAGGATTTCGCCATCTCCTCCACCCGCTCGTCCCAATAGGGCATGGTGATCGAGATGCCGTTCGACTTGGTCGCCGAAGTCAGGTGCTTCTTGTCGCGGCGCTGGGCAAGCTCGAAGGCGTAGCGAAGAATCCGGTCGACGCCGACGCGGCTCATCACCGTCTGCTGGGAGACGAATTCGCGGTCGGTGCCCTCGAACATGCGGCCGCCGACCGAGGAATATTCGCCCTCGGTGTTCTCTCGCACGACGAAGAAGTCGATGTCGCCCGGCTCGCGACCGGCGAGCGGGCTCTTGACGCCGGGCATCAGCTTGACCGGACGAAGATTCACATATTGATCGAACTCGCGACGGAACTTGATGAGCGAGCCCCAGAGCGAGACGTGGTCGGGGACGGTGTCCGGCCAGCCGACGGCACCGAAGAAGATCGCATCGTGACCGCCGATCTGGGCCTTCCAATCCTCGGGCATCATCTCGCCGTGCTTGGCGTAGTAGTCGCAGGAGGCGAAGTCGAAGGTGTCGAACCGCAGGTCGAGGTCGAATTTCGACGCCGCCGCCTCCAGCACGCGCAGCCCCTCGGGGATGGTTTCCTTGCCGATGCCGTCCCCGGCGATGACGGCGATCTTCAGACTGTTGGATGACATGGGGCCTCTTTGCTTCAGGTGTCAATCGGGGTGGTTCGGGTTGCGGCTGCGGGGCTTATTGCAGCATTTCGACCGCGACGGCCGTCGCCTCGCCGCCGCCGATGCAGATCGCGGCGACGCCGCGCCGCGCATCTCGCGCACGGAGGGCGGCGAGGAGGGTGACGATGATGCGCGCTCCGGAGGCGCCGATCGGATGACCGAGCGCGCAGGCGCCGCCATGGACGTTCATGATGTCGAGCGGAATGCCGAACTCGCGCATGGCGATCATCGGCACGACGGCGAAGGCTTCGTTGACCTCGAAGAGGTCGACATCGGCGAGTTGCCAATCGGCGACCTCGAGGACGCGGCGGATCGCTTCGACGGGCGCGGAGGTGAACTTCGCCGGTTCGCCGGCGAACTGACTGGTCGCGACGATCCGCGCGACCGGCGTCAGACCGCGCTTTTCGGCAAAGCGTTCGCGGCCGAGCACGAGGGCCGCGGCGCCGTCGGAGATCGACGAGGAATTGGCGGCGGTGACCGTGCCGCCGGGACGGAACGCCGGCTTCAAAGTCGGGATCTTGGCGGCGTCGGCCTTACCCGGCTGTTCGTCCCGGGTGACGGTCACGGTCCCCTTGCGGGTGGCTACGTCGACCGGGACGATTTCGGCGCCGAGCACGTCACTTCCTTGAGCATCAAGGGCGCGAGTCAACGAGGCGACGGCGTAGTCATCCTGTTCCTTGCGGGTAAACTGGTAGGCTTCGGCCGCGGCCTCGGCGAAGGTGCCCATCAGCCGGCCCTTTTCGTAGGCGTCCTCCAGGCCGTCGAGGAACATGTGGTCGATCACCTGGCCGTGGCCGAGCCGCAGGCCGGCGCGGGCCTTGGGCAGCAGATACGGCGCATTCGACATCGACTCCATGCCGCCGGCGACGCGCAGGCCCTCTGGCCGCGCGTGCAGGCTGTCATGGGCCATCATCACCGCCATCATGCCGGACCCGCACATCTTGTTGACGGTGGCACAGGGGACGGACTTCGGCAGGCCGCCGCCGATCGACGCCTGACGCGCCGGCGCCTGACCGAGCCCGGCCGGCAGCACGCAACCCATCGTCACCTCGGCAACATCGTCCACCGCCGCGCCGCTGCGCTCGATCGCGGCGGCGATCGCCCTGGCGCCGAGTTCGGTCGCCGCGAGATCGGCCAACTCACCCTGGAACCCCCCGAGCGGCGTGCGGGCGCCGCCGAGAATGACGATCGGGTCCTGCATGGCAATGCTCCTTAAAGCGGTGGCCGGGTCGCGGCCAGCGCCGGCCGATCAGCGGGTTGCTCGCGCAGCGCGGACAATCGCGGCGTCGCCGGAATCCACTCGGCGCCGGGAAAGCGCAGCTCGATATAGTCCAGCGCAGTCACGGCGGCGATGGTGCCGAGATCCAGACGCTCGCCCGGTGCGTCGAGGACCATCGCATCGAGGCGCGTCAGACCGTCGGCGACGGACCGCCTGCGCCTGGCGGCGATCGGATTGGCGTCGAAGGTGCGGTCGGCGAAATCGCCGGAAACGATGCGGCGCCCAATCAGAATCTGCACGGCGGCGTCGCAGACCCCGATGCCGGTGCCGGCGATCGCAAGGCTCTTCGGATCACTGGCCGAGAGGGCGCCCTTGCCCTGTCGCTCGGCAAATGTCGCGATGAGCAGGCACTCGGTGATCGTCGTGCCATCGTCGAGAACGAGGCAGGGAACCCGCCCGGCGCTGTTGGCGGCCAGCAGATCGGCCTCGTCCGCCCAGGGGTCGACGGTCTGGATTTGGAGATTCGCGACGCCCGCCTCGATCAGCGCCGCATGGGCGATGCGGGCGAAAGGCGAGGTGGCGTTCTTCAGAAGCTTCATCGCAATTCCTCAGATGCAGCGGCCGCCATCGACCTCGAGGACGGCGCCGGTGATCATCGCGGCTTCGTCGGAGGAAAGGAAGACCGTGGCGTTGGCGATGTCGTCGGGCCGGCTCATCCGGCCGAGCGGGATGGTGGCGATGAATTTGGCGCGGTTCTCCGGCGTGTCCGGAATGCCCATGAATTCCGACAGCAGACCCGTTTCGCCGATCACCGGGGCGATGCCGCAGACCCGGATCTTCATCGGCGCCAGCTCGACGGCGAGGGACTTGGTCAGCGTGTTCACCGCGCCCTTGGACGAGTTGTACCAGGTCAGGCCCGGACGCGGACGCAAGCCGGCGGTCGAGCCGATATTGACGATAACGCCGCCGCCCGCGTCGCGCATGGCCGGGACACAGACGCGGGTCATGTGGAAGATCGATTTCACATTGACCGCGTAGACCTTGTCGAACTCGTCCTCGGTGACCTCGAGGATCGGCTTGTTGCGATGGGTCCAGCCGGCATTGTTCACGACGATGTCGATACCGCCCAGCGCGTCGCTCGCCGATTTCCAGGCAGCCTCGACAGCCTTGCCGTCGGTGAGGTCGCAGGCAATCGCGACATGCCCCTCGCCGAGTTCGCTGGCCACGCGCCTGGCGCCTGCCTCGTTGATGTCGAGCACGGCGACTTCCGCGCCCTCCTTGGCGAAGGCCCTGGCGATGCCTTCGCCGAAACCGGAGCCGCCGCCCGTGACGAGGGCGCGCTTGTTGGCCAGACGCATGAATGATCCTCCCGATCGATCGTCTATCTTTTCGCTATTCGCCGTGATTGAACACGACCGTCTTCAGTTCCGAGAACTCGTAGAGGGCCTCGAAGCCCTTCTCGCGGCCGTGGCCGGACTTCTTGACGCCGCCGAAAGGCAGCTCGATGCCGCCGCCGGCGCCATAGCCGTTGACGTAGACCTGACCGGCGCGGACCTTTTTGGCCATGCGCATCTGCCGGTCGCCGGCATTGGTCCAGATTCCGGCGACGAGGCCATAGTCGGTGCCGTTGGCGATGCGGACAGCGTCAGCCTCGTCCTCGAAGGTCGTCACGGCCAGCACCGGGCCGAACACCTCCTCGCGGGCCAGGCGATGCTCGGGCGGAACCAGGCCAAGAACCCGCGGTGCGACGTAGAAGCCGCCGGCCGGCGCGTTGGGCGAGATCCGGCCGGTCGCCAGCGTCTTGACGCCGGTTTCCGCCGCGTGATCGAGGAAGGACTGGACGCGCGCCTTCTGCCTGGCGCTGACCAGGGCGCCGAGATCGGCGTCCTCGTCATGGGGCGCGGCGACGAGGCTCTCGAATTTCGCCGTCACCCGTTCGAGCACCTTGTCGAGGATCGGTCTGTGGACGAGCAGGCGGCTGCCGGCCGAGCAGGTCTGGCCGCCATTCTGGACGATCGCGCCGGCGATGAACGGCAAGGCCTTGTCGAGATCGGCGTCGTCGAAGAGGATTTGCGGCGACTTGCCGCCAAGCTCCATGGTGCAGCCGACATTGTTGATGGCGCAGGCCTGCTGGATCAGCGTGCCGACCTGGGGCGAGCCGGTGAACGACATGAAGTCGATGCCGGGATGGGCCGACAGCGCCGCGCCGGCTTTTTCACCATAGCCGGTGACGAGGTTGATCGCGCCCTCCGGCAGCCCGGCGTCGAGCGCCAGCTGGGTCAGGCGGATCGGCGTCAGGCAGGCTTCCTCGGCCGGCTTGATGACCGTGGCGTTGCCCATTGCCAGCGAGGCGCCGAGGGTGCGGCCGTACATTTGCGCGGGATAGTTCCAGGCGATGATATGGCCGGTGACACCCTTGGCCTCGCGCAGGGTCATGACCGTGTAGCCGTTCATGAATGGCAGCGTTTCGCCATGCACCTTGTCGGCGGCGCCGGCGTAGAACTCGAAATAGCGGGCGCAGGCGGTGATGTCGGCCCGCGCCTGCTTCATCGGCTTGCCGCAGTCGAGCGCCTCCAGCTGCGCCAGTTCCTCGGCGTTGGCGGCGATCAGTTCGGAGAATTTCATCAGCAGCCGGCCGCGCTCGACCGCCGAGAGCCGGCCCCAGGCGCCGTGATCGAAAGCCTCGCGGGCTGCTTTGACCGCGCGATCGACCTCGGCTTCGCCGCCGGCGGCGATGGTCGCCACGACTCCGCCGGTCGACGGGGCGATGACATCGATGGTCTCGCCCGAATCCGCGGTGGCCCATTGTCCGGCGATCTGGATGGTCGAACCGCTCGCCGCGTTATCGAACTTGAACTGCTGGTTCACCGCTTCCTCCCTGTTTTCCGTGCCGACGCGCTAAGACACCGTCGCGTCGGCGCCTCCGCACCGATTGCCAAGGTCCTCTTACGGCTTCGCCGCGCGCGAGGAAAGCCGCCAGCCGAGGACGACGCGCGGCCTCCGACCCTACCCGATCAAACGTCGGTCTTCTCCCCTAACGAAGAGCAGCGTCGACCCATCGCTTCGTCATAGCAGGACTTTCGGTTCGGGGCGGCCCCGCATCGGACGATCCACCAGGAACGTCTTACCGGCATGGAGATCGTTCTTTCTAGCCTTGTCGGACAGACCGGACCAGGCCGAGGTGACGATCATCCGGTCGAGTTTCGGGCCGACGAAACAGGGGCAGGTGACCTGCCGGGTATCGAGGGCAATCGTGCGGATGCGCGTCCCGTCCGGTGAATAGGCGTCGACCGTGCCGTTGCCCCAGCGGGCGTTCCAGACGACGCCGTCGGCGTCGCAGATCGCGCCATCGAGGCCGCCCTTGCCGCCGCGCTGGTCGAAGAACAGGGTCGGCTCGGCAAAGGGCAGACCGGTTTGTGGGTCGACCGCGACGCGCATCAGACGGTTGATGGCGGTGTCGGTGAAATAGGCGAGGCGGCCATCGGGCGAAAAGCAGATCGCGTTGGGGATACTGACGTTGGAATAGAGCGTCCGCAATTCACCGCCGCGATACCAGTAGATCGCGCCCGCGCCCTTCTCATGCGCCTTGCCCATGGTGCCGATCCATAGCGCGCCGGACGGATGGACGCGGCCGTCATTGGAGCGCGTCGCAGCGTTGTCCGCCTCCAGTGGCCGGTGCAGCGACAGTTTGCCGGTCGCCGTCTCGCGAAGATAAAGGCCGTCCTCCGCCGCGATTAGCTGGCGATCGCCGTCGACCACTGCCAGGGCGCTCGCCATGAAAGGCAGGGGATGGACGGTCGCCTCCGCCACGTCGCCGTGCTTTTCGAGCAGCGATCGGCCCTCGATGTCGAACCACCAGGCCGTGTCGGCCGCCGGATCGTAGGTCGGACCCTCGCCCAGCTGGCAGGCGATGCTGGAATAGAGGCTGACGGAAATATCGGTGTCGGTCATCGGCGGTCCTGGCTTTTCGAGAAACCAAGAGAATGGCCGGTTCGCCCGGCCCTGTCGATCCGGCGCAACGGACCCGAAGTGGGACAAGACAGGTCCCGGCGCTCGTCGCTCCGATGTGCCCGCCGCAACACATTGGTTGTTAAACAAGATTGAAGATCGTCGGGCTAGTTTGACAACTCCAGCCGCGGCCATCTAGCTCGCGGAAATTCAATTGTGAGCCCGCCACTGTGACGTCCCGCCTTTTCGCCCGGCCCGGTCTTGTCGCGCCCTTCAAGGCGGCGATCGCCGCGCTCCTCGCGTTGTCCCTCGTCGCCTGCCGGTCGACGGAGCTGACCACCGCCGGCTTGTTGCCGTTCGCAGCACCCCAGTCTGTCGGGGCGGTCACCGGCGAAGCGGAAATCCGCGGCCAGTCCACGCTGGTCCTCGACTATGCCAGCGGTCGCACGCTCTACGAGGAGGCGGCCGACGGCCTGCGTTATCCGGCTTCGCTGACCAAGATGATGACGCTCTACCTCTTGTTCGAAGCGATCGGCGAGGGGCGACTCTCGCTCGACAGCGAGCTTCGCGTCAGCGAGAACGCGGCGTCGAAGCCGCCCGCCAAGATCGGCTTGGAGCCGGGGACGACGATCCGCGTTCGTGATGCGGCCCAAGCGATCGCGGTGAAGTCCGCCAACGACGTGGCGACGGCCATCGCCGAAAATCTTGGCGGCTCGGAAGCCGGCTTCGCGGCGGCCATGACAGCCAAGGCGCGGTCGCTCGGCATGAGCCGGACCCAGTTCGCCAACGCCTCCGGCTTGCCCGACCCGCGCCAGATCTCGACCGCGCGGGACATGTCAACGCTCGGGCGGGCGCTGCTCTCGCGCTTTCCGCAATATGCCTCGCTCTTCAGCGTCACCGAATTCGAATATGGCGGCAAGCGCTTCAAGGCGACGAACAAGCTCGTCGGCAAGGTGCCCGGCGTCGACGGCCTGAAGACCGGCTACATCCGCGACGCCGGCTTCCACCTCGTTGCGACGGCCAAGCGCGGCGGGCGGCGGATCATCGTCGTCGTCATGGGCGGCGAGAAGGGCCGAGACCGAGACGCCAAGGTGACCGCGCTGATCGACCAGTATCTCGGCGCCGCGAGATTCGCCGAGCGCTGAGTCCGGGAGCGGCTCGCCTGACATTTTCCGGCGATCCGGCCAATTCGATCCAGAGACGGCTCCCCCGTTTCGGCCCCGGAGCCGCTTACCGCACCGCCGCGGCGAGGGGGGGCACAGCCCACCCGGCATCACGGGGATGCCTGTTGACGAAATGCCCCGCTGGGCGGACAGTGGATTCATCGATCGGGTGGGTCGAGTCGTAGAATTCGCTTGCAAAAGCGGGGCAAACGTGGCGTTTCAGGATTAAGGTATACGAAATCCCACGGCGCCGATTGCGTTGTGTGGCCGAAGCGGACAGTATGCCGGCAACGAAAAGAATCCATTGTGGGGAAGCGAATGGCATCGGTGACGTTCCGGGACGTGCGCAAGGCGTTCGGTCCGGTGGAAGTGCTGCATGGCGTCTCGATCGATATCGAAGAGGGGCAGTTCGTCGTGCTGGTGGGGCCGTCGGGCTGTGGCAAGTCCACGCTGCTGCGCATGCTCGCGGGGCTGGAGAACATCACCGCGGGCGAGATCCTGATCGGCGATCGCGTGGTGAATGCGTTGCCGCCGAAGGACCGCGATATTGCCATGGTTTTTCAGAACTATGCGCTCTACCCGCACATCTCCGTGGCGGAGAACATGGCGTTTTCGCTGATGCTCAAGCGTGCCTCGAAGAGCGAGATCGAAGCGCGGGTCAAGCCGGCCGCGGAAATCCTCGGCCTGACCCATCTGCTCGACCGCTATCCGCGCCAGCTCTCCGGCGGCCAGCGCCAGCGCGTCGCCATGGGCCGGGCGATCGTGCGCGAGCCGCAGGTCTTCCTGTTTGATGAGCCGTTGTCCAATCTCGATGCCAAGCTGCGCGTTTCCATGCGGACCGAGATGAAGAATCTCCACCAGCGCCTGAAGACCACCACCGTCTATGTCACCCACGACCAGATCGAGGCGATGACCATGGCCGACAAGATCGTCGTCATGCACGATGGAATCGTCGAGCAGGTCGGCACGCCACTGGAGCTTTACGATCATCCCGACAATCTTTTCGTTGCCGGTTTCATCGGCTCGCCCGCCATGAACATGGTGACGGGCGCGACCGATCCCGACGACCGGACGTGGTTCGTCACCGGGGACGGACACCGGCTGCCGATCGCGCGGCCAGGCAAGGCGGAGCCGGGACGCGAGACGATCTACGGCGTGCGGCCGGAGGGTATGACCCTTGGAGGCGATGTGCCGCTCAAGGTCGAGGTCGTCGAGCCGACAGGCTCAGAGACCCACGTGGTCGCCAAACTCGGGGAAACGGAGATGATCTGCGTCTTTCGCGAGCGCATTTCCCAGGGACCGGGCGAGGAGCTGCGGGTATCGATCGACCCCAGCGCGGTGCATCTGTTCGACGCCAAGTCCGGGGCGCGCGTCTCGGTCTAGGAGCAGGCAGACAAGCCGTCGCGGCAGCGGAAGGCCGCCGACGGAGAGTGCAGGGAGCGCTTCCGCGCAAGAGGAGGATACCAATATGACAATTAATCGCAGAACACTTCTACAGGGCACGGCCGGCATTGTCGCCGGTACCGCGCTCGGTGGCCTCGTCGGCAGTGGCCGGGCATTCGCCCAAGGGGCCATGCCGAGCTTCCAGCCGGAAGAAGGCGCGAGCCTCAGGCTGCTGCGCTGGGTGCCGTTCGTTTCCGGCGAGGAAGAAGCCTGGAACGCCAATACCAAGGCCTTTACCGAGGCGACCGGTGTCGAAGTCCAGATCGACCAGGAAAGCTGGGAAGACGTGCGTCCGAAGGCTGCCGTCGCGGCCAATGTCGGCTCGGGACCCGACATGGTGATGAGCTGGTTCGACGATCCGTTCCAGTATCCGGACAAGCTGGTCGACGTCACTGACGTCGCCACCGCGCTCGGCGAGCAGAGCGGCGGCTGGTACGAAGGCCTCGAAGGTTATGCCAAGCAGGGCGACAAGTTTATCGCCGTGCCGCTGACTGCAATCGGCAACGCCATCTGCTATCGCGACAGCCACATGAAGGCCGCCGGGTTCGAGGAATTTCCGACCGACACCGACGGCTTCTTGGAGCTTTGCAAAGCGATGCAGGCCAAGGGCACGCCTGCCGGCTTCCCGCACGGCAAGGCCGTCGGCGACGGCAACAACTATGCCCACTGGCTGTTGTGGAGCCATGGCGGCATGACCGTCGACGAGAGCGGCAAGCCGGCGATCAACAGTCCCGAGACCAAGGCGGCGATCGAATACGCCAAGGCGCTTTATGCCACCTTCATTCCCGGCACCGAGAGCTGGCTCGACATCAACAACAACCGCGCCTTCCTGGCTGGCCAGATTTCGCTGACGGCGAACGGCGTCTCGCTCTACTACGCCGCCAAGAAGGACCCGGCGATGGCCGAGATCGCCGAGGATATGCGCACGACCAACCTGCCGATCGGCCCGGTCGGAAAGTCGGTGGAACTGCACCAGACCTCGACCATCAACGTCTTCAAGCACACCAAATACCCTGAGGCGGCCAAGGCCTACATCGCCTTCATGTATCAGCCCGATCAGATGAACGCCTGGATCCAGGGCGCTAGTGCCTATTGCTGCCAGCCGCTGAAGGCCTTCGCCGACAATCCAGTCTGGACCTCGGACCCGATCCACGAGCCGTATTCCAAGGCGTCGGCGAGCTTGCGTCCCAACGGCTTCGCCGGGCCGCTCGGACCCTCGTCGGCCGGCGTGATGGCCGACTATGTGGTCGTCGACATGTTCGCCGAGGCGGTGACAGGTCAGCGCACGGCCGAGGAAGCGATCGCGAACGCCGAGCGGCGTATCGCCCGCTACTACCGCTAACGAGACAGGGGGCGCCGGCGATCGTCGGCGTCCCCCGCTCTTTTTCGAACGTCAGGAACGCCGTTGCGCGGCGCGATATGTCCGGCCTTGACCGGCCGGGTAAAAGCAGAGGAACGAGCAAGCGATGTCGAGCGTCCAGGCGGTAGAACGCCCATCCATCCTGCGTCGCTTCGTGCAGAGCCGGAACGGTCTCGGCCTCCTGTTCATGCTGCCGGCGGGCATATTCCTGCTGTTCTTTCTCACCTACCCGCTGGGCCTCGGCGTCTGGCTGGGCTTTACCGACACGACCATCGGGCGCACCGGTGTCTTCGTCGGGCTGGAGAACTACGCCTGGCTGTTCGACGACCCGGTGTTCTGGCTGTCGGTCTACAATACCGTCCTCTACACCTTCGTCGCGTCGGTGCTGAAATTCATCCTCGGCCTGTGGCTGGCCCTGATCCTCAACGAGCATCTGCCGTTCAAGAATTTCTTCCGGGCGATCATCCTGTTGCCCTGGGTGGTGCCGACCGTCTTGTCGGCGCTGGCCTTCTGGTGGATCTACGATTCCCAGTTCTCGATCATTTCCTGGGTGCTCATGCAGTGGGGCTGGATCGACGCGCCGATCAACTTCCTCGGCGATCCGAACAAGGCCCGTGCCTCGGTGATCGCGGCCAATGTCTGGCGCGGCATCCCATTCGTGGCGATCTCGCTGCTCGCCGGCCTGCAGACGATCCCGCAGTCGCTGAACGAGGCGGCGGCGCTCGACGGCGCGACGTCGTGGCAGCGCTTCACCAAGATCACGCTGCCGCTGCTGACGCCAATCATCGCCGTGGTGATGACCTTCTCGGTGCTGTTCACCTTCACCGATTTCCAGCTGATCTACGTTTTGACGCGTGGCGGCCCGGTCAACGCGACGCACTTGATGGCGACGCTCTCGTTCCAGCGCGCCATCCCCGGCGGCCAGCTCGGCGAGGGCGCGGCGATCGCCGTCGCCATGATTCCTTTCCTGCTCGCCGCGATCCTGTTCTCGTTCTTCGGACTGCAGCGACGCAAATGGCAACAGGGCGGGGCCGATTGAGGACATCACGATGAGCCAAGAAACGCTTCCCGGGCGCACCGCCGCCGTGCATGACGATACCGAGGGCATGCAGCAATTCAACTCGCTGCCGCGCCGCATCCTCGTTGTCTATCTGCCGCTGGCCGTGTTCGTCTTCGTGCTGTTGTTCCCGTTCTACTGGATGGCGATCACGGCGGTGAAGCCGAACCACCAGCTGACCAACTACACCGACTACAGCCCGTTCTGGGTGGTCAAGCCGACGCTCGAACATATCCGCTTCCTGCTCTTCGAGACCTCCTATCCGGGCTGGCTGTGGAACACGATGCTTGTCTCCGTCGCCTCGACGGCGATCGCGCTGGCAGCCTCCGTCTTCGCGGCCTATGCGATTGAGCGTGTGCGTTTCACCGGCGCGCGGGTCACCGGTCTTCTGATTTTCCTCGCCTATCTCGTGCCGCCGTCGATCCTGTTCATTCCGCTGGCCTTCATCGTTTTCAACGTTGGCATATTCGACTCCCGGCTGGCGCTGATCCTGACCTATCCGACCTTCCTCATCCCGTTCTGCACCTGGCTGCTGATGGGCTATTTCCGCACGATCCCCTTCGAGCTGGAAGAGAGCGCCCTGGTGGACGGGGCGACGCGCTGGCAGATTCTGACCAAGGTGGTGCTGCCGCTGGCCGTGCCCGGCCTGATCTCCGCCGGCATCTTCGCCTTCACCCTGTCCTGGAACGAGTTCATCTACGCGCTGACCTTCATCTCCTCGTCGGAAAACAAGACGATCCCGGTCGGCGTGCTGACCGAGCTTGTCAGAGGTGATATCTACGAATGGGGGGCGCTGATGGCCGGGGCGCTGCTCGGCTCGCTCCCCGTGGTCATCCTCTATTCCTTCTTCGTCGACTATTACGTCTCGTCGATGACCGGCGCGGTGAAGGAATAGGCGCTGCCCGGCGCTTCCGCGGGGCTTTCACGACATTTGGCGGTCCGGTCTCCGGGTCGGCGCAGATCGCCGTTGACTTTGGCCGCTGAATTGATAGCGTTCGCTCGTCCAAGGGGAGTTCCGGCAAGGAACTGAGAGGCCGACGGCTCAAGAAGCGCGCGGCGACCCTACGAACCTGATCCAGTTGACACTGGCGTAGGGATGGAGTGAGCCGCTTCCCGATCCGTTTTTCCCTTTGACGACCCGCCGCCTACGCGGCGCGTTCTCTGGTGACGACAATCGGGAAGAGGCATCGGGAAACCCCCGGTGTGAAACGGCCCAATCTTACCCAAACCGCGGAACTGGATCTCCTCGTCGAACAGGAGAGCCTATGAACGCCCTGACACCCACCGTAACCAGCGGCCCGCTGCCTGCATCCCGCAAGATCTGGCGCGCCGGGACACTGCATCCCGAAGTGCGCGTCCCGATGCGCGAAATTTCGGTGCATCCGACCGCCGGCGAGCCGCCGGTCACCGTCTATGATTCCTCCGGCCCCTATACGGACGACACGGCAACGACGGATATTGCCGCCGGCCTTCCCCGCAAGCGGCGGGACTGGACGCTCGCCGCGGGAGACGTCGAGGACTATGCCGGCAGGGTGGTCCGGCCGGAAGACAACGGCGTCACCTCCGACGCCAAGCGCGTTCCCGCCTTTCCCGTCGGCCATGCGCCGCTGCGCGCCCGGGACGGAAAGGCCGTCACCCAGCTCGCCTATGCCCGCGCCGGCATCGTCACCCCGGAAATGGAGTTCGTCGCGATCCGCGAGAATCTCGGGCGCGAGCAGGCCAAGGCTGAGCTGGAGCGGGACGGCCATCCGTTCTCCGCGACGATCCCCGATTTCATCACCCCCGAATGGGTGCGCGACGAGGTCGCCTCGGGGCGGGCGATCATTCCCGCCAACATCAACCATCCCGAACTCGAGCCGATGGCGATCGGGCGCAATTTCCTGGTCAAGATCAACGCAAATATCGGCAATTCGGCCGTGACCTCGTCGATGGCCGAAGAGGTCGAGAAGATGGTCTGGTCGATCCGCTGGGGCGCCGATACGGTCATGGATTTGTCGACCGGTCGCAACATCCACGACATTCGCGAGTGGATCATCCGCAACGCGCCGGTGCCGATCGGCACCGTGCCGCTCTATCAGGCGCTGGAGAAGGTCGGCGGCATCGCCGAGAATCTGACCTGGGAGGTCTATCGCGACACGCTGATCGAGCAGGCCGAGCAGGGCGTCGACTATTTCACCATCCATGCCGGCGTGCGGCTGCGGCACATCCCGCTCACCGTCGAGCGGGTCACGGGCATCGTCTCCCGCGGCGGCTCGATCATGGCCAAATGGTGCCTGCATCACCACAAGGAGAGCTTCCTCTACGACCATTTCGAGGAAATCTGCGACATCTGCCGGATGTACGACGTGTCCTTCTCGCTTGGCGACGGCCTGCGTCCCGGCTCGATCGCCGACGCCAACGACAAGGCGCAGTTCGCCGAACTGGAGACGCTCGGCGAACTCACCCAGATCGCCTGGGGCAAGGACTGCCAGGTGATGATCGAGGGCCCCGGCCATGTGCCGATGCACAAGATCAAGGAAAATGTCGATCTGCAGATGAAGGTCTGCGGCGAGGCGCCGTTCTATACGCTCGGGCCCCTGGTGACCGACATCGCGCCGGGCTACGACCACATCACCAGCGGTATCGGTGCCGCCATGATCGGCTGGTTCGGTACGGCGATGCTTTGCTACGTAACGCCCAAGGAGCATCTGGGCCTGCCCGACCGCGACGACGTCAAGGTCGGGGTGATCACCTACAAGATCGCCGCCCACGCCGCCGATCTCGCCAAGGGCCACCCGGCCTCGCAGCTGCGCGACGACGCGCTGTCGCGGGCCCGATTCGAGTTTCGCTGGGAGGATCAGTTCAACCTCTCGCTGGATCCGGAAACGGCGCGCTCGCTGCACGACGAGACGCTGCCCAAGGAGGCGCACAAGACGGCGCATTTCTGCTCCATGTGCGGCCCGAAATTCTGCTCCATGAAGATCTCCCACGACATCCGTGCCGAGGCCCAGAAAGAGGGCATGGAGGAGATGGCCCGCAAATACCGTGAGGGCGGCGATCTTTATATGCCGGCGAACGCGGCCGGCGAAGCAGCGGAGTAGGCCGATGCAGATCGCGGTTCTCGGCGCCGGCGTCGCGGGGCTGGCCTCCGCCACCGTGCTCGCCGAGCGGGGTGCTTCGGTGACGGTGTTCGAGCGCGGCGCCGTCATCGGCGAGGGCGCGGCGTCGCGTCTCGCCGGCGCCATGCTGGCGCCGTGGTGCGAGCGCGAAAGCGCCGAGGCTGAGGTGGTCCGGCTCGGCGCCGGCGCCGCCGACTGGTGGGCGGCCCGTGTTCCGGATGTGGCGCGGCAGGGCAGCCTGGTCCTGGCGCCGCCGCGCGACCGGGCGGAGCTCGACCGTTTCGCCCGGCGCACCGACCATTTCGACCGTATCGGCGCGGAGGAGATCGCCGAGCTCGAGCCGAGCTTGGCCGGGCGGTTTCGCGCCGGGCTGTTGTTTACCGAAGAGGCGCATCTGTGCCCGCGCTGCGCCTTGAAGGCGCTGGCCCGGCGGCTGGAGGGGATGGGGGTTGCGTTCCATTTCGGAGAGGACGGGCGCGCTGCGTCCGCAGGGTTTGAAATGGTCGTCGACTGCCGCGGTTTTGCCGCCCGCGAGGCCTTGCCGGAGCTGCGCGGCGTGCGCGGCGAGATGGTGCTGCTGCGGACGGCCGAGGTGATGCTGTCGCGGCCGGTCCGTCTCCTGCATCCGCGTCAACCGATTTACGTCGTACCGCGTGTGGACGGCATCTTCATGGTCGGCGCGACGATGATCGAAAGCGAGAACCGGAGCGCGATCACGCTGCGCTCGGCGGTCGAGCTTTTGTCAGCCGCCTACGCCCTGCACCCGGCCTTCGCCGAGGCCGAGCTGCTCGATACCGGCGTCGGCATCCGGCCGGCCTTTCCGGACAATCTGCCACGGGTGACGCGGCAGGGACGGGTGATCTCGGTCAACGGTCTTTACCGCCACGGCTTTCTGCTGGCGCCGGACGTCGCGGGGCGGGCCGCCGATCTCGCCCTTGGCCAGAGCGGGAGGCAAGCCGCATGACGATCCGGCTGAACGGCGAGCCGCGCGAGGTCGCGGCGACGACGCTCGATGCTTTGCTGGTCGAACTCGGGCTGGCAGACGCGGTCGTCGCCACCGCGCGCAACCGCGATTTCGTGGCGAAGGAGGACCGGCCAGCGACGCCGGTCGTCGACGGCGATGCGATCGAGATCGTCGCGCCCATGCAGGGAGGCTAGGAGATTTGTCGATGGACATTTACGGGCGCCACTACGCCTCGCGGCTGATGCTCGGCACCGCGCTCTACCCCTCGCCCGCGATCATGGCCGAGGCGGTGCGGGCATCCGGGGCGGAACTCGTCACCGTGTCGCTCCGCCGCGAGAGCGCCGGAGCAAAGGCGGGCCAAGGCTTCTGGGACCTGATCCGCGCTTTCGGCGTTCAGGTGCTGCCCAACACGGCTGGCTGCCATACGGTGAAGGAAGCGGTGACGACGGCGCAGATGGGCCGCGAGATCTTCGGCACGACGCTGGTCAAGCTGGAGGTCATCGGGGAAGCCGACACGCTGCAGCCGGATCTCTTCGGGCTGGTCGAAGCGGCGCGAATCCTCGTGGCCGAGGGGTTCGAGGTGCTGCCCTATACGACCGAGGACCTCGCCGCCGCCGAGCGCCTTGTCGAAGCCGGCTGCCGTGTTCTCATGCCCTGGGGTTCGCCCATCGGCTCGGCCAGGGGCCTCAACAACCGCTATGGGCTGCGCAGCCTCAGGGCGCATTTTCCGGAGGTGACGCTGATCGTCGATGCCGGTCTCGGTGTGCCCTCGCATGCGGCCGAGGCGTTGGAACTTGGATTCGACGGCGTCCTCCTCAACACCGCTATCGCCAAGGCCGGCGATCCGGTCGCGATGGCGCGCGCCTTCGCGCTGGCGGTCGAGGCCGGGCGGCTCGGCTTTGATGCGGGCGCGCTGGAGCCGCGCGACATGGCCGCGCCGTCGACGCCGGTGTTGGGCAAGGCGCTGCTCGCATGAGTGCGACGATGGACGGGCGCTCGCGGATCGCGCTCGATCCGTTCTATCTGATCGTCGACGATGCCGACTGGATCGAACGGCTGGTGCCGCTCGGCGTCAGACTGGTGCAATTGCGGGCCAAGGATAGGGACGCACGACGGCTGCGCACCGAAATCCGCCGCGCCAGGGACGTGTGCGAGGCGAATTCCTGCCAGCTCGTGATCAACGATCACTGGCGCCTGGCGATCGAAGAGGGCTGCGATGTCGTCCATCTCGGCCAGGAGGATCTGGCCGGCGCTGATCGCGCCGCCATCTGCCGCGCCGGGCTGAAGCTCGGCTTGTCGACCCACGACCAAGCCGAGCTTGCAACCGCGCTTGCCGCCAAGCCCGATTATGTCGCGCTCGGGCCGATCTGGCCGACCATCCTGAAGGCGATGAACTGGGCGCCGCAGACCCCGGCAAAGCTCGCCGCCTGGCGCGCGGCGATCGGCGACATACCACTGGTGGCGATCGGCGGCCTCACTGTCGCGCGGATCGGTGAGGTGTTCGCTAACGGTGCCGACAGCGCCGCCGTCGTCACCGACATCACTCGAAATGCCGACCCGGAGGCGCGGACCCGCGAATGGATCGCGGCGACCCGGCGCTGGCGCACAGCCGCCGAGGCCGAGGCGGCACCCGCGAACAGCGCTTGAGCGCCCGGCCCGTGGTGCTGGCGATCGCCGGCTCGGATTCCTCCGGCGGGGCCGGCATCGCCGCCGACATTCGCGCCGCCCACGATCTCGGCGCCACGCTATGCTTGGCGGTCACGGCGGTGACAGCACAATCCGACCGTGAGGTGACCGCCATCCAACCGGTTCCGCCGGCGGTACTGCGCGAGCAGGTCCGGCTGGCACTCGGCGATGGGGCGGTCGGCGCCGTCAAGATCGGCATGCTCGGCTCGGCCGCCGCCGTCGAAACAGTCGCCGAGGCATTGGCCGCGTATCGCCATTTACCCGTCGTCCTCGACCCGGTCGTGGCCTCGAGCTCCGGCCGCCGGCTTCTCGATGATCCGGCGATGGCGGTCTTCATCGAGCGGATGCTCCCGCTGGCAACCTTGCTGACGCCGAACCTGCCGGAACTGCGTATTCTGGCCGGTGGGATCGCGGGCGCCGAACCTCCCGCGACGATCGCGGAGCAGGCGGAAATCGTCCTTGCCGCCGGTACAAGGGCAGTGCTCGTCAAGGGCGGCCACGGCAATGGCGAGAGCGCCGTCGATCTGCTGTTTGAGCCCGGCGGCGGCGCGCCGAATCGCTTCTCCGCACCACGTCTGCCGGTCGCGATGCGCGGCACCGGCTGCATGCTGTCGACCGCGATTTGCGTCCACTTGGCGCAAGGTGATTCCCTTGCGGCGTCTTGCCGCAGGGGGAAGAATCACATGACCACGTGGTTCGAACGCACATGGGGCGGCGCCGATTCACGCAGAGGCTAAGAAGCAAGTCCGGCTTTTTTGCGGTCCGATACTCTAATCAAAGCAATTGCAAGCGCCGGAACATGACGATCGCTGCACCCAGAGCGTCAATTTTCTTTGTAGGGCAGGTCTGCGTTAAGTTCTACAGGAGTTTGTTTTTGCGGCGAATTCTTGTCCGGAAAGCGACTGCGCTCGCGGGCAAGAACGAATTCGTAAGCATTTTTGTCGATGGTCCGGGATGCCGGCAAGGAACACCGTCGGCGAAATCCCACGGCAATGACTGCCTCCCCCGGAATAAAGTGGATTTTCAAGGGTATGAATGCCCCGGTTTCGTTCGCGAACCGCATGCTCCAGCCGGAATCCAGCATTTTACGAAAGAAATGGAATGCGCGTCGCGAATCTGAAAATCAGCCGGAAGCTTATTGCCGGCTTCCTGATGATCATGCTGGCGGTCGTTGGCCTCAGCGGCGTTGTTCAGTTCAATATTTGGAAGCTTGAGGAGGCGACGCTCGCCCAAGAGGAGAGCGCGAAGACCATGAGAATCGCGGCCCAGCTGGAGCCAGCCTTGCTCGAACAGATCGTCGCGCTGCGCGGCTATCTTCTCCATCAGGCTCCGGCCCGGCTCGAGCAAATCGAAGTCGAGCGGAAGAATTTTCAGAACAGCCTGCAGCAGCTCGAAGCGGTGGTCACCGATCCCGGCCAAAAGCAAAGGCTCGCCGAGATCCGGGAGAAGGGCGAGACATTGATGGCCGGCCAGGACAAGCGCGTTGCTATGGCCAGAAATCCCTTGACGCTTGGTCAGGCCATCGCCGACTTCAGCGAGGGCAAAGGCAAGAATCTGCAGCTCTTTCGTGAAGCAATGGCTGCATTCCACGACGCGGAGGAGCAGCGCCAGGCCGATAGATCCGCCGAGCAGTACAGCGCCAAATCCAGCATGCAGCTTGCGTTGCTGATCGGCGGCATAGCGGCGGCCTCGCTCGCCGTTCTGGTTGGCTGGCTTCTGTGGCGTGCCATTGCAACTCCGATCGACCGGATGACTGCTCTGATGGATCGGCTCGCCAAGGGCGACAAGTCGATCGTGGTCGAGGGACAGGAGCGCAAGGACGAGATCGGTGCGATGGCTGTGGCTGTGGAGAGCTTCAAGCAGGCGGCGATCGAGCGCGAGCGTCTGGAGAGCGAGGCCGAGGCGTCGCGGATCGACCAGGAACAGGCGAAGAACCGCCAGGCGGCGC
>NZ_JADDXW010000001.1 GCF_017183135.1 Aurantimonas marina | reverse complement strand
GAGCGCGATGGCGCAGTTCAAGACCGCGGCCTCGGCCGGCGGCGGACGGGGGCAGGCGTCGCGGTCCGGTGGCAACGCCGCCCCCAACCGGGCAAGGCCGGCGACCGCGTCGCGCGGCGTGCCCCAGATGAAGACCACCGGCCGCGGCGGCGCCGCCCGGGCCGAACAGACCAACACCGACAGCTGGGAAGAGTTCTGATGGCAAAGAAAGCAACACGTGCAGGGGCTGCGGTTGAACTCCCCGGCATCCTTGATCTGAAGGCGGCGGGCCCGCTCTTCGACCAACTCCTGACGCTGCGGGGCAAGCCGGTCACGGTCGACGCCGCCAGCGTGGAGAAGGTGGGTGCGCAGTGCATCCAGATTCTTCATTCGGCCGCCGCGACGTGGCGTGCGGACGAGGTCGCATTCACCGTCGTCGAGCCGTCGGAGACGTTTTGCTCCGGACTCGACCTTCTCGGTCTTTCGGGAACCTTCAGCCAAAAGGATATCGCGGCATGAGCAGGACCATTCTGACAATCGATGATTCGCGAACCATGCGCGAGATGCTTCGAGCGACGCTGACATCGTCCGGCTTCCTCGTGGTCCAGGCCGAGGACGGCGCCCACGGCATCGAGGTTCTGCAGGGGATGGAGGTCGAGCCCGACGTCATCATCACCGACATCAACATGCCGCGCAAAGACGGGTTTCAGTTCATCGAGGAGGTACGCGTCGATCCCAGTCGCCGGGCGATTCCGATCCTTGTCCTGACCACTGAAAGCGATGCGGAAAAGAAGCAGCGCGCGCGCCTCGCCGGCGCGACCGGCTGGATCGTCAAGCCGTTCGATCCCGTCAAACTGCTCGACGCGATCAATCGCGTCGCTGCGTAACATAATTCGGAAAGCGCCTGGCAAGCTTGAGGCCGTAACAAGGGTCCGACTTCCAGGTTCGAAGGCGAGAATAGGGTAGCACTATGGATGCGATGGCTGAAATCCGGCAGACCTTTTTCGAGGAATGCGCCGAGCAGCTTGCCGAGCTCGAAGCGGGTCTGCTCGCGATCGAGAACGGCGAGGCGGACGCCGATACGGTCAACGCCGTTTTCCGCGCCGTGCACTCGATCAAGGGCGGCGCCGGCGCCTTCAGCCTGGATGATCTCGTTCGTTTCGCCCACATTTTCGAGACGACGCTGGATGAACTGCGCTCGGACCGGCTGGAAGCCAGCGATGTCGTGGTCAAAGTCATGCTACGGGCCGCCGATGCCCTGGCCGACCTGGTGACGGTCGCCCGTGACGGCGGCACGGCCGATGCATCCCGCAACGAGGGCTTGGCCACCGAGCTCAAGGATCTGGTGGCGGCCGCCAAGGGCGAAAGCCCGGCGGAGGCCGCCGCGGCCGAGCCGGAGCCGGACGACGCAGCCGACGACGCGGACGATGACTTCGGGTTCGTTCCCGTCGCCGTCGACCTCGACGAGCTGATCGGCGGCGGTGGCGGCGGCGACCAAGTCTATCGAATCGTCTTCCGTCCGCACGCCGCCCTCTATGCCAAGGCGAACGACAGTGTTCGCGTCCTCCGCGATCTGCTCGAGCTAGGCGAGGGGAACGTCCAATGCGACACGAGCGAGATTCCGCTTCTGTCCGATCTCGATCCCGAGGGCGCCTATTTCACCTTTACCATCGATCTGACGACAGCGGAGGGCGAAGAGAAGATCCGGGAGGTCTTCGAATTCGTCGAAGATGATTGTGACCTTTCGATCGAGCGAATCCTGGATCCGGAAACAGGATCGGACGATGGCGCCGTCGATGTCGATTCGGATCTGGCCGACCTTCTGGCGAGCCTACGCGGCGAAACGTCGAACGAGGCGGCTGCCGACGCCGCACCGGCCGCCAAGGCGGACAAGCCCAAACCATCCAAGCCGGTGACGGCGGAGCAGCCTGCCCCGGCGCCGGCCGGATCAACGACGCCGGCTGCCGAGCCGGAAGCTTCCGCTGCAGCCCCAGTTGGTGCGCCGGTGGAGAAACCAGCGAAGGCCGATGCGAGCGAGGCCAAATCCGCCAATGTCGGCGGCAGCCCGACCCAGACGATCCGCGTCGACCTCGAACGCGTCGACCGGCTGATCGATCTGGTCGGCGAACTCGTCATTCATCAGGTCATGCTTTCCCAGAGAACCTATCAGGCCGGGCTTGCCCGCGCTTCGGAGGTCGCCGTCGGTCTTGACGAACTCGAACAGCTGACCCGCGAGATCCAGGACAGCGTCATGGCGATCCGGGCGCAGCCGGTGAAATCGGTGTTCCAGCGGTTGCCGCGCCTTGCCCGCGAGGTCGCGGAGATCTCCGGCAAGACCGTCCGGCTGGTCACCGAGGGTGAGTGGACCGAGGTCGACAAGACCGTGATCGAGCGGCTGGCCGACCCGCTGACCCACATGCTGCGCAACGCCATCGACCACGGGCTGGAAAAGCCCGACGTGCGACTGGCTGCCGGCAAGCCGGAAGAGGGCACGGTCAAGGTCGCCGCAATGCACCGCTCGGGCCGCATCGTCATCGAAATCACCGATGACGGAGCCGGTATCAATCGCCCGAAAGTGCGCGAGATCGCCGTCTCCAAGGGCCTGGTCCCGGCAGAGGCCAATCTTTCGGACGAAGAGATCGACAACCTCATCTTCATGCCGGGCTTTTCAACGGCAAGCGAAATCTCCGAGCTTTCGGGCCGCGGCGTCGGCATGGATGTGGTGAAACGCTCGATCCAGGCGCTGGGCGGGCGGGTATCGATCACCTCCAAACCTGGAAAGGGCTCCACCTTCACCATGAGTCTGCCGCTGACGCTGGCAGTGCTCGACGGAATGATCGTGACGGTCGGAGACCAGACGGCGGTGGTGCCGCTGACAGCGATCATCGAGACGCTGCAGCCGAAGCCGGAAGAGGTGAAGGGCTTTGGCGGCGATGCGCGGTTGATCAAGGTGCGCGACGCCTTCCTGCCCCTCGTCGATGTCGCCCGCGAACTGGCCTATACGTCGACCCCGACCAATGCGACGACCGGTGTCGCGATCCTCGTGGAGGCCGAGAACGGCACCCGCTCGGCGCTTCTGGTGGATGCGATCCAGGGGCAGCGCCAGGTCGTCATCAAGAGCCTTGAAGCCAATTATCGCCGCGTTCCGGGCATCGCCGCCGCGACGATCCTCGGCGACGGGCGTGTCGCGCTCATTCTCGATGTCGACGTGATCGTGGCCACGTCGCGCACCGACGGTATTCACAGCAACGGACTTCAGCAGGCAGCGGAGTGAAATCGATGACGAATCAAGTTGGCAATCCCGGCGAGAACGACAACAAGGGCGAGGGAAACGGCCGCGAGTTGATCGCCTTCCGGATCGGGGAACAGGAATTCTGCGTCGACATCATGTCGGTGCGCGAGATTCGCGGCTGGACGGCGGCAACGCCGCTCCCGCATGCGCCCTCCTATGTCAACGGCGTGATCAATCTGCGCGGCGCGGTGCTGCCGATCGTCGACCTCGCCGCACGGCTGGGCTTCGCCAGGACCGAAGCCAGCGCGCGCAGTGTCATCATCGTGGTGCGTGCCGAGCACCAGCTGTTCGGCCTGCTCGTCGACGCCGTCTCCGATATCCTCACGGTGACGGACGACGCGCTGCAGCCGACGCCCGATATCGCTTCGGAACTGGCGAAACAATTCGTCAGGGGCGTCATGGCGATCGAAGGACGCATGATCTCGCTGATCGCAACAGACAATGTCTTGCCACAACTTCAAGCCGCGGCGTGACGTAGAACTACCAAAGTCCCTCCGCAGGGAGGATCGAAATCGGGTGCTGCCCCGTCTGGCCCGGCGTAAACGCGCCGAACGCCTACGGCTGGCCAGGGAGTAACACGCTGTGAGTGTTGATAGACAGCAGGAGAAGACCGTAAGGCCGCGAGGCTCCGCGTCCGCTTCGATCGTCGCCGGCGAGTTCCCGATGACGGAAGCCGACTTTCTGAAGATCGCGGGAATGCTTTACGAAGACGCGGGTATTCATCTGACCACGTCCAAGGCGACTTTGGTCTATTCCCGCCTGTCGAAGCGGCTGCGCAGTCTGGGTATGCGGAGTTTCAAAGACTATTGCGAAATGGTCAGCGAAGCGGGTGGCGCGAGCGAGCGCATGACCATGCTCGCCTCGCTCACGACGAACGTCACGCAGTTCTTTCGCGAAAAGCACCATTTCGATCACCTGCGGGAGCACTTCCTTCCGCCGCTGCTGAGCGCTGCCAAGGGCGGTGGGCGCGTGCGCATGTGGTCGGCGGGGTGCTCCACCGGACACGAACCCTATTCGATCGCGATGACGCTGCTCTCGCTCATGCCGGATGCGGCCGATCACGATATCCGCATTCTCGCCTCCGATATCGATCCCAATGTCGTGGCCACCGGACGGGCGGGGGTCTACGCATCCAGCGAACTGGAAGCCGTGCCGGCCGATATGCGTCGCCGCTGGTTTCGGCCGGCAAGTCCGGACAGCGGCGCGCCCTCCTCCGGCGGGATCAACGAAATGGCGTTCGAGGTGGTCGATGCCATGCGTGATCTGGTGGCGTTCCGCGAATTGAATCTGATTGGCCAGTGGCCGATGAAGGGCAAGTTCGACGCGATCTTTTGCCGCAACGTCACGATCTATTTCGATCAGCAGACGCGAGAACGCGTGTGGAGCCGCTTCGCCGAGCGCATCCAGCCGGGCGGCTTTCTCTATGTCGGCCACTCCGAACGGCTGGCGGGAGCGGCCACCAAGGTGATGACCTATGACACCAACACGTCCTATCGCAAGACGGGCTGAGGGCAGAGCGTTGAATAGATCCCGTCTCCCCCTTCTACCGAATCATCACGGTGAGCGCGTGCATCGCACAAGGGAGAGCGATGGCGCGCCGAAGCCTGGCCATTCGTCAGCCGGCCGCGCCGCGAGCAAGAGGAAATCGTGAGTATGTCTCCTGCCAGAGTCCTCGTGGTCGACGATTCATTGACGATGCGCGCGCTTATTCGCCATGCGCTGAATGGCGACCCGGGAATCGAGGTGGTCGGCGAAGCGTCCGATCCCTTTGAAGCACGCAAGAAAATGAAGTCGCTCGATCCGGACGTCGTCACCCTGGACGTCGAGATGCCGAACATGAACGGCATCGAATTCCTGCAGAAGATCATGACGTTGCGCCCGACGCCGGTGATCATGGTATCCAATCTGACGGCACCGGGAGCGGCCGTTACGCTCGAGGCGCTGGAGATCGGGGCATTCGATTGCATCGCCAAGCCGGGTCCCAGCAGCAACACCTTTGAAATCCTGCCCGACCTGATCAAGGAGGCCAAACGCGCCAAGGCTGGCCTGGTCAAGCGACGGACAGCCGCTGTCGAACACGCCGGTAACGGCGCGGCGAACAGTGTTCTGGCCCGGTCGCAATCCGGCCCGGACCTTATCGGCATCGGATCATCGACGGGCGGCGTCGAGGCGTTGATGCAGGTGCTCGCCGAGTTCCCCGCCGACTGCCCCCCGACGCTCATCGTTCAGCATCTCCCGGCCGCATTCACCGCCTCCTTTGCGGCACGGCTCGATCGGATCTGTCCCGCCCATGTCAGCGAGGCCAAGGACGGCGAAGCGATTCGCCAGGGCCATGTCTATCTCGCCCCGGGCGGCAGCCGTCACATGATGCTGCGAAAGGGAACCCAGTTGACCATCGCGCTGGTGGCAGACGAGCCGGTCTGCGGACACCGACCGTCGGTCGATGTGCTGTTCGCGTCGATCGCGAAGAATTTCAAGGACCGATCGACCGGCGTGATTCTCACCGGGATGGGCCGGGATGGCGCGCAGGGGCTTCTGCAAATGCGGAAGGGAGGGTCCCGGACCCTGGCTCAGGACGAGGAAACCTCGCTCGTCTACGGCATGCCGCGCGTCGCCCACGAGATCGGCGCCGCGCAAAAGCGACTGCCGCTGTCGCGTGTGGCGCGGGAGATCTTCGTATGAACCGCTCGCAAAGCGAAACCTCTATAAAAAACGCAGCGAAATTGAGGATAGATTCATCAAATTCGCTTGTAATGCGGTCGAAAGGAACAACGCCATGGGCATTGTAGATCAATTGAAGGTTCTGATCGTCGACGATCATAGAACAAGCCGCATGCTCATTCGTGATGCGCTAGAACAACTTGGCATCAAGAACATCGTCTTTGCAGTCGATGGCGAAGAGGCGCTGCGAACGATGATGTCGGCCCCATGCCATATCATCATCTCGGACTTCAACATGCCCAAGCTCGACGGTATCCAGCTCTTGAAGGCCGTGCGTTCCTACGCGCCGACCAAGAAGACGCCGTTTATCATCCTTACCGGCGCGGGCGACCGGGAGCTGGTGCAAAAGGCCGCGCAGCTCGGCGTGAACAATTTCCTGGCCAAGCCCATTACTGTGCCCGTGCTCAAGAAGACCATGGAAGCCGTTGTCGGGCGTCTGCAGTAATGACGGGGCGAAGCGAAGGACGACGCGTCCATGTCATGCAAGGCGAAGCCAAGGTTGACGAAGGTCCGGACACGATCCTGACCACGCTTCTGGGCTCTTGTGTCGCCGCCTGCATCCGGGATCCGGGTGCCGGCGTCGGTGGGATGAATCACTTTCTGCTGCCGGGAAGCAGCGGTCAGGAGGGCGCGCGGGCGGAAAGCTTCGGTCTTTATCTGATGGAGCTGTTGATCAACGGACTGCTGCAGCGTGGCGCGCGGCGTGGACATCTCGAGGCAAAGCTGTTCGGCGGCGCGCGGGCGATGGATGGCCTGTCCGAAGTCGGCTCCAAGAATGCCGCCTTCGCAGAGCGTTTCCTGCAGATGGAGAACATCACCTATCTGGGCGGCAGTCTGGGCGGGGCCACGGGTCGGCGCATCGAATACTGGCCTCATTCGGGGCGCGCCCGGCAGATCTTCTTCGAGAAAGCCGTGATGCCGCCCATCAAGGTTGCGCCTCCGATCAGAAAGCCGCAGTCGATCGGAGAAGTCGAACTGTTTTGACACGACCAAGAGCCAGCGCGGCAATTCCTTCGCGATCCACCGAGCGCCGATTCCACCAACCAAAGCGTAGCGTCATGACCACGAGCCCTCTGCCCGATCTGCTGAAAATCCTTTCCGACGAGCTGAACGCTTTGGCGGAGATGACCGAAGCGATGCACGATCTGATCTGCACCGATCATCCGCGGCAGGATGCACCTTACGTACGCGCCGTGCAGAGCATTGATCGCACGCAGCAGACGCTCGAAAATCTCGCGACGTTTCTTGCGGTCGCTGGCGATCATGCGCCGGCCGAATACGAGGTCGCGCTGCAGTCGGCGCTCGAAACCGTCCGCCTGGGTGATCTGAAGAACCGGCTCGCCCTGTCGCGGCAGGCCATCACCAGCGCTTCCCAGCCGGTTGAACTTGGCGGCGATTTCGAGCTGTTCGCGTAACACGCCTCTGAACGACCAAGCCCCGGCCACTGGGCGACCACGCGCCCGTGATCGGCGCCGGGCAAGCACGGCCGCCTGGCACGGCGCCTCAGGGCTTCTCGACTGTCCCCGATGACGCTCTGGCATTTTCCCTCCGCTGGCCGCGCAGCGTACCGTCCTTCCTCGCTTGACATGGATCAAGGCGCCGGACGCCGAATTCATTCAAATATCCAAATATATCGTTTGGAATGACGAATGGAGGGTGGAGAGATGGATCTCGCCTCATTGATGGACCGGTTCGGCGAGACCCATGTTCTGGTGGCCGGCGGTGTCATCATCGGTTTCATGTTCGGCGCCTTTGCCCAGCGCAGTCGTTTTTGCCTGCGTTCGGCCGTGATCGAATTCCGCCGCCGCGAACCCGGCGCCAAACTCGTTGTTTGGCTGCTGGGTTTTTCGGCGGCGCTGGTCGGCGTGCAGGCCGCGATCCTGGCCGGTTGGCTCGATGTCTCGCAAAGCCGCATGCTGGCGGTCACCGGGAGCATGTCCGGCGCGGCGATCGGCGGTCTCCTGTTCGGTGTCGGGATGATCGCGTCGCGCGGCTGTGCCACCCGGCTACTCGTCCTCTCGGCCACCGGCAATCTCCGGGCGCTGCTGTCGGGCCTGGTTTTCGCTGTATCTGCCCAGGCCGCCTATCGCGGTCTGTTGTCGCCCTTGCGCAGCGAATTGTCAGGCTGGTGGCTGATCGACGGTGGCCCGGATCGCGATATCCTCGCCTGGCTCGGCGTCGGGCACGAGGTCGGCCTCGGCATCGGCCTCGTCTGGTTGGCCGCCGGCATCGCCGTGGCGCTCCACAAGCGGGTCAGATCACAAATCTGGATCGGCGCGCTCGGGGTGGGTCTCGCCATCCCGGCCGGCTGGCTGTTCACCTACGCCGCCTCGCAGACGGCATTCGGGATCGTGCCGACGGAATCGCTGACCTTTTCGGGCCCATCCGCCGACCTCCTCATGCTCACCCTGAATTGGCCTGACCACGCGGTCGATTTCGCTATCGGCATCATGCCGGGCGTCTTCCTCGGCTCGTTTACCGCCGCGTTGCTGGCCGGCGAGCTCAAGATCGAGAACTTCGACGGCGGGCACACCATGCCGCGCTATATCTTCGGCGCGGTGCTGATGGGTTTCGGCGCCATGCTGGCGGGCGGTTGCGCGGTGGGCGCCGGCGTCACCGGCGGTTCCATCCTCGCGGTGACCGCCTGGACGGCACTGATCGGCATGTGGATCGGCGCGATGCTGACCGACTGGGTCTTCGTTCGCCTTGGCGAGGAGACGGGATCGGTCTCCAGCCCGACGCTTTCAGGCGCGGCCCAGGCGTCCTAAAAAGCGGCCTACGGAACCAGGACGATCTTGCCGGTCGTCTGCCGGGCGTGGATGCGCTTGAGGACGTCGGCAGCGTCGGCGAGCGGCGCGCGCTCCGATACGTGTGGCTCGATTTGTCCGGTTGTCGCCCACTCCATCAGCTCGCGCATGTTGTCGGCAAAGACCTCCGGCTCCTTGCGGGTGAAGGCGCCCCAGAACACGCCGACGACGCTGTAGCCTTTGACGAGGGCAAGGTTCACCGGAAATTGCGGAATCGTGCCCGACGCAAACCCGATGACGAGGAGGCGGCCGTTCCACGCCATCGATCGCGACACCGCTTCGAAGGCTTCGCCGCCGACCGGATCGAAGGCGACGTCGACGCCCTTGCTATCGGTCAGCCGCTTGATGTCGCCGCGAAGGTCGTCATAGCCGATGGCGACTTCGGCACCCTCCGAGACGGCGAGCGCCCGCTTGTCCTCCGAGGAGGCGACGGCGATGACCCGTGCCCCCATCGCCTGGCCGATCTGGACCGCCGCGAGCCCGGTGGCGCCGGCCGCGCCGAGAACCAGCAGCGTCTCGCCGGGTTGCAACGTCGCGCGCTGCTTCAGCGCGTGGTGCGCCGTGCCATAGCCGCAGAGGAGGGCGCAGGCTGCGCCGGCGTCCAAGTCCTCGGGAAGCGCCGTGCAGGCTGCCTCCTCGACCAGGACGCGCTGGGCATAGGCGCCGTTCTCCATGGAGGCGACGACACGGTCGCCGCGCCTGAAGCGCTCGGCGTCCGGGCCGAGTGCCACTATCTCGCCCGCCGCCTCCATGCCCGGGACGAAGGGTAGGTTCGGCTTTGCCTGATAGAGACCCTGGACCAATAGCCCGTCCGGATAGTTGACTCCGATCGCGTCGGGCCGGATTACGACTTGGCTGCCGGCGGGTGAGGGGTCGTCAACCTCCTTGTAGGCCAGCTTGTCGAGCGGACCATAATTCTCGCAGACGATGGCTTTCATGAAGCGGGCTCTTTCATTTCTTATTCGGTCAACCGACAAACATGCCGTCGCCCCTGCATTCTGCATGTTTCCGTATCCATACTGATCCGGCAGTCTCAACCCCGGTGCAAGGGTACGATCGGAGCGGCAACAATGAAGCGACTCGAATACTCACGGCACGCGGTTGAAGCACTCAGAGAACGGGAACTTGACGTCACTTGGATCGAACGGACCATTCGTGAAGCTGAGTGGACGATCCCTGACCCGCGCCGGGAGGGCGTCGAACGGCGCTTTCTTCGGATTCCCGAGCACGGGAATCGTGTACTTCGCGTCGCTCTGGTGGAATCTCCAGACAAAATCCGCATATTAACCGCATTCTTCGATCGAAGGGCGCGCCGGCTATGAGACCAACTGTCCACTACGACCGCGAATCGGATGCCGCCTATATCCGCTTTTCGCCGGAGCCCGTCATCGAGAGCGAGGAAGTCTCGGACGGCGTCGTTCTCGATTACGACACCGACGGCCGCATCGTCGGCATGGAGGTCATGGAGGCGAGCCGCCACCTTTCTCCCACAATTCTGACCGAAGCGGCATAAGCCTGCCGCCACGGAGCGCGCGAGAGGCAGCCGCTCACACCTTCTCCTGCGTGTGCTTCCTGAGTTCCCAGCGTGCGACCTGACGGCGATGCACGGCGTCCGGCCCGTCGGCGAGCCTGAGCGTTCTGAGATGCGTCCACATGCGTGCCAGCGGCACGTCCTGGCTGATACCGCCGCCGCCATGCATCTGCACCGCCTCGTCGACGACCTTCAGCGCCATGTTCGGCGCCACGACCTTGATCTGGCTGATCCACGGCGCGGCGGCCTTGGCGTCGCCCTGATCCATCATCCAGGCCGCCTTGAGGCACAGCAGCCGCGCCATCTCGATATCCATGCGGCATTCGGCGATGATGTCGAAATTGGCGCCCAGCTGGGCCAGCTTCTTGCCGAAGGCCTCGCGCCGCATCGCTCGCTTGCACATCAGTTCCAGCGCCGCCTCGGCGTGGCCGATCGCGCGCATGCAATGGTGGATGCGGCCGGGTCCGAGCCGCCCCTGGGCAATCTCGAAGCCGCGACCCTCGCCAAGAATCAGGTTTTCCTTCGGCACCCGAACGTCGGTGAATCGGATATGCATATGGCCGTGCGGGGCGTCGTCCTCGCCATAGACCGTCAGCGCTCGCATGACCTCGACGCCCGATGTGTCGGCGGGCACCAGGATCATCGAATGACGCTGGTGCTTGGGCTGGTCGTCGCCGCCGGTCTTCACCATCACGATATAGATCTTGCAGCGGGGGTCGCCGGCGCCCGTCGCCCACCATTTCTCGCCGTTGAGCACGTAGTCGTCGCCGTCGGCGACGCAGGACATGGCGATGTTGGTGGCGTCCGACGACGCGACGTCCGGCTCGGTCATCAGATAGGCGGAGCGGATTTCACCCTCTAGCAGCGGTTGCAGCCAGGGCTCCTGCTGCTCGGGCGTGCAATAGCGCTCGAACACTTCCATGTTGCCGGTGTCCGGCGCCGAACAGTTGAAGGTTTCGGCGCCGAGATGCGTCTTGCCCATCTCCTCGGCGAGATAGGCGTATTCGACGATCGTCAGGCCGGAGCCGCGTTCGGAATCGGTCAGCCAGAAGTTCCACAGGCCGCGGCTTTTGGCCTTGGCCTTGAGACCCTCGAGAAGGTCCCGCTGGCGATCGGTATAGACCCAGCGTTCGCCCTTCGACACTTCGGCGAGAAACTCCTCGCTTGCCGGGGCGATCTCGTCCCGGATCATGTCGCGGACGGCGGCATGGATCGGCTTCAAGCGGTCGGTCATGCCGAGGGCCATGTTGCTCATTGGTCGAACTCCTCCTCAAGAATGGCGCTGTCCGCACCGGCGCCGCGCAGGGCGAAATAGGCGATATCACGGGCGATGGCCCGCCGGTCGTCAGCGGTCTCGCCGTCGCGCTGGCGATACCAGAAAACCGGTGAATTGAGCACCGAAAGAAACGCCTTGCCGGCGATCGACGCATCGCGGACGGCGCCGAGATCGCCCTCTCGCGTGGCATCGGCGATGACGCCGCGGAACAGCATTTCGTAGCGGTCCCGCTCGGCGATGAGCCGCTCCAGCGTCGCGCGATCCTCCGGGGTCGACGGGCCGTTCACATGCTGGGAGACGCCCTGCAGGATGACATGCTGGAAATCGATGCGCTCCATCATCGTGAGCACATGGGCCTCGGCCATGGCGCGCAGCCGAGTGATGGCGCGGTCCCGCGAAGCGGCGTGGGGCTCGATCGCGGCGAAATCGAGCGCCATGCCATGCTGACAGACGTCGAAGAACAGGTCGTTCTTGGAGCGGTAATAATGGTAGACAAGGCCCTTGGTGGCTCCCATGCGCCGCGCGATATCGTCGATCGACGTCGCCGCGAGCCCCTTTTCGCCGAAAGCGCGGGCGGCCGCGGCCAGAAGCGCCGCAAGTGTCCCGTCGCACTCCGCCGCACTGCCGCGCGCGGCGGAAAAGTCGCGGTCGCGGCGCGAACGCGAGGAAGGGCCGGGAGGCCTACGCGCATCCTGTTCCTGCTTGCCGTCGTCGGCGTCGTGTTTTTCACTGACCATCGCCTCGCCACTGGACATACTCTTGGGTATGATGTCAATTGCGGGCGTTGAAAGTCCCTTGCAGGGGCTCGGCGCGCGGCCGGTCGACAGGAGAGGAATGCCGATGACGATGCCGATTCTGGACCGCCTGTTCGCGTTGAACGGCAAGACCGCGCTGGTCACCGGCGGTGCGACCGGCATCGGGCGGATGATCGCGACCGCGCTGGCCGGCGCCGGGGCGCGGGTCCTGATCGCCTCGCGCAAGGCCGAGGCTTGCGAGGCGACCGCCGCCGAGATCAACGCAGAGGGGCATCCCGGCACGGTTGAGGGTTTTGCCGGCGACGTGTCGAGCGAGGCGGGCGTGAAGGCGCTCGCGGCTGCAGTGATGGATCGCACCGACCGGCTCGAGATTCTATTCAACAATGCCGGCGTCTCCTGGGGCTCGCCCCTGGAGCAATTTCCCTACGACGCCTGGCAGAGGGTACTCGGCGTCAATGTCGCTGGCTTGTTCACCGTGACCCAGCAGCTTTTGCCGTTGCTGGAAAAATCCACACATGCCGACGATCCAGCGCGAATCGTCAATCTCGGCTCGGTGATGGGCGCGGCGCCGCTCAGCGAGAACGTCTATTCCTACGCGGCCTCGAAGGCGGCGGTGCATCATCTGACCCGCTGCCTCGCCAAGGAGTTGTCGGGCCGTCACATCACCGTCAATGCCCTCGCGCCCGGGCCTTTCCAGTCGAAGATGACGGCCTTCGCCACCGGCAGCGACGAAAAGGCTGCGGCGGTCGGGCGCGGCGTTCCCATGGGCCGGATCGGCTCGCCCGACGACATTGCGGGGGCCGCGCTGTTTCTTTGCGGGCGCGGCGGTGCATATACCACGGGCGCGATCCTGCCGCTCGATGGCGGCATCGGGGTCGAAACCGGACACGAACTGTTCCAGGAGGGCTGATGGGACTGGATTCCGTCGCCGCGACCGAAGCGGCGCTCAGGGCGCGCCTCGTGCCGCTCGACGTCTATCGCGCGCATCTCGACGGTGAGGCGTTCGTCTCCGACTGGGTGACCGTCGATCAGGCGATGATCGATACTTTCGCGACGGCGACCCACGATCACCAGTTCATCCATGTCGATCCCGAGCGCGCCAAGGCCGAAACGCCGTTCGGCGGGACGATCGCCCATGGCTTCCTGACATTGTCGCTGTTGTCGCCGCTCGCCTACGATGCGCTGCCGGGCGTCGAGACCACGAAGATGGGCATCAATTATGGCTTCGAGCGCGTCCGCTTCCTCAATCCGGTCAAGGCCGGACAGCGCGTGCGCGGTCGCTTCAGGATGATCGGGTTGACCGAGCGCGCCGTGAGCCTCCAGACCGCGTGGGACGCGACGGTCGAGATCGAGGGTGCGACGAAGCCTGCGCTGACGGCCCACTGGATCACGCTCGCCGTGCTGGAGCCGCCGTCGGACTGATTTCAGCCCGCAACCGAACGATAGTCGAAAAGAAGAAAGGGCAGCCCCGCCATGAGAGAAGCGGTCATCGTGTCGACGGCGCGCACGCCGATCGGCAAAGCCTATCGTGGCGCCTTCAACGACACCCAGGCGCAGGCCCTCGGCGCACATGCCATTCGCCACGCGGTCGAGCGGGCCGGCGTCGCTCCGGGGGAGATCGAGGATGTGGTGATGGGCGCCGCTTTGCAGCAGGGTTCAACCGGTACCAACATAGCGCGCCAATGCGCGCTCCGCGCCGGACTGCCCACAAGCGTCGCCGGCATGACGCTGGACCGGCAATGCGCGTCCGGCCTGATGGGGATCGCCGTGGCGGCGAAGCAGATCGTTCTCGACAACATGACGGTCGCCGTCGGCGGCGGACTGGAGTCGGTTTCGCTGGTCCAGAACGACAAGATGAACCTGTTTCGCGGGGTTGACCCCTGGCTGCGGGAACACCGGCCGGACCTTTACATGTCGATGCTGGAGACCGCCGAGATCGTCGCGGACCGCTACGGCATTTCACGCGAGGCGCAGGATGCGTATGCGCTGCAGTCGCAGCAGCGGACGGCCGAGGCCCAGGTCGCCGGGCGCGTCGACGACGAGATCGTACCGATGGCCGCGACGATGAAGGTCAAGGACAGGGAAACCGGTGAAATCTCTGACCGGGAGGTGACGCTTGACCGCGACGAGGGCAATCGCCCGCAGACGACCCTGGCCGATCTCGAAAAGCTGCAACCCGTCTTCAAGGACGGGCAGGAGGTGAAAGAAGGACGCTTCATCACCGCCGGCAATGCCTCGCAGCTGTCCGACGGCGCTTCGGCCGCAGTGCTGATGGAGGCAAGGGACGCCGAAAAGCGCGGGCTTCAGCCGCTCGGGCGCTATGCCGGCATAGCGGTCGCCGGCTGCGACCCGGACGAGATGGGCATCGGACCTGTCTTCGCCGTGCCGAAGCTCCTGGAGAAGAACGGCCTCAAGGTCGGCGACATCGGCCTTTGGGAGTTGAACGAGGCCTTCGCCAGCCAGGCGCTCTACTGCCGCGACAAGCTCGGCATTCCGAACGACATCCTCAATGTCGACGGTGGCGCGATCTCGATCGGCCATCCTTACGGCATGTCCGGTGCCCGGATGACCGGCCATGCGCTGATCGAAGGCAAGCGTCGCGGCGTGCGCTGGGTCGTCGTGACCATGTGCGTCGGCGGCGGCATGGGCGCCGCCGGCCTGTTCGAAGTCTTGTGAGCGGCGGGTCATGAGCGAGGAAACGGACGACCAGACCATCGACGAAGCGGCGCTCGGTGCCTATCTCGAATCTCATATCGAGGGATTCGCGGGCCTTGAGCAGGTCGTCAAGTTCCAGGCCGGCCAGTCGAACCCGACCTTTCGCCTCGACGCGGCGAGCGGTACCTATGTTCTGCGCGCCAAGCCGCCGGGAGAGCTGCTGAAATCCGCCCATCAGGTGGACCGGGAATTCAAGGTGATGAAGGCGCTCGCCGGCACCGACGTGCCGGTGCCGAAGATGCTGCATCTGGCGAATGGCTCTGATTCGCCGCTCGGCCGCACCTTCTTCGTCATGGAGCATCTCGACGGTCGGATTTTTTGGGACCCCTTGCTTCCGGAGCTCGACGCGGAGGAGCGCGGCGCGATCTACGACGCGATGAACGCGGCCCTCGCCGCATTGCATTCGGTCGATGTCGCGGCGGTGGGGCTGTCGGATTTCGGCCGGCCGGGCAATTACTTCGATCGGCAATTGTCGCGTTGGTCGGAGCAGTATCGCCAGTCCAAGACTGACGAGATCGATGACATGGACACACTGATCGACTGGCTAGAGGAGAATTTGCCGGAGGACGACGGCGCGACCAGCCTCGTGCATGGCGACTACCGGCTCGACAACATCATGTTTCGTAAGGACAAGCCGGAGATCCTGGCGATCCTCGACTGGGAGCTCTCGACCCTCGGCCATCCGCTTGCCGATCTGGCCTATCAGTGCATGCAGTGGCGGTTGCCGCATGTCGGCTCGTTCAAGGGGCTCGGCGATGCCGACCGGTCGTCGCTGGGCATCCCGACCGAAGCGCAATATGTCGCCCATTATTGCGAGCGGCGCGGGCTCAAGGGCATCGACAACTGGCCGTTCTATCTCGCCTTCTCGTTCTTCCGTCTGGCTGCGATCCTGCAAGGCGTCTTCAAGCGCTATACCCAGGGCAACGCCTCCAATCCGGAGAAGGCCAAGTCCTACGGCCGCAGCGTTCCGGTGATCGCAGGCCTCGCCGTCGAGCTCATCCGGGACGAGGGCTGACCCGATGCGCCGATTCGATAGCCTGAGCGTGCTTGTCTCCGGCGCGGCCGGTGGTTTCGGCCGCTCGATCGCCAGGGCCTTTGCCGCCGAAGGGGCAAAGCTTCTCGTCACCGATCTCGACGACGCGGCGCTTGCGGCGTCCGCCAAGGATATTCCCGATACCGAGATCGTGACGCTTGCCGGCGACGTCTCGCGCGAGGCGACGGCGCAAGCGCTGGTCGAGACCGCGATCGCGCGCTTCGGCGGCCTCGACATCGCCATCAACAATGCCGGCATCGTCCACGCCTACAAGCGTCTGTCGACCATCGATGCCGCCGAGGCGGAACGGGTGATCGCGATCGACCTGATGGGCGTCTTCTTCGCCATGAAGCACCAATTGGCCGCGATGGAAGCCCGGTTTGCACGCGAGGGCAGGGGCGGCACCATCGTCAATGTCGCCTCGGTCGCCGGGCTGAAGGGCGCGCCGCTCCTGTCGGTCTATGCCGCCGCCAAGCACGGCGTCGTCGGCCTGACCCGCTCGGCCGCCGCCGAGACCGCCCGGCGCGGCATCAGGGTCAACGCCGTCTGTCCGTCCTTCGCCCGCACGGCGATGGTGCTCGGCGACGACGCGGAGGCCGATTCGGAGGAGGAGAAGCGGATCGTGCGCGGCATCCCGATGCGCCGGCTCGCCGAGGTCGAGGAGGTGGTCACCGCGGTGCTGTTCGCCGCCGATCCGGCCAATGGTTTCATGACGGGGGCGGTCCTGCCCGTCGACGGCGGGCTGTCGGCGATCTGAGCGGGGCGTCGTCGCGCCAGCTCGATTTTCGCGCGGTTTGCCCTTAATCGAAGGACGGTACTTGAGCGAGGAGGAGTCTCACCATGGCGGCACAACCCCCGATCTGCGATTTCGGCTGGCAGGCAGTGGACGCGGAACTGCCCGGCGTCGACGGCAATACCCACCGGATCTTCGACCACAAGGGTCCGAACGGCCTCCTGGTCGCCTTCATCTGCAATCACTGCCCCTATGTGAAAGCGGTGATCGACCGGCTGGTGCGCGATGCCAAGGAACTCGCGGAGCTCGGCATCGGCACGGTCGCCATCTCGTCGAACGATGCCTCCGCCTATCCGGAGGATTCGTTCGAGAACATGAAGCGCTTTGCCGAAGAGCACGGCTTCCCATTCCCCTATCTCCATGACGAGGACCAGAGCGTGGCGCGGGCCTATGGCGCCGTCTGCACGCCGGACTTCTTCGGCTTCAACGGCGATCTCGGCCTGCAATATCGCGGCCGTATCGACGCCTCGCGCAAGCAGGCGACGCCGGGCGACACCGGGCGCGATCTCTTCAATGCCATGAAGCAGGTTGCCGAAACCGGCGAGGGCCCCGCTGAACAGGTGCCTTCGATCGGCTGTTCGATCAAATGGAAGGATGCCGCCTGATGGCCGGTGTGTCATGGCCGAAAGCGGTCCTGTTCGATCTGGATGGAACGCTCATCGATTCGGCGCCCGACATTCACGAATCGCTCAACCAGACGCTGGCAAGCTACGGCGAACCGCCCTTCACCCTGGAAGCGGTGACAAGAATGATCGGCGGCGGCGTGCCGAAGCTGATCGAGCGGGCCTATGCGGCGCTCGGCAAACAGATCGACCGGGCCAGCCGCGACAAGGTCGCCGAGCGGTTCCTCGCGATCTACGAGCCGCGCGCGACCGAACTGACGACGCTGACGGCCGGCGCCAGCGAGGCGACGCGGGCCTTCAGCGACGCAGGTGTTCCGATCGGCGTTGTCACCAACAAGCCGGAAGCGGCGACGCGCGAGATACTCGCCCATTTCGGCCTGCTGGACCTTCTTGATGCGGTCGTCGGCGGTGACGCCGGCCCCGAGAAGAAACCGGCGCCGGGCCTGTTGCTGCTGGCCTGCGAGCGGCTCGGCCTCGGCGTTGGCGATGTCGTCTTCGTCGGCGATAGCGAGAACGATGTCGAGGCGGCCCTGGCCGCCGGGATAGCCGTTGTGGCGGTGCGCGGCGGCTACACGGCGATCATGCCGGAAGAGCTCGGCGCGGATGCGCTGGTCGACCGGGTCGACGCCGTTCCGGCGGTGCTGGAAACGCTTCGCGCGCGGACGAAGGTGGGGTGATCGTTAACCGCCCACCGAGTTCGTCCTTCGACAAGACCTGGCCTCGCCCTAAATAAGGCGAAGATACGGCAGTCAGCCCGCGCCCTGGACGCGGCGCATGAAGGTCAAAGCGTATGAGTTACAGAAGTGCCGAAATGGGCATGTTGTGGGCGACCATCGCGGTGTGGTCGATCCTCGTGGTCGCGGCTTTGATGACGTCCCGCCTCAGCGGCTGAGCGCGGACAGGGCCATTTCAAGAATACCCATTGACCCGGCGCCAAACGCGGCGCGATGATGCCGACTGGCCCGATGCTGAGTCTCGCGAGCACAAGTGGCGGGCTTGCCGCAGTCGTTTTCCCGGCTGCGCATATTGTTTCATCATGCGTCCTTACGGATGGTTCAGGCCGTACTATATTTTCGATCCAACTGACATCGGGAGACGAGGCGATGGTGAAGGTGGACAACGCTGAGGCGATCCGCAGACTTGCCTATGAAATTTGGGAGCGGGAGGGCCGTCCGAGCGGCCGCGAACACGAGCATTGGGCGGAGGCCAATCGGGAGTTCGCCAGGCGCAATCCGCCGCAACCCCTGCGAATGAACGAGCAACCGCGCTGGAACCGCATCGACGCCGAACGGCACGAGGCGGAAGCCTTGCGGCGGGCGCTGTGGACCCCGGAGCCGTTTTCGGCGGAGCTGTTCGGCCGCGAGCCGCCACGCGTCGGCCGGGGCGCGGTAGGACGGCGGGCGCGACCGCTCCCGCAGACGCCGAACGCGATGCGAACGGCGACGAGGAGCGATGTCCGGTCTTAGTGACGAGCGGACAGGGTCCTCTCCCGCCGTTACCGGTGCAGCAACAGCCGCTCGGCAAGCAGGGCGCAGCCGGTGAAGTCGCGACGAGGTCAGGAATAGAATTGCGTATGCGGGGACGGTTGTCGCGCGGCATCGCGCCGCCGCCGAGCGCGGAAGCTGGCGATTGCAAGGAGACGAGCGATGCAGGGCGCGGAGGATCCGCCGTCGCCTCGGTGGCCGAGCAACGCGCCGCGCTCCGAGCCCCGACAAATCGTCGTCGGGCTGGGGCGCGCTTTCGGCGGTGCGCTGATCTTCGCGCTGCCCATGATCATGACCATGGAGATGTGGTGGCTCGGCTTTTATATCGACCGGTTTCGCCTGGCGCTGCTGTTGATCCTGACCATCCCGGTTCTGGCGCTGTTGTCCTCTCATGCCGGCTTTCAGAAAACCTCCGACTGGAAAGATGATCTGCGCGACGCGGCGATCGCCTACGGGATCGGCATCCTCGCGAGCGCCGTCGTGCTGGCGACATTCGGCCTGCTCCGCTTCGATATGCCGCTCGACGAGATTGTGGGGAAGATCGCCATTCAGGCGGTTCCGGCGAGCATCGGCGCCATCCTCGGGCGCAGCCAGCTCGGCGGCGGCAAGACGCAGCCGTCCGAAGGCCCGGAGGAAGTGAACTATGCCAGCGAACTGTTCCTGATGAGCATTGGCGCGCTGTTCCTCGGCCTCAATGTCGCGCCGACCGAGGAGATGGTGCTCATTTCCTACAAAATGACCGCGTGGCATGCCGTCGCGCTCATCGTGCTGTCGATCCTGTTGATGCAAGGTTTCGTCTATGCGGTGGAGTTCCACGGCGAGGAATCGCTGCCGCCCGGCACGCCCTGGTGGAGCGCCTTCCTGCGCTTCACCCTGGTCGGCTATGTGCTCGCGGCGCTGATCAGCCTCTATGTGCTGTGGACCTTTGGGCGGACCGACGGGGTGGCCTCTCCGGAAATCCTGCGGGCCGTGGTCGTGCTTGGCTTCCCCGCCGCGATCGGCGCCGCCGCCGCCCGCTTGATCTTGTAAGGAAGATATCGATGGGCCGGGATCAGCGGGAGGATGCGGACGAAGCGGACAACGGAACTCCGGCGGGCAAGCCGCACCCGATCGAGTGGATCGTCGGCGGGGTATCCGCGGTGGTCGTGCTGTCCATGATCGGCTTCATCCTGTTCGAGGCGTTTAGCGCGACGGGCCGGACGCCGCGACTGGCAGTGACGGCCGGCCGCATCGAGACGATGGCGAACGGGTTTCGCATAGGCTTTCGCGCTTTCAACGGCGGTGACACCACCGCGGCGGAGGTGACGGTCGAAGGCAGCCTGATGGACGGCGACAAGATGGTGGAGACCAGCGAGGTCACGCTCGACTACGTTCCCGGCCATTCCGAACGTCGCGGCGGCCTCCTGTTCATCAAATATCCGGGCCAATACCGCTTGGAATTGAAGGCGAAGAGCTACCGGGAGCCTTGACGATCGCGGCGGATGTCGGCGGCCAGACACTCGCCGTTGCCGTGCTCGGCTCTACGCCTCGCAGACCGCGTTGCCCTGCGGCGTGACCGCGGTATCATCCAGTCCGAAAGCTCGGCGCGCCATCAGACAGTCGTCACCGCCCGGAACGCAGGCGCGACAGACCTGGGGGCGCAGGGCGTAGATCGCGCAGGAGGTTGCGCTTCCGACGCGGCCGACAAGCGCCGAGCAGCGCGCGCCGTCGCAACGCATGCCGCTGAGATCGGCGGCGACGAATTTTTCCGGAATCCTGTCCAGATCGGCCTCGGCCTCGGTCGAAAAGCGCGGCCATGTCGGCGAATAGGAGCAGCAGGCCCCGCAGGCCTGGCAGTCGAAGGGCGGTGCGATCATGCGGCTGTCTAGCATGGATGGCGGGGAGGGGGCTGCAGCTACTTTTCCGCTTCGCATCGCAGATGGTCTGGCAACTGCGGACATCCGGCTGCGTGTCACGTTCAATTCTGATGTCGGGGCTCTTGCGCGCGGCGCCACGGCCAGCGGCCCTCGATCTCGACTTCGAGCGAAAAGCTGAGGAAGGTTCGGATCAGGACGATGCCTGCCAACACCGCAACGCTCTCCAGGGTCGGCTCGATCGCGACCGTGTTGATGATGTCGGCCGCGACGAGGAATTCCAGCCCCAGCAGGATCGCGCGGCCGAGCCCGGACCGAAAACGGTGAAAGCTGGCGGAAACATTGCCTGCGGTGCGGTCGCGCAGAAACGTCACGGTCGCCGTAATCGTGCCAACCACGATGACGATGATCCCGACGATTTCGATGCTCCGGGTCGTCCAGAGCAATAGCTGCTTAAGCTCTTCTTCCATCGATAGTCCTTCGGTATCAGTCCGTTTTTCAGTGTTGAAACCCCACCAGGCGTCACGCCGCGGCTCCCCTCTTGCGGCACAATAACTGGACATTCTCATCGGATTGGTAGGACACTGTTTGAGAGAGCCCTTCGCAAACGAGAGTCGATCGGTTGGTTGCGCCAGTCAGGCACCGTCGTAGCTGCGATCCATCAACGGCTTGGCTTTGTCCAACGACGCGCTATCGGTGATGATGACTTCCAGGTCGCCGGTCCCGAAGTGACCGATATTGCGCACGTCGCGCGTGAAACCCGGTTCAAGCTGCACGCTATCGGGATCGACCTTCACGAAGACCTTGATGTGTCGAATTTGCGGTTTCACCTCGACACATGCGAAATTCTTCAGTCGGCGGAAGGCGACGTAGTTGTCGAGGGTTTTCAATTGCACGTCGTCGCCGAGCGCCAATAAATACGCCTTGATCGCCTCATATAGATCGAGCAACTCCTGGTCGGCATCGGCCAGATACTGGGTGACGGTTTTCTGACGCGAGCGTGGACGGTTCAAAACGGGTTCACCCAGTCCAGTACCCTCGCCAGAAAAGTCCCGCGCCGGGCGTTCGGACGTCGATGTTAGCAGCTCGAACAGCAGAAGCTCCTCGCCGAAACGGCGGTAGCGGACGAGTTCGATGTTGCGGTTCATCTGGTTGACCGCATGCGCGTCATACTTGGTGAAGTCGCCGGCGATGCAGATCAACCGAGGCGAGCCCCACTCCACCGCCTTCGCTTGATCCTGCCCGTAACGCTCCAGCACCAGCCATTCGAAGTCGCGTTGGTGGTCCATCAACCAATCGAGATAGAACAGCCCCTGGTTGATGACGTTCTCGTTGCTGGCTCGTTTGTACTCGATGATGACCGGCGAACCGTTTTCGTCGATGCCGAGGGAATCCATTCGCCCGCCATTTGTCGTCATGAACTCCGAAGCGAGAAATCGGACGCCGAGAAACGCGTCCATGTTGCGTTCGATGAGCAACTGGAGCGACTTTTCCAGCGCGACCGCGCTGCCCCGAAGTTCGATGACCGATGAGCTTGTCGTGCGAAAGAGTTTGATGTCGCTCATGATGCCCTCGTTGAAGCCATGAGCGTCGTTGTAACAGACCAATCACCGTTGCCCAGCAACCTGAGCATTTCCAGTCAGTGGAAGTGCATAATCGGTGCACCGGGTAACGATCCGTTTCCACCACGCGATACGGAGCACTGATCGCGAAAAATTTCGAGGGAATGGTGCCGCTTGCGTGACTCGAACACGCGACCCCATCATTACGAATGATGTGCTCTACCAACTGAGCTAAAGCGGCCTTGGTCCGGCAGGCGGAACACCCGAGGACGGCGTCCTGATACCCGCAAACGGCGCCCGGTTCAAGCCGCAATGCGCAAGGGGCGCGTCGGGCGAGCTGCGCGCGGGGACATTTTCGGGAACACCTTGGCATGCGGCGTTGCCTGCCTGGGGACGGCGTTTTGTGTCTCAGCCGCAGATCTGGCGCTTGGCCGCCGCATATTCATCGGCCAGACGGTCGACCAGCGCGCCGGCCGGGCCGACGGACCGCACCGCGCCGATGCCCTGGCCGGAGCCCCAGATCTCCTTCCAGGCTTTTGGCTTGGCGTTGGCGCCGCCGAAATCCATCAGCGTCACGTCGCTCTCCGGCAAATTGTCCGGATCGAGGCCCGAGGCTTCGATCGAGGCGCGCAGATAGTTGCCGTGAACGCCGGTGAAGAGGTTGGTGTAGACGATGTCGCCGGCGCGGCCGTCGACGATCCCGTTCTTGTAATCCTCGGCCGCGCGCGCCTCGTCGGTGGCGATGAAGGCCGAGCCGACATAGGCGCCGTCGGCGCCCATCGCCTCGGCCGCCAGCACCGCCTGGCCGGTCGCGATGGCGCCGGACAGGAACAGCGGCCCGTCGAACCATTGGCGGATTTCCTGGACCAGCGCGAAAGGCGACAGCGTGCCGGCATGGCCGCCGGCGCCCGCCGCGACGGCGATCAGCCCGTCGGCGCCCTTTTCGATCGCCTTGCGGGCGAAACGGTCGTTGATGACGTCGTGCAGCACGATACCGCCATAGGAATGGACGGCGTCGTTGAGTTCCGGCCGGGCCCCGAGCGAGGTGATGACGATCGGCACCTTGTGCTTCACGCAAGCCGCCAGATCGTGCTCCAGCCTTGTATTGGACTTGTGGACGATCTGGTTGACCGCGAAGGGCGCCGCCGGCCGCTCGGGGTGGTCCCTGTCGTGGGCGGCCAGCGCTTCCTCGATCTCGCAGAGCCATTCGTCGAGCTGCTCGGCCGGCCGGGCGTTGAGCGCTGGAAACGAGCCGACGACGCCCGCCTTGGCCTGGGCGATCACCAGCGGCGGATGCGAGATGATGAACAGCGGCGCCGCGATCACCGGAATCTTAAGCCGGTCGTCGAGGATCGGGGGAAGTGCCATCAGCGCATCTCGCGGTTTATTGACGTAAACGTAAGACCGGGCGACCGGTAGCAGATCGCGCGGGCTGACGCAAAGGCAGACGACCCCTACGCCAGGCTGAGACGGCTTGCATCCTGCGTCGCGCCGGGCGATTTTATCGGTCCATGTCCGACCTGTTCCCGCCCGTCGCTTCGACGCCCTCGCTGTTCGCCGATCCGCTCGTGCCGCTCGTTCGGGTGATCGACACGGAGACGGCGGGCCAGCGGCTGGAAGAGGACGCGGTGATCGAAATCGGCTCGGTCGACCTGGATCTTAAGACCGGTGACATCGGCAACCCGATGCAGAGTTTCTGCGACCCGGCCGGCGTGGTGATCAACCCGCATGCCCGCCGAGTCCATCAGATCTCCGATGAAATGCTCGAAGGGGCGCCGTCCTTCGCCGAAGCGGTGAAGCCGTTCGCCGGCGCGCCCTATTTCGCCGCCCAGCGCGCCAGCTTCGACCAGCCGCGCCTTCGCCTGACCGGGCGATGGCTGTGCACGCACAAACTGGCGCTGAGGGCATTCCCGCATGTGAAGGCGCACGGCCTGCAGAGCCTCATCAAATACGTGCCGCTCGACCTGTCGCCGGTCGCGCCGCTGCTGAAGGATTTGCACCCGCATCGGGCGCTCTACGACGCCGTCTGCACCGCAGTGCTGTTGCGCCAGATCACTGCGGCGCTGCTGCCGCGCTGCGCCGATCTCGCCGATTTTCTCGAGCGGGCGGAGAAGGTCTCGAACGAACCGGCGCTGCTGGCGCGCTTCCGCTTCGGCCGGCACAAGGGCATCGCGATCGCCCAGGTGCCGGACGACTATCTGGAATGGCTGATCCGGGAACCCGGCATGGACGCCGACGCGGTGTTCAGCGCGCGCCATTATCTGCGGCTGCGCGGCGTCCGCGGCGCCCGGCCGCTGCCGGTCAGCACCGTATAGACAGGTTGCCGGCCGGCCATTTTGCCCGTGAAGCGGCCGAGCCGGCGCCCTATCTATTGGCATCGTGATCAATCACGCCGGAATACGATGCAGCGATTCGCCGAACTTCTCGACCGCCTGGTGCTGACGCCGTCGCGCAACGGCAAGCTCAAGCTGATGGTGGATTTCTTCGGCGCCGAACCCGACCCCGAGCGCGGCTACGCGCTGGCCGCGATCACCGGCGACCTCGACATCAAAAGCGTCAAACCTGCGATGCTGCGTGAGTTGATGGCGAGCCGCATGGATTCGGTGCTGTTTCGCTATTCCTACGACTATGTCGGCGACCTTGCCGAAACCATCGCGCTGGTCTGGCCCTCGCCCCATGACGGCGAGCACCGCTCGGCAGCCCCACCGCCGACGCTCACCGACGTGGTCGCAGCGCTCGATCGTGCCTCGCGCAAGGAAGGACCCGCCTTGGTCGAGGCGTGGCTCGACCGGCTGGATTCCTCCGGCCGCTACGCCTTGCTCAAGCTCGCCACCGGCGGGCTGCGGGTCGGCGTGTCGTCGCGTCTCGCCAAGCAGGCGCTGGCCGATTTCGGCGGCAAGGCCATCGCCGAGATCGAGGAACTCTGGCACGGGCTGGGGCCGCCCTATGAGCCGCTGTTCGGGTGGCTGGAAGGCCGGGCGGAGAAGCCGGTCTCGGCCGCCGCGGCGCCATTCCGCCCGGTGATGCTGTCGCAGGCTCTGGCGGAGCCGGACTACGAGCGCATCGACCCGCAAAGTTACGCGGCCGAGTGGAAATGGGACGGCATCCGCGTCCAGGCGACGGCCGAGCGGGGTATCCGGCGGCTTTACTCGCGCACCGGCGACGACATTTCCAGCGCATTTCCCGATCTCCTCGACTTCATGACCTATGAGGGCTCGCTCGACGGCGAATTGCTGGTGGCGACGCCGAAGGACGGCCGCTCCGGCCCGCCGGACGTTGCGGAGCCTCGCGGTCCACCCCACGACAACATCGTCGTCGGCACCTTCTCCGACCTGCAGCAGCGGCTGAACCGCAAGACCGTCTCGGCCGCCGTTCTGAAGCGTTATCCGGTGTTTCTGCGCGCCTACGATCTCCTCCATGACGGCTCGACCGATCTGCGCGGCCTCGCCTTTGCCGAGCGCCGCGAACGGCTGGAGCCCTTTCTCGCCCGGCTGGAACCGTCGCGCTTCGACCTCTCACCCTTCGTGCCGTTTCAACGCTTCGAAGACCTCGAAGGACTGCGCGCCACGCCGCCGCATCCGGTCATCGAGGGGCTGATGCTGAAGCGCTGGGATTCGCCCTATGTGCCGGGCCGGCCGAAGGGGCCCTGGTTCAAATGGAAGCAGGACCCCTACCTGGTCGATGCCGTGTTGATGTACGCCCAGCGCGGTCACGGCAAGCGGTCGAGTTTTTATTCGGACTACACATTCGGCGTCTGGACCGGGCCGATGGACGCGCCCGAACTGGTGCCGGTCGGCAAGGCCTATTTCGGCTTCACCGACGCGGAGCTGAAGCAGCTCGACAAATACGTCCGCGATAACACGGTCGAGCGCTTCGGGCCGGTGCGCTCGGTGCGGGCCGAGCCCGACCACGGCCTGGTCATCGAGGTGGCGTTCGAGGGGCTGGCCCGGTCCAGCCGGCACAAATCCGGCGTCGCGATGCGGTTTCCGCGCGTTTCGCGGCTTCGCTGGGACAAACCGGCCTTCGAGGCCGACCGGCTGGAGACGTTGCAGGCGATGTTGCCGGACGGGTCGAAGGAATGATGGCTGCGCGGCCGGATCAGGGCTTCGTCCGCCGCTCGACCTTGCACCGCCGCGATGCTCGGCCTACCTCCGGCGCGAAGGACGCGGGCTGGAGAGACCAATCATGTCGGAACGGGTGAACAGATTCCTCGGCGGCTCGCCGCTGGGCGTCATCGTCAAGCTCGTGCTTCTGTCGATTGTCGTCGGCGTCATCCTCTCCTGGCTGTCCTGGAGCCCGGCGGACATCGTCGACTGGGTGGTGAGCCTGGTCGACTGGCTGTGGGTCAGCGTCTTCGGCTCGCTGGAGCGGGCGGTCGACTATTTCATCCTCGGCGCGGCGATCGTCGTGCCGATCTTCATCATCTCGCGCCTGTTGACGATCGGGCGGCGCTGAACCGTCATTCGAATTCCCGTGCCACGCGGTGCAGGATGGTGTGACGGCGCGAGAGCGCCTCGATATCGCGCGAATAGCCGCCCCCGACGACGCAGGCGACCGGAAGGTCCCGGTCGCGGAAAAAGCCGATAACCGTGCGGTCGCGCTCGGCGAGCCCCGCATCCGACAGCGCCAGCCGTCCAAGCCGGTCCTCGGCGTGCGGGTCGACGCCGGCATTGTAGAACACGATCTCCGGCCAACTCTGCCGCGTCGCCTCGGCCAGCGCCGCCGCGAGCGCTTCGAGATACGCGGCGTCGCCGGTGCCATCGGCGAGCGGCACGTCGAGGTCGGATTGCACCTTGTCGGTCGGGTAGTTCCTCGCCGCGTGGATCGACAGGGTGAAGACGCGCGGGTTCTCGGCGAAGATCCGTGCCGTGCCGTCACCCTGATGCACGTCGCAGTCGACGACCAGCACCCGGCCGACGTCGCCGTCGGCCAAGAGCACCGAGGCGGCGACGGCGACGTCGTTGAACACGGAGAAACCCGCGCCGCCGGCCCGACCGGCATGGTGGCTGCCGCCGGCGGTGTTGCAAGCAAGGCCCTCGGCGAGCGCCAGCTTGGCGGCGAGCACCGTTCCGCCGGTGGCGCAGCGTGAGCGCATGGCCACCCGCTCGTCCACCTTGAAGCCGATTGCCCTCTCGATCGCCGGCGGCACGGCGGTAAACAGCACCTGATCGACATAGAGCGGATCATGGGCGAGCCGCAGCCAGCCGGGCAGCGCCGGCGCCGGAATGTGGAAGCCGTCCGGCGCGACGATGCCGTCTTCGACGAGAATCTGGGCCAGCCGCGTGAATTTCGACATCGGGAAGCGATGATGAGCGTCGAATTCGGCGTCGAAGGCGGGGTGGTGGATCATCGGAACCGGCATGATCCGGCAAGATAGGGCGGTTCTGGCTCGGGACACCGCGACAAGGTTTCGCTTGCCCGAGTTCGAGCGGAATGCGAATTCGCGTCGATGCGACGTGACGGTGACGAACAGATCGAGCGTGCGATAGCGTCCGGCCCGGTAGCGGGGCCAGGGCACTCGCGACCCTTTACGGTCAGCCATCGCGAGGTCTGGGCTATCACCCTGCCGATGACGCTGGCGTTCCTGACGACGCCGCTGATCGGTCTGACCGACACCGCCGTGGTCGGACGCATCGGCGACGCGACGGCGCTCGGCGGGCTCGTGGTCGGCGCGCTGATCTTCGATTTCGCCTTTGCCACCTGCAATTTCCTGCGCTCGGGCACGACCGGTCTGACCGCGCAGGCGATGGGTGAGGCGAATGGCAGCGAGGCGCAGGCGGTTTTCTGGCGTGCCATGGTTCTCGCGCTCGGCATCGGTCTTCTGCTGATCCTCGCCGAGCCGCTGGTGACATTGCTCGGGCTGCTGGCGATCGCGCCGGGATCGGGCGTTGCGGAGGTGACCCGGCATTACGTCGTCCTGCGGATGTTCTCGGCGCCCTTCGCGCTCGTCAACTACGCGATCCTCGGCCATGTGCTGGGGCGAGGGCGCGGCGGGCTGGGGCTCGTGCTCCAGATCGTCGTCAACGGCACCAATATCGGCCTGTCGATCCTGTTCGGCCTCGTCATGGAATACGGTATCGCCGGCGTCGCAATCGGGACGGTCTGCGGCGAGGCGGTCGGGGCGTTGGTCGGCTTCGCGGTGGTCGTGCGCGGTTTCGATCGTGCCGAGCGACCGTCGCCGGCCCGCGTCTTCGAGCGGCGGGGCATCGCGCGGATGATCGCGGTCAATCGCGATATCATGATCCGCACCTTCTGCCTGCTCGGCGCCTTCGTGCTGTTTACCCGCCTCGGCGCCCGCACCGGCGCGTTGACGCTGGCCGCCAACGGCATCCTGATGAACTTTTTCCTCGTCGGCGGCTATTTTCTCGACGGCATGGCGACAGCGTCCGAACAACTCGTCGGTCGCTCGGTCGGCGCGCGGTTCCGGCCTGCCTTCGACCGGGCCGTCAAGCTGACGCTCGTCTGGGGGCTCGGGCTCTCGCTGGCGCTGTCGGCGCTTTTCCTCGTGTCGGGCGAGGCGTTGATCGCTTTTCTGACGACGGACCCGGCGGTGCGGGTCGCGGCCGGCGACTATCTGGTCTGGGCGGCGCTGACGCCGCTGGCCGGGGCGCTCGCCTTCATCATGGACGGCATCTTCATCGGCGCAACCTGGTCGCGGACGATGCGCGACATGATGATCGCGTCCTTCGTCATCTTCGCCATTGGCGCCTACGCGCTATCGCCGGTCTTCGGCAATGACGGGCTGTGGGCCGCGCTGCTGGTCTTCCTCGGCTTTCGCGGGATCAGCCTCATGGCGCTGCTGCCAAGACGGCGGGCCGAGACATTTGGACCGAACGCCTCCTGAACCAGTTCAGTTCGGCGGCGGCGGCGCGGCCAGGATCTCGTCGGTTCGGCTCCCGCGTATCTGCGCGATATGATCCAGGCCGGCCCTGTCGAGATAGCGGACCATCTCCTTCAGGATCCGCACCGGAAGCTCCGGGCCCTCATAGACGAGGCCCGTGTAGAGCTGCACCAGATTGGCGCCGGCCTCGATCTTGCGCAGCGCCGTGCGGGCGTTTTCCACGCCGCCGACGCCGATCAGCGGAAATTTCGGCCCGAGCGCCCGCCTGAATTGCGCCAGTACATAGGTCGAGCGGTCCATCAGCGGCCGGCCCGACAGGCCGCCGGCTTCGAGCCCGTGCGGTTGGCCGGCGACGCCCGCCCGCGACAGCGTCGTATTCGACACGATCAACCCGTCGATGCGCCGCTTGCGGACGGCGGTGACGATCTCGTCGATCTGCTCGGAGGCCAAATCCGGCGCGAGCTTGAGGAAGAGCGGCTTGGCTCCACCGCCCGACAGCGCAGCATAGCCATCGCGGGCGGCCACCACCGACTTGAGCAGCCGATCGAGGTCCGAGCCGGTTTGAAAGGCCCGCAGCCCCGGCGTGTTCGGCGAGGAGATGTTGACCGTCAGATAGCTCGCCACGGCCTCGAAGCGGTTGACGCCTTCCACATAGTCGGCGACCCGATCCTTGGAATCCTTGTTGGCGCCGATGTTGACGCCGACGATCCCGGCTTTGCGGATGCGCGCTTCCAGTCGCTCGAACGCCTCGGCGTGGCCGTCATTGTTGAAGCCGAGCCGGTTGATGATCGCGTGCGCCTTTTCGAGGCGGAAGATGCGGGGCTTCGGGTTGCCCTCCTGCGGCTGCGGCGTCACCGTTCCGACTTCGACGAAGCCGAAGCCGAGCCGCAATGCTGCGTCTGGAACCTCGGCGTTCTTGTCGTAGCCGGCGGCGAGGCCGAGCGGATTGGGAAAGGCGATGCCGGCGACCTCGGTCCGCAGCCGGTTGTCGACGGGCGTGTTGACCCGCGGCATCAGCCCGCGCTTCAAGGCCGCGACCGACAGGGCGTGGGCGCGTTCGGGGTCGAGGCGAAACAGGGCCGGACGGGCCAGCCGGTAGAGGCGATTCATCTGACCGAGCCGGGAAACTGGTGGCCGCCGTCGATTCCCAGCGGCAGATCCTCGACCCAGACTACCGCGTCGAGGGGAAGCGGGCCGTAAAGATGCGGAAACAGCGCGCCGCCGCGCGATGTCTCAAAGCGCAGCCCGTCGCCGAGCTTGGCTGGGTCGACCGCGATCAACATCAGATCGCTCTGACCGGTGAAATGCCGGGCAGCGGTTTCGCGGACCTGTTCGCCGGTCGAAAAGTGGATGAAGCCGTCCGCTTCGTCGATGGGCGCGCCATCGAACTGACCTTTCGCCTTGGCGGCTTCCCAGAGCGGTCGGGGTGCGATCTTGTAGATGGGCTGGTGCATGACAGATCGGTGCCAGAGCGACGCCGCAAGGTCAATCGCCCCGCTGCCTTGAGACGGTCATGCCGCAGGTCTACGCTTCCGGTTGCCTGTCGCGTCGCTCAAGTGTGGCAGGGTTGAATTCATGGAGCCAGCGTCAATGCCCCGAATCGTCTCAGCCCTCTTGGCGGCCGGCATGGTCGCCGCCGTGCCAGCATCCGCCCAGTCGATCCTCGACACCACCGGCGGCCGCTATCAGATGCAGCCGGTCGAGGGCGGTATCGCCCGGCTCGATACCCAGACCGGAGCGGTCGATCTCTGCCGGGCCGAGGGCGATGCCGTCGTCTGCAAGGGCTCACGCGAGGCCCAGAAAGGCGACGGCCGGCGGGACGACGCCAGCCGGATCGCCGATCTCGAAGCGCGGGTCGAGGCGCTCGAAGGCGACAAAGGCGCCGTCGATGACGTGGACGCCGCCGATCAGGCGATCAAGACGATGCGGCAGGTCTTCCGCGGCTTCGCCGACATCGTCCGGGAGCTGGAGCGCGATCTGGGCGCTGATCCGGACAAGGCGAACGCCGAAGCCGAACCGGACCGGACCTGATCGCCCTTCAGATTAGGTCGGGATGTCGAAGACCGGAAATTCCATCCGCCGCTTGAGAAAGTCCTCCATCTCGTCGAGCGAGCGCTCTGTCGCCTTGGTCGGAAAGGCCTGGAATACATGCGCTCCGCCATTGGTCAGCGCCAGTTCTGCCTCGATGCCGCTAGAAATCCAGCGCGCCGCCATGAACAGCGTGTCGTCGATGAGGAGATCGCGGGTTCCGCAACTGAACAGAGCGGGCGGCAAGCCTTTCAAATCGGCGTAGAGCGGCGAGACCGCCGGGTCCTTGAGGGAGTAGCTTTCCGGCACGAAACGAAGGACGAACTCCTTCACGTCGTCGGTGTTGAGGATGAGGCGCTCATCGCCGAAATTGCGCACGCTCGGCGTCAGCGACAGATCGTAGCAGCCGGCGACGAGATTGACCGCCTTGAACGGCGTCATCTGGTATTCGTCGCGCAACCGGAGCAGCGTCAGCACCGAGAGGTGCGCGCCAGCCGATTCACCACCGATCGCCAGGAAGCCGCGCGGCAGATCGGCCAGATGTCCGTTCGCCAGCGCCAGCGCGATATCGGCGCAGTCATGCAATGCGGCCGGGAAGGGATCTTCCGGCGCCAGCCGGTATTCGACCGAAGCAACGGTGAGCCCGGTGTTGTCGGCGAGTCGCCGCAGCCGTGGGTCGGCCTCCTCCGATCCGCCGAAGACCCAGCCGCCGCCGTGAATGTGCAGAAAAGTGCCGCGCGTCGCACCGTCCGCTGGCCTGAGCACCCGAACCGCAATCTCGCGTCCGGCGCCGCCGATATGGATGATCGTCTCGGCGGCTTTATCTTTCGGGGCAGAAGGGAACACGCCGCGCCCTTCCTTGCGCAGCTCCCGAACCCGCTCGATCGGCATCGACCAGGGACTGGGCAGGATCTTCTGTTCAGCGATGATTCTGTCGTTCAATTCGACGAGCTCCGGATCCATCTCGTCCGGGTCGAAAACCGTTGGATCGATCGTCACGCGTGCTTGTGTCATTGCCGTTTCCCTGTTGCCGGGGAAAGAAGGTAGGACGCGGGACGGAGGGTTGTAGGGTCGAGATGGCCGGTGCGATCGAACCGACGTGGAATGCAGGGAACCCGCTATGCGCCAACATATCGAAACCTTGAGTATTGCGACGCCCGGCCGGTCGATGGTCGAGATCAGTCACCAGATCGCCGAGCGTCTCGCCGCGGCGGGAGTCCGCGACGGCCTCCTCACGCTGTTCATCCGGCATACCTCCGCGTCTCTGACGATCCAGGAGAATGCCGATCCCGACGTCCAGCACGATCTCCTCGGCGCGCTCGATCGACTGGCGCCCGAGGACGCGCCCTATGCGCACACGATGGAAGGGCCCGACGACATGCCCGCCCACATCAAATCGGCACTGACGGCGACCAGCCTCGCGGTGCCTGTCTCGGCGGGACGCATGATGCTCGGGACCTGGCAGGGCATCTACGTCGTCGAACATCGCGCGCGGCCGCACTCGCGCGAAATCGTCCTCCATTTCGCCGGAAGTCTGGATCGAATCGGCTCCTGATCGCGGTTGGCCTTGATCCTGGACCGTAAGGCGGTCAAGAACGTCGGAACGACATGCAGCCGTCACCGTGTGGAGTGTGGCGCATGTTGCCTCAACGGCCGGGAGGACCGGCCGCCGCATGGTCGCGGCGGCACCGGGATACGATGGGAGGAACAACGGATATGAGCCATGTCTTCATCGTGGCCGACGACCATCCCCTGTTTCGCGGCGCCCTGCGGGCAATCCTGACGTCGCTGCCCGAGCCGGCGGAGATCGTCGAAGCGGCGGATTTCGACCAGGCTGCGGCGGCGCTCGCGGCCAACACGGACGCCGATCTCATGCTGCTCGATCTCAACATGCCAGGCACTAGCGGGCTGTCCGGTCTGGCACTGCTCAGGGCCGATCATCCCTCGGTTCCGATCGCGATCGTCTCCGGCAGCGAAGACGCGCCAATCGTGGCGCGGGCCCTCGATCTCGGCGCATCGGGGTTCATCCCGAAATCGTCGAGCTTGGACACGATCCGTCAGGCGATCCTTTCGCTTCTCGCCGGAGAGGTCTTTTTGCCGCCGGACGTTTCACTGGACGCCGAGCGCGACCCGGAGGTGACGCAGTTGATCCGGCGCATCCGGACGCTGACGCCGCAGCAGACGCGGGTGCTGACCATGCTCGGTCGGGGCCTCCTCAACAAGCAGATCGCCTATGAACTCGGAATCTCGGAGGCGACGATCAAGGCGCATGTCTCGGCCGTGCTCTTGAAGCTCGGCGTCGACAGCCGTACGCAGGCGGTGATCCGCCTCTCCAAGCTCGGCATCGATCTGGAGAGCGGCTTCGCGGCCTGAGAGCACGGGGGGCCCGGCGATGGGCTTGGCCTATTCGGCCGCCTCGCGGCGGCTGCTCTTGCGGCCCATCGCGGCCCGCAGGGAGGCAGGCTTTAGCGGCTTCGTCAGCACATCGACGTCCATGGCGAGGGCCTGTTCGCGCAAGTCCGGCGACCGGTCCGCGGTGACGAGGATCACCGGAAGCTGAGGATCGAGCGTCGCGCGCAGCAGGCCGATGGCGTCGAGCCCATTGCCGTCATCGAGATGGTAGTCGACGAGGGCGATATCCGGGAGGATGCAGCTCTTCGCAAGCATGTCGACAGCCTCATCCGCCGAGCCGAAGGCTTCGACCTCGCAACCCCAACCGGTGAGGAGGACCCGCATTCCTTCCCGGATAGCGACCTCGTTGTCGATACACAGCACCCGCGTGCCGGTGAGTGCCAAACCGGACCGCGCCGGCAGCAACGGCGTTTCCGTCAGCAGCACGGGCTTGGCCTCGGCGACCGGCAGGGTGATGCGGAAGCGGGTTCCCCGTCCATGTTCCGAGGTCGCCTCGACCGGATGGTCGAGCACCCGCGCGATGCGGTCGACGATGGACAGGCCGAGGCCGAGTCCGCGTGCGGTCCGGCTTCCTTCATCCAGCCGCACGAACTCTTGATAGATCGTTTCCAGCTTGTCGGCCGGGATCCCGATGCCGCTGTCGGCGATCTCGATATCGATGCTGCCGCCGACCCGATGCCGAACCCCGACGACGACCTTGCCCGCCCGTGTGTATTTGATGGCGTTCGAGACGAGGTTCTGGATCAGCCTTCGGAGCAGGTTGCGGTCCGAACGGACGGCGGCGCTGGTGCGCACGAAGCGCAGTACAATGGCTTTTTCATCGACGAGCGGCCGCATGTCGGTCTCGATCTGGCGCAGCAGCCGGTCCAGCGGGAAGTCCTCGACCTTGGCCTGCATTCCGCCGGCCTCAAGGCGCGAAATGTCGAGAACAGCGCCGATGATCGCCTCGACGGCCTCCAGCGAGGAGCTGATATTGGTCGTGATTTCCCGACCGGTGCTGCTGCGCTGGCGTTCCTGCAGAGCGGCCGCGTAAAGCCGAGCGGCGTTGAGCGGCTGCAGAATGTCATGGCCGGCGGCGGCGAGAAACCGCGTCTTGCCGAGATTGGCCGCGTCGGCCGCTTGGCGCGCCTTGGCGAGTTCCTCGTTGGCGGTGACGAGTTCGCCGGTGCGCACACGGACCCGCTCCTCGAGGTTCTCGTTCATCTCACGCAATGCCGCAGCACGCCTTACCCGCTCCGTCATGTCGGAGACGGTGGCCACCAGGCCGCCCTCCGGCATCCTGTTGGCGCGAAATTCCAGAACCCGGCCCGAGCGCTGCAGGCCGATCTGGCGAAGCGCGGGCGGGTGGGTGAGGCTCTCGAAGCTCCTTTGGTATTCCTCCTCGTCAATCTCACCGGCGCCGAGCAGTTCGTCGAGAACGACGGTGAGGGGGGTGCCGATCTGACCGAATTCCGGCGACAGGCCGACAAGATCGCGGAACTGGCGGTTCCAGAAAGTGAGCCGGTAATCGGTATCGAAGATTGCCAGCCCCTGATCGACCTGATCGAGCGCGATCCGCAGGAGATCGCGATTGTATTGCAGCGCCTCGGAGGCATCGTCGAGCAGCCGAAGCGCCGAACGGCTCGAATCGGCGTGCCGCTGGAACAGCAGCGAAAGGACGAGGCGGGACGATGCCGAACCGATCGCCGAGGCGAGAAGCTGTTCGGAAAAACGGACCGTTGCGCTGTCGGCGGTCGCGTCGGCGTCGAGGGTCCGCCCTTCTTCTTCGGCGAAGCGCGCCAGCGATCGTTCGGTGCGCTCGGCGCCGAGATAGCGGGCGATGGTCGCCGTCAGTTCGCCGACTGTCACGCCGGCGCGGGTGCGGCGCAGGCCGGCGGCCGGTCCGCCGTCCTGCGCCGCGAAGGTCGCAGCCTGGATGCGCTCCAGCGGTGTTGCCCGGCGACTGAGCGAGCCGAGAACAAGGCAGGCGGTGTTGGCGAGCAGGCTGGCGAGAACACCGAAGAGCAGAGGATCGATGTCCGGCGTGGCTGCGGTCGCCGCCGCCAGAGACCCGGTCACCGTCGGCCCCTGGATCGCCGGCAGGAGCAGCGTATAGGCCCAGACCAGGATGCCGGCAGTCAGCCCGGCCATCGCGCCGCGGGCGTTCGCGCCCTTCCAGAACAGGCCAGCCAGGAAGGCTGGTGCGAGCTGCGCGATGGCGGCGAAGGACAGGAGCCCGATCGAGGCGAGGCCGCTTCCGGTGCCGGCAAAGCGGTAATAGCCGTATCCCAGAAACACCACGACCAGAATCGCCGAGCGGCGCACGTTGAGGATCAGCCGGGTTTCGTCCTGGCGAGTGTCGATGCCGGGGCCGCGACGCTTGAGCAGCCAAGGTAGAACGAGATCGTTCGAAATCATGATGGAAAGCGCGACACTGGCGACGATGACCATGGCCGTCGCCGCTGAAAGCCCGCCGATGAAGGCGACGAGCGACAGTCCGTCCTGCCCCTGCGACAGGGGCAGCGAGAGGACGTAGAGATCGGCGTCGACCGTGCCGCCGAGCTTGATCAGACCGGCGGCGGCGATCGGTGCGACGAAAATGTTGATCAGAACGAGGTAGAGCGGAAACAGCCACCGGGCGCGGCGGATTTCGTCGCGCGTGCGGTTTTCCACCACCGTCATATGGAACTGGCGTGGCAGGAGCAGGATGGCCAATGCGCTGAGGCCCAGCGAGGCGAGGAAGCGTCCGCCGAATTCGGAGCTGAAGGCGCTGGTTACGGCCGGATTGGCCAGTGCGGCGCGCCAGAGTTCCCCCGGCTCGAACAGCACGAAGGTGGCCCAGATTCCGATCGCCAGAAACGCCGCGAGCTTGACGATCGATTCCATCGCGACGGCGAGCACAAGGCCGTCCTGATGCTCGGTGGCATCGGCATGGCGGGTGCCGAAGAGGATCGCGAAGACACCGAGAACGGTCGCGACCAGTAGCGCAAGATCGCTGAACAGCGGTGGCATCTCCGGGGTCGCGCGGTAGTGGGCGACCAGAGCGGCGACGCTGGTCGAGATCGCCTTGAGCTGCAGCGCAATATAGGGGACCGTGCCAATGATGGCGATCAGCGTCGCCAAGGCCGCGACCGACGGGCTCTTGCCGTAGCGCGAGCCGATGAAGTCGGCGACGGTGGTGATCCGTTCGGCCTTGGCGTGACGGATCAGCCGCTCAATGAAGGTCGGCGCGAGCAGAAACACAAGGATCGGTCCGAGATAGATCGCCAGGAAGGACAAGCCGTCCCGTGCGGCGACACCGACCGATCCGAAAAATGTCCAGGAGGTGCAATAGACGGCGAGACTCAGCGCATAGACGCCTGGCCGGCTTGCGCTTGCTTGGCCGTCCGCGGCACGCCGGTCGCCCCACCAGGCGACGGCGAACAGCAATAGCAGATAGGCGATCGCCGTAACGACGATGATGCCGCTGTTCAAATCGGACCTCCCGCGACACGCCAATGCGTCGGTCGGGAAACAGAACCACCGGCACCGCCGCAAGTCCAGTTCGCGGCGAGATCGCCGCAAGCCAGCCCGATTGTGTCGCGCCGACGACTTTGTATGATCGCGCGCCTTTACGCGAATCCGGCGCGTTCGATATCAGGACAGATAATGCTTCAGGAATTCAAGGAATTCGCCCTCAAGGGCAACATGGTCGATCTGGCGATCGGCATCATCATCGGGGCGGCGTTCTCCGGCCTTGTCAACTCGCTTGTCAGCGACCTGTTCATGCCGCTTGTCGCGGTCATCACGGGCGGCGTCGATTTCACCAACAAGTTCGTCGCGCTGTCCTCGGTCGTGACCGCGACAAGCCTTGAGGCCGCCCGCGAACAGGGTCCGGTCTTCGCCTATGGCAAGTTCGTGACGCTGACGATCAACTTCCTGATCGTCGCCTTCATCCTGTTTCTCGTGGTCAAGGGCATGAACCGGATGCAGCGCAAGGAAGAGGCCAAGCCTGTCGAAGTCTCCAAGGTGCCGCGCCAGGAAAAGCTGCTCGAGGAGATCCGCGACCTGATGGCGGTCGCTACCGACAGGGCGCCGCGCGCCTGAGACCGGTACAAACATCCATAAGCGGTGCGAAGGGATTGACGCGGCGCGCGTGAGGGGCGATGGCGAAATCCGCGGGCTTTTCGAGCCGCGATCCCCCTTGCTGGAAGGCCCAGGTATGATCGATCTCACGCAATTGCGCCGCGAAGCGGTCACGGCACCCGAAAGCGGCATCGTTGCCGTGATCAACTATGCGCGGGAGCGTGAGGGGCTGATCCCGATGTGGGCCGGCGAGGGCGATCTCGCGACGCCGGATTTCATCTGCGCGGCCGCGTCGGCGAGCCTGATGGCTGGCGAGACCTTCTATACCTGGCAGCGCGGGTTGCCGGAATTGCGCCAGGCGCTCGCCGACTACACGGCGCGGCTCTACGGACGGCCGTCCTCGCCGGAGCGCTTCTTCGTGACCGGCTCGGGTATGCAGGCGATCCAGATCACGCTGGCGGCGCTCGCCGGCGCCGGCGACGAGGTCGTCTTCATCGGTCCGGCCTGGCCGAATTTTGCGGCGGCCGCCGAACTTCAAGGCGCGGTCGCACGCGAGGTCGCGCTCGACTGGAGCGAGACGGGCTGGCACTTGGATCTGCAGAAATTCAAGGATGCGATCGGCCCAAAGACCCGGGCAGTGTTCGTCAATACGCCGGCCAACCCGACCGGCTGGACGGCCGACGAGGCGACATTGCGCGCCATCCTGGAAATCGCCCGTGATGCCGGAATCTTCATCATCGCCGACGAGATCTATAGCCGCTTCTACTATTCCGGCGGACGGGCGCCATCGTTTCACGATGTGATGGAGGAGGACGATCGGATCGTCTTCGTCAATTCCTTCTCAAAGAACTGGGCGATGACCGGCTGGCGGGTCGGCTGGATCGAGACCAACGCCGCCTTTGGCGACATCATCGAAAACCTCATTCAATATTCGACCTCGGGCGTCGCGGCCTTCATGCAGCGGGGGGCGATCGCGGCGCTGGAACGAGGTGAGGCGTTCGTGGAAAGCCAGATCGCGCGTGCCGGGGAAGCGCGGGAGATCTTTGCTTCACGGCTCCAGGCGACCAACCGCGTGGCGCTGACACCGCCCGACGGCGCGTTCTACCAGTTTTTCGCCATCGACGGTGTCGACGACACCAAGGCCGCGGCCTTTCGCATCGTCGACGAGGCCGGGGTGGTACTCGCGCCCGGCACCGCCTTCGGCCAATCCGGCCATCGGTTTCTCAGAGCCTGCTTCCATCGCCGGCTGGACGAGGTGGAAGCCGCCGCCGATCGTCTCGTCGACTGGATCGGCCGGGCGGCGTGAGAGCCGTCGACGGTCGCACCCTCTCACATCGCTTCGCAACGCTCGCCCTCGCCGGGCTCGGCGGCCTTGCCGCCTCGGCGCTCGGTCTGCCGGTCGCCTGGCTGCTGGGACCGGTGCTCGCGGTGTCGGCGGCGAGCATCGCCGGGCTCGATACGGAACTGCCGCAGTTATTGCGCACACTGGCGTTCTTCGTTCTCGGCGTCCAGGCCGGTTCCGGGGTGACGCCGGACGTGCTGGAGCAGATCGCCATCTGGCCGCTGTCCTTCGCCGTGCAGATGCTCGGCGTCGGGGTCGTCATCGTGCTGACCCACGCCTTCCTGCATCGCATGCTGCGCTGGGATAAGGACACCGCGCTGTTCGCCTCGCTTCCCGGCGCGCTGTCCTTCGTGCTGGCCGCCGCGTCCGAAACCCGGGCCGATCTAACCCGGATCACCATCGTCCAGAGCGTCCGGCTGCTCTTTCTGATCGGTGCCCTGACGCCGATTCTCGCCTGGCTGGAAGGCGGCACCGACGTGGTCGCAATGACGCGCGGAACGGACGGAACTCTCGCCGACTACGCCTTGCTCTTCGGCCTATGCGCACTGGTCGCGTTCGCCGGTCATCTGATCCGGCTGCCCGGCGGGATGATGCTGGGCGCCCTGATCGGTAGCGGGGCGTTGCACGTCGGCGGCGTCTCGACGGTGGCGATTCCACCGGTGCTCGCGATCCCGAGCCTCGTTCTTCTTGGCACGCTGATCGGTTCCCGGCTCAAGGGGATCAATATCACGGCGTTTTCGCGGCTGCTTCCGGCCGCGATCGGCTCCTTCGCAATCGGCCTTATCGTATCGGCCGCCGCGGCGGCCGTGGCCGTGGTGGCGCTTGGAATCGGCTTTGGGAAGGTCGCGCTCGCCTATGCGCCTGGCGCTCTGGAGGCGCTGACCGTGCTGGCATTCCAGTTCGACGTCGATCCCGCCTACGTTGCGGCCCATCATGTCGTGCGATTCGTCAGCATCGCGATGATGGTTCCCCTGCTCGCAAAGCGCCGCGCGCGACCGGGCGACACGGTCGCGCCGCCGATCGACGAAAAAGACCGCTTGTCAGGCGTCGATGGAAGCAAAGACCGAGGGTGAGGGCGCGGGCTCCTCACCGCCTTCAGGACCCCAGAAGACCACCCATGTGACGAAGTTGTCGGACATGCCCTCGAAGCGATGCTCCGTCCCGGCCCGCACGAACAGCGCGTCGCCGGCTCTGACATGCTCGCGCTTACCGTCCCTGACGACATCCGACTGGCCGGATGCGACGATGTAGAGTTCATCCTGTCCGTGCGGCCGTTGTCGATCCTCGCCGCGCGGCGCGAAGATCTCCAGCGTCATGGTGCCGTGGGACAGCGCCTCGACATGAAAGACGCCGTCCGGCCATTCGGCGGTCGCCGGGCGCGGTAGCATGGCCTGGAAATGATCGAGCGAGACTTTCATCGAGATACCCCGCAACGATGGTGGGACGAAGCTTTTTTCGCCGGGGCTCAGCCGCCGGCTTGCGAGACGACCAGGGGGGTGACCTTGCGGGAGCGTTCGGCATGGGCCGGCCGCTCGGTCGCGAAGGGAATGCCGACGGTATTCCAGGTCTCGACGAGGGCGTCCTTCAGCGTCTCGATCAGAGCGTCGGAATGCAGGGGCGTCGGGGTGATCCGCAGGCGCTCGGTACCGCGCGGCACTGTCGGGTAATTGATGGGCTGGATGTAGATGCCATGCCGCTGCAGCAGATGATCGCTGGCCTTCTTGCACAGGTCGGGATCGCCGACCGCCAGCGGAACGATATGCGTGTCGGACGTCATGACCGGCAGGTCGGCGCCGCGTAGCACGCTCTTGGCCTGAGCAGCCTGACGTTGCTGGGCGTCGCGCTCGGTCTGCGATGTCTTGAGATGGCGAATCGAGGCGGTCGCTGCAGCCGCCAGCGCCGGCGGCAGCGCGGTGGTGAAAATGAAACCCGGCGCGTAGGAACGCACGGCGTCGATGACCGCCTTCGTGCCGGCAATGTAGCCACCGAGGACGCCGAAGGCCTTGGCCAGGGTTCCCTCGATCACATCGATGCGCTGGGCGATGGCATCGCGCTCGGAGATGCCGCCGCCGCGCGGGCCATACATGCCGACGGCATGGACTTCGTCGATGTAGGTCATGGCGTTGTAGTATTCGGCGAGTTCGACGATTTTCTCGACCGGCGCGACGTCTCCGTCCATCGAATAGACGCTCTCGAAGACGATCAGCTTCGGCTGTGCCGGGTCGGCGGCCTTCAGAAGCTCTTCCAGATGCTCCAGATCATTGTGACGGAAGACCTGCTTCTTGGTTCCGGCCTTGCGGACCCCCTCGATCATCGAGGCGTGGTTCAACTCGTCGGATAAGATCAGGCAGTTCGGCAACAGCTTGGCGATGGTCGAGATCGAGGCTTCGTTGGAGACGAAGCCGGAGGTGAAGACGAGCGCCGCCTCCTTGCCGTGCAGATCCGCCAGTTCGCGCTCCAGTTCGACCAGCGGATGGTTGGTGCCGGAGATGTTGCGGGTGCCGCCGGCGCCGGAGCCCATCGCCGAGACGGTCGCGGTCATCGCCGCGATCACATCGCCATGTTGGCCCATCCCGAGATAGTCGTTGGAACACCAGACGGTGATCTCGCGAACCTTGCCGTCATGCCGCCAGAGCGCCTTCGGGAATTGCCCGGCGATCCGTTCGAGATCGGCAAACACCCGATAGCGCTTTTCGGCATGCAACGCTTCGATCGCCGACTCGAACTGGCTCTGGTAATCGATCATCGCGAACTCCTTGTCAGAACCGTTCTAAATGCGGCATGGCGCAAAGTCCACGTCCCGCCCGCATGATGCGGGAGTCCGCGGAACGTGACATTGACCAAGGTCAAGCGACCCGGCGGAGGCTGCCCGGGGCGTCGGCGTGCGGGAGGCCGAGCGAAGATGGAGCCGACGGCGGATCGCCGCGAGCCGTCACGCGTCCGGCTCGTTCTCCGGAGTGGAGGAGGGGCCGGTTTCCGCTGCATCGTCCGGGCGACGCCCCGCGTTCTCGTCACGGCGCGCGCGCGCCTGCTCCTTGCGACGGCGCAGATTTTCCCGCAATTGCGCCTCCAGCCGCTGTAGCCGCCTTGCTTTTTGCTTGTCGCCCGCCGTACCGCCGTCGCTCATGATCCACCTCTCGCCCCCCCCCGCTCGATAGTGTCGCGAGTGGGTCCGCGTCAAACTCCTCCGCCAAGGCCTGGCTGTCCGGCGGCCTTGGCATGACCGGCGACGGGGTTGCCCTCTGAGGAAACGCGTCGGCTTTGGCGCTGTTGTGTACACGCCGCGACAAATCATTCCATTGGAGCGTACGTTGTTCTACAAGGCGCAAGTCCGCTTCGCCGGCCTCTCGCTTCCGCCATCCTAGGACCGTCAGATCCATGATCGAACGCATCGGCTTTGCCGCCGAGCTTGCCGCCTACACCGACCGGCATGGACCGGTGACGATCGGCCTGGCCGGGGCCGGGCAGATGGGAACGGACATCGTCGTCCAGATCGCGCTGATGACCGGCATCCGCGTCGGCGCCGTCGCGGCGAACGGCCCCCGGCGGCCGATGCAGGCGATCGCCATGGCGGGCTACGACGACGATCATGGCGTCGCCGCCGCCAATGCCTCCGACATCGATCGCACGATCAAGGCCGGCCGTATCGCGGTGACCGACGATCTCGGCGCGCTGTGCGCGGCCGGCCGCATCGATGTCGTCGTCGATGCGACGGGCAGTCCGGAGATCGGGACCTTCCTTGCCCTGGAGGCGATCCGCAACGGCAAGCACATCGTGATGCTGAACGTCGAGGCCGACATCACGGTCGGCCGCCTGCTTGCCCGCAAGGCGCAAGAGGCCGGGGTGGTCTACACCGGATCGGCCGGCGACGAACCCGCCTCGACGCTGGAGCTGATTTCGTTTGCCCAGAGTCTCGGCATGGAGGTGGTCGCGGCCGGCAAGGGCAAGAACAATCCGCTGCGCCATTCCGCCATTCCCGAGGAGTACGAGGCGGAGGCGCGGCAGCGGGACATGAACGCTCGCATGCTGGTCGAGTTCATCGATGGCTCGAAAACAATGGTGGAGATGACCGCCATCGCCAATTGCACCGGTCTCAGGCCGGACGTGCCAGGCATGCACGGCCCGGAAGCGACCGGCGACAATCTAGGCCAGGTGCTGTGTACGGCCGAGGACGGCGGCATCCTGTCGAAGACCGGCTGCGTCGACTACACGATCGGCAAGGGGGTCGCGCCGGGCGTCTTCTGCGTCGTCAAGCCGCGCCACCCCCGCGCGATCGAGCGGATGGCGGATCTAAAGGTCGGTCCCGGTCCGTGCTTTGCATTGATCCGGCCGTTCCATCTGACCAGCCTGGAGACGCCGCTGTCGGCGGCCCGCGCCGTGATGTATCGACGTCCGGACATGGTGCCCGTGGATCGGCCGGTGGCCGAATGCGGCGCCATCGCCAAGCGCGATCTGAAACCAGGCGAGATGCTGGGGCGGATCGGCGAGGCCGACTATCGCGGCTACGCGATGACCTGGGACGACGCGCGCGCCAGGCGGGCCTTGCCGCTCGGCCTGGTCGAGAAGGCGAAGGTGGTGCGGCCGGTCAAAGCGGGAGAGCTCGTCACCCACGACAATTGCGCGCCCGATGACAGCCTGCTCGTCACAAGGATGCGGGCCGAACTCGACGCGGCCGACGGTCGTTTCGCCGACTGACTATCCTGATCGCGCCGGGCTGTCCGATTCGGGTCACGAGGCGTCCGGCCTGTCCCCCGCCATCGTCGAGCGGATCGCCATATCGAGGCCCTTTGCCAGGATCTGGCGCTCGTTCTCGCTGAGGGGCGCGAGCGCGACGGCGATGGACTGCAGCGGGTCCTTCTTCAAAAGGGCGACGCCCCGATCGGTCAGTTCCAGCTGTTCGGCGCGGCCGCGTCCGATCGTGCCCAGCTTGGCGAGATAGCCCTTGGTGATCAGCGTGCGGACGGTGCGTGCGACGGCGCCCGACGCCAGACCCTGGAAGCGCGCAAGGTCGATCGCCGTGCGCAAGTGCGGCGGCGCTGATTGGACATAGCGTAGCGCCGCCCATTGGGCCGGAAACAGCTGCGAGGCATAGCCCTGCGAGTGCAGCCGGCGCGCGATCTGTTCGAGCAGTCCAGACAGATCGGCCGTGGAAACCGGGTCCGTATCCAAAAATTCGCGCCATCATCGTTGCATCACTCCGATGTCATATCGCGGAAGCGCGGGGATGTTCAATCTGATGCCCTTCGGAATGGGCGGGCGCCGACGCGATCTTGCCGTAAAGGCCGCAAGAACCCTCCGAGGTGATAAACGATCCCCTAATCGGGACAGTTTTAGGCTTTTGACACAGGTCCAGCGCCCGACGGATGCAGGTTCCCCCATCGCGGCTCGGCGTCGACAATCTTCGTCAGCAACGCGGCGAGCTTGAGAACAAATGCGTCGGCATAGCGCGGTCCGACGATCTGCACGCCGATCGGCAGACCGTTTCCGGTAAACCCGCCATTGACGCTGATCGCCGGCTGCTCGCAGACATTCCACGGCAGAGTGAAGGCGATATGCTCGAACGGCCGGGCGGGGTCGTCGAGCGGGGAGGCCCATTCGGCCGGCCAGGATGCCTGCGGGTTGACCGGCGAGAGGATGGCATCGAACCGGGCGAAGGGCGCCGCCGCCGCGGCCTTGATCGCTTGGATCTGGTCGAAGGCCTCGGCGACATCGGTGCCGGAAAGGGCCGCCGCGCCGGCCGCCCATTCGCGGATATAGGGCAGTACCATCGCGCTCTTGTCGTCCGGCAGGGCCGACATCGTCGCCCAGAACCGCGCCCGAAAGAAGCGGTCGAAACCGTCCAGCATGGCGCGGGTGAGAATTCCCGGCGTCGGCTCGACAATGGCTCCCGCGTCTTTCAGGGCGTGCGCGCAATCGGCCAGCGCCGCCGCGACGTCCGGATCGACCGGCAGGCCGCAACCGGCCTCCGCCATGACGCCGATGCGCAGTCTCTTTGGGTCGAGAGACAGGTCGTTCCAGTCGATCGCCGACGGCGGCAGGCGGGTCGGATCGCGGACATCGGGCCGCGACAGCGTCGCCATCATCAGCGCCGCGTCGGCGACGGTCCGGGTCATCGGTCCGGCGACGCGGCCGATATAGGTCGGATCGATCGGAACGCGGCCATAGCTCGGCTTGAAGCCCACCGTTCCGGTGAGGCCGGCGGGAATGCGGATCGAGCCGCCGATGTCGGTGCCCAGATGCAGCGGCCCGAAGCCGGCCGCCGCCGCTGCGGAGGCGCCGGCGCTGGAGCCGCCGGGATTGAGCCGGACATCCCAGGGATTGCGTGACAATTTGTGGAAGCTCGACAGTCCCGACGACAGCATTCCGTAATCGGGGCAGGTGGTCTTGGCGAAGATGATCGCGCCGTCCTCGCGCAGCCGCGCGGCCGGCGGCGCGTCCTGCGAAGCGGCGACAAGCGTCGTCGCGGCGGTGCCGTTGGGGATCGGCGTGCCTTTCGTCGCGATCAGTTCCTTGATCGTCACCGGCACGCCGTCGAGCGGACCCTTCGGTGCGCTCTTGGCCCAGCGTTCCGTCGCTTCCGCGGCCTCCTCCCGGGCGCTCTGCGGATCGTAGACCCAGAGCGCGGCGATCGACGGCTCCCAGGTCGCGATGCGGCGTTCGACGTCGGCCCAGACCTCTGTCGGTGACGCCTCGCGGCTGCGGAAAATGGCCAGAAGGTCGCGGGCCGGAAGGTCGTTGAGATCCGTCACCGGCAAAGGCTCACAGTTTGCGCAGCCAGTAGACCCTCAGCGGTTGGGCGAAGATGTTGGCGCCCTCATCTTTCGCGGCATTGGCCTCGAACAGGCGTTCGACCTCCGCACGCTTGGCTTCGACCGTCGCCGCGCGGGCAGGATCGACGGACACCACCCGGCGGATGAGCGCATCCACGTCGGCGAAACGTTCCTTGCGCTCATAGACCACGTTGCCGCGCAGCGCGAACCGTCCGTCCCGGCAGGCATCCGCAACCGCCCGGGCGGCGGCCCCGCGAATGTCGGTTTCGTCATGGATCGGGCGCACGATCTCGAAGAACGGACCTTCGGCGAGCGGCTCGATGACGAGAACGGTGCCGCCTGTCCGCGTCACCCGCGCGGCCTCGCCGAGCGCGTCGAGCATGTGGGCTTCCGGCACATGGTGCAGGGAATTGAGAAACACCGCCGCGTCGAAACTGTGGTCGGCGAAGGGCAGTTTTTCACCGGGGGCCACCGTGAAGGTGGCTTCCGGCGCAGCGGCGCGGGCGGCGTCGATCGCCGCTTCGCCGGGGTCGACTCCGGTGATCTGGAAGCCGCGCGCCGTCAGAGCTTTCGCAAGGCCGCCATGGCCGCAGCCGATGTCGATGACGGTTGTCGCGCCGTCCATGGCCAGCGTTTCGGCGATGACGGCGGCGGTATCACCGGCCGCGAAGGCCGCGTTGAGTGCGGTGGGTGGTTGCATGGCGAATCCCCTCATCGTGGCTGAGAGCGCTGGCCGTCTCCCGGCCGCTTGGATGGACCGCCGCCCCCGGCAGGGCGAGGGCGGCGGATGTCAGGTCAGGCGGTTTCGGCGTAATTCGACGGAAATAGCGCGCGCAGGGCGGCTTCGTCGCGCTCCGATTTGAAGGTCATGTCCTTGGCGATCTGGCGCGCTTCGGCGACGGCCGGCCGTGCATTGACGCTGTCGAACCAGCGCTTCAGGTTCGGATAGGTGTCGAGTGCGTCTTCGCCGAGCACATTGGCCACGCGATCGATCCAGCCCCAGGCGGCGATGTCGACAATGGTATAGCTGTCGCCGACGAAAAACTCGCGGCCGGCGAGGTGATCGTCCAGAACCTTGTAGTGACGCTGGGCTTCACGTGTGTAGCGGTTTTCGGCGTAATCCGACTTGCCCTTGGCCGCCGTGCGGAAATGCACCGACTGACCCGAATACGGACCGAGGCCGGTGGCGACGAACATCAGCCAGGACAACAACTCGCCCCGGTCCTCTGGCTTGCCGCCGAACTGACCATGCTTGTCGGCGAGATAGAGCAGAATGGCGTTGGAATCGAACACCCGCTTGCCGTCGTCCTGAATTGCCGGCAGCTTGCCGTTCGGGTTGATCGCGCGGAAGGCCGGCCGGTGCTGTTCGCCCTTCAGCGTGTCGACGGGCTCCAGCTTGTAATCGAGGCCGGCCTCTTTCAGGAACAGCGCGATTTTCATCGAGTTCGGCGTCGGGTGGAAGTAGAATTCCAGCATTGGATCTCCTGTGTCGCGATCTGAGCGAATATCATGACGTCACGGCGTTTCGACACCATCCGGGGCGGTGAGGCAAGTGGATCGGCCAAGATCCCGGAGACCGCTGAACGGTTTGACGACGGCGCGGCGCCATGTTCAGCCCCTGCCGGGATGGGTTGGCGGAGCCCCGCGACAAGGACGATCCGATCACGATGAACGCGCCGCCGCGGCCGGGGTCGCTTTATCCGCGCCGCGTTCTCCTGTAACGGCTGGAATGTTGTCATTCGCAACGGCAGACCCTTCGAGGGCGCAGGGCAGCGTATCCGCCTCGACGCGGCGCGAATGAGAGGAGCCGAAGATGATTGCGACCGACATCGCGACACGCGTCTGGAACCACACCTTCAAGCTCGATACGATCGTTCGCAGCCTGCTCGATACGGATTTTTACAAGCTTTTGATGCTGCAGATGATCCGCGGGCTGCATCCGGACGTCGAAGCCACCTTCGCACTGAACAACCGCTCGAGGCATGTGCGGCTTGCCGAGGTGATCGACGAGGGGGAACTGCGCGAGCATCTCGATCATACCCGGTCGCTCTCCTTCACCAAGCGCGAGATGATCTGGCTGGCCGGTAACACCTTCTACGGCACGCGGCAGATCTTTCGCCCGGACTTCCTCGAATGGCTGGAGAATTTCCGGCTGCCGGAATACGAACTGCGCCGGGTCGAAGGGCAGTTCGAGCTTTATTTTCACGGTCCCTGGACCCACACCATGATGTGGGAAATCCCGGCGCTGGCGATCATCAACGAGCTGCGTTCGCGCGCTGCGATGAAGAATTTCAAGCGCTTCGAGCTCGACGTTCTCTATGCTCGCGCCAAAGCCAAGATGTGGCAGAAGGTCGAGCAATTGCAGGCGCTCCCTGATCTGCGCATTTCCGATTTCGGCACCCGCCGGCGACATTCGTTCCTGTGGCAGCGCTGGTGCGTGGAAGCGCTGAAGGAAGGGCTGGGCGACCGGTTGATCGGCTCGTCCAACGTGCTTTTGGCCATGGAGACCGATCTGGAAGCGATCGGCACCAACGCCCACGAACTGCCGATGGTGCTGGCCGCGCTCGCCGACGGCGACGAGGCGCTGCGCCGGGCGCCCTACGACGTTCTCAAGCAGTGGCAGAGCTATTATGGCGGCAACCTCCTGATCGTTCTGCCCGACACCTTCGGCACCCCGGCGTTCCTGAAAAACGCGCCGGCATGGCTTGCCCGCTGGACCGGCTTCCGACCCGACTCGGCGCCACCGATCGAGGGCGGCGAGGAGATCATCGCCTGGTGGAAGAAGATGGGCGAGGACCCGCGCGAGAAGCTGCTGGTGTTCTCCGATGGCATGGACTCCGACACGATCGAGCGGACCTATCGGCATTTCGAGGGGCGGGTGCGCATGAGCTTCGGCTGGGGCACCAACCTGACCAACGACTTCCGCGGTACCGCGCCCGAGCCGATGAGCGGCCTCGACCCGATCTCGCTGGTCTGCAAGGTGGTCTCGGCGAACGGCCGGCCGGCGGTGAAGCTGTCCGACAACCCCGCCAAGGCCAGCGGCGAACCTTCGGAAATCGCCCGCTATCGCCGGGTGTTCGGCGAAGCCGCCTATGCCGAGCGCGCGTTGGCCGTGTGAGGGCCCTGCCGGTCAATCGCCGATAGCGACGCCCTCGCGGCGCGGGTCGGCGCCGCCCGTCAGACCGTCCGGACCGATGACGATGCCGTGCAGGCCGGAGGTGAGTTCGCGCGCCTCGACCTCGAAGCCGAGATCGCGCAGTGGCTGGGCGAACGCCTCGGCCTCGGTTCCTTCCTCGACGTCGAAGGTGCCGAAGCGGTTGACCAGATGCGGCATCGCAATCGCTTCCTGAACATCCATCTTCCAGTCGATCAGGCCGATCAGAGCCTGCGCGACATAGCCGATGATGCGGCTGCCGCCGGGCGAGCCGATGGCGATGACAGGCTTGCCGTCCTTGAGGACGATGGTCGGCGCCATCGACGAGCGCGGCCGCTTGCCGGGCGCCACGGCATTGGCGATCGGCCGGCCCTCCTCATCATGGGTCTTGAAGGAAAAGTCGGTGAGTTCGTTGTTGAGCAGAAACCCGCCGGTCATCAGCCGCGAGCCGAAGCCGTTCTCGATCGTCGTCGTCATCGAGACCACGTTGCCGGCGGCGTCGACGATGGAAAAGTGACTCGTCGAGGGCAGTTCGATCGCCACGTCGTCGCCCATCAGCATCGCGTGATCCCAGGGCGGTAAGCCTGGTTCGACGGCGTCCTTGGACAGTGCGCTTTCGCCGGCCAGACGCCTCGACCGGTCGTTCAGATAGGCCTCGTCCAGAAGTCCCTTGAGCGGCATCGGCACGTAGTCGCTATCGGCCATGTAGCGGCCGCGATCGGCGAAGGCGAGACGCGAGGCGTCGCCGATGACGCGCCAGGCCTCGGGGCTCGTCGGGCCGAGCGCGGCGATGTCGAACGGTTCGATCAGGCCGAGGATCTGTCCGACCGTCAGCGCGCCAGAGGAGGGCGGGCCCATGCCGCAGACCTCGAATTGGCGATAGTCGACGCAGACCGGCGCGCGCTCGACCACCCGATAGGCGGCCAGATCCGATAGAGCCAGCCGGCCGGGATTGTCCGTCGCGTTCTGCACGGTCTCGACGATGGCCTGCGCGATCGGCCCCTCGTAGAAGCCTTCGGCGCCTTGTTCGGCGATCGTCTCGAGCGTCTTGGTATAGGCCTCGTTCTTCAAAAGCGTGCCGACCGGCAGCGGCTCGCCGTCAGTGCCGAAGAAGTAGTCGCGGGTCGCCGCATAGCGGCCGAGGCGTTCCTTGTCCTCGGCGACGAGTTCGTTGAGGCGTTGCGAGACCGCAAAGCCGTCGCGGGCGAGATCGATCGCCGGCCGGACGACATCCTTCCACGGCAGCTTGCCGTAGCGCTCGTGGGTCTTGACGATCAGCTTCACCGTTCCCGGCGTGCCGACCGAGCGGCCGCCGACGACCGCGTCGTAAAATTCCAGCGGCTGGCCGGAATCGTCGAGAAACAGCTTCGGCGTTGCGGCGGCGGGCGCGGTCTCGCGGCCGTCGAAACTCGTGAGATTGCCGGCGCTGGCGTCGAAATAGACGAGAAACGCGCCGCCGCCGAGGCCCGAGGATTGCGGCTCGACCAGGCCGAGGACGAGCTGGACGGCGACCATGGCGTCGACGGCGCCGCCGCCCTGGCGCAGGATGGCGAGGCCCGTCTCGGCGGCGAGCGGATTGGCGGCCGCCACCATTTGGCGGTCGGCCGCGACCAGCACCCTTGCGCTGGCCTCTGACGCGACTTCCGGCTGGATCGCGTCGGTCGCCTGCTCCTGGGCAAAGGCGAATGGCGGGAAAAAGAGGTTGAGCGAGAGCAGGGCGGCAAGAATTATCCTGGACATCGGCGCATCCTCTCCTGGCTGATCGGGGCCGAGCCTAGGACAGTCGCGCGGCGGCGAAAAGGCCCGTTCGGCGCTTCGGTCGCGAGGGGTGGCAAGCCATTCTTGCGCTCTCCCTCGCCCTTCGAGGCTCCGCTTCCCGCAACCTTCTTATACCATCACCAACACACAGGATCCCCGGCCTGCGGCCGAGGATGACGAAGCGGGGAGGGCTGCCCTTTTCCTTCCACGGGGCAGAAGGCGCGCCACATCGCCCGCGCCGCTGACGCGGCCGGTCGCTCGATCTCCAAAGCTCGCGTCCCCTCCTTTCGCTGCGCTTCGATTCCCTCTCCCCTCCTTAAGCGTCGCCTTGCGGCTCACTCGGGAGCGGGGTCCCCGCCAGTGGCTTGCCACTTAAGGGCGGGGCGGATGACCGTCTCGTCTCTGACGAGACGAGCGGCGGAACGCCGGAGGCGAACCCTCCGACTGTTTTAAGTCAATACGGTCCGCCTCCGGCATCCCGCGCGGCGTTTGCCCAACCCCTTGAAGCCCCCGAAGGGGGCCGCTGCCGGATCTTCACACCCCTTGCGGGACGTTCAAGTGGACCGATCCACAGACCCCTCCTAGTGGGGGACGGTCCGGCGGGCGCTCGGGGCCGTCCGGGCCGGGTCTTCTCCGGAAGAAGCCCCGTCGCGGACACCGCCCGCCAGCCCCCAAACGATCCCGGTGATCATTCGCGCCCGTTCCGTGGGCCGACGGTGAGGGCAGTATGCGGGAGGTGGAAAAGGTGGGGAGAAATTTTTTGGGTGGGCGCGGCTTTTTGGGAGCGCGCGGACCTGTCGTTCACCATCAAGGGTGTCGGGCGCCGGCCTTCGCGCCGGTCATCCCAGCCTTGCGCGTGCAGATGCGCCCATGCCGCGATGCTTCTCCTCGCTCCTGGAGCCTTGAGAAGGGCCATACATTGACAATTTCCCTTTCAGGTCCTTCGGGATTTCCGCCTACAACGACGAACTCGGTAAACGTACCAAACATCCACCGGCTATATCCAACCGCCAGAAACGTATGTGGGATCCGAAAACGCCCGGTCATGCGCTTTTCGAATCTTCGCCTTTTCGGATGTAGAAACTCCTGGGCTTTCCAGGGCCGTCAGCACGACGAGAAATTTAGAGTAATCACACCCCAGCGGATGGCTATGGTTGATTGCCGAAAGAATTCCCTTAATCCTCTTAAATTTGCTCCCTACCCGGTGTAATTCCGCGTGAAACTCGAGCAAATCAGTCGCCGAAGGAGCAGATAAATCGTAGATAAAATTGCGAAAGGAATGCATATCGGGTCCAGAATGGCGAAAGCGGGGGTACATTCCCGCAGCTAATCGGGCGAGTAACGGGTCATTTGAAATTGCATTTTTATTTTTATTAATGGGACCTATATACGTGTGTGACCCATTGACATGGGTCCGATAAACACCTAAATTCAGGCTATCGGAATGGAGCGATAGCCGTGAAACAGTTCGACAGCCTCTTCGACATGATGGAAGCCTTCCCGGACGAGCAGTCCGCGATCGACCACCTTCGTGTCATGCGCTGGGGCGCGAAAGATGAGAACGCCCACTGCCCGCATTGTGGCGGCACTCGGCTCTATCACTTCGCAGACCGTCGGAACCACAAGTGTGGCGAATGCCGGATGCGCTTCAGCATCAAGGTTGGAACGATCTTCGAGGACAGCAAAATCTCGCTCCGCAAATGGTTCATGGCCGTCTGGCTGATCACGTCGCACAAAAAGGGCGTCGCCAGCACGACGCTTGCCCGCGATATCAAGGTGACGCAGAAAACCGCATGGTTCATGCTTCATCGCCTTCGTGTCGCGGCTCGCACGAAATCCTTCAACGCGCCGCTCAAGGGCACCGTCGAGACCGACGAGACGTTCATCGGCGGCAAGGACAAGAACAAGCACGCTCACCAGCGCGGCGGCCAGCGTGGCCCGTCCGGTAAGGCGGTTGTGTGGGGTGCGATGGAGCGGAACGGTGAGTTCCGGGCGTTTCATCTGACGTCCTTGAAGGACGTGAAGTGCGCTGTCGAAAGTCATGTCGCCAAGGGTTCGATCGTTCTGACAGACGAGTATCGCGGCTATCAGGGCCTTGGCACCGACTACTATCACCGCACGGTGAACCACTCCGGTGGCGAGTACGTCCGGGCGGTCTGGATACACGTTAATTCGATCGAAGGCGCATGGTCGCACATCAAGCGTCAGATCTACGGCATTCACCACTGGATTTCAGACAAACACCTTGGCCGCTATCTCTCGGAAATGACGTGGCGTTTCAATCGCCGCGAACAGGGCGAAGGCGACCGTATGAACGCGCTCTTGTCGAATGTTGCCGGTCGTCTTCGCTACAGGGAGTTGATCGTATGACCCGTGGCAAGAAATACGAGCCCTCACTCCATCTCGACATGGACTTCGACGAGGCGCTGCAGCGGTTTTCCTTGACTCGTAAGAGCGAGGTCGATGATCTTCTCTCCCAGACTAAGCGCGAAGCGCCAAAGGGGGGAGAAGCCATGCCGCTTACGTGGTGGAAAAAGCTTTCAGTTACAGATGCACAGCGGCCAACTACCGGACGTTTGGTCCCCTATTTGAGGCTCACCAAAGCCAAGAACCCGCAGGACAATCAGACGTGGTTTCGGCACGTCTTTTTCGCGGGGGAGCCTTGGGTGAACGGACATTTTGGCAGACATGCCGTTGAGCAGGTCGATATCGATTTCGAGGTAACGATACTAGGCCAGAGCAAGGGCGTTCGGACGATGCGGGTCACTCACGACGACACCCGGCAGGACAACAACAACACACCCAACACTTGGCTGCATTACGACGAAGGGACGTTGGCAGATTTCCACGCGCAGAACTTGGCGCATCGCATCGTGCGAGTTTCCAAGAGTGATGCCAGCGTTTATTCGTTCATGATCACTTAGGCTGCGATTTCGGCTGGTTCTTGCGCGAAGAACGATCTCATGTGGCCTCGCAGTGAGCCAAGCTGGTTTGCCCGAACGGTGACGCATGTGTTTGAAGGCATCACGCATGTTAGGCGCTGCTGTGCGACCCTGATCAAATCCATTTTCTCTTTTTTGAACTCGACAATATCGTCATTCATTTCGATGCCGATGCAGCGCCGCTTTTCCATCGCGGCGGCAACCAAGAAGCTGCCTGACCCGAACGTGTTGTCGAGCACAACGTCACCATGCTTCGTGTATGTGCGAATGAGGTAGCGCCCTAGTTCGACTGGCTTTTGGGTCGGATGCCAGACACGGCCCTCTGATTCCGACGTTTTGAAGTACACAACGTCCGTAGGGTAGCGACCGCCCGACGACTTGATGTGAGCCGGTCGGAAATCGCCATAGGAGCCTGTGAGCTGGTTCTTTCGGACGCCCTTGTCGTAGGCCTCGCCAGGCTGCATCTGGGGTGTGTAATTTGGCTGCCGGGCATAGAACATGCAGATGTCCTCGTGCTTGCGCAACGGCTGTTTTTTGGCGTTGAGAAAGTTGGTTGGCTTCGATTTCACCCAAGTGATCTTGTATTTGAAAATCGATTCCTGACTCATTATGACGCGGGCGGTAAACGGTCCTTGGCTCATAAGGGCAACGACGCCTTTGGGCACCAGAATGCGGCGGTACTGCTTCCAGAGCTTTTCGAGCGGAATGACGCTATCCCAAGCGTTCTGTGTCGTGCCGTATGGCAAATCGCAGAGAATTAAATTCACGGACCTATCTGGGATAGCCGCCATGGCGGCCAAGCAATCGTCCTCGATTAAGAGTGCGTTAAAGTTGTTCATTGGCCCCGATCCCCGTGACGCGACTACCGTTTCAGCGTCCGGTCTAAGGTGAATCAGAGGTCCCTGTAAAATGGTTAATGGCGGCTCAGAATCTAATTTTTTAAGTCATATCAACGGCTTAAATATCAACTAGTTAGCTGGGTCACACACGTATATAGGTCCCTTATTAATGTATAGTAATATGGTGGAATATTTTCCAATTCTGGACAAAATCCACAGCTTTGCATAATGCAATGAACCGGGTGACCCGGTCATAGATTTCAAAAGCTCTCGGAAAACATCTGCTTCTTCTGATGCGATATCGATTTTTCCATCGACGATAGCGCGAGCGACATTCATAGTGAATGCATCATCACAAACTATACCAGTCTTATAAATATTTGAAATCAAATTTATATCTTCTGAATTAAATCCGCATCGGCTTCGATTGCGTAGCGCGCTTTCTCTTATATTTGGGTGTAATCTAATAAGGGATGCGTATAAGTTAGAATCGATTAAAATGCCATGGCGCGTACAGATATTAACACATCGCTTTATAATTTTTTCACCATTTCCCTCTATAAAATATCCATTATTATATGCTGTCCGAAATATTTTCTCGAACTTCGTCAATATTTTGATGACCGGCAACCCCTTCTCGTCCGCCGATTTTATCGACGCCTCGAAGCGATCCAGAAAATTGTTCTCGCGCACCCGGAAATGCCTTAAAGCCTCTTTTGCTGTTAATATTTTTGTCTTTCCTGCGTTCAAGCGAAGACTTCTTGATTGTAGAACGAGGTCTGTATCCCTAAGTAAATGCTTTGCATCTTTTATAGTATCGACCCCGGCGTCAATATCGTCCATAAAACGAGCATAATTTTTCTGAGATCTGTTCTCCATAAATCTGTCCAGCTCGAACAAGTAAGAGTGTGCAAGAAGACGGGGGCCATCAAAATCCATTTGAGGCAAACCAATCTGCCGAGGGGGCATAAAATCGGGCTGCCAAGCGAGCGCGGTTAAAATATGTATTAGAAAATCAAACAATGTCTCATTAAGTCTTACCAAAGATGTAACGACATTTCGTAATTGTGTGAAATCGATGAAGTCATAATAATTTGAAATATCGCTTATAACTACAAAGCTATTTTCCTTGGTAAATTTAAGTATCTCTGATTGGAAATCCTTCCAAGACTTGAATGTTCCGTATTCTGGTTCTTGATTTTGATTAAAACTGTGATCTTTCGGCTCAAAGAAGGCGTTTTTAGACGGAGCTTGATTTTTTATTTGACTATATAATTTGTCGGAGAGGCACTGTAGTACTATTGCGTCCTCCGCTCGTGGTTGCACCATCAATCGACACAAGCCTTTAGATTTTTCGACATAGTATCGACTCGGGCTGCGGACTGTATAAGTTCCGTTGCGAATGGAAGACCGAATTTGTGAGGTGACTGTATCTATGTTTACATGTATATCCAAATGTTGTACTGGATCGGGATAAAACTGTCTTTTCATATCGTGACGTGTTTTCTTTCTCCACTTTTCTTCCAAGCGTTTCACAGTTATATATGCGCATATATTTCTTGCGCGCAAAAAATACTTTGGAGAGTGTTCCATTTTGACCCGCATACTAATCGGTGGGTGAGAGGCCGACATGAATCGATCGCTCGGAATATCTCGTATTGCATTTTCCCAAAATGGTACTGTTTTTCAATCGTAGATAGTTCCGCGAGGGCCTATGTGGCTTGGCCCGGTTCTCGGGTCAGGCCCCAGGAAGACGCTCTTGTTGGGCGTTCGGCCGATCCGGCGCCGTGTCCGTCAACAGACAGCAGGATGCTTGGCTCGCTTCCTACAGCCCCTGTAACCCGCCCTGTTCCGCCAGCATCTCCAAATGATGGTCGGCATCCCCGAATGCCAAATCGATCATCGCGGTGCGCTTGAAGTGGTGGGCGACCTCGTATTCCATCGTCACGCCGACGCCGCCGTGGAGCTGCACGGCGTTCCGGCCGATAAACGTCGCCGAACGGCCGATCTGCACCTTCGCTGCTGACATGGCTTCGCGCCGCGTTTGCGCGTCCGGCTCGGCGGCGTTCATGGTGGCGTAGAGCATCATCGAACGGGCCTGTTCGAGCGCCATGTACATCTCGGCGCCGCGATGCTGGAGCACCTGGAAATCGCCGATCGGCACGCCGAACTGCTTGCGTTCCTTCAGATAGGCGATGGTCAGTTCGTGCATCCGCGCCATCGAGCCGACCGCTTCGGCTGAGAGCGCGGCGATGGTCTCGTCGACGACCCGCGCGATCGCCGGAAAGGCGCCCGCCGGATCGCCAAGGACATGGGAGGCCGGGACCGACACGGCCTCGAAGCTCAGTTCCGCCGCGCGCATGCCGTCCTGGGTCGGATAACCCCGGCGCGACAGTCCCTTAGCGCCGGCCGGCACGAAGAACAGGCCGATGCCGGCCTCCTCGCCCGGCGCGCCGCTGGTGCGGGCGGTGACGATGAAGCCGTCGGCGCTGTCGCCTGAGAGCACCAGCGTCTTTTCGCCGGTGAGCCTGAAGCCGCCGCCGTCCGGCTCGGCCTTCAGCGCGACGAAGGCGGGATCGTAGCGCGAATGGCGCTCGGCCCATGCGAAGGCGAGGCGGGTCGAGCCATCGGCAAGGCCTGGCACCCACTCGGCCCGCTGTTCGGCACTGGCGGCATGGCGGATAGCGCCGCCGGCCATGACGATCGAGGCCAGATAGGGCTCGACGACGAGGCCGCGGCCGAAGGCCTCCATGACGATCATCGTCTCGACCGGGCCGCCACCGAAGCCGCCGTCGTCCTCGGCAAAGGGGACCGCCGTCAGGCCGAGTTCGGCGAAGGCTGTCCACATGGCGCGGCTGAAACCGGGCTCCTCGGCGCGGTATGTGTTGCGCTGCTCGAAGCCGTAGCGATCAAAGACCAGCCGCTCGACCGAGTCCTTGATCATGGCCTGTTCGCCGGAAAGGTCGAAATCCATGGGTTTGTGTCCTGCGTGAAGGGCGCGGCCGGTCGTGCTGGGGCGGGCTCAGAGCCCGAGGATCGCCTTGGCGATGATGTTCTTCTGGATCTCGTTGGAGCCGCCGTAGATCGACACCTTGCGGTAGTTGAAATAGCCGGGCGCCAGCGGCGCGGCGTAGTCCGGCCCGACCGGCGGCTCGTTGGAGCCCTCCTCGCGCGCGGGCTCGTAGGGCAGGGCGTAGGGGCCGATCGCCTCCATCAGGAGTTCGGTGGTCGCCTGTTGCAGCTCCGAGCCCTTGATCTTGAGGATCGAGGAGGCGGGATCGGGCTTGCCGTGGGCGCGTTTCGCCTCGGCCGAAAGCACCCGCAGCTGGGTCATCTCCAGCGCCTTCAACTCGATCTCCACCGCGGCGACCTTCTCCCGGAAGCGGCGGTTCTCCCAGACCGGTACGGCGCCGGCGAACTCCATCCTGGCGATCTCCTTGAGGCGGCGGATGCGCTCCTTGGAGGCGCCGACGCGGGCGATGCCGACCCGTTCGTGGCCGAGCAGGAATTTCGCGTAGTCCCAGCCCCTGTTTTCCTCGCCGACCAGATTTGCGATCGGCACGCGCACATCATCGAAGAACACCTCGTTGACCTCGTGGCCGCCGTCGATGGTCTGGATCGGGCGGACGGTGACGCCCGGCGTCGTCATGTCGATCAACAGGAAGGAGATGCCCATCTGCTTCTTTGGCGCGGCCGGGTCGGTGCGCACCAGGCAGAAGATCCAGTCGGCATATTGGCCGAGCGTCGTCCAGGTCTTCTGGCCGTTGACGACGTAATGATCGCCATCCTTCTCGGCTTTCGTGGTCAGGCCGGCGAGATCGGAGCCGGCGCCCGGCTCGGAAAAGCCCTGGCACCACCAGTCGTCGAGATTGGCGATGCGCGGCAGGAATTTGGCCTTCTGCGCGTCGTTGCCGAAGGTGTAGATGACCGGTCCGACCATGTTGTGGCCGAAGGGCAGCATCTGCGGGGCGGGCGCCTGCTGCAGTTCGTCCTGGAAGATGTACTGCTGGACCGGCGACCAGCCAGTGCCGCCGAACGCTTCCGGCCAGTGCGGCACCGACCAGCCCTTGTCGTTGAGAATGCGGGTCCAGCGCACCATCGCGTCCTTGCCGACCGAGCGCCCGTCGCGCAGGGTGGCGGTAACGTCGTCGGGCACATGATCGCGGATGAAGGCGCGGACCTCGTCGCGGAACGCCGTCTCTTCCTCGGTGAATCGCAGGTCCATGGGCTTGATCCTTCGTTCCGGCCGCAACGGCGTGCGGGCAGTGCGCGGATCGCGAAAACCACGGGCCGCCATTTGCCTCAGATGTGACGCCGCCCTAGCGTGGTGTCAACGCGATCCGCCCGCCCATGCTGGCCGGAGGCGCCGGCCTTTTCTGCGCCGGGATAGCTTCAATTGCGAATGGACACGTTTCACATGCTCCTCATCAACGACGCGGCGACGCTGGACAATGACGGCGCCATCGCCCTTCTGATGCTGCACAACCCGCCGGTGAACGCGTTGTCGCAAGTGCTGCGCGAGGGCATCGCGGCGGGCATCGAAGCGGCGGCCGCCGACGATGCGGTCAAGGCCATCGTGCTGATCTGCGAGGGCCGGACCTTTATCGCCGGCGCCGACATCAAGGAGTTCGGCAAGCCGATGGAAGGCCCGTCGCTGCGCGAACTGGAGGATATGGTCGAGAACTGTCCCAAGCCGGTGATCGCGGCGCTGCACGGCACGGCGCTCGGCGGCGGGCTGGAACTGGCGCTCGCCTGCCACTACCGCATCGCGCTCCCTTCGGCGAAACTCGGCCTGCCGGAGATCAAGCTCGGCATCATTCCCGGCGCGGGCGGCACCCAGCGGTTGCCGCGGATGATCGGCCTGAAACGCGGGCTCGACATGATCCTCACCGGCACGCCGGTCGGCGCGGCGACGGCGCAGACACTCGGCATCGTCGACGAACTGGCCGTCGGCGACCTTCGCGTCGAGGCGGTGCGGTTCGTGAACGACATCCTCCGCGAGGAACGGCCGCTGCGCAAGGTCAGCGAGGAAGACGACAGGCTGGCGCGCGAGGACATCGAGACGGCCATCGCGGAAGCGCGCGCCGCCCACGGCCGCAAGATGAAGGGCTTCGACAGCTTCGACAAGGCGCTGGAGGCGGTCGCCAACGCGGCGCGCCTCTCCTTCGCCGAGGGAATGGCGCGCGAGGGCGACATCTTCGCCGAGCTGCTCGGGGGCATCCAGTCGAAGGCGCAGCGCTATGTCTTCGGCGCAACCCGGGCGGCCGCCAAGATCCCCGACATTGCTGCCGATACGCCGACCCGGCCGATCCGCAAGGTCGGCATCATCGGCGCCGGGACGATGGGCGGCGGCATCGCCATGAACTTCCTTTCGGCTGGTATTCCGGTGACGATCGTCGAGGCAAGGGAAGAGGCGCTGGAGCGCGGCACGGGCATCATGCGGACAAACTACGAGGCCTCCGCGAAAAGGGGCCGGATTCGCCCGGAGGACGTCGACAAGGCGATGGGCCTGCTCTCGCCGTCGCTCGACATGGCCGATCTCGCCCACTGCGACCTGATCATCGAGGCGGCGTTCGAGGAGATGGCGGTGAAGAAGGAGATCTTCGCCAGGCTCGACGGGATCGCCAAGGCCGGGGCGATCCTCGCCTCCAACACCTCCTATCTCGATATCGACGCAATCGCGTCGAGCACCAGGCGGCCCGAGGACGTCATCGGTCTGCATTTCTTCTCGCCGGCCAATATCATGAAGCTGCTGGAGGTGGTGCGCGGCGAAAAGACCGCGACGGACGTGGTCGCCACCGCGATGAAGCTCGGCCGCAACATCGGCAAGACGGCGGTGCTGGTCGGCGTCTGCCACGGCTTCGTCGGCAACCGCATGCTCAACGCCCGCCAGCGCGAGGCGAACAAGCTGATCCTGGAAGGCGCGATGCCCTGGGATGTCGACCGGGTGCTGACCGATTTCGGCCTGCCGATGGGGCCGTTCCAGATGGCCGATCTGGCCGGGCTGGACCTCGGCTGGAATCGCGAGACCTCGAAGGGCGAGACCATTCGCGAGCGGCTGTGCGAGGCGGACCGGCGCGGCCAGAAGACCGGCGCGGGCTTTTACGACTACGACGACAAGCGCAAGGGCTCGCCATCCAGGCTGGTGGAGAAAATGATCCGCGCCAAGTCGCAGGAGGAGGGTCTCAAGCGCCGGACGATTTCCGACGACGAAATCCTCGAACGGCTCGTCTATCCGATGATCAACGAGGGCGCCAAGATCCTCGACGAGGGCATCGCGCTCAGGGCATCGGACATCGATGTGGTGTGGATCAACGGCTATGGCTGGCCGGTCTATCGCGGCGGACCGATGTTCTTCGCCGACACGATCGGGCCGGAGGTGGTGCTGGCGAAGATGCGCGAACTGGAAGAGCGGATGGGCGAGGATTTCAAGCCCGCGCCGCTGCTGGAGCGGATCGTCGAAGAGGGGCGGAGTTTTACCGGCGCGGTCTGAACGGCTCACGGTCTTTCGATCGCGGGACTTTTTCCCGTATCCGTTTGGCAGGGAGCCGAAAGTCCATCGTCCCCCTTCACCTGCGTCAGTATGCCGTCATACTCGTTGGAAACGGCGAGGATGGCCGGAGGGAGGACATGATGGCCAACAGCCGCTCAGGCATCAGGTGGATCGCCGCGTTGGCGGGGGCGATGCTGTTCGCGGCGAACGGAACCGCCAGCGCGCAATCGGCGCTTCCGCAGGACAGAATGGCCGGCCCCGCCGGCGCCATCAAGATGCCGACGACCGGCAGCGTGCCGAACGCTGCCACCGCCGACTATCCGACCGACGTGACGGCCGACTACGTGTTCGGCTGCATGGCCAGCAACGGCAACACGCGCACCGCGCTGGAGCAATGCTCCTGCTCCTTCGATGTGGTCGCCTCGCTGCTGCCTTACGAGCGCTATGTCGAGGCCTCGACCTTCCTGTCGATGGGGCAAGTGACGGGGGAGAAAGGCGTGCTGTTCCGTACCAGCGCCGAGGCCAAGGCGGCGATCGGCGATCTCAAGCGCGCGCAGGCCGAGGCGGAAATCCGCTGTTTCGACTGAGAGCGCCGACGCTCGTCCAGTCGCCGTTTTAATCAAAAGCTGTAAAAACCATAGCTGCCCGGATCGTCAGGACTGCTCGGGGGCAAACGTCTTTTCGAAGACATTGCCGTCGGTGTCGGTCGCCTTGGCGTGGAACGGCACCGACGGGTCGCCGCGATAGTTGAAGCGGAAGCTCGGATCCTCGGAGATCGAAATCCCGCCGGTCATCGAGAACAGCCGCTCGCCGCCTCGGTCGACTTCGAGATCGGTGATGAAATGCGCCGGGATATAGAGAAGCGTTACCTGATCCTTCTGCAACCCGGAGTTGTTCGGATGCCGGATCATCAGCTGCGCCTCGTGGGTCGCCGCGCCGCCGATATCCGCCGCGGCAAAGGCCCGCAGCTTCATCTGGCCCATCTGCTTGGCCGCGACCTCGGCGTCCTTCGCCGCCGGGGCGGCGCAGCCGCCGGCCGCCTTGACGTATTGCTTGGTGACGTAAAGCGTGCCGTCGGCGGATTCAGCCACCGCGTGGATGTCGGTATAGGCGTTGACCCTGACGCGCGTCGACAGTTCGGTGAGGCCGGAGCCTTCGGCAATGTCGAAGGTCGCGGCCACTGGCGCCGGGTTCTCGTCGATGACCAGCGTCACCTTGCGGATGTTCTTGGCGGGATCGAGCGTCAGCTTGACGGGCACGATGGCCGGATCGGTCGCCCGGGCCGGCGCTTCCAGAGCGATCGCATCGGTGCCCTCGACCAATGGCCGGTCACCGAACAGGTCGCCCTTGAGGCCGGGCCAGGCGGATTCCATGGCGGCGGCCGCCGCTTCGGCGGGCGAGAGCGTCGATTGGGCGAACGCGGCGGGGGCTGAGAGCGTCAAAGCGGAAACGGCGAGAACGGCGAGCGAAAGAACGCTGGCCAGCGAGGTCCGCCGAGGGGACCCGTGCGTCGCCTGGCGGTGCGGCCCGGCATGAGCGTCCAGCATGAAAATCTCCCAGTTTTCGTCGCGAGTGCCCGTTCGCTCCTAAGCTAATGTGACGGCATTGCCAGGCGAGGACAAGGGAGGGCCGTCTCAACTCGCCTTGATCGGACCCTCAAGGCCCGGTAGGTGCAATTACTTAGGTGACGGGGGTCGAACAGGGTCAGCCTTGCGCTTTTGTCCGTCTCGGTCGCTGGAGGTTTGGCCCATGCAGCACCTTGCCTTTCATTAGGGTCTGACAGCCGTTGTCGATGAGATTGATAAACTCCGTAGCGTCAGAAAAGTAGTTCCTAAACGCGATCCGCACCTCGTCGGACGTGTCCGCGCGGACTAGAACGATGTCTTTGCCAACGTGCTGTTTTTCCAACTCAAATAAGGCACGAAGTGCGTCGGTGGCATCGCGATAAGATTTCATCTCCAAGGGAGGCGGCTTGCCCTCCTCCGGTTCGCCAAAGATCAAGATGATGTTCTTTTTTTCCGTCACCTCATTGTTCGCCGAGTTCAGCGCACGAAGCATCCGCATGAGCCCCAGCTCATTGTCGAGCGCGAGAAACTGTTCCGTGAGTTCGGCGTCCGACAAATCAGGACGACAAGAATTGGCATCCTCGCAAGTCCGAGCGATTATCTCGCTCGCTAGCGACAGGGCTTCCTCATACCGTTTATCGCCTTCCTGAAATTTAGGCTGACTCTCCGTAATGAAGCCCACCACCTCCACGGCGGTAGCCCACGCGTGCTGGTAGAAGGTTCGATACTGGAGTTCGATCAGGAGGCCCTTGTAGGGCTTGCCGTGGACCGAATTCACATCATACGCGTAAACGTCGTGGATGCCGCGATAGCCGGTAGCCTTGGGCCGCTTGATATAATCGTATTTGTCTGGCTGATTTTTCAGGCTGTGGTTGAAATGGGCGCAATGGAGATGGTGCCGGAAAGCGTATAGTTCCTCGGCGTTTGGGAAGATAAGGCGGCAACCTGCGACATCATCCATCCGCGCAAGCTGCATCGTCGGGTATCGGCGCAATTTGCCAAATATCGTGCTGCGCCGCTTATGCCGCTGAGCGACAACGATATCGGTTCCCTTTGTCCGGTTCCGCAAGATTGCCTGAAAGGTATTGAGGACAGAACGATGGGCTGCCCGCCATACATCGATGACCGCCAAATCTTCGATGGTCTGAGTGCGGGTGCGCACAGCTTCTCCCGCGCGACTCACGCGTTCCTTTGAGCCGCCAGGAAATAGAGTCTTCGCTGCCGCAGTGGCCATGCACCGATCCCAAACCGCACCATCCGACTGCCAAAACCCGACGTCTCAATATCTGGTGCAGGTTCAGCCTCTCGCGCCGGATGAGTCAACGGCAAAGGGGCTAGATCAAACAGATAATCACCCACGACTCACTTTCGGCACGTCAGGTATATAATTGCCGGACAAAAGCCGCGCCTTGCGCGGGGTCATTCCCACTCCAGCTCGGCGAAGGCCGCCGTGGCGTTGCGGGCGTTGAAGGCGTCGAACACCTGCCAATTTCCGGCTTCGCTGCGGCCCGCCGTCTCGACCGCGTCGGCTAGGGGCACGCCATCGGCGATCGTCTGGCGGAGATCGGATGCGAGCCGTTCAAGATAGGCGGTCTGCGGCGCGATCGCCGCCGGCCATGGCGCACTGGCAGGACCATGGCCCGGCACGACGCGGCTTGCCGGAAGCGCCTCGAGCTCCGGCGTCTGAGCGAGCCAGCCCTTGAGGCTGCCGTCGATCACCGGCACATGCTCCATGAAGACCAGATCGCCGGCAAACAAGGTGCCGGTCGCCGCGTCGAGGACGGTCAGATCGTTGTCCGTATGGGCGGTGCCCCAAGCCTTCAGCGTCAGCTTGCGGTTGCCGAGATCGATGACGCGCTCGCCCTCGACGGTTTCGTCCGGAAGCGTGACGGTAACCTCGTCGGCGAGCTCCGGGCCGAGCTGTTCGCGCATCGACTGCTTGTAGAAATCCGCCCGCGCGGCGAGGGCGGCCGGCAGCTTGTGATGGCCGATCAGCGTGGCGCCGGCTGCCTTGAACACCTGGTTCCCGAACACGTGGTCGGGATGCATGTGGGTGGTGACGAGGTAGCGAATCTGTTTGTCGGTGACCGCGCGGATCGCCCGCAACACCGACCGGCCGACCGCGGCGCTGCCGCCGCTGTCGATCACAGCCACCGCCTCGTCGCCGACGATGACACCGATATTGGCGATGTCGCCCTGGTTTTGTGGGTTGGTCTCCTCGACCAGGCCGGCGTGGACATAGACGCCGGGCACGATCTCCTCCAACACCAGCGGCGCGGCCCAAGCGCCGGCGGCACCAACGAAGGCGGTGATGGCGACCAGGGTCGACGCCGTGCAGCACTGGAGGAATTTCAGGCGGATCGACATGGCTCCATCAGACATGCCCACGCGCTCCGGTGCAAGATCACCGGCGTTCCACGACGCGCGCCCGCCCGCCCCAATTCGACACCATCACCGGCGATCCGGTTTCGCCCGAAGACGCCAAAGACCGGCGACGGGGATGCGGCTTGCTGACGCGGCGCCAGGGCCTGGGAAGGCGATGGATTGTTTTCCTGACCCTGGCCCGGCTTGGGGTGCGCGCTGCGGCAACCGCCGCGGGCAAGCGAAACGCCTGCAAGTCGCGAAGTATTAAGGAGGTTCCCGGCCCGTACCTGAGTCGAATCCGCTCTATAGAACCACAATGTATTGCGATGCACACTGAAAATGCTGCGACGCATATAGGAAAAGTGCTACTCGGAGCTTGCACAGGAAAAATTCCCGCACTAGCATCGCTTCATGGTTTCCGGCTTCAAGGTCGCAGTGTTGGGAGCGCTGCGAATCCTCGAAGGCCACGGTAGGTGTCGATCAACGGTGCCCACCAAGACCCCTATTGGCGGTCGTGACACGCTGCCGGAAACCTTCCCCCAGACTATCGTTGACTCAACGTTCGTCGGCAATCCTGCCGCCACGCGTCACCGCTACAGTTCCTTGGGAGGACACAGATGTTCAAGACAATCACGAAGGCCGCGCTGGCGTCCAGCCTGCTCATCTCGATCGGGGCGGGAGCCTCGGCGAACGAGAAGCTGCAGGAGATGCAGGGCGACGCCGCGCAGTGGGTGATGCCCACCGGCGACTATTTCAACCAGCGCTATTCGACGCTGGACAAGATCAACAAGGACAATGTCGGCGACATGGTCCCGGCCTGGGGTTTTTCGACCGGCGTTCTGCGCGGCCATGAGGGCAACCCGCTCGTTGTCGGCGACACGATGTTCGTCCACACGCCGTTCCCGAACATGGTCTATGCGCTCGACATCAAGAATGACGGCGAGATCAAGTGGAAATACGAGCCGAAGCAGGATCCGAACGTCATTCCGGTGATGTGCTGCGACACCGTCAACCGCGGCGTCGCCTATGCGCCGGCGGCAGGCGAAGGCGGCAAGGATCTGGTGATCCTGCATCAGGCCGACACGACGGTCGTCGCGCTCGACGCCGCGACCGGCGAACAGGTCTGGTCGATCCAGAATGGCGATCCGTCGAAGGGCGAGACCGGTACCGCGGCGCCGATGGTGTTCAAGGACAAGGTGCTGATCGGCATCTCCGGCGGCGAGTTCGGCGTGCGCGGTTCCATCACCGCCTACAACGTTGCCGACGGCTCGCAGGCCTGGCGGGCCTATTCGACCGGCCCGGACGACGAGATGCTGTTCGACCCCGAAACCACCATGGAACTCGGCAAACCGGTCGGCGCGGATTCCTCGCTCAACAGCTGGGAAGGCGACCAGTGGCAGATCGGCGGCGGCACAACCTGGGGTTGGTATGCCTACGATCCCGAGCTGAACATGATCTATTACGGCACCGGCAACCCGTCGACCTGGAACCCGGCGCAGCGCCCGGGCGACAATAAATGGTCGATGACGATCATGGCCCGCGATGCCGACACCGGCATGGCGAAATGGGTCTATCAGATGACCCCGCATGACGAGTGGGACTTTGACGGCGTCAACGAGATGATTCTCGCCGACATCGACGTCGGCGGCACCGCGACCAAGGCGCTCGTCCACTTCGACCGCAACGGTTTCGCCTACACGCTGAACCGTGAGACCGGCGAATTGCTGGTCGCCAAGAAGTACGATCCGGCGGTCAACTGGGCGACGGAAGTCGTCATGGATCCGAACTCGGATCAGTACGGGCGTCCGCAGGTCGTGGCGGAGTATTCGACCGAGCAGAACGGCGAGGACACCAACTCGACCGGCATCTGCCCGGCGGCGCTCGGCACCAAGGATCAGCAGCCGGCGGCGTATTCGCCGGAGACCAAGCTGTTCTACGTGCCGACCAACCACGTCTGCATGGACTACGAGCCATTCCGCGTCGCCTATACGGCCGGACAGCCCTATGTCGGCGCGACCTTGTCGATGTACCCGGCGCCCGACAGCCATGGCGGCATGGGCAACTTCATCGCCTGGGACGCCGGCAAGGGCGAGATCGTCTGGTCACTGCCGGAGCAGTTCTCGGTGTGGTCCGGTGCTCTCGCCACCAAGGGCGGCATCGTCTTCTACGGCACGCTCGAGGGCTATCTGAAGGCGGTCGACGCCGACACGGGCGAGGAGCTCTACAAATACAAGACCCCGTCGGGCATCATCGGCAACGTGATGACCTACGAGAATGAAGGCAAGCAGTATGTCGGCATTCTCTCCGGCATCGGCGGCTGGGCCGGCATTGGCCTCGCGGCGGGCCTCACCGATCCGAACGCCGGTCTCGGCGCGGTCGGTGGCTACGCGGCACTGTCGAAATACACCGCCCTCGGCGGCGCGCTGACGGTCTTCACGGTCCCGGACCAGACGGCTTCCGCCGCACCAGCGGCTGGTACGGCGGCCGCAGCTCCTGCGGACGCTGCCTCAACGCCCACCAAATAAAGACAGCAGCAAGGGCCTCGCCTTCATCCACGGCGAGGCCCTTGGCACGACCGGAGGGTCCGTTGTCGGGCATCGACCTCGACGCCGGACCCTCGCTGTTAAGAGGGCGGATGCGCAGCCGACGTGTTTCTTCCCAGGTTCGGGCCGCCAGGGCAGCCTTTGTGTGAACTCGTGAGGTTTGTATGAAAAGCAGTTTGATCGCGGTCGCCGGCGCCTTGTTCCTGTCGGCCGGTACGCTGGTCGCGGCGCAGGACAGCGGCACGACCATCGTGCCTGCTGGACAAATGGCGCCAGCGGCGACGGCCCCAACGGCACCGGCCGGAGATGCGGCCGCAGCCCCCGCAGCCGCGGCTGATCCTGCCCCCTCCAATGCTGCTGCGGCCGATGCCGCCAAGCCTGCCAAGGCCGCCGCCGCGAGTGGCGACAAGGCGATGGCGACCGGCGACACCATGAAGGTGGACGCGCATCCGTCAAAGGATACGGCAACCGAAGGCAACGCGCCGAGCCAAGGCGAGATGGGTAAATTCGTCGATCCGGCAGGCAATCCCACCTATAGCCTCGCCGAAGATGGTACGGCGGACTGGTACACTTGGCGCGGCTTCAAGAAATACGGCGCCAACTGCCTGCAGTGCCACGGCCCGGACGGGATGGGGTCGTCCTTCGCTCCAAATCTGACCGAGTCCTTGCAGAACCTCAGCTACTACGACTTCGTCGGCATTGTCGTGAGCGGCCAGCAGAACCAGTGGAACTCGTCGGGCAATTCGATCATGCCGGCCTGGGGTGAAGATCCCAATGTGATGTGCTCCCTCGACGCGATCTACGTCTATCTGCGCGCGCGTACCGACGGCGTCGTCGGACGGGGCGAGCCGAAACGGCCGGCGAAGAATGAGGCCGGACAGAAGGCCGAATACGACTGTCTGGGGTTCTGATGCGATGATCCGCTACGCCGCAGTTATCGTCGGAATGGCCAGCGCCCTGGTGCTTGCGGCGCCGGCGCCGGCCCAGGACCGGGAATTCGGCGGTGAGATCGAGCTGGTCGATCCTAATGTGCTGCGCGTGTGCGCGGACCCCAACAACATGCCGTTTTCCAACGAGGTCGAAGCGGGCTTTGAGCAGGAAGTCGCCCGGTTCCTGGCTGACAGGCTGGGGCGGCAATCGGTGTCCTACACCTATTTTCCGCAGGCGACCGGCTTCGTGCGGATGACGCTCGGTTCCAATCTGTGCGACGTCATCATGAGCTATCCGCAGGGCGACGAGCTGGTTCAGAACACCAACGCCTATTACCGGACGGCCTATGCGCTGGTCTATCCGAAGGACGGCGACCTCGCCGGCGTCGAGACGATCGCGGACCCGAAGCTGAAGGACAAGCGCATCGGGATCGTCGCCGGCACGCCGCCGGCCACCTACCTCGCCCGCGCCGGTCTGATCGGCAAGGCCAAACCGTACCAGCTGATGATCGACACGCGGTTCGACAATTCCGCCAAGGCGATGATCGACGACCTCGACAGTGGCGAGATCGACGCGGCGATCCTCTGGGGGCCGATGGCCGGCTATTACGCCAAGGAATCGGGCAAGGATTACGCCGTCGTGCCGCTCACCCATGAAGGCAAGGGGCCGGCGACGAGCTTCCGGATCACCATGGGCGTCCGCGCATCCGACCAGCAGTGGAAGCGCACGCTCAACCGCGCGATCCAGGAATACCAGGACGAGATCGACGAGATTTTGTTGTCCTACGGCGTGCCGCTACTCGACGAGCAGGACCAGCCGATCGTGTCGAAGGCTGGCAAGCCGGCACCGGAATCGCTGGAGCCGAAGGGATGAGAGCGGCCCGCCCGCCGGCCGCCCTGTTCGGCCTGGTTCGCGCGAGCGCCCTTATGTGGATCATCCTGGCGTTCGTCCTCGCGCCGCTTCCAGTGTCCGCTAAGGAGGATGCGGCGGCCGAGGCGGCCGCGACCGCAATCCTCCCCGAGCCCGCGGACTACCGGACCGAGGCCTATCGCGCGCCGGTCCCGGCCAGTCTTGCGGGCGGCACCGTCGTCGACACGGCGGCCGCCAAGACGCTGCATGACAGGGGCGCTGCCTTCGTCGACGTCCTGCCGCGCGCGCCGCGTCCGAAGGGCCTTCCCGCCGATACGATCTGGCGGCCGAAGCCGCGCAGCAATATTCCCGGCTCGATCTGGCTGGTGGATACCGGCTATGGCGAGCTGGCGCCGGCAATGGAGCGCTATCTCCTCGAGGGGCTCGCCGAAGTCACGCAAGGCGACAAGAGCCGACCCATCGTCATCTACTGCCTGCGCGATTGCTGGATGAGCTACAACGCCGCCAAGCGGGCGATCCGAACCGGCTATACGGCCGTCCATTGGTATCCGGACGGTACCGATGGCTGGGCGGAAGCCGGCTATGCGCTGGCGCCGTCCGAGCCGGAGCCGCGGCCGGACGAATAGACGCGCGTTTCGAGCTGTCCGATCACAGTGCGCTGGCGATCGCCCGGCCGAGGCCGAAGGCGCGTTGCTCAATCAGCACCGGCACCTCGCAGACATAGGTGAGGGATTGGCGGCGCTCGTCGAAGATGCGGGTGTCCCAGACCAGCGCCTGACGCGCTTCCTCGATCTTGGTCGGCGAGGCGTCCGGCCGCTGCCGCAGCCTGGCGAATTCCGCGCTCTCCTCGCGCAATCTTTGCGCCAGCGCCTTCTGCTTGGCGCCGTAGCGCTCGATGCCGGCCATCACCTCGCCGCGTTCTGCATTCAGCCGGTCGAGGATGTCGATAAACAGCGCCGTTGCCGTTGCCTGACGCTCGGCTGGTGGGAGTTCATGGACGGACGCCCTGACCATGGTCTCCGCCTCGTCGAGAGAATGCCGGCGCGCGACGACCCGGTCGACCAGCGCCCGCATCGCCTCGGTCCGCTCGACATCTTCGGCGCGTGAGAGGTCGGGGCCGTTCCAGATCTGGGCCGGCGAGATCGTCTCGACGCGGCGCTGGACGCAGGGCCAATCGGTCGTCGCCTTTTCCGGCGTGCGGGCGAAGGCCATCGGGTCGGCCGGGGCTTCGGACGGGGCGGCGGGCCTAGATGCCCCGGCTTCCGGCGCGTTGACGGGCGGCGGACCGGGAAGGACGAAGCCTTCGGGAATGTCGCGCGGCGCCGCGCCATTCTGGGCGGTCGCCATCGTCGGCCACAACAATGCGACGCTCCCGCCCAGAAACAAGCAGGCAATCCGAATCCTCGTGAACTTGCGGTACGCGGTCATCACGACCTCCCTCGATCGCGCTTGGGCCGGGTTGCGAGGTCCTGGCGATGGCGGCTCATTGGCGCTTGCGGCTGATCAGGCCGCGCGCCGGATCGTAGGCGAGGATGGCGCCGCCGAGGAAGACGATGGTGCAGCCGACGACGACGGCGAGCGCTTGCCAGTTGATCTCGCCGTAAAGCGCGAACCGCACCAGTTCCACCGCGTGGGTGAACGGGTTGAACAGGGTGATCGTGTAGAGCAGTGGGCTCGATTCCTGCACCCGCCACAGCGGATAGAGGGCGGAGGAGGCGAAATACATCGGGAAGATCACGAAGTTCATGACTCCGGCGAAATTCTCCAGCTGCTTGACCAGCGAGGACAGGAGCATGCCGAGCGAGCCGAGCATCAGCCCGGTGAGGATCAGCGCCGGCAACACATAGGGATAACCGGTCCAATGCGGCTGAACTTCCCAGAACCAGGCGATGGCGAAGAACACATAGACCTGGACGATGCCGACCGCGACGCCGGCGGCGAGCTTGGAGACGAGCAGGAACCAGCGCGGCAGCGGCGAGACGAGCAGCGTCTTCATGGCGCCGGTCTCGCGGTCGTAGACCATCGACAGCGACGACTGCATGCCGTTGAACAACAGGATCATGCCGACGAGGCCGGGCGTGATGTAGACCTCATAGAGAATGTAGGTCTGGTAGGGCGGCGTGATCGAGACGCCGAGCACCTGGCGAAAGCCGGCGGCGAAGATGAACAGCCAGAGCAGCGGGCGCACCAGCGCCGAGACGAAGCGCTCGCGCTGATGCAGGAAGCGCAGTGCCTCGCGCCAGACGATGCCGCGAAAGCAGATGAGATAGGCAGACAGCGGAAAGCCGCCGGGGGTTGCGTCCACCGGAACGCTTGCCGGGGTGCTCACGAGGCCATCTCCGGTTCGACGGTGCTCCTGGCCAATCCGGTGAGGCGGGTGAAGGCCTCGCGGATCGAGCCGGCGCTTTCCGCCGCGACGATATCGGGGACGTCGCCTTCGGCCAGAACCTTGCCATTGTGGAGCACCACGACCCGGTCGGTCTCGTCGATCTCGTCGATGAGATGGGTGGCCCACAGGACGCTGACGCCTTCCTCCTTCACCAGCCGCCGCACCTCCGAGACGATCTCGGCGCGCGAGCGGATGTCGAGGCCGACGGTCGGCTCGTCGAGCAGGATCAGGCGGGGCCGGTGCATGAAGGCCCGGACGATCTCGATGCGCCGAAGCTGACCGCCGGAGAGGTTGCGCGCCTTCTCGCCCATCCGGTCGATGAGTTCGGAGCCGTGGAGGATCTCCGTGATCCGCAGTTTGGCGTCCGCACCGGTCATTCCGTGCAGGGCGGCGTGGTATTTGAGGTTCTGGCGGATCGACAGGTCGAGATCGAGCGTGCGGGCCTGGAAGACGACGCCCAGGCGGCGCAGCGCCTCGCCCGGCTCCTCGTTCAGGCGGCGGCCGAGAATGCGGATTTCGCCATCACGGACGTTGAACAGCCGGGTCACCAGCGAGAACAGCGTCGATTTGCCAGCACCGTTGGGGCCAAGGAGTGCGGTGAACGAGCCCTGCGGGACGGCGAAGGAGACGTCGTCGAGGGCCTTGCGGGCGCCATAGGAATGGCTGACACGACGAACATCGAGCGCGGGAGGAGCGTCCGGCGTCCCGGCGCTAAGATCGGGTGTCATTGTCGCGGCATCTAAGCATCGTGCTCCGTTGCGGTCGGTGGAACCCGCCGGCAGCCTATCGCGGGGCCGGTCGGGAAAACAGGTCGGAAGTGGGGTTCGTGGCGGCGCCCATCCGCGCTAGGGAACGATGGTGATCGTGCCTTTCATGCCCTGTTCTTCGTCGAGTCCCTCGACATACCAGTCGTAGCGGCCGGGCCGGGTGGTCTGAAACTGCACGGTGATTACGCCGGCCGCGTCGAATTCCAGCCAGGCGGGCGGGCCGGCCATGTGAACTTCAAGATCGGAGATGACGATCTGGTTCATCCAGACATTGCGGAAAAAGCCGGGCGCGTGGAACTTGTATTCGAGCCCACCCTCGGAGGCGATGTCCCAGCGATAGGCCTGGTTGGCCCGAAGATAGATGTCGGTGTGACTGACGGCGAACGCGCTGTCCGGGGCGCCGAGGACCAGCGGCGTGACGATCTGGCTGGACAGCGAGACGGGCGGAAGGCCGATCTGGTCGCCATTGAGGGCGCTCGCCGGCATCAGCTCGGAGCCCTTCGGGATGGTCAGATCCGCAGCCGTTGGCACCATCGCGGCGCCGGTCGCATCATCGTCGTCGTCGTTATTAGCTGCCGCCTCTCCCGCTGCCCCCGCGTCCTGCGCGGCAACGACCGTAATCGGCGCGAAGGCGAGGATCGCCGCCATCAGCAAGAGCCAGATTCGTTTCATTGCTCGGTTCTCTCCCAAAAGTCCGCGTTGTGCGCCTCGCTCCGTCCGCCAGCTTATTCGCCGGGGGTGACGGCGATGCCCCAGGGCTGTTGCCCGACCTGGACAGACTTGATCACCTCGTCATCTTCGACGTCGATAATCGAGATGTCGTTGGAGACGCCGTTGGTGGTGAAGAGGTGCGTTTCGCCCGGCGAGAAGGCCAGCTGCCAGACCCGCTGGCCGACGAGCAGATAGTCGACGACCTCATAGGTCTTGGCATCGATCACCGCGACGCGGTTGGCCGGCCCGAGCGCAACATAGGCCTTCTTGCCGTCCTTGGTGATCCTGACGCCGACCGGCTGGATCGCCTCGGAGCGAATGCCTTGAATTTCGAAGGTGATCTTCGCCTTGATCTCCTTCGTGGCCGCGTCGATCACGCTGACCGTGCCGCCGATCTCGGCCGACACCCAGACCTCGGAGCCGTCCTGCTTGTACTCGGCGAAGCGGGGCCGGGAATCGACCAGGACGTTGGCGGTGATCCGGTGGCTCTCGCGGTCGATGAAGTGCGCCATGTTCGTCGTTTCCGACGTGTTGACGATGGTGGTTCCGTCCGGCGAGACCGCCATGCCCTCCGGCTCGACCCCGACCGGGATTTCGGCGAGGCGCGCGCCGGTTTCGAGATCGATCGCGGTGACGAGATTGTCGTCCTCATTGGCGACATAGAGCCGCTTGCCATCCGGCGACAGGATCAGCAGTTCCGGGTCGGGGCCGGAGGGGAGGGTCTTGAGAAACTTGTAGGTCGCCGTGTCATAGACCTGGATGGTGTCGTCGTCGCTGGCGCAGACGAAAATCTGGCTGCCGTCGGCGCTGACGGCGATCCCGCGCGGCCGCTGGCCGACCTCGAAGGTGTCGATGACCGAGAAATCCTCCGAATCGAGGACGGTGATGTCGTTGCCCTTCTCGTTTGAGACGAAGATCTTGTAGGCAAAAGCGGGGCTGGCCGACAGCGCCAGCGTCGCGGCGAGAGCCACGCTCATCAGTCGTCTCATGACCCGCTCGTTCCTTCTGTTCGATTGCCGGTGCCCACCGTCCATCAAACCACGTAGCGCCATCCCGCCGATCCTGCCGCGGTGGAACGAGGTCGCCCCGATCGTCCCGGCTTTGGGAGCAGCAGGGCGGGAAGCAACCTCGATGGTGAAAGCTAAGCAGAGGATTTCCGGCGCCACAACGGGACAACTTCCCGTCTTCCCGAAAGCCGGCGAAACCCTGAAACTCATGGCCGCTCGCGATCGAGCATCCGGCCGCCCTTCGTCTCCAGCGCAAAGCGCACGAGGTCGGAGGTGCGGTCGACGCCGAGCTTCTCCTTCATGCGCGAGGAGGTGTTGGCGATGGTCTTGTAGGCGACGCCGAGCCCTTGCGCGATGTCGGTGAGGCTCTTGCCCTCGCCGAGCATGTGCAGGATCTGCAATTCGCGCCGCGACAGCTCCTTCGTTCCGCCTTCCGCGGTCTCGTGGCGGGCCATCAGCGCCGTCGTCTCGCTGTCGACATAGCTTTCGCCAACAAGCGCCTTTTCGATCGCCACCAGGAGCTCGTCGGTCGGCGCGCTCTTCGAGACATAGCCGAGCGCGCCGTCGCGCCGGGCCGAGGCGGCATAGACGAGGTCGGAATACATGGAGAAGACGACGACTTTCGCCTTCGGGTCGTCGGCGCGCAAGCGGCGCAGGGTGTCGAGGCCGCTGCCATTCTTCAAATTGATGTCGAGTACGGTGACGTCCGGCCGGAATTTGCGAAACTCGGCCAGCGCCTCGGAGGGGGTTTCGGCCTCGGCGATCGCCGTCGCCGGCAAAGCCTCGACCAACCGCCTGACGCCGTCGCGCACAACCGTGTGATCGTCGACGATCAGGATCTTCATGCCGCGTCTCCACTCTCGTCGGAGACTACCGCGCCGGGAGTAATGCTGTCACGGGAAAGCGGCACCCGGCCTTGCAGCCGCACGCCGGGCGGCAACGGCACCTGCGACACCGTCAATTCGCCGCCGGCCGCCTCCACCCGCTCGCGCATGCCGATCAGCCCGAATCCGCCGGCGGTGCCGGTCTCCCGAAGGCCGCCGCCATCGTCGGTGACGCTGAAGGCGAGGTCGCGGTCGGTCTCCGCCAGCCGGACGGCGATGCGCGTCGGCGCGCCGTGGCGCAGTGCATTGTCGAGCCCCTCGCGCACCGCCCGGTGAACCAGCATCTCCAGCGGCCCGCCCCAGTCGCCTTCGGCCAGCTCCGCCGAAAAGGCGATATCGGGATGGCGGCGGGACAGCTCGGCGACCAGTTCCTCGATCGCGGCCTTCAGGCCAAGGCCGGGGGTGAGGCCGGGCCTGAGATCAGTGAGGATGCGCCGCACCTCCTGCCTTGCGCGGTGGGCGGCGGTCTTGATCGCTTCGGCGCGGCCCGTCACCGGCTGTTTGGCGCCGGCGAGGCGGGCGATGGCCGAGGCATCGACGTCGATGGCAAACAGCAGCGGCCCGATGTCGTCGTGGAGGTCGCGCGCCAGCTCCGCCCGCTCCTCGTCCTGCAGCCGCGACAGCTGTTCCGACAGGCGGCGGTTGCGGGCGGAAATCTCTTCGAGCCGCGCGGCCATCTCGTTGCAACGGGTGGCGAGCGCCCGCATTTCCGGCGGCCCGGACGGCGCGACGCAGGTCGTATAATCACCGCCGCCGATGCGGGTGAAGGCCGCCTGGATCGCCCCGAGCGGCCGCAGCGCACGGTCGGCGACCACCCAGATGGCGGCAAAGGCGACCAGCACGAACAGGACGAGAATGGCGAGGCCGACGGCGAGATCGGTCCAGGTGGTGGCGATCTCGTTGCGCGGGTCGATCGAGACCGCGACGGCGGTCATCGGCAAGGCGGCGCCGGACAAGGGCATGACCGTGGTCGCGGTGTCCGGCGCGAGCAGGCGGACGAACCAGTCCGGCAGGGCGCCGTAATTCTTGGCGGGCGTGGAAAAATCGCGCACCGCGCCGGTGGAATCGATCAAGAGTACCTGCACGTGCCGGTCGCCGTTGAAGGCACGCACGAAGCTGGCAAGTTCCGCCGCCGTGTCGCGCGAGGCGGGCAGCTTGGCGACGAGCTGGGCAACCCGGTTGGCGGCGACGCTGCGGGCGGCGGAGAGCTCGGCCGCGACGTTTTCGCGCGCCTGATCGTAGGTCAAGAAGGCGCCGATGATCAGGATCGCCAGGAACGCGGCGCTCAAGGTGGCGGCGAGGCGGGTTTTCAGGGACACGGGCGGGCGGGACCGGGTTGGATGAGCGGCGGGGATTGCCCGGCGGAGGCTATGCGGGAAGGGGGGCGGGGGGAAGGGGCGTTGATGCCCGACCCGGTTCCGAAAGCGTCTCTGCGGCCGGAAGGCGCGGACCGCTTCAGTCCGCTCCCGTATCCTTCACCGCGACGATAAAGACTGCAGCGTTGTTTTTCGGCTGCCATTCCTGGACGATCGTAAAGCCACCTCGGGTCAGGCTGCCCTCGAGATCGGCCTTGCCGAAGATTCGGACGAGGGGAATGACACCGAAAAACCGCCCGATCGGCGCTACCAGTCTGAACCATTTCATCCCGTCGGCCAGGCATGCGGTACTGGTGACGAAGGCGCCACCCGGCTTCAGGAGGGCCGCGACCCTGGCGATGGCGGCGTCCCTGTCCTCCACAAGATGCAGGAGGTTGAGGGCGAGGACCGCGTCGAAGCTTTCATCGGGGACGGCGATGTCCTCCACCGCCACGCATTCGAACGCGACATTCGCGATGCCGCTCTCTGCGGCCTTGGCGCGGGCGATCTCGATCATCATGGGCGAGATGTCGGTGGCTCGGATGTGCGCGACGTAAGGCGCGTGGGCGATCGCCGTCGAGCCGGTGCCGCAGCCAAGCTCCAGAACCTGCATGTCGTGGCGCAGATGGTCGCGCGTGATCCTCAGCTTGGTCTCATAGGCGGCTTGATCGGTGATCGGGCGCTTCGCATAGCGCGCCGCCATCCTGTCCCAGAAGCGGGCGGAAGATCGCGTTTGGCTGGTTGCTGTGCGGTCGTCGGCTTCGGTCATCCCCCCATCTTACACGCTGTTTCCGGTCGATCGACCCCCAGCGTGTCGAGTTCGGAGACCCGGTGCAAAAAGCCCTCCTGGGGCGAGGCGGAGACCACCGAGGCTTCGGTGCCGAGCAGCACCGGCTGGCGCAGCTGCCAGTCCCAGTCGCGAAACGTCAGCCGCTGGCCCTTGAAGGCGGCGACGGTGAAATCCGGTCCCTTGATGAAGGCGTCGATCGTCGCGGGGGCAACGGATTGCGTGCGCGAGGCGGCCTCGCCGATCACCCTTATCGCGGTCCAGACCTGCATGTCCTTCGATTCCATGCGGCGGCCAGCGACATCCTCGAAGCGGTTCTGAATCTGCGCTCCACCCCATTGCTCGCTGGCCGGGTGCCAAGAGCCCGGCGTCAGCCCGGCGGTGCCGGCGACGGGGCGCGGAATCCAGGTGCGCCAAGGCACATAGGTACCGAAGACCTCGCTCTCGTCGGCGACCAGCAGGACGTCGTGCTCGGGCAGATCCTGCAGGAACACAGGGATCTGGCGCTGCACCAGCGCCTGGCCGGAATCGGTGGCGCGGGCGCCGCCCTTGTCGGCGAAGATCTTCTCCGCGACGATCTTGCCGCCGAACTTCTTGGCGGAGCGCTTCAGCGCCTCGGCGAAGAGCTGGTCGTTTTCGTGGTCGCCCTCGACCAGCGCCCAGTTCCGCCACTGTTTCCACATGAGATACTGCGCCAGACCGTCGGTCAGCATCGCCCGCGACGGGGCGGTGTGCAGCATATTGGCGCGGCAGCCCTCGCCGCGCAGCCGGTCGTCTGTTGCGCCGGCGTTGAGGATGAGGGCGTTTTGGGGTTTGGCGAGATCGGCCACTGTCAGCGTATCCTCCGGCGACAGATCGGTGACGATGTAGTGGATGCCGCTCGCGAGCATGTCTTGCGCCGGCTGGGTCACGTCGTCGCCGGGGGCGAGCGTGGTGACGTCGAGGGTGAAATTCTGGCCCATGAAGGAGCCGGTGGTGTTGTTGTCAGCGATCGCCACCGTCGCGCCGGCCAAGCCGATGTCCTCCGGCGGAATGTCGAGGGCGGACAGCGCCAGGGTGCGCTCATAGGTTCTGAGAAAGCCGATCTTGACCGTCTGCGTCGTGGGCGCTTCGGCCGGTGCCGTGGCGTCGGCGGCCGGTGGCGCGGCGGGGGCGGCGTCCTGCGCCTGGGAGCCGCCAGTCAGGAGGAGGAACATCGCGATTCCGCAAAGGACCCGCCGCAAGCGGTCTCCCATTCCTTTCGACAAGGCCCGTTCCTCCCATTCCGCTGCCGGCCCGGCCGGCGGACTTTCGCAATTAGCGTCTTGCCGCGCGACCTTCAAAGCTTATGACTCACTGCCAAGGCTGGGCGCCGAACCAGACAAGAAGAGAGCTTCCATGTGTTACGGACCCCGCATTCCGAGACAAGCACGACTTTTTCCCGTTGTCCTGGCGCTGTTCCTGGCCGCTCCCGCCTTCGCGGCAGAAAAGACTGTTGCCGTCTTCGATTTCGAGCTGATCGATTCCAGCCTCGAAGGCTCGATGATCGGAAAGAACCCGGACGAGCAGACCCGGCTTGAGACCATGGCGCCAGCGCTGGCCGCGGATATCGACACGCTCGGGGGCTTCGCCAGCGTCGACATCGCGCCGGTGCGCGACAAGGCGCTGGCGCAGAATCTGGAAAGCTGCGGCCAATGCGCGCTGAGCTTCGCCAAAACGCTCGGCGCCGACATCGCCGTCACCGGCACCGTCCAGAAAGTGTCGAACCTGATCCTCAACATCAACGCCTATGCCTTTGAGGTTGAGAACGGCCGGCCGATCGCGCGCGGCAGTGCCGACATCCGCTCCAACACCGACGAAAGCTGGCGCAGGGGGATCGCCTATCTGTGGAAGAACGTCCTGAAAAAGCAGTTCGAGGCGGCGCCTTGATCCGCCTGCTGGCCAGCGTCACCGGACCCGAGGAGGCCGAGATCGTCATCGAAGGCGGTGCCGATCTCGTCGATCTGAAGGACCCGGCGAAGGGCGCGCTTGGGGCGGTGCCGCCGGCGGTGCTCGACGCGACGCTGCGCGCCGTCGCCGGCCGGCGGCCGGTCTCGGCGGTGGCCGGCGACCTGCCGATGGAGCCGGCGGTGGTCAGGCGGGAGGTCGAAGCCCGCGCGGCTGCCGATTATGTGAAGATCGGCCTGTTTCCGGCGAGCCGCGAGGCGCGCTTGGCCGTCATCGCGGCGCTGCGCGAGCCGGCCTCCCGCGCGCGGCTGATCGCGGTGTTCTTCGCCGATGGCGACCCGGATTTCACGCTGTTGCCGGTGCTGGCCGAGGCTGGGTTCGCGGGTGCGATGATCGACACGATCGGCAAATCCAGCGGCCGGCTGCTCAAGCATCTGTCGTTGGTCGAGCTATCGGATTTCGTCGCCACGGCGAGGCGGCTCGAGCTGATGACGGGGCTGGCGGGCTCGCTGGAGCCACCGGACGTGCCGCGGCTGGCGGTGCTGAAGCCCGACTATCTCGGCTTTCGCGGCGCGCTGACGGCGGGGCCGCGCGACGGGCCGGTCGATCTTCAGGCGGTGCGGGCGATCCGCGCGCTGATCCCGGCAGGTGGAGTCCCTTCGAAGAGCGCTGCATCGCCCTCGGCGGCGGGCGACCGGATTTTCGTGCGCGACTTCACCCTGCCGATGGAGATCGGTGCCTATGGCCACGAGCGCGGCCGCACGCAAGAGGTGCGGTTTTCCGTCGAAGCCGAGATCGAGCCGATCGCTACGGGCGCCCGGACGATGGCCGAGATCTACTCCTACGACGTGATCATCGACGCGATCCGCAGCCTTGCCGCGCGAGGGCATACGGACCTCGTCGAGACGCTGGCGCTGGACCTCGCCCATACGGTGCTCGCCGACGTCCGCGTCCGCGAAGTGACGGTGCGGGTCGAGAAGCTGGAGCTCGGTCCCGCGGCGGTCGGGATCGCGGTGACGCGACGGCGCGCGGCCTCCGCCCCGTAGGGTGGGAAGCGGCCATGCAAAATCAGCGCTTTACAGCGGCCGCGAAGCGTCGTTCTCTAATCTTCAACCGCTGGGCGCCACCTGGCTCCCACGGGCATTCGAGCCGCCGAACAAGGCTGCCGGTGAGAATGAGATGCCAGGTCGGCCGGGCTTGCATCTCGGGGAGAGACGCATCCGAAGGGCAGGTGGGCAAAGCATGAGGGACATTCTGGTCGTCAAGTTTGGCGGGAGTTGCGCAGCGTCTTCCGACCTTTCTCGCTGGGTCGCGGCGATCGAGCAGGCGCAATTGCCGATCGTCGTCGTGCCGGGCGGCGGGCCGTTCGCCAATGCGGTGCGGCGTTACCAGCCGCGCATGGGCTTTGACGACGAGGCGGCGCACGAGATGGCGATTCTCGCCATGGAGCAGTTCGCCTGCGCGCTCGTCTCTCTCGGCAAGCGGATGGTGAAGGCGGCGGACGAAGCCGCGATCATGGCGGCGCTCGAACGCGGCGATATTCCGGTCTGGATGCCCCGCCAACTGGTGCTGGCGGCGCCCGAAATACCCAGGAATTGGAGCGTGACCTCCGACAGTTTGGCCGCCTGGCTGGCGGGACGGCTGCCCGGGGCGCGGCTTTGCCTTTGCAAGCAAATCGATCTTCCGGAAAATGCCTCCATCGATGCGTTGGCGGGCGCGCAGATCGTTGACGAGTGTTTCACCGAATTGCTTGACCCGGCGACCGACGTCTATGTCGCGGGACCCGCCGACCTGCCGCTCGCCGGTCCACGCCTGGCCGAGGGGGAGGTTCCCGGCCATCCGGTCATGCGGCGCCGCGTCCTTGCCGCGGCGAACGCCGGGTGAGGCGAAGCGCAGGGAGGTCGATTTCGGCGCTCCGCCTGACAGGCGGCTTTGCAGCCGCGCCAGAATGGTCGACATAGCCGGTCATGGCGCGGGAAAAACTGCTCTTTGTGACCGGACATCTGGCGCGGCTCCGGCTCGAACGCGTGCTGCAAGGACTCGGTGCGACCCAATTCGACTGGGCGATCGCCGATATCGGTGTGAAGGTGGCCGCGCTCGCCACCGGCGAAATCATCGCGCGGCGGCTGCAACAGCCGGTGGTGGCGGATCGCGTCATCCTGCCCGGCCGCTGCCGCGCAGATCTCGACCGCCTCTCCCATCACTTCGGCATCCCCTTCGTGCGCGGACCGGACGAAATCGCGGATTTGCCCGCGTTCCTCGGCCGCAAGGGTGCGCCGCCGGATCTGTCGCGGCACGACATGCGCATCTTCGCCGAGATCGTCGACGCCTCGGCGCTGTCCGTCGACGAGATCCTCCGGCGGGCGGAGGCGATGCGGGCGGCCGGCGCCGACGTTATCGACCTCGGCTGCCTGCCCGACACGCCCTTCGCGCACCTGGAAGACGCGGTGCGGGCGCTGAAGGACAAGGGCCACCGTGTCAGCGTCGATTCCGCCGATCCGGACGAACTGGCGCGCGGCAACCGGGCGGGGGCGGACTTCCTCCTGTCGCTGACCGAGGCGACGCTGGCGATCGCCAGCGAAGGCGAAGCCGTGCCGATCCTGGTGCCGGCCCGGCCCCAGGATTTTGCCTCGCTGGAACGGGCGATCGCCGGCGCGCGGAAGATGGGCACCGCCTTCATCGCCGACCCGATCCTCGATCCCATCCATTTTGGCTTCGCCGATTCGCTAGCGCGCTACCATCGCCTGCGGGAGGACTATCCGGACGTCGACATCCTGATGGGCACCGGCAACCTCACCGAGCTCACCGACGCCGACACGTCGGGGATCACGGCGACGCTGCTCGGCATCTGTTCGGAGTTGACGATCCGCAATCTCCTCGTCGTCCATGTCAGTCCGCACACGCGAGCGACGATCGCCGAGCACGATGCGGCAAGGCGGATGCTCCATGCCGCCCGCGAGGATGGCGCGCTGCCGCGCGGCTATTCGAGGGCGCTGCTGCAGGTGCATGACGTCAAGCCCTTCGCGTCGACGCCGGACGAGCTTGCCGAGCAGGCGGCGGCGATCAAGGATCGCAATTACCGGATCGAGACCGCCGAGGACGGTATCCACTTCTACAACCGCGACGGGCATTTCATCGCAACCGACGCGTTTGAGCTCTTCCCCAAGATCGCGGTCGAGGGCGACACCGGCCACGCCTTCTATCTCGGCGCCGAATTGCAGAAGGCGGAGATCGCCTGGCGGCTCGGCAAGCGCTACGCCCAGGACGGGGCGATCGATTTCGGCGTCGCCGCGCCGCCGCGCGCAGAGGACAGGACGAAGCTCGAAGCGGCGGGGCATACGTTAAAGGCGAAAAAAACGCCATCATCGTAGCGGCCGACCGCCGTGCGGTTTCCATCAAGAGAGAGCGATGCCCTATATCCGCGAGACCATCCTGACCACCTGCTCCGCTTCGGGCGCGGTCCACATCGCGCCGCTCGGGATTATCCAGGAGGGCGAGGGCTGGGTCGTGGCGCCGTTCCGCCCCTCGACGACGCTGGCCAATCTGGAGGCGACCGGCGTTGCCGTCGTCAACTACACCGACGAGGTGAAGATCTTCGCCGGCTGCCTGACCGGGCGCAAGGACTGGCCGCTGACGCCGATCGACGGCTGCAAGGTGCCGCGGCTCGAGGCCGCGCTCGCCCATGACGTTCTGGACGTCGTCTCCGTCACACCGGACGCGCAACGGCCGCGCTTCACCTGCCGGGTCGCGGCCTCCGGCCAGCACCGGCCGTTCCAGGGCATGAATAGGGCGAAAGCCGCGGTGCTGGAGGCGGCGATCCTGGTCAGCCGGCTCACGATGCTGCCGGCCGAGAAGATCGAGGACGAGATCGCCTATCTGAAGATCGCCATCGACAAGACCGCCGGCCCCGACGAGGAACAGGCCTGGTACTGGCTGCTGGAGAAGGTGATCGACCATCTCGCGGAGGTCGAGAAGGAGAAGTGACCGGCGGGCGCCCGGCGCTCCCGCCGGTCGGGAATTGATCAGGCGACGATGGCTGGACTGGTTCAGCCGCGGCTTTCGGCTAACAGCGCCAAGGCCGCCGCCGGCGCGGCGCGGCAGATGTCGTCGCGCATGTCGCCCGGGCAATCGAACAGATCGGAGAAGTCGACGACGCCGCGGTCGAGGCGGGCCGCGAGACGGCGCAGCACGGGCCGACCGGCGCCGGCGACAACGACAGGCGCGTCGTCGCTCAGATCTTCGCGCGACAGAACCTGCAGCGCCGCGTCGTGGATGTGCCGCATCTGCGCCTCGGCGAAGGCATGGGCGAGCCATTCCCAGGCGCCGTCGCCGGCATCCGCGGCATCCATGCCCACCATGCGGGCAAGGCGCCGGCGTGAGGCATCGACCGTCTTTTCCTGATTGTCGGCGGCCGGATGCAGATCGTCGGCCTCGTCGAGTATGCCGATGACGCGCTGAACGTCGGCCATCGTGGCAAAGGACTCGTTCATCACCGGGATCGAGCGACCGGCGAATGGGACACGCTTTTCCACCGCCATCAGGGGTGTGCGGGTATAGCCTTGGTAGACCAGTTCGCCGTGAACGAGCCGGTCACGGTCGGTGAATCCTCGGGCGCGGACGTGGCCGTCGCTGACCGGCACGATGTCCGTCGTGGTCGAGCCCATGTCGAGAAACAGCGCTTCCTCGATCGAGGCGGCGGCGAGCGCCGCGCTGGCATGCCAGTTCGCCGAGGCGATCTCGGTCGCATGGGCGGCGGCATCGCCTGTCGAGACGAAGCCCGCGGCGCCGGCATAGAGCGAGATGTCGCCGGACAAACGCTCGGTGAAGACTCGGGTCAGCTGCTCGACGCCCTCCCGGCGCGAGGCGAAGATATCGGACAGTTCCCCGGTCATGGTGATCGCGTGGCGCTCGACGCCGGAGACCTCGTCGAGAATGGTCGCGAGAGCCCGATCGAGATGCGCAAGGCCCTGCCAGATCGGGCTGGGCTCCTGCCAGACTTTCAGGACGCGGTCCCCCTCGGCCAGCGCCGCCTTCAGATGCGCGCCGCCGACATCCCACCCCAGCGTTCTCGTCATGCTATTCCTGTCCGCTTCTGATACGCGCCATCCTATACCATCGAATGTTCGCGTGACGCGACCCGGAGGTTTTATGCGGATCATTCCGGTGCTCGACATCATGGGCGGTCGCGTCGTGCGCGGCGTCATGGGCGAGAGGCGGGGCTACCGGCCGATCAAGACCCCGCTGGCGGGCAGCGCCGATCCGGTCGCGGTGGCCAGGGGCCTGGCGGGACTGGGAGATTTTTCCGCCTTCTATGTCGCCGACCTCGACGCGATCGAAGGGCGGCCACCGAACGCGGCCGCGCTCGGCGCGCTGAACGAGGCCTTTCCGAAGACGGCGTTCTGGGTCGATGCCGGGCTGGAGACGGCGGCCGAGGCCGAACGCCTGCAACGGGCGCCGCGCCAGCACGCGGTGATGGGCACCGAATCGATCGCGGACGCCGCGGTCCTTGCGGCGCTCCCTCACCCGGAGCGGGCCATCCTGTCGCTGGATTTCAAGGGCGAGGCGTTTCTGGGGCCGCCGGAGATTCTCCAGGACACGACGCTCTGGCCGGATCGGGTGATCGTCATGACGCTGGCGCGGGTCGGCAGCGGCGCCGGGCCGGATCTCGACCGACTCGGCGCCATCGTCGCGCGCGCTGAGGGACGGGCGATCTACGCGGCTGGCGGCGTGAGGGGACCTGGGGACCTCGAAGTGCTGGAACAAGCCGGGATCGCCGGCGCGCTCGTGTCGACCGCGCTGCATAACGGGCGGCTGTCGTCTGAGGCGCTGCGACGCTTTGGCCGCTGAGGCAGCAAAAAGGGGCCGCTGGGGCCCCTTTTCCTGTGGTTCGCTTCCTTGGAAAGGTCGGTCTCTACTGGAAACCGAATTTGGCGGCCAATCGCCGGAGAAGGCCGGCGGGCATCGCCGGCTTGTCGTCTTTTCCGGGATGGTCTCTTGTCTAAGTCCCGGCGAAGGGATGCGATGCCGTGCCCTTCTTGGCGACGACTTCCTGCGCCGTCGGCGTGCCCTTGATGGCGCGCTCAATGGATTCCATCGTGGCCTGGTAGTTGTAGTCGCGGATCTTGGCGTCGTCCTCGGCTTCCCAGTGGATGAAGACGCCGACGCAGATGAACAGATCGTCGGCCTCGGCCGCCGGGATGATGCCTTTTTCGACCGAGTCGGCGACGGCGCGCGCGACGGCGGTCTGGGCCGGGCCGAACATCTGGACGGCCTGCTTGGCGCCCTTGATGGTGACCTTGTTGAACATCACCGTGTTCGGCTTGCACGGAAGGTTCGGGGCCACCACCGCGAGCAGCGTGGTGAAGCCGTCCTTGTTGTTGGTCAGCGAGTTGCAGAACGCCGACTCCGCCGCGCTGCCGCGCGGTCCGATGATGAGGTCGATATGGGCGACTTCGTTGCCTTCGCCGACGAGTGACTCGCCGACCATGACCTTGTTGACGGTTGCCATGAGCTATTCCTCCACAAATAGTCTGCTAACTGGTCCGGCGTCTCCGCCGGCCCGGTTAAAGAACTTCCGATTCCCGAAAGGCAAACATATCCACGCGCCTGGATTAGGCCGCACGACCGTTCCTCCTCCCGGTCGCCGGACCCGAGAGGTCCGGCATACGGCTATCCTTGTTGGCGGCGTCCCGCACGGGACCGGTTAGCCAGATAGCAAAAGGGTCAAATGGCCCCCTATGAACGACAGTCAATCACCACCGAACTGCTTCCGCAAGGTTCATCGCGAAAAGGCTGGCGACGGCCAGATCGGCCGACGTGCCGGGGTTGAGGCCTTCGCCTTTGAGTTCGGCGTCGAAGCTGAGGGCGAGTGCGAGGGCCGCGTCCGGATTTGGCTCTTGCTTCAAACGCTTGGCGAATTCGCGCATCCGCTTGCGGACGGATTCAGCGCGGCCTGGACCGAATTTGCGCAGGATGTGGCTGTCGGGAAAGCGGCTGGAGAAGGCGAGAAAACAGTCTAGGGCGGGACCCAGTCCCGGCAACGGTTTTCCGGCCGAATCGTCCGCTGCGATCGCGGCGACGCCGATCGCGAAGATCTCGCGAAATCCGTTGGCATATTGCCGGGCGACGAGATCGTCCGCCTCGGCGAGGCGCATCGCCTCGACCAGCCCGATCGACGGCGGCGAGCGGACGTCGTGCGTCGTCCTTTCGCCGAGACCGCCGGGGGAGGCGAGCGCGATCGCGGCGAAGACGTCGCGCGCGTCCTTCGGCCCGAGATCGGCGAGGACGGCTTCCAGCGCCCGGCGTAGTGCGTCAATGGGAGGGCCCGGCTTTGCGAAGAAGTCGCCGGCGACCTCCGCGGCCGCCGCGAGCGGCGCGGCGAGGAGCACGATGCCGAGATTGGTGTTCATGCCGGTCGCCGCCCAGCTTGCCTCTGTGGCGTCGAGAATGCGGGCGCCGACGCGGGCGCACGGCACGGCAATGAAAGGGGCCGCCGCGAGTGCTGCGGCCTCGAATGTCGCCGCGCTCATGCCGTGGCCGGGGGCGAAACGGTGGACATTCCCGGGCTTGACGGCGTCGAGCTCGGCCCGGCAGGCGGCGAGGAAGGCCGCCTCGATCATGGCCGGTTCGATGCTCATTCGGCTGCCGACAGAGGCCGAGAGGCGCCGGCCGCGCGCCGCGACTCCACCCGGGCCAGCAGATCGCGCGCGCGGATCGCGGCGAGGTCGCAGCCAGTGGCCTTTTTCAGCCCGGTCCAGGCGGGCATCGAATTGACCTCGATGATCTGGGCGCGTCCCGCCGCGTCGCGCAGGAGATCGACGCCGCAGAAATCGCCGCCGACGGCCTCTGTCGCGGCGACCGCGAGGGCTTCGAGGTCGCCCTCGGGCGGCATCGGCAGCGGTTCGGCGCCCTGCTTGACGTTGGTGATCCAGCTGGCGGCTTGGCGGCGCATCGATGCGACCGCCCGGCCGGCCGAGACGAGGATGCGCACGTCGCTCCAGCGCCCGGCCGTTTCGACCCCCGCGAAGCGTTGCAGGTAGTAGACGCCGCCGGCTATTTCCTCGGCCGCCGGCAGATCGTCGGCGGTGCCGAGCAGCTTCAGTCCCTTGCCCTGTGCCCCGAACAGCGGCTTCAGCACCATCGGTCCGTCTTCCCCCGCTAGAATCCGTGCGGCCTCGGTGCGCGATTCGACGGCGTAGCTGCGCGGGCTCGGCAGCCCGGCGCGTGCGAGCAGGAAGCTGGTCATCGACTTGTCGACACAGTTCTCGATCGCCCGCGCGTCGTTCGATACGAGGACTGCGAGCCGGGTGAGGGCGTGCAGCACCCCAAGCCGACGCGTCACCTGCTCGAAGCTGCCGGCATCCATGGTGCGCACACAGACCGCGTCGGGAAGGCTTCCGCCGAAATGCGGGATGGCGAGGCCGCTGGCCGAGCCGGTGTCGAAACCGATCTCGGCAAGGCCCGCAGTATGAACCTCCGCGCCGACGTTGCCGAATGCCTTGATCAGTTCGCGGGCGTGCCGGTCGATCCGCCCGGTGATGAGCAGAATTCGCGCCGGACCCAGGGGGCATGCATCAATCAAAGGATAGGTCGACGAGCTTCGGATCGACCGCGCCGCCTCTGAATGTCTCCCCGGTCTCCAAGGCCACGACCGCGACCTCGGCCGGTGAGAACAGCATCGGGTCGATCTTGTAGAAGTCGCCTTCGTACTGACGAAAAATCTCGGCGAAGGGCGTGCCGTAGTCCTTCGAGGTGCTGCTCGGAAGCTGCTCGGCGAGCGCCTTGGCGTCGGCGGCGGGACCGTTGACGTGAAGGAGGATGCGGCCGCCATAGATCACTGCGTCGTTGGTGCGGCCCATCGCTGTCACGAAATCCGGATGCGGGGGGCTGAGCGGGGCGGTGCCCATGCCCTCGACGATTTGCGACAGGTCGAATTTCAGCTCATGCGCCTTGTGCAGCGCGACTTCGACGACGCGGCCGACGATCTGCACCGAGCCGGCCAGACTCTGGGTCGGCGCGAAGATGATGACGAGATTGTCCGGTGCGACGTCGCAATCGGCGGCGATCTGGCGGACCAGCTTCTCAGGCGGTGGACTGGCCGCTTCGAGCACCAATGTCGCGACGTCACCGCGGTCGGCATAGGCGATGTGCTTGAACAATTCCTCCTTGCCGGCGAGCGCTCGCGCCGGACCCGATCCCATCGAGAAATAGGAATTCTCGCCGTCGCCGCTTTTCAGCTGCCAGCCGGCATACTGGCTGGCGAGACAGGCCACGACCGGCTGCGAGGATCGGACGGTCAGGGTGAACGGCCAGCGTCGCAGATGGGGCGAGGCTTCGAGGCTGACTGTACCGAGGCCGCCGAGACATATCTCGGTGATCAGCCGGCCGGCTTCGAGGCTTCCGGCCACCGATGCGCCCGCGTCGATCACGGTCTCGCCGGCCGCGCCGGTCGCGATGGCGAGCCGGAGTTCGGCCGCTCGCGTCTTCATCGCCGCGACCAGCGGAATGACGCCCTGGTTCACCGAAAGTCTCTGCGCCCCGCTCATGCGGCTTTCCTCCCCAGCCGTTCTTGCATGGCGGCGACGCGGCTGTCGAACAGCGCCTGGGCGGCGGCCGGATTCGCCGCCTTGGCGACGATCGTGCACAGCGGCTGACCGGCATGGAATGCGACCGGCGGGGCTGACCGGTCGCGCGTCCAGTCCGGCCAGACGAAGTGCTCCGGCAGCGTCACATCCGCGTCCACCCAGGCAAGGCCGGTCGCGCGCATCTGGCGCGGGCCGGCGAAGCGGTCCGGCAACCGCCCCTGACAGGCAGCGAGATGCAGGGCGAACAGCGGCTCCGCGTCGGTGTCGAAGACGTCGATGGTGGCGCCGGCACGCGGATTGATCTCGAGCATCACTGGGCCGCCGGGCGCGAGCACGAAATCGACGCTGCAAAGGCCGGTAAGAGGGGTGCGCGCGATGAGGCGTCCGATCTGCGCCAGAATGTCGCGACCTGCCGTTTCGGGTGGCTGCAGGGGGCCGACCGCGCCGCCATAGCGGTAGGGCTCGGCGGCCGACGGCGCCGCCCATTGCCGGGTGAACCCGAGCAGCGCGAGTTTGCCGCCGGCCGCGACGATGCCGGCCGACCACCGCTCGCCGGCAACGAAGCGCTGAAAATAGCGGTCCGGCGCCGGCGGCTCGCTTGCCGCCGGTCGCACATGGCTGCCGCCGGCGCCGCCGACCTGCTTCGACAGCCAGCCCGACGGATCGGCCGGTGCTTCCCGCCGGATCTCGGGATGGGGGACGTCAACCTCGGCGCAGAGCGCGGCGAAGCGCTCGGGGTTCTTGAGTGCCCGCACGGTAGCGGCGTCGTTACCGAGCAGCGGCCAGCGCGCCGCGATCATCTCGATCAGCTCAGGCCTATCCTCGAAACCGGCACCGTAGACGAAGCCGACCGGCGACTGGCCTTGCGCCAGCCGCTCCAGCGCGTCCAGCAGATCGCCGCCGTCGAAGCCGTCCGGATAATGGCCACGCAGAACCTCGCCGCGACGGGCGCTCTCCTTCAGGTCGAGATCGCCGAAGAAGTCGACCGCCAACGCGTCGTAGCCGGCGCGCCGCGCGCTCACGGCGATCTGACGGGCCGAGAAGGCGGCGACGAGGACGGTCGGGCGGGTCATGGCGATTACTTCACCAGCGTTCGGGCAAGCGCGAAGGCGTCGCGGAAATCGAGGATTTGCGGCTCGTCCGCCTCGATCATGCGTTTGAAAAGGCCGGATTCGGTCTGATATTTGACGTTGCCGATCGCCAGCGCCCCAACGCCGAGCGCCGTCGTGTCACCGATCGCCTTGCCGTTGTCCATCACGCCGATCCCCTCGATGCCTGACGGCGGAACGGCGTTGACATCGGCGGCGACGAGGAGCCCGGACGCCTGTTTCAACTGGGCGGCATCGAGAACGCGAATGCCAGCCTTGGCGGCGGAGAGGACCATTTCGACGTCTTTGACGATGGCGTTCTGCTTCGCCGCGTCGGAGCCGTCGGCGGCATTCACCGTGACGCCGAAGCGATCCTTCATCTCCTGGGCGCGATCCTCGACGCGTTTGAGGCCGCTATAGCCGACGATCGTCACCCTGGCGCCTTCGAGGGCGGCGATGACGGCGGCCGAGTAGCCGACGACGCCGGTGGCGCCGAAGACGGCGATCGCGGTGTCCTTCAACGACCGGTCCTTCTTGTCCTTCAAGAGCTTTTCGACGCAGGCGACCATCGCCGCCGCCGTGGTGAAGGAGCCGGCCGGATCGGCGAAGAGGTTGGCGCCGAAGGGCGGTACCAGCGCCTTCCTGGCAGCCTCGATCATGTCGAGGGCGAGGATCGCGTCGTTGCCGCCGAAGAAAAGGCCCGACGCCGTCCCCCATTTCGGCGGGCGCGAAAAGATGACGTCCTGGACGAGATCGGCGATCTCGGCGAGTTCGACATTTTCGTAGGGCACAACCGCGTCATAGCCGGCATCGAGCGCCATGTTCACGTCGAAGGGGCTGACATGCTTGTGCGGGGTGAGCATGTGAAGAATGTTCTTCTCGGTCATTCCCGTTCCTCCAGAAATTCGTAGTCGCCCGCCAGGTCCGATGACCGGGGCGGTTTCGCCGCTTGGCCGCGGCCTAGCCGGTGCCCGCCAGTTCGCGGCGCGAAGCGCGTTCGATGCTGGCGCCTTGATTGCGTCCCGCGACGATGCGGATGTCGAGGTCTTGCGCTGCACCCTCGGCCCGCGTCGCCTCGACGAGCCGCTCGGCGTCTTGCGCCGACTCGGCGAAGGCGAAACCGGTCGGCCCCCATGAACTCTGGCCTATCCCTTGCGCGCCGGCGTCGGCCAAAAAGGTGCAGGCGCGGGCGACGCGCGGGCTGGTGAAGACGCCGCCCTGGGCGGGTGCGAAGTGACCGCTGACCATTCCCTGGATTATCGCGATGGATGCACCGAAGGCCGCGATGTCCTTTTCGGCGAGGCCCGGCAGCATTTGCATCAGCACGAGCCGGCAGATTTCCGCCGTTTCGCGTTCCGGAAATGGCGGCAGGGCGTCGAAGGCGGCGATTTCATCCGGCCCGTGGAGGCCGACGTTGCTTGGATCGAGAACGAGGATGACCCGCCAGGCCTTCGGGAAGGCAAAGCGCGAAACGATCGGCGGCGGCCGATCCTGTGTGCCCTTGCCACCATCGACGGCAAGGCCTCCCTGGCTGAAAAATGCCGCCCCGAGGCCGGAGCGATTGCCGCGTCCCAACCGGGCGGCATCGCCGGCGTAGTCTGTCGGAACGCCTTCGAGAGCCCTGACGCCGGCGGCGACGGCGAGCGCCAGCTGCGTGCCGGAGCCGAGCCCGGCATGGGCGGGGATGGTCTCCTCGATTGTCATCTCATAGGTCTGGTCGAGGCCAAGATGACGACGCATGGCGGCGAGGTGCTCCTCCGCCCGTTCGGCGTCCGCGCCTTCGACGCGATCGTGCCCGGCGCGGCGGATCGACAGGCACGTCGACGGGGCGTCGACGGCAAGGCCGATGCCGCCGAACCGACGGCCGGACCGGCCGCCGGGATCAAGAAAACCCAGATGCAGGCGTGCGGGCGCTGAGACGTTGACGACGTCTTCTGTCACGATGTCCCCTGCTTTCGAGGTGCCCGCACCCTATTATTGCGACGGAAACGCATCGGGCAAGTGAGAGCGAGGGAGAAAATCGATGGCAGCCAGGACCTATTCGGACGCCGAAGTCGAGGAATGGCTCAAGGCGGAACTGCCGACCTGGCGCCTGGAGGACGGCTGGATTCGCCGCACCTACAAGACCGCCGGCTGGAAGGGCACGCTGATGGTGATCAACACCGTCGGCCATCTGGCCGAGGCAGCGTTCCATCATCCCGACCTGACCGCATCCTATGCCTGGGTGGAGGTGCGGCTGAAGAATCACGCCGCCAAGGGCATTACCCAGTCGGATTTCGCCCTGGCCAAAAAGATCGAGGAGGTGGTGATGTGGCAGCCGGGCAAGGAGGACGGCCCGCTGCAGGGCACGCCCGACGATCCGCGCTTCGCCTACATCAAATACGACAAGAAATAGACGGTTGCGCCTTCTGTCTTTGACCTTGGCGACCGAGGCTGTAGGTTTGAGGAACGGGCACAGAAAGCGAAGCGTCTTGCGCAAGGCATGGATCGAGGGACGGCCGGTGTCCATGGAGGAGGCGGTCCGGGCGACGGCCGATCGCATCGGCCGGAGCCGGCTTCCCGTCATCACCGGACTGACGACCGACCTCGCCGGCATCCACGCGGCGATCGCGCTCTGCCGGGTCGCCGGCGGCGCGATTGATCACGCTGGCTCGGGTGAGATCTATTCGCTGATTTCGGCGCTTCGTGATGGCGGTATGATGCTCGGCGCACCGGCGGAAATCCGGCGCCGCGCCGACCGGGTGCTGATCGTCGGACCGAACGCTTTCGACCGGGCGCCGGACCTGCCGCAATTCCTGTTTTCGAACGGACCCGATCTCGGCGGGCGAACGAAGGGCGGCGGGCGGCAGGCGCTTTGGCTCGGTGCCTCGTCCAATTCCCCCACCCTGCCGAACGCGGTCACGGTCGAGCCGATCGACTGTCCGCCGGACCGGATCATCGACGTTCTCGCGATGATCCGGGCGGCACTGGCCGGTCATCGGTTCGGCGACGGACCGCTGCCCGAGAAACGGGTAGGTGAAATCGCGGCATGGCTGAAGGGCGCGGGCTTCGGCTGCGCCATCTTCTCACCCGCCGCGATGGACGGTCTCAGTGTCGAGATGCTCGCCGGCCTCGTCTTCGACCTCAACGCCGAGACGCGGTTCACCAGCCTGCCGGTGTTCGGCCCCGACCAGGCCTGTGCGGCGGCGCTCGCCACGACCTGGTCGATGGGCTTTCCGCTGCGCACGAGCTTCGCGCGCGGGTTTCCCGATCACGATCCGCAGATGTTTGAGGCCGGACGGCTGGTTGCCTCGGGCGAGGCGGATCTCGCCATCCATGTCGCGGCTCTGGCCGGCGCGAACATCGCCGAGCCGGAATGGGCGGGGCGGGTGCCGGTTGTCGCGGTCACCGCGCCCGGCGATGCCTGGACCCATACGCCCGAGATCGGTTTCGAGGTCGCCCTGGCCGGCCGCGATCATGATGGCGCTCTTTTCGACGGAACGTTCGGCGGCTTCGTACCGGTTCCTGCAAGCGCGGAAAGCGATGCCCCTCCCTCGGCCGAGATCCTGTCGGCGATCGCGGCGGCGCTCGGCGAGGCGGCGCCATGCTGACGCGGCTGAAGGGCGGACATATCGTCGATCCGGCGAACGGCCGTGATGTGGTCGCCGATCTCTTCATCGAGGACGGCCATATCGTCGATCCGCCCGCCGACGGCAGGGCGCCCGGCGAAATCATCGACTGCAAGGGCCTGATCGTCATGGCCGGGGCGATCGACATCCACTCCCACATCGCCGGCGGGCATGTGAACACGGCGCGGCTGCTGCTGCCGGAATTTCACCGTGCGTTCCAGTCGCGGCCGGGTGCGACGGCGCTGTCGAAGGTCGGCTGGACGACCGAGGAAACCGGCCTGCGCTACGCCGAAATGGGTTTCACCACGGTGGTCGAGCCGGCGATGGCGCCGTCGTCGGCTCTGCATGCCCATCTCGAACTCGCCGACATCCCGATCATCGACAAAGCCACCCTCGTCGTCCTCGGTAACGACGATTTCCTGATGGGGATGATTCGAGACGGCGAGAGCGAGAGCGCCATCGCGGACTATGTCGCCTGGACCGTCTCGGCGTCCCGCGCGCTTGGCGTCAAATGCATCAATGCCGGCGGATCGGCCGCTTTCAAGGAGAATGTCCGCCAGTTCAGCTTCGACGATGAGGTGCCCGACTACGGGGTCTCCTCGCGCAAGATCGTCAAGACGCTGCAGACGGCGGTCACCGGTCTCGGCATTCCGCACCCGCTGCACGTCCATTGCAACAATCTCGGGGTTCCGGGAGATTCGGCGGCGGCGGCCGAGGCGACGATCGCGGCGGCGGAGGGCCTGCCGCTGCATCTGGCGCATCTGCAATTCTACGGCTACGGCGCCGAGGGCAAGCGCCAGTTCTCCTCCGAGGGCCAGCGGCTCGCCGAGCTGGTCAACGCGACCGAGGAAATCACCGTCGATATCGGCCAGGTGATGTTCGGACAGACGGTGACGGTGTCCGCCGACGAATTGCGACAGTTCGCCGGTCGCGGCCAGGCGCGTCCGCGCAAATCGGTGATTTTCGATCATGAGGCGAATGGCGGCGGTGTCGTGCCGATGGACTACAAGCAATCGAGCTATTTCAACGCGCTGCAATGGGCGATCGGGCTGGAATTGTTTCTCCTGATCAAGGATCCGAGCCGGGTGTTCTTCACCACCGACCACCCGAACGGCGCCCCGTTCACCGCCTATCCGGACATCTTCGCGCTGCTGATGGACCGGGGCGTGCGCCAGCGCTGGCTGGAAGCCCTGCCGAAATCCGTGCTGGAAATGACGATTCTGCCGGAGATCACCCGCGAATATACGCTGAAGGAAATCGCGACGATGACGCGCGCGGCGCCGGCGCGGCTGCTCGGCACCGCCGATCGCGGCCATCTCGGCAAAGGCGCTATCGCCGATATCGCCGTCTACCGACCCGGCGACGACAAGGCGGCGATGTTCGGCAGGGCCGCCTATGTCTTCAAGGATGGGACCCTCGTCGTGCAGGACGGACGGGGGGTCAATCGTGTCTCCGGGCGGACCCTGTCGCTGCGGCCGGAGGCCGACAAGGCGATGGCGAAGCGTATCGATGCCTATTTCGACAAGCGCTACGGTCTGCCTGCGCGGTGGTTCGAAGTGCCGGATTACGCGATCGGACGGGAGGATCCGTTCAAGGTGGTGCCATGCCGGAGATGATCTTCAACGGCGTCGCGATCGACGACAGCTTCGCCGAAGCCTTCCCGATGCGCGGCACGGCGATCCAGGTAACCGCCGACAGCGAAAAATGGGCGCTGGAAGCCGCCCGCTCGTTCACCGGCTTTGCCACCTCGGTCATCGCCTGCGGCTGCGAGGCGGGGATCGACCGGGTGCTGACGCCGCAGGAGACCCGCGACGGGCGGCCGGGCGTGCGTATCCTGATCTTCGCGATGGATACGAAAGGCTTGGCCAAGCAGCTCGGCACCCGGCTGGGCCAATGCATTCTCACGAGCCCGACCTCGGCTTGCTACGCCGATCTGAAAGGCGAGACGCAGATCGATCTCGGCTCGGCGATCCGCTATTTCGCCGACGGCTGGCAAATCTCCAAGAAATTCGGCGACAAGCACTTCTGGCGCATGCCGGTGATGGAGGGCGAATTTGTCTGCGAGGCGAAGACCGGCGTCACCAAGGAGGGCGTCGGCGGCGGCAACCTCCTGTTCATGGCGCGCGGAAGTGCTCAGGCGCTCGCCGTCGCGGAAGCGGCCGTCGCGGCGATGCGGACGGTGCCCGACGTGATCATGCCGTTCCCCGGCGGGATAGTGCGCTCCGGCTCCAAGGTCGGCGGCAAGTACAAGGGCATGATGGCCTCGACCAACGAGGCCTATTGCCCGACGCTGAAGGGCGTGGTCCCATCCGCTCTCGGTCCGGAGATCGGCTCGGTGCTGGAAATCGTCATCGACGGCCTGTCGGCCGCGGCGGTGGCGGACGCGATGCGGGCTGGGCTGAAAGCGGCGATCGATCTCGGGCCGGATGAGGGTGCGCTCAGGATCGGCGCCGGCAATTACGGCGGCAATCTGGGCCCGCATCATTTCCACCTCAAGGATCTCGTGCCATGAGCGGCCTGACCTTCCGCAAGACAGCGGAACCGGACCAGCGCCTCGATCTGTCGATCCTGACGCCCGCCCATCTGGCGAATCTCAGCCTGTCCGAAATCACCGCGCTGCCGATCGGCACGACCAAGCAGCTTGTGACCGTCGGCGATATCTTCGCGCTGTCCGGCGACGACGCGGCGGCGATCCGCTTCGAGGGTGGGTCCGAGCGCTTCGACCGGATCGGCGAGGCGATGGACGATGGTTCGATCCGTGTCGAGGGCGATGCCGGCTGGCGGGTCGGCCGGCTGATGAGTGGCGGCCGGCTGACTGTCACAGGTTTAGTCGGCGGCCTCGCCGGTTCCGGCATGAGCGGCGGCTTGCTGACGGTCGGCGGCGACGCGGGCGATTTTCTTGGCGGTCCGATGGCGGGCGAAATGGCCGGCATGCGCGGCGGCGCGATCCGGGTCGGCGGCAGCGCCGGGGCGCGGGCGGCCGACCGGATGCGGCGCGGCACCATCGTCGTCGACGGCGCGGTGGGCGACAATGCCGGCAGCCGGATGATCGCCGGAACCCTCGTCGTCGGCGGTCTGGCGCGCGGCGCGCCGGGGCGCTTGATGAAGCGCGGCACGCTGATCCTGTGCGGCGGCGCCGAACGGCTGGCCCCGACCTTTCTCGACAATGGCCCGGCCGATCTGTTGATCCTCAAGCTGATGGCGCAGGAATTCGCAGCCGGCGAGCTGGGACCTGTACCCTTCGACGGCGCGCCGATGCGGCGTATCGGCGGCGACACGGCCGTTCTCGGCAAGGGCGAGATCTTCCTGCCGCTGGGTTGAGGCCGGCGGGGGTGGTCGCCGCCTGGGCTAGCGATCGCCCCCGAACGGGTCATCAAGAGCTGGCGCCGCGGCTCGCCCGACAATCGTCGACAGCTGATCTGCGCGACATGTGCGATGATGCCTAATTTATAATCTTTACCGGCCATCCTTTGTTGTTATGCCTAAAAAATAATCTATTCTGATCGCGTGGCTTGTCCGCCGACTCTCGCCGATACGGTGATCCTCAGGCGGCTTGCGGCTTTCGAGCGGGTAAAATCAGAATTTGGCACGCGCTTTGCAAACCATCCAGTCGTGATCCCCGATGACAACGGGGGCGAAACAACTGGAGAGCGCGTATGACATCCCCCATCACATGGCTTCGCGGCGCCGTGGCCGCCGCCACCATGACAAGCGTCGCCCTGACCGGCGCGACCGCTCAGGAAAAGCCGACCGGCGAGCCGATCAAGGTCGGCGTCCTGCATTCGCTGTCGGGCACGATGGCAATCTCCGAGACGACCCTCAAGGACGTCATGGAGATGCTGATCGAGGAACAGAACGCCAAGGGCGGTCTGCTTGGCCGGCCGCTGGAGGCGGTCGTCGTCGACCCCGCCTCGGACTGGCCGCTGTTCGCCGAAAAGATGCGCGACCTCGTCTCGGCCGAAGAGGTCGCGGCGGTATTCTGCTGCTGGACGTCGGTGTCACGCAAATCGATCCTGCCGGTCGCCGAGGAACTGAACACGGTGGTGTTCTACCCGGTGCAGTACGAGGGCGAGGAATCCTCGCACAATATCTTCTACACCGGCGCTGCGCCGAACCAGCAGGCGATCCCGGCCGTCGACTATCTGATGGAGGAAGGCGTCGAGCGCTGGGTGCTGGAAGGTACCGACTACGTCTATCCGCGCACCACCAACAAGATCCTCGAGCAGTATCTGAAGGACAAGGGCGTCGCGGCCGAGGACATCAAGGTCAATTACACCCCGTTCGGCTTTTCCGACTGGCAGACCGAGGTGTCGTCGATCAAGGAATTCGGCGCGACCGGCAAGAAGACGGCGGTTGTCTCGACGGTGAATGGCGACGCCAACGTCCCGTTCTACAAGGAACTCGCCAATCAGGGCATCGAAGCGACCGACATTCCCGTCGTCGCCTTCTCGGTGGGTGAGGAAGAACTCGCCGGCATCGACACCGGACCGCTGGTCGGCCATCTCGCCGCCTGGAACTACTTCCAGTCGGTCGACACGCCGGAAAACGCCGAATTCATCGAGAAATGGAAGACCTATATCGGTGACGACAAGCGCGTGACCAACGACCCGATGGAAGCCCATTACATCGGCTTCAACATGTGGGTGAAAGCGGTCGAAAAGGCCGGTACCACCGAGGCCGACGCCGTCATCGCCGCGCTGCCAGGCGTCGAGGTGCCGAACCTGACCGGCGGCACCGCCAGGATGCTGCCCAACCACCACATCACCAAGCCGGTGCTGATCGGTGAGATCAACGAGGACGGCCAGTTCGACATCGTCGAGGAGACCGACCTCGTCGAGGGCGATGCCTGGTCGGACTTCCTGCCGGATTCCAAGATGCTGAAAGCCGATTGGACCGATCCGATCAACTGCGGCAACTACAACACCGAAACCAAGAGCTGCGGCAGCAAGGAGGCTGCGGCCGCCCAGTGAGGCCCCCGGCCCCGTAATGGTGCGCCTTCCTCCCAAGGCGCAACCGCGCGGGGGCGGCCATGCGTGCCGTCCCCGTGCCCCTTGATCCGATCAGGACGCGTCATGAACGATCTTCTGCGCTGGTGCCTTGTCGGCCTCCTGGCCTTCAGTGGCGCGCTCCTCCCGGCTGCCGCCATGGCCCAGGACGGCGATCCGGCGGCGATCATCCAGAAATTCGGCGGTAAGCAGGGTTTCGACGACACCGAAGCGGTCATCGCCGAGCTCGCCGCCACCGGCGAACCTGAGGTGGCCCGGGCATTGCGGGCGCTGTCCGCCGGTGACCTCTACTGGCGCGAATCCGACGAGCAGGTGTTCATCGTGACCGGCAAGGGCGATGAGGTCACATTGCGCGACCCCCTGACCGGCGCCGAGGCGGGCACTGCTTCATCCGGCGATCTCAAGAAGGTCCGCATCAAGAATTCGATCCGCAACGCCGTCACCGGCGCACTCGGCAGCCTGACCTTGCGCGCCGCCGACCCGAATGTGCGGCTGCGCGCGGCCTCGACGCTGTTTTCCGACGCCGACCCCGACATGCTGGAGCCGATCGAGGCGGCGCTGGCCGAGGAAACCGATCCGGGGGTCCGGGCCCGGATGGAAGAGGCCCGTGCGTCGGCCATCCTCGCCTCCGACCGGCCCGCTGCCGACAAGGCCGAGGCCGCCGCCGTCCTCGAAGCGCGGGGCGACCGCGAATCCCTGACGATGCTCAGCCGTTTTGCCGCCGCGACCGACGATCCGGTGGCGCGGCAAGCGGCCGAAGCGGCGGTCGCGGGGATCGAGAGCAACATCGCCTTCTGGAACCAGATGCAGAACATCTGGTACGGGCTGTCGCTCGGCTCTGTCCTGTTGCTCGCGGCGATCGGCCTCGCCATCACCTTCGGGGTGATGGGGGTGATCAACATGGCCCATGGCGAAATGGTGATGCTCGGCGCCTACACGACCTTCGTCGTGCAGGAGGTGATCCGGGCCGACGCGCCCTGGCTGTTTCCCTGGTCGCTGGCGATCGCCCTGCCGCTGGCCTTCCTCGTCTCGGGCTGCGTCGGCCTGGTCATGGAACGCGGCATCATCCGGTTTCTCTACGGCCGGCCGCTGGAAACGCTGCTTGCGACCTTCGGCGTGTCGCTGATGCTGCAACAGGCGGTCCGCACGATCTTCGGCCCGACCAACCGCCAGGTCGGCAATCCTGACTGGATGTCCGGCGCCTTCGACATCGGCCTGATGTCGGTCACCTGGAACCGGCTGTGGATCATCGTCTTTTCGCTGGTCGTCTTCGCCGGGCTGCTGATGGTGCTCAACCGCACCGCGCTTGGTCTGCAGATGCGGGCCGTCACCCAGAACCGCAAGATGGCTTCCGCCATGGGCATCCGCACGCCGTGGGTCGACGCGATGACCTTCGCGCTCGGCTCGGGCGTCGCCGGGATCGCCGGCGTCGCGCTCTCACAGATCGACAACGTCTCGCCCAGTCTCGGCCAGGGCTACATCATCGACAGTTTCATGGTCGTCGTCTTCGGCGGGGTCGGCAATCTGTGGGGCACCTTGGTCGGTGCGATGAGCCTCGGCGTCCTCAACAAGTTCCTCGAGCCCTATGCCGGGGCGGTGCTCGGCAAGATCGTCGTTCTGGTGCTGATCATCCTGTTCATCCAGAAGCGGCCGCGCGGCCTGTTCGCCCAAAAGGGAAGGTTCGTCGACGCATGATCCTTTCTCGTTTCCTCGGCCCAAGGGTCTTCATCCTCGTCGCGGCGCTTCTGGCCGCCGCTATCCTCGTGCCGATGGCGAGCCTGTGGCTGCCAGCGAGCCATCCGCTGCATGTGCCAGCCTATCTGGTGCCGCTGTTCGGCAAATATGTCTGCTATGCGCTGCTCGCGCTCGCCCTCGATCTGGTCTGGGGCTATGTCGGCATCCTGTCGCTCGGCCACGGCGCGTTCTTCGCCCTCGGCGGCTACGCCATGGGCATGTATCTGATGCGCCAGATCGGCACCCGCGGCGTCTATGGCGATCCGGTGCTGCCCGACTTCATGGTGTTCCTCAACTGGCAGGAACTGCCCTGGTACTGGACCGGCTTCGACCAGTTCTGGTTCGCGGCGATCATGATCGTCGTCGCGCCCGGCCTGCTTGCCTTCGTGTTCGGCTATTTCGCCTTCCGCAGCCGCGTCACCGGCGTCTATCTCTCGATCATCACCCAGGCGATGACCTATGCGCTGCTGCTCGCCTTTTTTCGCAACGACATGGGGTTCGGCGGCAATAACGGGCTGACCGACTTCAAGGAGTTGCTCGGCTTCCCGCTGCAGGCCGCCTCGACCCGGGCTGGGCTGTTCGCGGCGAGTTGCGTTGCGCTGGCGCTCGGCGTCCTCCTCGTCGGCTGGATCACCCGCTCGCAGCTCGGCAAGCTGATGGTCGCGGTGCGCGACGCGGAAAGCCGCACCCGCTTCATCGGCTGGCGGCCGGAGCATGTGAAGCTGTTCGCTTTCACCGTTTCGGCGGTGATGGCCGGCATCGCGGGCGCGCTCTACGTGCCGCAGGTCGGCATCATCAATCCGGGCGAGTTCGCACCGGTCAATTCAATCGAGATCGTCGTCTGGGCGGCGGTCGGCGGGCGCGGCACGCTGCTGGGTCCCGTCATTGGCGCGTTGCTGGTCAATTTCGGCAAGAGCACGTTTACCGCGATCGCGCCGGAATCCTGGCTGTTCGTTCTCGGCGGCTTGTTCGTCTTTGTGACGCTGTTTCTGCCGAAGGGCATCGTCGGTACCTTCGATCATGGCTGGCGCGCCTTGCGCGATCGCCGCGCTTCGGCCGAGGCCGAGAAGGGGGAGGCGGCGCCGACGGACGACGCGCAGGCCGTCCCGAACCCGGCGGAGTAGGACGATGAGCGATAGGAACCCCGCCAGCGAAACGATCCGGCCCGCCCAGTCGGTGGTTTCGCCGCACCCTTACGCGACGCAACGCGCGGCCCTGCTCGCCGAACAGGCGGCGGGGAGCAAACGCCGGGACACGCTGCTCTATCTTAACGGCGTCACCAAGAGCTTCGACGGCTTCATGGCGATCAACAACCTCTCGCTGGTCGTCGCCAAAGGCGAGATGCGGGCGATCATCGGACCGAACGGCGCCGGCAAGACGACGATGATGGATATCGTCACCGGCAAGACCCGGCCGGATGAGGGCGAGGTCTATTTCGCCGGCGATGTCGATCTGACCCAGGAGGATGAGGCGGCGATCGCCAACATGGGGATCGGCCGCAAGTTCCAGAAGCCGACGGTCTTCGAGGGGCACTCGGTCGAGGACAACATCCGCCTGTCGCTCGCCGGCTCGCGCTCGATCTTCGGGGCGCTGCTGCATCGCAAGGACGCCGCCGAGCAGTCGAAGATCGACGGAATCCTCGCAACCACCCGCCTTGGCGAGAAGCGGCGGACGCCCGCCGCCGACCTCAGCCACGGCCAGAAACAGTGGCTGGAGATCGGCATGCTACTAGCCCAGGACCCGGAGCTCCTGCTGGTCGACGAACCGGTGGCCGGCATGACCGACGCCGAGACCGAGGAGACCGCCCGGCTGCTCAAGGAAATCGCCCGGACGCGCTCGGTCGTCGTCGTCGAGCACGACATGCATTTCGTCCGCGCGCTCGGGGTCAAGGTGACCTGCCTGCACGAGGGCTCGGTGCTGTCGGAAGGCTCGCTCGATCATGTCTCCGCCGACCCGCGCGTGGTCGAGGTGTATTTGGGGCGATGAGGAGGATGGAAATGATCGCATTCGCGGGTTTCGTTCCCCCCTCATCCGCCCCTCCGGGGCACCTTCTCCCCGTCGGGGAGAAGAACAGGTCTGCGCCGACTGGCGTCTCTTCGGCGGGCGGCGACGAAAAGGGCACCATTCCTCGCCCCGCTGGGGAGAGGGTGGATGCGAGCGGGAGCGAGCAGCCGGGTGAGGGGGGGGCGCGACCACAAACACGCCGGTCACTTGCCCTCCGCTTGGGCAGTGGTTCTTTATGGTGCGTGCCATGCTGACCGTCTCCGATGTCGATCTCTATTACGGTGCCGCCCAGGCGTTGCGCGGTGTCTCGCTCACCGCGAAGCCCGGTGCGATCACCTGCGTTCTCGGCCGCAACGGCGTCGGCAAGACCTCGCTGTTGCGCGCCATCGTCGGCCAGCAGCCGATCCGCGCTGGCCAGATCGCCCTTGATGGCGACGATCTCGGCCGGTCCGCTCCCTATGCCCGGGCGCGAAAAGGCATCGGCTTCGTGCCGCAGGGCCGCGAGATCTTTCCGCTGCTGACGGTGAAGGAGAATCTCCAGACCGGCTTCGCGCCGCTGAAACCCGCCGACCGGTCGATCCCCGAGCACGTGTTCGAGCTGTTCCCGGTTCTCGCCGACATGCTCGGTCGGCGCGGCGGGGATCTCTCCGGCGGCCAGCAGCAGCAACTCGCGATCGGCAGGGCGCTGGTGACCCGGCCTCGGCTGCTGGTGCTCGACGAGCCGACCGAGGGCATCCAGCCGTCGATCATCAAGGATATCGGCCGGGCGATCCGCTATCTGCGCGACCAGTCCGGCCTCGCGATCCTGCTGGTCGAGCAATATCTCGATTTCTGCCGCGAGCTTGCCGACCAGGTCTACATCATGGATCGCGGCGAGATCGTCTTCGACGGCCCCGCCGAGGGTCTCGACGATCCCGCTGTGCGCAAGCACCTGACGGTTTGAACTGGCGGAAGCCGCAAGGATGCGGCAAGCACGGGATATGCAGACCCACATCTCTCCACCGCCTGTGAATCGGCCATCCGACCCGCCGCCGCTTCCGGCCGCAGCCGGGCGTGTCGTTCCGATGCAGCGCGCGGCCGGTTCGGCGACAGCGGAATTCCAGCTCGTCACGGGCCGCACCCGTCTGAAGCGCTTGCACCAGTCCGGATGCCTGAAACTGCGGTTTCCCCGCCTGCCACGGCCGGAGTCCGAAGCGATCCTGATCAACACATCCGGGGGGTTGACCGGCGGCGACCGTATCGACCAGGCCTTCGCCGTTGCGGACGGCGCCGGCCTGACGGTGACGACCCAGGCCTGCGAGCGCGTCTACCGGGCGGCGGAAGGCCATGCCGCCGTCGCGAGTCGCATCGCCGTCGGGCCGGAGGCGCGTTTTTGTTGGCTGCCGCAGGAAACGATCCTGTTCGATGGCGGCGCGGTTCGGCGCGCGTTGGAACTCGAGGCCGCCGAATCCTCCCGCTTCCTGTTGTGCGAGAGCGTCATCCTTGGACGCGAGCGCATGGGCGAGACTGTCGAGGTTGGCCTGTTCCGCGACCGCTGGCGCGTGCGCGTCGGCGGCCGGCTGGTGTTCGCCGACGATCTTCGGCTCGACGGCGCGATCGCCGAGCGGGCGGCCCGGGCCGCCAGCCTGGCCGGCAACCGGGCCTTCGCGACGTTGGTCGCGCAGGGGGCCGACGTCGAACGCGATCTTAACGACCTTCGCGCCATCATCGGGGAGGCAGGAGGCGCGAGCCTTGTCGGCGGCTTGCTCGTCGCCCGCATCATGGCGCCTTCGGGTTTTCTGTTGCGCAAGCGGCTGGTTCCGCTGCTGTCTGCTCTGGCGAACGGGCCGCTGCCGCTTGTATGGTCGCTCTGACGAACCGACGAAGGAACCCGGCATGCAACTGACCCCGCGCGAAAAGGACAAGCTCCTCATCTCCATGGCCGCCATCGTGGCGCGGCGGCGGCTGGAGCGGGGTGTCAGGCTGAACCATCCGGAGGCGATCGCGCTGATCAGCGATTTCGTGGTCGAGGGCGCGCGCGACGGTCGCTCCGTGGCGGATCTGATGGAGGCGGGCGCCCACGTGATCACCCGCGATCAGGTGATGGAGGGCATTGCCGAGATGATCCACGACGTGCAGGTCGAGGCGACTTTCCCGGACGGCACCAAGCTGGTGACGGTCCACGAACCGATCAGATAAATCCCTGCGCGAGCGTGGTCGGGAAAGGGGAAATACGCTACGTGATCCCACTGACCGCTCCGCCGCTGGATGGTTGAGAAAGCTTTTGACACCGGGGCTTCGGCCTTCCATGATCAACCTCGCATCCGGCCGCAGGCCGGGCGGGACGCGACCCAATCCGGGGCGCCTGTCGACCAAACGAGGGACACTCATGCTCAAGCGCCTTTCACTCACCGTCGCAACGCTTGTCGCCGCAACGGCGCCCGCCTTCGCCCATATCAATCCGGCGGAGCACGGCTCGCTGCTGACCGGCTTCGTCCATCCGCTGCTGGGCTGGGACCACGTGTTGGTCATGGTCGCCGTCGGCATCTGGGCGGCGATGATCGGCGGTCGCGCCTTGTGGGCGGTGCCACTCGCCTTCGTCACGGTGATGAGCGCCGGCTTCGCCCTGGCGATCACCGGAATCGCGCTGCCCTTCGTCGAGCCGGTGGTGCTCGCCTCGGTCGTCGCTCTCGGCCTTTTGATCGCCATGGCGGTAAAGCTTCCGGTGTCGCTGGCCGCGACGATCGTCGGTGGCTTCGCGCTGTTTCACGGAGCCGCCCATGGCGCCGAACTCGGCACGTCCGGGGCCGTGGTCTTCGGCCTCGGCTTTGCCGGCGCGACAGCGCTGCTGCATGGCGGCGGATTGCTGCTCGGCAACGCTCTGGTCCGGACGGCGAATCCTATCGTCCTACGGGCGATCGGTGCGCTGTCCGCCGGTGCCGGTCTCTATCTGATGGCCGGCTGATCGTCCGCGACCATCGAGCCGCGCCGGGCGGCGGGGAGATGTCATGCCGGAATTCCTGCGCGCCCCGCAGCCGCTCGGAGAATATGATCTGATGGCGATCGGCCCGGTGCTTCTTGCCGTGCTCGTCATCCTGGGGCTGCGCAAGCTCTGGAGCCATTGGTCATGATCCCCGGCGAAATCATCACGGCGGCGGGCGACATCCTCCTCAACGAGGGCGCGACGACGGTGACTCTGGAGGTCGCCAACACGGGCGACAGACCGATCCAGATCGGCAGCCACTATCACTTCGCCGAGACCAATCCGGTGCTGGCCTTCGACCGGGCGGCGGCGCACGGCATGCGCCTCGACATCGCCGCCGGCACGGCCGTGCGCTTCGAGCCGGGGCAGACGCGCGAGGTCACGCTGGTGCCGCTCGGCGGCGCGCGCAAGGTCTATGGCTTCAACGGCAAGGTGATGGGAGCGCTCTAACGCGCCGGTTTCGGCGATCGTCGGATGATCGCCCGGTGCGAGCCCGGCGAGCGTCCGCGTGTGATAGCGCTGCCGCCGATCGCGCTTGGACCGCTACGGGCAAAAGCGCCCGCATTGACGCTGTTGAGGTCGGAGCGGCCCTCCATCGCCCTCAGTTCGTTCGGCACGTTAGCGCCTTGGCGGAAGCGGGGCACGACCGGCCGCAGATAGCTGTCGTCGTAGTCGCGGCCATAGGCGCGCTCCTCGACCGTGTCGCCGAAGACCCCTGCGCCGGGAACGCGCGGCCCCGCCGGCGGGCGCGGCGCGCCGACGATCGGCAGACCGGACATCGACTTGCCCGGCACGTCTCCCATCGGGCCGGGATCGAACGCCTGGGCGAAGGCGGAGCCGGGCAGAAGAAATGCTGCGAGCAGCGCGAAACGAAACACGGGAAACTCCTTTCCGGCCAACGGCCGATGGTGATCGGCGACAGGCGCGCGCGATCGCTGTTGGCGGTGGGTCCATCCAGCAACGCGGAAACACTCTGCGCGATCCGCACAAATCTGGGAAGACAAGCTTTCGCGACCGCCTTATGGTCTTAAATGGTGCGACGCAGCGACGGACGATGCGCAGCGCCGCTCCTGTCCGGCCCCTCGACACGAGATCGCCCATGCCCGCCACGATCCCCCGCTCCTCCTATGCCGCGATGTTCGGCCCGACCGTCGGCGACAAGGTGCGCTTGGCCGACACAGAGCTCATCATCGAGGTCGAAAGGGACCTCACTACCTATGGCGAGGAGGTGAAGTTCGGCGGTGGCAAGGTGATCCGCGACGGCATGGGGCAAAGCCAGCATTCGCGCGCCGATGGGGCGGTCGACACGGTGATCACCAACGCGCTGATCCTCGATCACACCGGCATCTACAAAGCGGACATCGGCCTGAAGGACGGGCGGATCGCCGCCATCGGCAAGGCCGGCAATCCCGATACCCAGCCGAACGTCACCATCATCGTCGGGCCCGGCACCGAGGCGATCGCCGCCGAAGGCAAGATCGTCACCGCCGGCGGCTTCGACAGCCACATCCACTTCATCTGCCCGCAGCAGATCGAGGAGGCATTGTTTTCCGGCGTTACGACGATGCTCGGGGGCGGCACCGGCCCGGCGCATGGCACGCTCGCCACCACCTGCACGCCCGGCCCCTGGCATATGGCGCGGATGCTGCAGGCGGCGGACGCCTTTCCGATGAATCTCGGCTTTTCCGGCAAGGGCAATGCCTCCTTACCGGCAGCGCTGGAGGAAATGGTCAAGGGTGGTGCCTGCGCCCTGAAGCTGCACGAGGACTGGGGCACGACGCCGGCGGCCATCGACTGCTGCCTGTCCGTCGCCGACGCTTGCGACGTGCAGGTGATGATCCACACCGACACGCTGAACGAATCGGGCTTCGTCGAGAACACCGTCGACGCCTTCAAGGGCCGCACGATCCACGCCTTCCACACCGAGGGCGCCGGCGGCGGCCATGCGCCGGACATCATCAAGATCTGCGGCCTGCCGAACGTGCTGCCGTCCTCGACCAATCCGACCCGGCCCTACACGGTGAACACGCTGGAAGAACATCTCGACATGCTGATGGTCTGCCACCATCTCGACGCGTCGATCCCCGAGGACATCGCCTTTGCCGAAAGCCGCATCCGCAAGGAGACCATCGCGGCCGAGGACATTCTCCACGACCTCGGCGCCTTTTCGATCATCGCGTCGGATTCACAGGCGATGGGTCGCGTCGGCGAGGTGATCATCCGCACCTGGCAGACCGCCGACAAGATGAAGCGCCAGCGCGGGCGTCTTGCCGGCGAGAGCGGCGACAACGACAATTACCGCGCCCGCCGCTACGTGGCGAAATATACGATCAACCCGGCGATCGCCCAGGGCATGAGCCGCGAGATCGGCTCGCTCGAAGTGGGCAAGCGCGCCGATCTGGTGCTGTGGGACCCGGCGTTCTTCGGCGTCAAGCCGATGATGGTGCTGCTCGGCGGGACGATCGTGGCGGCCCCGATGGGCGATCCCAACGCCTCGATCCCGACGCCGCAGCCGGTCCACTACCGGCCGATGTTCGGCGCCTTCGGCAAGGCGGTCGGGGCGAGCGGCGTCAGCTTCGTGTCGAAGGCCGCGATGGACGAGGGGCTGCGCGAGCGGCTCGGCTGCGACAAGACGTTTCTGGCGGTCGAGAACACCCGTGGCGGCATCTCCAAGGCATCGATGATCCTCAATGATGCAACGCCTGCGATGGAGGTCGATCCGGAGACCTACGAGGTGCGGGCGGACGGCGCGCTCTTGACCTGCGAGCCCGCCATCGTGCTGCCAATGGCGCAGCGGTATTTTCTGTTTTAGAATCGGGTCCATGGCCGAACCGACACCCGACACCCGACACCCGACGCCGACCCGATCTTCGACGAGGCTTTCTACCCCGAGACCGACTGATACACCTGTCGGCTCAGTCCCCGAAAAGGCCGCTGGCGCTGTCATGGACGGCGACGCGATAGCCGGCGGCAAGGGCGTCGACGCTGGGTTTCGGCGTGACCACCGTGAGCAGGCCGCCGGAGAGTTCGCCGACGTGGTCGTAGCCTCCGGGGCTCCAGCGCAGCAGGCGGCGCTTCCAAATCAGCCATGGCGCGCCGTCGATCAGCACGAAGGCGCCGTCCGGGATGTCCGCGGCCGCCTTCGTATGATGCACCTGCTTGCGCAGCCGCGGTTTTATCCGATGGGCGTGGAGCGCTTCATCCATGGCGTTGGCCGTGGGCGGTGCGTCGAGACAATGGGCCGTCGCCCAAGCGGTGCGGTAGGCGTTGAAATCCGCGCGGCGGCACTCCGCGCAAGGGCGATGGCCGCCCGCCAGCGCCGTCGCTTCGTCGAGAAAGAACAATTCGGTATAGCGGCCCGGCGTCATCGGCGTGCGCTTTCGACCGCGAAAGGCGAGTGTGCAGGCGATCCAGGCCTTGTGCTTCCAGCGGCTCCGGCCGAGTTCTCGGTTGCCATCATGGAGGATGCCGCGATTGCCCATCAGCGTGCCCCGCGCCGGGTCGGCGATGATCTCGCCCAGCGGCGTCACGCGGTTTTGCAGCGGCATGGTCGCTCCTCATGGTTTGCCCGTGGTAGAGGGCTGGCAGCTTGCTCGTCGCGGCCGTATCCTTGCCGCGAAGGCGACAGGGCGCGCGTAAGCGTGTGGAAGCAGGAAGATAGAATGATCGTTGGCACCTCGGTCAAGCGCGCGGGCGAATGGACGGACGCCGCCGACACCATCACCCTCGATGAGACGGCGCGGCATCGCCGGCGCATGGCGATGGTCTCCGACGACGGCCTCGTCTTCCTGCTCGATCTGCCCGAGGCGACCCTGCTCAGGGACGGCGACGCGATCTTGCTCGACGACGGCCGGTCGGTCGCGGTGCGGGCCAAGCCCGAAGACCTCTACGAGATTCGCGGCAAGGACGCCCGGCATCTGCTTGCGCTCGCCTGGCAGATCGGCAACCGCCATCTGCCGGCACAGCTTCTCGGCGATTCCATCCTGATCCGCCGGGACCCGGTTATCCGCGAGATGCTGTCCGGCCTTGGCGCTACAATCACCGACATCGAGGCCGGGTTCGACCCCGAAGGCGGAGCCTACGAGGCGCACGGCCATGATCACGCCCATGAGCCTTCGGCCGAGACGGCAATCCGGTGAATAAAATCGCGTCCTCGACGACGCCGCAGGCGGCGGGTGTGGCGGGCGAAGCCGCCACCGCGCACCTTCCGCAATTATTGACGTTGTTTTCGCCGGCGTTTCCGATCGGTGGTTTCGCATGGTCGCACGGATTGGAGACGGCGGTCGCGGAAGGGCTGCTCGCCGACGCTGATGGCGTGGCCGACTGGATCGCGGTGCTGCTCGACCGGGGCAGCGGCTGGAACGATTGTCTGTTGCTTACCGAGGCGTGGCGGGCCGCCAGGGACGATGACGCCGCCCGGCTTGCCGCCGTGGCCGAACTGGCGCTGGCGCTGGCCGGAAGCGCCGAACGGCGCGCCGAGACACTGGCGCTCGGAACCGCTTTCGCGGAGGCATCGCGGCCGTGGCTCGATGCGTCCAGGCAGGGTTGGGAGGTCGGGGGACGTCAGGATGATAGCGCGGCCGCACCTTACCCCGTCGCGGCGGGGCATCTCGCAGCCAGCGCCGGACTGCCCTTGGCTGACACGCTGCTCGGCTACTCGCACGGTTTCGCGGCCTCGCTCGTCTCGGCTGCCGTGCGTCTGGTTCCGCTGGCCCAGAGCGACGCGGTTCGGGTCCTGCGGCGGCTGGAACCGGTCCTTCAGGCGACGGGCGAACGCGCCGCGCGATCGACGCTGGACGATCTGGGTTCGGCGGCGCTAGGGTCCGACATCGCCGCACTGCGGCATGAAACGCTCCGAACGAGGCTCTTTCGGTCATGATCCACACAAACGGCCCGCTCAGGGTCGGCATCGGCGGCCCGGTCGGCTCCGGCAAGACGACGCTGGTCGAGAAGCTCTGCAAGGCGGCGCGCGAGACATGGTCGATCGGGGTCGTCACCAACGACATCTACACGCGCGAGGACGCCGAGGCGCTGGTGCGGCTGCAGGCGCTCGCCTCCGACCGCATCATCGGGGTCGAGACCGGCGGCTGCCCGCACACCGCAATCCGTGAGGATGCCTCGATCAACATCGCCGCGATCCGCGATTTGCGGGCGCGGCATCCGGACCTCGATCTGGTGCTGGTGGAATCGGGCGGCGACAATCTCGCCGCGACCTTTTCGCCGGACCTCGTCGATCTGTCGATCTACGTCATCTCGGTCTGTCAGGGCGACGATATCCCGAGGAAAGGCGGGCCGGCGATCAGCCGCTCGGACCTGCTCGTCATCAACAAGACCGATCTGGCGCCTCATGTCGGGGCCGATCTGGAGCGGATGCGGACCGACGCGGCCAGCGCGCGCGGCGAGCGGGCGACGCTGTTCGCCGACCTGTCGCGCGCCAAGGGCGTCGGCGACATTCTCGCCTTTCTCGCCGCTAAGGGCGGGCTGCCGGCGGTCGAGTCCGCCGCGTGACAAGGCTTTGGCTGAAGCAGCCGCTCGCGGTCCTTGCCGACGGCGCGGCCGGCGGGGTCGTTATCGCGGACGGGCGGATCGTCGAACTCGTGCCTTCGGGCGGCGCGCCCTCCGGGCCGGTCGACGCGGTCTTCGACGCCTCGCGGCATGTCGTTCTGCCGGGGCTGATCAACACCCACCACCATTTCTACCAGACGCTGACGCGGGCGCATCCGGCGGCGATCGACAAGGAACTGTTTCCGTGGCTGACCAGCCTCTACCCGATCTGGGCGCGTCTCGATCCGGAGAGCTTCCGCCTGTCGGTGCGGCTGGCGCTGACCGAGCTGCTGCTGTCGGGCTGCACGACCGCCGCGGACCATCACTACCTGTTTCCGGACGGGCTGGAGAGTGCCATCGACATCGAGGCCGAGGAGGCGGCGGGACTTGGCATTCGCGTCACATTGAGTCGCGGCTCGATGGACCTGTCGAAAAAGGATGGCGGCCTGCCGCCCGATAGCGTCGTTCAGGACAAGGACGACATCCTCGCCGACAGCGAACGGCTGATCGGCCGCTATCATGACCCGTCAGATGGCGCGATGACGCAGATCGCGCTGGCGCCCTGTTCGCCCTTCTCGGCGACCAAGAGCCTGATGATGGAGAGCGCGGCGCTGGCCGACGCGCATGATTGCCGACTGCACACCCATCTCGGCGAAACCGAGGACGAGAACGCCTTTTGCGAAGCGACCTTCGGTTGCCGGCCGCTCGACTATCTGGAAGACGTCGGCTGGCTCGGGCCGCGCACCTGGCTCGCCCACGGCATACATTTCACCACCGAGGAATGCCGGCGCCTCGGCGCGCACAAGGTCGGCGTCTGCCATTGCCCGACCTCGAACGCGGTGCTGGCCTCGGGCTCTTGTCCGGTCAACGAATTGCTGGCTGCCGGCGCGCCGGTCGGGCTGGGCGTCGATGGTTCGGCCTCGAACGACGCCTCGAACCTGATCGAGGCGGCGCGCCACGCGCTGATGGTCGGTCGCCTGAACTATCGCTCGGCGGAGGCGATGACCGCCCGCGATGTCTTGGCCATGGCAACCGAAGGCTCGGCGGCCTGTCTCGGCCGCACCGACATCGGCCGTCTCGACGTGGGACGGCAGGCCGATCTTGCGCTGTTCACCCTCGACGAATTGCGCTTTTCCGGCGCGCATGATCCGATCGCGGCGCTGGTCCTGTGCGGCGCCACGCGGGCCGACCGGGTGATGGTGAAGGGCGAATGGCGCGTCCTCGACGGCCGTCCGGTCGGTGTCGACCTGGCCCGGCTCAGGGCCGAACATGGCGAGGCGGCCCGGCGTTTCGGCTGATGTCGCGTATCGGGTATCCGGGTGCGCGGCGAAGCGAGGTGCGTAGGGCGAGGACCGCGTCACGCTTTTCATCGGCTGGGGGCATGTGCTGGAAGCAGCCGGATGCTTTCCGCTTTACGCCGCCGCTTCCGGCGTTGCAGAATGCTTGACCGAATGGTCAAAAACGACGGAAAGAGCCCGAATGTCCGAACCGACCGACGCCCGGCTGACGACCCATGTGCTCGACACCAGTCTCGGCCGGCCGGCCGCTGGTATCGCGGTGACGCTGTGGCGGCTCGGGTCCGATGGCGGACGGCAGAAGGTGGCGGACGCCGTCACCAATTCGGACGGGCGCTGCGACGCGCCGCTGATGGCTGGCGATGATTTCGCGGTCGGCGAATACGAACTCGTCTTCGCGGCCGGCGCCTATTTCGACACGACGGGCCGGGACCTGCCGGAGCCGAAATTCCTCAGCGACGTTGTTATCCGCTTCGGCATCGCCGACAGGACGCATTATCATGTGCCGCTGCTCATTTCGCCCTTCGGCTATTCGACCTACCGGGGCAGCTGATGACCGCTCATGACGCCCCACGGCCGATCCGCTTCATCCTCAATGGCGAGGAGCGCAGTGTCGCGGGCGTCAGACCGACGACGACGATCCTCGATTATCTGCGCCGGACAGAACGGCTGACCGGCACCAAGGAGGGCTGCGCGGAGGGCGACTGCGGCGCCTGCACCGTCTTGATCGCCGAGTCGGACGGCGACGGCGGGCTTTCGCGTCGGGCGGTCAATGCCTGTATCCAGTTCCTTCCCTCGCTGAATGGCCGGGCGATCGAAACGGTGGAACATATCGGCCGCGACGGAGCCCACCCGATCCAGACGGCGATGGTGGAAAAGCACGGCAGCCAATGCGGCTTCTGCACGCCCGGCTTCGTCATGCAGCTTTATGCCGGCTGGCTCACCGGCGCGATCTCGGACCGCCAGTCGGTCAAGGATCTGATCGCCGGCAATCTCTGCCGCTGTACCGGCTATGGGCCGATCGTTGAAGCGGGGTTGGAACTCTGCGCGGTGCCGCTGCCCGATACGGCGAGGGAGGATGCGGCGCTCGCCGCTCGCCTGACCGAGATGGAAGGCGGCGACGTCTTCGCCTATCAGGCCGACGGCCATCGCTGGTTTGCGCCGACCAATGTCGATGACCTCGCCGATACCTATGCCGCGCATCCGGATGCGGTGCTGGTCGCGGGAGCAACCGATGTCGGGCTGTGGGTGACGAAACAGCATCGCGAGTTGCCGACGATCATCGACGTCAGCCACGTCCGCGACCTCCAGGTGATCGAGGAAGCGGCCGGCCGGGTCTTTATCGGGGCCGGCGTCACCCATCGCCGGGCCTTCGACATACTGGCGGGTATGCACGCCGATCTCGGCGAGATGCTGCGCCGCTTCGCCGGCTGCCAGATCCGCAACGCCGGCACGGTCGGCGGCAATATCGCCAACGGCTCGCCGATCGGCGACCTGCCGCCCTGCCTGATCGCCCTCGACTCGCGGCTGCATGTGCGCCATGGCGAGACGGCCCGCGCGATCGACCTTGAGGATTTTTTCATCGCCTATGGTCGCCAGGACCGGGCGAAGGGCGAGTTCGTCGCCGCGGTCGAGGTGCCCCGGCTGGAGCCGAACCAGCGTTTCTTCGCGCACAAGATATCCAAACGCTTCGATTCCGACATTTCCGCCGTCATGGCGGCGTTCCGCCTGACCTTCGACGGCGATATGATCGCGGAGGCGCGGCTGGCCTTTGGCGGCATGGCTGAAACGCCCAAGCGCGCGGCGAAGGCCGAGGCCGCGCTTGTTGGCCAGCCATTGGACGAGGCGGCGGTCGAAGCTGCGGTCGTCGCGCTGGCCGAGGACTTCACTCCGCTGACCGACATGCGCGCCTCGGCCGCCTACCGGCTGAAGATGGCGCGGAACCTGTTGCGGCGGTTTTATCTCGACCAGCGGGGCGGCGTGCGAACTCGGATCGAGGATGTTGCGGCAAATGCGACCGCTCTCGGCGAGGTTGCGTGATGGATGAAACCCGCATCCAGGATCGCGGCGCCGCCGGTGAACCCGCGCTCGAAACGCTCGGCGTACGGCCGCCGACGGAGGAGCGCGCGATCCAGGGCGGTGTTCGGACGGCGCTCGCCCATGACAGCGGCGGCAAGCACGTCTGCGGCGCCGCGCGCTATGTCGACGACGATCCGGAACTGCCGGGAACGCTACAAATCTATATCGCCATGTCCGAGCGGGCCCATGCCCGCATCGCCAGCATGAATCTCGACGCCGTGCGGTCGGCGCCGGGCGTTGTGGCCGTTTTGACGGCCGCGGACATTCCCGGCCAGAACGACTATTCGCCGGTGTTCGGCGACGATCCGATCTTCCCGGTCGACACGGTCGACTATGTGGGGCAGCCGCTGTTTGCGGTCGCCGCCGAGACGGAAGCGGCCGCGCGGGCAGCGGTCAAACACGCGAGGATCACCTACGAGGATTTGCCGGCGGCGATCGGCATTGATGCGGCGATCGCCTTCGCCGACGCGGCCGGTGAAGACCTGCTTCCCGTCCACGAGATGAATCTCGGCAACGTGAAGGCGGCGCTCGACGTTGCGCCACGCCGGGTCAAGGGCCGTGTCGAGGTCGGCGGCCAGGACCATTTCTATCTGGAAGGCCAGATCGCCTATGCGATCCCGCAGGAGGACGGCGACGTTCTGGTGCGCTCGTCGACCCAGCACCCCTCCGAGGTCCAGCACAATGTCGCCAAGATGCTGGGCGTGCCTGACCACGCCGTGACCGTCGAGGTGCGGCGGATGGGCGGCGGCTTTGGAGGCAAGGAAAGCCAGCCGGCGCTGTTTGCCTCGGTCGCCGCGCTGGCGGCGATCAAGACCGGCCGCCCCGCGAAGTGCCGGCTCGACCGCGACGATGACATGGTGATGACCGGCAAGCGCCACGAAATGCGGATCGACTACGATTTCGGTTTCGACGCGGACGGGCGGATCGCCGCCGTCGACTTCCAGCATTTCGTGCGCTGCGGCTATTCGAAGGATCTGTCGGCGGCGATCGCCGACCGGGCGATGTTTCACGCCGACAACGCCTATGCACTGCCCGCCGCCCGCATCCGTTCGCGGCGGCTGAAGACCCACACGGTATCGAATACCGCGTTTCGCGGTTTCGGCGGGCCGCAGGGCATGGCCGGAATCGAGCGCGCCGTCGACCACATCGCCTTCGAGACGGGGCTCGACCCGCTCGACGTCAGGAAGCGCAACTTCTACCCTGCCGAGGAGCCGGCTCTGACGCCCTATCATATGCCGGTGACCGACTCGGTGATCGGCGAGATCGTCGCGGAACTGGAAGCCTCCTCGGATTACCGCGCAAGGCGCGAGCGGGTGACGGCCTTCAATACCGACAACCCGGTCCTCAAAAAGGGCTTGGCGCTGACGCCGGTCAAATTCGGCATCTCCTTCACCACCGCCCATCTCAACCAGGCCGGCGCGCTCGTCCATGTCTACAAGGACGGCTCGGTACATCTCAATCACGGCGGCACGGAGATGGGGCAGGGACTGTTCACCAAGGTCGCGCAGGTGGTCGCCGAGGAATTCCAGATCGATATCGACCGGGTGAAGATCACCGGCACGACCACGGCCAAGGTGCCGAACACGTCGGCGACCGCCGCCTCCTCCGGCTCGGACCTCAACGGCATGGCGGCGCAGGCCGCCGCCCGGACGATCAAGGACCGGCTGATCGACTATGCCGCCGAGCGGTACAAGGTACCGAAGGACCAGGTCGTCTTCGAGGCCAACCGGGTACGGATCGGCAATGACGAAAAGCGCTTTTCCGATCTCGTCGGCGAAGCCTATCTCGCCCGCATTTCGCTGTCCTCGACCGGTTTCTATGCAACGCCCGGCATCGCTTACGACCGCGAAAGCGCGCGCGGCACGCCGTTCTACTATTTCGCTTATGGAGCAGCCTGTTCCGAGGTCGTCATCGACACGCTGACCGGCGAATACCGCCTGCTGCGCGCTGACATTCTGCACGACGTCGGCCAGTCGCTGAATCCGGCGATCGACCTCGGCCAGATCGAGGGCGGCTTCATCCAGGGCATGGGCTGGCTGACCATGGAAGAGCTGTGGTGGGACGATGCGGGGCGGCTCAAGACCCACGCGCCGTCGACCTACAAGATTCCGACCGCCAACGACCGCCCGGACGATTTTCGCGTGGCGATCTGGGACAAGGGCGAGAACCGCGCGCCGACGGTCTACCGCTCCAAGGCGGTCGGCGAGCCGCCCCTGATGCTAGCGATTTCGGTGTTCTCGGCGTTGACCGACGCGGTTATCGCGGCGGGAGACGGCAAGGTCTTTCCCGATTTCGACGCGCCAGCGACGCCGGAGCGGGTGCTTGCCGCGGTCGAACAGGTGCGAGGCACCGGATGAGCATCGTCGCCGCCCTTAGCACCGCATTCGCCGCCGAAGAGCCATCGGTGTTCGTCACGATCACCCGCGCGCTCGGCTCGACGCCCCGCGAGACGGGGGCCGTGATGCTGGTGACGCCATCGGCCTTGGCGGGGACAATCGGCGGCGGGCGGCTCGAATTCGATGCCATCGAGCGGGCGCGGGCGATGCTGGTTTCCGGCGAGACCGAGGCGGCGATGGACGTCCCACTCGGACCCGCGATCGGCCAGTGCTGCGGCGGGCGGGTGGAGCTGTCGCTGCGCTTGGCGGACGAAGTGCTGCTGTCGGAACTGAAGACGCTCGAGGCGCGCGAGGAGGCGGCGCGGCCGCTGGTGCTGATCTTCGGCGCGGGTCACACCGGACGGGCGCTCGCCGCCGCCCTGGCGCCACTGCCGCTGCGCGTGCGCCTCGTCGACAGCCGGCCCGAGACGCTGGCTGGCCTGCCCGAGGCGGTCGAGACGGTTGCCGCCGCGCTGCCGGAAGCCGAGGTCGCCGCCGCTCCCGCCGGTACGGCGTTTGTGGTGATGACCCACGCGCATTCGCTGGATTTCCTGATTGCCGCCGCCGCTCTGGCGCGGGGCGACGCCGCCTATGTCGGCCTGATCGGCTCGGCGACAAAGCGCGAGCGGTTCCGCCGCTATCTGGCGGAGGACGGGCGGGATGCCGACATCGCCCGCCTGACGCTGCCGATCGGCGGGGCCGCGCTGCATGACAAGCGCCCCGCGGTGATCGCCGCCCTGACGGCGGCGGAGCTGGCCGTCTGCCTGCTTTCCGATCAACAGGAAAAGCTGATTGATCGCTTTGCAGGGCGGAACGGGCGATGCCATAGTGCCGAGGTGAGATCAACGGGATGACCCACATCGACATGGCGCCGCGCCTGCAGCTCTCCGGCATCACCAAGCGCTTCCCCGGCGTCGTCGCGAACGATCAGGTGTCGTTCTCAGTGGCGCCCGGCGAGATTCACGCGCTGCTGGGCGAGAACGGCGCCGGCAAGTCGACGCTGGTGAAGATCATCTACGGTGTGCAGAAGGCCGACGTCGGTGCGATCGCCTTTGACGGGGCGCCGGTCGCGATCGCCTCGCCGCGCGAGGCGCGCGCGCTCGGCATCGGCATGGTGTTCCAGCATTTCTCGCTGTTCGAGGCGATGACAGTATTGGAGAATATCGCACTCGGGATGGACAATCCGCCGCCGCGCCGGGAACTGGAAGCGGCGATCCGGGAGGTGCTGGCCTCCTACGACCTGACACTCGATCCGCATCGCGTCGTCCACACGCTGTCGGTCGGCGAACGGCAGCGGATCGAGATCGTCAGGGCGCTGTTGCAGCGGCCGAAGCTTCTGATCATGGATGAGCCGACCTCGGTCCTGACTCCGCAGGAAGTCGGGCAGCTGTTCGAGACGCTGCGCCGCCTCGCCCGCGAGGGCTGCTCGATCCTCTATATTTCCCACAAGCTGCACGAGATCAAGGAACTCTGCGAGACGGCGACGATTCTTAGAGGCGGCAAGGTGGTGGCCACCTGCGACCCGCGCGAGGAATCGGCACGCTCGATGGCCGAACTGATGATCGGCGGCGATCTGAAGGATCTGTCCGGCAAGGACGGCAGTGTCACGGGCGAGGTCCGCTTTGCCGTGAGCGATCTGTCGGCGCCGGGCAAGCCGCCCTTCGGCACCAGCCTCAAGGACATCTCTTTCCGTGTGCGCTCCGGCGAACTGCTCGGCATCGCGGGCGTCGCCGGCAACGGCCAGAACGAACTGCTTCAGGTTCTGTCCGGCGAGCGGATGGCGGGCGTGAGCGGCAAGATCATGATCGACGGCGGCACGATCTCGAACCGTTCGGTCGGCGGTCGGCGGGCCCTCGGATTGGCGACCGTACCCGAAGAGCGTAATGGCCACGCCGCCGTGCCGGGCCTGTCGCTCACCGAGAACGCGGTCCTGTCGGCGCGGCGGCGCATGGGGCTTGCCGCCGGCGGCATCATCAAGGCCGGCGCCGCGCGCGCCTATGCCGCCTCCGTCATCGATGCCTTCTCGGTCAAGGCGACCGGACCGGGCGCCTTGGCGGGAAGTCTGTCCGGCGGCAATCTGCAGAAATTCGTGATGGGCCGCGAGATCATGCAGGACCCCGCCGTGCTCGTCGTCTCGCAGCCGACCTGGGGCGTCGACGCGGGCGCGGCCTCGTTCATCCGCCAGGCGATGATCGACCTCGCCGCCAAGGGCGCGGCGATCGTCGTCGTCAGCCAGGATCTCGACGAGCTTCTCGAACTCTGCGACCGGATCGCCGTCATCAACGAGGGGCGGCTGTCGGAGCCGATGGACGTACAGGGGATTTCCATCGAGCGGGTCGGCCTCTTGATGGGCGGCATCCACGGTGCTCACGGGGACGACCACGCCGGCGCCGAGAGGGCCGCCTGATGGCCCTCTCCTTCGAGCCCCGCCGGGAGCCGAGCCACGCCATGATGCTGGCGGCCCCGGTCATCGCCGTCGTCGCGACCCTGGTTGTGGGCGCGATCGTCTTTACGCTGCTCGGCCATGACGGCCTCAAGGCGGTCTACCAGATTTTCGTCGTGCCGCTGTTCAATCCCTATCGCTGGCAGGATCTTCTGGTGAAGGCGGCGCCGTTGGCGATCATCGCGACGGGCCTCGCCATCGGCTTTCGCGCCAACATCTGGAACATCGGTGCCGAGGGCCAGTACATCTTCGGCGGGCTCGCGGGAACCGGCATCGCGCTGATGACGCTCGATCAGGGCGGCGTCTGGGTGCTGCCCATCATGATCGCGGCAGGCGTTCTCGGCGGCATGGTCTGGGCGGGGGTGCCGGCGCTGCTCAAGACGCGGCTCAACGTCAACGAGATCCTGTCGAGCCTGATGCTCAACTACGTCGCCATCCAGTTGCTCTATTATCTGATGCGCGGCCCCTGGAAGGACCCGATGGGCTTCAACTTTCCGCAGACAGCGATGTTCTCGCCCGCGCAGACGCTGCCGATCGCCGTGCCCGGCACGTTGATCCACCTTGGCATACCGATCGCGGCGGCGCTGGCGCTGACCGCCTGGTTCCTGATGGCCCGATCGATCACCGGTTTCCAGCTCCGCGTGGTCGGGCTGGCGCCGAACGCGGCCCGCTATGGCGGTTTCAGCCAATCCTCGACCGTCTGGCTGGCGCTGCTGGTCGGGGGCGGTCTCGCCGGGCTTGCCGGCGTCCTGGAAGCCTCCGGCCCGTTTGGCCAGATGGTGCCGCAGTTTCCGACCGGCTACGGCTATACGGCGATCATCGTCGCCTTTTTGGGACGGCTCAATCCGCTCGGCATCCTCATCGCCGCGCTGGTGCTCGCATTGACCTATGTCGGCGGCGAGAGCGCCCAGACGACGATCGGCCTGCCGTCCGCGGCCGCCAGCGTGTTCCAGGCGATGATGCTGTTCTTCCTGCTCGCGACCGATTTGCTGGTGCGCTACCGGTTCGTCATGCGACGCAAGGCCGGCGGGACGCCGCCAGCCGCTCCGGTCACGGCAAACAACGCGAGTCCGTTGCCGGAGACGCGACGCATCGAGGCGGAGGCGGCGACATGACCACGGCGCTGTTCATCTCCATCCTGATGACCATCGCCGCCGCAGCGACGCCGCTCTTGATCGCCGCTCTCGGTGAACTGGTGGTCGAGAAATCCGGCGTCCTCAATCTCGGCGTCGAGGGCATGATGCTGATCGGCGCGGTCACCGGCTTCGCCATCGCGTACACGACCGGAATTCCCACGCTTGGCGCGTTGGCGGCGATGGCCGCAGGCGCCACGGCGTCGCTGATCTTCGCGGCCTTGACGCTCAGCCTGATGGCCAATCAGGTGGCGACCGGCCTCGCCCTGACCATCTTCGGGACGGGCGTCTCGGCGCTCCTGGGCGCGCCCTATGTGGGCATCACCACGGCGACGCTCGGACCGATCTTTCCCGCCGCGCTCGCGAGCGATCCCATTGGACGGGTGATCTTCGGCCATTCGCCGCTGGTCTATCTCGGGCTCGTGCTGGCCCTTGCGATCTGGTGGTTCCTGAAGCACAGCCGGGCGGGGCTGATCCTGCGCGCAGTGGGCGAGAGCGACAGCGCCGCCCACGCGATCGGCTATCCCGTCCTCAAGGTGCGCTATCTCGCTGTCCTGTTCGGCGGCGCCATGGCCGGACTTGCCGGCTCCTATTATTCGCTGGTGTTGACGCCGATGTGGGCGGAGCGGCTGACCGCCGGCCGCGGCTGGATCGCCATCGCGCTCGTCGTCTTCGCCTCATGGCGGCCGGGGCGGCTGGTGCTCGGCGCCTATCTGTTCGGCGCGGTCATCACGCTGGAGTTGCAGGCCAAGGCCGCCGGCTTCAATCTGTTCGCGCCGGAATTTCTTGCCAGCCTGCCCTATCTGGCAACCATCCTCGTCCTGGCCATCATTTCGGCCGGCAAGGGAAACGTCCGAACCGCTGCGCCGGCCTGCCTTGGCCAGCCGTTCCGGGCGAGCGCCTGATCAACCACAACCCCAACCACCCCAAGGAGTCCCGCGATGTTCAACACCACCCGACGCCGATTGATGGCGGGCGCCGTTGCCCTGATGGGGCTGGCCGCGTTCAGCTTCCCCGTTGCCGCACAGGACGGCGAGAAGATGGACAAGGTGAAGGCCGCGTTCGTCTATGTCGGCCCGGTCGGCGATTTCGGCTGGACCTTTGCCCACGATCAGGGCCGCAAATATCTGGAGGAGCAGCTCGGCGACAAGGTCGAGACGACCTATGTCGAAAACGTCGCCGAGGGGCCGGACGCCGAGCGGGTCATCCGCCAGCTCGCCCAGGACGGCAACGATATCGTCTTCACCACCTCCTTCGGCTTCATGAACCCGACCATCAAGGTCGCCAAGCAGTTCCCGGACGTGAAGTTCGAGCACGCGACCGGCTACCAGACCGGCTCCGACAATATGGGCCTCTACAATTCGCGCTTCTACGAGGGCCGCGCGGTGCTCGGCACGATCGCGGGCATGATGTCAAAGAGCGGCAAGGCCGGCTACATCGCCTCCTTCCCGATCCCCGAAGTGGTGATGGGCATCAACGCCTTCACGCTGGCGGCGCGGGCGGTGAATCCGGATTTCGAGACTCAGGTGGTCTGGGTCAACTCCTGGTATGATCCCGCCAAGGAGGCCGACGCCACCAAGGCGCTGCTCAGTCAGGGCGCCGACGTCATCACCCAGCACACGGATTCGCCGGCACCGCTGCAGGCCGCCGAGCAGGGAGGCGCGATCGCCTTCGGCCAGGCCTGGGACATGACCAGCTTCGCGCCCAACGCCCACATGACCGCGATCGTCGACCAGTGGGGGCCCTATTACGTCAACCGGGTACAGGCGATGCTCGACGGCACCTGGAAGGCCGACAATGTCTGGCTCGGCATGAAGGACGGCGAGGTCGAGATGGCGCCCTTCAACGACAAGATGCCCGCCGACGTGAAGGAAGCCGCCCAGAAGATCGTCGATGAGACCAAGGCCGGCACCTATGAGGTCTTCACCGGGCCGATCAAGGACCAGTCGGGCGAGGTCAAGGTCCAGGAAGGCGAGACAATGCCGGATGAAGACCTTCTGAAGATGGACTGGTATGTCGAGGGCGTGAAGAGCTGAGGCACGGCGTTCTCAAGCGGCGGACGACATTGTAAGGGGCGCTTCGGCGCCCCTTGCCGACAACGAACCCAACAGGCTCGCGCCTTCCCCGTCTCCTGAACGGCGGGCGCAAGACAGCCTTGATCGAGACCCATCAGGAGGCGCCGCGACAAGGGGGCTGCGCTTCGAGGCAACTGGCGAATGTGGACCTATTTCTCCGAATGGCTGAGCTTCGCCGTGCGCTGGCTGCACGTCGTCACCGCCATCGCCTGGGTCGGCTCGTCCTTCTATTTCATCGCGTTGGATCTCGGCTTGCGCAAACCGCGAACGCTCCCGGAGGGTGTCGGCGGTGAAGCCTGGCAGGTGCATGGCGGTGGCTTCTACCATCTGCGGAAATACACAGTCGCGCCGCCGGCGATGCCGGAAGATCTGACCTGGTTCAAATGGGAGAGCTATTCCACCTGGTTGTCCGGTTTCGCCCTGCTTGTCCTGGTCTATTACCTCGGCGCCAACCTCTATCTGATCGATCCCGAGAAGGCCGACCTGCCGGTGTGGGGTGCAACCGCGATCGGCATTGGCGGGCTGGCGCTCGGCTGGCTGGTCTATGACGCGCTGTGCAAATCGCCGCTGAAGAAGAACGACACGGCCTTGCTCGCCGTCCTGTTCGTCTATGTGGTCGCGGCGAGTTTCCTGTTCTCGGAGGTTTTCTCGGGCCGCGGTGCGATGCTCCACACCGGCGCGATGATCGCGACGCTAATGACCGCCAACGTGTTCTTCATCATCATCCCCAACCAGACGATCGTCGTCGCCGACCTCAAGGCGGGCCGCACGCCCGAGCCACGGCTCGGCCAGGAGGCCAAGCAGCGCTCGCTGCACAACAACTACCTGACATTGCCGGTCATCTTCCTGATGCTGTCGAACCATTATCCGCTGGCCTTCGCGACGGAGTGGAACTGGGTGATCGCCGGGCTGGTGCTTTTGATCGGCGCGGTCATCCGGCACTTCTTCAACACGATGCACGCGACCGGCCGGCAGCTCTGGTGGTGCTGGGCGGTTGCCGGTGTGCTCTTCGCCGCCGTGATCACCCTGTCGGGAGTGCCGGGCTGGCGGGCCGAGGCAACGCCCGGTGAGGGCGCGGAAACATCGCGCCAGTGGGAGGGTGATCCGGCCGTCGCGCTCGCCGCCTCGCCGCACTTCGCCGACGCGGAATCGATCATCCTGTCGCGCTGCTCGATGTGCCACGCCAGCGAGCCGCTGTGGCCGGGCCTCGCGACGGCGCCGAAGGATATCCGCCTGGAAAGCGGCGACGACATCATCCATTACGCCTCGCTGATCGAGCGCCAGGCCGTGCGCAGCGACGCCATGCCGCCCGGCAACATCACCGGCCTGGAACCCGCCGAACGCGAGATCCTGGCGGCGTGGATCGCGTCCGGCTCCGGCCGCTATGTCGCCGAAGGCGGGCGACCGTGACTCGCGCCGGCGGCTGCCTCGCGATCCGGGGACGGTTGCTCTGGTTCGACGCCGATCCGGCGGAGGAAGGCGAGGGGGCGGCGGTCCGTTACATCGCGGACGGGCTCGTCGTCGTCGACAAGGGCATCATCCGCCAAGTCGGCGAAGCGTCCACGCTGCTCGCCCGCTTGCGACCCGAAACGCCGGTCGTCGATCATCGCCCGCATCTGGTGATGCCGGGCTTCATCGACCCGCATCTGCACATGCCGCAGACCCAGGTGATCGCCTCCTACGGCACCGAGCTGATGGAATGGCTGGCGAAATACACTTTTCCCGAGGAGAGCCGCTACGGTGACCCGGCGGTGGCGGCCGACAGTGCGCGGTTCCTCCTCGACGAGCTTCTGGCGAGCGGCACGACGACGGCCGGCGTCTATTGCACCACGCATCCGGAAAGCGTCGACGCGTTCTTCACCGAGTCCGCGTGGCGAAGCCTGCGCATGGTCGCCGGCAAGATGATGATGGACCGGGGCGCGCCGCCGGCACTGCTCGACACCGCCGAGACCGGCTATCATCAGTCCAAGACGCTGATCCGCAAATGGCATGGCAAGGGCCGGCTCGACTACGCCATCACGCCGCGTTTCGCGCCGACCTCGAGCGACGCGCAACTGGAGGCCTGCGAGGCGCTGGCGGTCGAGCATCCCGACCTCCACATCCAGACCCATCTTTCCGAGAACGCGGCCGAGATCGCCTTCGTCCGGGAGGCATTCCCCTGGTCGAAGGACTATACGGAAGTCTACGAGCGCTTCGGCCTCGTCCGGCCCAAGGCGCTGTTCGGCCACTGCATCCATTTGTCGCAGCGTGAGCGCGCGGCGCTCGCCAAAAAGGGCGCGACGGCCGTGTTCTGTCCGACCTCGAACCTATTTTTGGGCTCGGGACTGTTCGACCTTGCCGCCGCGCGTGCCGCCGGCATCAAGGTGGGGCTTGCGACCGACATCGGCGGCGGCACCAGCTATTCGATGCTGCGGACGGCGGCCGAGGCCTACAAGGTGCTGGCGCTGCAGGGGCAGAAACTGCCCGCCTTCGACGCCTTCCATATGCTGACCGCCGGCAATGCCGCTGCGATGGGGCTCGACAACCGGATCGGACGGATGGCGCCGGGACTCGAGGCCGATCTCGTCGTCCTCGACACCGGGTCGACATCGGCCATGCGCCGGCGCATGGCGCGGGTCGAGACGCTGGAGGAAGAGCTGTTCGCGCTGATGATCCTCGGCGACGAGCGCGCCACCGTCGCGACCTATGCGCATGGCCTCCGCGTCCATGACCGCGCGGCGGCGCGGACCAAGCCGTTGCCGTCGCGCGCCGACCATGCGCCTCTGACAGGCTCAAGGCAGGCGGGCGAAGCGGCGCAATAGCCGCTGAATTCCGTGAAAATCGCCCGCCCACCGCGACAAACGCATCTCGGCGGCTATCTGCCTTGCGGACAAGGGCGGCTGCGTTCAACGACGCAGTCCGACGCCGACAAGCGATGGAGAGGCGAATGCGACTGGTACGATATGGCGAGAGCGGCGCGGAAAAACCGGGTCTCATCGATAACGAGAATGTCCTGCGCGATTTGTCGGAGGAGATCGCCGACATTGCCGGCGAGGCACTCTCCCGGGCCGGGCTGGAGCGGCTGCGCGCGCTCAATCCCAAGGGCTTGGCCAAAGTGGACCCGTCACATCGCATCGGCCCACCGGTCGGACGGGTCGGGAACTTCATCGCCGTGGGGCTCAACTATGCCGACCACGCCAAGGAGTCCGGGATGGAGATCCCGGCGGAGCCGATCCTGTTCAATAAGGCGCCGTCCTCGATCGTCGGGCCGCATGACGACGTGATCGTTCCCAAGGGCTCGGACCGGCTCGACTGGGAGGTCGAGATCGCCATCGTGATCGGCGAGGAGGCGCTCTATGTGTCGGAAGATGAGGCGATGGACCACGTCGCCGGCTTTTGCCTGTGCAACGACATCTCCGAGCGCACCTTCCAGACGCAGCGCGGCGGCCAGTGGATGAAGGGCAAGAGCGCGCCCAGCTTCGGTCCGCTCGGCCCCTGGCTGGTCACGCCCGATGCGCTCGGCGACCCGCAGACGGTCGATCTTTGGCTCGACGTCAATGGCGAGCGCATGCAGACCGGTTCGACCGCGACCATGATTTTTCCGATCAAGACGCTCGTTTCCTACATCTCGCAATTCATGCGCCTGATGCCGGGCGACGTGATCATCACCGGGACGCCGCCCGGCGTCGGCATGGGCATGAAGCCGGAGCGCTACCTGAAGCCCGGCGACATCATCACGCTGGGCGGCCAGGGCTTGGGGGAGCAACGCCAGACGGTACGGGCTTTCGCGGGGTAAGCCGTGCCCGGATCGGTCGCGCTCGCCGGGTTCACGGGAACAACCTTCCCGTTCCGGCCTTTAATCTACCGAACGGGCGTTTCGCATTCCGTATCGGTGGCCGAGGCTGGACATGGGGCAAAGGTTTCCTATCCCTTAAAGTGCGAGAGGTGTCTCGCCGGAGCGTTCGCCGCGCATCGTCTTTCCTGACTATTGAACCTGAAGGCCGTCCATGGACAGACCCGTCGCCGCAATCCGCAAGCCGAAGAGAGCCTCGAAATCCAAGGATCTTGGGAGCGAAGCCAGGCTCATGGCGCTGGCCGGAAACCGCATCGCCATCGAGGGCGTCGCGCCGGAAATCGACGGCGGACGCTTCGCGGTAAAGCGGGCCGAGCGCGAGCCGCTGGTTATTTCCGCCGATATCTTTTCCGACGGTCACGACGAAATCGCCGCGGCGGTCGTCTACGGGCCGGCGGGGGCTGAAACCTGGAAAGAGATGGCGCTCGCCTTCATCGAGAACGATCGCTGGTCGGCGGAGATCGTCTTCGACATCCCCGGCCCCTATCGTTATTCGATCATCGCCTGGCGCGACCTCTATGCGACATGGCGCGACGAGGCGACGAAGAAGCGCGACGCCGGCAAGCTCACCGACCTGGAACTGACCGAAGCGCGTGAACTCGTTAAAAACGCCGCGACCTCCGGGCGCGGGTCCAAGGCCGACCAGAAGGCGGTGGCGAAGCTTCACGACAAGCTGGAAAAGCTCAGCGTCAAGGGCGACGCCGACGGACAGTACGAGCTGATGCAGGCAGAGGCGACGATCGCGCTGCTCGAGGCCGCCGGCCACCGCACCCATCTGTCGCGCTATCACATCGATGTACCGGTGTGGGTCGACAGGACCGCGGCGGCATTCTCGGCCTGGTACGAGTTGATGCCGCGCTCGCAATCCGGCGACGTGGATCGGCACGGAACCTTCGACGACGTCATCAAGCGTCTGCCCGACATTCAGGAGATGGGCTTTGACGTTCTCTATTTCCCGCCGATCCATCCGATCGGAAGCACCAACCGCAAGGGCAAGAACAACACGCTGACGCCGGGGCCTGACGATCCCGGCAGTCCCTACGCCATCGGTTCGCAGGAAGGTGGGCACGACGCCATCCACCCCGAGCTCGGGACGTTCGAGGATTTCGCGCGTCTGGTGGAGGCGGCGAAGCAGCACGGGCTGGAGATCGCGATCGATTTCGCCATCCAGTGCTCGCCGGACCACCCCTGGATCAAGCAGCACCCGGAATGGTTCGACTGGCGGCCGGACGGAACGATCAAATTCGCCGAGAACCCGCCGAAGAAGTACGAGGACATCGTCAACGTCCATTTCTATCGCGGCGCGCTGCCGTCGATCTGGTACGAGCTGCGCGACATCGTCCTGTTCTGGCTGGACAAGGGCGTCAGGATCTTCCGCGTCGACAATCCCCACACCAAGCCGTTTCCCTTCTGGGAATGGATGATCGCCGAGGTTCGCAAGGTCGATCCGGGCGTCGTGTTCCTCGCCGAGGCCTTTACCCGGCCGAAGGTGATGAAGCGCCTTGGCAAAGTCGGCTACAACCAGTCCTATTCCTACTTCACTTGGCGCAACGCCAAGTGGGAGCTAATCGAATATCTGACCGAGCTGACGCGGACGGAAGCCGCCGAATACATGCGGCCGAACTTCTTCGTGAACACGCCGGACATCAACCCGCTCTATCTTCAGGTCAGCGGCCGGCCGGGCTTTCGCACGCGTCTTGCGCTCGCCGCGACGCTCGCGGGCAATTATGGCATCTACTCGGGTTTCGAGCTGTGCGAATTCCTCCCCGTTCCCGGGAAGGAGGAATATCTCAATTCGGAGAAATACGAGATTCGCGCCTTTGATTGGAAGGCCGAGGGCAACATTCGTGACGACATCGCCTTCTTCAATCGGCTGCGCCGCTCCGAGAAGGCGATGCAGGATTTCCGCAACCTCGCCTTCTACAATTTCCACAACGACAACATCCTGTACTACGGGAAGCGGACGGCCGACCTTTCCTCCTTTCTGCTCTTTGCCGTCACCCTCGATCCGCACGCCCCCCAGGGCGGCCATTTCGAGGTGCCCCTCTGGGAGTTCGGGCTGCCTGACGACGGGTCCGTCATGGTCGAGGACATGGTGACTGAGCAGAGCTTCGCCTGGAACGGCAAGGTTCAGCATTGGTGGATGAACCCGCGCGACCGGCCCTACGCCGTCTTCAAGATATCCCGCTGACACCCCAACGCCGGAAGCTGCACCAACATGAACGAGCAAGTCTCCATCGCTCCTAGCGAGCCGTCCCAAGGCCCCGATCCCGAGGCCGCGGACTGGTACAAGGACGCGATCATCTACCAGCTGCACGTCAAGACCTTTGCCGATTCCAATGGTGACGGGATCGGCGACTTTCCGGGTTTGCTGGATCGCCTCGACTACGTTCAGGAACTCGGTGTCACGGCGATCTGGCTGTTGCCGTTCTATCCCTCGCCGCTGCGCGACGATGGTTACGACATCGCCGACTATCGCTCCGTCAATCCATCCTACGGCGAACTGGAGGATGTCGAGCGACTGATCGAAGAAGCCCATAAGCGCGGCCTGCGGGTGATCACCGAGCTGGTCATCAACCACACCTCCGACCAGCATCCCTGGTTTAAGGCGGCGCGCAACGCGCCGAAGGGCTCGCCCGAGCGCGATTTCTATGTCTGGGCCGACGACGACGAGGGCTACGACCAGACCCGTATCATTTTTCTGGACACGGAGACCTCGAACTGGACCTGGGACTCGGTGGCGGGGCAGTATTTCTGGCACCGCTTCTATTCGCACCAGCCGGATCTGAACTTCGACAATCCGAAGGTGCTGGAGGAAGTGCTGTCGGTCATGCACTTCTGGTTGGACAAGGGCGTCGACGGGCTGCGGCTTGACGCGATCCCCTATCTGGTCGAGCGGGAGGGCACCAACAATGAGAACCTGCCGGAGACCCACGACGTTCTGAAGGCGATCCGCGCCGACCTCGACAAGCACTACCCCGATCGGATGCTTCTGGCCGAGGCCAATCAGTGGCCGGAGGACACGCAGCCCTATTTCGGCGACGGCGACGAGTGCCACATGGCGTTCCACTTCCCGCTGATGCCACGCATGTACATGGCGTTGGCGCAGGAAGACCGGCATCCGGTCACCGACATCATGCGGCAGACCCCCGAAATCCCCGAAAACTGCCAATGGGCGATCTTCCTGCGCAACCATGATGAGCTGACGCTGGAAATGGTGACCGAGGAAGAACGCGACTACCTCTGGTCGACCTACGCAACGGATACGCGTGCGCGCATCAATCTGGGCATCCGTCGGCGACTGGCGCCGCTGATGGGCAACGACCGGCGCAAGGTAGAACTCCTCAACGCTCTGTTGATGTCGATGCCGGGAACACCGACCGTTTATTACGGCGACGAGATCGGCATGGGCGACAATTACTATCTCGGCGACCGCGACGGTGTGCGCACGCCGATGCAATGGTCGGCCGATCGCAATGGCGGCTTTTCCCGTGCCGACCCGCAACGGCTGTATCTGCCGGTGATTCAGGACCCGATCTACGGCTATCAGGCGATCAATGTCGAAGCCCAGTCGAACCATCCGTCCTCGCAGCTCAACTGGATGCGGCGGTTGATCCAGGTGCGGCGGACCAAGGAGGCCTTCGGCCGAGGCGAGATCACCTTCCTTTATCCGTCGAACCGGAAGATCCTTGCCTATCTGCGCGAGTATGGCGGCGAGCGCGTATTGTGCGTCGCCAATTTGTCGAGTTCGGCCCAGGCGGTGGAACTGGACCTCTCCGATTACGCGGGCGCGACGCCGGTCGAGATGCTCGGGCTCTCGGTGTTTCCGACGGTGGGGCAGGGTACCTACGTCCTCACGCTACCCGCCTACGGATTCTTCTGGTTCGACTTGGCCGCGTCCAGCCGCGACTCCGCCGAACCGACGCCGCTGCCCGCGTTTTCGACGATCGTCGCAGCCGGTGACCTCCAGGGTACGATCAACGCCCGCAATCAGCGCGAGATGGAATCCGTGCTGCCGGACTTCATCGTCGGTCAACGCTGGTTTGCCGGAAAGTCCGAGCGGCCGCGCAGGGTTAAGGTGGAGGTGCTTGGTCCTCCGACATCTGAATCCCGGCGCCATTTGCTTACTGAGCTGGTCGTCGAAACGGCGGATGGCGAACAGCGGTATCTGATGCCGCTCAGTGCCAAATGGGGCGAGGGCAATCTCCACCATCAGGCGCCGATGCTGCCCTACACGCTGATGAAGATCCGTCAGGGGCCGCGGATTGGCGCGGTCATCGACGGTGCTCGCGATCCCGATCTCGCCAAGCTGGTGGTCGCCATGATTGCCCAGGGCAAGACGATCGATCTCCCTGGCGCCGCGTTAGAGATCACGGCATCGCAATCGGCGCGCGAGGCCCTGACGCGGGCCGCTGAGGTCGAGGCCGATGCCATTCATGCGCTGACCGGCGAGCAGTCGAACACCTCCCTGCAGATCGGCCAGGAGGCGATCCTGAAATTCTACCGCCGCTTGCGGGACGGCATTCAGCCGGAGCTGGAGGTCACGCGCTTCCTGACTGAAAAGACCAGCTTCGAAGCCGCCCCCGCGCTGCTCGGTTCGATCGATTTGATTCGTCATGACGGCAGCCGAACGGCCGTCGCGGCGCTGTTCGAACAAGTGCAGAATCAGGGCGACGCCTGGACGGTGGTCACCGATGCGCTGGCCCGGTATCTGCGCGATAACGCCTATAGCCAGCAGCCGACCGGCGATGAAAGCGCCGAAGTCGGCGCCCCCGGCGGCGAACCGCAGCTGGCGATCCAAATCGATCCCGGCGAGGTCATCGGTACGCGCACCGGCGAGATGCACGCCGCGCTGGCGATCAGAACCGGCGACCCGGCCTTTGATCCGGAGCCGATCGACGCGGCGGCGCTGGCCGAGATCGTCGCAGAAGCCAAGCGCGAGGCAAACGACGCGCTGACGGCCCTGTCGCGGATACAGCAGGGAGCCAGCGAGCCGGCAACCGACGGGGTCGAACGGCTGCTCGGCGCGGAAAAGGACATCCTCACCTGGTTCGACGGTTTTTCGCGCCTTGCGGAAACGACTCATCGCACGCGTATCCATGGCGATTACCATCTCGGCCAAGTGCTAGTTGCCAAGAACGACGTGGTCATCCTCGACTTCGAGGGCGAGCCGGGCCGGCCGCTCGAGGAGCGGAGGCACAAATCCTCGCCGCTCAGGGACGTCGCCGGCATGCTGCGATCGTTCGACTACGCGGCCTTCTCGGCCCGTGATAAGGCGGGTCCGGCGGACGAAGCGACGGTCGAGCGTCTGCGCGAAATGGCCGAAAGCTGGCGCGACGAGACCGCGGAGAGCTTCCTTGCCCATTGGAGTGCCGCATCCGGCATCGCGCTGGATGATCCGGCCACGGCGCAACTGCTCGATCTCTTCGTGCTTCAGAAGGCTTTCTACGAACTTCGCTACGAAGCGGCGATGCGGCCGGCCTGGCTGTCGATCCCGCTGCGCGGAATCATCGCGCTTCTCGAAAAACGACAGGTTTTGAAATGAACAAGACGGCACAGAAGAGCGCTGGAGCGGCCACGGTTGACCATCGACCGAATGAGCACGAAGCGCATGAGATCGGTCGCGGTGTGCATGGCGACCCCTTCGCGGTGCTCGGGCCGCGGCCGGTTGAGGGCGGTTCCATCGTCCGCGTCTTTCGCCCGGGGGCCGAGAAGGCGACGGTGATCGATGCCAAGGGCAAGGTTCTGGGTGAACTCGAGCGCTTCGGCCCCGCCGGCTTTCATTCCGGCGCCCTCCCCGGCCTCAAACAGGGAAGCGCCTATCGGTTGCGATACAGCCATGGCGGCGACCATTGGGAGGAAGAGGACGTCTACCGCTTCGGGACGTTGCTCGGCGAGCAGGACGTCTATCTTCTTAACGAAGGCAACCACTACCGTCTCTACGAAAAGCTCGGCGCCCATCCAACCATGATGGACGGGATTGAGGGAACGGCCTTTGCCGTCCTCGCGCCGAGCGCGCGCCGTGTGTCGGTGGTCGGCAACTTCAATTCCTGGGATGGCCGCCGCCACGTGATGCGCAAGCGTCATGAATGCGGTGTCTGGGAATTGTTCATTCCCGGTATCGGCAAGGGCGAGGTTTATAAATACGAACTGACCGGGCCGGACGGCAACATCATGCCGCTGAAGGCCGATCCGGTCGGCTTTCTGCAGGAAGCAGCGCCCTCGACCGCATCGATCGTGGAAGGGCTGGTCGAGCACGACTGGCAGGATGGCGAATTCCAGAAGCATGGCGCCGACTGGCAGGATCGCGAAAAGCCCATCTCCATCTACGAGATCCATCTCGGTTCATGGCGACGCGGCGACGAAAACAGCTTTCTCGATTACGATGCGCTGGCCGAGCAACTGGTCCCCTATGTCAAGGACATGGGCTTTACCCATGTGGAGTTCCTGCCGGTCTCCGAGCATCCCTTCTATGGCTCATGGGGCTATCAGCCGATCGGTCTTTTTGCTCCGACCTCCCGCTATGGCTCGCCCGAGGCGTTCGCCCGCCTCGTCGACGCGCTACATCAGGCCGGCATCGGCGTCCTTCTCGACTGGGTACCGGGGCATTTCCCGACCGACATTCACGGCCTCGGCCAGTTCGACGGGACGGCGCTCTACGAGCATCCTGATCCGCGCCGCGGCTTCCACAAGGACTGGGACACGCTGATCTACAATTACGGACGGCCGGAGATCGACAACTACCTGGTCGCCAACGGGCTCTACTGGCTCGACCGCTTCCATATCGACGGGCTGCGCGTCGATGCCGTCGCCTCGATGCTCTATCTCGACTATTCGCGCGAGCATGGCGAGTGGGAGCCGAACATCCATGGCGGGCGCGAGAACCTCGAGGCGATGGCGTTCCTGAAGGACACCAACGAGCGCGTCGGCGAGTATTATCCGAAGGCAACGACCCATGCCGAGGAGTCGACTGCCTTCCCCGATGTCTCCAAGCCGACCTTCGCCGGCGGCCTCGGTTTCCACTTCAAATGGAACATGGGCTGGATGCACGACACGCTCGAATTCATGTCGAAGGAGCCGGTGCATCGGCGCTATCACCATCACCAGATGACCTTCGGCATGGTCTACGCCTATTCGGAGAATTTCATCCTGCCGCTCAGCCACGATGAAGTGGTCTACGGAAAGGGCTCCTTACTCGGCAAGATGCCCGGCGACCAATGGCAGAAATTCGCCAATCTCAGAGCCTATTTCGGCTTCATGTGGACGCATCCGGGCAAGAAACTCATCTTCATGGGCGGTGAATTTGCCCAGGCCGGGGAGTGGAACCACGACCGCTCGCTCGACTGGCATCTCCTCGACAGTTCCGAGCACAAGGGCGTGCAGCGCCTGGTGCGCGACCTCAACACCATGTACCGGGAGATCCCCGCGCTCCACCAACTCGACTGCGATCCCGCCGGTTTCGAGTGGGTCGACACGTCGAATGTCGAGCAGAGCGTGATTGCCTTTCTGCGCAAGGACCGCGACGACAAGCCGGTGCTCGTCGTCTCCAACTTCACGCCGATGCCACGACACGACTACCGGATTGGCGTTCCGTCCGGCGGCAAGTGGGTGGAGCGGCTGAACACCGACGCCGAGATCTACGGCGGTTCGAATGTCGGTAATCTCGGCGGCAAGGAAGCCGAGGAACACTCGGTCCATGGCCGGCCCTATTCGGTGTCGCTGACCCTGCCGCCTCTGGCGACCATCGTGCTCGTCCAGGAGGGCTGACGCTGTGGCGCTGGTCCAGTCTTAGCCTTTAGGAGGCGGCGGAATCCCGGCCCGGGTACCCGCGCACGTTGTGGAGTGTATCATCGGGCGATCCCGCCGACGCCTCCACCACGCTGAACGAGCCGTCCGTCTCCAGCACGACGGCCCGTACATTGGCGAGGTCGGCGGTCCCTTGCGAACGGATCGCCGCCAGGACCTCCTGCTCGGTGACCCGCTCCTTCGAGAGCATGGCCGATAGAAAGCGGCCGTCGAAGAACAGCAGTGTCGGCTCCGCCTTGACGAGGTTTTGAACCGGCTTCCATCGCAGCGACGTCCATGCGACTGCGTATTGCAGGCCGCAAAGGAGGACGAAGGCGAAAAGGCCCTCAGACAGCGAGGTGTCCTCGTTCAAAATCACCGACGCCAGGATCGAGCCCAACGCGACGGTGACGACAAGGTCGAAGGCGTTCATCTTCGACAGTGTGCGCTTGCCGGTGGTTCGCAGGAGCAAAACCAGCCCGGCGTAAGCGAGAATGCCGGTCACCAGGATTTGCCACAAGTCGTACCAGCTATCGAATATCACGAGCGACTCCGGTCGGTCTGTTTCAAAGAGGAGGCAGAACGGCTCTCAGCGCACGGCTGACATCATCAAGCCAGTCCTTGGGGACGCCGCAAATCCAGCGTCATCGGGAATGTCGGGTTCGGCGCCTCGGCGACCGGCACGAAGCTGCCGGGCGTATGGCCAATGTCCTCGAAGCGGGCCAGCCGGCGCGCCTCGGCCTCGTAGGAATTGACCGGGAAGACGTCGTAGTTGAGCCCGCCTGGATGCGCGACATGGTAGATGCATCCCCCCAGAGAGCGCTTCGACCAGCGATCGTAGATGTCGAAGGTCAATGGTGCGTCGATGGGGATCGTCGGGTGGAGGCCCGAGGCCGGTTGCCACGCCTTGTAGCGGACGCCGGCGACGGCGTCCTTGCCGCTGCCCGTGGCGGTCATCGGCACTTCGCGACCGTTGCAGGTCACCATGTGCCGCGCCGGATCGAAATTCGTCATCTTGGCCTGCAGCCGCTCCACCGAGGAGTCGACGAAGCGCACCGTGCCGCCGATCGCGCCGGTCTCGCCCATGACATGCCACGGCTCCAGCGCCTGACGCAGTTCGAGCGTGACGCCGCCACGCTCGATCTTGCCGCAGAACGGAAAGCGGAACTCGGCCTGCGCCTCGAACCATTCGGGCCGCATCGGATAGCCAACGTCGCCGAGATCGGCGAGGACGTCCAGAAAGTCCTGCCAGACGAATTCCGGCAGCATGAAGCGATCGTGCAGCGTGGTTCCCCAGCGGACGAATTTCCCGGTCTGCGGCGCCTTCCAGAACTTGGCGATCAGCGCCCGGATCAGCAGTTGCTGGGCAAGGCTCATGCGGGCGTCCGGCGGCATCTCGAAGCCGCGAAACTCGACGAGCCCGAGGCGGCCGGTCGGACCATCCGGCGAAAACAGCTTGTCGATACAGATCTCGGCGCGGTGGGTGTTCCCCGTGACGTCGATCAAGAGGTTGCGAAACAGCCGGTCGGTCATCCACGGCGGCACGAGTGATGACTCGGTCGGGATTTGCGCCATGGCGATTTCCAGCTCGTAGAGCTGGTCGTGCCGCGCCTCGTCGATGCGCGGCGCCTGGCTGGTCGGTCCGATGAACAGGCCGGAGAACAGATAGGACAGGGACGGGTGGCGCTGCCAATAAAGGACCAGCGACTTCAACAGGTCGGGCCGGCGCAGGAATGGCGAATCCAGCGGCGTCGCGCCGCCGACGACCACATGGTTGCCGCCGCCCGTGCCGGCATGCTTGCCGTCGATCATGAACTTGTTGGTGCCGAGGCGTGATAGCCGCGCTTCCTCGTAGACCGCCGTGGTGATGTCGACGCTGTCCCGCCAGGAGGCCGACGGGTGGACGTTCACCTCGATGACGCCGGGGTCCGGCGCGACGCGAATGACGTTGAGGCGAGGATCTTCCGGCGGCGGGTAGCCTTCGATCTGCAGCGGCAATCCTTCGACTTGGGCTACGTCCTCGACTGCGCCGAGCAGGTCGAGATAGGATTCGACCGTTTCCAGCGGTGGCATGAAGACGCAGAGCTTGCCGTCGCGCGGTTCGATCGCAAGCGCGGTCCGCACGGAGCCTTCGATCTCGATCGGCGACGCGTCGGGCGCGCGGACGCCGGCGCCAGCTGACGCGCGACCGGTTGGAGGCGGATCGTTGCTGGTGACGGGCTCGGTCATCGTCCGGCGCTCGCCGCCGCCGCCACGCCGTGGCTGCATTTCGACGCGTCCGTATTGGGTGCGGTTCTGCGGCGGCAATGGTGGGAACGGCTGCATCGGGTCGGCCGGGTGAGTGTAGGGATAATCCTCCTCATCCAGATGCGGGATGGCGCCGAGCGGCAGGCGATAGCCGAGAGCGCTGTCGCCGGGTGCGAGGAACAGATGTCCGCGCCGCGTCGTCCAGCGTTCGGACTGCCAGCGGATATTGCCTCTCGCTTGCCAGGCCTGGACCGGCAACACGTAGCCTGCCGGCTGCGACAGGCCGCGATCGAAGACCTTGGCTAGACGCGCGCGCTCCTCGCGGTCTTCCAGCTTGGCGTCGGTGGGCTCGACATTTTCGGGAAGCTGCGCCTCGCGGGCGAGCCAATAGGCCGAATCCTCGAAGGCCGGGGCGGCATAATCCGGATCGATGCCGAGAACTTCGGCGACCTTGCGCGAGAGGCGTTCGGCCTCCTTGGCGCCGACCGGCTGCGCGTCGGTCTCGCGGGCGACGAGGTCGACGTTTTTCCAGATCGGCACGCCGTCCTTGCGCCAGTAGAGCGAGAACGTCCAGCGCGGCAGCGTTTCGCCGGGATACCATTTGCCCTGGCCGTAATGCAGGAACCCGCCGGGGGCGAAACGGTCGCGTAGGCGCCGGATCAGGTCGTCGGCAAGGCCGCGCTTCATCGGCCCCGTCGCGTCGGCGTTCCATTCGGGCGACTCGAACTCGTCGATCGACACGAAAGTCGGTTCGCCGCCCATGGTGAGCCGGACGTCGCCGGCGACGAGATCGGCATCGACGCGCTCGCCGAGCGCGTCGAGCGCCTGCCAGCTCTCCTCGGAAAACGGATGGGAGACGCGCGGCCGCTCGGCGATGCGGTCCACCGTCATTTCGAAGTCGAATTCGACCTCGGCGAAGCTGACGGCGCCGGTAATCGGGGCGGCCGAGCGAAAATGCGGGGTCGCGGCGAGCGGAACGTGGCTTTCGCCGGTCATCAGTCCGGATGTCGGGTCGAGCCCGATCCAGCCGGCGCCCGGCAGATACACCTCCGCCCAGGCGTGCAGATCGGTGAAATCGACGTCCGTGCCAGTGGGGCCGTCGAGCGCCACCGTGTCGGGCTTCAACTGGATCAGGTAGCCGGAAACGAACCTGGCCGCGAAGCCGAGATGGCGCATGATCTGCACCAGCAGCCAGGAGGTGTCCCGGCAGGAGCCGGAGCCCCGTTCCAGCGTCTCCTCGGGCGTCTGGACGCCCGGCTCCATCCGCACGAGATAGGCGATCTTCTGTTCGAGCGAGCGGTTGAGCCCGACCAGAAAATCGACCGTGTGGGTCTCGCTGCGGTCGAGTTCTTCCAGATACCGGGTCAGCAATGCCCCCGCGGGCTCGGCGTCGAGATAAGCGGCCAGATCGGTTTTTAGCGGCTCTTCATAGACGAAGGGCCACGCCTCGGCGACCTCCTCGACGAAGAAGTCGAAGGGGTTGTAGACGGTCATGTCCGCGACGAGGTCGACCTCGATGCGGAATTCCGTCGCCGGCTCAGGGAACACGAACCGCGCCAGATAGTTGCCGAATGGGTCCTGCTGCCAGTTCACGAAGTGAGGCTCGGGCAGGACCTTCAGCGAATAGGACGGGACCTTCGTCCGCGAATGGGGTGCCGGCCGCAACCGCACCACCTGCGGGCCGAGCCGCACCGGCCGGTCGTAGCGGTAATGGGTGAGGTGGTGGAGGGCTGCAAGGATCGACATCGGGGCTTTCGTTGGACCGGTTCCGGCGGGGCGGCCGTTGGACAATAGGGCTTTGGCGCCGCCCGGCAAACCGCCTGGCCGGCCAAACGGGCGGGAAGGGGTCTTGATCGCCTTCGCGCGGACGGAACCGCCGACGGATTGGCGCATTCGCAGGCGCTGCGTGGCTGGCGCAAGATGGATTTTAGGATTTGACATCATGCAGCTTTTTTCCTGCCCGTCCTGCTCCCAAGTGGTGTTCTTTGAGAACGTCGTCTGCGAACGCTGCAACCACGCGCTCGGCTACGAGCCGCGGGAAAACCGGATGCTCGCTCTGGAGCCTGCCGACGGACTGTGGGTGGAGGTGGGACGCCATTCCCAGGGACGGCGCTGGAAATATTGCCAGAACCATCAGTACGGGGTCTGCAACTGGCTCATCGGCGCGGACAGGGACGACGGGCTGTGCGGTGCCTGTCGGCACAATATCACCGTACCCGACCTCGCCGACCCCGAAAACATCGAGCTTTGGCGCCGGATGGAGGCGGCCAAGCACCGGATGATCTACACCGCGATGCGGCTCGGCCTGCCGCTGCAAACCCGCGAGGAGCATCCCGAAGGGCTCGGCTTCGAGTTTCTATCCAGCGATACCGCAACCGGCGAAGCTGTGATGACTGGCCACGACGATGGTCTGATCACCATCGCCCTGGCCGAGGCCGACGACGCCGAACGGGAGAAGCGGCGCACCGCCATGGGCGAACCCTATCGCACGCTGCTCGGTCACTTCCGGCATGAGGTCGGGCATTGGTACTGGGACCGACTGGTGCGCGACGGCGGCGCGCTGGAGGCCTGCCGCGCGGTCTTCGGCGACGATGAACAGGACTATGGCCAAGCGTTGCAGACGCACTACGCCAACGGGCCGAGACCCGACTGGCAGGATTTCTTCGTCTCATCCTATGCCGGTTCCCACCCATGGGAGGATTTTGCCGAGACCTGGGCGCATTATTTCCACATCGTCGATACGCTGGAGACCGGCAATAGCTGGGGGGTGACGGTCGATCCGCGGGTTGACGGCCAAGGTCTTCTGACGACGACGATCAATTTCGACGTCTTCGCCCATCAGATCACCATCCAGGAAGTCGCGGAGGCTTGGCTGGCGCTCTCAGCGGCGCTGAATTCCTTCAATCGCTCGATGGGTCATTCCGACCTCTATCCGTTCGTCCTCAACGAGGTCGTCATTGGCAAGCTGGGCTTCATCCACGATCTGGTTCACGGCCGGATCGGTCACGGCAAGCGGACGTGACGGGCGGAATGACGCTCCCCACTTGAGGCGGGCGCGATCAGGCGGCCCTGAGACGTTGGATTTCGCTGGTCATTGAAAAAATAGACGGCGCCTGAGGGTGGAACGAACCGTTGCCGCTCCAATTAGCCTTGATGGGACGGGTGATTGAAGCGGGTCCGCGCGACGGCCGATGAGTTGACGCGCGCCGCTGACTTTTTCCCGCGAATTTTGATCGACCCTCAGATCGCGGCCCGCGTGCGGTCCGGGACTCGAAACGAGACAGGTAGCAGGCCCGTGGACATGGCGAGCAGCGACAGATCTTCCTTCGAAACCTCCTGGGGTACTGCCCGGCACGGTGATCATACCGAGTTCCGGCTATGGGCGCCCAGCGCGCAGTCGATCGAACTGGCCGCCGCCACGGGAGACGGTTCGCTTAAATTTCTCACCATGGACAAGGACGCGGAAGGCTGGTGGCGCGTCACCACGGATCGTGTCGCGGTCGGCGGCGGCTATGGTTTTCGCGTGAATGGCGACAATGTGGTGCCGGATCCGGCGGCGCGGGCGCAGGTAGGCGACGTGCACGGCCTGTCGCAGTTGGTCGATCCCGCAGACTTCGCGTGGAAATCGGCCGACTGGGCCGGACGGCCCTGGCGGGAAGCGGTGTTCTACGAACTCCATACCGGCACGTTCACGCCCGAGGGTACCTTCGACGCCGTCATCGACAAGCTCGACTATCTGCGCGAGGTCGGGGTGACCGCGATCGAACTTCTGCCCGTCGCCCAGTTCGGCGGCCGGCGGGGCTGGGGCTACGACGGCGTACTGCTCTATTGTCCGCATGAGGCATATGGCGGGGTCGATGGACTGAAGCGGCTCGTCGACGCCGCGCATGCGCGCGGGCTGATGGTCTTCCTCGACGTCGTCTACAATCACTTCGGTCCGGATGGGAATTTCATCAATTCGTATGCCCCCGAGTTCTTCCACGAGGAAATCCATACGCCTTGGGGGGCGGCGATCGCCTATGACGAGGCGCCGGTGCGCGCATTCATGATCGAGAACGCCCTGTATTGGCTGGATGAATACCGCATCGACGGGCTTCGCCTCGACGCCATCGACTCAATCGAGGACACGACGGAGACGCCGTTGGTAGAGGAACTGGCGACGCGGGTACGGGCGGCGTTCCCGGACCGGCACGTCCATCTCACCAGCGAGGACGACCGCAACATCACCTGGCATATCGAACGCGGGGCATCGGGCGAGCCCAAGCTTATCTCCGGCGAGTGGAACGACGATTTTCATCATTGCGCTCATGTGCTCGCCACCCATGAAGAGGAGAGCTACTACGCCGATTATGTGCGCCACAGTGTCGAGCAGATGGCCAAGTGTCTCGCTACCGGCTTCGTGTACCAGGGTCAGCATTCGCAAACGCGGGACCGTAAGGTGGGTCAGCCGTCCGGCCATCTGCCGCCGACGGCCTTCGTCAATTTCCTGCAGAACCACGACCAGATCGGCAATCGCGCGTTCGGCGACCGGCTGACGGATCTCGCGTCGCGTCGGGTGAACGAATGTCTTCAGGCCATCCTCCTCCTGTCGCCGCAGATTCCGCTGATGTTTATGGGCGAAGAGTATGGCGACACCCATCCATTCAGCTTTTTCACGGATTTCGATGGCGAACTTGGCGACGCCGTGCGGGAGGGCAGGCGCAACGAATTTAGGAAGTTTGGCGCCTTCCGCGATGAAGAGGCGCGCCAGTTGATCCCCGACCCGAACGCCGCGACGACGTTCCGCGATTCGCGGCTGGACTGGTCGATGATGCGCCGCCCCACCTATGCTCGACGGCTGGCCATGACCAAGGCGCTTCTCGCCAAGCGCCAGCAAACGATCGTTCCGCTGCTACAAGACATTCCGGCCTATTGTGGCAGCTATCACGTCTCGGATAATTCCCGGGCGTTTGTCGTGGCGTGGGTCTTGAAGGGCGGCGCGGTCCTGCATCTCTTCGCCAATCTGGACGACGAGCCTTGGGCGATTCCCGCGGATGTCATGAAGGGCGACCTGAGCTGCGGAGCGCTGGTTCATGCGCATCCGAAGGGCGCCGACGCGGATCTCATGACGCGTACGCTGCCCGGGCCGTCCGTCGTCTTCCGCCTGGAAGAGCAGCGCTCGATCGCGGATTCCCCGGCGTGAGCGTGTCCCTCGACAGACTCGCCGAAAGCCACGGCATCCAACTCGCCTATGTTTCCGAGCTCGGAGAGCGCCAGCTGATCTCGGATGAGGCCAAGCGCGGTTTGCTTGCGGCGCTCGGCGTGGATCCAGATCACGGCACGTTGGGCAGTTTCGATGAAGCGCAAGATGTGCCGACGCGGCGCTGCTCCCTGCCTGAGGCGATCGCGTCGAACCGCGCCTGGGGCGCGGCATGCCAGCTTTACAGCCTGCGCTCGAACCGCAATCTGGGCATCGGCGATTTCGAGGATCTGGCAAAGCTGGCGCAACTGGCGGCCGACGAAGGCGCGAGCTTCGTCGGCGTCAATCCGCTGCATGCGCTGTTCATGGCCGATCCCGGCCGCTACAGTCCCTATTCGCCTTCGAGCCGCCGCTTCCTCAATCCAATGTACATCGCCATCGACCAACTGGCGGGCGGACCGGAGGCGATCGCGCGGCTGAGGAGCGAGGAGCCGGGGCTCTTTGACGACCTCGATGGCGACCTCGTCGAATACCTCGCAGTGGGCCAGGTGAAACGCGCTCTGCTGAAGCGTATTTTCGTTGGGCGGATCGACGAGATCCGCGCCGATCAGGCGTTCGACCGTTTTTGCGCCGGAGGAGGGGAGTCCTTGGCGGGGTTCGCCCTGTTCGAGGCGATCTCCCAACAGCAGGTCGAGGCCGGAGCCCATGCGGGCTGGCACTCATGGCCGGCGGCGCTCCAGGACCGGGACAGTGCGGAGGTGGCCCGCTTTGCCGAAGACAACGCCGACCTCGTCCTGTTTCACCACTGGCTGCAACATGAGGCCGAGGAGCAGTTGGCCGAAGCTCAGGCGCGCGCGCTCGCCGCGGGAATGTCGATCGGCCTCTATCTCGATCTCGCGGTGGGCGTGGCGCCCGACGGAGCGGAGACCTGGGCGGATCCGTCGCTGACGGTCGGCGCGGCGCGTGTCGGCTCGCCGCCGGACATGTTCAACAGCCAGGGACAGGACTGGGGGCTGGCACCGCTGTCGCCCAAAGCACTCGCCGAACGGAACTACAAGCCGCTGCGCGATTCCTTCGAGGCGCTCACCCGCAATGCCGGGGCGATTCGGATCGACCATGTGATGGGGCTTGCCCGCTTGTGGTGGATTCCCGACGGCGTTGCGTCGTCGGGCGGGGGCTATGTCCGCTATCCGCTTGGCGCGATGGTCGATGCGGTCGCGGCGGCGTCCGAGGCGAATGCCTGCCTCGTCATCGGCGAGGACCTCGGCACCGTGCCGCCGGGCTTCCGGCACAATATGGAAGCGGCACGAATCCTGTCCTACCGGGTGCTGTATTTCGAGCGCCACCGCGAGACGGAGTTCCTGCCGCCAAGCGCCTATCCGAAGCTCGCGCTCGCCTGCGTCTCGACCCATGATCTCGCCACCCTTGCGGGATGGTGGCAGGGTGCCGACATTGCGTTGCGGGCCGCGATGGGCACCCAGGACGCCGCCGCCACCGAGCGCGACCGCGACAGCCGCCGGCATGATCGCCGTGCGCTGGCCGTGGCATTGGCGGAGGAGGGGATACTCCCCGACGATCTGCGCCCGGCGGTGGCCGGAACGGACGACCTGCCGGCGGAATTGCCCGCCGAATTGGCCGTCGCGATCCACCGCTTCGTCGCCCGCACGCCATCCGTGCTAGTGACGGTGCAACTCGACGACATGGTCGGAGCCGAGCGCCAGCCCAATCTTCCCGGCACGACCGACCAATATCCGAACTGGCGTATCCGGTCGGATATCCCGATCGAGGACCTGCCGGGGAACGAGCGTTTCCGCGCGCTTGCCGCCGCCATGCGTGAAGAAAGACCCATCGCCTCATGAGCCGCCCTCTCGTTGCCACCTACCGCCTGCAGTTTCGCGAGGGCACGACGTTCGAGACGGCCGGGCAGCTCGCGCCCTACATGGCGCGGCTTGGCGTCAGCCATCTCTATGCCTCGCCGATTTTCGCGGCTTCTCCCGGTTCGACGCACGGCTACGACGTCACCGATTACAACGCCTTCGAGGACGATCTCGGCGGGCTGAGCGGCTTCACCGCCATGAGCGATGCCCTGGTCGCTTCGGATCTCGCGCTGATCGCCGACTTCGTTCCCAACCACATGGGCGTTTCGCCGAGGAACCATTGGTGGGAAGATGTTTTGCGCTGGGGCGCCGAAAGCCGCTACGCCCAGACCTTCGACATTTCCTGGGAAGCGGAAAAGATCCTCGTCCCGGTGCTCGGCAAGCCCTATGGCGAGGCGCTGGCCGAGGGCGATCTGTCGGTCGAGCTCGACGCGGAGAACGCTCAGTTGCGCTTCGATGCCTCCGGCTATGGACTGCCGATCGATCCCAGAACCTACGGCCATGTCTTCGGCTTGATGGATCATCCGGAAAAGGACCGGATGGTGCGGCGCTTTTCCGTCTCGACCCCGGCCGAGGCGGAGGAACTGGCGGAACGCTTTTCGGAACATCTGACCGAGAAGGAGTTCAGCAACGCCCTCGACCGAGCGCTCGAGACGATCAATGGCGATCAACACGCCCTGCACGAACTCCACGAAGCGCAGGCCTGGCGACTGGCCTGGTGGCGGACGGCCCGTGAGAAGCTGACCTATCGGCGGTTTTTCGAGATCGCCGACCTGATCGGCGTCCGGCAGGAATCGCGGCGGGTCTTCCGCGAGTCCCATCAATTGGTCATCCGGCTGGCCCGCGAGCGCCGGCTGGACGGAATCCGGATCGATCACGTCGATGGTCTGGCCGACCCGAAGGGCTACCTCGAACAGTTGAAGCAGGCGTTCCACTCGGTTCGCCGCTCGCCGACGATCCATGTCGAGAAGATCCTGACCGGTCCCGAGCGCCTGCGTACCTCCTGGGAGATCGAGGGGACCACCGGCTACGAATTTATCACCGCCCTGTCCGGCCTCTTCGTCGATGCCGGGCAGGAAGAGGCGATGACGGCGGCCTATCACGATTTCCTCGGCGAGGACGAGGATTTGCGGGGCATGATCACCCGCCAGAAGCGCTCGATCTTCCAGCGCAACCTCGCCGGCGAACTGGCTCACTTGACCGGTCTCGCCCTGGCCGTGGCGGGACGGGGCCTTGCCACGCGCGATCTGGGACAGGACACCATCGCACGGGCGATCGTCGAGGTCGCGACCGCACTGCCGGTCTATCGCACCTATGTCTCGGTCGACGGCGTGCCGCAGCGCGATATCGCAATCATCGACGATGCCGTCGATCTCGCCATGACCTGGCGCGAGGTCGAAGCCGACGAGCCGATCCAGTTCATCGGCCGCCTGCTCAAGCTGGATTTCGAGGACGGCGCGGACGTCGCCGCTTCGCTGGACTTCACCCGGCGGTTTCAGCAGACCACCGGCGCGGTCATGGCCAAGGCCGTCGAGGATACCGCGTTCTACCGCTACAACCGGCTGATCGCCCTCAACGAGGTGGGCGGCGAACCCGATCATTACGGCGCCGACCTGGATGCGTTCCACGCGGCGATGCAAATTCGGGTCGAGGACCAGCCCGAAGGCCTGCTCGCCACCTCGACCCACGACACCAAGCGCGGCGAGGATGCCCGCGCCCGGCTCTATACCCTGTCCGAGGCGCCGGAGCACTGGCGCGATCTCATCACCGAGTTTGCCGAACGGATGGCACCGTGGCGCAAGGACATCGGCGCTGGTTTCGAGGCGCCGGAACCGGCCACCGAATGGGGGCTCTACCAATCGCTGCTCGGCGTATTGCCGGCCGATTTCGACCCCGCCGACGGGGCGCAGAGGGAAGCGATCGCCGGCCGTCTGGCAGCCTATGCGGAAAAGGCCGTGCGCGAGGCCAAGCGCTGGACCAGCTGGACTTCGCCGGCCGAGCCTTACGAGCGCGCGCTGCGCGGCTTCGTCGGCGCGGCGCTCGATCCGGAGAAGTCGGGCACGTTCCTTGCCGACTTCTGGGCGGCGGCGCAGCCCTTCGTCGCAGCCGGAGCCCTGACATCGCTATCGCAGACGGTGATCAAGCTCGCTGCCCCCGGTGTTCCCGATATCTACCAGGGCACGGAATTCTACGATGTCTCACTCGTCGATCCTGACAACCGGCGGGACGTCGATTTTTCGGCACGCAGCGAGGCGATTGCCGGCGGCGTGACGTTCGAGGAGGCTCTGGCCGATTGGCGCACCGGCCGCATCAAGGCGATGCTTACGGCCGCAGGGTTGGCGATGCGGGGCCGGACGCCGGCGCTGTTCACCACCGGCAGCTATGTGCCGCTGGCGGTTGAGGGCGACATGGCGCGGCACGTCGTCGCCTTCGCGCGGACCAACGAGACCGGCGGCGCGGCGATTGTCGTGGCGCCGCGGCTTTGCCTGACGCTTCTCGATGGGCGCGAAGCCATCGACGTTCGGGCCGAGCGCTGGGGCGACACGCGGATCAGCCTGCCGGAGACGCTGGCCGCTCGATCCTGGCGCAACATCCTCTCCGACGAGACCGTCGAGGCCTCCGGCGAACTTGCGCTCGACGCGATTTTGGCCAAGCTGCCCTTCGCACTTCTCGAGGCGAGCTGACGAGAGGGGGGCCGCCTGCCTAGATGGACGCGTTTTAAGGGGGCGGATCGATATCTGAGCGGAGGAAGCCATGACCATCCGGACCGTCGTGTGGAACGAGTTCATCCACGAACGGGAGAACCCGGTCGTCAAGGAGATTTATCCGGACGGGATCCACGGCACGATCGCCGCATTCCTGTCGACCGAGCAGGATTTTGCGGTCTCGACCGCGACGCTCGACGAGCCCGAACATGGTCTGTCGCAGGCGCGCCTCGATGAAACCGACGTGCTCGTCTGGTGGGGGCACAAGGCGCACGGCCAGGTTTCGGATGAGATCGCGGACCGCGTTGCCGCCCGAGTCCACGAGGGTATGGGCCTGATCGTCCTGCATTCGGGCCATTTCGCCAAGGTGTTCAAGCGGCTGATGGGCACGCCCTGTTCGCTGCGCTGGCGCGAGGCGGGCGAACGGGAGCGACTGTGGGCGGTGAATCGCTCGCACCCGATCGTGCAAGGGGTGGGCCCGGCGATCGAACTGCCGAACGCGGAAATGTACGGCGAGCCGTTTCTGGTGCCCGAGCCGATGGAGACGGTATTCATCTCCTGGTTCGAGGGCGGCGAGGTATTTCGCTCCGGCCTGACCTATCAGCGCGGGGCGGGCAAGATCTTCTATTTCCGGCCCGGCCACGAGACCTACCCGATCTACCACAATGCGGAGATCCAGACGGTTATCCAGAATGCGGTGCGCTGGGCCTACAATCCGGTGCCCGCCTGGAAGGATGTCGCGGCGGCGCCGAACGTGCCGGCCGACAAGGCGCCGGAGCAGATCGAGGTCAAGGGGCCGAGACTGCACAAGGCCGGGGAGGCCGGCTACCGATGAGCAGCGGGGGAGACGGCGAGACCGGGGCCGCCGCTGGCGAAAAGCGCATCATGATCCTCGGCACCGGCGGTATCTCGCATCGCCATGCCGAGCATTTCCTGTCGATTCCCGGTTGCCGGATCGTCGCGGCTTGCGACACCAATGGCGAACGGGCCCGCGCCTTCGCCGACATGCACGCCATCCCGAAATCCTTCGACAGCCTTGGCGCCGCTCTCCAATGGGGCGAGTTCGATGCCGTCGTCAATTCGACGCCGGACAATGTCCACAAGCCGACGACGCTGGAGATCCTGGCGGCGGGCAAGGCGGTGTTCTGCGAAAAGCCGCTCGCCGTCGACGCCGCCGACGCCTTCGAGATGGCCGAGGCGGCCGAGCGGGCGGGGCTGATCAACATGGTCAACCTCACCTACCGCAACGCCCACGGAATTCAGATGGCGCGGCGGATGATCGAGGCGGGCGAAATCGGCACGGTGCGCCACGTCGAGGCGAGTTATCTGCAGAGCTGGCTGACCGGCCAGCATTGGGGTGACTGGCGCATCGACGAGCGATGGCTGTGGCGCCTGTCGACGGCGCATGGCTCCAAGGGCGTGCTCGGCGATATCGGCATCCACATCCTCGACTTCGCCACCTATGGCACCGGCCTCGACATTGTCGCGCTGCAAGCACGGCTGAAGACCTTCGACAAGGCCGAGGGTGGGGCCATCGGCGCCTACAAGCTCGATGCCAATGATTCCTGCGCGATGACGGTGGAGTTTTCGAACGGCGCGCTCGGTGTCGTCCATATGAGTCGCTACGCCACCGGCCGCGCCAACGATCTCGATCTGACCATCCACGGCGACAAGGGCGCCCTGAAGATCTGGGCGAACCAGACCGATTCGATGCTGCGGGTCTGTCTCGGGTCGGATATCGAGACCCAGACCTGGAAGCCGCTCGAATGCCCGCCGACGCCGCGCAACGCCGACCGGTTCGTCATCGCGCTCTTGTCGGGGGTCAATGGCGAGCCGGATTTTCGTCATGCCGCCGAGGTGCAGAAGCTGCTCGATCTCTGCTTCGTCTCGGATGCTGAGCGGCGGATGCTGCCGGTCGGCTGACGGAAAGTGGGGCGGCGGATTGTCAGCCGCCCCGAACCGAACTCAGTCCATATACTGGCCGCCATTGGCCGACAGCGTCGAGCCGGTGATGAAGCCGGCGTCGTCGGAGGCGAGGAACACCACGCAGCGGGCGATTTCGTCGGCCTCGCCGAGCCGGCCGACAGGGATCTGCGGCAGGATGTGCTTTTGCATGACGTCGTCGGAGATCGTCGCCATCATGTCGGTGTTGATGTAGCCGGGACAGATCGCGTTGACCGTGATGCCCTTCTTGGCGCCCTCCAGCGCCAGCGCCTTGGTGAAGCCGAGGTCGCCGGCCTTGGCGGCGGAATAGTTGGCCTGGCCGGCCTGGCCCTTCTGGCCGTTGATCGACGAGATGTTGATGATCCGGCCGAAATTGCGCTCGCGCATGCCCTCCCAGACCGGGCGGGTCATGTTGAACAGGCCGGACAGATTGGTGCCGATGACCGCCTGCCAGTGCTCCGGCGTCATCTTGTGGAACATGGCATCCTTGGTGATCCCGGCATTGTTGACCAGGATCTCGACCGGGCCGTGTTCGGCCTCGACCTTGGCGATCCCCTCGGAGCACGCCTCGAAGGACGACACGTCCCATTTATGGACCGGGATGCCGGTGTCGTCCTTGAAGGCGTTCGCCTTCTCGTCATTGCCGGCATAGGTCGCAACGACCGTATGCCCCGCCGCCTTCAATGCCTTGGAGATCGCCGCGCCGATGCCGCGCGAGCCTCCTGTCACGATCGCTACCTTGCCCATGTGTTTCCTCCCGTTGCGTGTCCATGCCGGCATCAAACGGGCGGACCTCCATCCGCCCGCCGGTTGTTGGTGTCGTCGTCCTACATTCGCTCGAAGCACATGGCGACGCCCATGCCGCCGCCGATGCACAGCGTCGCGAGGCCCTTCTTGGCGTCGCGGCGGATCATCTCGTGGATCAGCGTGTTGAGGACCCGGTTGCCTGACGCTCCGATCGGATGGCCGATGGCGATCGCCCCGCCATTGACGTTGACGATGTCCGGGTTCCAGCCGAGATCCTTGTTGACCGCGCAGGCCTGCGCCGCGAAGGCCTCGTTGGCCTCGACGAGGTCGAGATCCTCGACGCTCCAGCCGGCCTTTTCCAGTGCCCTGCGCGAGGCCGGGATCGGGCCGGTGCCCATGATCGCCGGGTCGACGCCGGCGGTGGCCCAGGAGACGATCCGCACCAGCGGGGTCAGGCCGCGCCGCTCGGCCTCGGCCTCGCTCATCAGCACCGTTGCCGCCGCGCCGTCATTGATGCCGGAGGCGTTGGCCGCCGTGACCGAGCCCTCCTTGTCGAAGGCGGGACGCAGCTTCTGCACCTTGTCGAGCGTGGTGCCGTGCTTGATGTATTCGTCGTCCTCGACGATGGTGTCGCCCTTGCGGCCCTTGACCGTGAAGGGCGCGATCTCGTCCTTGAAGCGGCCGGCCTTCTGCGCGGCCTCGGCCTTGTTCTGCGATTTGACCGCGAATTCATCCTGCATCTCGCGGGTGATCTGCCACTGGCGCGAGACGTTCTCGGCGGTGTTGCCCATGTGATAGCCGTTGAAGGCGTCGAGTAGCCCGTCCTTCAGCATGGTGTCGATCAGCTTGAGATCTCCCATCTTCTGGCCGGAGCGCAGATGCGCGGCGTGTGGCGCCATCGACATCGATTCCTGGCCGCCGGCGACGATCACCTTGGCGTCGCCACAAGCGATCTGCTGCATGCCGATGGCGACGGTGCGCAGACCGGAGCCGCAGAGCTGGTTCAATGCCCAGGCGGTGGTTTCCTTCGGGCAACCCGCCAGCATCGCCGCCTGCCGCGCCGGATTCTGCCCCTCGCCGGCGGTCAGCACCTGACCGAGGATCACCTCGTCGACCTCGCCCGCCTCGACCTTGGCGCGCGCCAGCGCCTCGCGAATCGCGGCGGCGCCCAACTCATGGGCCGGCACGGTCGCGAAGGCGCCGTTGAAGGAGCCGACCGGCGTGCGCGCGGCCCCGGCGATGACGACCGATTGTCCGTTATTCATGACATGTCCTTCCCTGGAGATGAGCGCCGTGCCGAGTCCGGTGCCTTTGGCTGAAATGGCAGATAGGGCACCCGTCATGGCTTGTCTCACGTTTGTCGCAGAGGCGGTTTGCCACTGTCAAACGCGGGTCTGGCCGCCGGATGCCGCCTGCGGAGGAATCAACGCCCTGCTTTACCTTTGGTGACCGAAAACCGGTCGCTCCCAGCTGCTTGTGGCCGAAAGGTTTGGAAAGCGCCCGGTTTTGTGCCTATCATTTATGCGGCGCAACGAAGCAGTCGCACAAAGCGACGCCGCCGCGCTGACGGTGTTGTGGACAAGGGGTGAGGCATGGCCAAGAATTCGGACGTTACGGTCATCAAGAAATACGCCAACCGTCGGCTCTACAATACCGGGACCAGCACCTATGTGACGCTGGAAAACCTGGCCGCGATGGTCAAGAGCAACGAGGAGTTCGTCGTCCAGGACGCCAAGTCCGGCGAGGACATCACGCATTCGGTGCTGACGCAGATCATCTTCGAGCAGGAGAACAAGGGCGGGCAGAACTTGATGCCGATCGCCTTCCTACGCCAGCTCATCCGGTTCTATGGCGACCAGATGCAGATGGTTATCCCCGGCTATCTGGAACAGACGATGAGCGCCTTCACCCGCGAACAGGAGGGGTTTCGCGACAAGATGGCCGGGCCCATGGCCCAATCGCCGATCAAGATGATGGAGGCGCAGGTCGTCCGCAACACCGAGATGTTCCGGAAGGCCATGGCGGTGTTCAACCCGTTCGTCGCGGGGGCAATGAACGAGGCCGGTAAAGGCGGGAGTGAGCCCGCGCCCGGCTCGGAGAGCGACGTGGCGTCCGGCCAGGACGACCTGAAAGCGATGCGCCAGCAACTCGCCGAGATGCAAAAGCGCATCGAGGCCCTCGACGGCAAGAAGAAGGATTGAGGTCTCACGTTCCGAGGTCGGAAACGCGTCACGCCAGATCCTTGACCCACAACGCGAAAAAGGCCGGTTGCGGAAACCGGCCACTCTCGATTCTAATTCAGAATTTGGCTGCGCTATTGTGGCGCGGGAGCAGACATCCGCAACGGATCGCGGCCGCCATCACGCCCAGACACCGAGTCTGCCGCGTGCGCGCGATGACGCATGGCGCCAGCTTTGGTGTCAGGCTTTTTCCTTGACCGTCAGAATCTGACGACCGCGATACATGCCGGTCTTCAGATCGACGTGGTGCGGCCGGCGCAGTTCGCCCGAATCCTTGTCCTCGATATAGGTCGGCGCCTTCAGCGCATCCATGGAGCGGCGCATGCCGCGCTTCGACGGGGATGTTTTGCGTTTGGGTACGGCCATGTTCTGCTCCGTTCGGGCTGTCGGGCGATGGCCCGCGAGGCGCATCGGCGACGTCAGTCTGATCTGTTGCGCGCCAACGCGAGAAAACGTCCCAGTTTCTGGCGCCGCGCTTTCACGTCCAAAGCCACTGCGATCACGCTGCGATCGCGGCAAGGCTTCACCATGACGGGAATTCGAGGGTGCCCATAGCAAAGCCCGGCGCCTTTGGAAAGGGGGCGAGGCGAAATCCGTCAGCTCGCCTTCGCCGGTTTCAGACAACCGATATAGTCGCCGGACCGGCTCGCCAGCCGTTCGACGCGGCGGGCCAGGCGATCGAGGCTCTTGCTCGGATTGGCGGGGTTGCGGGTGCCGGGAGCAGGCAGCGTGACGGCGAGGAGAGCGGCCTGGCGGGCATTGAGTTGGGCGGCGGGGCGGCCGAAATAGTGCTGGCTCGCCGCGCCGATGCCATAGACGCCGGTGTCCCACTCGACGATGTTCAGGTAGATTTCCATGATGCGTCGCTTCGACAGGACGGCATCGGCGTAAAGCGCCAGCGGTGCTTCCAGTCCCTTGCGCAGATAGGACCGGCCGTTCCACAGAAACAGGTTCTTCACCATCTGCATCGGGATGGTCGAGGCGCCGCGCGTCTCCTCGCCGGCCAACGCCTCTTCGACGACGGCGCGCATTTCGCCCCAGTCGATGCCGTCATGTCGGCAGAACTGCCCGTCCTCCGACATCATCACCGAATAGACCATGACCGGCGCAACGTCGTCGATCGGGACCCATTCGCGCAGTAACGGGCGGAAGCTGAAATGATCGGCCAGCATGAGCGTCGAGACGGGATGCACCGCGCGGATGCCATAGAGCGGTGTCAGGACGAACGGAATCGCCACGAGCACCAGAACAAGAAGGAAAGCGCCGGCAAAAATGCGGCGCATCAGAGCGGTCCGTCGCGACGGGCGCCCGGACTTTCCAAGATGCGGAGGCGACGGCGAAGGCTCATGAAATGCGTTCTAGCCGGGTCGCTGCGGCGTCGCAATGCCGCTTTGCTTGACCGGCGGCGCCACATGGGCAAAGCCGGACGCGACGTTGGGGAGCAGGGATACGCGAATGAGCGCGAGTGAATTCGAAACGCGGCTGGCCGCGTCGGCAAAGGCGGTCGAGGCTTCTCTGACGCGCCGCCTTGGCGGCTCGGACCCGCTGCTGGCGGCGGCCCCCGAGCGGCTTCTTGGGGCGATGCGTCATGGCGCGCTCGACGGCGGCAAGCGGCTGCGGCCGTTTCTGCTTGTGGAGAGCGCCTGCCTGTTCGGCGCCGATCCGGCTAAGACGCTCGGTGCGGCGATCGCGCTGGAATGCGTCCACTGCTATTCGTTGGTCCATGACGATTTGCCGGCCATGGACGACGACGCCATGCGGCGCGGCAAGCCGACCGTTCACAAGGCGTTCGATGAGGCGACGGCGATTCTCGCCGGTGACAGCCTGCTGACGCTCGCCTTCGGTCTGATCGCGGATGAGGACGGACTGTCGGCTTCGGCGCGTCTCGGGCTGGTCGCGCTGCTTTCGCGCGAGGCGGGGGCGGCGGGCATGGCCGGGGGACAGGCGCTCGATCTGGAGGCCGAGGGGCGCGCCCTGTCGGAGGATGAGATCGCTACGATGCAGGCGATGAAGACCGGGGCGCTGATCGCCTGCGCCTGCGAGGCCGGGCCGGTGATCGCCGAGGCGGCGGCGCACGATCGCGCCCGGCTGCGGCGTTTCGGTGAGATCGTCGGGCTCGCCTTCCAGCTCGCCGACGATCTCCTCGACGAGACGGCGGACGCCGCGACGCTCGGCAAGGCGGCGGGCAAGGATCGCGTGCGGGGCAAGAAGACGCTGCCGGCGCTCAACGGCATCGCCTGGACGCAAGACCGCCTCGCCGAACTCGTGGCGCAGGCCGAAGCGGAACTGGCGCCCTATGGCGACCGAGCGACGACGTTGGTCGAGACGGCGCGGTTCGTGGCGGATAGACGCAGTTGAGCGACAGGACCGAGCGGTATCGGAGCAGCTGAGGCCATGTCGATCGTTCCTGCCTCATATATCCGACAGGGGCGTCGTCTACTCACTGCCATTGCCGGCGAGCGACAGCCGCTCGGCCGCCGCGCGGAGGCGCCTGTCCCCGGTCCATAAGGTGGCTCCTGGCGTAATCCGGGCCGAGGTGAGCAGGTGTGCGTCGACATATCCTATACCGGCACCGAACAGCTTTTCGTCTTCGATAAAGCGCTGCACCTCCGCATCAGAGGCAATAATGGCTCGCGGACGGTCATCCAAGGCTTGGAGAATGGTCTGGCGCTGACGCAGATTTCCAAGGGCCAGTTCCCCAATGACGAAAGGATGCGTCAAGACCTGCGCCTGGAGAAGGTACTCCGACAATTCCGCATCTGCGAGGCGGAGATGATCGATCCAGATCGAGGTGTCGACAAGGATCATTCCGGCGGAATGCGCCTACGCGGGGCGATGGTCAAGTCCGGCTCGCTGCCGCCCAAGCGCGCCAGCTGTCTCGCGCTCTCTCGCTCGATCAGGGCTTTCAGCGCTTCGCGTACGAGCGCACTTTTTTCTTTAAGCCCCGTAAAATCCTGTGCCTTTGCAACCAAGTCATCGTCGAGGGCGATCGTCGTACGCATCGGCATCTCCAGTTCGCATAAGCAGCGTAGCCCATCCGGCAATGTCCGCAAGCTGAAAGCTTCAGTTCTTCATCACCACGCAGGAACCGCCGGCGCCGCGCAGGCGCTGGCAGAGCTGGTCGGCCTCGCCTCGGGTCTCGGCGCCGATCCTGACGGCATAGATCCTGGCGCGCCCTCCGGTACGGTCGCGCAGGACGATCGGCGTCTTGCCGCCGAGGATCCCGGAATAGGCAGACTGGACGCGGCGAAACATCTTCATCGCGACCGACTGCTTCACATGCCCGGCGACCTGCACGCCCCACGGCCGCATCGGCGCACTCTCGACAGTGGCGAAGATCGCCCGCGTCTTCATGATGGGCAACCGAGCGCAGCTTTCGATAAAATCGAGCTTGGAGTCGAGCCGCCGCTCCTCCAGTTCGTTGCCGTCTTCCTTGAACCAGTCGGCCGGGCGGAAGGTGATGGCGTTGACGTATTCCTCGGTTTCATAGGGGAGAGAGCCGCCATTGGCGATCCAGCGCTTCACCCGGTTGATGCCGCCATTGTAGGCGGCCGCGGCCAGTCCCCAATTGCCCAATTCGGCCTTCAGGTCGCCGAGATAGAGCGCCGAGTGACGGATGGCTGACGCAACATTGTACGGATCGGCGAGGCCGCGTTCGTCGGCGGTATAGGGCATGAACTGGGCGATGCCCTGGGCCCCGACGGGAGAGATCGCGCCGCTGTCGAAACGGCTTTCCTTCCAGATCAGCCGGGCGAAGAAGTCCCTGGACATGCCGACGGCGTCGGCGTTCGCGGCGATCAACGCGCAAATGTCGGCGGCCGTTGGTTTCGACGTCTGTAAAGTCGCCGCCTTGGCGGGGCTTGGGTCGCGCGGGCCGCTCGGGTCGGCGACGATCGCGGGCGGGGTGGTCGGATAGGCGAGGGCGGGCAGGGTCAGGGATGAGCCGGCACCAGTCGGAGTGGCCCGCGTCGGCGTGATGGCGGCGAGAGCAAAAACTCCCATGGCCACGCAGAGGCAGGCATGCCGAACGGGGAAGAAGTCGTCTCGCATCGCACTGATCCGCATCGGGTCGGCCGGTGAATGGACCAACTCACCCGGCCGGCTCTCACTATGACGAAGCGGCAGCCCGACGGAAAGGCCGACGGACAAACGCCACGGGACCCTCACCAGCCGGCAGACCGGAACCGCCTATTCCGCAGCCTGCTTTTCTCCGAAGCGGCGCTCGATATAGGCGGCGACCATGGCCTGGAACTCGGTCGCGATGTTCGGCCCGCGCAGCGTCACCGTCTTCTTGCCGTCGACGAAGACCGGCGCGGCGGGCGTCTCGCCGGTCCCCGGCAGCGAAATGCCGATATCGGCGTGCTTGGATTCGCCCGGCCCGTTGACGATACAGCCCATCACCGCGACGTTGAGTGCCTCGACACCGGGATATTTCTCCCGCCAGACCGGCATGTTGACACGCAGGTCCGTCTGAATTTTTTCGGCGAGCTCCTGAAAGACGGTCGAGGTCGTGCGGCCACACCCGGGACAGGCCGCGACCACCGGCACGAACTGGCGAAACCCCATCGTCTGCAGGAGTTCCTGGGCGACCTGCACTTCACGCGTGCGGTCGCCGCCCGGCTCCGGCGTCAGCGACACACGGATCGTGTCGCCAATGCCCTCCTGAAGAAGGATGCCCATCGCCGCGGACGAGGCGACAATGCCCTTCGAGCCCATGCCGGCCTCGGTCAGGCCGAGATGCAGCGCGTGGTCCGTACGGCGCGAGAGATCACGGTAGACGGCGATCAGATCCTGCACCTGGCTGACCTTGGCCGAGAGGATGATACGCTTGCGTGAAAGCCCGGTTTCCTCGGCCAGCGCGGCCGACAGGAGCGCCGACTGGATGATCGCCTCGCGGGTTACGGCGCGGGCCGAGCGTGGCTGAGGCAAGTCGTTGTTGGCGTCCATCAGCCGGGTCAAGAGCTCCTGGTCGAGCGAGCCCCAATTGACGCCGATTCGCACTGGTTTGTCGTAGCGGATCGCCGTTTCGACGATGGCGACGAACTGCCGGTCCTTCTTGTCCTTGAAGCCGACATTGCCCGGGTTGATGCGGTATTTGGCCAGCGCTTCGGCGCAGGCCGGATGGTCGGCCAGAAGCTTGTGGCCGATATAGTGGAAGTCGCCGACGAGCGGCACGGTGACACCCAACCGGTCCAGCCGTTCGCGCACCCTTGGCACCGCCGCGGCGGATTCGTCGCGATCGACGGTGATCCGCACGATTTCCGACCCAGCCTCGGCAAGGGCAGCGACCTGTGCCACCGTCGCGTCGATGTCGGCGGTATCGGTGTTGGTCATCGACTGCACCACGACCGGCGCGTCGCCACCGACGACGATACCGCCGACATCGACCCCGACAGTGGGGCGGCGCGGTGCCGGATCGGCGTCGACGGTGTCGATCGAAGTCTGAACGGTCATGGCGAACCTTGAGGATATGCGCTGTCGACCTGCGAGGTGGCGTCTTGGCGCCGGCTTGTCAATTCGATTGACGCTCGGCCCGGCAAGCGAAAACCTCAGATCGCGATCCGAACCGATCTTGATCCCGGCCGAGGGGGTGCGTACCGAGGCAAAGATCAATGCACCCTGGAGTTTCCGATGCCCTTCCAATACGGACCCATTGTTGTCGTCGTCGCGTTTCTTCTCCTGATCGCGGTCATGCCCACTTGGCCCTATTCCCGGGGATGGGGGTATCGTCCGACACTGGCGCTGGCAATCATCTTCACCCTGCTCGCCGTATTTGTCGCGATCGGAGGATTTGGTCCGGCTTAAACCGACAGGATCATTTGCGTCCTCAGGCGGGAACCCAAACGGCGTTCAACGGTTTGTGATGGTGACTGTTGTCAAAAAAACGATCGGACCTCACCATGAGCATCGGTACCATCCTTCTCGTCATCCTCATTCTCCTGCTGATCGGCGCGCTGCCGTCGTGGGGTTACTCGCGCGGTTGGGGCTATGGTCCGTCCGGTATTCTCGGCCTGATCGTCGTCGTGATCCTGATCCTGCTTCTGCTCGGCCGGATCTAAAACGCGGCCTGCCCGTCACAAAGGAGACCGGCTTTGTGCCGGTCTCCTGAGATCACCGGTGTTTTCGGCGGTCGGCGCCGGCCATCAGTGCCGACATTGCGAGGATGACCAACAAGAGCGTGGACATTCCGAGGAATACGGCCGGAAAGCCGAAGCGCTCCGCCAAGACGCCGATCGCAGCGGGGGCGATTAAGATGCCGGAGTAGCCGAAGGTCGTGGCGATGGCGATGCCGATGCCCGGCTTCAGGTCCTCGACGTTGCCGGCGGCCGAAAAGGCGATCGGCACGATATTGGACAGGCCGACGCCCAGCAGGGCGAATCCGGCCAGGACCGCGGGGAGATTCCCCGCCAGACCGATCAGCGTCAGGCCCGCTACTGCGACGAGGAGGGACAGGCGCACGGTGCCGACCGCGCCGATTCGGTCCCGGATCCTGTCGCCGACGAAGCGGAACAGGGCCATCGCCGCCGAAAAAGCGGCGAAGCCGAACCCTGATGCGGCGATGTCGACGTTCAGATCCTGACGCAGATAGATCGCGCTCCAGTCGATCGCCGCGCCCTCCGGCACCATCGCGAACAGCGAAAAGATACCGATGGCGAGCGCCGTGAGGAGGGCGGCGCGATCACGTTTCGCGGCCGCGATCAGGCCGGTCAGCCCAACCGACCGGGGGTCGTCGTCGACCGGGGCGGCTTGCCTGTCTTCCAGCATGTGCCGCCATACCGGCCACAGCATCGCGAGGGTAAAGCCGCCGACGAGGAGCGTGTGTCCGACCGACCCGATCGCCGCGATGACGGCCCCGCCGGCGCCGGCTCCGACGAATCCGCCGATCGACCAAAAGCCGTGAAAGGACGACATGATCGCCTTGCCGGCACTACGCTCGACCGCGACGGCGTTGGCGTTCATCGCCACATCCATGCCGCCCAGCGTCATGCCGTAGAAGAAGATCGCCAGAGCGGCGAGGGGCACGGTAGGCGCCACCGCCAGCAGCGGTAGGGCGAGAGCCAGCAGCATCTGCGTTATCAGCACGGGCCGCCGCGACCCGCCCTGGGCGATCGTGGCGCCGATCAGCGGCATGGCGGTCATGGCGCCGAGCCCGAGCACCAGAACGAACAGGCCGAGGGTCGACTGGGTGATGGCGAGCCGGTCGGCCAGCACCGGCACCTGCGGCGCCCAGCTGCCGAGCACGAAGCCGTTGACGAAAAAGGCGATGGCGGCCGCAAGGCGCGCGCCCGGCGTCCTGAACGACAGCCGAGTGCTCCAGCCGGCCGCGATCCGCTGCCCATTACTCAAAGTGACAATCCTAGCAAAGCCTGCACGACGCCTATTTCTCGCGCAGATATGCATACCAATAAGACAAACCGATGAGGCCGCCGCCGATCATATTGCCGATCGTCACGAACAGAAGGTTCCACAGGAACCAGCCGACGGTAAGCCCATCAAACGCATCAGGTGTGGACGCGGTTATCGTCCAGAACTGTTCCCCGGCGAACCACTTCGTCATCAGGCCGATCGGTATGATCGACATGTTGGCGATAGAATGCTCGAAACCCGCAGCGACGAAGGTCGCGATCGGACCGACAATCGCAAGGATCTTGCCCGGCACGGTTCGTGCCGCGAGCGCCAGCCAGATGGCCAGACAGACTAGCATGTTGGCAAGAATTCCCGCGGCGAAATTGGCGTAGAAGGCGTCGCCGGTCTTTCCCGCAGAGACCTTGAGTGCGTTGAGCCCCACGGCACCATCGCCGATCATGTACCCACCGGCGATGACGAATAGAATCGCGATGATCAGCGATCCGACGAAATTCCCGGCATAGACCATGCCCCAGAACCGCCACATCGTGGCCCGGTCGAGCGTGTGGCGCACCCGTTGAATCACCAGCATCGTGTCGCCGGTGAAAAGCTCCGCCCCGGCGACGACCACGAGTACCAGGCCGACGGAAAAGGCGACGCCGCTGAACAGACGCGAGAGCCCGAACAGGCCATCGTTGCCCGCGCCAGTGACAAGGTAGAAGATCGAGCCGAAGGCGATGTAGAAGCCCGCCAGTATCGATAGGACGGCGACGTCGACCGCCGGCTTCTTCACCTTTCCCGACAGGTAAACGACCGCGTTGGCCGCGGTTTCTTCAGGCGAGCGGTCGTTCACGCCAGGAAACGTCGATCTGGTTTCGGTCGAGGGACCCGGCGTCGCGACCATCGTTGTCGTCTCCTTGGACCGTATCAGCGTCAGCATGAATACCGCGGTTCGCGGGGCAACAATGATGGGCGAGATCGGCCCCTGTTGTCCGAAACCACTGCAGGTCCTTGACGCCCATCTGCGCGCCGGGGGTAACATGCACCGCCTCGATGGTGACGTCCGGTTCGATGGCAGGGCCGTCTCCATTTTCATCGGCTGGAGCGATAAGAGCATATCACCGGCTCTGACCGCTTGACCTGGCGCAATCGCCAAGCGCGAAAGGCCGACATTCCCTGACCAACGGTTCGTCGACTGACGAAATTATTCCGTGCTCCAGCCGAAACCGGAGCTAGTTCGCGCGTTTCCCAAGAGATTTCAATCCGTGAGGCGACCACGTGCCGGTTCGGCACCAATCCGAATTGGTTGTCCGCCCATTGCAGATGAAAGGGATAACGTCATGGCCCTCGATCCTCGAAACGCCTATCCGCGCCCGAAGCAGCCGAACCAAGATCAGGATATGCCAGGTGAAACGGAGGCGATGTCTCCGAGGCCCGATCACGGCGAGGAAAGCTACAAGGGGTCAGGAAAGCTGACGGATCGCGCGGCGATCATCACCGGCGGCGATTCCGGCATAGGACGGGCCGTCGCGATAGCCTTTGCGCGCGAAGGCGCTGACGTTCTCATCTCCTATTACAACGAGGAGGAGGACGCCCGGGAGACCGCGCGTCTGGTGGAAAAGGCCGGTCGCCAGGCGATCCTGATGCCAGGCGACATCAAGCAGGAGGATCACTGCGAGGCGCTGGTCAAGAAGGCGATGGATACCTTCGGCCGGCTGGACATCTTGGTCAATAACGCCGCTCACCAGGCGACGTTCGACAGCATCGAGGAGATCAGTGCCGAGGAATGGGACGTGACCTTCCGCACCAACATCCATTCGATGTTCTATCTCTGCAAGGCCGCCATCCGGAACATGCAGCCGGGCGGAGCGATCGTGAACACCACCTCGATCAACGCGACCGATCCGTCGCCCGGATTGCTGGCCTATGCCACCACGAAGGGCGCGATCGCCAATTTTACCGGCGGTCTTGCCCAACTGGTCGCCGACAAGGGAATTCGCGTTAACGCGGTCGCTCCGGGTCCGATCTGGACGCCGCTCATTCCCTCGACCATGCCGAAGGAGAAGGTCGAGAACTTCGGCTCCTCGACGCCTCTCGGCCGGGCCGGGCAGCCGGCGGAACTCGCGCCGGCCTATGTCTATCTTGCCTCGGACGATTCCACCTACGTTACGGGAGAGGTCCTGGCGGTGACTGGCGGGCGGCTGATGCTTTAGGATCAGGCCGCGTAGACCACGAGCAGATCCTTGGCGTCGATCTGCGCGCCGGCGGTCACATGCACCGCCTCGACCGTGCCGTCGCGCTCGGCGTGCAGGGCGGTTTCCATCTTCATCGCCTCGATCGACAACAGGACATCGCCGGCCTTGACCGCCTGGCCGGGCGCGACCGCCAGCGTCGAGACGACGCCCGGCATCGGCGCACCGACATGGCTGGCGTTGCCGGCTTCGGCTTTCGGCCGGACCGCGGCGCCCGACGCGCCATGGGCCCGGTCGGGAACCTTGACCCGCCGAGGCTGGCCGTTCAGTTCGAAGAAGACCGTACGCATGCCCTTTTCATCGGTTTCGCCGAAGCCAAGGCAGCGAATGACCAGGGTCTTGCCGCGCTCGATATCGACGAGAACCTCGTCCTCCTGGTCCATCCCGTAGAAATAGGACGGTGTCGGCAGCATCGAGACCGGACCGTAGAGTTCCTGCACGGCGGCGAAATCGGCGAAGACCTTGGGGTACATCAGATAGGAAGCGAATTCCGGGTCGCTCACCGGGCGTTCGAGTTTCGCCTCGATGGCGGCGCGCTCGGCGTCGAGATCGGCCTCGCCGAGCAGCGAGCCGGGCCGCACGGTGATCGACGTCTCGCCCTTCAGCACCTTCGTCTGGATGTCCGCCGGCCATCCAGCCGGCGGCTGGCCCAGATCGCCATGCATCATCGCCACCACCGACTCGGGAAAGGCGAGGTCCTTGGCCGGGTCGAGCACGTCGGCGACGGTGAGATCCTGACTGACCATCATCAGCGCCATGTCGCCGACGACCTTGGACGAGGGCGTCACCTTGACGATGTCGCCGAACATCCTGTTCACGTCGGCATAGGTCTGGGCGACCTGGTGCCAGCGCGCCTCCAGGCCGAGCGAGCGCGCCTGCTCCTTCAAATTGGTGAACTGTCCGCCCGGCATTTCATGCAGATAGACCTCGGAAGCCGGACCCTTGAGGTCACTCTCGAAGGCGGCGTACTGCGCCCGCACCGCCTCCCAGTAAAACGAGATGCGCCGGATCGCCTCGGCCGACAGGCCGGGATCACGTTCGGTGCCCTTCAGCGCCTCGACGATGGAGCCGAGGCAGGGCTGCGAGGTGTTGCCGGAAAGGGCATCCATCGCCGCATCGACGGCATCGACGCCGGCATCGATCGCGGCGAGCACCGTGGCCGCCGAAATGCCGGACGTGTCGTGGGTGTGGAAGTGGATCGGCAGATCGGTCTCCTGACGCAGCGTCCGGAACAGGACGCGCGCCGCGGCCGGCTTGAGCAGCCCCGCCATGTCCTTGATGCCGAGAATATGGGCGCCGGCCGCTTCCATCTCCTTGGCCAGCGACACGTAATATTTGAGGTCGTATTTCGACCGATCCGGATCGAACAGGTCGCCGGTATAGCAGATCGCCCCCTCGCAGAGCTTGCCGGCCTCGCACACGGCGTCCATCGAGACCCGCATGTTCTCCACCCAGTTGAGGCAGTCGAACACCCGGAAGAGATCGACGCCGCCCTTGGCCGCCTCGGCGACGAAGCGCCTGACGACATTGTCCGGATAATTGGTGTAGCCGACGCCGTTCGAGCCGCGCAGCAGCATCTGGAGAAGGATGTTCGGTGCCTTCTCGCGAATCAGCGCCAGCCGCTCCCATGGGTCCTCGGTGAGGAAGCGCATGGCGACGTCGAAGGTCGCGCCCCCCCAGCATTCGAGGCTGAGAAGCTGTGGCAGGGCGCGCGCATAGGCGTCGGCGATGGCGACGATGTCATGGGTTCTGACGCGGGTCGCCAGCAGCGATTGCGGCCCGTCGCGCATGGTCGTGTCGGTGATCAGGACCTGCGGCTCGGCGCGCATCCATTCGGCGAAAGCCTTCGGGCCGAGGGCGTCGAACTTCTGGCGGGTGCCGTCGACGATCGGTGCCTTGAACAGCGGCGGCACCGGGGCGATCTGGCCTTCAGTCGGACGGGGCCGGTGTTTCGTCTCCGGATGGCCGTTGACCGAGACGTCGGCGAGATAGGTCAAGAGCTTGGTGGCGCGGTCGCGGCGCTTGACCTGGCTGAACAGCGCCGGCGTGTCGTCGATGAATTTGGTCGTGTAGGTGTTGTCGCGGAACTTATCGTGGCCGATGATCGCCTCGAGAAAGGTCAGGTTCGTTGCCACGCCGCGGATGCGGAACTCGCGCAGCGCCCGGTCCATGCGGGCGATCGCCTCCTGCGGCGTCGGCGCCCAGGCCGTCACCTTTTCCAGGAGCGGATCGTAAAAGCGCGTGATAACGGCGCCCGAATAGGCGGTGCCGCCATCGAGGCGGATGCCAAAACCTGTGGCGCCACGATAGGCCGTGATCCGGCCATAGTCGGGGATGAAGTTCTGCTCCGGATCCTCGGTGGTGATGCGGCACTGCAGGGCATGGCCGTTGAGCTTGATGTCCTCCTGGCGCGGCACGCCCGATTCCGGCGTGCCGATCGCGGCGCCGTCGAGTATGTGGATCTGCGCCTTGACGATGTCGATGCCGGTCACCTCCTCGGTGACGGTGTGCTCGACCTGGACGCGCGGATTGACCTCGATGAAGTAGAAGGCGTCGGTGTCGGCATCCATCAGGAACTCGACCGTACCGGCGCCGACATAATCGGTCGCGTCGGCGAGCTGGCGAGCATATCCGGCGATTTCGCGGCGCTGGGCGTCGTTCAGATACGGCGCGGGCGCGCGCTCGACGACCTTCTGGTTGCGGCGCTGGATCGAGCAGTCGCGCTCGAACAGGTCGACGATGTTGCCGTGGGTGTCGCCGAGAATCTGCACCTCGACATGACGGGCGCGCTCGACCAGTTTTTCGAGATAGACCTCATCCTTGCCGAACGCCGCCATCGCCTCGCGCTTGCCCTCGATCACCTCGCGCTCGAGGTCCTTTTCGGCGCGGATTGCGCGCATGCCGCGCCCGCCGCCGCCCCAGGAGGCCTTGAGCATCACCGGATAGCCGATCTCGGCGGCCATCTCGCGGACCTTGGTCATGTCGTCGGGCAGCGGCTGGGTCGCCGGCACGACGGGCACGCCCACCTCGACGGCCAGATTGCGCGCGGCGACCTTGTTGCCGAGCCGGCGCATGGTGTCGGCGGTGGGGCCGATGAAAACGATGCCGGCCTCGCGGCAGGCGTCGACGAATTCCGGGCTTTCCGACAAGAGCCCGTAGCCCGGATGAATGGCGTCGGCGCCGGACAGCTTGGCGACGCGAATCACCTCCTCGATCGACAGATAGCTCTCGATCGGTCCGAGGTCCTTGGTCAGATGCGGGCCACGGCCGACCTGATAGCTCTCGTCCGCCTTGAAGCGGTGGAGCGCCAGCTTGTCCTCCTCCGCCCAGATCGCCACGGTCCTCAGGCCGAGTTCATTGGCGGCGCGGAAGACGCGGATGGCGATTTCGGATCGGTTGGCGACAAGGATCTTGCGGATGGCCAAGGACTGTTCCCCCTACTCAGGTCGCACGACTTATAGTCGCTTTCGGCGATCGCTCAAGATTGCGGCGCCGCAGTGCTTTTCGCAGGTGCGAAGCGCCACAATGCCCTCTCGTCAGCGATTGCGAATCAGCGGAATCCGGCTCGGCCAGCCGAATCGCTGCTCCTCGCGCACCAGGGTGAAGAGGCCGGAGACTCCGACCAACGCCATGCCGACCATCGCGAGACCGTCCGGATATTCGCCGAAGAAGGTGGCGCCGATGACCGCGGCCCAGACGATCTGGCTGTATTGGGTGGGGGCCACCCGAGCGGCGGGCGCGAGCCTTGTGGCGAAGACGATCAACAGATGGCCCATGCCGGCGAATACGCCGCCGAGCAGGAGAACCGGCCAGAGGGCGGGGCCGGGCGCTTCGAAATTCGGGACCATCAACACCCCGTTGACAACAATCCCGGCGACGAGAACGGCACCAATCAGCGTGATCCGGCGTTCGGAGGGGCCGAGGACGCGCAGGATGAGGACGGTCGCCGCGCCGCAGATGGCGACGAGAATGGCGGCGAAGTGGCCCGGCAGGATTTCCCGGAAACCGGGCCTGACGACGAACAGAACCCCGATGAGGCCGCCGAAGACGGCGAGCCAACGCCGCCAGCCGACCGGCTCCTTCAGCACCACCCGGGAAAACACCGTCACGAAGATCGGCAGGAGAAAAATGAGGGCGTAGGCCTCGGCCAGCGGCAGGGTGGTGAAGGCAATCACCCCACCGATGCCGCCGAGCGTGCCGCTCAGCATCCGCAGCGCCAGCAGGCCGGGACGCTTGGGCACGAAGACGTTGCCCCAGTTGTCTTCCGGGCGCTTGGTGAACAGCGCCGGCAAAAGGGCGAACAGCGAGACGAAGAAGCCGATCTCGAAGATGGGAAGGTCGGGGCCGATCCACTTCAGGCTGGCATCGGCGCCCGCGAAGGAAAAATAGGCGGCGAAGGCCAGGAGAATTCCGGCTTGCATGGAGTGATCCGGGACGGCGGCGGGAACTCGTCGCTACGTTAACCCCATCTTATTGTGCAACCGAATTTGCGATAAGGGCCGAGTTTTTCGCCCCGGTGTGGCAAGGACCCCACCTCCAGACGCGAAAAAAGGCAGCGAGGGGGAGCTGCCTTTTTCCGTCTGCATATCGCGATCGAGGGGGATGATCGCTTGGGGGTGCCTGAATAATGCGGGGGCGCGCCAGTGGTTCCAAAAAAAGTTCGAGTCGATCGATTTTTTTTGTCGCGCCGTGGTTCGCTTGAAATCCGCGCCGGTTCTCGGGCGTTCGAAGCCATTGCGAATCAAGGCGGAACCTTTTCCAAACGACCTGTGATCCCACATAGCGATACGCATGGCTGAGTTTCCCCCCGTCCAAGAGACCCTCCGCTTCGACGGGACAAATGTCACCGCCGTTCTCGGACCCACCAACACCGGCAAGACGTTCCTGGCGATCGAGCGGATGGTGGCTCATTCGTCCGGAACGATCGGCCTGCCGCTGCGGCTGCTGGCGCGCGAGGTCTATCAGAAGGTCTGCGACCGGGTGGGGCCGGCGGCGGTCTCGCTGATTACCGGCGAGGAGAAGATCAAGCCGCCGAACGCGCGCTATTCCGTCTGCACCGTCGAGGCGATGCCGCGCGCGCCGAACACCGCGTTCGTTGCGATCGACGAGGTGCAGTTGGCCGCCGACCTCGAACGCGGCCACGTCTTTACCGACCGCATTCTGCATGCGCGGGGACGCGAGGAGACCCTGCTGCTCGGCGCTTCGACGATGCAGGGCGTCTTGCAGCGCCTGTTGAAGGGCGCCCAGACGGTCACGCGGCCGCGCCTGTCGAACCTCGTCTACGCCGGTTCCAGGAAGATCACCCGCCTGCCGCGCCGCACCGCCATCGTCGCCTTCTCCGCCGACGAGGTCTATGCCATTGCCGAACTGATCCGCCGCCAGCGCGGCGGCGCGGCGGTGGTCCTCGGCGCGCTCAGCCCACGCACCCGCAACGCGCAGGTCGCGCTCTATCAGTCGGGCGACGTCGATTTTCTGGTCGCGACCGACGCGATCGGCATGGGGCTCAATCTCGACGTCGACCATGTCGCTTTCGCACAGGACTGGAAGTTCGACGGGTTTCAGTACCGCCAGCTGACCGCCGCCGAATACGGCCAGATCGCCGGGCGGGCGGGCCGGCATCTGCGCGACGGAACCTTCGGGGTCACCGGCAAGGTCGACCCGCTGCCGGGCGAACTCGTCGAGGCGCTGGAGGCCCACGTGTTTCAGCCGGTGCGGGTGCTGCAGTGGCGCAGCCGCGACTTCGATTTCGCATCCATCGCGGCGTTGAAGGACAGTCTCGAGCGGCCGCCGCCCTGTCCGGAACTGACGAAATCCCTGCCGGCGGTTGACCAAAGGGCGCTGGAATACCTGTCGCGCGATCCGAACGTGGCCGATCTCGCGCTTGGCGCCAAGCGCGTCGAATTGCTCTGGGAGGCCTGCAAGCTTCCCGACTACCGCCGGATCGCTCCGGCGCAGCACGCCGAGATCATCGCTGCGATCTATGTCGATCTTGCCGTCCGCGGCCATGTCGCGGAGGATTACATGGCGGCGCAGGTGCGTCGTGCCGATCGCACCGACGGCGACATCGACACCCTGTCCCAGCGCATCGCCGAAATCCGGACATGGACCTATATTTCCCACCGCCCCGAATGGTTGGCCGATCCGACACACTGGCAGGAAAAGACACGGGCCATCGAAGACCGGCTTTCCGACGCGCTTCACGATAGGTTGACGAAACGCTTCGTAGACCGCAGGACAAGCGTCTTGATGAAGCGGCTGAGAGAGAACGCGTTCATGGAAGCTGAGATCAGCGGCGACGGCACGGTCGTGGTCGAGGGCCACACTGTCGGGGAGCTGCAGGGGTTCAGATTCACCCTTGATGGCAAGGCCGAAGGCCAGGACGGCAAGGCGGTGCGCGCGGCCTCGCAGAAAGCGTTGACCGGGGAGTTTGAAAAGCGGGCCGAGCGCTTCGCCAACGCACCGAACGGCGACATCGCCCTCGGCTCCGACGGCTTGATCCGCTGGCTCGGCGCGCCGGTGGCCAGCCTTGCTGCGAGCGACGACCCGCTGAAGCCGAAAATCGTCCTCCTAGCCGATGAACAACTGGCCGGCCCCGAGCGCGACAAGGTCGCGGCACGGGCCGAGCGCTCCGTCACCTATCAGGTCTCAACGGTGCTGAAGCCGCTCGTCGACCTGAAGTCGGCTGAGGGTCTGGAGGGGACCGCGAAGGGGCTCGCCTATCGCCTGTCCGAGAATCTCGGCATGGTGCAACGCCGCGACGTCGCCGAGGAAGTCCGCTCGCTCGACCAGGATGCGCGCGCGGCACTGCGGCGCTGTGGTGTGCGCTTCGGCGCCTATCACATCTTCATCCCGGCGCTGATCAAGCCGGCGCCGGCGGCCCTGCTGACGCTGCTGTGGGCGGTGAACAAGGATGGGCGCGACCGGCCAGGATATGGGGAGGTTACGAATCTTCTGGCCACCGGCCGCACGTCTGCGGTCGCCGACCCGGCCATCGACCCGGTGTTCTTCGGCCTCGCCGGCTATCGGCTGCTCGGCCGCCGGGCGGTCCGGGTCGACATTCTGGAGCGTCTCGCCGATCTGATCCGGCCGGCCCTGGCCTGGAAGCCGGGGACGGGCAAGCGCCCCGAGGGTGGCTACAACGGCGCGCAATTCCTGGTAACGCCGGCGATGATGTCGATTCTCGGTGCCACCGCCGAGGATATGGAAGAGGTGCTGAAGGGCCTCGGATACCGCCCTGAAGGCGTCGAGGCGGGGGCGGTCGAAGCCGAGATTCAGCGTCTCGACGCCGAGACCAAGGCCGCCGAAGCTGCCACTCGGGCCGAGGCCGAGCGCAAGGCGGCGGAGGCCGTCGCCACGCTCGAGACGCCCCAGCCACAGCCGGAGGCAGGCGCCACGCCGGAAGCGACTGTTGTGACGGAAGCCGGGATCGCAGCCGCAGATACAGTCGCGCCGGCGGGGGCTGGCAACGAAGCGGTGGCGGAGCCGTCCGCGAAAGCGGGCGAGGCGGAGGCTGCCGCACCGGACGCCGTCGGGAGTGCAACGGATGGCGAGGCCGCCGCCAGCACGGCCGAGGCGGTCGCACCCGTCGGCGACGCGGCCGTGTCCGGGGCGGAGACGACGCCGGAGCCGTCTCCCACCGGATCGGCGCCGGAAGAAGCGGAAGGCGAACAGGCCGCCGCTTCCGAGCCCGATGGCGAGCCGGTTGCTCCGAAGCTCGTGCAGGTCTGGCGGCCGCAACGCGCCGGTGGGCGCGCGGGCCAGCGTCACGGTCACGCTCAGCGGGGCAAGGGCCGCGAGGCCGGCGGCGGGACGGCAACTCCGGAGCGCGGCCAGCGCTTCGGCAAGGGGGGCCAGAAGGCCGACGGTCGAACCGAGAACGAGCGCCAGGCAAAGGGCCGGCCGAATCGCGACTGGAAGGAGCGCGGCGAGCGCAAGGAGGGTGGCGGCGGCCGCCGCTTCGACAAGCCGCAGACCGCGTACAACAAGCCGGTGCAGGCAAGGCCGCAGCGCGTCGACCCCGATTCGCCTTTTGCCAAGCTCGCGGCGCTCAAGGACAAGCTTGGCAAATAAGCCCGAAAACGGTTCCGATGGCTGACGGAACGGGTCAGCGCATCGACAAATGGCTCTTCTTCGCGAGGGTCGTGAAGTCGCGCAGCCTTGCCCAGAAGCTTGTCCAATCGGGCGGCGTGCGGATAAACCGCGACAAGACCACCAATGCCGCGCGTCTGGTGCGTGCCGACGACACGCTGACCGTGTCGATCCACGACACGGTTCGCATTTTGAAGATTCGCGACTGCGGCACCCGCCGCGGGCCGGCTAGCGAAGCGGCGGAGTTGTACGAGGATCTGTCGCCGCCGCCAGATGAGACAACCAAGCGCAAGGATGCCGAGCCGCCCAAGGGCGGCTATACCCCGCCAAAACGGCCGCCGAACAAGAAAGAGCGCCGCGCCCATGAGCGCCTGCGCTGGGGATAAATCCGGCTAGCCTATCGGGCCTTTGCTGCGAACACTGACGGTTCAGTCGCCTTCGCCGGGTTCGGGCGAAAAGTACTTCTCGAACTTGCCTTCCTCGCCGTCGAATTTCTCGGCGTCGGCCGGCGGCTCACGCTTGATCGTGATGTTCGGCCATTTCTCGGCGTATTCGGTGTTGACCGTCAGCCATTTGTCGAGGCCCGGCTCGGTGTCCGGCTTGATCGCCTCGGCCGGGCATTCCGGCTCGCACACGCCGCAGTCGATGCACTCGTCGGGATGGATGACGAGCATGTTGTCGCCCTCGTAGAAACAGTCGACCGGACAGACCTCCACACAGTCCATGTATTTGCACTTGATGCAGTTGTCGGTCACCAGATAGGTCATGACGGAACCTCGGTCTTGTCGGACCCCATTCGGAGAGGGTCGGTTCTTGCGCGAGCGACAGTGCCGGCTCGGATTCCGACCTGTCCTCGTTTCGCCCGGACGTAGCCGCTCCCTCGAAGGCTGACAAGGGCAAAGCATGTCGCGGCATGGGCACTTCGGCGGAATGGATTTCTACGCGGCGAGCTTGGGGCTCGGTCGGCAGGCAAGGGCCGCCCGTGACGGTGGCGGCGCCCCGTTGTCGACGCCGCGGCGCGGGTATAAAAGCGCGTTTACGCCATCCGGCTGTCCGGATCGCCGTGATCCTCGCGGGAGCTTCCCATTCTCCGGACAACCTTCCATACGGCGTCGATCTTCGGACTGGCCCTGGCCGGAGCCATGCTGATTCCCGCGTTGACGGATTTTTCCAACGCCAATGACGACTGGCGAATCTTCGTGTTTTCCGCTGTCGACGTTGCGATCGTCTGCAGTCTTGTCGCCGCGGCCACCCGCGGCGAACGCGTGCCGTTCACGCCGCGCCTCGGCTTCCTGCTGGTGACGTCGGTTTGGTTGGTCACCGCCGGCATCGGCGCCCTGCCGCTGTATTTCGGCTCGGTCCACCTCAGCTTCGCCGGCGCCTTCTTCGAATCGATGTCCGGACTGACGACAACAGGCTCGACAGTGATTTCCGGCCTCGATGCGCTCCCGCCGGGCCTTCTTTTGTGGCGCTCGCTGCTGCAATGGCTCGGCGGCATCGGCATCATCGGCATGGCGATCCTGATCCTGCCGTCGATCCGCGGCGGCGGTCTTTCCCTGTTCCACATGGAGAGTTCGGACAAATCCGAGAAAATCCTGCCGCGCGTCAACCAGTTGGCGGCCGGCCTGATGGCTGCCTATGCGGTGCTGACCGTCCTCTGCATCATGGCCTATTCGGCCCTTGGCATGAGCGTCTTCGATGCCGTGAACCACGCGATGACGACGTTGGCGACCGGCGGGTTCTCGACCCACGACTCCTCGATGGGCTATTTCGACGACAACCGGCTGCTTGTCGTCTCGAGCCTGTTCATGGTGCTCGCCTCGCTTCCCTTCGTGATCTACATCCGGGTGCTCCTGCCGTTCCGATTCCAGCGCTGGAACGATCCGCAGATCCTGGTTTTCCTGGTGACCTGCGCCGTGCTCAGCGTCGCTCTGGCTGCTACCCGCCATGCTCTCAACGCGACGCCCTTCAACGAGGCGTTCGCCAGTTCGGCGTTCAACCTCATTTCGGTGATCACGACGACGGGCTATGCTTCGGAGGACTATACGCTCTGGTCGAACGCTGCGACGGGTGTCTTCTTTCTCGCCATGTTCCTGGGCGGCTGCGCCGGGTCTACCGCCGGCGGGATCAAGGCCAACCGGCTGGTCATCCTCTTCCTCCTCGTGAAAGCCAGCGCCCGGGGACTGTTCCGTCCGCATGCGATCCGGCGCCTGCGCTACGGCAATCAGGAGGTTACGCCGGAATTGCTGCAGACCGTGACGCTGTTCGTCTTGTTGTTTTTCGGTGTCTTGCTGATCGGCACCGTCGTCTTGACCTTGCTCGGGCTCGATTTCATGACGGCCTTTTCCGGATCGCTCACCGCGCTCGCAAATGTCGGTCCGGGATTTGGCCAGATCATCGGCCCCGCCGGCAATTTCGGCAAATTCTCCGATCCGACGCTCTGGGTTCTTTCCGCGATCATGCTGCTCGGGCGGCTCGAGATCGTGACGGTGCTCGTTCTCTTGTTCCCAGCGACCTGGCTCGACTGAGCGCCGCCATGCTTCCCGCTCGCCGCGAAATCCGACATCATCAACCGGGCGGCGGAAATATGTAAGACGGCCGTTGCGCTGAGGCAGTGGCCGGTGAGGTGAATATCTTGCGGAATGATCTTTGAGCGTCTGAGAAGCTATCTCGACGCTCGGGCGGCAGAGTAGATAAGCATGACGCGCACACCTGTAAAACAGGCTCGTGCAGCTATCGAACTGCATGGTGATCCCCAGCGACCCTAATGCATGTCCTTGAAGCCAAGACCCCTTTTGATGTTGCGCTCGGCTTCACGCCGCTCATGCATGTTGGACGTGTGGAGATGACCCGCCATACTAGTGAAGCCGTCAGCGGCCTCCTTCAAGTCATACCCCTTCCACCACTTAGCATATGTGGACGATAGCCTCAGATGAATTTCGGTGAATGCGGCAAGCTGCTGCCCGAGGTTGGCCAGTCGGGAGCGATCCTTTTCGGCTTTTTGGTAGTGAAGCATAGGATATTCGGGATGCAAATCTCCGCTGCTCTTTATCGGCCAAGAGCGCGCCAACTCTTTCAACTCAACGCGCGCTTCCCTCCGAAGTGTCCACAGCCAGCGTATCGGCTCCGCGATCATCTGTGACGTGAGCCACGCCAGAATTCCCCGAGAATGCCAAAAAAGAACGAGGCCATGTCACTGCCCATGTCGTTCGTCGGTCGAAATCGATCGCCCGATGACGGTTGGTCCTATGACTTGTCGGCAGACGCCCCGGCCGACAGGTACGTTTATCATGGCCTGCCCAGCGGGATATGCACCGTATGCGCACCCTCAATGGCACCCGCTCAAGGTCGGGAACGCCTCGACTCCCTACACTTTCCGTCCGAAGCCGACCTTTGACGGAATCCGTCGAGTCGCGTGGAGTTGCTGAGAGTACCTGCAAACGCCTGCAATTCAAGGGAACTGGTCGCAACATGGATGCAACATGAAACCGGGCCTGCCTGAAATTAAGTATTTCATTTCTATGGTGATCCCGACTGGATTCGAACCAGTGACCCTCAGATTAGGAATCTGATGCTCTATCCTGCTGAGCTACGGGACCACGAGGGCGCACCATAATCGAATCCGGCCGCCGGCGCCAAGCCTTGTTCGACGAGCCGGGTTTTGCGAGCCCCGCTGACCATCGCGGCCGTCATGCTCGCCAAGCCGCCTGACGCGCCCGCCGAAGATCATCTTGTCGTTGCACGATGAATAGGTTTGAATGACCTAAGGAAAGTTCCCTGGTGTCGGCTTCTTATCACTGTCGAATGATCGACGATGGGGGTCGGGGTTTCGAGGGCCGCGGGCTATGGCGAGTGACATCTTTGAGGAAAACCGGAGGGGGCGGGATCGCATTGACTGGAAATGACCAACGTTTCGGCTTTGACCTGACCGGCGGCTTCGTCGCGCTGATCGTCTTCAGCTTCGTCATCAACATTCTGCTTCTGATTCAGCCGATCTATTTGCTGCAGATCTATGACCGCGTGCTGTCCTCGGCCTCCGTCGAGACGCTGGCGTTCATTTCCGTCATCGCGGTGGCCGCGCTGGTCCTGCTCGGCGCGGTCGACGCGATCCGGTCGATGATCTGCGGTCGGATCGCCGCGCGGCTGGAGGCAGGGACGGGCGCCCGGACGCTCGTCGGCGCGATGCGCGGTCCGCGGGCGTCGCTGGGCGACGTCCAGCCGCTGCGCGATCTCGCCACGGTGCGCGCATTCATATCCGGCCGTTCCCTGCTGGCCTACTTCGACCTACCCTTCGTCCCGCTCTTCATCGGCATTCTCTATTTCATCCACCCGCATCTTTTCTGGCTGACGCTGGGTGGCGCGACCATCCTGGCCCTGCTCGCCTGGGCCAATCAGCAGGCGATGCAGCGCCCGGTCGGCGAAGCCGGCGAGCGGGCGATGGCCGCGATGCTCGCAGCGCAGTCCTTCGCCCGCGGCGCCGAAAGTATCGCAGCGATGGGCATGGTGGGCAATGTCGTAGGAGCATGGGGCGGCCAGGAAGCGCGTTCGCTGGAGGCGCAGGACCGGCTGAACCGCATCAATGCGATCTATGCCGGCGTCTCCCGCACGCTTCGAATCGGGTTGCAGATCGCCATCCTCGGCTATGGCGGCTATCTGGTGCTGGCCGGTGAGATGACCGCCGGGATGATCTTCGCTTCCTCGCTGATTTCCGGTCGCGGACTCCAGCCGATCGACCAGGTCATCGCGGGGTGGAAGCCCGCCGTCGATGCCCGCAAGGCCTGGGGACGGCTGAGCGTGTTGCTCGCTCCGCTTGGGACCAAGCCGGCCGCGACCGATCTGCCCGATCCTGTCGGGCGCCTGTCGCTTGAGAATGTCGTCGTGTTTCCGCCCACTGCAGCGAACGCCGACCCGCTGCTCAAACGGATCTCGGCCGAGATTCCGGCCGGCGACTGCGTCGTGGTGGTCGGTCCTTCCGGCGCCGGGAAATCGACGCTCATGCGCGCCATCGTCGGCGGTTTCGACATCCGTTCGGGCGCGATTCGTGTCGATGGGGCCGATATCCGCAACTGGGACCGGGAGAGTCTGGGTCGCCATGTCGGCTATCTGGCCCAGGACGTCGAACTTCTGCCGGGGACGATCGCGCAGAATATCGCCCGGTTCGATCCCGACGCGCGCGATGCGGCCATCATCGACGCGGCAAAGAAAGCCGAGGTCCACGACCTCATCCAGCGATTGCCGAAGGGCTATGATACGATCATCGGGCCAGCCGGCCAGCAATTGTCCGGCGGGCAGCGCCAGCGCGTCGGTCTGGCCCGGGCATTTTATGGATCGCCGAAGCTGCTCGTTCTCGACGAGCCGAACGCCAATCTGGACACCGAAGGCGAGATGGCGCTGGACAAGGCGCTGGCATCGGCCCGCGAGGCGAAGGTGACGGTGCTTCTGGTGACACAGCGCCGGCCGATTGCCGAACGGGCCGACAAGATCATGATCCTGCGCGAGGGAGCCGTGCAGGATTTCGGGCCACGGCAGGAGGTGTTCGCGCGCCAGGTCCAGAAGGCCAAGGCGGCCCAGGAGGCCGCGCGCGCGGCTTCCGACGATCGGGCGGAAGCTTCGCCGGCGCCGTTCCCGATCGTCACTGGGCGTTTTCCGGCTGTCGTCACCGGCGGGCGGAACTACGAAACGGCTGACAGCTGAGCGGCGGCTCGATGGCCCGGTTGCCGACAATGGAGCGGACATCGATGACGAAAAACGACGACGGCTGGGCTCGCGACGTCAAGACCGGCATACGGCTGATCACCATGACGGGTGCCGCTCTCTCGGCGAGCTTTCTTTTGGGCTTCGGCGCCTGGGCCGCACTGGCGCCGCTGGCGAGCGCTGCGGTCGCGCCGGGTGTCGTTGCGGCGGCCGGTCAGAACCAAGGAGTCCAGCATCTGGAGGGCGGGATCGTGCGGACCATCCTCGTGCGCGAGGGCGAGCGCATCAAGGCGGGCCAAGCGCTGTTCGCCCTCGATCCGACAGGGCCCGAGGCGCAGCGCAATCGACTGCAGAAACAGATGGTCGGCCTGAAGGCGCGGACCGAGCGGCTGACCTCCGAGCGCGACGGCCTGGAGGAGTTGTCGTTTCCCCCGGTGTTGCATGAACTGGCCGCGACAGAAGGCATCGGCAATCTTCTCAACGAGCAGGAACGCGAGTTCACCGCCCGTCTGGACCGCCACCGCCAGGAGCAGGTGATCATGGGCCAGCGCGTTCAGGCCCTCCGCGAGCAGATCGAGGGGATGTCCGCGCAGCAGACAGCTCTCGAGCGCCAGCTGGAAGTCGTTCGGGAGGAAGTGACGCGCAAGCGCACGCTCTTGGACAAGGGCCTGACCAATCGCTCGGAATACACAGCGCTGCTTCGCAGCGAGGCGGATCTGGTCGGTCAGGTCGGGCAGAGCGTTTCCAGCATCCTGGCGGCGAAGACCCAGATCGCCGAAGCGCAGGCGCAACTGGCGCGTCTCGACACCCAGCGCGTCGAGACCGCCGTGACGCAGCTCAACGAAATCCGGGCGCAGGTCTCCGATACCGAAGAGCAGCTGCGGGCGGCCGAGGATGTGCTCGATCGCATCGTCGTTCGTTCGCCGAGCGATGGAATCATCATCAAGATGAGTGTGAATGCCTCCGGTAGTGTGGTTCGGCCCGGCGATCAGCTCCTCGAACTTCTGCCGACCGGCGAAGACCTCCTGATCGAGGCCCGCGTCTCGCCACAGGATGTCGACGTCATCTCCATCGGACAAAGGGCCCGGCTGCGGTTCAGCGCGCTCAATACGCGCACCACGCCGACCGTCGAGGCGAAGGTCACCTATCTTTCCGCCGACCGGCTGATCGATCAGACGACCCAGCAGCCCTATTACACTGCCCGGCTCAGCATGATCGACGATCTGCCACCCGAGATCAGCCGCGACCAGATCTATCCGGGCATGCCGGTGGAGGCCTATATCGCGACCGGCGAGCGCACCTTCCTGGAATATCTCGCCAAGCCCATCACCGACAGTTTCTCAAGGGCCTTCCGGGAGGATTGAACCGCTCGGCGTCGCCTCAGCGCACCGCCGGGTCGGCTTGGGCGATCAGTATGGCGGCGCCCTCGCGTAGCTGGACCACGACCTCGCCGAGTGCCTCGTTCGACTGAGTCAGGATCGAATGGAACGGGACGTCGACATCGGCGAGCGGCCATTTCGCGTTTGCCACCGTCAGCCCGGAGAGGTCGGAGAATTTCAGGATCGAGAATTGCGCGCCGGGGGCCAGGTCGAATCGACGCGACCGAGGTGAAAGCGGCCAGCCATGCTCGCGGCCGTCGAACAGCGCGACGTCGAGGCCGCGCGCGGCAAAGCGCAGTGCCAGGATGAGATGGGCGAAGGCATGGTCGCTGCGCGGTCCGCCGAGCGCGCCGACGAGCAGCAGCCGGGTCGCGCCGCGGGCGACCGCTGCCTCGATAGCGAGTTCCCCATCGGTCTGGTCCTTGTCGCTGGGAAAGGTTTCGCGGGGAATGCCTGAGGACTGGACGGCCGGGACCGCCGGGCTGGAATCGAAATCGCCGACCCACAGTTCCGGCGTGAGCCCCAGCGCCGTGGCATGGCGAATTCCGTCGTCGGCGGCGATCACCCGCGTGCCGGATACGGTGGCGATCAGGGCGGGGGTCGGATCGACGCGGCCGGCAAGAAGGATCGTGAAGCGCATGGCGCTCTGATCTAGCGCACCGCAGCTTCGAAGGGGAGGGAAAACCACGCGCGTCCCCCTCGTTACGTCACCGGAACAGGGGTGTCCTGCTCTTGCCGGTGGCGGTGCTTGTCGCTAAATCTTTCCGCAGCTCACACGGGGTGCCTTCGGGCTGAGAGGCGTCTTGCCAACCCGTCGAACCTGATCCGGATCGTACCGGCGGAGGGATTGCGGGCGTTCGCGGGATCCTCGCGGCGCGGCGCTTCCGACGTCGCTGCATTGAGAGGCAAGCCCATGATCCCCATCCCTCCGCAGCTCTTGTCCAGTGTGGCTGTCCTCGCCGCACTGTTTGCCTTCGCCGCGCCCGCTTCAGCAAAGGAGGGCAAGCCGACGCTCACCATCTACACCTATGAGAGCTTCATCCCTGAATGGGGTCCGGGACCGAAGATCGAGGCGGCGTTCGAGACGGTCTGCGGTTGCGACTTGAAATTCGTCGGTCTTGGGGATGGGGTCGCGATCCTCAACCGGCTCAAGCTGGAGGGCGAAACGAGCGACGCCGACATCGCGCTGGGCCTGACCTCCGACCTCATTCCGGAAGCCAAGGCGACAGGCCTGTTCGCCGAAAGCGGCGTCGATCTGTCCAAGCTGACGGTGCCGACTGGCTTTTCCGATCCGGTCTTCGTGCCCTACGATTACTCCTACCTCGCCGTCGTCTACGACACCGAGCGGGTCGAAAACCCGCCGAAAAGCCTCGAGGAACTGGTCTCCGGCGATCCCGAGCAGAAGATCGCCATCGAGGACGCGCGCACCTCGACGCCGGGGCTGGGTCTGCTCTTATGGATGAAGGCGGTCTATGGCGAGGAAGCGAAGGCCAAATGGTCGGAGCTCTCCGACCGCATCCTCACCGTGACGCCCGGCTGGAGCGAGGCCTATGGCCTGTTCACCAATGGCGAGGTTCCGTTGGTGCTGAGCTATACGACGTCGCCGGCCTATCACATGGTCGAGGAAGGCTCCGAGCGCTATCAGGCCGCCGCCTTCTCGGAAGGCCAGTTTCTCCAGATCGAGGTCGCGGGCCTGCTCAAGAACGCCGATCAGCCGGAGCTGGCGCGGCAATTCCTCGCATTCATGCTGACCCCCGAGTTCCAGTCGATCATCCCGACCACCAACTGGACGCTGCCGGTGATCGACGGCATCGAACTGCCGGAGGCGTTCGACCGGTTGGTCAAGGTGGATACGCCGCTGTTCATCGATCCTGAGACGGTCGCCGCAAACCGCAAGGCCTGGACGCAGGAATGGCTCGAGGCGATCGGCCGCTGATGCGCCTCGTCGTTTGCGTTGGATGGCGCGGCGGGGCTCGGCTGCCCGCGCGGTCATGACGGGCGCCACCGACCGGACCCTGCGCATCGGCCTCGGCTTTGCAGCCGCTGCAATCCTGATCGCCTTTCTCGGCGGCGCGTTTGTGTTCCTGTTCGCGGCAACGGGTGCCGCGCCGGATCTGCCGGCGCTCTTCGCCGACCGCTATATTCGGGGCGTCGTGGTCTTCACCCTGGAGCAGGCGGCGCTGTCGACGCTCTTGTCGCTTGCCGGTGCGGTGCCGCTGGCCGTCGCGCTCCACCGTGCCCGCTTTCTCGGACGCCGGGCGGTGCTGCGGTTGTTTCTCTTGCCGCAGGCCTTGCCGGTCCTCGTCGGCGCGCTCGCGATCATCACCATCTGGGGCCGCAACGGGGTGCTCTCCGGAGCCTTCGCCGCGATCGGGTTGCCGCGGCTCGACGTCTATGGGCTGGCCGGCATTCTGATCGCCCATGTCTTCTTCAACCTGCCGCTCGCCGCCCGGCTGATGGTGGCGGCGCTGGATCGCGTGCCGGCCGAAAGCTGGAAGCTCGCCGGGCAATTGTCGCTGACGCCGCTCGCCACCTTCCGCCTGCTCGAATGGCCGGCGATCCGCGCCAGCCTGCCGGGAGCGGCGAGCCTCGTCTTCATGCTCTGCGTGACGAGTTTCACGCTTGTCCTCGTCCTCGGCGGCGGGCCCGGCGCGACAACGCTGGAAGTCGCGATCTACCAGGCGCTACGCTATGAGTTCGACCCCGGTCGGGCGATCGCCCTGTCGCTTCTGCAGATCGCCCTGACCGCCATCATCCTGTGGCTGGCAACCCGACTTGGCGGCGATGTCGCGGCCGGCTTCGGTCTCGGCGGCCGGGCTCTGCGCTATGACCGGCCGAGCCGGGCGAGGGCGGCGATGGACGCCGCGATCCTGTCGCTCGGAATCGCCTTCGTCCTGTCGCCATTCGTCGCGGTTCTGGTGCGCGGGTTGCAGGCCGACCTCGTCTCGCTCGCCGTCGATCCAGCGGTCCGTCGCGCGGCGCTGACCAGCCTGGTCATCGCCCTTGCCGCGGCATCGCTGGCGCTTCTCGTCTCGATTCTGGTGATCCTCGCCCTCGAAGCCTTGCGCAGCGCGCCATTCGGTGCGCCACGTGGCCGCGATACCGCGCGCAAGGGACTGGAGACGGCGGCCAGCCTCGTCCTCGTGGTTCCGCCGATCGTTGTCGGGGCCGGCTGGTTCCTGGCGCTACGCCAGGTCACCGACGTCTTTGCCGCCGCGCCCTATGTCGTCGTCGCCACCAACGCGGCCATGGCCGTGCCGTTCATCGTGCGGATCGTCGGGCCGGCGCTCGCCGCTGCCAATCAGGCGACCGGGCGACTGGCGGACAGTCTGGGACTCGCCGGCCTGTCGCGGCTGCGCGTCGTCGATTGGCCGGCCATGCGCCCAGCGCTCGGCCTCGCCTTCGCCTTCGCCCTGGCGATCTCGTTGGGCGATCTCGGAGCGATCGCTTTGTTCGGCAACCAGGACCTCCTCACGCTGCCCTATCTGCTGTTGCAACGGATGGGCAGCTATCGCACCAGCGACGCGGCCGGTCTGGCGTTGATCCTCGGTGTCCTGTGCCTCGGCCTGATGGCGCTGGCCGAGCGCGGGCTGGCAGGCGCGGGAGAAAAGCGATGAGCGGTGTGCCGGCCTTGTCCTTCGAAGACGTTCGGCTCGCCTATGAGGGCAGCGACATGCGATTCGATCTCGACGTGAGCGAGGGCGAATGGCTGGCGGTGATCGGGCCGAGCGGCGCCGGCAAGTCGACGCTCCTCGATCTGGCGGCCGGTTTCGCGACGCCCGATTCGGGGCGGGTCGCCATCGCCGGCGCCGACATGACCGGGGTCGCCCCCGCCGAACGGCCGCTCAGCATCGTCTTCCAGGAAAACAATCTGTTTCCCCATCTCGATGTGTTTCGCAACGTCGCGCTCGGCATCGCCCCGAATCTTCGCCTGTCCGGCGGCGACCGGCGCCGCGTCTTGGCGGCGCTGGAGGCCGTGGGCCTCTCTGGTTTCGAGGCCCGTCGTTCCGCCACGATGTCCGGCGGCGAGCGCCAGCGTGTCGCCTTGGCGCGCGCCTTCCTGCGCGATCGACCGCTGCTGCTCCTCGACGAGCCCTTTGCGGCGCTGGGGCCGGCGCTGCGCAAGGAGATGCTGGGGATGCTGAAGGCGCTTCGCGCGGAACGCGCAGAGCGTCCCATGAGTGTGGTGATGGTGACCCATCATCCGGACGACGCGGCCGATCACGCCGATCGCGTCGCGTTCCTCGATCAGGGCGTGGTGCTTGCCGTCGGGCCGACCCGGGCGATCCTGTCGGGCCAGAGCGATCCGCGTGTCGCCCGCTATCTCGGCACACAGGATTCTGCTTCGTGACGCATTTCCGGCGAATTTGCTTGTTAGCCGGGAGATTATCCGAGATGAGGGGGTGCACTGCAGTTTTGCGAGGTCGTGTTGCGGATCGATCCTTCCGCAGAGCGCGGCATTTCGGTTAAGGGTCTTGTCCGTAGAGGGCAGAGCTGAATTTCTGCGGCATATTGGCGGGGGCGGTGATCGCACCGATGGAAATCATGTCCAGTGTCCGGTCCGCAAGGCGTGTCACACGCGCGGCGCTTCGCGGCGCGGCGCTGGCCGCGCTTATGGCGGCCGGCGCGTGTACGTCATTGGAGGCGAGCCTGGACAGCTTGGCCGGCGACGTCGGCGGCGATGTCAAGTCGGGCTATGCGGCGACGCGCCAGCCGATTACCTTCGAAAATATCCAGCGAAGCGATCCGCAGTCGGTCATCGGGCGGGCGCAACATCCGAAGATTCTGGCGGCCTATGGTGGGGCCTATTCCGATCCGAAACTCGAGCGAACGCTGGCGGCGGTCGTCGGCAAGCTTCAGGCGGAAACGGAGGATCCGAACCGCGCCTACCGGATCACCATCCTGAACTCTCCAAATGTCAACGCTTTCGCGCTGCCGGGCGGCTACGTCTATGTGACCCGCGGCCTGCTTGCGCTTGCGAACGATTCCGCCGAAGTGGCCGCGGTGATCGGTCACGAGATGGGGCATGTGACTGCTAATCACGGCATTGAGCGTCAGCAGCGCGAGCAGGCCGCAGAGATCGCCAGTCGCGTCGTCAGCGAGGTTCTGGCGAGCGAGCCGGCCGGGGAAATCGCGCTCGCCCGCGGCCGTTTGAATCTCGCCCAGTTCTCTCGCAAGCAGGAATTGCAGGCCGATGTGCTCGGCATCCGCCATGTTGCCCGTGCCGGCTACGACCCGTTTGCGGCCTCGCGCTTCTTGAGCGCGATGGATTCCTATTCCAGGATACGCAACGCCTTTCAAGCCAACGATCCCAATCTCGACTTTCTCGCCTCGCACCCCTCGGCGCCGCAGCGCATCGACCTAGCCGAGCGCCATGCCCGGCAATATGGCCCGTCCGGGTCCGGCGCGACCGACCGAGACCGGTATCTGTCGGGCATCGACGGCATGCTGTTCGGCGACTCCGCCGCGGAAGGCTACGTGCGCGAGCGGCGATTCTATCATCCCGGCCTTGGCATCACCTTCGAGGTGCCCGAGGGCTTTCTCATCGACAACACCGCCGAAGCCGTTCTGGCGACGGGGCCGGGCGATACCGCGATCCGGTTCGACGGTGTGGCCCTGCCTGTCACCACCAGCCTCGTCGACTACGTCAACAGCGGCTGGATCGGCGGCCTCGATCCATCGACCATCCGGCGGCGACGGGTCGGCAATCTGGACGCGGTCTCGGCGCGGGCGCGCGGGGGCGATTACGCCTTCGACGTGACGGTCATCCGGGTGGGTGGTCAGGTCTACCGGTTCCTGACCGCGGTCCAGGCCGCGTCGGCGGCTTCCGTCAGCACCGTCGCCGATCGTGTCGCTGGCTCCTTCCGTCTGCTCAGTACCTCGGAAAAGGCCGCGCTCAAGCCCCTGCGGATCCGGATCGTGACGGCAGCAGCCGGAGACACGGCCGAACGGCTTGCTGCCCGCATGGTCGGCGTCGACCGCAAATCGCAGATGTTCCGGCTTTTGAACGGCCTCGCCGGCGGCGGCGAGGTTCGCGCCGGGCAACGCTACAAGCTGATCACCGAGTAGCGCGCGGACCCAGGCATCGGCCGAGCGTGAATTCTGCTTCTGGGGATATCCTGGCCCGGACGCAGGAAACAGTCGCCCCGCCGCCCCGCGATAGCGAGCCCACCGGTCGGGGCAATGGTGAAATCCGGCTTGCGGCCGCACTGTGGTCCGCGCGGTAGGATCTCTCTTCGATCGTCCCCCGACCGATTGACTTTTGCCTCCCACCCTTCCTATAAGCGCCCACACGAGTGGGCAGTGTTCCGCGCGACGGGTTGTTGCGCGCTTTGCTCCCGCATCCGTACCCAGACTTCGGAACATATGAAGGGTCCGCGCACCCGAGCGCGGGATTGATACGATGAAACGTACCTATCAGCCGTCCCGGCTCGTCCGCAAACGCCGTCATGGCTTCCGCTCGCGCATGGCGACCAACGGTGGCCAGAAGGTCATCGCGGCGCGCCGCGCCAAGGGCCGCAAGCGGCTCTCGGCGTAGAGCATCGGACCAAAAAGTGGAATCCGGTTTTTGGATCATTCCGATGCTCAATCGAAGTGCTAGAGCGTCCTTTGTGCGTCCGAATGGACGCACGGCGCTCTAGTCGCGTCGCGGCCGCCAGACGTTTCCGATGGCCGTCGGCAGAATGACGAAACGCGCGGAGTTTCTGGCCGCGCGCAAGGGCCGTCGCCTGAACGGCCCGTTTTTCTTTGTCGAAGCCCTCGATCGGGGTGATGGCGAGGATCCCCGCGTCGGTCTGACCGTGACCAAGAAGGTCGGTAACGCCGTGGTGCGCAATCGCATCCGCCGCCGGCTGCGCGAGGCGATCCGCCTCGACGCCGAGGCTGACATGGCGCTCGGCATCGATTATGTGATCGTCGCACGGCGCGAGGTGCTGGCCATGCCCTTCGCCGCCCTGAAGGACGAGCTGTCCCGACGGTTTGCACGTGCGAAGCGGCCGGATCGCGAGCCGACCATAGTGAAGCGGCGTCCGCCGGGGCGTCCATCGGGGTCTGATTGATGGAAAACAACCGCAACTTTCTGATCGCCATGGCGCTGTCCATCGCGGTCCTCGTGGGCTGGCAGTTTCTGGTTGTCAGCCCGCGCATGGACGCGCAGCGGCAATCGACAGAGACGGTTCAAAACGACGGTTCGTTGCAAACCCCGCAGACGCCGGCGGGCACTCCCCAGGAAAATGTCGCCGCACCGGCGGGGCGCGAGAGCGTCGTGCCGAGTGAGGGGACCGTGACCGCAGTTCCGGCAACCCGCGAGGAAGCTGTCGCTTCCGGTGCGCGCATCCCGATCGACACACCTGCGCTGTCGGGCTCGATCAACCTGACCGGCGCCAGGCTCGATGACCTGCGGCTCAAGAATTATCATGAGACCGTCAAGGATACCTCGCCGACCATCGTGCTTCTGTCCCCCGAGAATTTGCCGACCGGATATTTCGCCGAGTTCGGTTATATTGGACAGAATGCCGGCGATCTGCCCGGTCCCGCGACGAAGTGGCAGGCCGAGGGCAACCAGACCCTGACGCCAACGACGCCGGTGACGCTGACCACGACGAACGGTGCCGGCGTGACCTTCTCGCGGCAGATTTCGGTCGACGACAATTTCATGTTCACGGTGGAAGACGCGGTGCGCAACGGCGGCGCGCAGCCGGTCACCCTGTCGTCCTACGGACGTGTCACCCGCTACTCCAAGCCGGAAGTGGCTTCCGTCTATGTCCTGTTCGAGGGGCTGATCGGAGTGTTCGGCGAGGACGGGCTCTCCGAGGTCAAATATTCCGCGATCGAATCCGACGAGCGCTTCACGCCGCCGAAGGTTGCCAGCGGCTGGCTCGGCATTACCGACAAATACTGGGCGACGACGCTGATCCCGCAGGCCGGCCAGCCGTTCCAGTCGCGCTTCCTCTATCTGACCGGCAACCGGCCGCGCTACCAGACCGAATATGTCGCCGACCCGGTGACGCTTGCCCCCGGCACTACGGTGACCGCGACGAATCGCACCTTCGCCGGAGCCAAGGTGGTCGACGTCATCGACGGCTACGAGGACACGCTGAACATCCGCCAGTTCGGCCAGTTGATCGACTGGGGCTGGTTCTATTTCATCACCCGCCCGATGTTCCACGCGCTCGACTGGCTCTATCGCTTTATCGGCAATTTCGGTCTGGCTATTCTGGCGGTCACCGTCGTCCTCAAGCTGATCTTCTTCCCGCTGGCCAACAAGTCGTACAAATCCATGGCGCGCATGAAGAACATGCAGCCCAAGATCACCGAGCTGCGCGAACGCTTCAAGGACGACAAGCAGAAGCAACAGCAGGAGATGATGCGGATCTACAAGGAGGAGAAGATCAATCCGGCGGCCGGTTGTTGGCCGATCCTGATCCAGATTCCGGTGTTCTTCGCCCTCTATAAGGTCCTCTATGTCACCATCGAAATGCGGCATGCGCCGTTCTTCGGCTGGATCCAGGATCTCGCTGCGCCCGATCCGACAAGCATCTTCAATCTCTTCGGCCTGATCCCGGTCGATCTGCCGAGCTTCTTGCTGGTCGGCGTGTGGCCGATCATGATGGGCATCACGATGTTCATCCAGATGCGGCTCAATCCGACCCCGCCGGACCCCACCCAGCAGATGATCTTCACCTGGATGCCGGTGATCTTCACCTTCATGCTGGCCTCGTTCCCGGCGGGCCTCGTCATCTACTGGACGTGGAACAACACCCTCTCGATCATCCAGCAGACCGTGATCATGAAGCGCAACGGCACCAAGATCGAACTGTGGGACAATCTGCGCGGCATGTTCCGGCGACGGGAAAAGCCGTCAGAGAGCTGAGCCGAAATCATCGGATAGAGGCGAGGGGCCGACGATGCATGGACCCGATCCCGACGATCCCCACCCGGTAAGCAAGCATCCCCGGGTCGGTTTCCTCAAGCCGATCGTCGACCATCCGCAGATCGAAATCGGTGCCTACACCTATTACGACGACCCGGCGGGACCGGAACACTTCGTCGAGCGCTGCGTCGGCCATCTCTATCCCTTTCTGGGTGACCGCCTCGTCATCGGCCGCTTCTGTGCCATCGCCGCCGGCGTTTCTTTCGTCATGAACGGCGCCAACCACGCGATGACCGGGATCTCGACCTATCCCTTCAATATCTTCGGCCATGGCTGGGAGGAGGGGTTCGATTTCGCGACCATCCTCGCGGGCATGAAGGGCGACACGATCGTCGGCAACGATGTGTGGATCGGCGACGGCGCGACGCTCATGCCGGGTGTGACGATCGGCGACGGTGCGATCGTGGCCGCACGGTCTGTTGTCACCGGAGACGTGCCCGCCTATGGCGTTGTCGGGGGTAATCCTGCTCGGCTGATCCGGCACCGGTTTTGCCAGTCGTCCGTTGCCCGGCTGCTTGCGATCGGATGGTGGGATTGGCCAATAGACAAGGTCAGCCGCAATCTCGGAGCAATCCGGGGCGCCGACATCGACATGCTTGAGAAGGCGCAATGACCATGGCTGACGAAACCGTACAGGCCGAGACGCTCCCGGAAGCGGCGGACCCGCGCTTTTTCGCGCGTCCGTGGATCTTCGTGCGCGGCGCGCCGGCCATGAAGTTCCTGCCGCCGGAAGGCCCGCCCGAGATCGCCTTCGCCGGACGTTCCAACGTCGGCAAGTCCTCGCTGATCAACGCGCTGCTCGGTCGCAAGGGACTGGCGCGGACCTCGAACACGCCGGGGCGCACGCAGGAACTGAATTTCTTCGTGCCGGACGGCTATGGCGGCGAGACGACGGAATTGCCACCGATCGCTCTAGTCGACATGCCCGGCTATGGCTACGCCAAGGCGCCGAAGGACCAGGTGGACGCCTGGACGCGGCTGGTGTTTTCCTATCTGCGCGGACGGGTCAGCCTCAAGCGCGTCTTCCTGCTGATCGACGCCCGCCACGGGATCAAGACCAACGATGCCGAAGTGATGAGCCTTCTGGACAAGGCGGCCGTCTCCTATCAGATCGTTCTGACCAAGATCGACAAGATCAAGGCGCCGGCTGTTCCAAAGCTGATCGAGGCGACCGCGGCAGCGATCGCCAAACGTCCGGCGGCGTTTCCGCGGATTCTGTCGACATCGTCGGAAAAGAGCGTCGGGCTGGACGATCTTAAGGCCGAGATCCAGTCGCTGGCGGACTGAGCGCGACGACGGTTTATTTCTTCTCCAGCAGCCGCTTGCGGATATGCGCCTCGATCCGGTCGCAGACGTCGCGATAGGCGTCGAGAATCTGTTCGCGACTGCCGTCCGCCACGGACGGGTCCGGCATCGGCCAGAACTCGACGTCGACCGAGGCCGTTCCCGTGGCGTCGAGAGCAGCGTGGTGCGCCTCCGGAGCCATGGTGACGATCAGGTCGAAATAGCCGTCCTGCAGTTCCTCGAAGCGCTTGGGCCTGTAGTCGCCGAGACTGAGGCCCCGCTCGGCCAGCACGATGTCGACGAAGGGATCACGTTGGCCGCTGCGGACACCGGCCGAGGCGATGTAGACCGAGGCGGGAAGGATCGAGCGGGCGATCGCCTCGGCGATCGGCGAGCGGATCGCGTTCATGCCGCAGACGAACAAGAGTGACGAAACCGCGGCGTTGCCGGTGGGGTTGGCCGCCTTGATCATCGGCCCGCCCCCAATGCGCCAACAAAACGGAAACCGCCGCGGCGGTCGTCGCACGCTACGCCGGATCTTGTGCCGATTGCCGGTTTCATCCGCGGCGTCATCGTGGGCTTAGTTCCGCCAGTGCAGAACGCAGATCAGCGTGAACAGCCGACGCGCCGTATCGAGATCGACGGCGATCTTGCCCTTCAGGCGGTCCATCAGCGTCTGCGATCCGTCATTGTGGATACCCCGCCGGCCCATGTCGATCGCCTCGATCTGCTGCGGCGTCGCGCTGCGGATCGCCTCGTAATAGCTGTCGCAGATCAGGAAATAATCCTTGATCACACGGCGAAAGGGCGTGAGCGAGAGGATATGGGCGACGATCGGCTCGCCGGCCTCGTCCCGAATGTCGAAGACGAGGCGCTTGTCGGCGAGCGAGAGCCTGAGCTTGAAGTGGCCGCCCTCGGGCGCGCCGGCCGGGTTGAAGACGTTTTCCTCGATGAGATCGAAGATCGCCACCGCGCGTTCGTGTTCGACGTCCGGTGTTGCCCGACCGATGCTCTCGTCGAGCTCGATGTCGATGAGCTTGCCGCTCTTCTGGTCGCCGCCGTCGGTCATCGCAAGATCAAAGGTTCAGTCGGATCGCCACGGACCGGCCGTGGGCGTCGAGTCCCTCGACACGGGCGAGTTCGATGGCCGCGGGGCCGAGCGCCCGCAACTGTTCCGGCCCGAGCTTGAGGATCGACGTGCGCTTGACGAAGTCGAGAACCGACAGCCCCGACGAGAAACGGGCCGAGCGGGCGGTTGGCAAGACGTGGTTCGAGCCGCCGACATAGTCGCCGATGACCTCCGGCGTATGGCGGCCGAGAAAGACCGCGCCGGCGTTGCGTATTTTGGCGAACAGCTCCTCGGGATCCTCGACCGCGAGTTCCAGATGTTCGGGCGCGATGCGGTCCGACAGGGCGGGGGCCTCATCGAGACAGGCCACGCGGATGATGGCGCCATGGTCGCGCCAGCTGGCGGCAGCGGTCTCGCCGCGCGACAGCCGCCGCAGTTGCCGCTCAACAGCGGCTTCGACCGCATCGGCGAAATCGCCGTCGTCGGTGAGCAGGATCGACTGCGCCGCCGCGTCGTGCTCGGCCTGGCTCAGAAGGTCGGCGGCGATCCAGTCCGGATCGTTGGCGCCGTCGGCGATTACCAGGATCTCGGACGGCCCGGCGATCATGTCGATGCCGACCGTGCCGAACACCTGGCGCTTGGCGGCGGCGACATAGGCATTGCCGGGGCCGACGATCTTGGCGACCGGCGGGATCGTCTCGGTGCCGTAGGCGAAAGCCGCGACCGCCTGGGCGCCGCCGAGGCGGTAGATCTCGTCGATGCCGCAGATTTTCGCGGCCGCGAGCACCAGCGGATTCAGCGCGCCGCGCATCGCCGGTACGGTCATGGCGATGCGCTCGACGCCGGCGACCTTGGCGGGCACCGCGTTCATCAAGACCGAAGAGGGGTAGCTCGCCTGACCGCCCGGAACGTAGAGACCGACCGATTCGACGGCGGTCCAGCGGCTGCCGAGTTCGACGCCGAGCGCGTCGACATAGCGGTCGTCCTTGGGGCGCTGACGTTCATGGTGGCTGGTAATGCGCTCATGTGCGGTCCGCAGCGCCTGAAGCGTCTCCGGGGCGGTTGCCGCGAAGGCAGCGTCGATCTCGTCTTGGCCGACCCGCAGCGTCTTCGCCGTCAGCTCGAGGCCGTCGAAGCGCCGGGTCAGATCGATCAGCGCGGCGTCGCCCTCGGCGCGTACACGTCCGACGATCGCGCGCACCGCGTCATCGACGTCGGCGGCGGATTCGCGTTTGGCGCCGAGCAACGCCCGGAACTTCGCCTCGAAATCGGCGTCCGTGCTGGTAAGCCTCGACGGCACTGTGACGATTCCCCTCTTGAACTGCGGCGGTGTGGCGATCGGCGGCGTGCCGAATGGCCTCGATCAGGCCGACGGATCGGAACGCTCGTGATCCGGCCGCGCCCAGGTGCTCCAGGCGCCGCCGACATCGGCCAGCTGCGCCTCGATCACCTCGACGTCCAGCCTTATCGCGGAGCCGCCGGCGAAGACAAGTTCGACGATTCCCGATGGGGCTTCGGAGGGGATGAAGCGGATGGCCAGCAGCACGAGCACCTGATCGCCGTCGGCGGCGTCGAGGCCCGTCCGCTTGACGCTCCGTACCCGGTCGAAATGCAGGATAGCGCGCCGCCGCTCGTACTCGGCCTTGCGGAACAGGCGAAAGCGCGAAATCCCCTCGGCGGTTTCCCAGACGAAGCGGTTCATCTCGACGACGAACTGCTGCTCACCGGCCCGGTAGCGACAGTCCCGCAATTTCACGACGGCATCCTGGCAATAGGCCGACAGGATGGCGAGATCGTCGGTATCGACGGCAAGGAGGCGCAGACGGTCCATCGTGATGAGCGTTGCCTTCTGTCTGAATGGGCGGACTGAACGGGTTACTGCACCGCAAACTAGGCCGATGGATCACAATTGGAATGGTTGTACCGCCCACAGGTTCGACGACGTCCGGCGCCGTGGCGCCGCGCCCCTGTCACTCCAGCCGAAAACGGCTGCAGAGCCAGAGGCCGACAATGGCCAGCCAGGTCAGCAGCCAGACCGGGTTGCCGCGACTGAAGAAATAGCTCTCGAAGAAGGAATTCAACAAGGCAAATGCGAGGATCATCAGGAGGAAATCCGACAGGCGACGATTCGCCAAGGTGGGCTGGGTCGTCAGATAATCCTTGAACGGCAGCAGCACCAGCATCACGGCCGCGACACCCAGGGTCGGCCATCCGCCCCAGATAGCGATTTCCAGATAGCCGTTATGGGCATTGACGATCCGGCGCGGATCCCAGGACAACTCGAACGGTGCCTCGGCCTTGTAGACGATGCCGGTATTCCAGAAGGTCTCGAAGCCGAACCCCGTCCATTGGTGATGGCCCATCAAGTCGAGGGTGAAGCGCCATAGATCGAGGCGGCCGGTGAAGGTCGTGCCGGGCAGGACCGCCTGAAGCACGATGTCGAGGGCGGGCGAAATCGCCGCGCCCAGCGTCAACAGCGCGGTCACGATGATGGCAAGGAGGAGAATCGCGATCGGCAGGAGACGGCCGCCGAATATCCGGCCGCCGGTGACGAAGAGGGCGACGAGCGGAACCAGAGCCAGGGTGGTCTTGGAGCCCGTCTTGTAGATGAAGACCGCCGCCAGCAACGCGATGACGAAGCCGGTCCACCGCTCGCCGCAGCGCATGAGGTAGAGCCCAGCGAAAAACAGCATCGCCATGACCGGACCGGCGACGTTCTTGTGGCTGTAGATGCCGCGCCACAACCCGGCATGCTGCGGCTCGAACCCGTCCGATCCGTGGATCGCAACTCCGGGATAGGCGACGATCCCCAGATAGGAGAGCCCGAGAACGACGAGCGCGGCAAAGGCCAGCGCCAGCCGGAAGTCGCGGATCGAGGGCGGCAGGCTGAGCGCACCGGTCATGGCGAGCATTGCGGCCAGGGTGAACAGGATCGCCCGGATGGCCGCGCCTGGCGCCTCTGATTGCAGGACGGAAAAGCCTAGCAAGGCGATCGTCAATAGCCAGACCGGGCGCAGCAGCGAGAGCGCGACCGCGCGGTCCGTAAACAGGAAGTGGCCGACGATCGCGACGAGAGCGAGCGCGCTGTAGCCGAGTTGATTGACGATATTGCCCTGAACGTCGGTTCCGTATTCCAGCACGAAGGGCGTGAAGGAGACGAGCAGAAACGTCAGGATCGTCGCCGCGAAAATGATCCGGAGCGCCCTGATCGGGTCATGGACGCCGACGGCGTCAGTTCTGTTCGGGACGACGATATTGTTCATTGACGAAGCCGAATTCGGCAAGCAGGCGGCCGACGGCGACCTGCATGTGATAAAGCCCGATGACAGGCGACTTGGTGTCGAAGGCCAGCCGTGCCGATCGGAATGGCGAGACGGCCAGCAAGGCGGCGCTCTTGGCGAGGCGGCGGAACCTGTCGGCAGGCTCGCCGCGCCGACGGCGTTCGATGATCGAGGAGATCGCGCCATTGCGCAGTCCCCGGGCGTTCAGCCACGAGAATTCGGTGCGGCGAGCCGGCGTCGTTTCATGGACGGGAGCCTCCGCGCACCAGCCGAAGGTGAAGCCTTTCTCGCGGCAGCGCGAATAGAAGTCGCTGTCGCCGCCGCCGATGAAGTTGAAGGCGGTATCGAGATAGGGGGCGCCGACCGCCTCAAGGACGGAACGCCGGATCAGGACGTTGCCGGAGGAATAGAGGATCGGCACGGGACCGGTTCGCGCATAATGCGGCGTGAAAACCGGGTGGCGGGCGTAGCGGGACTGTCCGTCGCCCTCGAAAACCGGGATCTGCGGCGCGCCGACGAGGTCGACGGCGAGTGTTTCGGCTGTCTCCACCAGCCGCTTGATCCAGGTTTCGCTGGCAATCTCGTCGTCGTCGATGACCAGAAGATACCGCATCGCCGGGAAGCGCTCGAGGGCCGTCTGCCATCCCGCATTATAGGCCGCGCAGTTGCCGCGCTCATGGGCGACCAGGATCAAGCCCGGAATTCGGCTGGTTTCGAACAACGCCGCGGCAGCGGCCAATCCCTCGCGGCCTTGCGCATCGTTCTCCATGACGATGACCGCGAACCGCCGTTCGGTTTGCTGGGCGGCGAGCGATTCGAGCGTCTTCAGGAGATGCTCCGGCCGCCGGAAGGTCGGCAGGGTGACGACGACCTCGTACCGCCCGAAATCGAGGTCCGGCGAGATACGCTCGATGGTGATGGCGTCGGTCATAAGGTGTCGTTCGATCGGATCGCGTGACGGAAGATGGATCGGAGCAGCTATCAGAACAAAATCAGAAGAAGATGAACGAAGTCTCGACGCGGCGGCGGCAAATCCCGAAATTCGATCGCGCGCTTGGCGTGTCGACCGGAGGGCGGCCTCCCGCAAGGCGCTTTCCGGTCCACCGTCATGGCGCCTTCGGCGCACTCCACGACATTGCGCAGCGATCACATTGCCGAGAGCTGCCGTCGGACATTAGGGCAATGTCAACGCCCGGCTGCGACAATCGGTTTTTTCCTGCAATGCGCGGAGTGATCCGGTCGGAATGCATCTTCTGTTCGTCTCCTCACTCCTGCCCGACGACGATCCATCGACCGGCTTCGAGATCGCGAACCGCGCCATCGTCGCGGCGTACCGCCACCATGGGGTACGACTGACCTTTGTCGGCTTCCGCCGGCCGGGATCGCGGCCCGTCAGGGCGGACGAAATCTGCCTCGGCGAACTGGCGATCGAAAATTCCGGCGCGTCGATGCTTCGCAAGGCTGCCTGGGTCGGCGCGGCGCTAGCCCGCAACCTGCCGGTCGCGGTGGCGAAAGTCGCCGGTCTTGGCCGCGCCGAACTTCTCGACCGGCTGGCCGAGGCTGGGCCGATGGACGGATATGTGCTCAGTTCCGTGCAGATGCCGGCAGCCTATCCGTTCCTGGCGCGTGAAAAACCTTCGATCTTCATCGCCCACAATGTCGAGCATCGCTCCGCGCGCGAAAACGCCCAAAACGCGGGCAGCATCCACACACGCCTGCTCTACGACCGCGAGGCGGCGCTGCTCGAACGGGCGGAAGCCGACATCTGCCGGGATGCGGCCGTTGTCCATACGCTGAGCGAAGACGACCGGGACGGTCTCGGCCTTGCCGAATCCGACAAATGCGTGCCGCTGGCGCTGACCGTCGGCCGTCCGATTGCTGCCGACACGGGTGAGCGCACCCACGATGTCGGGCTCATCGGCACCTGGAGCTGGGCGCCGAACCGGGTCGGTCTCGACTGGTTCGTGGATCGGGTCGTCCCGCTGCTTCCTTCCGATATTTCCATCGCTGTGGCCGGACGCTTCGACGGCCCGCCACCCGCCGTTCCCGCCAATGTCACTTTCCTCGGCCGTGTCGAGGACGCCCAGCGGTTCGTCGGCGCCTCGCGCGTGCTTGCCCTGGCGACCAAGGGCGGCACCGGCGTCCAGTTGAAGACGATCGAGACCTTCGAGGAGGGGATGCCTGCGGTCGCGACGTCGCAGGCGTTGCGCGGTGTCGACCGTGTTCCCGCCAATGTGCGGGTCGCGGATACGCCGCGGGACTTCGCCGACCGGATCGTCGAACTCGTCGCCGCCGAACGGGCCGGCCACTCGCTTCGCCTCGACGGCGCCGCCTTCGCGCGCTCCCAGGCGACCGCGCTCGACGCGGGCATTGCCGCCGGTCTGGAACGTTTCACGGCAACCATCGATCCCCCTTGGGAGTCGGCCGCGTCCGCCAGAACCGATGCAGCTAGCCCGTCGCAACTCGTTGGGACCGCCATACGATGATGGAGGCGAGCGCCCATTGGTCGGCCGCTTCCTCGCCAGACGAAGCCGTCGCGAGCCATGACATCGCCGGTATCGCGGTCATCGATCTGTCGGGCGCGAAGGTCATCGCGACGCTTGCCGGCGCACTGGCGGCCGGCCGGACCACGCGGCTCGCCTTCCTCAACGCCCATTGCGTCAACCTCGCCCGCCGGGACGCGGCCTATAAACGCGCTCTGGGGCGCTTTCTGGTGATCCCCGACGGTATCGGCGTCGATATCGCGGCGCGGATGCTCTACGGAAAACCGTTCAGCGAGAACCTCAACGGCACCGATTTTCTGCCCCGCCTTCTCGCCTCGCTCGACGGCCGCCTGCGCGTCGCCCTGATTGGAGGCGCGCCGGGCATCGCCGAGCGCGCGGCGACCCGGCTCGCAGCCGATATTCCGGCGCATGATTATCTGGTGGTGTCGGACGGGTTCTTCGACCATGAAGGCTGTGCCCGCGTCCTGGACGACCTCGCCGCGGCCAAGGCCGACATCGTCCTCGTCGCCATGGGGGTTCCGGCCCAGGAACTCTTCATCGCCGATCATCTGGGCGAGCGTCAGGGCCGGCTCTTCGTCGGCGTCGGCGCGCTGTTCGACTTTCTCGCTGGCAATGTCGCGCGGGCGCCGCTCGCTATTCGACGCCTGCGCATGGAATGGGCCTGGCGTCTGGCCTTGGAGCCCGGCAGGATGTGGCGCCGTTATATTCTCGGCAATCCGCTTTTCCTCCTCGGCATTCTGCGCGATCGATCGCATCGGAGGCGAACCAATGTCTGACGTTGGGCCACGGCTGGGCGCTTCAAGAGGTCGATCGATGCGCTCGGCGATCGTGACAGCCAGTTATCGCGGCGATTTAGAGCGATGCCGGTTGCTCTGCGAAAGCATCGATCGGCGCGTCACCGGCTTTACGCGCCACCTGATCCTGGTCGAGGCCGGCGACCTCGCGCTGTTTCGCCAACTGGCCGGGTCGCAGCGCGAGATCGTCGACGAGCGCGAGCTGCTGCCGCGTTGGTTGCGCCCGTTCCCGGACCCCTTGTCCTTCGGCCGTCGGCGGCTCTGGTTGTCGGCTTACGGTCCACCGCTTCGCGGCTGGCATGTCCAGCAATTGCGGCGGCTGGCGATCGCCGCGACGATCGAGGAAGAGGTGATGCTCTCCGTGGATTCGGACGTGGTCTTTCTGCGGGAGTTTGACGTCGGCAGCCTGTCGAGCGACGGCAAGGTTCGTTTCTTCCGTCGCAAGGGCGCGGTCGCGACCATCGATCCCGTCGCGCGTGACGAACACCGCGAATGGTCGCGACGGGCCGGCGACCTGCTCGGCATCGCCGCGCCGCCGTGGACCGACACGGCCTACATTACGACGCTTCTGGCCTGGCGAACGGACACCGTGCACGACCTCAAGCGTCGAATCGAGGCGCGCACCGACAAATCGTGGCTTGTGGCGCTTGCGGCTTCGCGCCGCCTGTCGGAATGCACGATCTACGGGCGCTTTGTCGATGAGTGCGAAGATCGGCCCGATCGCCATGCGCCAAGCGATCTGGAATTATGCCAGGTCTACTGGAACGGCGGGGCCCTCGGCTCGCGCGAGCTGGAGGATTTCGCCACCGGACTGGAGCCCCATCAGGTGGCTGCCGGCATCCAGTCCTTCACCGGCACCGGTCCTGACCTCATTCGCCGGGCTGCTGGGCTGGCATAAGACGCCGCGCCGAGCGCGCAGCACGTGGGCCGGTCCAGTCGAATGCCGCGTAGGTCGCGGCGGCGGACACGATCCAAAGCGTCAGGAACAGCCCATTCAGGCCGAAAATCCAGGTCTCCGGCTGCGGCGCGGCTCGCAATAGAACGACCAAAAGTCCCGCCTTGATGAGGCCGACGACCGCCAAGATCAGGGCGCGTATCCCGGTCTTGCCACGCGCATAAAGAAGCTCGCTCTCATATTCGACCAGATTGCGGAAGGCCGGCACGAATAGCGCGAGCAGCACCAAGGGCGCGGCCTCGGCGACATTCTTGCCGAGTGCCGCCGGGAAGAAATGCAAGACACCGCCGAGAAAGGCGAGGCCGGCGATGGAAACTGCCGCGACGGCGGCCTCGATGCCCCAACGGATCCGCCATTGTGTCAGCCATTCGGGCGCCCGCATCAGTTTCTGGACGATCATCGTGTTGAACGACCGGATCGGCAGGGCGGTGAGATCGATGAGTCGCATCAAGATAGCGTAGATGCCGGCCATCTGCGGTCCGCCGAGCGACAGGACCAGCAGCTTGTCGAGCTCTGACTGGAGATAGAAGATGATCTCGGCGCCGGCGACGGACACGCTGTCCCGCCACCTGGCGAGATAGAGGGTCGGACGCAGGCGCAGACGCTGACGGGGATAATAGGCGATGATCGCAAAGCCCGCCGCGATGGCGTTGGCGCAGGCATAGGCGAGCGTCCATTGGGCCAGCGAGCCGTCGCCGACCATCACGAAACCGACGGCGGCCACGGCCCGGATCGCCGAGCCGGCGATGACGATGATCGCCCCGCGCATAAAGCGTCCGAGGCCGTTGTTGACGATGATGACGACCTCGAGCGCCCGCCAGAACACGACCTCCGCCAGGACCACGGCTGCGAAGGCGCCGATGTTCATCTCGCCGGTGAAGAATGCGATGTAGAAACCGGCCGCGGCGATCGCGACCAGCGGCAGCGACAGGATAAAGGCGGCGATCAGCCCGGCGGTGTAGGTTCCCACCAGGCGCCGGCGCACCGTCGCGACGCGATAGAGCGGCGAGACGAAGCCAAAGCCGGCGATGCGCGACAGAACGATTCCGGTTGCGGACGCCGTGGCGAAGAGGCCGAAATCGCCGACCGACAGCCCATTGGCGACGGAGACGAAATAGGCGAGCGACAGGACGAGGCGCCCGGCCGATCCGCCGACCAACGAGGCGTAGTCCCGAACGACGTTTAGGTTGCCCTTAAGCCTTTCGATCCAGACTGCGAAAAATGGCATGATCGAGAACCCTGGAGCGCGAGGGGCAGATGACGATATTTCACAGCCGTCGAGCCGCACGATCCGCGTCGGCCTGCCCCGACCGGATCGCGGAAGATGGGTCTTTATCCGACACCTCAAATAGCGGGAGAAACTTAACGCGCCGTTCCCTGCTGGCCGCCGGCGCGGGACTGGCGCTGGCTCCGGGGGCGGTCGCGCCCGCCCGGGCCGAGCGTCATGGGGCAACCCGTTTCGGTCCGGTGCCCCTCGGTTGCGCGATCCAGGCCGAGTTTTTCGACGCCGATCCGGCCTACAGAAACGCCGCCGTCGATTATTTCGACCTGATCATGCCCATGAACGAATTGAAATTCGGGCAGATCCGGCCGACGCGTGACAGCTGGAATTTCGAGCCAGCGGACCGGCTGGTGGAGTTTGCCCTCTCGCACGGCCGCTCGACGCGCGGGACCTGCCACATCTGGTGGAACTCGACGCCCGACTGGGTGGAGCGGATCGAGACGGCGGCGGAAGCGGAAGCGGCACTTGTCGAGCACATCGAACGGGTTGGCGATCGCTACAAGGGCAAGCTGACGGGCTGGGACGTCGTCAACGAGGTGATTGCACACAACCCCATCAGCGAGGGTCCGCTGCGCCGAACGGCCTGGCTCAAGAAGCTTGGGCCGCAGCATATCCCCATTGCCTTCGCCGCGACGGCGCGGGCCGATCCGGGCGCGCGGCTGGTGATCAACGACTACGATCTCGAATTCACCGGGCCTCGCTACGATGCCCGCCGCGAGGTGATGCTGACGATCGTGCGCCAGCTCCAGGATCGCAACGTGGCCGTCACCGGCGTCGGCATCCAGGGACATCTTTACGCCGACCGGACGATCGACAAGGATGCACTGGAGCAGTTCCACCGCACGCTCGACGGCTTGGGTGTCGGCCTGCTGGTGACCGAGCTGGATGTCATCGACTGGGAGAGTGTGCCCGGTGCCGAACCCCAGGATGCGACGGCCCACCGTCTGGTGACCGATCTCCTTGACGGAGTCTTTGCTTTCAAGGCGCCGGAATCGGTGATCGTCTGGGGGGTCAGCGACCGTTACAGCTGGGTTTCGGACGTGCTTCCCCGCCCGGACGGACATCCGAGCCGCCCGTTGCCGCTCGACCGGGACATGGCCGCGAAGCGCTGGATGGCCCTCTTGCGACAGCGTTTGCGATCGATCTGACGCGGCGTAAAAAGGCCGCCACCGTTGTCTCGTTAACCGTTTCTTGAGCATAAATAAGCATTTTCGACGGATCAGGGTCCGCGACAGACGTTCGGCTCCGGCAATTCGGTGACGCCCATGTTCTCGACTTCCTCCACGACAAATCAGACGGCGAGCGCCCTACTGGGCTCGAATGTGAGTGTTGGCGAGCGGTCCGGACAGGCTTCGCTGGTCGACCCCGTCTACGTTTTCCGCCAGGTCTGGGCGTCGAAACCGCTGATCGTCCTCACCACGTTTCTGGGAATCGCCCTCGCCATTCTGTTGGCTCTCTCGACGCCGAAACTCTACACCGCCGACACCCAGATCCTGGTCGATCCGCGCGACATCAAGGTCGTGCAGAACGAAGTCACCCCGAACGGTCTGCCCAACGAGGCAACCCTGGCGTTGATCGAAAGCCAGATCGCGGTCGTCTATTCGAACAACGTCCTGAACCGGGTGATCGACGAAGCCGGGCTTGAAAGCGACCCGGAATTCAACGGGACGGGCGAAACCTTGTTCGGCTCGATCTTTCCAAACCTGGCATCCTTCTTCCGCCAGGACGACGTCCAAAGCGGGCGGCAACGACTCGTGACCCTGAAGAACCTTCGCAAGGCGATGACCGTCACACGCGATGCCAAGAGTTTCATCATCAACCTTTCGGTCGAGACGAGAGACCCGGAAAAATCCGCCGAATTGTCAAGCCTGATCGGCGCGACTTTCATCGACCAACTAGGGCGGGTCCAGTCCCAGACAGCGCGCCGGGCCAGCGACGCGCTGTCGTCGCGGCTGGCCGAACTGCGCCAGACTGTCGCTGAAGCCGAGCGGGCCGTCGAGGAATACAAGACCGAAAACAGGCTCGTCGGCGTCGGCGGACGGCTGGTCGATGACGATTACATTCTGCGCACCAACGACCAGCTTGCCCGGTCGCGCGGCGAGATGGCGGCGTTGCGGGTTCGTGCCGAGCAGATGAAGAATGTGAGCATCGACGATGTCGTCAAAGGCTCGTTCCCCGAGGAGTTGACGTCGGAGGCGCTGACCCGGCTGCGCAACACCTATTCCGAACTTGCCCAGCAAGCGGCCGTGCTGAGCACCACACTCGGCCCCCGGCATCCGCAGCGCCTTGCCAGTCAGGAGGCGCTGGCCTCGGCCAGGAACGCCATCCGCGCCGAACTGAACCGCATCGTCGCCGCAGCGCAGACCGATTTGACCCGCGCCGAACAGACCGATCGTGACCTGACCGAGCAGATCACCGCGTTGAAGACCAAGCAGCTCGCGACCAGCGAATCCTTCGTCAAGCTCCGCGAACTCGAGCGCGAGGTCGAAGCGTCACGGGCGGTCTACGAGGCGTTCCTGCTTCGCGCGCGCGAAACTGGCGAGCAGGAAAGCCTGAATACCGCCAACGTCCATGTCATCTCCGAGGCGACACCGCCGCTGGAGCCGTCGAGCCTGTCCCGGCGGATGATGGTCCTCCTCGGTGCCATTCTCGGCTTTCTCGCCGGGATCGGCATCGCGGTGCTCCGCGCCGCTGTCCTGTTCTTCCAGGAGGTCCGGCCATTCCATCGTGCCGCCTCGGATGGCGCCCCCGTCACCGTCGGTTTCGACGCGGGCGGTCATCGCGCTCGCTCGCTCTATTCGCCGGGCTTCTATCCATCCGCCGGCTTCTATTCCGCCGCTCCCGTCGGCATGGGCGACGGGCGACAGACTGGCGGCGATGACGCAGCCGCCGCCGTTGGCGATGTGGCTCAGGCTAATGCGAACGGAATCCGTCCTGCGGCCTACGCCGAGACGGGGGAACTCTACCGTTCGAGCGACGAGGCGGGTGAGTTGAACCGGGACCAGCCAGAATCCGACGAGCCGTTCGAAATGAGCTCGGTCGAAGAGGAGCGGTTGGCCGGCGAAGAGGATGCGGACTCGCAACCGTCAGGCGACTCCCCGGATTCGCCCGATGCGGGAGCGGAACCCGCGTCCGCCGACGATGTATTGCAGACCCGCGAAGAATTGCGCGACGGCATCCGCGCGCTCGCCGCCCAGAATCCTCAAATCGGCGATCAGGATAATCTCGCCGAAACGGATGATGCGGAGGTCGAGCGTCTCCAACTCGACATCGCGGCCGTCAAGCGGCATATCGCCGATATCCGCGAGCGGCGTCAGGTCCACTGAGACAGCAGCCCGGTTCGCACCCGCAAGCCGCGGGTGCGAACGCATGCGATTTGATCCATCCTCAAGTCCGATCGCGGCTTCGGTCGCCGTCGCCGGCGTACCGCCTCACGATGGCGGCTCTTGCGTTTCCCTTCAGTCGAGCTAGCTTCGAAAGAAGGGCATCCGACCGTGGGAGTGGCTGGATGCAGGGCACCGACGATCGGCACGCTCGATCGGGACACCAGGGAGGATTTCTCATGACGCTTTCGCGGCTGGCTCTGGCATTCGCCGCCTCGACCCTTTTGACCGGCAGCGCGTTCGCCGCCGAGCTGTCCCTCGTCTCCGGCTCTGTCGGCAAGGACATCGAGGAATTGCGGGGGCAGCTTGACGATTTCGAGAAGGAATCCGGTCACACGGTCAAGATCGTCGAAATGCCGGCGTCAACCACCGACCAGTTCGGGCAGTACCGGTTGTGGCTGTCGGCCGGTAACGCCGACATCGATGTCTACCGGACCGACGTCATCTGGGCGCCACAACTCGCCGGCGGTCTGGTCGATCTGACCGAGGCTGCCAAGGACATCGTCGGCCAGCACTTCCCCTCGATGATCGAGTCCCAGACGGTCGATGGCAAGCTCGTCGCGTTGCCGATGTATACCGACGCGCCGGCGCTTTATTACCGTACCGACCTTCTGGAGAAGTACGGCAAGGAGCCTCCGAAGACCTGGGCCGAGCTGGAGGCGACCGCTAAGGAAATCCAGGACAAGGAGCGCGAGGCCGGCAACGCCCAGATGAACGGCTTCGTCTTCCAGGGGGCGCCCTATGAGGGACTGACCTGCGACGGTCTCGAATGGGTGGCGAGCAACGGCGGCGGCCAGATCGTCTCGCCGGATGGCGAGATCACGATCAACAATCCCGAGGCCGCCGCCGCGCTGGAAAAGGCGAAAGGCTGGGTCGGCACGATCGCACCCGACGGCGTCCTCGCCTACAAGGAAGAAGAGTCCCGCGGCGTCTGGCAGACCGGCAACGCCGTGTTCATGCGCAACTGGCCCTATGCCTACGCCCTGTCGAATGGCGACGATTCGGCTGTCGCCGGCAAGTTCGACGTGATGCCGCTCCCAGCCGGCGAAGGCGGGTCGTCGGCCGCCTGTCTCGGCGGCTGGAACCTGGCGGTCTCGAAATACTCGCAGAACCAGGACGCGGCGATCGAACTGGTCAAATATCTGAGTTCGGAAAAGGCGCAAAAGCAGCGGGCCGTCAATCAGTCGCGCCTGCCGACGATCCCGGCGCTCTACGACGATGCCGAAATCGCCGAAAAGCAGCCAATCGTCACCGAATGGAAGGAAGTCGTCACCAATGCGGTGCCACGGCCATCAGCACCGACCAAGCGCCAATACAACGAAGTGTCCAAGGAGTTCTGGACGGCGGTCAACGAGACGCTCTCGGGACGTGGCTCGGCCGCGGACAATCTCGATCAGCTGGAAAAGCGGCTACGACGCCTGAAGCGCAGTGCCTGGGAGTGAGAACCAGCCGAAACCGATCGGCGAACAGTGGCGGGAAGCAGTGGAGGCATCCCGCCGCAGTCTGAAAGACGTATGGTCCTGGCCATTGCGGCCGTCCAGGTGAATGGTCCGACGGGAGGACGAAGATGGCCAATGTCTCGCTGGGCGCGCCACCGACGGGCAAGGCGATCGCGGCCGAGGAGCAGGGAGTGGCGGGCCGCTCCGATCTCTCTCGCCAGCGGCTGAAATCGGCCTGGCTGTTCCTGACCCCGATGCTCGTCGTGCTGGCCCTTGTCGCCGGCTGGCCGCTTCTTCAGACGATCTGGTTCTCTTTCACCAACGCCAGCCTCGACAATATCGCGGGGGCCGAGTTCGTCGGCTTCCGGAACTATTGGGAATATGTCGATTACGGCGACGGGGAGGGCGAATATTTCGGCCTGCTGTTCGATCCGCAATGGTGGAACTCGGTCTGGAACACCGTCTATTACTCGGTGATCTCGGTCTCGATCGAGACCGTTCTGGGTCTTGCCTTCGCGCTGGTCCTCAATGCCGAGTTCAAAGGGCGTGCCCTGGTACGCGCGGCGGTGCTGATCCCTTGGGCGATCCCGACCATCGTCTCGGCGAAAATGTGGGCCTGGATGATGAACGACCAGTTCGGCATCCTCAACGACATGCTGATGGCGATCGGTATTCTGTCCTCGCCCGTCGCCTGGACCGCGACGCCGGAAACGGCGATGTGGGCGGTGATCATCGTCGATGTGTGGAAGACGACGCCATTCATGGCGCTCTTGATTCTCGCCGGGCTGCAGATGGTGCCGGGCGACATCTATGAGGCCGCGAAGATCGACGGCGTCCACCCGGTCAAGGTCTTCTGGAAGGTGACGCTGCCGCTGATCCGGCCGGCCATCCTCGTCGCCGTTATCTTTCGAGCGCTGGACGCGCTGCGCGTCTTCGACCTCATCTATGTGCTGACGCCGAACAACACCGATACCAAGACGATGTCGGTCTTCGCCCAGGAAAACCTCTTCCAGTTCGACAAGTTCGCCTACGGATCGGCGGCCTCGACGCTTCTGTTCCTGGTGATCGCCTTCATCACGCTGTTCTACATCAAGGTCGCCAGACTGGACCTCGGGGGAGGGCGCTGACATGCCGGTTGTGGTCAAGCGGACGGCCTTCTACGCGCTCGTCGTCGCCATCGTCCTGTTCTCGATCTTCCCTTTTTATTACGCGATCCTGACCAGCTTCAAATCGGGCACCGCCCTGTTCAGGGTGAACTATTTCCCGACGGATTTCTCGCTGGTGAATTATCGCGGCATCTTCGCCAGCGGCGAGTTTCCGACCAACATCCTCAATTCTGTCATCGTCGCCTCGGTCGTCGTGGCGATCTCGCTGTTCCTTGCGGTGACCGCCGCCTATGCGCTGTCGCGGATCAATTTTCGCGGGCGTGGGCTGTTGCTGTTGACCATCCTCGCGGTGTCGATGTTCCCGCAGATCGCGGTGCTCGCCGGGCTGTTCGAAATGGTCCGAGTCGCCGGCCTGTACAACACGCTGTTCTCGCTGATCTTCGCTTACATGATCTTCACCCTGCCGTTCACGGTCTGGGTGCTGACCACCTTCATGCGGGACCTGCCGATCGAGATCGAGGAGGCGGCGATCGTCGACGGCGCCTCCCCCTTCACCATCGTCACCAGGGTGTTCCTGCCGCTGATGTGGCCGGCGCTGGTTACCACCGGCCTGCTCGCCTTCATCGCGGCGTGGAACGAATTCCTGTTCGCGCTGACCTTCGTGTCCAACAACGACACGCGGACCGTCCCGGTGGCGATCGCGCTCTTATCGGGCGCTTCCGAGCAGGAAATCCCCTGGGGCACGATCATGGCGGCCTCCGTCGTGGTGACAGTGCCGCTGATCGTCCTGGTGCTGATCTTCCAGCGCAAGATCATTTCCGGTCTGACCGCCGGCGGCGTGAAAGGCTGACGTGCGGACGATGCGGCAGACAGAGGACGTTTCCATGACCACCGATTGCGCGGACGCCGCGCCGCAAGCCGCCACGGCGGATCGCGACTGGTGGCGCGGCGCGGTGCTCTACCAGATCTATCCGCGCTCGTTCCAGGATTCCGACGGCGATGGCATCGGCGACCTTCCCGGCATCACCCGCCGGCTGGCCTATGTCGCCTCGCTCGGCGTCGACGGCATCTGGCTGTCGCCCTTCATGACCTCGCCGATGAAGGATTTCGGCTACGACATTTCCGACTATCGCGACGTCGATCCGCTGTTCGGAACGCTTGCGGATTTCGACGCGCTCGTCGCGGAGGCGCACCGGCTGGGTTTGAAGGTGGTGATCGATCAGGTGCTGTCGCACACCTCCGACCGCCACCCCTGGTTCGTCGAAAGCCGCCAGAGCCGCGACAATTTCAAGGCGGATTGGTATGTCTGGGCCGATCCCAAGCCCGACGGAACCCCGCCGACCAACTGGCTGTCGGTGTTCGGCGGTTCGTCCTGGGAATGGGACTCCAAGCGCCGGCAATACTACCTGCACAATTTCCTCGCCTCACAGCCCGATCTCAACTTCCACAATCCGGATGTGCGGGCGGCGCTGCTCTCTGACGTCCGCTACTGGCTCGATCGCGGGGTCGACGGGTTTCGGCTGGATACGGCGAATTTCTATTTCCACGACCGGGACTTGCGGGACAATCCGCCGCTCGAGGCCGCGCTCCAGTCCGAGGTGATGGCCTCACGCAACCAGCCCTACAATTGGCAGGCGCATATTCACGACAAGAACCGGCCGGAAAACCTCACATTCCTGCGTGAATTCCGGGCGTTGCTCGACGAATATCCGGCCGCGACCTCGGTCGGCGAAGTCGGAGAGCGCATCCATGGCGCCGAACTGATGGGCGAATACACCGCCGATGGCGACAAGCTGCATATGTGCTACGCCTTCGACTTCCTGTCGGGCCGGATGCCGGCCGTCGCCGATCTGACCGGCACGCTGCGGCGCTTCGAGGCGGCCGCGGCCGACGGTTGGGCCTGCTGGGCGTTCTCCAACCACGATGTCGAGCGGCACGCGACCCGCTGGGCCGAGGATCACCACGAGGCCGACAAGGTTCTGCGGCTCGCGGCCGGTGTTCTGTTGACGCTGCGCGGCTCGGTCTGTCTCTACCAGGGCGAGGAGCTGGGGCTGGTCGAGGCCGACATTGCCTATGAGGATCTGGTTGATCCCTATGGCATCAATTTCTGGCCGGAAGTGAAAGGGCGCGACGGCTGCCGCACACCGATGGTTTGGGAGGCTGACGCCGCCAATGCCGGCTTTTCGACCGGCAGGCCCTGGCTGCCCGTGGCCGCCGAACACAAGGGCCGCGCCGTCGATGTGATGGAGGCGGAACCGGACTCGCTGCTCGATTTCTACCGCGCATTCCTGCGCTTCCGGCGGGCCCATCCGGCGCTTGCCAAGGGTCAGATGACATTTCTGCCGTCGCCGCCAGCGGTTCTGGCCTTCACGCGCGAGCATGACGGCGAGCGGCTCGTCTGCGCATTCAATTTCGACGCCGCCGCGACGCATTTCGATCTGCCGGCGGACAGCGTTCCGACCGCGCTGCTCGGACATGGATTTTCAGGTGTGGCCGAGGGCGCGCAAATCCGCCTCGACGGCTTCGACGGTTTTATCGGCGGGCTGTGAGGCAAGCGCGCGCGGCTGGAAGGGAGACAGGACCATGGCGAACCTCAAGCTGACCGGCATCAGGAAGGCTTATGGACAGGTGCAGGTGCTGCACGGCATCGACCTGGACATCCTGCCCGGCGAATTCATCGTCTTCGTCGGCCCTTCGGGTTGCGGAAAGTCCACTCTGCTCCGGGTAATCGCAGGCCTCGAGGACATCACCGGCGGAACGCTCGAGATCGACGGCGAGGTCGTCAACGGCCGGACGCCGAAGGAGCGCGGAATCGCCATGGTGTTCCAGTCCTACGCGCTCTATCCGCACATGAATGTCTACGACAACATGGCGTTTGGCCTGAAGCTGGAGAAAAACAACTCCAAGGACGAAGTCGACCGGCGGGTTCGCGAGGCGGCGCAGATCCTGCAGATCGAGCCCTATCTTGACCGGCTGCCGAAGGCGCTCTCGGGCGGCCAGCGCCAGCGGGTCGCCATCGGACGGGCGATTACCCGCAACCCGAAGGTGTTCCTGTTCGACGAGCCGCTGTCCAATCTCGACGCCGCGCTGCGCGTCCAGACCCGGATCGAGATCGCCCGGCTGCATGAGCGCATGGCAGGGACCACGATGGTGTACGTTACCCACGATCAGATCGAGGCGATGACCCTCGCCGACAAGATCGTCGTCCTCAACAAGGGCCATGTCGAGCAGGTCGGCTCGCCGATGGAGCTTTACAACCGGCCGGACAACCTCTTCGTCGCCCGCTTCCTCGGCTCGCCCTCGATGAACATCCTGCCGGCCACGATCGAGGAGACCGGGCAGCAGACCCGCGTGCTGCCGACGGGCGGTCGCTCGGTGACGCTGCCGGTTGCCTCGCCGCCGGACGCGAAAGGCGGCGCGGGCCATCTTGGCATCCGGCCCGAAAACCTCGTTTTGTCCGACAGTCCGGACGCACCGTTCAGCGGCGAGGTGTTGCTGACGGAGTCGCTTGGCGAGGTCACATTGGTCTATGTCGATATCGGCCGCACTGAGGAGCCCTTCGTCGTCAAGCTGCCGGGGGAGGTGACGATCGAGCGTGGGACCACGGTTGCGTTGACGGCCGACCCTGACGCCATGCGGCTGTTCGGCGAAGACGGCAAGGCGATGCGGACCGTATCTCAGCGCGTCGCCGCCTGACGAGCGTCTATCGGACGCCGATAGCACTTGGCGTCAAAAGACGCTGGCGCCGTTGTCGGCGGTGCCGACCGCCGCCCGAAAGGCCCCGAACAACTCGCGTCCCAGCCCGTATTCGTTACCGGTCAGATCCGGCTGGGCCGGCTCGCGTGAATCGAATTCGGCCGCGTCGACCAGGATTTCAAGCGTGCCGTTCTCGCCGTCGAGCCGGATCATGTCGCCTTCTTGGATCCGGGCGATGGCGCCGCCGGCCTTGGCCTCGGGCGTCACATGGATCGCCGCCGGCACCTTGCCCGAGGCGCCCGACATGCGGCCGTCGGTGACCAGCGCGACCTTGTGGCCGCGATCCAGAAGCACGCCGAGAAGCGGCGTCAGCTTGTGCAGTTCCGGCATGCCGTTGGCCTGCGGCCCTTGAAAGCGGACGATGGCGATAAAGTCCTGATTGAGCTCGCCGGAGTCGAAGGCCGCCTTCAGATCGTTCTGGTCGTGGAAGATTTTGGCCGGCGCCTCGACGAGGCGGCGCTCGGGCTTGACCGCGGAGACCTTGATCACGGCCTTGCCCATGTTGCCGGTCAGCATCCGGACGCCGCCATTTGACGAAAATGGCTGGTCGGCGGTGGTCAGCACCTTCGGGTCGCCGCTCTCCGCCGGCGCCGGCACGCGCGCTACAGTTCCGTCGTCTCCCAGTCGCGCCTCGATCGCATAGGCGCGAAGGCCGGTGCCCCAGGCCGTGCGCACGTCTTCGTGCAGCAGGCCCTGATCGAGCAGCTCGCGGATCAGGAAACCCATGCCCCCGGCGGCCTGGAAATGATTCACGTCGGCGAGGCCGTTCGGATAGACGCGGGCCAGCAGCGGTGTCGCGTCGGAAAGATCGGAAATGTCCTGCCAGGTCAGCTTGATGCCGGCAGCCGCCGCCATCGCGACGAGGTGCATCGTGTGGTTGGTCGAGCCGCCGGTGGCGTGCAGGCCGACGACGCCGTTGACCACGGCGCGTTCGTCGACGACCAGTCCGGCCGGCGTGTATTCGTTGCCGAGTGCGGTAATGGCCAGCGCCCGCTTCGTCGCCTCCCTCGTCAGCGCATCGCGCAGCGGTGTGTTCGGGTTGACGAAGGACGAGCCCGGCGTGTGCAAACCCATGATCTCCATCAGCATCTGGTTGGAGTTCGCGGTGCCGTAGAAGGTGCAGGTGCCGGGGCCATGATAGGATCGGGACTCGGCTTCGAGGAGTTCGTCGCGGCCGACCTTGCCTTCCGCGTAGAGCTGGCGGATGCGGCTTTTCTCGTCGTTCGGAAGGCCCGAGGTCATCGGCCCGGCCGGAACGAAGATCGCCGGCAGATGCCCGAAGGTGAGCGCCGCGATGGTCAGGCCTGGGACGATCTTGTCGCAGACCCCGAGATAGACGGCCGCGTCGAACATGTCGTGGGACAGCCCCACGGCTGTGGCCATGGCGATCACGTCGCGCGAGAACAGCGACAATTCCATGCCGCTTTGTCCCTGGGTGACGCCGTCGCACATTGCCGGCACGCCCGAGGCGACCTGCGCGGTGGCCCCGACCTGGCGCGCGGCCTCGCGGATGAGTTCGGGAAAGCGCTCGAATGGCTGATGGGCCGAGAGCATGTCATTATAGGCGGTGACGATGCCGAGATTGGGTGTCTGGCCGCTGGACAACCGGTCCTTGTCGGTCGGTCCGCAGGCGGCGAAGCCGTGTGCGAGGTTGCCGCAGGACAGCGTCGAACGCTTCGGTCCTTCAGCTCCCTTGGCTGTAATGCGCGCGACATAGGCATCGCGGGTCGGGGCCGAGCGCTCGCGGATGCGATCGGTGATGGCTTCGATGCGAGGGTCTGCGGTCATGGTGTCGACCTTCTTGGCATGAGGAAGTCAGGGTGCCCAGAATACGTTCAGCGGCTCATCCCGCGGCGCCCGCAGCACCGCTCGAACCGGGAGGTCCGTTGCCGCGCCGTCCTCGAGCGCCGTTTCGTAGACGGCCAGCTTTTCCTCACCCTCGATATGGAGCGCGAGAAGGCGCGCGTCGACCAGCAGCGGCAGCGTCAGGGTCACGCGCGGTTCGTCTGCGCCCGGCGCGCGGATCGCCACGACCGGCTTGTTCGTCGTCGGATCGGTTGCCGCGGCGAGATTGTCCGCGCCGGGGAAGAACGAGGCCGTATGACCATCCGCGCCCATGCCGAGGACCGCTGCGTCGAACGGGCGCGCCAGCCGCTGGAACCGCTCGCCGAGATCTATCAGTGCGTCTTCCGGTGTCGGGGCATCCAGGTAGAGCGGCACGAAGCGCGCCTCTGCCGCGCCGTTCTGAAGCAGGTGCCGACGCAACATCGCTGCGTTCGACCGCTCGCTGGTTTCAGGAACCCAGCGCTCGTCGACCAGGGTGATGCGGACATTGCGCCAATCGATCTCGGCCTCGGCCAGGCGCTCGAGGAAACGCTTCGGCGTCGAGCCACCGGAGACCGCAAGCGTCGCCGAGCCGCGGGTGGCGATGGCGCCGGCGAGCACGGCGGCGACGCCGGTGGCCAGCGCCTCGGCGAGGGCCTCGCGCGTTTGATAGCGATGGAGGACGGGAGCGGGTGCGATCGCATCCATCAATCGGGCTCGTGCCAGGTGCGGCCGTCGCGCTCGATCAACGCGATGCCGGACGACGGCCCCCATGTGCCGGCGGTGTAGCCCTGCGGCTTCATGCCTTTCTCCTCCCAGGCTTCCAGGATCGGGTCTACCCAGTTCCACGCGGCCTCGACCTCGTCGCGCCGCATGAACAGCGTCTGGTTACCGCGGATGACGTCCATCAGAAGGCGTTCGTAGGCGTCCGGATTGCGCACGCGGAACGATTCGGCAAAGCTCATGTCGAGGGGGACGTGGCGAAGCCGCATGCCGCCGGGACCCGGATCCTTGATCATCAGCCACTGCTTGACGCCCTCATTGGGCTGCAGGCGCATGACCAGCTGGTTCTGCGCGATATTGCCGGCAGCGCCGGCGAAGATCGAGTGCGGAATCGGCCGGAAAGTGACGACGATCTCCGACATCCGTTCGGACAGCCGTTTGCCGGTGCGCAGATAGAACGGCACGCCGGCCCAGCGCCAATTGTTGATCTCGGCCTTGATCGCGACAAAGGTCTCGGTGTTGCTCTCGCCATTGCCGAGATCGTCGAGATAGCTCTTGACCGCGCCTCCGTCGGAGGCGCCCGCCTTGTACTGGCCGCGCACCGTCCGGCTTTCCACATTCGAGCCGTCGATCGGGCGAAGCGCGCGCAGCACTTTCAGCTTTTCGTCGCGGAGCGCATCGGCGTCGAGGGCCGAGGGCGGCTCGAGCGCGACAAGGCACATCAACTGGACGATGTGGTTCTGCACCATGTCGCGCAGGGCGCCGGACTTGTCATAGTAGCCGGCGCGGCCTTCCAGGCCGACCGATTCGGCGACGGTGATCTGCACGTGGTCGATATGCGCGGAATTCCAGATCGGCTCATAAAGAGCGTTGGCGAAGCGCAGCACCATCAGGTTCTGCACTGTTTCCTTGCCCAGATAGTGGTCGATGCGGAAGACCTGCTCCTCGGTGAAATGCTCGGCGATGACCTGGTTAAGCTCGCAAGCCGATTGCAGGTCGCGGCCGACCGGCTTCTCGACGACGAGGCGCATATTCGGGCTCGACAGACCCTTATTGCCGATCTGTCTCGCGAAATCAGCGAATAGCGACGGACCGACTGCCAGATAGAAGGCGCGGATGCGCTCTTCCCCGGCCTGGTCGAGCAGCGCGCGTAATTCGTCCCAGCCGCCGTCGGCGCGCGCATCGACCTGACGGTAATGCAAACGCGACAAAAAACGGTCGACCGAAACCTGGTGCATGTCCGCCGGATCGACGTGCTTGGCAATCGCCTGGCGTGCGAAGGCCCGGTAGTCCTCATCGGAAATCTGACTGCGCGACGCGCCGATGATTCGCGAATTCTCGGGAAGCTGGCCGTCGTGATCGCGGTGGTACAGGGCCGGCAGCAGCTTGCGCTCGGCAAGGTCGCCATTGCCGCCGAAGACGACGTAGTCGAATGGATCGACGGGTATGATCTGGCTGGACATCGCTCGTCTTTCTGTCGCGGAGGGCCGACATCGGCCGCGCGCGCGATCTGCTTAGTCTAATCGATTAAATTTTTCCATACCCCGGAAAAATTCAATCCCCCTTCTACCGGAAGATGTTTATCGCTCGCCCTTGCGACGCGCCGCGGTCCGCGCGATCGCCTCCACTACCTCATGTCCGGCGAATGGCTTACGGATAGCCTCGACATCGGGTGGGTTGTCTTCAGGCATTTCCAGTCTCTCGCTGTAGCCGGTGACGAAGACGAAGGGGACGTTCTTACGGTTCAGCGGTCCAACCAGCGAAAAGCTGGTGTCGGTACCGAGATTGACGTCGAGCAGCGCCACGTCGAAGGTTTCACTCTCGATGATCTGGCGAGCCTCGGCCAGGTTGGCGGCTGTGAAAACCCTTTCCATGCCGTTGTCGAGCAGCAATTGCTCCGTGTCGAGCGCAATGATGACGCTGTCCTCGACGACGAGACATCTGAGACCTCTGAGATCCGTTAATGTCACTGGATCTTTCGTCGCTGCCGCGTCGACGGGCGGCACCTGTGCGTTCGTGCGCTTCTGATCGCCACCGTCCAAACGGAAGGCCGACGCCGGCAGGACGAATCGCGCGATCATTCCGGTCGGTGGATAATCCACCTTCGCTTCGCCGCCGAGATCGTGCGGAATCGCGCGCTCGATGATCGTCGAGCCGAAGCCGCGACGATTGGGGGGCTTAACCGGTGGCCCTTCGCTTTCGCGCCAATGGATTTCGCACGAACCGTCGGCGCCGATCGACCAGTCGACCCGCACCGCGCCCTCCTTGTTGGAGAGGGCGCCATATTTCGCCGAGTTGGTCACTATTTCGTGGAAGACCAGCACCAGTGTCGAAAAGGCACCTGCCTCGATGAAGATGTCCGGCCCGCCGAGGCGAATCCGACCTGCATTCCGGCCAACATAGGCTTGCAGCTCGGTCTGGATGATATCGCCGAGGCTTTGGACGACGCAGGTCTGCCGGGTGAGCTGGTCGTGCGCGCGGGCCAGCGCCTGGATGCGTCCACCGATGATGCCGCCGAACTCTTCGACCGAAGCGGCACCCGCTTGGCTTTGTCCGACCAGGGCGCGGATCAGGCTGAGAATGTTGCGAACCCGGTGGTTGAGTTCGGCGATGACGAATTCCTGATGCTGGGCGGCAAGATCGCGGTTGCGCTCGTTCTCTTCGTTGAAGTGCAACAGCACTTCAAGAAGCGAAACCCGCAACGCCTCGGCCCTCTTCATCTCGGCGTCGGTCCAGCCATAACTCCTGCCGACCACCGTCTCCTTCCAGACCTCGAAGCTCTCGCGTGGCGTCAGCCTTGGCCCGTTCGGTCCCGTGACGGTCCGCTTTTTGGTGGGATCGCCGGCCCAGCTGACGGTCTGTACGATCTCCTTGCGGAAGAACATGAGGTAATCCCGCGGTATGCGAGAAAGCGGGATCGCCAGCATGCCGGCTGCCCGATCGTGAAAAGCTGCGGCGTCCGGATAGGCCTCGCTCAGCCTGTCGCTCGCATAGACCTTGCTGGCGGAGGCACGGTTGAGAAACCGGGCGAGTTGCGCGATCTCTTGCTGATTCGGACACTGACCGAAGGTTCTGGCATCGTCGTCCATCCAAACCGCGAACCCGTCGCAGGCGATGAAGTCGCGCAACTCGTCGGCGTGGTCGGCAAGCGCCGCGACGGAAGACGTCGTTGCGACGAGTTTGCCAATGTAGCGATCATGCAGGTCGCGCGCTGTCTCGTCGGCCTCACGACGTTCCTTGTGAATCCGGCCCTCGATGACGAACGAGGCCATCTGGCCAAAGAGCTCGATGGCGCTTCGCAACTCCATGGGCAGATGCCGTGCCGCGTAGTGATGCAGCGCAAACAGGCCCCAGAGCTTGCCGTCGATCACGATAGAGATCGACAACGAGGCCGTAACCCCCATGTTTTTGAGGTACTCGACATGGATCGGCGAAACCGCCCGCAGCAGCGAGAGCGAGAGATCCAGAGGTTTCCCGTCGGGGCTCAGTGCGGGTGTGATCGGGACCGGTTCGGCGTCGACATTAGCGATGATCCGGATCTGGTTGCGGATGTACAGAGCGCGCGCCTGCGGAGGAATATCGCTCGCCGGATAATTGAGGCCGAGAAAGGTCTCATAGCCGCCGCGCACGGATTCAGCGATGACGGCACCGGCCCCGTCGCTATGAAACCGATAGAGCATGACCCGGTCGAAACCGGTTACGGCCCGCAATTGCCGCACGCATTCGCGATAGAGTGTTTCCAGATCGGGCGCTTTCTGGATGCGCAAGATCATCGCCTTGACGAGAGCGCCGGAATCGGCCGAGCCTCGCGCGGAGGCCGGCTCCATTTCCAGGACGATCGCCTCACCTGATTGGTGGATAGCGACATCGAAATACTGGCCGTTCTCAAACACATCGATTGTGAAGAGCCGCTCCGACCCGTCATTGTTCGACAGCACCTGTAAGCGTCCTCGGACGGCATGCACCGTCGATGCCGGTAAGACGGTGGCGATCGGCGCGCCGAGAAGTTCGTCCGCGGATCTGCCGACGAAATCGCCGATATTGATCGACACGTGCCGGATCATCCAGTCGGTGGTGACAGCGATCAGAAAACCGAATTCCTGAATACGACCCAGCAGATGAATGGGTTCGTGGTCGCAGTTCGACAGATCGACCGGATAGGGAAGCGCGGCGTCGGTGGTCACGAGGGGGCGATCCCCTTTTCGGATGTGGGCGAGAAGCCGGCAATGGCCGCCTCGAAAAGAGCGAAAGCGGCGTTCGCGGCCGCGAGCGCGCGGGCGCGCTGGGGCGCGCCGCGGATCGCTGCCGACAGGTCGATCATTCGGTCCCGGAAACCGTCGGCGAGCGCCGCCGCCTCCAGGTAGGCGGTCGAAATTCCTGGCCATTGTGTGGCAAGGCCGCGTGCCAGGAAATCGCGATGGATGAAACGGGCTCCCAGCCGCGATCCATCGAGCACATAGGTAATGCCGGCCGCTTCCGGGAGCCCGACGGGGTGGACAGGGAAAGGGATGGTGGCGACCGGACGCAACCCCATTTGCCGCATGTCCGACGCCAGCGCTCGCAGAAGGATCGTCCGCGAATTCGAGCCAATCGTCGCGTTGAGCCCCGCATGTCCGTCGAGAAGCGGTTCCAGGGCCGAATGCGCCGCCTGATTCATGGCGATGAAACGCTGATAGAGGCCGGGATCCGAGGCTGCGGTCATGCCCTCGAAGAACCGATCGAGGGCAGCATGGCGATCCGTGGTTCCGGAGCGCAGCAATTGTCTCAATGAGGGTGTGGACAAGCGTCCGTCGGATGGTCCGTCCAAGTGGATTGAGAGAGCGGCATCAGTCATTTTGCACTTTGATATCGTCCAGCTGGGATCGAGTTTATGGCGGCGTAACGAGTGAACCCTAGACGTAAACCCGAAGACGCGGCAATCTTCCTTTGTGATCGCCACCTGTTGCGCGCCCGGTATGGCGCTGTACGCGCGCTGAGGCTGTCTGACAATTTTCGCTTGCCGCAGGTTGCGATTGGCATGGCCAGAGTCGTGCCGACGCCGGAACTGCGTCCGAAAAAACCAAAAGGCCACCTTGCGGCGGCCCTTCGGCAAATCTCGCCAGGCGTCGCTGGCTCAGCTCACATAGGTGGCGCGATCCGCATTCGTCTCGAGCAACGCGGCCCGGAGCTTCTCGAGCGCCCGCGTCTCGATCTGCCGCACCCGCTCCTTGGAAATCCCAAGCTTCAATCCGAGCGCTTCCAGTGTGGCGCCGTCGTCTTGCAACCGGCGCTCGCGGATGATCTTCAACTCACGGTCCGATAGCACGCCGAGGGCACTGTTCAGCCACGTGACACGACGCTCGTCGTCGATCGAGTCGGAAACCACTTCATCGGGTAGAGGGTCGTTGGAGACCAGGAAGTCCTGACGGTCGGCGCTGCCGGACTCGTCTTCCATCAGCGGGGCGTTGAGCGAGGAATCCGGGCCGGAGAGGCGGGAATCCATCAACGCCACGTCGCCTTCCGAAACTTTCAGTGCCGTCGCGATCTCGCGGTACATCGCAACGCCCGTCAGGCTTTCGGAGCCTTGGCTCAACCGTGCGCGCAGCCGGCGAAGGTTGAAGAAGAGGGCCTTTTGCGCCGACGAGGTGCCGCCGCGGACGATCGACCAGTTGCGCAGGATATAGTCCTGGATCGAGGCGCGAATCCACCAAGTCGCATAGGTGGAAAACCGAACTTCGCGTTCCGGCTCGAAGCGCGCGGCCGCCTCCAGGAGGCCGACATGGCCTTCCTGGATGAGGTCGCTCATGGCGAGTCCGAAGTGGCGGAATTTCGAGGCCATCGAGATGACGAGACGCATATGAGCGGAGGTGATCTTGTGTAGCGCTTCCTGATCGCTCTGCTCTTTCCAGCGGACGGCGAGTTCGTACTCTTCCTCCCTTTGGAGGTAGGGTGCGGACATAGCGGCCCGGATCAGGGTGCGGCCTGCGGATTGGGACTTCATGGTTAACCCTCCAGTCAAGCTTTCGAGGCCTTTGAGCCTTTCGCGCGAAACTGTTCGGAAATCCGCGCCTGGTGTGTGGAAAACGCACACCACCCGCAAACGTTCCCAAAGGGGAAAACTTTTTATGGGGAAAGTAGAGGAGGAAGGTCTGAGGACAAGCTCACGAGCGCTCTGGAGTCGCAGATCGTGATCAGCCTTGTTCCATCATGCGCAATCGGGCAGTCGCTGACAAGTCGTCATCCCGAAATCTTTCCAACGGCGGCAACTGGCCTCCGCGCCGGATTTTTCGAAAGCAGACGGTCCAACCCGCAAACGACTGAGGCCGGCCGCCCTGTTCGAGCGGCCGACCTCATTTGATGTCGGACAAAGAGTCTGACCGCACAAACTTCGTCGTGCGCAGGTCAGGCGAGTCGATCGCGTGTCAGGCGGCTTTTACCTGCTCGGTCTCGCTCGTGGGCGTGGCTTCCCCAGTCGCATCGGAAACCTCCTCGGCCGCTTCGGCTTCGGCTTCGGCCTTGCTAAGGCGCTTCGGACCCTTGTTGAGATTGGTCTCGATCAGGCGAACCGCTTCCGTCTCGGAGACTTCGTTGACAGCCGCGAGTTCGCGCGCCATCCGGCCGAGCGCGGCCTCATAGAGCTGGCGTTCGGAGTAGGACTGCTCCGGCTGGCTCTCGGCGCGGTAAAGATCGCGAACTACCTCGGCGATCTGAATCAAGTCGCCGGAATTGATCTTTGCGTCGTATTCCTGGGCGCGACGGCTCCACATGGTCTTCTTGACCCGGGCGCGTCCCTGCACGACCTTCAGCGAACGCTCGACGAAATCGGTTTCGGAGAGTTTGCGCATGCCGACAGCTTCGGCCTTGGCGACCGGCACCTTCAGGCGCATCTTGTCCTTCTCGAAGTCGATGACGAAGAGTTCGAGCTTCATGCCCGCGACTTCCTGCTCCTCGATCGCGACGATCTGGCCAACACCGTGAGCCGGATAGACGATGCTTTCGCCGGTCTTGAATCCCTGACGAGTCGATGTCTTCTTTTGACTGCTCATACGCTTTTTATAACTCCCTGTTGTGCCTGGCTGCGACAGCCGCTAGACACGGGTGACGACGCTGGCGCCGTCGATTGCACGGGTCCTTCGGAGACCGATCGGACCGCAGTCGTTGGGCCAAGCCGTTCGCATCCTCACGGGTGCCACGCAAACCATCCGGTGTTGCGCAGCCGTGATGTTCCAGAGGATGAGGGAAACGACCTTTCGGAAAGACCCACGGGCAAGATGGCGTGGCCTTGCGGCCACAACGCCCGACTGTTTTTCAACGTTACACCATTCTGGTGAAAAATTCAAGATTTTTGGGCGTTTAACCGTTCTTCATGCAACGCAGCATTTCTGGCTCGTTCGATTCATAATGAATCGGTGCGGCCAAGCCTTGAACAGGGGCGGCGACGCGTCGATGAACGGGCCGAATGACCTGGCTCTTAGACCCGGGGCCTGGCTCGCCGTCCGGGGAAAGGATCGCGCGCGGGGCGGTCAGTGACCCGTCGGCGGGGTCGCCTTCATGTCGACATCGACGCGAAAGTGAAGGTAGTCGGGGTCGAACTCGCCGATTCGCACCAGTGTCGACCAGTTCTTGATCGTCATGCGCGAGCGGTCCCGATCGAGTAGCCCCTCCAGTTTGAACTCCTGCAGCACGCGATTGACGGTGACGACAGTCAGGCCAAGGGCGTCGGCCAGTTCGTGCTGGGTCAGCGGCAGGCGGTAGACGTGATCGGGTGCCATGCCCACGGACCGCAAACGCATCGCCAGTTCGCAAAGCAGATGGGCAGTCCGGCTCTTGCCGGAAAGGCGTCCGAGCCCGACGATCCACTCGCGGAAGATCGCCCCGTCGATCAGTGTCTCAAGCCATAAGGCTGCCGCCACGTTCGGGCGGGCTATGCATAACGACCAGACAGCCTCATGCGAAACGAAGCCGATTTTCGACCGCGTCGTCGCCGCGAAACTGTGGTCCATGACGTTGATGTGCAGGCTGTGGAGGTCGGGAATGTCTCCCGGTACATGAAAGGCGATGATCTGCCGCTTGCCTTCGAAAGTGTGGCGATAGCGATGGGTGAAACCGTCGATCAGCACACAGCATTGCTTGACGCGCTCACCCTCGCTGACGATATCGACACCCGCCTCGACTTCCTTGATGGTCGTCGGCAGTCGCAGCAGCGCCTCCCGATCATCGTCATTGAGATTGGCCACCAGATCGAGGCGCCGTATCAGGACCCTTTGTGCCTCGTCTGCCAATGACCGCCTCTCCTGCCTCGGAACCTGTAAGCATCTAAACCGACTGCGAATCCGCATGCTAGCAGCCAGCGGCGCCATAGCTAGCACGGTCGGTCCGGCCCTGTGCCGACAAACATCTTAGCCGTGACGGCGAGGCCGCCCTACAGTCGATCGAGCGCCCGTTCGGCCAGGCGCTGCCAGTAGCTTGCGCCGAATGCGATCGCCTCGTCGGCAAAATCGTAGGTGGGATTGTGGAGGCTGGCGCTGTCGCCGTTGCCGATGAACACATAGGCTCCCGGCTTCTCCTCCAGCATGTAGGAAAAGTCCTCGCCGGCCATCATCGGTTCCGCATTGGTTTCGACCTTGTCCGCGCCGACGATCTCCCGGGCGACATCGGCGCAGAAATCCGCCTCAGCCGGATCGTTGACCGTGATCGGGTAGTTGCGATCATAGGCGATCGCGGCGGTGGCGCCGTGCGCGGCGCAAATGCCGCGTGCGATCTCGTGGATGCGCTGCTCGGCGAAATCTCTGAGGTCTTTGTCGAGGGCGCGCACGGTGCCGGAAACGGCCGCCGTGTCCGGTATGATGTTGTGGGCGAAGCCGGCGTGAAACTGCGTCACCGACACGACCACCGATTGCAGCGGGTCGGCGTTGCGGGCGGCGATCGCCTGAAGGGCCTGCACAAGTGCCGCGCCGATAAGAATCGGGTCGATGGTGCGATGGGGGAGGGCCGCATGCCCGCCGCGTCCCTCGATCGTGATGGCGAATTCGTCGGTCGAGGCCATGGTCGCGCCATGCCGCATGCCGAACTGGCCAACCGGCATGCCCGGCAGATTGTGCATGCCGTAGACCTTGGCGATCGGAAATCGCCGGAACAGGCCGTCATCGAGCATCGCCTTGCCGCCGGCCCCGCCTTCCTCGGCGGGTTGGAAGATTACCGCCACCGTCCCGTCGAAGGCGCGCGTCTCGCAGAGGCTGCGGGTCGCGCCCAGAAGCATCGCCATGTGGCCGTCGTGACCGCAGGCGTGCATGGCCCCCGGCGTCCGGGACGCGTATTCGAGGCCGGTTTCCTCCACGATCGGCAGCGCGTCCATGTCGGCCCTCAGTCCGATCATCGGGCCACCGGCGCCGCCGCGACCATGGACCAGTGCGACGACGCCAGTCTGGCCGATGCCGGTCACGACCTCGTCGCAGCCGAACGCGCGCAGCTTGCCGGCAAGGAAGTTCGCCGTTTCGAACACGTCGTAGAGGATCTCCGGACGGGCATGGAGATGCTGGCGCCATCTCGCGATCTCGGTCTGCGTTTCGGCAATTCGGTTATTGACAGGCATCGATACTTTCCGGTTTTCCTGATGCAGGCTAGAATCCTGGCGCATTCATCGGCGGCAACTGTAACACGCCATGCTTGCGTCACAGCTTGGAGCTAAGCGCCCCGTTGAATCGTTCAGGTTCAGCAAAGTGCGCAGACTGACCGCAATCAATGAAGGAATCCAGCGTGAAGACGCTTGCCTCCCGTCATTTTCAATTTTTGACCGCGGCCTGCCTCGCTGTGGCGTCGCTCGGCGCGATGCCGATCGCGGGGCGCGATTCGCGCGCGATGGCCGCCGAAGATACCGCGCAGCCGATGGCGTCGATCGTCGTCGATGTCGAGACCGGGAAAGTGCTGTCACAGGATCGCGCGACGGAGCGCCGTTACCCGGCTTCCACGACCAAGCTGATGACCGCCTACCTCGCGCTGAAAGCGTTGCACGAGGAGCGCGCGGCGCTGGACACGCCGGTGGTCATGACCCGCCGCGCGGCGGCCGAGCCGCCCAGCAAGATGGGCTATCAGCCCGGCTCGGTTATCCGACTCGACAACGCCTTGCGGATGATGCTGGTCAAGTCGGCAAACGACGTCGCCTACGCCATCGGGCAGACGATCGGCGACGGATCGATGGAAAATTTCGTCGCCATGATGAACGACACGGCGAAGCGGCTCGGGATGCTGGATACGCGTTTCATCAATCCCAACGGACTGCCCGGCGACGGGCAATATTCCAGCGCCAAGGACTTGGCCATTCTCGGCGTCGCCATTCGCCGGGAGTTCCCTGCGTTCTCGGACTTTTTCAACACCGAGGCGATTTCCAACGGCAAGAGGGTCATGAACAACGGCAACAAGCTACTCGGCCGCTTCGACGGGGCCGACGGCATGAAGACCGGCTATATCTGCGCATCCGGGTTCAATCTGGTGTCGTCCGCGACACGCGGCGCTAGCACGCTCGTCGCCGTCGTCATCGGCGCCAACGGCACCATCGAGCGTGAACGTAACGCCGCCGAGATCCTGGAGGCCGGTTTCAAGGCCGATCTCGCGAAAATCGACACCACTATCGACGAATTGCCGACAGCGAGTGGCGAACCGCTCGATGTCAGCGGCTACATCTGTTCGTCCAAGGGCCGCTCGGCCCGCGCCAACGAGCGGGTCGAGGAAAAGGAGCGCGAAGAGGTCTACGGTTCCCCTTATCTCAAGGAAATGGACCGGGCACCCGTTGTCCTACAGGTTGGTCTGGGAGGCGCGGCCGGCAACGCGATCGCCGCGCCGGGCATCTCCCTGATATCGGCCTATGGCATCCCGCTGCCCACGCCACGGCCCAGTCGGTCGGAGGATGTCGCCTTAACGTTGCCCGAATCCGTAAACGCCCTTGTGCCGCCCGTCGTGGCCGCCGATGTCGGCGTCTTCGATCAGGTGGTGGGCGGTGACGAGAACGAACCACCGCCCCTGGACGCGGCGCCCGCCGAAGCCGCGGACATGACCGTGTCGATCGATCCCGGTCCGGTGGGCGGCAAAACCTCGCGGTTCGGAATTTACCGTGACGATCCGGCAACCGGCCTGGCGCGTCAGCCGGCGGCGCTCCGTTGATGCATTCGTCTTGACCGCCTCGGTTTTCGACAAGGCGCGACCGATCCGGCTGACCATCCTCACCGGGTTCCTCGGGTCCGGCAAGACGACGCTGCTCAACCGCCTGCTGCGCGAGCCAAGTGTGACCAACACGGCGGTCGTCGTCAACGAGTTCGGCGAGGCCGGAATCGACCAGTTCCTCGTCGAGACGGCGTCGAGCGACGGGGTCATCGAATTGTCGGATGGCTGCCTGTGCTGCAGCGTGCGCGGCGAACTCGTCGAAACCCTCGTCAAGCTGGCGACGCGCCCGCGCCCCAACGGCGACTCGGCTCTGGAGCGGGTGATCATCGAAACCACCGGTCTCGCCGACCCGGTTCCCATCCTCGCCTCGCTGATGACCCATCCGGGGCTTTTGGAAACCTACGCGCTCGATGGGGTCGTCGCGGTGGTCGACCGGCTGGCCGGCGCCCGCAACCTCGCCGAGCGCGAAGAGGCACAACGGCAAGTGGCGGTGGCCGACCGGATCGTCATTACCAAGGCCGATCTCGCGGTGGAGACCGCGGCCGAGCCTCTGGACGCGGCCATCGCCGCGCTGAACTCGCGTGCGCCTGTGATCGACGCGGGCGATGGGCGCCCGCTGGCGTCGCGTCTACTTAATTGCGGCGTCTACGACCCGGTTTCCGGCTCCGCCGACCCGTACCGGTGGCTGGGCCTGGAATCGGGCGCCGACCATCGCGCTTCGGGAGCCCGCGATCATCCGCACGGCGCCGGTGATCGCGCGCTTCCACATCATCATGCGCACGCGCCCCATGGCGCGGTGCGCTCGTTCTCGATCGTGTGTCGCGAACCGGTGGCCTGGGACGCCATCGACGGGTTTCTCGATCTCCTGCGCTCGACTCAGGGCCAGCGCATCCTACGCATGAAAGCGCTCGTCTATACGCGCGAATACCCGGAGCGGCCGGTCGTGCTGCACGGCGTGCAGGGCTATCTGCACCCGCCGGCGCAGCTTCCCGAATGGCCGGTCGGCGCGAGCCGGGAAACGCGGATCGTGCTGATCGGCGAGGCGCTTCCGGAAACCTATGTCCGCGATCTCTTCGCCGCCTTCACCGGCGGGGTTCGGACCGATGCGCCCGACCGGACCGCTCTTGAAGCCAATCCGCTGGTGGTGCCGGGACATCGCTTCGGCTGACCGGACGGCGTACCGCCAGCACTCCCGCCGCCTTGCTTGCCCAATGGAGTCGTCCATGAGTACCGTTTCGATCGATCCCCAGACCATCGTCGATTTCTGGCGCGAGGCCGGCCCGGAGCGGTGGTTCGGCAAGGACGCCGAATTCGACGAGACCATCCTGCAACGATTCGGCGACATCTACGAGCAGGCGGTTCGCGGCGAACGCGGTGCATGGCGGAGGGATCCGACAGGAGCACTGGCGCTGGTGATCCTCCTCGATCAATTCCCCCGCAACATGTTCCGGAACACGCCGAAAGCCTTCGCGACGGACGCGCAGGCACTTGCAATCGCCCGGGAGGCGCTCGCCCGCGGCGATCATCGAACGGTCGGAGAGGATGTGAACCAGTTTCTCGCCATGCCAATGATGCATTCGGAGAGCCTTGCGGACCAGGATGCGTGCGTCGCGTGGATGGGCGAGATCGGCGACGCGGACAACGTCTCCTTTGCCAGGGAGCATCGCGACATCATCGCGCGCTTCGGACGCTTCCCCCATCGGAACGTGATCCTCGGCCGGGAATCGAGCGAGGCCGAGCGGCATTTTCTGGCCGATGGCGGCTTTGCGGGGTGAATCTCGACGAACGCCAGCGTCGGCGACCGATTCTTAAGGCTATGGCGATAATCCTTGCAGCGGAGCCGACCGAATTCCCGTCGAGATGGGCGATTCGCGTCGAAGGACTGCATTGGATAATCGAGACATGGCAGCCAAGCCTCTTTTCGACGAGTTATTCGTTCCGCCCTTGACCGCTCCCGAGATCGCGCTGGCCGGCGGAGCGGAGATCGTCCACGATCCCGAGCGCGACATCGCCGTTTCGCGTGGCGATACTGTTCGCCACTTCTCCATCTACGCCCCGATGGCCGCTTTCGGCCTGGTCGATGAGCTGTCGCATCTGTCGCGCCGGTCGATCGAGCCCAACGTGTTCTTCGATCCGCAGTTTCTCGTGCCCGCCATGCCACGCCTCGACGAACGCAAGGTCCGGCTCATGGTGGTTCGCGACGAGGCCGGCTCGCACAGCCGGTTGCGCCTCCTGATGCCGTTTTCGCTGGAACGGTCGGCGGCCGTCGGCGGACCTGCGACGATCCGCGCCTGGACGCATCCGTTTGGTCCGCTGGGCACGCTGCCCGTCGATGGCGACGATCCGGCCGACACGCTGGCGAGCTTTCTCGAAACCATCGCAAGGCCTGGATTCGCCCTGCCCGATATCCTCATCCTGCCCGATGTCCGCATCGACGGCGCGATGGCGACGACCCTTCTGGCGGTGGCGAAGGAACGCGGCTTGCCGGCCACCTGCGTCAACGGTTTCACGCGTGCCGCACTGCTCAAGGACACGGACGGCGGGCCCCGGAATCTGCCGGCTCTTTCGGGTCGGCGCCGGCGCGAGCTCGCGCGCCAGCGCCGTCTTCTGGAAGCCGCCGGCGCGGTCAGTTTCGATGTCGCCCGTGCGAAGGAAGATGTCCGGCTGGCGCTGGAGGATTTTTTCGTTCTGGAAGCAAGCGGCTGGAAGGGCCGGCAGCGCAGCGCCCTGATCACGGACCGCTATCGCGCGGCCTTCGCCCGCGAAGCCGTCAACGCGCTCGCCGCCGACGGACGGGTGCGCGTTTTCACGCTCAAGGTGGACGCGCGGGCGGTGGCCAGCCTTGTCGCCTTCGTCGATCGCGGCGAAGCCTACGCTTGGAAAAGCGCCTATGACGAGGCCTTCGCCGCAGCTTCGCCAGGACAGCAGGTCATCGCGGAAGCAACCCGCGCCTTGCTGGCCGATCCGACCGTCAAGCGCGCCGATTCCTGCGCCATGCCGGATCATTTCGTCATGAACCGGTTCTGGCCGCAGCGGATCGAGATCGCGACCATCGTTCTCGGCCTGAAGCCGGATGGCGCGCGGCGTGTCGAAGCGGCGGCGAAAGGGCTGTCTTCGATGCACCGCTCGCGCAATTTCGCCCGCCTGATGCGCGAGCGGCTGCGGGCCATGCTCTGGCTCGGATAGCCGGGTCGCCGCTCGCTTATGAAGCGCGACCAAGGGCGGTCGTCGGCGGCGCGTCCGATGCCGCTTCCCGCGCGGCCTTCTCGCGAAACACCCGACGCACGATCTTGCCGCTCGTCGTCAGCGGCATCTCGCCGACGAAGGCGACCTCGCGCGGATATTCGTGGGCCGACAGCCGCTCGCGCACGAATTTCTGGATCGATGTCGCTAGCGCGGCATCCGGCGCAAATCCGTCCGCCGGCACCACATAGGCCTTGACGATTTCGGTGCGCATCGGGTCCGGCTTGCCGACGACGGCAGCAAGGGCGACACCGGGATGGGTCATCACACAATCCTCGATCTCGCCCGGGCCGATCCGATAGCCCGCCGAGGTGATGACGTCGTCGTCGCGCCCGAAGAAGGTGACATAACCCTCTTTGTCCATGACGCCCTGGTCGCCGGTCGTCAGCCAGTTGCCGGAAAACTTTGCCGCGGTCGCCGCCGGGTTCTGCCAATAGCCGAGAAACATCACCGGATCGGGCGCCTTGACCGCGATCGTCCCGGTCGCGCCGCGCGCGACCTCGCGCCCGTCCGGATCGAGGATGGCGACGCGGTGGCCGGGCACCGGCTTGCCGATCGCGCCGGCGCGCGACACGCCATAAGTCGCCGACGAGCCGAGCACCATGTTGCATTCGGTCTGGCCGTAGAACTCGTTCACGGTCAGTCCTAGCGTCTCCCGAGCCCACAGGAATGTGTCGCGCGGCAGCGTCTCGCCAGCCGAGCCGATGGTGCGAAGGTCGAGGCCGGCGACCGCGTCGGGGCTGGCGGCGCCCTTCATCATGCGTAGCGCCGTCGCCGGCAGGAAGGCGTTGCGGATTTTTTGCCGCGCCATCAGCGCGAAGGCCTCTCCGGCCTCGAACCGCGCCTTGGTGAAGACGACCGGCACGCCGAGGAGAAGCGAGGGCAAAAGCGCGTTGAGCAGGCCGCCAGCCCAGGCCCAATCCGACGGCGTCCAGAGACGGTCGCCCGCTTGGGGAAAGTCTTCGTGGTGGAATTTCATGCCGGGCAGATGCCCGAGCAGAACGCGATGGCCGTGCAGCGCGCCCTTCGGCGGCCCGGTGGTGCCGGAGGTGAAGATGATCATCGCCGGGTCGTCGGGCGTCGTGTCGGCGGTCCCGGCGTTCGGGCTCGCTTGCGCCTCAAGTTCTGCGAAGTCGAGAACGCCGGGCTTTTCGGCTCCGACGGCGACGATCTCGGCGAGATCCGGTAGCGGCTCATCGACTGCGGCAAGCGTGGCAAGTCCGGCGGCGTCGATCACCACCATGCGCGCGCCCGATGCCTGCAGGCGAAAGCCGAGCGCCTCCGGTCCGAAGCGCAGCGCCAGCGGCACGGCGATGGCGCCGAGGCGATAGACCGCCAGGTGCGCGATCGCCGCCTCGAAGCTTTGCGGCAGCACGATCGCGACCCGGTCGCCGGGCCCAACGCCACGCGCCGCGAAGCCGGCCGCCAGCCGCACGGAGCGACGCGAAAGTTCAGTATAGGTCAGCGTTTGCGCCGCGTCACCGCCCCGGTCCTCGATCAGGCAGATCCGGTCCGGCTCGCGCGCCGCCCAGACATCGGAGCAGGCCGCCGCGATGTTGAAGCGGTCCGGCAGATTCCAGCGGAAGCTGGCATAAAGATCAGCATAGGATGATGATGTGGTCATGTCGTCCAGAACAGCGCCGGAACATTGGTGCCCCTGGCCGGAATCGAACCAGCACTCCTTGCGGAACGCGATTTTGAGTCGCGCGCGTCTACCAATTCCGCCACAGGGGCGAACGGCCTCGGCCATTCGACGCGGGACTATAGCCGCAACGGGTCCTCGGTCAATGCCGACGGTCCCGCTTCTGTGCAATGCGGTGACGGCAATTGCGTTTGCGCCGCGTTCGTCCTATGCGCCAGCCATGCGCGCGGGCCTCGTCTCGCACCCCAGGTCTGGAACCCGCCATGCTCCGCCGCCTCTATGATTGGGTCATGTCACTGGCCGCGACCCGCCATGCGGAACGAGCGCTGGCCGCGGTGTCCTTCATCGAAAGCTCGGTTTTTCCGATCCCGCCGGATGTGCTGTTGATCCCGATGGTGATCGCGGATCGGGCGAAATGGTTCCGAATCGCCTTGGTCTGCACGGTCGCCTCGGTGTTCGGTGCGTTTCTCGGCTATGCCATCGGCGCCTTGTTCTTCGACCTCGTCGGCCGGCCGATCCTGGAGCTCTACGGCAAGGCGGACGCTTTCGCCGAACTGACGGCCCGCTACAATTCCTGGGGCGGTTGGGCGGTACTGTTCGCGGCGATGACGCCGTTTCCCTACAAGGTCCTGACGATCTTCTCCGGCGTCACCGGGCTCAATCTGGTGACCTTCACCGTCGTCTCGATCATTGGCCGGGGCGTGAGGTTCTTCCTCGTCGCCTGGCTGCTCAATCGCTACGGCGCGCCGATCAAAGGGTTCATCGAGAACAATCTCGGCATGCTCTTCACCCTCTTCATGGTTCTGCTCGTCGGCGGCTTCGTCGTGTTGCGGTATTTGATGTAACGGATGATTTCGATGGGATTGACTGAACGCTTCAAGCGCCCGACCGGCTTTCGCCAAACATTGGCATCGGGCTTCCTCACCGTGGGAACGGCGATGACCGTCGGCACGGCACTGCTGTTCCAGCATGTCGGCGGCTACATCCCTTGCGCCCTCTGTCTTCAGCAGCGCATCCCCTATTACGTGTCGATTCCCATAGCGCTCGTTGCCTTCGTCGCGGCGGCGGGGCGGGCGCCGGCGGTTCTCACCCGCGGGCTGCTCCTCGCGATTGGCCTGATCATGCTCTTTTCGCTCTATCTCGGCGTCTTCCATTCCGGGGTCGAGTGGGGCTTCTGGCCGGGACCGGCAGATTGCGGGCAGGTCGGCGGCAGCGACCTGATGAGCGGCGATCTCCTCGCCACCATCGACGCCATCCGGCCGCCATCCTGCGACGAGGCGGCCGGCCGCTTCCTGGGCCTGTCCTTCGCCGGCTGGAACGCCGTCGCGTCCGCCCTCTTCGCGGCCGTGGCGCTGCGCAGCGCCGTCGCCAAGGCCGACCGGTTCGCCTGAGGACAAGCGAGGCGCTCTCCCCGAAAAGGGTTGATACGAGGCGATGCCGGCGATTTTCCTGACCCTTTGGCCGCTGTTTGCCCTGATCCTCGCGGGTCTTGTGTTCCGGCGGTCGGGCTTTCCAGGCGAGGGCTTCTGGCCGGCGGCGGAGAAGCTCAATTATTTCGTTCTCTTCCCGGCGCTGCTCTTTGCAAGCCTTGCCAACGCGCCGCTGGCCGATCCGACGCTCCTTGGTTTCGCTGCGGCGATCCTCGTCGTTCTGGTCGTCGCCGCCATCGTCCTTGCGCTGCTGCGCCGCTGGCGAGGGTGGCCGGCCGCGCGCTACGGGCCGCTGGTCCAGGGCACGATCCGCTTCAACACCTATCTGGGGCTGGCACTGGTCGGAAGCCTCTACGGCACCGAGGGCCTGGCGCGGGCCGCTGTCGTCCTCGCCGTGCTGGTACCGGCGGTCAATGTCCTGTCGGTCATCGCCCTAACCGCCGAACGCGAAACCAGTGCCCGCCAGTTGCTGATGCCGCTGGTTCGCAACCCGCTGATCCTCGCCTGCGCCGCCGGGGCGGCCTTTGCCCTCACGGGCGTTGGCCTTCCGTTCGGGACGGACCGATTCCTTGGCCTGTTGGCCGCTGCCAGCCTGCCGCTCGGCCTCCTGTGCGTTGGGGCGGCGTTGAAACTTTCGGCCGCGCGGGCCGAGACCACGACGCTTCTTCTCAACAGCGCGGCCCGGCTTCTGGTCATGCCGATCCTGGCCGCGCTGGTTGCATGGCTGTTCAGCCTGTCACCCCTCGATGCGTCGTTGATCGTGATCTTCTTCGCGCTGCCGACCGCCCCGACCGCCTATGTGCTGACGGCCCAGCTCAAGGGCGACGCGACGCTGATGGCCGGGCTCGTCACGCTGCAGACGCTGCTGGCGGCGGCAAGCCTGCCGCTGGTTCTGGCCGTGTTCGGCTGATCAGGCCGATCCTTTGCCGTCGCGCCCGGGAAGCATTGCCGCCGCCGCAGCATAGCCGCCCGCCGCTCCGTCGATGAAATGCACATGGTCGCTGCGGTTCGCCGAGGGTACGAAGCAGGTCATCAGTGCCGCATTCTGGCGGTGGGTGCCGACGCGCGCGATCCCATCGGCCGCCGCCTCGCTGAGCCGCGCCTCGATCCGGTCGGCTGCTGCGGGCGTGCAGTCGAGCGTCATCCTCAGGCCGTCGTCGAACTTGCGGAAGTCGGTGTTGCGGACGAGTTCCTTGCGATAGCGCTTCGGGTCGAATCCGCCGATGTGGATTCCGGTCTTGAATGTCAGGTGGGCGAGAAAAGAGCGCAGGAGAACGGATAGCCGCGACGACCACAGGGCTCGACCGGTTTTCGCCGCCCAGACCTTCGCCTCGATCGGGAGACCGGCACACGGCCATCGCTGTTCCGGCCCTTCGGGCGGGACAGGACTGCCAGCTTCGATACCGTCGGCCCCCAGCGCCAGGATCTCTTGTGCCAGGGCGGCGAAGTGCTCTAGCGCGGCCTCGGGAGCTGGGACCATGATGATCGACAAGATCAGGCCGCGACTTGCCGGAATCGCGGAGAATCGGCAAGTGAGGCCGGTGAGATCCGGGTGGGCGGCATCGCCGGTTGCCGGTTCAAGCCGATATTCGCCAGCCTTCATGCGCCGTTCGGCCCAGGCGAGACCGCCGCCGTCGAACATGGCGTAGGCGACGTCGGGTGAGGGTGAGAAGCGGGCCACCCGCACTTCGTGGCCGTTCTCGCGGATGGTCGCGACCGGTATCATCGCAATGCGCAGCGTCAGGTCGAAGGCCTCGCGCGCCCAGCCGGCGACGGCGGCCATTGCGGTGCGGCCAAGCTCGGCCTCGGCGGCCGGCAGGGCGAACCCAGCGCCGTCGCCACCGAAGGCGAAGGGAAAATCCTTCCCGGCAAGGCCGTTGGCGATGGCGGCGATCACTGCCGCGGCGACCGTGTTGATCTGCTTATAGGCGCCCGCTTCGATGGCGGCGGTGGAGCGCACGATGTCGGCCACCCCGACCACCCAATCGTCTGGAAGCGGGACATAGGCGGCGGGATTGCCGAGACGGCGGAAATCCGCGGAGGTCGGCAACGCGGCGTAGAAGTCGAGGCCGGTGCTAGTCGGCTTCGGGCGGGCTTTGTCTGGCGGTTCGTCCATCGATGGTTCCGGTTCAGGCGAGGCACTCCGCCGGGCATCCTAGCATCGAGGACCTTGGCGGGCAGCGCACATCGTTGCGTCGTCGATGCAGCTTCGAACGAACGGGATGAAGGGGTTTCGATCGGACCGGTGGAGAATCGCGTTGCTGATCGATGCGCCTATTCGGGATCGAGTTCGGAATCCCAGTAGAGATAATCGAGCCAGCTTTCGTGCAGGAAATTCGGCGGAAACAGCCGGCCGTTGTTGTGCAGATCGTGGACGCTCGGCTGATAGGGCTTTTGGTGCGGGAACATCCCGGCCGACTTCGGCATCAGCCCGCCCTTCTTGAGATTGCAGGGCGAGCAGGCGGCGACAACATTCTCCCAGGTGGTCAGGCCACCCCGCGAGCGAGGGACGACGTGATCGAAGGTCAGTTCTTGCGGCGAGCCGCAATACTGACACTGGAAGCGATCGCGCAGGAAGACGTTGAAACGGGTGAAGGCGGGATGGCGCGCCGGCTTGACGTAAGATTTGAGGCAGACGACCGAGGGAAGCCGCATCGAATAGGTCGGACTTCGCACCGCCCGGTCGTATTCGGCCAGAATCGTCACGCGGTCGAGGAACACCGCCTTGACGGCGTCCTGCCACGACCAGAGCGACAGGGGATAATAGCTGAGCGGCCGGAAGTCGGCATTCAGCACGAGTGCTGGGGATAAGTCCTGAGTCACGGCGATCGTCACCGGTCGTTCTCCTTAACTCCCAACGATCTCAACAAAGACTGCGTGACTATCGTGCTCTATCGTGTCGCCTTTGTGAAGCCTGGGCGTGAGCGAGTTTGGCGAACGGGTTCCCTTGGTTGCCAGCAGTCTGGTCGCCCTGTGGAGAAGATCTGTGGATAAATGTCACGTGGGTCATTCGGCGGCGGGCGCCGGGGCCGCGTCGCGGCGCGTCACGGCCGCGTAATAGGACCAGAACAGGCGCGCAGCGACCGAACGGTGCGGCGACCAGCGCTCGGCGATCAAGGCGACGGCCGCCGCCGCCGGCCGCGCCTCGTGGTCGAAGGCGTGGCCCAGCGCCGCTTGCAAGGCGAGATCCCCGGCGGGAAAGATGTCGGGATGACCGGCGCAGAACAAGAGATAGCATTCAGCGGTCCATATCCCGATGCCGCGCACCGCGACGAGTTCGGCGATCGCGTCGTCGGCGGACGCCGCCTCGACACGCGTGAAGTCGAGTTCGCCGTCTTGCACAGCTTGGGCAACCGCCAGCATCGTGCGTTGCTTGGGGCGCGACAGTCCGGCTCGGCGGAAGGCCTCGTCGGGCGCAGCGAGGATCGCCGCGGCGTCGTCGGTCTCGACCTCCCGTGTGAACCGGGAGAAGATCGCGTCGGCGCTCGCCTTGGAGACCTGCTGCGCGACGATAATGCCGGCAAGGCCTTGCAGCCCGCCAGCACTACGGCGCAGCGGTACCTCGCCCGCCGCGTCGATCACCCGATGCAGGCGGCCGTCCGCCAGTCGAAGGGCATCCAGCGCCGCCGCAATGTCGGCTTGTGTCCTGATCATGGCGTCCGGTTCCTCAATTGCCGCGACTCTGTCACGTTCCCTGCGCATTCCGATTCTAGGGCGGACGGGAAACGAGGGGAATCAATGCGATGGATTTGACATCAGCCGTGTTCCGGTTCGCGCCCAGCCCGAATGGGGAACTGCATCTCGGCCATGCCTATTCGGCGCTGCTCAACCACAAGATGGCGCGCGAGGCCGGCGCGACATTCCTCCTGCGCATCGAGGATATCGATCGGGCCCGCTGCACCAAGGCCTACGAGCAGCAGCTCGAGGACGATCTGTTCTTTCTCGGGGTCGACTGGGATGCGGCGCCGCGCCGGCAGTCGGAGCATTTTTCCGACTACGCCGCAGCGCTAGAAGCCTTGGCCGACGAGGAACTGATCTATCCGGCCTTCATGTCGCGCGGCGACATCCGCGCCCATGCCGAGCGCCACATCGAGGAAACCGGCGAGCCCTGGCCGCATGATCCCGATGGGGCGCCGCTCTATCCCGGTCTCGACCGCAAGCTGTCGACGCGCGAGCGCGAGCGGAAGATGAGCGACGGCGAACGGTTCGCCTGGCGGCTCGACACGGAGGCGGCGGTCGAACGGGTGCCGGCGCTGACCTTTACCGAGACCGGGCGTTCGCACGAGGGTGTCAGCGGCGAGATCGCCGCGCGGCCGCTCGACTGGGGCGACGTGGTGCTCGGTCGCATGGAGATGCCGACGAGCTATCATCTCGCCGTCGTCGTCGACGACGCGCTGCAGGGCGTGACCGACGTCGTCAGGGGGCGGGATCTGTTTCATTCCACCAGCGTCCATCGGCTGTTGCAGGCGCTGCTCGGCCTGCCGGCGCCGCGCTACCATCATCACGACCTGATTTTGGGCGCCGACGGCCGCAAGCTGTCGAAGAGCGCCCGCGACACCGCGCTGAAGGCGTTGCGCGAGGCCGGTCTTTGTGCGGAAGACATTCGCCGCATGGTCGGCTTTCCCGGCCGGTCGGCGGCGGAATGTTTTACCCGAGCACGGTCAGCCACACGCTGAGGGTGACCACCGACAGCACCGTCGAGACCAGGATCGTCGTCGCCGCCAGCTTCTCGCCGGACTGGAAATAGGCCGCGAACAGATAGGCGTTGACGCCGGCCGGCGCGGCGGCGGTGAGCACCGCCCCCTTCAGCCAGAGCGGCGGCAGGACGAGCCAGGTGCCGAGAAAGAACACGATCGCCGGCATGACGACGAGCGACAGCGTCGCGACGATCGCCGACGACAGGACGTCGCCCCGCAACCCGTAGCGGGTCAGCGACATGCCGAGGGAAAACAGCGCCAGCGGGCCGGCCGTGCCGCCGAGCAGTTGGGTGATCTCGTCGACATGGGGTTCCAGCGGCAGGCCGGTGGCGCGCCAGACGAGCCCCGACAGGATGCCGACGATAATGGCGTTGGTCGCCAGGTTCTTCAGGACCCGCTTCAGCGTCTTGGCCGTCGAGACCCGCGGCGGCGCGGTGCCGGCGTCGCGCGCGTCGAGGAGCGCCGCGCGCTCGACGATCAGCGTCGCGACGATCATCATCACCGGCAGATGGATGGCCAGAATCAGCAGCAGCGGTTGCAGGCCGGCGTCGCCATAGGCGCGCTGGATCGTCGGAATGGCGACGAAGACGGTGTTGGCGAAGCTCGCCGAGATGCCGGCGATGACGCCGGTGCGCCGGTCGGCACCGGTCAGGCGCCGGACCACGACGCTGCCGATCGTCCAGACGATGGCGATGGCGCTGAAATAGGTCAGCCACAGAAACAGCGGGTTGGCGTCGCCGAAGGCCGATGTGGCGAGGGTGCGAAACAGCAGCACCGGCACCGCGACGACGAAGACGAAACGGGCGAGGGCCTCGCCGGTCGCGTCCGACAACAGCTTCGCCTTCGCCACCAGAAAGCCGATGGCGATCAGGCTGAAGATCGGGACGATGACGTTGAGGATGTCTTGCATGAGACGGGGCCGGCATTCGCTTGAGCCCCGGCGATAGACCGCGCCGGGTGGCAAGGCAAACGCACGCGGCGCGATTCCGTCAGACAGACTGACGATATCCGGCTTCCGGCACGCGCGCCGCCCTGCTAGAGCGGAACGATCGCGGCGCCCGCTCGCCGCCGACTCGTCCGTCCCGAAAGGCCGTCAAAGTGAACCGGTTGCTGCCCTTCTTTCCGGCGATCTTCGTCATGCTCTGGTCGACAGGCTTCATCGGCGCACGCTATGCGATGCCCCATGCCGAGCCGTTCACCTTCCTGTCGCTGCGCTACGCGCTGGCGCTCTTGATCCTCGGCGCGGTCGTCCTCCTGATGCGGGCGCCCTGGCCGGGCTGGCGGCCGGCGGCCCACGCGATGATCGCCGGCAGCCTGATCCACGGCGTCTATCTCGGCGGCGTGTTCTTCGCCGTGCGCCACGGCCTCAACGCCGGCATCGCGGCGCTGATCGTCGGGCTGCAACCGGTGCTCACCACCATCCTCGCCGCCAGCTTCCTCGGCGAGCGCGTGCAGCCGCGCCATCTCCTCGGCCTCGTCCTCGGACTCTTCGGCGTCGCCCTGGTCATCCTGCCGAAGCTCGACGGTTCGGGCGAATACCGCCTGCTGACGCTCGGCCCGGTGTTTCTCTCGGCGCTGGCGATCTCGGCCGGCTCGGTCTGGCAAAAGCGCTTCGTCGGCGGCGTCGATTTGCGCACCGGCACCGCGCTGCAATATCTTGGCGCCCTCGTGCCGACGCTGGCGCTGGCATGGCTCACCGAGACGATGGTGCTCGACTGGACCGGCGAACTGGTCTTCGCGCTCACCTGGCTGGTCTTCGTCCTGTCGATCGGCGCGGTGTTCCTGATGCTTTATCTGATCCGCGAGGGCGCGGTGTCGCAGGTCGCCTCGCTGATGTATCTGGTGCCGGGCGTCACCGCGATCACCGCCTGGCTGCTGTTCGGCGAGACGCTGTCGCCGATCCAGCTTGCCGGCCTCGTCATTGCCGGGGTCGGCGTTGCCGCCGCGACCCGCCGACGAAAACCCGTGCCGGCGAGCCTTTGAGCCCCGGCCGCGTTCCCGCGATCCCGCTCGCGAGCGCGGGACTCGCGCCGTCGCCGTCACGACCTATATTGCGTGCTCCCGCCGCAAACCCTTCGAAAAGGCCGGCATGTCCGATACGCTCACCTATCTCGCTTTGTTCTTCATGCTCGCCACCGCCGGCGTGCTCGGCGCCGGGCTCCTCAATTTGATGCGGGGCGGCTCCAGCAGCACCTCGCAGAATTTGATGCGCGCCCGCATCATCCTGCAGGGCATCGCGGTGCTCGTCCTGGTCGCCGTGCTGCTGCTGGCACGGTAGGGGGCTTTCTCCCTCGCCCTTCGAGGCTTCTTCGCTCCACGGATGTGGGAGAGTGGGCGCGCGGCGGCGGGCTACGGGGTCTCGGCGCTCTCTCGCCCCCACCAGTGGGAAGAGGGCGCGCAAGTGACCCGCTTCGTCATCCTCGGCCGCAGGTCGGGGATCCATGCCAAGCCGTTGCCGCCGCCAGATCGGTCCCGGAAACACGTGCCGCTTCCGTCATCGCAGCGGACGTCACGCACGCGGAGGCATGGATCCCCGCGCAAGCGCGAGGATGACGAAGCGGGGAGGGCTGCCCTTTTCCTTCCAAGGGGCGAGAAGGCGCGCGTCATCGCCCGCACCGCGTTCACGGCCGGCGTATGCATTCCTCGACACTGATCCTTCCCCCTTTCGCTTCGATTATCTGTCCCCTCCTTAAGCTTCGCCTTGCGGCTCGCTAAGGGGCCCGTTTCTCTGTCCCGCCCTTAAGCTCCTCGCGAAGCTCGTCGCTGGCGGGTCCCTGATCGCAGCCCTCCCTCGCGTGGCTCGGGAGAGGCGGCGGGACGCCGGAGGCGAACCCTCCGACTGTTTTAAGTCGATACGGTCCGCCTCCGGCATCCCGCGCGGCGTTTGACCAACCCTTCGACACGGGCGCCCTTGCCTTGAGTGGGCTCCCATGCGCTGCCGGCTCTTCGGCCCTTGCGGGGCCTCAAGCGGACCGATCCGCAGACCCCTCGTTAGTGGGGGACGGTCCGGCGGAGCAAAGGGTCGTCCGGGCCGGATGCTTCTCCGGAAGAAGCCCCGTCGCGGACGCCGCCCGCTGGCCCCCGAACGATCCCGGTGATCATTCGCGCCCGTTCCGTGGGCCAGCGGTGATCAGAGTATGCGGGGGGTCGAAAGGGTGGGGAGAAAATTTTTTGGGGGGTGGGCGGAAGCTGCCGGTCCGGCTCCAGGCGAGCACTTCGAAGAATCGGATGCGCGCAAGCATCTTTTCGCAGGGAGCGCCGTGTCGATCCTGGCTGGCGTGCTGTTGCTGGCGCGATAGGGGGGAGGTCGCGGGTAGGTGATGATGTGCTGCTTACGGCCCAGAAGCTTAAAGCGAAGCCGCCGACGTTGTCATACGAACAGCAGCAGTAGGGCTTGCCGCATAATTTCCTTTATGTCACGTTACGTAATCTTCAGGAGATTTGACTGGGAGATGGCGTGAACAAGCAGGATCTCATCGCTGCGGTGTCGGACAAGGCTGGTCTGACACAAGCTGATGCAGCGGCTGCCGTTGAAGCAGTTTTTGATGCCATTCAGTTGGCTCTAATCAAAGGAGACGAAATACGTCTTACTGGTTTTGGGACATTCTCTGTATCCCACCGTGCTGCATCGAAGGGGAGAAATCCGTCCACTGGCGCAGAGATTACGATCCCAACACGCCACGTTCCGAAGTTCTCTGCCGGGAAAAGCCTCAAGGATGCTGTCAATCGAGGTGACGATGATGGATCGGGTGGGCCGCGATACCGGCCTTAATCACTCTAACTAGGAGCGTGGGATGGAGCCGGCGGAACGCCGCAAGAACCAGCGAGCGAATCAGGATTATTTCTCGGAAAAAATCAGCGATCTGAGCCGCTACATCGGGTTCGGGTTAGTGGCGGCTGCATTTAGTTTGCTTTCGAAAGCGACGGAATATTCCAAAAATCTCAGCGACGATACTGATTTTTTGCTGGTATTAAGCGCAATATGTGGTTGTATTGTAATTGTTTGTGACTATGTTCAGATGTTTTTCGGATGGAGTTCTGCTTCTCTGGCTGCGAGAAATTTCAATTTCGGGTACAGAATGTCCCTAGGATCTTGGGTATTCCGCATCATTCAGATAATAATGTTTTTTTTGAAGCAATTTTTTGCTATGTCGGGCGCGGTGATAATAATTTATGCAATCAGTAAAAGTATTAATATCGCTAGTTTTATTTAACGGGATTTTCTGTTCATAAGTGCGCGTTGATGGCGCCATGCATTATGTATCATAGTCAAGCCGAACAAGATTTATACCAAGGCCGGTGATTCCGGGGACGCCGGCTCGTCTTCGCGGACGTGCTGCTGCTGGTACGGTAGCAGGCGGCAGCGGCTGGGTTGCAACTGCTGCTTGGATGGGGGTGAGCGGCTGTATGAAGCAACTGCCTGCGCCGGGATATGGCCGAAGCTTGACAGTCAAGCGACGCTCGGCATCAATTGCGAAGCGTGTAAAATCAAAACTCTACGAAGGCGATGAAGGATACTCGAGAGGACCAGCCTGACGGTGCTGGAATTCTGTTCCAGCCTCCGGATGGGATTTGCCAGCCGACCCCTCACTGGCATCTTGCGCTGATTTCTCCCCCCGCAGGATGGAAGATTTCAAATGCGAGATGCGATCTTCTATCTCTTCAGTTGTAACTTCGATCTGTAACTGTTCTTGAATAAAGTGCAGCCGCGCTTCGCACTCTCGAATAAGCTCCGCCCACGACTTCACCCATACTTTATGGTTTGGTTTCTCTAAAAAGAGGCCAACAGGGCGACCGCTCTGGGTAATCCTCTCTCTCACGGCGTCGTCGTATTCGCCTGTGACAAGGAAGAAATTCCAGTCAGTCTGTGTATTGATGAAGTCAGGCTGACTCTTAATCGCGTTGACGTAATCCTCGAGCTGGTCCAATTCCTTGCGACCGACTCGAAGGGATGGGCGCTTGAGTTCGAGAAGCAGGAATTCGCGATGGTTTTTGTCAGGATAGGGGACAACACGTCCTAGGAAAGAATCGACTCGGCCAATCTTTCCGTCCGGCTTCCGCGTTTTCTTACTTCCTGTCTTGATAGCCAGCTCTTGCGAAACGCGTGCCATTACCTTTGTAAGCCCGCGCTCCGCGAGAGTGATGTGAAAGTTCTCGCCAAAGACCCACGTATTGTCCCGGATGAGAATGTCGAGCTCGCCGCGCTCCTTAACCGTTCTCCGATGCTTTGGGTCGAAAACGATTCCCTTCAGAACTTCCAGAAGCACAACGCGATCGGCGATAAGGCTAGAGGCGGATATAATGCTCGCTAGTGCAGTTTTATTAAGGAGTCCTGCGAATTCGTCCTGTCGATTCTTTGGTAGGTTGAAGACGGCATGTAGGATGTTCGAGATGGATTCCGGATTGTGTCGGATGGCTTCTCGAAGAAGGCTCAGCGTCATCTTCTTTAATGAATTGTCCGCCTTCTTGAACTCACGCGAGTACGACGAAACCGCGTGCGTGGCGATGTCAAAAACTTGGCGTTCACGACTCTCAACCGCATCTTTCGGATCCCCCACGTATGGATAGACGCCAGCCGCCTTCAGTTCCTCGATTAACTCGCCGCTCCGCTCAGCCTGCCGCATCCGGAAGTAGTCGGTGAGTGTTTCGCGCACATAATCGACGACCCGGGTGAAGTCGGGATCGTTAAGTCCGTCGAAATCAAGCAGGTTCGCGTCGGCGATCTCCTGAAAAAATGGGGAATAGGCATATGCGGAAAAATTGAAGTCAGGCGCCGTAACATTCGCGGCTTGCGATCCCAGCACGACGCCGCTCTCACCGCCAAAATGGATTTTCCGACGCTCAACATTCACCTTCCACTCGATCACCTTAATGGTGACATCCTTGACCACGCGGTTGGGGCAAATAACTACCTGAGCGGGAAAATCCATCGCTCTGTCGATCGTCGTTGTTGGATCTATACGCCGACCGTCATAAGTAATGGTGACATCTGGATACTGGAGCAGGTAAGGCGCAAAGATCGCGCTGAAATCTGAACGCATCTCCTCATCCGTCAGCCAATCGAACGTTTCCTTGAGAGGTCCGAGCCTGAGAACAGTCCCGGTAGCACAGTCACTAGTCGATTCCGGGTCGGAAACATCCGCCGTCTTCAATGCGTCCGCCGATATCTCGATTGCTAGCCGGAATCTCTGCCCCTCCTCCTCATAGCAGCTGTCCCATAACGCCTTCCTCGCCAGAGAGAAGAACCGCAGCCGTCCCTGTCCCTCTTTTCCATGCACGGCGCGCTGCTTTCGCGTCCGCCGGGCCTGACGTTTCCAAGACGCTCCCACATTCTCGAAATCCTGGGTCGCCCGCTTGTGGGAGATGCCATTGCCGGTGTCGCGAATCACAATCGCTTCCAGCCCGCCCAAGGCATTTCGTTCGAACTCCACATCCACAGCCGTAGCATCGGCGTCCAGAGCGTTCCATACAAACTCCGCGAGCGCCTTCACAGGGTCGCGCGTACTGGCGACCTTCTGTAGGTGATCTTGTTGGGCCTTCACGGTAAGGATCGTCATGCACCCGGTCTATTCGGTGTCGAGATGCCGGGCAAGTTCGCAGAAATCTCCCCACGCAAGTGGCTCCTGCTCACGACTTCTCTCGGTTGCCGAACATCCATTTTCGAGATTGAGGTCTCGTCGGTTGGAGGACGACTGTGGCCGCGAAATGGAGGCGCTGAACCATCTCGACATCCCGCTGGCCACGAGCCAATCCTTCTCGCCCCACAACGAGCCCTGCGCCCCCCTTTTCGCCCGCGCTCCTCACCTAGACCTATCCCCCACGCACCCATCCCCTATGATGCCGCCAAACCGGGGGACATCACGGTCAAGCTGAACAAGATCGACGCCAGGATCGGCGATGCCGGGGAGACCGGGCTCGGCACCGGCGAGCGGCGGGCGAAATCGGATTTGCGGGTCGCGCGGCGCTGTCGACGCGCTGAATGCGGTTTCGTCGGCAAGTGGTCGACCCCTGATCTGAGAGGAGGCGCAACATGGACCGATTCACCGGCGGTTGCCTGTGCGGCGACGTCCGCATCGTGGCATCGGGACGCCCGTACCGGGTCGGCCTGTGTCACTGTCTCGACTGCCGCAAGCATCATGGGGCGCTGTTTCACGCCTCTGCGGTGTTCCCTCAGGATGCGGTGACGATCGCGGGCGACACCCGCGACTATGCCGGGCGGTTCTTCTGTCCGCGCTGCGGCTCGCCGGTTTTCGGCCGCAGCGGCGACGAGATCGAGGTGAATCTCGGATCGCTGGACGCCCCCGATCAATTGATGCCGACCTATGAACTGTGGACCGTCCGCCGCGAAGCCTGGTTGCCGGCGTTTCCGCTGACGCGGCGCTACGCGCGCGATCGTGACGATACGGGCCGCTTCGAGGGGTAGGTCGCCGGAACAGAGCGACGACGCATTTGACCACCCCGGCGCCCTCTTCGCGCCACGCCCCTATCCCCCGCCGCCGCGTCCCCTATGATCCCCGCCGAACGGAGACATCATGGTCAAGCTGAACAAGATCTACACAAAAACCGGCGATGCCGGCGACACCGGGCTTGGCACCGGCGAGCGGCGGGCGAAATCGGATGTCAGGGTCGCGAGCTACGGCACGGTCGACGAGCTGAACGCGGTCGTCGGCCTCGTGCGGCTTGCCGCCGATTCAGCGCTCGACGAAATGCTCGCCCGCATCCAGAACGAGCTGTTCGACCTCGGCGCCGATCTGGCGACCCCCGAGACGGCCGAGCCACTGCCCTATGAGCGGCTGGCGATCGTGCCCTCACAGGTCGAGCGGCTGGAGCGCGAGATCGACGCCATGAACGCCCGGCTGGAGCCGCTGCGCTCCTTCGTGCTGCCGGCCGGCTCGCCCGCCGCCACCCATCTGCATCACGCGCGCACCGTCGCGCGCCGGGCCGAGCGGCTGATGGTGGAGCTCGCCCGCAAGGAGGGTGAGATCGTTTCGGCGGCGGCGCTCACCTATATCAACCGGCTGTCGGACCATCTTTTCGTCGCCGCCCGCATTGCCAATGACGACGGCAAGGGCGACGTTCTGTGGGTGCCCGGCCAGAGCCGGTAATCGAGGGGGCTGCCCCGCGCAGCAAGGATCGCCCGTGTTCGTTCCCATCTACGACGCCAACCGGCTGCGGCGCATCCGATTCCAGTATGTGACGGTCGGGCTGATCGCCGTGAACGTCGTCATCTATCTGGTGTTCACGGCAACCGGCGAGACCGGCGCCTTGCTGTCGGCCTTCGAGATCACCTACGGCTTCATTCCGGCGGTGGTGAACGGCTATGCCGATCTGCCGCCGCACTATGTGGCGGTGCCCGAGGCGCTGAATTTCGTCACCTACGCCTTCCTGCATCTGAATTTCTGGCATCTCCTCGGCAACATGCTGTTTCTCTGGGTGTTCGGCGACAATGTCGAGGATGCCTTCGGCCATCTCCGCTTTCTCCTGTTCTATCTCGCCTGCGCGGCGGCCGGCGCCTTTGCCCATTCTCTCGCCATGCCGGAGTCCGAGGCGACGCTGGTGGGCGCGTCGGGCGCCGTCTCCGGGGTCGCGGCGGCCTATCTGATGCTGCATCCGCGCGTCTGGGTGTGGGTGCTCGCCTTCGGCCGCATCCCCTTGTACTTGCCGGCCTGGCTGCTTTTGGCGATCTGGATCGGCTGGCAGTTCGCGCTGTTCATTGCCGGCGGCGAGGACGTCTCCTACGCGGCTCATGCCGGCGGCATTCTCGCCGGGGCGGCGCTGACGCTGGTGCTGCGGCAAAAAGGCGTGCCACTGTTCGACAGCCGGATCGAAACGCCGCGCTCCGTCGAGCTTGAGCGGAAAGACGAGCGCGGGGCTTGAAAGATGCCGGCCGGGGCGTCACTAAGCGGCCAGAGACGCAAGGGTTTTTGACACTTACGTAGACGTCATTTATCGCATTGCGACAATCGGCCGAACTCGTGTCGCAATCACGGGCGCATGCGAGGGACGAGTCAGGCCGAGTTCAACTGAACAAGCGTCCGGATCGCTCCGGGTCGACCAAGGGGGAGTCTTCGCCGATGAAAGTTCTCGTCGCCGTCAAGCGTGTGGTGGATTACAACGTGAAAATCCGGGTGAAGCCGGACGGATCGGGCGTCGATCTCGCCAACGTCAAGATGAGCATGAACCCGTTCGACGAGATCGCGGTGGAAGAGGCGATCCGCCTCAAGGAAGCCGGCACGGCCACCGAGATCGTCGCCGTCTCCGTCGGCCCGCAGCAGGCCCAGGAGACCATCCGCACCGCGCTGGCGATGGGCGCCGACCGGGGCATTCTGGTCAAGACCGATCAGCCGACCGAGCCGCTCGCCGTCGCCAAGATCCTGAAAGGCGTGGTGGACGCGGAAAAGCCCGACCTCGTGATCGTCGGCAAGCAGGCGATCGACGACGATTGCAACCAGACCGGCCAGATGCTCGCCGCGCTGCTCGGCTGGAGCCAGGGCACCTTCGCCAACAAGGTGGAGCTCGCCGACGGCCGGGCCAAGGTGACGCGCGAGGTCGATGGCGGCCTGCAGACCGTCGACATCAAGATGCCGGCGGTGGTCACCACCGATCTCAGGCTCAACGAGCCGCGCTATGCCTCGCTGCCGAACATCATGAAGGCGAAGAAGAAGCCGCTGGAGGAAAAGTCGCCGGACGATTACGGCGTGGATATCGCGCCGCGGCTGGAGGTGCTGAAGACGGTCGAGCCGAAAAAGCGCGAAGCCGGCGTCAAGGTCGCGAGCGTCGACGACCTGGTCGACAAGCTGAAGAACGAGGCCGGGGTTCTTTAAAGCCAGTCCAGGAAAAGTGGGCACCGGTTTTCCGTCCGGACTTGCGACGAGAAGACCGGTTCCGCCGGTAAGTTCGATTTTCCGTCCAGACGAGCGACGGAAACTGCCCTCGATCGGGAGACAATAGCATGACCACGCTTCTCATCGCCGAACACGACAACGCGGCCCTTTCCGACCAGACCGCCAAGGCGCTTGCGGCGGCGTCCCAGATGGGCGGGGACGTGCATGTCCTCGTCGCCGGTTCCGGCTCCGGCGCCGTCGCGGAGGCCGCGTCGAAGCTTGCCGGCGTCGCCAAGGTGCTGCATGCCGATGCGGAGGCCTATGCGCACCGCCTTGCCGAGCCGCTCGCCGACCTCGTCGTCAAGCTGGCGGATGCCTATGACGCCATCGTCGCTCCGGCGACCACGTCCGGCAAGAACGTCATGCCGCGCGTTGCCGCGCTGCTCGACGTGATGCAGATTTCCGACATCGTCGCGGTCGACGGCCACGATACGTTCCAGCGGCCGATCTATGCCGGCAACGCCGTCCAGACGGTGAAGGCGGGCGACGCCAAGAAGGTGATCACCGTGCGCACCGCCGGCTTTCAGGCCGCTGGTGAGGGTGGTTCGGCCTCGGTCGAAGCGGTGGATGCCGCCGCCGATCCGGGGCTCTCGGTCTTTGTGGGCGAACGTCTCGCGGAAAGCGACCGGCCGGAGCTGACGTCGGCGAAGATCATCCTCTCCGGCGGCCGCGCGCTCGGTTCGAAGGAAAAGTTCGATGAATTCATCCTGCCCGTCGCCGACAAGCTCGGCGCGGCGATCGGCGCCAGCCGCGCGGCGGTCGACGCCGGCTATGCTCCGAACGACTGGCAGGTCGGCCAGACCGGCAAGGTGGTGGCGCCCGATCTCTACATCGCCGCCGGCATTTCCGGCGCGATCCAGCATCTGGCCGGCATGAAGGATTCCAAGGTGATCGTGGCGATCAACAAGGACGAGGAGGCGCCGATCTTCCAGGTCGCCGATTACGGCCTGGTCGGCGATCTCTTCCAGATCCTGCCGGAGTTGAAAGACAAGCTCTGAGCGTCGCCGCGCCGCCTTTGACGGCGGGAGGGGTGAGCATTACTGTTGCGGCGCAACAAATTCCGGGAGGCGGTTGAAGGCGAGATGGCGGACAGGATCAGCAAGGTCGGGGTGGTCGGCGCGGGCCAGATGGGCGCCGGCATCGCCCATGTCGCCGCGCTCGCCGGCTATGACGTGACGCTCTACGACATCGCGGAAGATCGCACGGCTGCCGGCATCGAGCGCGTCAGCGCCGCGCTCGACCGGCAATTGGCCTCGCAGAAGATCACCGAGGTCGAGCGGGCCGAGGCGCTCGGACGGATCCGTACAGCGACCGATCCCGCCGCCTTCACCGGCCTCGACCTCGTCATCGAGGCGGCGACCGAGGACGAGACGGTCAAGCGCAAGATCTATCGTGACATCTGCCCGCATCTGTCCGAGGCGGCGATCCTCGCCAGCAACACCTCGTCGATCTCGATCACGCGGCTGGCCTCGGCGACCGACCGGCCCGAACGGTTCATGGGCATCCACTTCATGAACCCGGTGCCGGTGATGAAGCTGGTGGAACTGGTGCGCGGCATCGCCACGGATGATGCGACTTTCGAGAGCGCCAAGCAGTTCGTCACCGCGCTCGACAAGACGATCACCGTTTCGGAGGATTTTCCGGCCTTCATCGTCAACCGCATCCTGCTGCCGATGATCAACGAGGCGATCTACACGCTCTACGAGGGCGTCGGCTCGGTGGAATCCATCGACACGGCGATGCGGCTCGGCGCCAACCACCCGATGGGGCCGTTGCAGCTTGCCGATTTCATCGGCCTCGACACCTGCCTGTCGATCATGCAGGTGCTCTATGACGGGCTGGCGGATTCCAAATACCGGCCGTGCCCGCTGCTGGTGAAATACGTCGAGGCCGGCTGGCTCGGCCGCAAGACCGGCCGCGGCTTCTACGACTATCGCGGCGAGCATCCGGTGCCGACGCGGTAGCACTCTCGGTTCCGGCGAGCGCAAGGCCAGAGGCCCGGTCGGCGTAGGCGGCCGCTCCTCAGAGCAGTTCGACGCGCCCGCCTGTCTCCGCGATCAGGCGCGCCGCCTTTTTGTCGAAGGTCACGAAGATGTCTCCGCCCAGCCTGCGTCCCTCGAAGGCGATGATGCCGTCGGCGAAATCCCCGCCGGCTACCAGCATGGCAAGGCCGGCCTCGGCCGCCGCCCGGTCGCAGACGACTTTTTGATCCGACAGGATTCCAGTAATCGTGTCGAATAGCTCCGCGGAACTCAGCCGATATCGTTGCCGCAAGGACCAGGCAACTTCGCAGAGTGTTGGAAGCGTCAGTACAACTGAAGATGCACGCCTCAGAAATTCAACCGCCTTTGGACTTTGATTCGGCTCATCGCCGACAAGCGCGCGGATGAGTACATTCGTATCGGCGATAATGATCACCGCCGCTTTGCCCAACCGTCCGCGATAATCTCGTTCAGCTCCTCGATCGTCGGCGCGGGCCCGGTAGCCTTGTGCTTTAGGCTTCCGAAGAAATTCTCCAGCGAACCGGTTTTTCGTTCGCTCCGCAGCAGGACCTTTCCGTCCTGCTGCATGTCGACTTCGATCTTCTCGCCGGGCTTCACCCCAAGATGTTGGAGAAGGTCCTTTTTTAACGTGACCTGGCCTTTGGCGGTTACGGTTAGCATCGACATGGGGGCATCCTCGTGTTGAAGTTGCAATGTAAGGCATCATTGCCTTACTTGCAATGCCCTGGTGATGTGGAGCGCCCCCTCACACCGTGCGCCCGCTCTCCTTGACTGCCTCGATCAGCCGCACGGCGTCCGGGCTCGCCCATTCCGCCGGGCCGTTGATCGCCGCGCGGGCGCAGCCGTCGGGTCCGACGAGCACTGAGACCGGCAGGCCGTAAGCCAGCCCGCGGCCCTTCAAATCGTCGAAGACGCCCATCGTTTCGTCGCGGTAGAGGGGCAGGGCGGTGAGCTTGGTCTCGGCGTAGAACTTCTTCGGCTTGTCGATGCTGCCGGTGTCGATGTTGATCGGGATCACCGCGAAGTCCGCGCCGCCCTCCTGCTGCTCCAGCGCGTCGAGCGCCGGCATTTCCTCGCGGCAGGGCACGCACCAGGTCGCCCAGAGATTGACCAGCAGCGTCTTCCCGGAAAAATCCTTCAGGCTTGCCGGCTGGCCGTCACCATCCGTGAACGCCATCGCCGAGATGTCGAAGGGTTCATCGAGCGCCTGCACGGCGGCGACCTCGCCGCGCGCCGCCCCGTCGATCGCGGCATAGATCGCCGCGTCGGCCGGACAGGACGTGGCGGCGACTTCGTTGCCAGACCCCGTCTCGCTCACGTATAGGACGACACCGCCCGCCGCGATGCCTGAGATCAGCGCGATCCCGGCGATGACACCGAGCCGCCGCCCGTTCGAAGCCTGTCGTGTTTCCTCGGACATACCGTCAAAAGCCCTTTCGAGTATTCATGCGCCAGAAGACCAGCAACGTCCCGAAATCAAGCAACGCCCCCACGTCCAGCAACGCCATGTGGGGTGGTCGCTTTGCTTCCGGACCCGACGCCATCATGGAGGAGATCAACGCCTCCATCGATTTCGATCGACGGCTTTATGACGAGGATATCGCCGGTTCGAAAGCCCATGCCGCCATGCTGGCCGATCAAGGCATCATTTCGGCGGAGGATGCCAGCCAGATCATAGCGGGTCTGGAGGACATCCGCGCCGAGATCGCCGACGGGCGCTTCACTTTCTCGCGAGAGCGCGAGGACATCCACATGAACATCGAGGCGCGGCTAGCCGAGCTGATCGGCCCCGCCGCCGGCCGGCTCCACACCGCCCGTTCGCGCAACGATCAGGTGGCGGTCGATTTCCGCCTGCATGTGAAGACGGCGTTCGGCTCGCTCGCGGAAGCGCTCGAGGCCTTCATCGACGCGCTGCTCGACAAGGCCGAGGCGCATGCCGACACGGTCATGCCCGGCTTCACCCATCTCCAGGTCGCCCAGCCGGTCACCTTCGGCCACCATTGCCTCGCCTATGTCGAAATGGCGGCCCGCGACCTGTCGCGCTGCCGCGACGCGATCACCCGTCTCGACGAATGTCCGCTCGGCGCCGCCGCGCTCGCCGGCACCGGCTTTGCCGTCGACCGGCACCAGACGGCGGCAGCGCTGGGCTTTCGCGAGCCGACCCGCAACTCGCTCGATTCCGTGTCCGACCGCGACTTCGCCCTGGAATTCCTCTCGGTCGCGGCGATCTGCGGAACGCACCTGTCGCGTCTCGCCGAGGAAATCGTCATCTGGTCGACGCCGCAGTTCGGCTTCGTCCGGCTGTCCGACGCATTCTCGACCGGCTCCTCGATCATGCCGCAGAAGAAGAACCCGGACGCCGCCGAGTTGGTCCGGGCCAAGCCCGGCCGCATCAACGGCGCGCTGATCTCGCTGCTGACCGTGATGAAGGGGCTGCCGCTCAGCTATTCCAAGGACATGCAGGAAGACAAGGAACAGGTCTTCGACGCGATCGATTCGCTCGCTCTGGCGCTGGCCGCCGCCACCGGCATGGTCCGCGACATGAGCATCGAAACTGAGGCGATGCGCCGGGCGGCCGGCCACGGCTTTTCCACCGCCACCGACCTCGCCGATTGGCTGGTGCGCGAACTCGGCCTGCCGTTCCGCGAGGCGCATCATGTGACCGGACGGGCGGTAGCGCTCGCCGAAGAGCGGGGCGTCGGGCTCGAGGATCTGCCCCTGGACCTTCTGCAAACGCTCGAGGCGCGGATCACCGACGCGGTCTACTCCGTCCTCGGCGTCGATGCCTCGGTGAACAGCCGGACGAGCTTCGGCGGCACGGCGCCCGCCAATGTCCGCGCCCAGATCGCCTATTGGCGCGATCGACGCGGCGGCAAGGGCGAATAGTTCCGGCGGGTGGTGATTTCTTCGTCGCGAACCGTTATCACCGGCAGGATGGGGATCGACGGCGGGCGACGGGCTGAGGGGTGACGAGATGACGGAGCGATCGAGTGTTGCGGCCAAGCCGGTGCTGATTCTGGCCGCGCTGTCGGTTCTTGGCGGCTGTGGCGTGAAGAACCTGCCCGTGGCGCCGGATACCAATGAGGTGCCTTCCGTGGTGGCCGAACAGACCCAGGGCGGGACGACCAACGTCCTCGGCAGCGGCGAGACCGGCACAGCCGTTCGCGCCGCGCGAATCTCGGATGTCCAGAACGACAATATGGTCAGCGCCGCCGAGGTCACCCGCAACAAAGACGCCTCCGGCAAACGGTTCTTCCTCGATCCGTTGCTGAACTAGTGGATTAAATTTGACATTTGATACGCACGTGCGGCGGGCTCGAAAATCAAATGTCAAATTTGAAAAATCCACGAGAGTCATAAAGTTGCTAGTGGTCCTTTGATTTCGACATTTGCTTGCCCGGGTGCTCCAAGCGGGATGCAGATGTCGAAATCGAACCACTAGGTCCGAAACCGAGCCGGTCATTCCGCTTCGACCACCGCAAGCCTTGTCATGAACCATTTTGAAATCCGGGACGGCGCCCTCCACGCCGAGGGCGTCAGCGTGGCGGCAATCGCGCGCGACATCGGCACGCCGTTCTATTGCTATTCGACCGCGACCCTGACCCGGCACTACGAGGTCTTCGCCCGCGCCTTCGCCGATATCGACGCACTGGTCTGCTACGCCATGAAGGCGAACTCCAACCAGGCGGTTCTGGCGACGCTGGCCCGGCTCGGCGCCGGAGCGGACGTCGTGTCGGGCGGCGAATTGCTGCGCGCGCTCAAGGCCGGCATTCCGCCCGAAAAGATCATGTTCTCCGGGGTCGGCAAGACCATCGAGGAGATCGATCTTGCGCTGGCCTCGCGGATCTTCTGCTTCAACGTCGAATCCGAACCCGAGCTGGACGCGATTTCGGCCCGTGCGGCGGCGGCGGGGCTGACCGCCAACGTGTCATTCCGCATCAATCCCGACGTCGACGCGCGCACCCATGCGAAAATTTCCACCGGCAAGAAGTCCGACAAGTTCGGTATCGCCTTCGAGCGGGCGGAAGCCGTCTACGATCATGCCCGCTCGCTGCCGGGCATTCACGTTTCCGGCATCGACATGCATATCGGCAGCCAGATCGTCGAGCTGAAGCCCTTCGACGAGGCTTTCGACCGCCTCGCCGATTTAGTGCGCAGGCTGCGCGCGAAGGGTCACAGGATCGATCACATCGACCTTGGTGGTGGCCTCGGCGTGCCCTATCGCCGCGACAATGCGCCGCCGCCGGAACCGCCAGCCTATGCCGAGATCGTCAAGCGGCATGTGCGCGACCTCGACTGTCAGGTGGTGTTCGAGCCCGGCCGGCTGATCGCCGCCAATGCCGGTATTCTCGTCACCAAGGTCCTCTATGTGAAGAAGGCGGAGCACAAGACTTTCGTTATCGTCGACGCGGCGATGAACGATTTGATTCGCCCGACGCTTTACGACGCCTGGCACGACATCCACCCGGTCGTCGATGATCCGGGCGCAGGGCGGATCGTCGCCGACGTGGTCGGACCGGTCTGCGAGAGCGGCGATTTCCTCGCCAAGGATCGCGACCTGCCGAACGTCGAAGCCGGCGATCTCGTCTATGTCTCGTCCGCCGGTGCCTATGGCGCGGTGCAGTCGAATACCTATAATTCCCGTCCCCTGATCGCGGAAGTCATGGTCCGGGACGACGCCTTTCATGTCGTCCGCCCGCGCCAGACGATCGATGCGTTGATCGGCCTCGACCGGCTGCCGCCATGGTTGGAGAGCGGCGTTTGATCGCGGCTGCTACGCCTTCACACCTGCGTCACCGCCTCGCCTTCGCCGTAAAATCGGGTAAGGTTCCACGCACGGAGAAACAACGAGAGCGGGCCCATGGCCGAGACCGACCGGCACAACGACTGGACCAAGGCCGGACGGATCGCGTTGACGCGGAAGTTTGCCGCCACGGCGCTTCTCGTCGAGCGGGCGTGGCCGCTCGTCCTGGCCTTCGCCAGTCTCGCCGGAATCTTCCTGATCCTGTCCTGGTTCGGCCTGTTCGCCGCGATGCCGTTCTATGGCCGCGTCGCCGTTCTGGCGGTTCTGGCCGCACTTGCCGTCGCCGCGCTGTGGTTCAACCGTGGGCTCAGACTGCCGACGGGTAGCGACGTCGATGCCCGGATCGAGAGCGTCAGCCGGCTAACCCACCAGCCGCTGCGTGTGCAGGGCGACCACGCCGTCTCGGACGATCCCTTCGCCAAAGCCCTTTGGCATGAGCACCAGCGGCGCATGGCCGAGCGGCTGCGCAATCTCAGCGGCGGCTCCCCCAACACCCGGACCGAGCGGCTGGACCCGTTTGGCCTCAGGGCGCTTGTGGCGCTGCTCCTGGTCACCGCCTTTGCCTTTTCCTTCGGCCCCGGCGGCGGCCGGATTCTCGATGCATTCGCCCCGGCGGACGCGCAAGCGGTGGCCGTCGCCCGCGTCGACGCCTGGGTGACGCCGCCGAGCTATACCGGTCGGGCGCCGATCTTCCTGACCGATGCCCGGGGCGTGGGCGAGGGCCCGATCGGCGTTCCCGAGGGTAGCCTCCTGTCCGTTCGTTTGTCCGACGGCGCCGCCGCCGACCTCGTCTTCACGCCGACCGGCGCGGCGGCCGAGTCGGTTACCGTCGCGCCGGTCGGCGCCGACGAAACGGCCGATCTGGCGGAGGATGGCGAGGCGCCGAAGCCGGCGACGGTCGCGGCCGGTCCGCGCGAATACGCCTTCGCCCTGGAAGAAAGCGGCGAGGCCGTGCTTGCTACCGCCTTCTCGACGCTGGGCCGCTGGGATTTCGCCGTGACCCCCGACGACGACCCGGGGATCGCCTTCAAGGAGGAGCCGAGCGAAGCGCGCAACGGCGCGCTGCAACTCGCCTACACGGTCACCGACGATTACGGGGTGCGCAAGGGGCGGGCGGAGATCGTCGTCGCCGACGATGTCGCCGCCGCGAATGCCCGGCCGCTGGTCGCCGCGCCCGAGATCAACCTCGCGCTGCCCCGCCGCACCAAGGGTTCCGCCGAGGGGCGTACCAGCGCGGATCTCACCGAAAGCCCCTATGCCGGGGCAAAGGTGGCGATGACGCTGGTTGCCACCGACGACGCCGGCCAGTCCGGCCGTTCCGAAACGATGCCGCTGACATTGCCCGAGCGGCGGTTCACCAATCCGCTCGCTCGCGCGGTCATCGAGCAGCGGCGAATGCTGGCGCTCGATGCGAACACGGTGCCGCGCGTCGTCGAGATGCTCGACGCGATCACCCTGCGCGGCGAGGAGTTCATCGAGAATCCGGCCGACTATCTGGCCTTGCGTGCCGCGCGCACCCGCATCGCCACCGCCTACAATGACGAGGCGTTGCTGTCGTCGGTCGACTTTTTGTGGGAGATCGCCCTCGGCATCGAGGACGGCAATCTGTCGCTGGCCGAACGGCGGTTGCGGGACGCGCGCGAGCAGCTCGCCGAAGCGCTGGAGGAGGGCGCGTCGGACGCCGAGATCGACCGGCTGATGCAGGAACTGCGCGAGGCGATGCGCGAATACATGCAGGCCTTGGCGGAAGCGATGCGCAACCAGCCGCCGATGAGCCAGGATCAGCTACAGTTGGGCGACATGCAGGAGCTGCGACCGCAGGATCTCGAGCGGATGCTGGACCGGATCGAGGATCTGGCGAAATCGGGCTCAAAGGACGCCGCGCAGCAGCTCTTGTCCGAACTCCAGCAGATGATGGACAACCTCCAGGCGATGCGGCCGGGCCAGCAGCAGTCGGGCGAACAAAGCGCCATGCAGCAGCAGATGAACAAGCTCGGGGAGATGTTGCAGCGTCAGCAGCAGTTGATGGACCAGACCTTCGATCTCGGCCGCCGGCAGTTCCAGCGCCAGCAGCAGGACCGCCAGCAAGGCCAGCCTCAACAGGGCCAGCCGCAGGATGGCCAGCAGGGCGAGCCGATGACCGCCGAACAGCTCCAGGAAATGATGAAGCAGTTGCAGGAGCAGCAGGGCCAGCTCCAGCAGGAGCTGGAGGCCTTGCAGCAGCAGCTGGAGGGCATGGGCATGGAGCCGTCCGACGGCTTCGGCGAGGCCGGCGAGGCCATGGGCAAGGCCGAAGGCGCGCTCGGCCAGGGCAATGACGGCGAGGCCGTCGGCGAGCAGGGCCGCGCCATGGAGGCGCTGCGTCGCGGCGGGCAGGACATGATGCGGCAGATGCAGGAAGCCATGCAGGGGCAGGGCAGCCAGGGCGCGCAAGGGCAGATGGGGCAGGGCTTTGGCGGCCAGCAGCAGCGCTCCGGCCGCGATCCGCTCGGCCGGCAGCGCCAGACCGAGGGACCGGACTTCGGCCAGGATGTCGGCGTGCCGGACGAGATCGACACCCAGCGCGCCCGGCGCATTCTCGACGCCATCCGCAACCGCCTCGGCGACGCCCTGTCACCGCAGCTCGAACGAGACTATCTGGAGCGGCTGCTCAAGACGCCTTAGGGGCGTTTCGGGCTGCGGGCCGCTATCCCTCCACGATCACCTGGAACCCGCCGAAGATCATGCGCTTGCCGTCGAAGGGCATGGGGTTTGCGTCCGGACTCATGCGCGGGTCTTCCATGACCTTCTGCATGCCCGCGTCGCGCACGGCCTTCGATGGCCAGACGATCCAGGAAAACACCACCGTTTCATCCGGCTTGCGCATCACGGCGGTGTGCATGGAGTTCAGCTTGCCCTCCGGCACGTCGTCGCCCCAGCACTCGGTCAGCGACAACGCACCATGTTCCTTGAACACCGCAGCCGCCATCGTGCTGTGTTCGCGGTAGGTCTCCTTGTTGGCGGTCGGGACCGCGGCGATCATTCCGTCGACATAGCTCATTGGTTTTCTCCCGGTTTGCTATCGTTCAGGCGAAGGCGCTTTTGGCGACCTCTTGCAACTCCGCTTCGGTCATCGGTTCGCGCGTGGGGGTGGCGATGGACCAATGATGCCCGAACGGGTCCTCGATGACGCCGTAGCGGTCGCCCCAGAACATGTCGGCGACGGGCATCACCACGGTCGCACCCGCGGCGAGGGCCTTGTCGGTAAAGGCGTCGACGTCGTCGACGATCAGGTGCATGGTCACCGGACTGCCGCCGAGCAGCATGGGCGATTTCAGGCCATATTCGGGGTTCTCGTCGACGAGCATGACCGACGAGCCGTTGATCGCGATGCAGCCATGCATGATCTTGCCGTCCGGCCCGGGCAGGACCATCATCTTCGTCGCGCCGAACGCCCTCTCGTAGAAGGCGATGGCGTCGGATGCGCCCCGGCACACGAGATGCGGGCTGACGGGATGTACGCCGGATCGGGCGGCGAGCTCGGCGGCGGGTTTGAGTTCGGTGGTGGTCATCTCACGTCTCCGTTCAAGCGTCTTCGAAGGCCGATTCGAGTTTCGCGATGTCGATCCGGCCCATGGACTTCATCGCGTCAAAGGCCCGTCCGGCGGCGGCTTTGTCGTCTGCGCCGAGGAGGCGCGGCACCGCTTCGGGGACGATCTGCCACGAGACGCCGAAGCGGTCGGTGAGCCAGCCGCACTGTCCTTCGCTGCCGCCGCCCTCGATCAGCGCATCCCAGAGCCGGTCGGTTTCCGCCTGATCCTTCGTCAGAATCGAAATCGACGCCGCCGGCGTATGCCGGTATTGCGGCCCGCCGTTCAGCACCATGTAGGGCGCGCCGGCGAGGGCGAATTCGACGATCAGCGCCGGACCGTCCGGGTCGGGGCGCACGATGTCCTCAATCCGGCTGTCGGGCAGCAGCGAGACGTAGAACTTCGCCGCGTCCTCGCCCCGGCCGTCGAACCAGAGGCAGGTGCGCACCTTCGGCTTGTCGCTCATTCTTCGTCACCCATCGCATCCGGGTTCATCCAGATCGGCTCCCAGATATGGCCGTCGGGATCGGAGAATGCGCGGCCGTACATGAAGCCGTGGTCCTGGGCGGTGCCAACCGGCTCACCGCCGCTCGCCAGCGCCTGATCGGTCATGCGGTCGACCGCCTCACGGCTAGCGAGTTGTAGCGCGGTGAGCACTTCGCTGACCTCGCGCGAATCGGCGATCCGCCTCGGCGTGAAACTGGCGAATTTCTCGTGGGTCAGCAGCATCGCGGTGCTGGTCTCGCTGATCCGCATGGCGAGCCCGGTGGCGTCGCTGAATTTATCGTTGAAATCGAAACCGAGCACGCTGAAAAAGCGCCGCGATCGATCAAGGTCGGCGACCGGCAGATTGATATAGACGTGCATGGACGAACCGGGCTCCCTCTTGTGGTGGTCCCGAATACTAAGTGGACAAAAACGTTGATGTCAACCTAATATGAGAACCATGCGAGACGATTTGCCCCTGGCCACGACCCATGAAGTTCGCGACCGCTGCCTGTGTCTGCATCTGCAGCGCGCGGCGCGGGCGATCGGACGCCGCTTCGACGAAGCGTTGAAGTCGGTTGGGCTGACCAATGGCCAATATTCGCTGCTGGTCTCGCTTAACCGGCCGGAGCCACCGCGCCTCGGCGATGTCGCGGTGTTGCTGGCGATGGATCGCACGACGCTGACGGCCAATCTGAAGCCGCTCGAGCGGCGGGGGCTTTTGACGATCCTGCCCGATACGAGGGACAAGCGCAGCCGCCGCCTCACGCTGACGGAGGCCGGCCGCGACCTGCTCGTGGAGGCAGTGCCGATCTGGCGGGCCACTCACGACGATGTCGATCGTCTGCTGGGCGGTCGGGACGAGGAGGCCCTGCGGGGCGATCTTCTCGCGCTGACGTTTCCCCAATGAGACGGGGAGGAGCCTGGCCTGTCCTCAGGCGCAGCGGCGGATCGGCAAATCGCCCGCGTCGCCGGTGTCGTCCGCCTGTTTCTCGACCTCGCGCTCGGCCAGGATGCGTCCGACTTCGCGGCGGATCTCGGCGATGGAAAACGGCTTTTCGACGACGCCCTCGATGATCGCCGCCAGATCCTCCGCAGCTTCCTTTTGCTCCGCGTAGCCGGTCATCAACAGCACCGGCAGGTCGGGCCAGGAGGCGCCGATCTCATGCGCGAGTTCGATTCCGGTCATTGCCGGCATGCGGATGTCGGACAGGACGAAATCGAAATCCCCGTCGCGTTCGACCAGGATATCGAGCGCCAGCTCGCCGTCCTCGGCGACGGTCACCTCGTGACCCTCGAGCCCCAGGGCGCGCGACACCAGCACGCGAACACTCGGATCGTCTTCCGCGATCAGAATTCGTGCCACTCAAAGCCTCCTGCTTTGATCATACGCAAAACCACCTTATGCCAGTAAACGTCGAGACTGACGTGAAACTGACCAGTACATACCAATCGCTGACGAATGGTTTCACGTCGCCCGCGGGCTCATTCGACGACGCGGCCGACGAATGGCAGCTCGCGGAAGGCGTGCCCGACATCCATGCCGTAGCCGACGACGAAATGGTCGGGGCAGTCGAAGCCGACATAATCGGCCTCGATGTCGGCCTTGCGCCGCATCCGCTTGTCGAGAAGGACGGCGATCTTCACCTCCTTGGCGCCGCGCGAGCGCATCAGGTCGCGGGCGAATTTGACGGTCCGGCCCGATTCCAGGATGTCGTCGATGAGCAGGACCGTGCGGCCCTCGACGGCGCTTTCGATATCGCGCAGCACCCGCACCTTGCCGCCTTCGGTCCCCGCACCATAGCTGGACAGCGTGATGAACTCGACTTCCGGTGCCAGGCCGGCACGGTGCAGCGCGCGAATCAGGTCGGCGGCGAACACGAACGAGCCCTTCAGCACCGAAATCACCAGAAGGTCCGTCGACGGTGTCGCGGCGATGTCGTCCGCGACACGCGCCACTTCCGCGGCGATCCGATCCTGGTCGAACAGCGTCGCGATCTGCTTCCCCCGGACGGTGATCATGGGCGGCGCTTTCCGGGTGAATCGAAACGCACGCTGACGTCGCCGGAAAGACCGACGGGCACGGCCATGGCCGATACGAAGCGCACCGCACGACCCGGCGCCAGCCGCTCGACGGCGGTCCGGACAGGCTTGCTGAGAAGGTCGCCCTCCGGCCCGGTCAAGACGATGCGCAACGGCGGAAGCAGCGCCGACATCTTCGTGTCGTTGGCCACGGTCCCGGCGACCGAGAGAACGGCGCCGTCGCCGCGCGGCGCCACGTTCGCGTCGACGTCACGGATGAGGAGACCGGAAAGGCTCGGATCGCTCAAAGGCGCGGCGATCGGCGATTGCGGGGTGGATAAAAGTAGCGCGGGGACGGCGAGAAGGCCGACCAGAAAGCCGCCGGCGATCAGGGCGCCGTTGCGCAAGCGGGCGGCGCCGCCCCGGGCCAGGATCGATCGTTCTGTGGCGTCATGCGCTGTGGACGCGGTGAAATGGGACGGGGCGAAGGCTTGGGAGAAGAGGTCGGGGCCGGCGTTGCGCTGGCCGGAAAATCCCGTCTCGGCGCCAAACGCACCCGGGGCGCGCTGTCCGAAAAACGCCCGCGCCGGTGAGTGCTCGGCGGGGTCGGGCTCGATCATCAGCCCACGGCGCACGGCCTCGATCTCGGCGGCGGATTTTGGCAATGTCCGACGGGTCGTCACCTCGGCCGTTCCATCGATGAGCGGACCGGTGTGAAAGGATTTGAGGGAAAGCGCGCTTCGTGGTCCCGCCGTCGCCCGGCCCGCCTTCGCCCGGGATGGGCCGCCAAATTCGGTCATCGCATCCTCTGTCCTGCCGTGTTTATGAACCGGTAAGGAATCATGCTTAACAAACCGTGAAGCCACGCCGTTCGCGGTGCGGGGTTGACGTTTGCGCGACCAACAAACAACACAGTCGCACGCATGCTGGGCGGACGACAACGACGAGATGGGAGCGCTCCGACGTGATTCGGTTCGAAAATGTCGGGCTGCGATACGATATGGGGCCGGAAGTGCTTCGCGACCTGTCCTTCGAGGTCAAGCGGCAATCCTTCCAGTTCCTCACCGGCCCCTCGGGGGCGGGCAAGACCAGCCTTTTGCGCATGCTGTTTCTGGCGCTCAAGCCCACCCGCGGCCTGATCACGGTTCTCGGCCGCGACGCCTCGACGCTGGCGCGCAAGGACCTGCCGTCGATCAGGCGGCGGATCGGTGTCGTGTTCCAGGATTTCCGGCTACTGGAGCACCTCACCACCTACGAGAATGTCGCGTTGCCGCTGCGCGTGCGCGGCAAGGACGAGGCATCCTACCGCCAGGACGTCATCGACCTGATCAAATGGGTCGGCCTCGGCGAGCGGCTGAACGCGTCGCCGGTGGTCCTGTCTGGCGGCGAAAAGCAGCGCGCAGCGATCGCCCGCGCGCTGATCGACCAGCCCGACATCCTGTTGGCGGACGAGCCGACCGGCAATGTCGATCCGCCGCTCGCCCGCCGGCTGCTGCGGCTTTTTCTCGAACTCAACCGAACCGGGACGGCGGTGGTCATCGCCACGCACGACCTCGACCTGATGGAGCAGGTCTCCGCCCGCCGCCTGGTTCTCGCCGACGGGCGTCTGGATATCTATGACTGATTTGGCGGAACGATGGGTGGACTTTCGCGACTTCCTCGAGCGCATCACCGGGCGATCGGGCCGCGAGCACCAGACGCCGATCGTGCCGCCGGCCAATGTCGCCGGTCGCGCGCTGATGACGGTGATCGCGATCATGACGTTTCTCGCCAGCCTCACGGTCGGCGCCGTCACCCTCGTCTCCGATACCGCGTCCCAGTGGCAAAACGACATTTCCCGCGAGATCACCGTTCAGGTGAAGCCGGACGAAGGCCTCGACATGGCGACGACGCTGGGCGCCATTCGCGATCTGGCGCTGGCGACGCCGGGCATCGCCGATGCGACGATCCTGGATGACGCGGCGACTGCCCGGCTCTTGGAGCCGTGGCTGGGCGAGGGGCTTGATCTGAAGGATCTGCCGGTGCCGCGCCTCGTCGTCATCACCATCGATCAGGATGCGCCACCGGATTTCTTCGCGCTGGCGACGCGGCTGCGCGCGACGGTTCCCGCGGCCGAGCTCGACGATCACCGGGCCTGGGTCTCGCGCCTCGTCACCATGGCCCGGGCAACCGTCTTCGTCGGCGTCGCGGTGCTAACCCTGGTGCTGATCGCTACCGTGCTCACCGTCGTCTTCGCCACCCGTGGCGCGATGTCGGGCAACCGCCAGATCATCGAGGTCCTGCATTTCGTCGGAGCCCGGTCGTCCTTCATCGCCGGCGAGTTCGAGCGGCATTTCCTGCGCCTCGGGCTTGTGGGGGCGGTGGCCGGCGGCGCCGTGGCGCTGGTCCTGTTCGCCGCCATGGGGTTGTGGACGACAAGCAACCGCGCCACCCCCGAAGCCGACCAGATCAGCGCGCTGTTCGGGTCGTTTTCGATCGGCTGGATGGGCTATTTCGGGGTCATCGTGCTGATTGCAACCGTCGGTGGGCTGACCGCGTTTACATCTCGCCTGACGGTCATGCGCCATCTGGCGGCGATCGACATGCTGTCGCCGGTGGAGCGGTAAGATGGTGTTAACCACAATGCCACAGGCTGCGCGGAGCGCCACGACAAAGGTCTTGCCCACACGATGCCGTATTCCGGGACGAGAGTGATAGGATGACAATGGCGGCCTGGTCCCCCGAGATGGAGTCCGGCGCCGACCGGGCGCAGCGGCGCACGCGCAGTTGGTTCGGTCGGCGATGGCTGACATTGACCATCGCGGCCATCGGCGTGACGGTGTTTGGCTATCTCGCCGGCGGCTTTCTGCGCTTCACGGAGGAGGTCGGCCTGCTGTCGCGCTCCGACTTGGTCGAGCCAGCCGACGGCATTGTCGTGCTTACCGGTGGTGCGCTCCGCATCGATCAGGCCATCGATCTTTTGAAGGACGGGCGCGGTCGGCGCCTGCTCATCAGCGGCGTCAATCCGGGCACCAGCGCCGACACGCTGGCGCGCATGACCGGCACCGACCCGTCCTGGTTCGAATGCTGCGTCGATATCGACCGCGACGCGCTGAATACTGTCGGTAACGCCGAAATGGCCAGCCTGTGGGCGCGCGAACGCGGCTTCCGCGATCTCATTCTGGTGACCAGCGACTATCACATGCCGCGGTCGCTGCGGGAATTCGAGCGGATCGACGACATTCGCTCGGTGACCCCCTACGCGGTGCAGCGCGACGATCTGTGGGGCGGAAACAATTTGCCCAACGGGTTGGGAATGCGGGTGTTGGTGACCGAATATGCGAAGCTGGTCGCGGCCAGGTTCCGGGCCTTGCTCGGCATCGGCCAGCCGGGCAGCATGTCCACCCAGCTCGCGCGCCTCGACCACTAAGGGCCGGCGATCGTCACGACCGCGAATGCTCGGCGGATGGCTCTCGATTTCCCGACAATGGCGTCGTAAAGCCTCCGGTGGCCTTCAGCGGCCCCTGTCGCGTCGTGCGGCCCTACCGATTGCCGTTGGAGCGATCCATTTGATGACCATGCTGCGCTCGCTCGTCTTCAACGTGTTGTTTTATCTCAACCTCGTCGGCCAGTTGCTGCTCTTCTCGCCGGTCTTCTTCGTGATCTCCGAGGAGAAGGCCTGGCGGATCGTCAAGAACTGGGCGCGGTCCAGCCTCTGGCTGCTGAGGCATGTCGCCGGCATCCGCGCGTCGATTACCGGCAAGCGGAACGTTCCGTTTGCCGCGGCGATCATTGCGGCGAAGCACCAGTCGTTCTGGGATGTCTTCGCGCTCCTGCCCGATCTCGACCGGCCGACCTTCATCCTCAAGAAGGAACTGCTGGCGATCCCCTTCTTCGGTTGGTACGCTAGCCGCATGGCGATGATCCCGGTCGACCGGGCGCGCCGCGGCGGGGCCGTCGCCTCGATGATCGAAGGCGCCCAAAAGGCGGTGGCCGAAGGCCGCCAGATCGTCATCTTTCCGGAAGGTACCCGGACGGCGCCGGGCGCCGAGGCCGACTACCGCCAGGGTGTGTTCCGCCTCTACGAGGCTTTGAAGCTGCCCGTCGTGCCGGTGGCGCTGAATTCCGGCCTGTACTGGCCCCGGCGCCGGTTCATCCGCCGTCCGGGGACGATCCGGGCGGATATTCTCGAGCCTATCGAGCCGGGCCTGACGCGAGTCGATTTTCTCGACCGGTTGCGCCAGGCGATCGAGACACGGTCGAGCGAGCTTCTGGCCGAAGCCTACGCCAATGACGGTCATCTGCCGGCCGACCCGGTTCTGCGCGAGCGGATCGCCCGTCCCGCGTCGTCCGCGAAGGGCTGAGTGACCAGCGGCCGCAACCGGCTGGGATCGTCCGCGATCCAAGCTCACAGTCTGGCGACGACATCCTCCAGCCAATGGTCCGTCAGCCCCATCTCGCGAATGTGGTCGATGGCACTGGTGACGTAATCGACATTCGGGCCGGATTGCCCATGCGAGCGGCGAACCAGCGTGGCGGCATGCTCGGCGGTCATGCGGCCGGCATATTGGCTGTGGCCGCGGTCGACCACATAGGTCAGCGCACGCTCGCCGCGCCCGTCGGCGAGGCGTACCGGCAGGGTCTGCTCGCGATAGACATGGGTGACGAGTTCGCGTGCCCTGAGATAGTCGACCACCGCCTCCCGCGCCGCTCCCCTGACCCGGAACGCCATCCCGACGCAGGAGCCGCCCCGGTCGAGGCCGAAGACGAGGCCCGGCCGCTCCGGCGTGCCCCGATGCACGAAGGAGCGCACGCAGAGCGAACGATGATAGCCCGCCAGCCGCGCCTTGACCCGCTCCTCGAATTCGAAGCCCGGCCGCCAGATCAGCGAGCCGTAGCCAAACACCCAGAAATCGTCCATTGCCCTCAAAATGCCCCGTCCGTCGGTTTTGCCCGACCGGGGCTCACAAAGGGTAATGGCATGGCCGCGTCAAGCGACAAGACTTCTCGAGCAAGACGAGCCTATGTCGGGGTCGTCGTGGTGGCGCTGCTTCTCGCCGCCGGCCTCAGCGGTGCGTGGTACTATCTGGCCGGAGAGCTCGATACGCGGGTGGCGGGGCTCATCGCGACCACGCGTGCGCAGGGAACGGAAATCGACTGCCCCGGCCGCGCGGTCTTCGGCTATCCGTTCCGGCTCGGCCTTCGCTGCGACGCGGTCACGATCGAGGCGCCGGGCGATGCGCGCGGGCAGGGCCTGCGGGCGACCGCCGGAGCACTCAGGACCGCGGCCCAGATTTACCGGCCGAATCGCGTCGTCGCGGAACTCGACAGCCCGCTGCTCGTCGACGCGCAGCAAATGGCGCCCCTCGACATCCGCTGGCAACTGGTCCAGGCAAGCGCCAGCTTCTGGACCGACGGCATGGATCGCCTGGCGCTGGTCGCCGATCGGCCGGTGGTGGCGTTGACACAGCCCGCCGCCGGTCGCCTGCCGCTGTTCGAGGCCGGCCGGTTCGAGGCCCATGCGCGCCGCCGCGACGGCGACCTCGATCTCGCGTTCTCGGGCATTGACGCGCGCATTGTCGCGCCGGACGCGCCCGCCCTGCCGGCATTCGACGCCAGCGCCGATCTCACCGTCACCGGCGCCGCTGACTGGCTCGCCGGGGGCATGGACGCAAACACGCCCGGCGAGGCGCTGGCGGGACGGGAGGGGACGCTGCGCTCGCTGAGGCTCGATCTCGGCGACGCCAGCGCCGAGTTGTCGGGTGATTTCGCGGTCGCGGCGGATGGCCTTATCTCGGGCGATTTCGAACTCGCCGTCGCCGACCCGCAGCGAATCGCGGCGTTGGTGGCCGAGGCGATGCCGCAGTTTCAGTCCGTCGCCAACACGCTCGCCTCGGCGATCGGCTTCGTCGGTCGTCAGGACAACGGCCGCAACATCGTTGCCCTGACCCTGCGCGACGGCAATCTCTCCGCCGGCGTGATTCCCCTGGGCCAGGTGCCGGCGATACGGTGAGGCGAAGCGGCGCCCGCGAGGAAGCCGATCTTCGAAGAGCTGTTGGCGATCGGCGTCAGCGTCGCGCTCGATGATTTCGGCATCGGCTATTCGTCGCTCGGCTATCTCCACCGTTTCCCGATCGGGAAGATCAAGGTCGACCGCAGCTTTATGATGGATATCCTGACCAGCAAGCATTCGATCGCAGTGCTGCGCTCGATCGGGGCCCTGGCCGATGGCCAGAAGATCCGCACCATCGCGGAAGGGATCGAGACGCCCGAAAGGGCCGCGATGCTCAGGCTGTCGGGATGCGACGACGGCCAGGGCTATCTGTTCGCCAGGCCGATCGCCGGCGACGCCGTCATTGCGATGATGGCGGCCCCGCGTGTCGCGGCCCCGCCGATGATCGAGGCGACGGGCTGATCCAGCCTGTGGCCTGCCTCCGGATGCGAGCGCGCCATCCCTGGGCGGAGGCCGGCGCCGGGGTGAGGACGGCTTGCGGCACCGCTTGACGCCGTTCGTTGCCCGATCGAAGCTTTGGCGATATCCGGCCACGTCTACATCATGGCGTCGAAGAAAGGCGGCACGCTCTATATCGGCGTCACGGCCGACCTCTCCCGCCGTGTCTTCGAGCATAAATCCGGTCAGGTGCGCGGCTTCACCAAAGCCTATGGCGTGACACGCCTCGTCTGGTACGAGGAGCATGACGACATTCGCGACGCCATCCAGCGCGAGAAGTCGCTGAAGCGCTGGCCCCGGCGGTGGAAGATCGATCTGATCGAATCGATCAACCCGGACTGGACCGAGCTTTATCGCGGCATGGGCTGGTAGCGCTGTTCTCCACCGGAGCGGCAATGGCAATGCCGAGGACCCATTCCAAGCTGTTGGAACCGCCGAACCGTTGCAATCCAACGCCTTTGGTGCTTCCGCATGAAAAAATCTCTCCCCACCCCCAGCGCCCCCTTTATCCTTTGCCCATCGCCCTCGCGGGAACACGGGTCATGAACCGGATGCGCGTGGAGGGAGGACGGTGCCGGATGGGTCGCGCTGCGGTGGCGCGGCTGGGTGATGAACCCCCACATCCGGGCCCTTTGCAGACCGGCTTCGCCACAAGCGAAGCGTCGGGTCCGGGGCAAGCAGCCGGCGGGCGCATGGCAAGCGTCATCCACTCATCAGCATAGCGACGTTCGCCATGCGTCCGCTTCCCGATCCTTCGCCCCGACAACCGGGCGCGAAGACAAAGGCGCGTGCCCTGCGATGGCGGGCCGGACGCTTCTTTCTCTTTCCCCTGAAACGCGGGAGTTCACGACCCAAAGGATGCGTCTACTCCTTTGTCCCCGCCTCATGCTTGCCATGCTCGCGGCCGAAATCGGGCTCGGCGGTGTCCTGGCCGGCGTCGATGATGCCGCGGCGGATGTCGCGGGTGCGGGTGAACAACTCGAACAGCGTGTCGCCATCGCCCCAGCGGATCGCCCGTTGCAGCGAGGCGAGATCCTCCGAAAACCGCGCCAGCATCTCCAGGACGGCGTCGCGGTTGGTCAGGAACACGTCCCGCCACATGGTCGGGTCGGAGGCGGCGATGCGGGTGAAATCGCGAAAGCCGGAGGCAGAGAATTTTACCACTTCCTGCTGCGTCACCGTCTCCAGATCGGCGGCTGTGCCGACGATGTTGTAGGCGATCAGATGCGGCACGTGACTGACGATGGCGAGCACCAGATCGTGGTGGTCGGGCGTCATGATCTCGACGGTTGAGCCGCAGCCTTCCCAGAAGCGCTTGAGCCGGTCGATCGCGTCGGCGTCGGTGCCCTCGGGCGGGGTCAGGATGCACCAGCGGTTCTCGAAGAGTTCGCGGAAACCGGCGTCGGGGCCGGACTGCTCGGTTCCGGCGATCGGGTGGGCCGGGACGAAATGGACCGATTCCGGCAAATGCGGGAGCATCTGCTGGACCACCGCGCCCTTGACCGAGCCGACATCGGAGACGATCGCCCCAGGCTCCAGCGCCCCGGCGATCTCCTTGGTCACGGCGCCGCAGGAGCCGACCGGAACGCAGAGAATGACCAGGTCGGCGTCGCGCACCGCCTCGGCGGCGTCGAGATGATAACTGTCGCCGAGTTTCAGTTCCTCGGCCCGTTTCAACGTCTCGGCCCGCCGCGTGGTGATGGCGATATGCCGGGCGAGGCCGTGAGCGCGGATGTTGTGGGCGATCGAGGACCCGATCAGGCCGATGCCGATCAGTGCGACGCGGTCGAACAGCGGCTCGCTCATGCTGCCCCCTTGCCGAGAAACTCGCCGAGCGCCGCGACGGCGCCGCGACTGGCTTCCTCGGTGCCGATGGTCATGCGCAGGGCATTGGGGAAACCGTATCCGCCGACCCGGCGCAGGATGAAGCCGCGCGCGGTGAGGAAATCGTCGGCCTCCGCCGCGGTGCGGCCGGGCGCGTCGGAGAAGTGGACGAGGACGAAATTGCCGACGCTCGGCGTCACCGTCAGGCCGAGGCCGGTCAGCGCGTCGGTCGTCCATTCCAGCCAGCGCGCGTTGTGGTCGGCCGCCTTTTCGACGAAATCGCGATCGCGGACGGCGGCGGCCCCGGCGGCGATCGCCGCGGCATTCAGGTTGAATGGCCCGCGCACCCGGTCGAGTGCGTCGACGATCGCCTCCGGTCCGTACAGCCAGCCGATCCTGAGCCCGGCGAGGCCGTAGATCTTGGAGAAGGTGCGGGTCATCACGACGTTTTCGGAGGACGAGACCAGCTCGATGCCGGCGCCGTAATCGTTGCGCCGGACATATTCGGCATAGGCCGCGTCGAGGACGAGGACGACGTTGCCGGGCAGGCCGGCATGCAGCCGCTGGACCTCCTCGAAGGGCAGATAGGTGCCGGTCGGGTTGTTCGGGTTGGCCAGGAAGACCAGCCTGGTGCGCTCGCTCACGCGCGCCAGGATTGCATCGACATTGGCGGTGGCGTCGGTCTCCGGCGCGGCAATTGGCGTCGCGCCGCGCGCCAGGATCTGGATGCGGTAGACCAGAAAGCCGTGCTCGGTGTGGATCGCCTCGTCGCCTGGCGCCAGATAGCACTGGCACAAGAGCCCGAGCAGCTCGTCCGAGCCGTTGCCACAGAGGATGTTTCGCGGGTTGAGACCATGCACCTCGGCGATGGCGCGCTTCAGCTCGGTTGCCTGACCGTCGGGATAGAGCTCGGGATGCGCGAGCGCCGCGATCGCCGCCCCGCGCGCCGCCGGTGCGGCGCCGAGCGGCGTCTCGTTGGAGGAGAGCTTGTGCAGCGTCACGCCGGCCGGTGCCTTGCTCTTGCCCGGCACATAGGCCTCGATATCGAGGACGCCCTTGTTCGGAACGGGTCTCATCGTCCGTGTACTTTCGCTGGTGATTGCGGGCCGATCGCGACGCCCTCGCGCCACGACAGGCGCATCAGGATAGGGACCGGCACGGGGCCGCATAGCCCCCGATCGGCCTGATGTCGAGGCCCGGACCCATTGCCGCCGCCACCGAAGCCGCGTCTTTCTCGGTTGCGACGAGGACGCTGAAGCGGTCGGTCCCGTAAGGCGCCTCGGCGATGATCGTCAGGTCGTCGGCAACTTCTGGCATCGCCGTCAGCCCGTCGACCGCAAAACAGGCGATCTCCGGCGACACCGGGTCGGCGAGCGGCGGCGCGATCACCAGCGCAGGCGTCGCCGCCGGGCGGCCCGGTTCGTCGAAGAAGGGCAGCCGGGCGACGATCTGCGCCGAGCCGAGCCCCTGCCACCAGGGATGGCCGGTCGCGCCGATCGGCAGGATGCCGAGCTTGTCGCCGCCGGCTTCGATGGCGGCGACCACCGCCTGGCTCGATGCCGCGACCGCGAGCGGGACCGAAAAGCCGAAATAGAACCGCGCCGTCTCGGCGCTGGCGACGCGGTCGCCATCGCCGGCGATGACCACCTCGAACGGGGCCTGCAGGGCGGTGAAGGTGGAGATGATCTCGCGCCACAGATGCTCCATCGCGGTCAGCGGCAGATGCCCCTCATGGCGCTTGGCCAGCCGGCGCATCATGTCCGCCTCCCGACCCGGCCGGAAGGCGGCGCCATTCTTCGCCGTGCCCTTCACCTCGATCAATTCGTCGATGACGCTGGCGCGCTGCATCAAAAGCCGATGCACGGATTCGTCTATGGCATCGATTTTCGCCCTGAGCTCGGCGAGCCGCGATGGATCGGCAGTGACGGTTCCGCTCATGCGCTTCGGGCTCCCTCTTGGCTTTGCCCAGCGCTTCTACCGACCCCGCGCATGCTTGGCAAAGCGGCGCGTCGCGCACGCCGGCCGGCGCGACGATTGCCGCAGCGGGCGTGAATGCGTATCTGTGCCCCCTGAACCCGAACACCGCCGGTCGCCGCGACACCCGTCGCGCCGGCCGGCGCGTATCATCAAGCGGGATGGACATGAGCGTCGAGCCCTCGACCGAAGATCTGGAATACGCCGCCGGCGGCCGCGAGGCGAACCACCCGTCTAGCCCCGTCGCCTATTTCGGCGCGGACGAGCCGCTGCGTCTGGATGCCGGCCGGGAGCTGGCGCCGTTCCAGATCGCCTACAATACATACGGGACCTTGAACGCCGACAAATCGAACGCCATCCTCGTCTGCCATGCTCTGACCGGCGATCATTACGTCGCCAGCCAGTCGCCGGTAACCGGCAAGCCGGGCTGGTGGACCTCGATCATCGGCGAAGGCAAGCCGATCGATACGTCGAAATATTTCGTCATCTGCTCGAACGTCATCGGCGGCTGCATGGGCTCCACCGGCCCGGCCTCGATCGATCCGGCGACCGGGGAGCCCTACGGGCTCGACCTGCCGGTGATCACCATTCCCGACATGGTGCGGGCGCAGGCGATGCTGGTGAAACGACTCGGGATCGACACGCTGTTCGCCGTCATCGGCGGCTCGATGGGCGGCATGCAGGTGCTGCAATGGACGGTCAGCTACCCCGACAGGGTCTTCGCCGCCCTGCCGATCGCCACCGGCGCGCGCCACTCGTCCCAGAACATCGCCTTCCACGAGGTCGGCCGGCAGGCGGTGATGGCCGATCCCGACTGGCATGGCGGGCGCTACTACGCGGTCGGCAAGCGGCCGCACAAGGGACTGGCGGTCGCGCGGATGGCGGCACACGTCACCTATCTGTCGGAGACGGCGCTGCATAGGAAGTTCGGCCGCAATCTGCAGGATCGCGAAACGCTCGGCTTCGGCTTCGACGCCGATTTCCAGATCGAGAGTTATCTCAGGCATCAGGGGATGACCTTCGTCGACCGCTTCGACGCCAACTCCTATCTCTACATGACCCGGTCGATGGACTATTTCGACATCGCGGCGGATTATGGCGGCAGCCTCGCCGAGGCGTTCCGCGACGCGGCGACGCGCTTTTGCCTGGTGTCGTTCTCGTCGGACTGGCTGTTTCCGACCGAGGAGAATCGCGCCGTGGTTCACGCGCTGAACGCCGCCGCCGCATCGGTGTCCTTCGTCGAGATCGAGACCGACCGGGGGCACGACGCCTTCCTCCTCCATGAGCCGGAATTCTTCGCGGCGATCGACGGCTTCATCTCGTCGGCGGCGCGGGCGAGGGGGCTGTGATGGCGATTCCGGAGACCCCGGTTCCCACCAGCGAGACCGTCACGGCGAACGCCTCGACCCGTGTCGATCTGGAATTGATCGCCGGTCTGGTCACGCCCGGAAGCCGGGTGCTCGACGTCGGCAGCGGCGACGGCTCGCTCTTGTCGCTGCTGGAGCGGCGCCGGGGGGTCGACGGGCGCGGCCTGGAGCTGAGCCAGGCCGGGGTCAACGAATGCGTCGCGCGCGGCCTGTCGGTCATCCAGGGCGATGCCGACCGCGACCTTATCCATTATCCGGACGACGCCTTCGATTTCGTCGTCCTGTCGCAGACCATCCAGGCGACGCGCAATCCGAAGACCGTGCTCACCGAACTCCTCAGGATCGGTGAGCGGGCGATCGTGTCGTTCCCGAATTTCGGCCATTGGTCGATCCGCCTGTCGCTGGGCCTCTATGGCCGGATGCCGGTAACGCGGAACCTGACGCACTCCTGGTACGACACGCCGAATATCCATTTCTGCACCATCCGCGATTTCGTGGCGCTCGCCGACGAGATCGGCGCCAAGGTCGAGCTGGCGATGGCGATCAACGCGACCGGCCAGAAGATGGGCATGAAGATGCCCTGGGCGTTCTGGAACCTGTTCGGCCAGCAGGCGGTGTTCGTGCTGCGGCGGTAGGAGGCGGGTGGCGCTGCTGAAAGGTCCGTCAGCTGAAAGGCCCGTCAAGTGAGCTGAGCGCGCTTCGGCGCCACCATGGCATAATCGCAGGACGGTTTTCGGGTGGCGCGAGCGGGTTCAGTTGCGACCCGTTCCCCGTCCGAAAGTGCCACGTTCCACGGCGCTAATTCTTGGACAGCCAAGGGCCCTTGTCGGATCGCGAGTGCGGACCGTGTGAGAGGGCGGAACAGTGGCCAAAACCGAATGACAACGCCGTAGTTTTCGTCGGTGAGTATCGCCATGAAAGATCATTCGGAATAATTGAAAAAACGCTTGCGTATGGGACCCATGGTGTGGGCGGCCTGAGTCCAGGCGATTGCCAGGACTGAGACGAACGAGATGATGACCCTGAGCCGATGTCGGGTCGCTGCGAGGATAAGATCAAGGCCTTCATGAACAGCGTCCGTGAGCGCCCTCTGCCGTGACTGCGCGACGTTTTTGAAAGCTTGTCGGTCCATGGTTTCAAACTCCTGACCTGCTCGCCCCATTTACTCACCGCGATTGATTGCTGCTGTCTACGCTCCGGTCGGAGCGCTGTCTGCTATGCTTCCACAAGATGGAGCGGTCCGCCGCAGGTTGAACGCGCCGTGTCTCGTGGAGAAAATCTGGAACTCAATGAGAGAGACGATCTCTCAGTAGAGGAGTTTCTGATCAACACTCCTCTAGGTCATCCCCCAATTGTGGTATTGTGGAAAAGAAGAAGAAAAATTTGATTATACTGCGACCTCGCGCACCCAATTCGCGCGAAGCCAACGCCTCTTGGCCGGAGAACGGATGGCTGCTGCACCACCAAAAGCTGCAGGAGTGGCGCACCGGAGATCGCGCCGTCAGAGACTTCGGCGGCAGCGCACGTGCGGTAGTGCCCATTCACGCCATTTGCTGTCTATACTGACTTAAATCGGATCGCTCTCGCCGGGGCATAGGGTTCGGAGGCTTCCTTGATATTCGCCGACAAATTCGAGCGGATCACTTCCATCATCTATGAGGCTTCGGTGGCGCCCGAGGATGGATGGCAGCAAGTACTGGACGCTTTGAGCGAAGCCTTTTTGGGGGCTGCGGTCGTCATCGATGACAATGGGATCGCGGGCCAGGAGGATCATTTCTTAAGAACGAGTCGGTTCGATCTGGAGCGGGTCCAGACGCATTTTGAGCAATTTGCGACCGCCGATGAGAATGCCGGTGTGCGGTCTCTTCTGACGGGGCCCGTGTCCAGAGCCTTCGACATGCGGTCCGGCTTTGAGCCGGGTGAGTGGGATCGTGATCCTTCCGTCGCCGCCATCCTCAAGCCGCAAAGGATTACGGAAGGTCAGCTCCTCGTCTTGGAGAGGAACGAAGGTCGGCTCAGCGACTTGCTGATTTACAGGGGAGAGCGAGCGGGGGCTTTCTCCGCCATCGAACTGCGCCTGATCAACGCTTTGGCACCGCATCTGAAACGGGCTCTCGCAATTCGCCGACACCTGCAAGAGATGACGGAACAGGTGCGAGAAGCGCAGCAATTGCTGCAAAAAGTCGCCGGCGGCCTCATCACGACCGATCGGGTCGGACGCGTCATCGGGGCAACCGGCAAGGGCAAGGAAGCCCTTGGTTCGGCGGCAGCCATCTACGCAACGCAAGGCCGGCTCCGCGCCTGCCATCCGGGTGCGGATGCCGCGTTGGGTGCAATCTTCACGGACGCTTTCGCGAAGAATGATGTCCCGATCGTCGTCCCCGGCGACGATGGCCAGGATTATACCTTCCAGGAACTACCTGCTCCCGCAGCCCGAGCCCTTACAGATATGGGTAACAGGCGGGTGTTCGCCATCAATCTCCATGCCAAGGCCCGAGATACATCGGTTCTCAATTTTCGACGCCGCTATGGGTTAACCCAAGCAGAAGGGGAAATCGCGGCGGCGTTTGCCTTGGGGCTATCGCTTGCTGAGATTGCCGAGAGGCGGTGCAATTCCGTCCATACGGTCCGCACACACTTGAAGGCCATCTTCAGCAAGACCGGGACGCATCGCCAGAGCCAACTCGTCGCTTTGCTGCATACATTCTAAAGCCCGCGCTCGATGGCTTGGAGTAGCCGGAACCGCAGCTTGCCGGGGCCGCTGTTCAGCGAGATGACGAAGCGCACGTCGCCGTGGTCGGCGGTCTTGGCATAGCCGGCCAGTGTGCGGACGCCGGAGAAGGTGCCGGTCTTGTAGCGTGAGCCTTTTTTGGTGCTGCGCAGCAGTTCAGCGTGGGGCGCGAAACTGTCGAGCACCTTGGCGAGGCCCCGCGCCGTGAAGCGGTTGTCGCGGCTGATGCCGGAGCCTTCCACCAGCTGGATCGCGTCCGCCAGGCCGTGTTTCGCGAATATCTTCCGCGTCACCGCGAGCGACTTTTCCAGGCTGACGGGCCCGCCGCTGCGCTGGGCGCCGATCTCCAGAAAAATCTGGTTTGCCATGTAGTTGTTCGAGCCGATGAGCATCTGCCGCAAGATTTCCGCAAGGTCGCGCGACTGGCGGTGCACGTAGACCGGTTCCAGCCCGGCGGGGACTGAGCCGATCGCAATCTCGCCCGTGACGCTGCCGCCGGCCTTCTCGATGAAGGCGGCGACCAGTTCGCCGGCGTATTTTACGCCGACGCTCGGGTCTTCCTGGGTCAGGCTGATCCGGCTGCGTCCGTTGCGTGCCCGCGCCCGGAACTGGCTGATCGCCAGCGGCGTGATCGGGGTCTGCTCCTCGGCGGAGCGCACGGTCTTGCCCTTGCGCACGGCATTGATCGTGTTGAAGTTCACCGCGAGCGCCGAGTTCAGCGCATCATAGGCTTCGTCGGTGGCTTCGATGCCCGGAATGCGAAGATCGTCGGGGTAGTAGCTGGAGTCGATCACGATGCCGGTGAACGGCTCCGTGCCGGTCCTGGAGAGGAGTTCGGGTGCGAGCAGCGCCAGCTCCTCGGAGACCAGAAAGGGGTCACCGCCGCCGCGCACATAAAGCACCCGGTCGTCGTCCAGAAAAAAGCGGGTCTTGAAGCGGTAGTCGGCGCCCAGGACCTCCATCGCCAGCCATGCCGTGACGAGTTTGGCGACGGACGCGGGAACGAAGGGTTCGTCGGCGTTCCGCGCGACCAGCTCCTTGCCGTCCTCGTCCAGAACGAGCACCAGCCCGGAAGGCGCGAGGGCCGCGATCCTGTCCTTCACGTCGGCGACGGCGGGGGCAGACAGGAGGAGCGCCGCGAAACCCGCGGCAAATAGACGAGACCACATGGCGGTTCCAGCTTCGGCTAGATGTGCGACTTGCCGGCCTACACTAACGGCGCGCGAGCGTCAGGCAAGTCGGATCGCAGACCATACGTCGACGGCGCGCAGCGGGCAGCAGTTGTATCCGGCCGGGTCTCCACGATGGTCTTGCGAGACGGCCACGCCAGACAGACGTGTCGGTCCGCTTATCCTCGTCCCCTCGACAGCCGGCTACAAGGTCCGCCCCTCGCCTCGACGCCAGGGCCTTGCCGCGCGATTACCCTCAATCCCGCATCCGCATCCGCATCCGCGCCCGGCAGTGACGAGTGGCCGTGGGTCTCGCCCGAAACGCTCGAGCCGTGCGGCGCGGAATCGTGTGCGCACCGGGCGCTTCAGGCGAGATGCGCTGGCGTCAGCGGCCGTCGGTGCCTTGGCCTTCGGCATCGAACGTCAGGGCCTTGCGGCGCGAAGGCAGATGCGCGTCTCGCGCGGCCTGCCGGTGATCGAGGGCGATGCCTTTGTACCATCCACGATCTCGTCACCATGACGATCGACACCACCGGCCAGAAAATGGGCATGAAGATGCCCTAGGCGTTCTGGAACCTGTTCGGCCAGCAGGCGGTGTTCGTGCAGCGGCGGTGAGCAGGTCCGCAGCGCCAATAAGTCCGACCGCGCCAATGTCGCCAAAGGCGTGGGAGAAAATCTGAGCCGCGGTTACCAGCTCATGAAGGACGTGGAGGCCGTTTGCTTTCGCGTCCGGGCCGGAATTCTGAACGAAGCGGTAACCGACTACTTCTTCGGTTTCGGTGGCGTTGCGACATTTCCCTTCTGACTGGGCTGGGAGGCGTTCGGCTTCGGCGCCTGCTCCTTCTTCGACTTTCCCTTGCTTTCCTTCATCGATCTGTTTCCGCCTATGGTGCAGCGAGCCATGATCGGCTCGTCAGTCCTGGCAGCATAGCAGACACGCAGGCCTCGCACACGGTCATTCGACGATGCGGGGGACGGTTCGCGGCGGAACGTTCGGGTAGCAAGCGGCGCTCGGGGCAGGCCCATCGGCCAGGTGTCCCGTCAGATCCGGTCGCGCAGGGAAAACCAGGTCATCGCCAGGAACAGGAGCGGCGCGCGGGCGAGCCTGCCGCCCGGAAACGCCGGAATCCGCAGCGCCTCGAATGCGGCGAGCCGGTCCTCCCGGCCCGTGACCCGCTCGGCGTAGAGCCGGCCGGCGAAATTCGCCAGCATCACGCCATGGCCGGAAAAGCCGCCGATGGTGGTGATGCCCGGCTCCAGGGTCCGCATGTAGGGCAGGCGCGTCATGGTGATGCCGACGGCACCACCCCAGGCATGGGTGAGGCGGACATCGGCGAGCCGCGGATAGACTTCGGCGATCTGCTTGACGATGTGCCGCGCGATATCGCCGGTCGCCGAGGTATAGGCTTCGCGCCCCCCGAACAGCAGCCGCCCGTCGCGGCTCTTGCGGAAGTAGCGCACGACGAAGCGTGAATCGTTGCAGGCCTCGCCGCCCGGCAGAATGGCATCGGAGTCGGCGAGCGGTTCGGTGGCTCCGATGAACGAGCCGATCGGCATGACATGGGCATCGATGGCGCGATGCAGTCCGGTGCCATAGGCGTTGGTGGCGATCAGCGCCCGCTCGGAGGTGACCGTGCCGGCGGCCGTCGTCGCGACGACCTTGCCGCCGCGGCGCTCCAGCCGCTCGACCTTGGTGCCCTCGAACAGAAGGGCTCCGGCTGCGGCGGCGACGCGCGCGCTGCCGACGACGAGCTTCATCGGGTTGATGTGGCCGGTGCCGGTGTCGCGGATGCCGCCGAAATAGCGGCGGGAACCCAGCCGCTCGGCGGTCTCCTCGGCGTCCATATAGCGCATATGCGGGTAGCCATAGCGGGTCGCCAGATCGTCGACCTCGGCGCGATATTCGTCGAGATAGCGGCGCTTGTGGACGACCGACAGCTGACCGGGGCGATAGTCGACGTCGATGCCGTTGGCCGCGACGAAGTCGGTGAGATGCGCCTTTGCCGACTCGGCGAGGTCGAACAGAGCTTTTGACCGTTCCAAGCCGTAGGCTGCCTCGATCTCCGACGGCGCCAGCCGCTGGCCGGTGCCCATCTGGCCGCCATTGCGGCCGGAGGCGCCGTCGCCGAAGCGATACGCCTCGAGGACGGCGACGCGCACGCCGCTTTGGGCCAGATGAACGGCTGCCGACAAGCCGGTGAAGCCGCCGCCGACCACCACGACGTCGACGGCGAGGCTGTCGCTCAAGCTCGGATAGGCCGGCCGCGCGACACTGTCCTCGTACCAGGAGCGGCCCGGCGCGATGGGGGACTGATAGGCAGTCACGGTCAGACCTGCAACAGCAGGAACTCGCGTTCCCAGGGGCTGATGACCTGCATGAAGGTCTCGTGCTCGCCACGCTTGATGCCGGCATAGGTGCCGACGAATTCGCGGCTGAACACCGCGTGGAACGCCTCCTCCGCCTCGAAGGCGGCGACGGCTTCGAGCAGGCCGCGCGGCAGCGAGATGCCGCCGCCCTCGTTCACCGTGCGGTCCGTCGGCTCGTCGGGCCGAAGGCCGTTCACCATGCCGAGATAGCCGCAGGCGAGCGAGGCCGCGATGGCGAGATAGGGGTTGGCGTCGGAGGAGGGCAGCCGGTTCTCCACCCGCCGCCCGGCCGGGTCGGAGGTCGGAACGCGAAAGGCTGTGGTGCGGTTGTCGTAGCCCCAGGCGTTGTTGGTCGGTGCGCTCATGCCGTAGGTCAGGCGGCGGTAGGAGTTGACGTAGGGCGCCATCATGATCAGCGCGCAGGGCACGTATTGCTGCATGCCGCCGATGAAGGCGAAAAACAGGTCCGAGGCCGAACCGTCCGCGTTGGAGAACACGTTGCGGCCGCTCGCGCGATCGATCACCGACTGGTGGATGTGCATGGCCGAACCCGGTTGCCCGGCGATCGGTTTGGCCATGAAGGTGGCGTAGATGTCCTGACCAAGGGCCGCCTCGCGGATAGTGCGCTTGAACATGAACACCTGGTCGGCGAGCTCCAGCGGGTCGCCGTGGCGCAGATTGATCTCGAGCTGGGCGGCGCCCTCCTCGTGGATCAGCGTGTCGATCTCCAGCCCTTGCGCGTCGGAGAAGTCGTAGATGTCGTCGATGAGCTCGTCGAATTCATTGACGCCGGCGATGGAATAGGACTGTCCGCTCTGGATCTGGCGGCCGGAGCGGCCGATCGGCGGCACCAGCGGATAGTCGGGGTCGACATTCTTGGAGACCAGATAGAATTCGATCTCGGGCGCGACGACCGGCTTCCAGCCCCGCGCTTCGTACAGCGCCATCACGCGTTTCAGCACGTTGCGCGGCGTATAGGCGACGGCTGTCCCGGTCTGGTCGACGAGATCGCAGATCACTTGCGCGGTCGGGTCGCTCTCCCAGGGAACCAGCGACAGCGTCGACAGATCCGGCACCAGCTTCAGGTCGCCGTCATTGGGCGAATAGCGGAAGTCGCCGCTCTCTTCCGGGTATTCGCCGGAGATGGTGTGCATGAACAGCGCCGAGGGCAAGGCCAGCGAAGTGTTGGCGACGAATTTCTTCGCCGGCATCATCTTGCCGCGCGCGACGCCCGCGAGATCCGGGGTGATGCATTCGAGATCGTCGATGCCGCGGGCGCGGAGCCAATCGCCCGCCTCCTGCATGGACGCGACGCCGCGTTTGGATTCCAGATAGGCGGGATGTTCGTCCGGTGACAGATGCAGCGGGCCGAGGTCGCGCTTGACCGGCATTTTGGCGCCACGGATCGGACTGGCCTCGTTGCCGCCGGCCTTCGCTTTGGTCTTGTTGCGATCGATGCGCGCGGGAACGCCGCTACGCGGTGATTTCGTGGTGGAAGTGTCGGCCATGCAGTCCTTCGGCGCCATGCGGCTGGGCTGCCAGCATAGCCGGCCGGCGCAGGCGGGGGAAGGGACGGCGATCGGACTATCGCCGGATGCAAGACGGACACCCATGAGGGTGCCCACCTTGTCGCTTTTGGCCCCGAAAGCTTAAACCTCGGTCTTGACCACCACAGGGATCAGCAGGTCGCCCCAATTGCCGTTGCCGGAATGGTGGCGGGCGGAGCGGACCAGCTCGACCGACACGCCAGATTCGACCGCCTTCATCACCGACTGGTTGAGCCGGTGCAAATCGTTGGCCAGCATCCGGATCGCGGTCTGCTGGGCGTCGTCCATGGCCGACGACTGCTCCTCGGCGCGTTCCTTGACGCGGGTGCGCGGGCGTTCCTGGTCGTTTGCGACTGCGCTCATCGTTGTTCTCCAAGGTTTCGCTGGGTTGCCGGTCAGGCGGGCCAGCCTTCGATGATCCAAGCTTCTCGGTAGAGCGGGCCGCCGCCGACGGCGATGCGGCCCGACTGGTGTTTATTCCGCGGCTTCGTGGACCGGCGTTGCCGGCTTGAACTGGTCGCTCTCGGTCGACTCGCCCATGGCGGTCGTCGAGGCCAGGCCGCCGCTGATCGCCATCGACACGGCATCGAAATAGCCGGTGCCGACCTCGCGCTGGTGCTTGGTGGCGGTATAGCCGTCCGCTTCCGACGCGAATTCGGCCTCCTGCAGCTCCGAATAGGCCGCCATCTGCCGGTCCTTGTAGCCGCGGGCGAGCTCGAACATGCCGTGGTTCAGCTGGTGGAAGCCGGCGAGCGTGATGAACTGGAACTTGTAGCCCATTGCCCCGAGCTCGCGCTGGAACCTGGCGATCGTGGCGTCGTCGAGATGCTTCTTCCAGTTGAAGGAGGGCGAGCAATTATAGGCCAGCATCTGGTTCGGATGCTCCTTCTTCACCGCTTCGGCGAAGCGCCGCGCCTGGTCGAGATCGGGCTTGGAGGTCTCGCACCAGATCAGGTCGGAATAGTCGGCATAGGCGATGGCGCGGGCGATGCAGGGCTCGAGCCCGTTCTTGACCCGGTAAAAGCCTTCCGCTGTACGGCCGGCGTCGTAGTCGACGAACATCCGGTCGCGCTCGTCGATGTCGGAGGTCAAAAGCTTGGCGGCCTCGGCGTCGGTGCGGGCGATGACCAGCGAGGGCACGCCCATGACGTCGGCGGCGAGCCGCGCGGCCGAGAGGTTGCGGATATGCGCCTTGGTCGGGATCAGCACCTTGCCGCCGAGATGCCCGCACTTTTTCTCGGATGCGAGCTGGTCCTCGTAGTGGACGCCGGCGGCGCCCGCCTCGATGAAGGCCTTCATGATCTCGAAGGCGTTGAGCGGGCCGCCGAAGCCAGCCTCGGCATCGGCGACGATCGGCGCGAACCAGGTGTCGACCGACATCTCGCCCTCGGCGTGCTCGATCTGGTCGGCGCGTTGCAGGGTGCGGTTGATGCGCCGGCAAAGCTCCGGCGCGGCGTTGGCCGGATAGAGCGACTGATCGGGATACATCGCGGAGGCGGTGTTGGAATCGGCGGCGACCTGCCAGCCGGAAAGATAGATCGCCTTGAGGCCGGCGCGCACCTGCTGCATCGCCTGGTTGCCGGTCATCGCCCCGAGCGAATTGACGAAATCCTCCGAATGGATCAGCTGCCAGAGCCGGTTGGCGCCGTTCTCGGCGAGCGTGTACCTGATCTGCACGGACCCGCGCAGGCGCTGCACATCCTCGACCGAGTAATCCCGCGTGATGTTGTCGAAGCGGCCTTCCGGAGCGGACGGAACGAGATTGTAAAAATCGGTCATTGTGAAAATCCTCTGTGCTAGATCGCTGCCGGAAAGGATCTTTGACATGATCTTGACAGCATCTGACGATTGAGATCGCACCGCAGAAATGCCTTGTCTACAAGTATATGAACGTGGTGTGCGCAATTCTGGTCGTCTTGTCAGAGCTTTAACAAGGCGATCTTGTAAAATTGTAAAGAATGTAATATTGCTTTAGAAGCAGGCTTGGTGCGCCGATCGCGGCTCGGATCTCTGTGTCCGCCGCGCAACGGCGCCTCGGAATTGCGTACCCGCTGCCCCTAAGCGGCTCTGTCGCCACACACATTCGCCACGGATTCCATGAATCTCAATCTTTTCCTGCGATCCTCCAACTCTGTCACGAGACACGGTCGATCGACCGATGGAGCGGAAAATGAATACGGTTTCTGTGTTGACGCGTTACGTCCAGGTGGTTCGCGGTTTGCTGCGGCCGACCTATCACCCCGAGCGCTATTACATGCGCGGTCCCGGCCCAGCCTGCGTAAGGCGCATGGGTGGAGATGGTCTGCAGGCGGGCGGCTGAGGCCCGCTGCACTTTGGCGTTGGCGAGGCGGCAGAGGTAGTAGGATCGTTGGCGCGGGCGCCGCGTCGGCGATCACCGCTGTCGATGGCCGCCGCTGATGGCCGAGAACAAGATCTTCGCCGGGCCGCGCATCCGGCGCATTCGCAACGGGCTCGGCCTGACCCAGACGGCGATGGCCGAAGGGCTCGGCATTTCGCCCTCCTATCTCAATCTCATCGAACGCAACCAGCGGCCGCTGACAGTGCAGCTGATCCTGCGCCTGTCGGGATCCTACGACATCGATCTGAGCGATCTTCAAAGCGGAGAGTCGCGCGGTTCGGTCAACGAGCTGAAGGCGGTCTTCTCCGATCCGTTGCTGGCGGGTGAATTGCCGGGCGAACAGGAACTCCTCGAAATCGCCGATGCGGCGCCCAATGCCGCCGCCGGAATCGTCAAGCTGCATCGGGCCTATCGCGAGCAGCAGGGACGGCTCACCGATCTGTCCGAGCTGTTGGCGCGCGAGGGCCGCGAGACGCGGCTTTCCGGAGCGCGGTTGCCGATCGACGAGGTGCGCGAGGTCTTCGAGACGCGGCCGAACTATTTCGCGGCGATCGAGACCGCGGCCGAAGGTTTTCATCAAAGCCTCGCCCCCGGTGACGATCTGATGGCCGCGTTGAGGGCGTGGATGCGCAAGGAGCACGACGTCGCCGTGCGCGTCCTGCCGGTGCAGACCATGCCGAACTGGCGCCGCCGCTTCGACCGGCATTCCCGTCGGCTGTTTCTCTCCGAGCGGCTGGCGCCGGCCGACCGCATCCGCGAGACCGCCCTCGAGGCCTGTCAGCTCGCCTTCGGCGACGTCATCGCAGCCGAGACCGAGACCTTCGGCTTTTCCAGCGACGAGGCCCGGCGGCTCGGCCGTTTCGAGCTTTTGCGCTATGCCGCGCATGCGCTGATGATGCCGTATGGCGCGTTTCAGTCGGCGGCGGAGCGGGCGGCCTACGACATCGACGTTTTGCGCGGGCGCTTCCAGGTCTCGTTCGAGCAGGCGGCGAACCGGCTGACCATGTTGCAGCGGCAGGGCGCGCCGGGCGTGCCCTTCTTCATGCTGGAGGTCGATAATGCCGGAAACCGCTTCCGCCGCGCCGGCGCGCGTGGCTTTCCGGTGCAGCGTTTCGGCGGCGGCTGTCCCAAGCTGCCGATCCATGCCGCCTTCGCCCAGCCGGGGCAGATTCTGGTCGAGACCGCCGAAATGCCGGACGGGGCCGAGTTTTTGCTGTTCGCGCGAACCCTGGAGGGTCTCCAGGCCGGCTTCGAGGAACGCCCCCGGCGGACCGCGATCCTGATCGGCTGCGACATCGGCTTCAAGGACGAGACGGTCTATGGCCGCCATCTCGGCTCGAAATCCGTGGCGTCCAGGATCGGGCCGGCCTGCCGTCTGTGCGAGCGGCAAGGCTGCCTTGCGCGCGCCGAGCCGCCGCTGACCCGGCCGCTCGGCCTCGACGAGATGGTCACCGGGCTGAGCGCATTTGATTTCCAGTAGGGGATGCCCAAATGCCTGCGGGTAACGCTTCGTCGCCATTACCGGATCGTCAGGAGTCCGGCGCGCCGCCGCCCCGGGATGCGGGGTGAGGCGGCAAGCGCGAGCAGCGTCGCCGGCCGAAGCCGACCAATGCAGAGCGGGAACCGATGGACAAGAGCGTCAGCCAGCAGAACCAGAAGACCGACGGGCTCGAGGACACGATGGGGGGCGATGGGTTTGTCGCCCGTTCGGTCCAGCGCCTCGTCGACGGCGCCGAAAAGCTCAACCTCAAGCATTCGGCGGTCGGCAACCCGCCGGTGTTCGAAACCGACGATTTTCCCTGGGCGCGCGAAGTCGAGGCCGAGTGGCGGCTGATCCGCGCCGAGCTCGACACAATTCTGGTGCGCAAGGGCGAATTGCCGGCCTTTCACGAGATCTCGTCTGAGGTTCGCTCGATTTCCTCGGACCAGAACTGGAAGACCTTCTTCCTGTGCGGCTACGGCATCAAGTCGGAGGAGGCGATCCGGCAATGCCCGCAAACCTGGCGCATCCTGCAGAAGATCCCGGGGCTCAAATCGGCGATGTTCTCGATCTTCGAGCCGGGCAAGCATCTGCCGCCGCATCGCGGCCCGTATAACGGCGTCTTGCGCTTTCATCTGGGGCTGATCGTGCCGGACGCGCCGGACAAGGTTGGTATCCGCATCGACGACCAGACCCGCCACTGGCGCGAGGGCGAGGCGCTGATCTTCGACGACGCCTATGAGCACGAGGCCTGGAATCACTCCGATCAGGTGCGGGTGGTGCTGTTCGTCGATTTCGAGAAGCCGACGCGGTTTCCGGCCAATCTGACCAACAAGGCCGTGTTGAATATGGCGGTGTTCACACCCTTCATCCGCGAGGGCTACAAGGCGCACAAGGCCTGGGAAAAGCTGTTCTACGGCGAGGGCCAGAAACACCGGTGAGGGCGGGCAAATACAGAGGCCTTCCATCCGGCCATTGACGACGTGAGAACGGTTTTAGGGAAGGTCTCGGGACGCAATGACCGAGGGCGATAGGGAGCGTCTCAAGCTCACTGCGAATTTCCTGAATATTCTGGCCGCCGGCACTGTCATCACGGGTGGCGTTGCTCCGCTTGTCGCGGCCATCTTCCAGACATCCGTCGTCAGTTTGGCGGGAGGATCACTGGGCTCGCTCATTTGCTTGGCCGTAGGTTATCTCCTACATTCAGCGGGACGATCGCTCTTGAGGAGGCTCGACCGATGTCGAATTTCGAGCTTTTCGCATATTTCGGCGCGCCAGCCCTCATGTTGGGCTCCGCCCTGGTGCTTGCCTGGTATGCCAAGCATCACGCGTGAGGCGACGGCCGTCGCTGCCCCACGCCTCTCTGTCGTTGTTCGTCACCAGGTTGGGCGTTTCCTTGCCATGCTCGGATGATGCCTATCTGGCGGCCCATGCTCGGGGGCGATCTATCCGCGGTCGTTGCGCTGGCCGAGCGCGTCCATCCCGATCTGCCGGAGGATTCGGCGGTATTCGAGGACCGGCTGCGCCTCTATCCGCGCGGCTGCCTGGTTCTCGGCGACGGCGCGCACAGTCCAATCGCCGGTTATGCCGTCGGTCATCCCTGGCTAAAGGGTGCGCCGCCGAAGCTCGATAGCGTTCTCGGCGTCTTGCCCGAGCCGGCGGACTGCTTCTACATCCATGATGTCGTCATCGCGCCGGAGGCGAGGGGGGCTGGCCATTCGCGCGTGGTCGTGGACCAGCTCCTCGAACTTGCCGCCTCCTATCCCAGCGCGACCTTGGTGTCCGTCTACGGCACAGTACCGTTCTGGTCGCGTTTCGGCTTTCGCGATGCCGGCGAGACGCTGCCGCCCGGCGCTCTCGGCGCCTATGGGGCGGATGCGCGGTTCATGCAGCGACCGGGGCGGAAATAGCCGCCCCGCAATTCTTCCGCTGCTCCCGATCCAAGCCACTAGGAATCGGCCCGCCGATGTTCTTAACTCTCCGCCGGGATGCGAACCGGGTCCTGCCGATGGCAAGATCGGTGCGTCAATACGGATAGGGAGTCGGACCAGATGAGACGAACCATCGCGATGATCGGAGCGACCGTGCTCACCATAGGCGCCGCCGGAATCGGCGCGGCCTCCGCGCAGGAGGAAAAGGTCGTCAACGTCTATAATTGGTCGGACTATATCGACGACTCGATCCTCGAGGAGTTCACCAAGGAGACCGGGATCAAGGTCGTCTACGACGTCTATGATTCCAACGACATTCTCGACACCAAGCTGTTCGCCGGCGGCAGCGGCTATGATGTCGTGGTGCCATCGACCGAGTTTCTGGTGCGCCAGATCGAGGCCGGGCTGATGCAGCCGCTCGACAAGTCGAAGCTGAGCAATCTGGACAATATGTGGGATGTCATTTCCGATCGCGTCGCTGAATATGATAAGGTCAACGATTATTCAGTTAATTACATGTGGGGGACCACGGGAATCGGGTATAACCAAAAAATGGTTGACGAGCGTCTTCCGAACGCGCCGACCGACTCCTGGGACCTAATTTTCGATCCGCAATATGCCGAGAAGCTTGCCGATTGCGGCATCATGATGCTGGATGGGGCGACAGAGGTGATCCCGGCCGCGTTGAACTATCTCGGCCTCGATCCGGATTCGACCAAGCCCGAGGATATTCAGGCTGCCGAGGACGCGCTGCTCAAGGTGCGGCCCTATGTGCGCAAATTCCACTCCTCGGAATACATCAACGCGCTCGCCAATGGCGATATCTGCGTCGCCTATGGCTATTCCGGCGACATCTTCCAGGCCCGCGACCGCGCGGCCGAGGCCGGGCAGGGCGTCGAGATCAAGTATTCGATCCCCAAGGAGGGCGCCCGCATGTGGTTCGACCAGCTGGCGATCCCGGCCGACGCGCCGCATCCTGGTAACGCCCACATCTTCATCAACTATCTGATGCGGCCCGACGTGATCGCCAAGGCGACGAATTACGTCGTCTACGCCAATGGCAACAAGGCTAGTCAGGAGTTCATCGATCCGGCGATTCTGAACGACAAGGCCGTCTATCCCGACGACGCCACCTTGGCCAAGCTCTATACCAAGGAGGCCTACGACGCGCGGACTCAGCGTCTGGTCAATCGCGCGTTCACGACGGTGACCACCGGTCAGTGACAATGGCCGCCCCGGGCGCTTACCGCCGGGGGCGCTTGAGGCTTCGGTTCGGACGGTGATGGCGAGCGCGCAGAAATCCCTTGGCAATATTCGCCGCAGCTTCGAGCCCTGGAACGAGCCGTCCGCAACGCCGCTGATCGCGTTCGACGGCGTCACCAAGCGGTTCGGCGAATTCAAGGCGGTCGACGATCTTTCGCTGACGATCTACCGGCGCGAATTCCACGCGCTGCTCGGGCCATCCGGCTGCGGCAAGTCGACGCTCCTGCGGATCATGGCGGGCTTCGAGGAACCGAGCCAGGGCGATGTCCGGCTCGACGGCCAGAGCCTGCTCGGCATGCCGCCGCACCGCCGGCCGGTCAACATGATGTTCCAGAGCTATGCGCTGTTTCCGCATATGGATGTGGCCGCCAACATCGCCTTCGGCCTGAAGCAGGACGGCATGGCGAAGTCGGAGCGCGACGATCGCGTCGCCGAGATGCTGAAGCTGGTGAAGCTCGACGGCTTCGCAACCCGCAAACCGCAGCAGCTTTCGGGCGGCCAGCAGCAGCGGGTGGCACTGGCCCGCTCGCTGGCCAAGCGGCCGAAGGTGCTCCTGCTCGACGAGCCGCTCGGCGCGCTCGACAAGAAGCTGCGCGAGGAGACCCAGTTCGAGCTGATGGACCTTCAGCAGGAGATGCATCTGACCTTCCTGATCGTTACCCACGACCAGGAAGAGGCGATGACCATGGCCGACCGCATCTCGGTGATGCGCGACGGCAAGATCGTGCAGGTCGCGACACCGGAGATCATCTACGAGGCGCCGGCGACACGCTACGTCGCCGATTTCATCGGCAGCGTGAACATCCTGGAAGGCGAGGTCGAGCATAGCCGCAACGGGTTGACCCGCATCGCGGCGAAGACCGGCGTGACGATCGAAGCCGAAAGCAGCCTCGGCGTGACACCCGGCGAAACGGTGTTCTTCGCGATCCGGCCGGAGAAGCTTCGCCTGTCCCGTCACGCGCCGGCCGACCGGAGCCTCAATGCCCTTCGCGGCGAGGTCTGGGACATTGCTTATCTCGGCGACATGACCCTGTTCAACGTCAAGCTGGCAAGCGGCGACATCGTCCGCACCGCGACGCTCAACGCGGCCCGCGGCTCGGACGAGCCGATCGGCTATGACGAGGAGGTGTGGCTCACCTTTCCGGCCGACGCCGGCATAGTGCTGGGAAACTAGATGATGTCGGTCAAGGCGGCATCCGCGACGAAGCCGTTTCCAACGAGAACCGGCCGGCTCTACCGCAAGCTGGTCATTGGCCTCCCGTTTCTCTGGCTGCTGGTCTTCTTCCTGGCGCCGTTCTTCATCGTCTTCAAGATTTCGCTGTCGCAGATCGCGCTGGCGCAGCCGCCCTATCTGCCGGCCTTCCCGCTGCGGAACCTGCCGGAATTCTGGAGCAATCTGAAACAGTTGTCGCTGGACAATTACCGGTGGCTGGCCGGCGATCCGCTCTACATCAATTCCTATCTGTCCAGCCTGAAGATCGCCGCGATCGCGACGGCCGTCACACTGCTCGTCGGCTATCCGCTGGCCTACGGCATAGCGAAGGCGCCGCGCGGTCTCAGGCCGATCCTGGTCCTTTTGACGATCCTGCCGTTCTGGACGAGCTTCCTGATCCGGGTCTACGCCTGGATCGGCATCCTGAAGACCGACGGGCTGCTCAACCAGTTCCTGATGTGGCTCGGCGTGATTTCCTCGCCGTTGGTGATCATGAACACCAATCTCGCCGTCTATATCGGCATCGTCTATTCCTATCTGCCCTTCATGGTGCTGCCGATCTATGCCTCGCTGGAGCGGATGGATCATCGCCTCGTCGAGGCGGCGAACGATCTCGGCTGTCCGCCGGTGAAGGCGTTCTGGACGATCACCTTTCCACTGTCGCGACCGGGCGTCCTCGCCGGCATCATGCTGGTGTTCATTCCGGCCGTCGGCGAGTTCGTCATTCCGGACCTTCTCGGCGGCTCGCGCACGCTGATGATCGGCAAGACCTTGTGGAACGAGTTCTTCTCCAACCGCGACTGGCCGGTCTCCTCGGCGGTGGCGATCCTCCTCCTGCTCGCCCTGGTGCTGCCGATCGTCTGGTTCCAGCGGGCGCAGGCAAAAGCCACCGGAAACGCGTGATGTCGAAGAGCTGGAGCCCGTTCAACATCGCCTCGGTCGTTCTCGGCTTCGCGTTCCTCTATCTGCCGATCGTGCTCTTGATCATCTATTCCTTCAATGCCTCGCGGCTGGTGACCGTCTGGGCAGGCTTCTCGACGGTCTGGTACCGGGAATTGTGGAACGATCAGGCGCTGCTCGACGCCGCCTGGGTCACCATCCGGGTGGCGCTGCTGTCGGCGAGCGTCGCGACGATCCTCGGCACCCTCGCCGCCACCGCGCTGGTGCGGTTCTTCGATTTTCGCGGCCGTCTGTTGTTCACCGGCATGGTCTATGCGCCCCTGGTGATGCCGGAGGTGATCACCGGCCTGTCGCTGCTGCTTTTGTTCGTGGCGCTCGATTTCGACCGGGGCTTCTGGACCGTGACGATCGCCCATATCACCTTTTCCATGTGCTTCGTCGCCGTGGTGGTCCAGTCGCGGCTGGTGACCTTCGACCGCAGCCTGGAGGAAGCGGCGCAGGATCTCGGCTGCCCGCCCTGGAGGGCGTTCTTCGTGATCACCCTGCCGGTGATCTGGCCGGCCGTCGCCGCCGGCTGGATGCTCGCCTTCACCCTTTCGCTCGACGATCTGGTCATCGCCAGCTTCACCTCCGGTCCCGGCGCGACGACGCTCCCGATGAAGATCTACAGTCAGGTCCGACTCGGCGTCACGCCGAAGATCAACGCCGTCAGCACGCTCCTCGTCGCGGTCGTGGCCGTGGGCGTCATCGCCGCGGCGCTGGTTACCAAACGCCGGGAGGTGCGCAGACGGCGGGACGAACGGTTGGCCGCAGGCGGCTGATAGGGGTTAATCGGCGCAGTCACAGGCTTTCGTGTGCGCGGCCTCGATCGCGCCGAGCGTGGCTTCGATCGTCGCGAGCATCGGGTCGCCTCCAGCCGGGCGGTGGGCGAGATAGTCGAGCGCCTCGATCTCGGCGAAGGCAGCGAGGAGCACGCGCCGGACAAGCGGATCGCCGATCGTGGCCTGCTTGCCGACAACCAGGGGTTTCAGCGCGGCCAGCCGTGCCAGCACCGGGCGCGTCCGGGTTTGCGGAGCATCGCGCTTTTCGCCGACGGAGCCCGTTGCCGCGACGGCGCGTTTTGGCGGGGTCGTGAATCCGCCCGTCTCGGCCGCCTCGGTGAGATCATCGAGCGCAGCAAGCCGGTCGCGGTCGCTCACCAGCGGCGTCACTTTGGCCATTGCGAGCGGCGGCAGATCGGGATCGATGACCGGCCCGTAAACGCGCTTTTTGGTCGAATACGCGGCGGGCGTGAGGAACGCACTCATCCGCTCGGCGCCTTTGGAAGGGCGAAGCTCGGCGATGGGGTCGCCGCCTCTCGCCGTTGGAGCGAAATGTGGCGCCGGCACCGGCTGCATCGCCGCGTAAGCCTGGCGGATCGCGCGCCGCGCCACCTCGCGCTGAATCGTCAGGTGCTCCGCCGGCTCGGCCGGCGCGGACGCGATCCGATGGGCGAAATCGCGCACCGTCGCGAGGTAGTCGGGCACGCCGCCGCACAGATAGGGGGATTCGTCCTGGGTGAGATATTCGCCGAGCTCGGTCACGATCCGGTCGGCGATCCACCGCTTGTCGGAACTGGCGAGCCAGGCGGCGCGGCCACGGGCGCGGGCCTGGGCGACGGCCTGCCGCAGCGCCGCCATCTCTTCCGGATCGCGAGGCCGGGAGGGCGGTGCGAAAATCAGCGATCCGGGTAGGCTGTCGTCGCCCTTGAAGGCAATCGTGCGGGCCGCCTTGATCTTCGGGTAGTCGGACTGTCGGATTGTGACGAGCGCGGCGTGATAGCGGCTGACGCATGCGCTCGGATCGGCGCTCGCCTCGGCCGTCGACGGTGCGGCGAATGCCGTCCCGGTCGCCGTCAGCATGAACGCTCCGGCGAGCATCGGCGCAATCCGGCGGCGGGCGCGGTGCGGGGCGTCGGCGAGGGATTTACCTGACATGCGACGTTTTCGATCCGGTTGTCGGGCGCCGGCCGCAAGCTCGATCGATCGTCCGGTCATCACGTTCGATACGTGTCAGACCGGGTCGTCAGCCTACTGCGTCGTCACGTCCGGGTTGGGCCATTTGCCCCCGATAGTGAATGCAATCGGTTTCGATGTGGTGAATGCGGCTTGGGAAGAGGCCGTCTTGGGCGCCCGGGGATCGTAACGCCCGCGAATGGTGACGTCGCCAGCGATGAGCGACAGGTCTCCGGAGGCTGCGAGGACGCCGGTGCCGTTTTCGATCGTCATGCCCTTCAACCGAACGCCGGCGCCGTCTGTCGCGATGGTTGCCTCCAGGCCCGTATAGGAGACAGTGGTTCCCGCCAGACCGTCCGCGAGTGGCCGCGTCCCGGATAAGGCGAAAACCTTGGGAGAAAACCCGCGGATCGTCCCGTCGCGCGACACAAATTCGGCCTCGACACGGGCACGGCCGAGAATGGATGCCCAGTCGCGGAAGGGCGCTGTCACGTCGGCGGAGAGGCTGGAGCGCCCGGTCATGGTGACCGCTTCGATCTTCAGGGCTTTCAGCAAGCTGGCGGTATCGATCCCGGTGGCGGAAAGATGGCCCGTTGCGGAGAGCGTCGCCGCATTGGCGTCGAAGACGAGCTTGGCCTGGCTACGGCCGCCGAAGACGGCTGCATCGCCGATATCGAGCTCCGCCCGGCCATCGCCGAGCCTGACGACCGCTGCCACATCCCTCAACGGTAGCGGACCCAGGTTTGCCTGCGCCGCCGACAGGCGGATGTCGAGCTTCACTGCCTTGGCGAAGTCGATGTCGATCGGTCGTTTGAGGTCGAAGGGATCGACCGGTAATGGCAATACCGCGCGGGCAAACGGGCTGAAGTCGAGGCTTGCGAAGGCCAGTGTGCCACCGATGACGGGCGCAGCCGGGGCGAAACTCGCCTCAAGCGCGCCATGTCCCCGGCTGCCGGCGATCGATATGTCGGCCTGCTGCAGATTGGCGTGGAGGCCGGCGAGCAGCAGGTCGCCCTTCAGTGAAAACGGACCGACATCGGGTATCCGCAGGTCGGGGTCGGCAAACCACCCGATGCCGTTGCGCAGAGAAGCGCCCGTCAGCTCGATCCTGCCGTTGATCGTGGCGTTGTTGTCGAGACTCGCGGTACCATCGAAATTCGCGGTCAACGGCGCCGAGGACAGGTTGATGTCGACGCCGCTCGATCCGCCGGCCACAAGCGCGTCCGGAGCGCCGATATCGATATCCACATCGGCTGGCTGCCCGTTCCACAGAAACGAACCGGACAGGCGTAGCGCAGCCCCGCTCGAGGCCCGTGCGACGATCAGATTGATATCGCTGATCCCTCCGCCCGCTACCTTCGGATAGGGATGGATGGCGCCGTCGCGGATCTCTATGCGCCGCAATCCCTCGATCCGACCGAGGAGCATCCTGGCGAGCTGCCGCGGCTTGGCGTCGCTCCGTGACGGCGCCGCGTTCGCCTTCGGCCGATCCGCCGACGATTTGATGTCGGGCCGGATCAGCACCATGCGCGAGATGTTCGCCGACCCTGTCAAGGCCGTCATGGCGTCGAGATCGGCGACGATCTGGCCGATGGTGAGCGAGCCCGTGGCGCCGATGCGCACGCGGTCGACAATGATGCGGGTTCGGGGAAGCAGCGAGAACGCGATGTCACCCTCGATGGTGACGGGTTCGCCAGTCATGTGTTCCAGCCGGGCAACGACGGCGCGCCGCGCCGCGTCGGAACCCAGCGCAAGGCCGGGAAGCGTGGCCGCAAGCGCGATCAGGACGAGGAAGATCATGATCGCGGCCGCCATCCGCGAAAGGCGCATGAACCGAGATCTTCCGCGCAAGGGTTCGGGCTGCGATTCGAGCCTGTCCCGGGGAGAAATGGGCGTCACGAAGCTTCCTTCTTCAATTCGTCCCTTCTAGACCCCGGCGTAATGTAAAGCCAAGGGCGTCGTGGTCGCGGTCCCTCGGGCAAAGGATCGACATCGCGCCGATCGTTGCCATCGGGGAAGGGCTATGGCACCAGCAAAGGCGCCACGAAGAGGGATAGACAATGGGCGGCAAACTGCTCTGGACACCCGGTAAAGAGCGCGTCGCGCGCCATCCGATGACAGCGTTTGCGGCCATGGCCGGAGCGCGCGAGAGCCTCGAATTCGCCGACTATGAAGCGCTGCATCGATGGTCTGTGGACAACAGGTCGGCTTTCTGGGGCGCGGTCTGGGACTTTTGCGGCGTTGCCGGGGAGCGTGGAGAAACCATTCTCGCCGAAGGTGATTCGATGCGTGAGGATCGCTTCTTCCCGGACGCGCGGCTGAACTTCGCGGAAAACCTTCTGGGACGGCCGCAGTCCGGCGACGCCATCGTCTTTCGCGGCGAGGACAAGGTGCAACGGCGGGTGAACTGGGCTGAGCTCACCGACCTCGTCTCGCGCCTCGCGCAGGCCTTTCGCGCCGAGGGCGTCGTCGCCGGCGACCGGATCGCGGCAATGATGCCAAACATGCCGGAAACCGTCGCCGCCATGCTCGCCTGCGCGTCGATCGGCGCGGTCTGGTCGTCCTGCTCGCCCGATTTCGGCGAACGCGGCGTGCTCGATCGCTTCGGCCAGATCGAGCCGAAGCTGTTCGTAACGGTCGACGGTTATTACTATGCCGGCAAGGCCATCGAGATCGCCGACAAGCTCGTCCCGATCACCGCGGAATTGCGGCCCTTGCGCACCATCGTCGTTCCCTATCTCGGCCAAGCCGAAGCGATCGCGTCCAAGGTAAGCAACGGCGTCGCCCTCGACGCCTTCCTCGCGCCCTTCGCGCCGGCGAAGATCGCTTTCGAGCGGCTGCCCTGCGCCCATCCGCTCTACATCCTGTTTTCCTCCGGCACGACGGGCATCCCCAAATGCATCGTCCACTCGGCCGGCGGCACGCTGCTCCAGCACCTGAAGGAGCTCCGCCTGCATTGCGGGGCCGGGCCGGACTCCCGCGTCTTCTACTTCACCACCTGCGGCTGGATGATGTGGAACTGGCTGGTCTCGGCGCTCGCCACCGGCGCGACGCTGCTGCTCTATGACGGCTCGCCCTTCCATCCCGATCCGAACGTCATCTTCGACTACGTGGCCCAGGAGAAGGCGACGTTCTTCGGCACCAGCGCCAAATTCATCGATACGGCCCGCAAACACGGACTGACGCCGATCGAAACCCATGATCTGTCGGCGGTCGAGATGCTGGCCTCGACCGGTTCGCCGCTGTCGCCGGAAAGCTTCGACTACGTCTATGCGGGCATCAAGTCCGACGTGCATCTCGCCTCGGTCTCGGGCGGCACCGACATCGTGTCCTGCTTCGTTCTCGGGGTTCCCTGGCGTCCGGTCTATGAGGGCGAGATCCAGGGGCCGGGCCTCGGCATGGCGGTCGACGTGTGGGACGCGGCGGGCATGCCGGTGCGCGGCGAAAAGGGCGATCTCGTCTGCACGAAAGCGTTCCCGGCGATGCCGGTCTGCTTCTGGAACGATCCGACCGGCGAACGCTATCAGAACGCCTATTTCGACCAGTTTCCCGGCGTGTGGTGTCATGGCGACTTCGCCGAATGGACCGAGCATGGCGGCATCATCATTCACGGCCGCTCGGATGCCACGCTCAACCCGCAAGGGGTCAGGATCGGCACCGCCGAGATCTACAACATCGTCGAGCAGATGGACGAGGTGCAGGAGGCGATCTGCATCGGCCAACCCTGGGACGACGACGTGCGCGTCGTCCTGTTCGTGCGGCTCGCCGACGGGGTCGCGCTGACCGAGGACCTGACCCGGCGCATCAAGTCGGGGATCCGTGCCGGCGCCTCGCCGCGCCATGTGCCGGCAAAGGTGCTTCAGGTCGCCGATATCCCCCGCACCAAGTCCGGCAAGATCGTCGAACTCGCCGTGCGCGAAGTGGTCGAGGGCCGGGAGGTCAAAAACAAGGAGGCGCTGGCCAATCCAGAAGCGCTGCACGAGTTCGCAGGACGGAAGGAGCTGGCGAGCTAGAGCATCGGATCAAAAAGTGGAATCCGATTTGTGGATCATTCCGGTGCACAATCAAAGTGCCAGAGCGTCCCTTGTGCCTCTCAATGGAAGCCCGGCGCTCTAAGCGGCGGCTTCCCGCCAATCGCCGATCGGAACACATAAGATGATGGACAGTCTCCGCGGCGAGCCGCCTTCTCCGGCATTGGGGCAGGGCCATGGCATATCCTTCGCCGAGGCCACACGGGTCTGGCTGCGCATCGCCGCGCTCTCCTTCGGCGGGCCGGCGGGACAGATCGCCGTGATGCACCGCATCCTGGTCGAGGAGAAGCGGTGGATCGGCGAGAACCGTTTTCTGCACGCGCTCAATTACTGCATGCTTCTGCCTGGCCCGGAGGCGCAGCAGCTGGCCACCTATGTCGGCTGGCTGCTGCACGGGACGAAGGGCGGCCTTGTCGCCGGCACGCTGTTCGTGCTGCCTGGCCTCATCAGCATCATGGTCCTCGGTTGGATCTACGCCGCCTTCGGCAATGTCGGAATCGTCGCGGCGCTGTTCTTCGGGCTGAAGGCGGCCGTGCTGGCGATCGTCCTGGAGGCGGTGGTGCGGATCGGTCGGCGGGCGCTGAAGAACCGGGTGATGCTCGGCATCGCCGCTGCGGCCTTCGTCGCGATTTTTCACTTCGACGTGCCGTTTCCGCTGATCATCCTCGCGGCCGGAGCCATTGGCTATGCCGGCGGTCGCTCCGGGCACCGCGCCTTCCTCGTCGGTGGCGGACACGGCACGACGAAGGGCGCCGTGCTCGCCGATGCCGACTCGGCGCTGGGGGAGACGATTCCGAAACACGCCCGCCCGAGCCTGGCTTGGGTGATCCGCGTTGCCGGCGTGCTCCTGGTGCTCTGGCTCGCGCCTGTCGCCTTGCTCTTTTTCACCCTCGGCGCCGGCAACGTCTTCACCGACATCGCCCTGTTCTTCTCGCAGATGGCGGTCGTGACCTTCGGCGGCGCCTATGCGGTTCTTGCCTACGTGGCCCAGCAGGCCGTCGACGGCTACGGCTGGCTGGCGCCCGGCGAAATGCTCGACGGATTGGGCCTGGCGGAGACGACGCCGGGGCCGCTGATCATGGTGACGCAATTTGTCGGTTTCCTCGGCGCCTTCCGCGATCCCGGCACGTTGAACCCGTTCGTCGCGGGGACGTTGGGCGGTCTTCTGACCACCTGGGTCACCTTCGTGCCCTGCTTCCTGTGGATATTCCTCGGCGCGCCTTTCATCGAGAAGCTGCGAAGCAACCGGGCGCTGTCGGCGGCGCTCGCCGCCGTCACCGCGGCCGTCGTCGGGGTGATCCTCAACCTCGCCGTATGGTTCGGCCTGCACGTCCTGTTCGGCAAGGTGCGCGAGATATCTCTCCTGGGCGGGACGATCGATCTGCCGGTGTGGAGCAGCGTGAACGGCCCGGCCCTCGTCCTTTCGCTGGCCGCCGCCATCGCCGTCCTTGGCTTTCGGATCGGGATGATCAAGGTGCTCGCCGCATCCTCCGTCGCCGGCGTCGCGTGGTATCTTCTGTTTGGCCTTGGCTAATGCGAGAGGGATGCGGCAAGCCGCGCGGTTCGATGCCACCGATCGGCCGCGCCCTTATGCCCGATCGGTCTCCTTCAGGATCGAGCGGGTCAAGAGCATCACCGGCAGGATTCCGACCATGACGATCATCACTGCCGCCAGGGCACCGTCCTCGAAGGCGGCGCGCGAGGTCTGCGCGTAGACGAAAGTCGCCAGGGTCTCGAAATCGAAGGGGCGCAACAGGATCGTCGCCGACAGTTCCTTGGTCGCATCGACGAAGACCAGGAGAAACGCGGTGAGCAGCGCCGGCTGCATCAATGGCAGCAGGATTTGCCGGAGCGTGCCGCCGGGGCCGCGCCCGAGCGTGCGCGCCGCCATGTCGAGATGCGGCGACAGCTTGGAAAGGCCGCTCTCGATGGCGCCGTGGCCCATCGCCATGAACCGCACGAAGCAGGCATAGACGATGGCAAAGCCCGAGCCCGACAGCAGCAGACCGGTCGAGACCCCGAACCAGTCGCGCATCACCGCGTCGACGGCGTTGTCGAAGGCGGCGAGCGGGATCAGGATGCCGATGGCGAGCACGGTGCCCGGCACGGCGTAGCCAAGCGCGGCGACCCGCACCAGCGCCGCCAGTCGCCGGCTGCCGGTGAGACGGATGCCGTAGGCCATCGCGAAACCGGCGCCGACGGTCGCAAGGCCAGCGGCTGTGGCGATGACGACGGTATGCTGGAGCGCCCGCCAGAGCTGCGGATCGGCCAGCTGGTCGAGCCGCCGCAGGGCGAAGTCGCCGAGCACCAGAATCGGAATGCCGAAGCCGACCGCGATGGGAACGGCGCAGGCGAGGGCGGCGAGCCAGCCGCGCCAGCCGCGCAGTCGTTCATGGCCCTCCTGCGGACGGTCGCCGCGATGGATGGTGAAACGCTGCTGGCGCCGGGCGAAGCGCTCGACCAGGACAAGAAAGACGATGACAGCGAGCATGAACAGGGCGATCTGCGTCGCGCCATAGAGATCGCCGCGGTTGAGCCAGGTCGAATAGACGGCGAAGGTCAGTGTGCGGACGCCGAGGAATTCCACAGCGCCGATGTCGTTGACCGCCTCCATCAGCGCCAGCGCGATGCCGATCGCGATCGCCGGCCGCGCCATCGGCAGCAGGATCTTGACGAACACAGCGGTCCGTGAGGCGCCGAGCGTGCGCGCCACGTCGCCGGCCTTGCGGCCCTGCATGACGAACACCAGCCGCACGGTGAGAAAGACATAAGGGTAGAGCACCGAGGACAGGATCAGGATCGCGCCGCCGAGCGAGCGGATCTCCGGAAACCAGTATTCCCGCGCGCTTTGAAAGCCGAAGAGATCGCGGATCGCGGTTTGCACGGGCCCGGCGAAATGCAGGAATTCGACGACGCTGTAGGCGGCGATATAGGTCGGAACGGCCAGCGGCAGCACCAGCGCCCAGGCGAAAATCCGCCTTCCGGGAAACTGGAAGCTGGCGACGAGCCAAGCCGTCACCACGCCGATCGAGCCGGCGACGAGAGCGATCCCCAGCATCAGGGCGAGCGTCACGCGGCTGGCTTCCGGCAGGATCGTCTCGGCCAGATGCCGCCAGTTGGTCGACGTGCCGGACGCCGCGATGACCACCAGCGCGACCAGCGGCAGGATCACCGTCAGCGCCACCGCCGTCGCGCCGACGAGATAGCCGCGATCGCGCCCGCGCTTCAGGCGCAGACGGTTCCGGATGAGCGGTTTCAGGAGCGGGGCGGCGTTGGACATAGAACGGTGGGCAATCCTGCGATAAACGATCGAACTGCGGTCGGTCCGGCGAAACCGGAATCGATGGCGACTGGCCACAGGGCTTAGCAGGCGCACGCCGGCGAAGAAACGCCCGGCGCCCGAAGCGGAAATCCGCCCGGGCGCCGGGTGCGCGTTGTGACCGGTTTTTAGCTTCGGGTTTGACTCTGCGGTCCGTTGTCGAAGCCGACCTCATCGACGATTTCGGATGCCTTTGCCCGGAATTTGGCGATCTCGGCGAGCGGCATGTCGTCCGGCTTCATTTCGCCGAAGGACGTGACCAGCTCAGAGGTCGCGATGCCGGGCTTCACGGGATATTCGTAGTTGAGCTCGGCGTAGATCTTCTGGGCCTCGTCGCTCGACAGGAATTCCATCAGCTTCAGGGCGTTGTTCTTGTTCGGCGCGTTCTTGGCCAGCGCGATCCCGGAAATATTCACATGGGTCAGGCCGTTGTCGAAGGTCGGCATGATCACCTTGATCGCCTCGGCCCACTCCTTCTGTTCCGGCTCCTTGTCGTTGGTTGCCATTTTGCCGACGTAATAGGTGTTGCCGAGCGCGATGTCGCATTGGCCGGCGAAGATCGCCTTGGCCTGGTCGCGGTCGCCACCCTCGGGCCGGCGGGCCAGGTTGTCCCGCAGGCCTGCGGTCCATTCACGCGCCGCGTCCTCGCCGTAATGGGCGATATAGGCGGCGATCAGCGCGACATTGTAGGGGTGCTGGCCCGAGCGCACGCACAGCCGTCCCTTCCATTTCGGATCAGCCAAGTCCTTGTAGGTGATCTGGTCCACGTCGACGCGCTCCTTCGAGGCGTAGGCCACCCGGCCGCGGGCGGTGAGGCCGAACCATTCGTTCTCGGCATCGCGGAATTGGGCCGGGATGTTCGCCGTCAGCGCCGCGTCGTCTACCGGCTGCACCACGCCGGCCTGCTTGGCGGCGTCGAGCCGGCCGATATCGACGGTCATGATCAGATCGGCCGGAGAATTGGCCCCCTCGGCGGCGACGCGCTCTTCCAGACCCTTGTCGAGAAAGATTGTCGCCGTTGTCAGACCCGTCTCCTCGGTGAAGGCGTCGAGCAGCGGCTGGATCAACTCCGGCTGGCGCGCCGTATAGATGTTGACGTCCGCCGCCTTGGCGGTCGCGGCGGTGAAGGACACGGCAATGAAGCCGGCGGACAGGGTCAGGGCGCGCGCGAGCCGCGGCAAAAGACGCTTGGTCATTGAAACTCTCCTCGATCCGCGGCGGCGATTGCCTCCCGCGGTTTGGGCTGGTCGGGACGGGTGGGTCGTATCGACGCGCGACAGAACCCACCCGTTTGCGGTGAAAGAGCCGCCTGGGATGCGACCCGGCGCACTCATGCCGCATGGGCTTGGACAGCACAAGAGGATTCATTGAAAATAACGAATAAAATCAATGGTTTAGAAGTATTCTAATGTTGAATCATTCTAAAGCGAGAGGGACATGAAACGGTTCAGTCGGTCAGAACTCTTTGCGGCGGAAACAGAATTTCGACCAGCGTCCCCTCGCCAGGGGTCGAGGAAATCGCGAAGGCGGCGCGGTTGGCTTCGACGAGCGCCTTGGTCAGCGGCAGGCCGAGGCCGGTGCCTTCCCCGCGTCGGCGCGCATCCGGATTGATCTGCCGGAATGGCATCATGGCGATTTCAATCTCGCGCTCGCTCATCCCGATCCCGCTGTCGCGGAACCTCAGCGCGACGTCGCCTCCCGGCGAATAGCTGGTCGAGACGATGATCTGGCCGCCAGCCGGCGTGAAGCGGATGGCATTCGAAACGAGGTTCATGGCGATCTGCCGGATCGAACGGTTGTCAGCGATGACCGGCGGCACCGACGAGGGCAGGTTGGAGCGCACGATGACGCGCTCGCGGTTTGCCTGCGGCTGCATCAGCGCCACGACTTCGGCGATCACCTCGTTCAGCGAGACCGCCTCGAAGGCAAGATCGAGCTTGCCGGCCTCGATCTTGGTGATGTCGAGCAGATCGTTGACAAGGTCGAGTACGTGATGGCCGGACCGCTTGATGTCGTCGAGATACTCCAGGTAGCGCTCATTGCCGATGGGACCGAAGCACTCCGCCGACATGACGTCGGCGAAGCCGATAATGGCATTGAGCGGCGTGCGCAGTTCATGGCTGATATTGGCGAGGAACTGGCTCTTCTGGAGGCTCGCCGCCTCGGCCTCGCGCCGGGCAGTGGTCAATTCCTCTTCCACCCGTTTGCGATGGGCGATGTCCCGGACGACGGCATACCAGCCGCTTTCGTCCGGCAGCCGGCCAAAGCGCAGCAGCAGCGGAACGAAGCCGCCCTCCGCGACGCGGCCGATGACCTCGCGACCTTCGCTATCGGCGGAAGCGGCATTGCCGTGCCGCAGGTCCTCCAGATAGTCGCTGGCCGCCTTCTGGCTCTGATGGGCGAAGAGCGTGATGAAGGGGCGTCCGGCGCTGTCGCCCTCGGCAATGGCGAAGAGCTTGTGGGCGGAGCCGTTCATGGAGCGGATGGTGCCCGCGGTATCGAGCAGAACCAGACCGTCCGCCGCCGTCTCGATCACGGCTTTCAGGTCCTCGACCTCCTGGCGCAGGGTCTCGCGTTCGCGGTCGTCGCTCGCCTTGTCCAGGTCGGCGATACCGGCCGAAGCGTGCCGAATGGCGGCCGCGCTGATGCTCGGCGAGGCGAAGAAGGACATCACCAGACAGGAGCGCCCGGCGATCGTCGAGCGCTGCATGTGGGTGCGAACGGCGATCGTCTCTCCGTTCGCGCGCCGGACCGACAGCGCCTCGTTCTCAGAGTCCGGCTCCGGGCTATCGGTGAACAGATGGGCGAGGCCGCCGGCATCGCCCAGCGCCGTGACGGTCTCGTAGCCGGTCAGATCGAGGAATTCGCGGTTCCCATAGATGATATCCTCGCGGACCTGCACCAGGACAGGCAGCGGAAGGTCGGCGTAAACGGTTTTAAGCTCGGCGAGCAGGGCGGACTTGTCCGACGACAGCATATCGGCGGAGTTGGTATCGGTATCGTCGTCACCGTCGTCACGGCCGTTTCCGTCGCTACCAGCGGCATCGACGACCGCCTCGGCCGGTGGCTGGCCGCCGTCGCCCGCGTCCTCGACCGGCTCCTTCGCGGTCGTCATCTCGTTGTCGGGATCGGGCGACCGGCCGGCTTCGCTTGCCGCCTCGGCGGATACCTGCCCGTTGGCGCGAGCATTCTCCAATTCGTCGATGCGCCGTGTCGCCGTCTGGATTGCCTGCCCGAGTCGACTGGGCGCATCTTCGTGGGCCAGGGTCTGGCCGATCGCCCGGAAAGCAGCCTCTTCGTCCTGGCTGAGGTCGCCGTCCTTGGAGCGCCGGCGCTCCTCCAGGCGAATGATCTTGGGCACAACGCGGTCAGGGGGCGTGTCGGGTCGATCGGCCGGATCGCGGCGGCCGAAGGATACCTCCCGCTCCTCCGACGAAAACCGCTTCAGCAAGGCGCGTCCGCCGATCTCGCGCGATCTGCCGACGGAATCGTCCGCCAGTGATTCATCGAGCGCGTGGTCGACCACATTGGAGCGCGCGCCCAGACCCAGGCCGATCGCTTCGGGATCCTCCACGGCATCGGCCAGCCGCGCAATGCCGAAGCCGCGGAAGCCGTCGAAGCTGCGGTCGCGGGCATAGACCGGAAGTGCCGCGAGATCGATGGGAACCCGCTTGGCGGTGTTTTCGAGGGGCCAGTAGACGGTTCGGCCGGACCAGGTGTCGCGGCGGTCGAGGAGCCGACCGACCTCGCCATCGGTATCGATCCCGTAGGCCGCGGCAACCTCATGAAAACTCTGATCGATGACGTCGGCGGAGCGAGGGCCGACGGCGGCGGCAAATTCCGGCGACAAGGAGCGGAAGCGGCCCTCGCTGTCGATGCGCCAGACGAAGCGGACCGAAACGACATCCAGGCGGGGCGAGAACGGCGTTTCCGTGACACCGTCGTCTGCTTCCTCCAGATCACCGGCGGAGGCAGCGCGATCGCCTTCCTGTTCGTCGCGCAATGGTACCGATGCGGTGAGGTCGCGGCGCCGCGATCCGGTGTCATCAGCCACCGGCTCGGGCGGCGTTGGTTGTCCTTCATTGGCGGCCCGGTCGCTTTCCGGCACCTGCTCCGTCGGCAAAGCGTCCGGTGTGGGGCGCGCCGGTGTCCCCCAGCTGGATCGCAGCGGACGGGGAGGGGAAGCTGCTGCCGCATGGGCGTCGTAGGGCTGCTGCGGACCCGGCGCCGGCATGAGCGTGTTCTCGCTGGTGATGGCCGGGATATTCCCGTCGCGGGACGTATCGCGATCGGTATCGATGGACTCGTCCTTTTGCTCTATCGTCGGGCCATCGGCATCAACGGCCGCCACAATGCGATCGTCCCCAGTCGGTCCGGCGCCGCCCTCACGTTCGTGGGCCGCTGCGTCGGTTACGGCGGCCTCGACATTGACGCTGTCGGCCTCGTCCGGCTCCGTCGCCGCCTCAGGCTCCGGCATCGACGTCCCACCATCGCGGTTTCTGAAGTACCAGCGTTGGAGCAGCGCGCTCATCCCCATCTTGCCGATCTGATCGGACCTTTTGTCATCCGGATCGGCCTGGGGTTCCAGTGCGACGTCCCTGGGCGACGAAGTCGGATCCGCCCCATCGGTGCCCGGAATATCATCGTCGGTTGGACCATCGGCCTCGGCACCCTGCCGTTGCGGTGCGGCGCCGACCCAGACCAGCACACGCTCGTCGTCGAGCTTCGCCAGCATCAGGATGCTCCCGTCATCGCGCGCGACGACCCGATGCGTGTCCGTCGAGACGCGGAAGGCGGCAAGCGTCTCCGGATCGAGCGTTTCGTCCGCCAGGATCGTCGGATCGTCAACAGTGGGATGGCTGCTCGGCAACCCGCTCACCGAGACGAGAACGAAATCGTCGAGAATTTGGCCACCGGAAATCGGCCGGAGTTCGGCGGTCGCTGGAGGCCCAAGCCCGCCGCCGAGCGGACGCACCAGCGCCTTGGCGTGGCCTACGGCCGCCAGCATGCGGCCCGCTGCGCGGATCTGGCGGATCGGGGCGGTGTTGATTTGGGCATCCGCCGGCTGCGGTCCGGCCGCGTCAAGCTGTAGGAGACGAGCACCGGCGCTGTTGGTCCAGAGCAACCGCGTCAGATCGGACGAGAAGACGGCCAGAGCCGTCGAAGCGGAGTTGGCCTCGCGTACTTGCGGATGTGCCATGATCGCTAACGCGATGGGCACCGTCGGTGTCGCCATGGGCAACGCTTTCAAGCTTGCCGCGCCTATGCGCCTCAACGCATCATGCACGGTCCAGAGCCGATCTTAAGAATGGATTCATAATAGCGCCTCCCCAGGGAATCCAGAATCTTCCGGCCTTGGCCCGGACTCGTCGCGTTTAAGGGTTAATTGTCTCGCAGGTGCAAACTATTACTCAGCGAATGTTGCACTGCACAAATATGATTGCTATATAAATGGGCAGTCGCCTGCTTCCCATCGGCGACACCCAACATGAGGAGACAGTGATATGGCCGACTCGAAAAACACCCAGGACCCCTTTGCGATGCCGAACCCACAGTCGATGATGGGGATGGATCCGTCGCAGATGACCGAAACCTTCCGCGCCATGACGCAGAAGTCGATGGAGCAGTCCAAAGAGGCCTATGGCCGCATGAAGTCCGCCGCGGACGAAGCGACCAAAGCTCTGGAGTCGACGATGGAGAACGCCCATCAGGGTTCGCTCCAACTATCGAAGAAGGCGATCGACGCGATGCGCAACAACGCAGAGGCCGGCTTCCAGCACCTCGACAAGATGATGTCGGCCAAGTCGTTCGCCGAAGTCATCGAGATGCAGACGGCTTACGTCCGCAAGCAGATCGAGTTGGCCACCGACCAGAGCAAGGACATGCAGGCGCTGAGCCAGTCGGTCGCGCAGGACATGATGAAGCCGAGTCGCGACGCCTTCCAGAAGGCGCAGAAGAACGCCAAGTAATCAGGCCGCCGAGATGCTGGCGGGACGCCTGTCGCCCCGCCGCCGCCATGCGCACGAGGAAGACCCGGCCTGTCTCGGCAGCCGGGTTTTGCCGTGATCGATCGACGATCCGGGCTTGCGTAGGACGGCGAAAGATTTTATCTGCACCTTGGCGCGGACGAGAGTCCGCCGTGCGGTTGTAGCTCAGTTGGTTAGAGCGTCGGATTGTGGCTCCGGAGGTCGGTGGTTCGAGACCACCCAACCGTACCATCGAATTTTACAATGAAGAAAATGATTAGCAGATAGGGCAGAGCGCTCAATTCTGCATTTCGTGTGACGCCTTGTTGCAAACCGGTTCCCTTGATTTTCGGCGGGTTCCTGCGACACTCGGCAGTTCCATGCAGCAGTGATGTCACACAGAACTGCTGTCATCCTTTCTGTGCCATTATTCGGCCTCGCCGATGCTGAAAAAAATTGAACCAGAATGCTGCGGTTCATAGCGATGAAATAATTACAGGGCTAATTGATGTGACTGAAGAGTTTGATAAAGATCCGTATCATGGCCGGGTAGATGAACTCGAAGAGGCCGTATACAGGATTCGTGGTGATGCAGGAAAATCCTGTCCATCGTGTGGAAAAAACACCATTGAAGCTTTGGTTCTCTCTGGCGACAATAAAAATCCGATCATAAGTGGCCATGTAGTTCATGAGGGCGATAGCTCTGGCGCCTATATTCCGTCCTATCTTTTCACTTGCACGAACTGCGGATTTATTATGTCTTTTTTAACCGAAGCCATCCAAGGAAAATATTAATCATATGGTGCAAGTTGTTTCTCTCCATCCATCAGATGGAAGTCGGCCCTTGCCACCTGGCGATGGCGGGGGCAAATATGACGGCATGGAAGCACGCGTTAGCAAGCTTGAGAACGATATGACCGACATCAGGGTCACTCTTGGACGCATTGATGAGCGGACATTGGCCATTGCCCAAAATATGGCCGGTAAAGCTGACCTAGCGTCTGCGGAGGCCAGTCTGCATGGCAGGGTCGGAGGTGTCGAGACCGGCTTGAGCACTCGAGTCGGAGCTGTCGAAGGCGAGTTGAAACGAACTTTGGGCTTTTGGCAATTCTTTGGAGTGATGGCGGCGGCGGTGGCGCTCATACTTGCGTGGCCGAAGCTCTCAGCTTTGCTCGGTGTATGACTAGTCAAAATAGCGAGCCCTGGCCCTCGACGGGCTTTTTCGCCGCCGCACGGCGGCGCGGGCTCGGCTTGGCCGGGGCCGTCACGCCGCTCTTAGCGGCCGTGGGATCTGCGTCCGAACCGCCATCGCCCGTCGCGACGGCCGGGCGCCGCTCGTTCCCGGCAAACTGCACCGTGAAGGCCATGCCCGGCGTCAGGCCGTCCGCCCGCACGATCGGCTCGTCCGCCTCGCCGCGAATGATCGCATAGCCGCGTTCCAGGACGCGCAACGGATTGAGACTGTCCGCCATGCGCCAGGCCGCCGCGATCCGCTGCCGGCGGGCTTCCGTCGCCTGCACCTGCGCCGTCGACAGCCGCTCACCGAGCGTGTCCAGCCGCAGCCGCGCGGCCTCGCTGGCGAGGGTGATCCGGTATGGCTGCAGCCCCGCCGCCGTCCGCTCGAAGCGCTGCCGCATGCCATGAAGCCTGGACTGCAACGCGTGGCTGGCACGGGTCTCTTGATGGCGCAGATCCGAGCGCTTGTCCCGGATCAGGCTGTCGAGGCGCGACGGCGACAGCCGGCTGGCGACGTCCCCATAGTGCCGACGCTTTTCCGAAATCGCCACGCGCAGGCATTGGCCGAGCGCGGTGGTGGCCTCGTCGAGTCGGCGCCGTGGCAGCGCCAGCAGCATGTCGGGCGAGGGCAGGGCGCGGGCCGTGGCGGCGACGGACTTGCGCTCCTGATCGAGCCGCCGCGAGATCGCGCCGGCCTGCCGGGCGTGAAGACCGACGAGGTTGGCCAGAAGTTCGGCCCGCACCGGCACGGCGATTTCGGCGGCACCTGTCGGCGTCGGCGCGCGCCGGTCGGCGGCGTGGTCGATCAGCGTCCAGTCGGTCTCGTGTCCCACCGCCGAGATCAGCGGGATCGTCGAGGCTGCCGCCGCGCGCACCACCGCCTCGTCGTTGAAGCCCCATAGATCTTCCAGGCTGCCGCCGCCGCGCGCGACGATGATCAGGTCCGGCTGCGGTATCGCGCCGTCCGGCTCCAGCGCGTTGAAGCCCTCGATGCCGCGCGCGACCTCGTCGCCCGAGGTTTCGCCCTGGACCCGCACCGGCCAGACGATCAACCGGACCGGGAAGCGGTCGGCAATGCGGTGATGGATGTCGCGGATCACCGCGCCGGTCGGCGAGGTGACGATGCCGATGACGCGCGGCAGATAGGGCAGGCGCTGCTTGCGGTCGGCCGAGAACAGCCCTTCGGCCTCCAGCTTGCGCTTGCGCTCGTTCAACAGCGCCATCAGCGCCCCGGCGCCGGCCGGCTCGATCGTCTCGATGACGATCTGGTACTTCGACGAGCCGGGATAGGTGGTGAGCTTGCCGGTGGCGATCACCTCCAGCCCTTCCTCCGGCTTGAAGGCGAGCCTGGCGAAGCTCGTCCGCCAGATCACGGCATCGATCCGTGCCCGATCGTCCTTGAGGCAGAAATAGGCGTGGCCGGAGGAGTGCGGGCCGCGATAGCCGGAAACCTCGCCGCGCACCCGGACATGGCCGAACGCGTCCTCGACGGTCCGTTTCAGCGCGCCTGAGATTTCCGAGACGCTGTATTCGGCGACATTCGATGCGGTGGGGGATTCGTCGAGACGGCTCATTGCGGCCATCATGGTGAGCTCCGTCCGCGGGTCAAGGCGAAACCCGGCGATGCCAAGTGATGCTGATCAATCGGATGCGTTTTGACCGCGCGCCTTTCCGGTGCATGCTGGAAGCGGGCGCCGGACCATCCAGGGAGGATGTCCATGCGGAAATTCGTGGGAACGCTTGGTTTCACGTTGCTGGCCTTGCTGCTGCTCGCCGCGCCGGCGGCGGCGCAGGACATGATGAGCGGGCTCGACCTGACCTCGCCGCGCATGACCGAAGCGGAAATGAGCCGGGCCGAGGTCGAGGCACTGCTGAGCCAGGCGACGCCCGACAAGCCCGCCGATCTCAACAGCAAGGCGCTGAACGGCCTCGATCTCTCGGGGCTGAATTTCGACGGCGCCGACATGACCAGCGCCTATCTCAACGGCACGGATTTGTCCGACGCCAGTCTCGTTGGCGCCAAGCTCGATCAAGCCTGGGGGCTGAAGGCCGTCTTCACCAACGCGAATCTATCCGGGGCCAATCTGTTTCAGGCGCAGATGATCGACGCCCAATTCGACGGCGCCGATCTGTCCGGCGCGCGACTTGCCAGCGATTTCACACGCGCCTCGATGGTCGGCGCGAATATGAGCGGCGCGGATTTTTCCGCTGACATGCGCAACCAGTCGATGGGGATGATGCGCGGCGTCCTGAACTCGGCGGACCTGACCGGCGCGGATCTTTCAGGCGCCAATCTGTCGCGCGCGGCGGGAGAATTCGCCAATTTCACGGATGCGAATTTCGCCGGCGCCGACATGCGGCGCATGGAGGCGGCGGGCGCCAGATTCGATGGCGCCAATATCGCGGGCGCGAATTTTGCTGACGCCGATCTGCGGTCCGCCAAGCTCGGCAACGCCAAGGGCGCGGCGAAGAATCTGGAACGCTAATGGATCAAGGATAGGGGGCAGTGCCGGGCCGTCAACGCGCCGGCGTGCCAAAGGGTATGCGGAGTGGTTGCCGGATTCTTGCGTCCGCTCAATGAAGGGCAAGGCGCCCCATGACGAACAGCGGTTTAAGGCTGATTGGCATCAGGTGACGGGCACGGGCCGCGAGAGGCTTTATAGTTTTGCTGCGGGCGATCCCAAAGACTTCTCCCGATAGGCCGAAAAACCCTCGCTTCGATACAGGGCTTCGATTTCGTCCATGGAGAATGAATTTTCGTCCGTGTCGATCGACACGCCGAAGCGCTCCGTCTGATCATCCTCGACCGCGAAACATATGCCCTCGGCCAACGTCTCGAAACGCCGGTGGGCAACGCCACCTTTCGGCACCACGCGGCGCGCGGACCTCGCCCAGAAAAGATCTGCCGGCAGATCGAAATTGATGATCGGCATGCTCGATTTCTCCTTCGCCGCGGCATTGGTGGGCCTGACGAAACACCGCCGCGTCCAGCCTCCGGCCGCCTGTGGCTGCATTCCCGCCGCGAGGCTCAGTCCTTGCGGCGGGGATGCCATTCTACCTTGCTCGAATGGTCAGGCGATCGTCTTCAGATTTTCGGCCGACATCTTGCCGCTCTTTTGATCGGACATGAGTTCGAAACTGACCTTCTGGCCCTCGTCCAAACCGTTGAGACCGGAACGCTCGACCGCGCTGATATGAACGAACGCATCGGCGCCCCCGTCATCCGGTGCGATGAAGCCAAAGCCCTTTTGAGCGTTGAACCATTTCACTGTTCCCGTAGCCATGGGAAAACCTTTCTAGAATGAATTCTGAAACTCGTAACGCTAAACGCTACGGTATTTTGTCGTCGATGGCGAATACTAATGATTACGAGAAAAAATCCTGAAAACCCTAGCGCGCACAAATTATTGCCACCTCGAAATATATGGGATTAACGCGCTCGTATTTCAAGCAAGACGAATCTCCTCGCTGACGGCCGACATTCAGCCTGACCCAGCCGGCGTCAGGCCCGTACGAATCCAAGCGCAGTGAGTGCAATTGTTTTGCGGGACAGCCCCAGGGAGATGGCCGCCGCTCTATTCCGCCGCGACCATCGCCCCGCGCGGTCGCTGTGGGCGCGGCGTCCGCGTCTCCGGCAGATGCGCGGGAACAGCCTGCGCCGCCGGCGACAAGTTCGCCAGACTGTCGCGGATATGCTCGACCAGGGCGCTGACCACCGGCCCGTCGGCGTTGCGCGATCTGAGAACGCCGATTTCGGTATCCTGCAGCACCGGGAAATCGTCGAACTCGCCGAGTACCCGCATACCTGGCCGTAGCGCGCATTCCGGCAGCACGCTGACGGCCAGCCCCGACAGCACCGCCGAGGTGACGATCTGCGCCGACCATGAGGTGAAAAGGACCTTGTAGCGCCGCCCGATGCGGTCGAGCGCCGCGCAACCTTCGGTCCGCCAGACGCAATCCGGCCGTCCGAGCGCCAGCGGCAGCACCGGCTCGTTGTGGATGTCGTGCGAGGCTGAAGTGACGAAGTGTAGTGGTTCGCGACGCACGACCTCGGTCAGCGTCGCGCCGGGAAAGCAGTCGGACACCAGCGCTACGTCAAGCCGGCCCTTGTCGATGTGCTCGGCCAGATTGGACGAGGGCTCGCAGGCGATCTGAAGTTCGACCAGCGGGTTGGACCGCGAGAAGCGCGCCAGGATCTCGGGCAGGAAGCGTTCGGCGTAATCGTCCGGCAGGCCGATCCGCACATGGCCCTGCATTGCCTCCTCATCGAAGGCCGACAGCGTCTCCTGGCTGAGCGCCAGCATGCGCCTGGCGTAGGCGAGCAGCCGGGAGCCGTCGTCGGTAATCCGGATCGTCCGTCCGGTCCGCTCGAACAGCATCGCGCCGAGCCGTTCCTCCAACCGCCGCATCTGCATGGACACCGCGGATTGAGTCTTGAACACGTCCTCCGCCGCGCGGGTGAAGCTGCCAGCGTCGACGATGGCGACGAAGGTGCGCAGATGATCAAGGTCGAGAGGCGTGCTCATCGGATTTTCCATCAACGAAAACGATGCCTCACATTACTAACATTCGTTGGAATGATCAATCCGGACCGCATAGCTTTCATCCTGTCAGGAACGACTCGGGAGCGTCGCGGCTCTGCCGCAAGGGTAAAGCGTGGGCGCTCCCATTTTTTCCTGAAACCGATGGCTATGAAAGGACAACAGCCATGACGATCATCAGCAAGCCTCGGCTCGGCACGCCGCTCGCCCATCCCCTCCAGGCGATCCGCCTCTCGCTCGTCGCAGCCCGTGCGATCGTCAAGACCATGGTCAATCGCCGTCAGGCGCGCGCCATGACCGAGTTGCCCGATTATATGCTGAAAGACATCGGCATTCGCCGCGGCGACATCGATGATGCCCTGCGCGGCGACTGGCGCGAGGATCCAACCTATCGGTTGGCGCTGACGGCGGCGCAGCGACGCAATGCGGGATGCCGCTGACGGCGGCCCCGGCCGCGCCCTCCGGGCGATAGCCGCGGGCGGAAGCCGTGGCTATCGGCTCAGGAAATGGACGTTGACTCCGCCTCCGCCTCGGCCGGCACCTCGGTGACGAGCAGCTTGTCGATCCGCCGGCCGTCCATATCCATGATCTCGAAGTCCCAGCGTCGCCAACGAAACCGTTCGCCGACATCGGGAATGTGCCCCAGATGATTGAGGACGAAACCGGCGGCCGTCTCGTAATCCCGTTCCGAGGGAAAGAGCAGGCCGGGCACGGCGTTTCCAACGGCGTCGATCGGCGTCGCCGCATCGATCAGCCAGGAGCCGTCGCCGCGCGCGATCACGCGCGGATTGTCGTCCTCGCCTTCCGGCAGCGCCCCGGCGATGCCTTTCAGGATGTCGGTCGGCGTCGCGACGCCCTCGAAGGAGCTATATTCGTCGAGCACGATCGCGATATGGATCGCGGCGGCGCGAAACCGCTCCAGGAGTTTGAGGATCGGCATCGTTTCATGGACATAGAGCGGCTCGCGCATGGCCTCGGCGAGGTCGATCGTGCCGGTGCGGCGTTGCTGTTCGAGCAGATCCTTGGTCTGGACGATGCCGACGACCTTGTCGGTGTCGGTGTCGATCACCGGAAAGCGCGAATGGCCGGCCTTGAGGATCTTGTCGAGCAGCGTATCGGCGGAGTCACGTCGGTCGAGCCAGGCCGTATCCGGCCGCGGCACCATGATCGAACGCACCGTGCGATCGGCGATCCGGATGACGCCTTCCAGCATCTCCCGTTCCTTCGGCTTGAAAACGCCGGTCTGCGTCCCCTCGGCGATCATCGCCTTGACGTCCTCCTCCGTCACCTTATCGCCGTCCTCACGATCGCCGCCGACGAGCGCCATCACAGCCTTCGTCGACACGCGCAGCAACCACACGAGCGGGGCGCCGGCCATGGCGATCATCGTCATGATCGGCGCGACCTTGACGGCGATTGCCTCCGCACGGCTGAGCGCGAAGCGCTTGGGCGCCAGCTCGCCGATGATCAATGACAGATAGGTGATGACGACGACGACAAGCACGAAGGCGACGGTGCCCGCATAAGGGCCGATCACCGGCCAGTTGCGTATAAGGTCGGCCAGAGGCACGGCGAAAACCGATCCGCCATAGGCGCCGGCGACGATGCCGACGAGAGTGATGCCGATCTGAACGGTCGACAGAAAGCCCGTCGGATCCTCGATCAGACGGATGGCGCTGGCCGCGCCGCGTCGACCTTCCTTGCGCATTTGTTCAAGACGCGACTTGCGTGCCGATACGATGGCAATCTCCGACATGGCGAAGAAGCCGTTGAGGACGATGAGCAGGAGGATGATCAGGAATTTGGTGAGGAGCAAAAGGCGACCTTGAGGTAGATTCTGGACGAGCGCATGAAGATGGAAACGCGACGACCCGAAGCAAGCCGCAAGGCGTTCGGTCGGTCGGCGGGTGGGGCGGTGCGCAAACGGGAAGGTTGCTCTCCGCCCGTGGCCGCATTGAGTTATCCACCCTGGCCCCGCCCCGGAAGATCAGCGGCCCTTGTCGTTTCCAAGACCACCTTGGAAACGCTGGAACAGTTCGGTCATCTGGCGGGCGTAGTCGTCCTGCATCTCTTGGCCGGCGCGGGCCAGATCGTCGAAGGAGTTGGCAGGCGTGGCGTCGGGCTCCGGAGCGGGCGCGGACCTTTCGGGCGCACCCGTCGCGGCATCGTCGCCGGATTGCAGCCCGCGCGCGAAACCTTCCATCATCGCCTCGAAGGGCTGGAAGGAGGTGAAACCCGACGCTGGCGGCATGTCGTCGCCCGCCTGCCGGCTTGTCGAAGACGGGCGCCCGGTCGTTTCGGCGGCCGGCGGCATGAAGGGCAGCTTGCCACTCAGCGCATCCGCGAAGAGCCCGGCGAGATAGTCCGATCCGGCCGCGCCCGGGAAGCTCGGCTGCCGACGCCGCTGACTGTCAGATGGGCGCCCCATGGCTTCCATCGCGTTGGCGCCGCGCCGCATCATCTCCGCGATCGCCGCCGGATAATTGCCGTCGGCAAATCCTTCCGGCTGATTTCGCGCGACATTGGCGAGCATCATCTTGACCATGGTCTGCATGGTCATGATCGAAAGGTTGCGCATCAGCTTCTCGACCGTGTCCGGTGCGATCCCGCTGGCAAGCGAGACCTTCCGCGCCACCGCGTTGGAAATGTCGCGCGAGCCGAACAGCGCGTCGGCCAGATCCTTCGCCGCCGGGCTTCTGGCGGTCTCCGGTCCCGGCATGGTGGTGCCGTCCATGAACGGCAGAAACCGGTGGGAGAGCTCCGTCCAGGCGGCTGGATCCAGCATCGCGCGCTGCAGTGCCAGGGTGAAGGCGGGCGCCAGCGCCTCCGTAGTCTGCCGCACCTCCCGTTGGCTGAGCTTGAAAGCATCCGCCAGGCGATCGGCGCCAAGACCGGAATCGCCAACAGTCAGCCAGTCGAAGAAATCGGTCATTTTGACCTCGATCGCAGCGTGCCCGTCCACATCCGGGCACACCATGCGCTCCCTGTCAAAGCGGAGCAACCGGTTCTTGCCCGATCATCGGCAAAACATCGCGCGAACGGGTCTCTGCAGCGGGGCAATCCGTAGCGCCGCGCGCCTGGTGCGGCTGCGGAGGCCGATCGATCAGTAGCTCAGATGCTTGAAGACACGCTCCATCGAACCGCCCCATTGCTCCTCGTAGAGCCGGACCAGCTCTTCCCCAGATGTCGTGCCGCGGGCGACGACTTCCTCGAGCGGTGCGAGAAAATGACTCTCGTCGTTGCCTTCCTCGTTCAGGCGATGCCGGGCGACCAGGCCTTGGCGCGACAGTTTCAGCGTCGCGCGTGCGAGGTCGAGCACGGTGCCGTCCCGGAACGGGGTGCGAAATCCGCTTCGCGGCACCTCGGTGCGCATGGCCGACACTTCTTCAAAGGTCCAGTCACACGTCAGCGCTTCGACCGCGGCGAGCGTCGCCTCGTCATAGAGCAGGCCGACCCAATAGGCGGGCAGGGCGCAAATGCGCCGCCACGGGCCGCCATCGGCGCCGCGCATCTCGATGAAGCGCTTCAGGCGCACGTCCGGAAACAGCGTCGACAGATGGTTGACCCAATCGCCCATCTGTGGCTCGGGGTCGCTGACCCGGCCCTTCAGGGCGCCGTCCATGAATTGCCGGAAGGTGACGTCGGTCGCGTCGGTGTAGTGGCCATCGCGGGTGACGAAATACATCGGCACGTCGAGCGCCCATTCCGCGTAGTCGCGGTAGGTGAAATCGTCCTTGAAGACGAAGGGCAGGAGGCCGGATCGCTGGTTGTCGACGTCGGACCAGACCTCGGAGCGCCAGGAACACAGGCCGTTGGGCTTGCCCTCGGTGAAAGGCGAATGGGCGAACAACGCCGAGGCAACCGGCTGCAGCCGCATGCCGATCTGCATCTTGCGGCGCATGTCGGCTTCCGACGCGAAGTCGAGATTGACCTGGATCGTCGCCGTGCGGAACATCATGTCGAGGCCACGCGTGCCGACCTTGGGCATGTAGCGGCGCATGATCTCGTAGCGCGATTTCGGCATGATCGGCGTTTCGTCGAGCGTCCAGGTCGGTGAGGAGCCGATGCCGAGAAAGCCGATGCCGAGTTCCTTGGCGACGGCGCGGACCTGGGCCAGATGCCCGTTGGATTCCTGACAGGTGGCGTGGATGGTCTCCAGCGGCGCGCCGGAGAGCTCGAACTGACCGCCGGGCTCCAGCGAGATCGCGCCCTGGCCGTCGCTGCCGTAAAGCCCGATGATCCTGCCGTCATCGACGATCGCTTCCCAGCCGGACAGCGCCTGCATCTTCTCAAGCAACTTGCCGATGCCGCTCTCGCCCTCGTAAGGCACCGGCGAAAGGTCGTCGACATAATAGCCGAACTTTTCGTGCTCGGTGCCGATCCGGAAGAGCGTCGCCGGCTTCTCGCCACCTTTGAGATAGGCGGTCAAATCCTCGACCGAGGTGACCGGTGTCAGATCGGTCGTGTCGCGCGCCATGCAGGAGCCCTCTAAAATCTTCGCCTGGAGTCGCCCGCACGGACGAGGTGATGGTTCAGGTGGGGACGTGCCCAGTTTTTCGCCCGATCGCAACATAATTCGGGTTGACGGTGCGGCCAGTCCTTTTAGCTTCGGCGTCGAAATGCGCCCCGGCGCCGTATGGGCGCCACGGCACCTCGGCATCAATGGCGATGAGCATTTGATCCTCTATGCTATTTTTGCTTGAATTATATGACTAGGTGGTATAGATTGAGAGGTGCGTTCGGTTCCACTATCCGGTCGCCGGACCATTTGAATGGCCGTCTTTTAATTGGATATAAAGCTATGTTTTTCATCACGAATTCATCAAGAGGCTACGATGCGGGTTTTCAAGACGAAGGCATTTAACCGTGATGCCCGGAAGGCGAGGGTAACAGACGCTGAGTTGGCGAAATCGGTAGACCGCGTCTTGACGGGGAAGATCGATGCTCACCTTGGAGCTCACCTCGTCAAGCAAAGAGTTTCACAGGGCGAAGGAGGCCGGACGGGAGGCCACCGTGCCATCATCGTTCACAAGGTTGGGGGCCGGATCGTTTTCGTCCATTTGTTCGCAAAGAGCGCGAGAGCGAACCTCACGGGCGAGGAGTTGGAGACCTATCGGGATCTTGCCAAATTTTTTACCGATCTCGCCCCCGAGCAAGTCGAAGGCCTGCTCGAAACCAAGGAATGGATAGAGATTGACTATGGAAAAGAGCAAGCGGGTTTATCGGAGTGATGCTCTCCGTTCCGCTCACGAGGCGATCGCCGGTCTTTACAAGGTCGGCGCCGTCGATCGAAAAACAAAGAGGCGTTTTGATGCCGCTTGTCTGACGACGGTCGAAGAACTCGCGGCTGACGACATCCGTGGGATTCGAGAGACCGCGCAGATGAGCCAGGCGGTTTTTGCGCAGGTGCTGAATGTCAGCAAATCCGTGGTCAGCAAATGGGAGCAGGGTGAAAAGAGGCCTGGTGGGCCTTCCCTGAAGCTGCTCTCGCTGGCTCAGAAGAAGGGCATCGAAGCTATCCTCTGAGAAACGCCTAAAAACGTCCCGCGCGTCGCCGTCCGTGGCTCGATGGCGTGCACAAGCGGCGATTAACCGCCCCGCGCCAGTCGCCGATGCTCGCCTGCAGCACGGCCAGCGCCGCGACCGCCGCCGTGTCGGCGCGCAGAATGCGCGGTCCGAGCGAGATGGCGGTGACGAACTCGGCCGCCCGGAGCGCCCGGCGTTCCTCCGCCGAAAAGCCGCCCTCGGGGCCGATGAGAAGCGCCAGCGGTCCCTGTGGCAGCGCCCGGAGCGTCTCGATCGGGCTCTCGGCGTCCTCGCGCTCGTCGCAGAAGACCAGATGCCGGGAGCGGTCCCAGCCGGCGATCACGTCGGCGAATTTCACCGGCTCGCGGCATTCGGGGATCGACAGGATGCCGCATTGTTCGGCCGCCTCGACGGCATTCGCCCGCATCCGCTCGATATTGAGCCGCGATGCCTGCACATGCTGCGTCATTACCGGCTGCAAAACGCCGGCGCCCATCTCGACGGCCTTTTGCACCATGTAGTCGAGGCGGGCGTGCTTCAGCGGCGCGAACAGATAATGCAGATCCGGCGGCGGCGTCTGGTCGCGCGTCCGCTCATGCGGCACAAGATCGAGCTTTTTCCTGGCCGGCTTGACGAGATCACAGCGCCATTCGCCGTCGCGGCCGTTGAAGGCAAGCACCGTATCGCCCTCGCCGAGTCGCATGACGTTCAGGAGATAGTTCGCCTGCACCGGAGTCGCGGGCACGGCTTGCCCTTCCGACAGATCGGCCTCGACGAACAGCCGCGGGCTCCGGAAATCATGACTCGGCATTCGAGGACGGACCTTTCTCAAGCCGGCCGGCGTGCGAAGGCGGAGACGACGCCCGCGCCGATGAGGCAGGCGGCGCCGGTGCGCGTCGCGGCCTTGAGGACGCGCGGCCGCCGGATGAAGCCACGGGCCGTCGTGGCGAGCAGCGCGTAGAAATAGGCGTTCAGGATGCCGAGCAGCACGAAAGTTCCGACGAAGAGCGCCGCCTGCGCGGCGTAGGGCCTTGCCGGGTCGATGAACTGCGGCACGAAGGCGACGAAGAACACGATGCCCTTCGGGTTGAACAGGGTGACCAGGAAGGCGTCGCGAAAGACGATTCGCCCGCGCATCTCGACGACCGCCGCGGCTTCGGCGGTAAAGCTCACGGGGGAGCGCCACATCCTGATGCCGATAGTGACGAGATAGGCCGCGCCGAGCCATTTCAGCACGGCAAAGGCGCCGGCTGAGGTGGCGAGCAGCGCCCCGACGCCGGCCAGCGACAGGCTGGCCGCGATCAGGTCGCCGAGGCCGACCCCGGCGACGCTGGCGAGCGCCGTGCGCCGGCCATGGGCGAGCGCCTGGCCAACGACCATGACGATGGTCGGGCCGGGGATGACCACGAGGATCGCCGAGGCCAGGATGAAGGCGGCGAGGATGGCGGGATCGACGGGCATGGCCAGAGACTCCGGGGAATGGATATTCGCGCCACAAATCCTGCTTTCGGGGGCTTTGTCCAGAGGCGGAGTCCGCCGCCGCGTCGGTTGTGAGGCCCAGCGGGGCCGACCGACATCCCTGTGCGATGCGGGCAGGGTGCCTCGACCGTTCTATGGCGGCAAGCTTGTTTCGTGATACATTTCCAGCCGAGATCGACGATCCCGGGAGACATCGAGACGATGAGCCAGGCGGCAGCGCGTCACTGGTCGGTGGAGGAGTTTCTCGCCTGGCAGCTGGGCCGGCCGGGGCGTTTCGAACTCGTCGGCGGTTTTCCGGTCGAAATGATGGCTGGCGCCAGCGCTCGACACGACAACATTGTTCTCAATATTCTGGCCGAGCTCCGCCAGAGATTGCGGGGCAATCCGTGCAAGCCATTCACCGCGCAGTTTTGTATCGAGACGCTGCCCGGCCAGGTCCGGCGTCCGGATGCTGGTGTGGATTGCAACCAGACTGATCCGGATGCACTTATCGCGAACGAACCAGTGCTCGTGATCGAGGTGTTTTCGCCGACGACGCGGGATTTCGACACGGCTGGCAAGCTCGCCGAGTACAAGGCTGTCGCCTCGCTCCGCACCATCCTTTATGTCGAGCCGAACCGGCCGGAGGTGTTCGTTTTCGAGCGGAACGAAGACGGCGAATGGATCGAGAGCCGTCTCGCCGGCATGGACACGGCCGCGCCGGTCCCGGCGCTCGGCATCGACCTGCCGCTCGCCGAGATTTTCGACGGCGTCGAGTTCCCGACCGGTCCTTATTTGGCCTGATCCGCGAGCCCGCTCACCCCACGACGACGATGTGCAGCGCCCGCGGGCCATGCGCGCCGAGCAGCAGCGTCTGCTCGATGTCGCCGGAGCGCGACGGGCCGGTGACGAAGTTCAGCGAGCGCGGCATCTCGCCCTTGCCGTAGCGCTGCCTGATCGCGGGAAAGACCGCCTCCATGTCGCCGGCGATGTCCCCGGCCTTCACCACGACGATGTGGTTTTCGGGCAGGAAATTCAGGCTGGTCGGGTTGTCCGGTCCCGACACGAGCACCAGCGTGCCGGTCTCGGCGATGCCGCGTTCGGCATGGGACAGGGCGTTGAGGTCGTTGCCGTCCGACGCGCCGCGCCGCAGGGTGAGCGCGGTGGCGCCGAAATCGGCGCCGGCGAGGCGCGGGTCCTCGGCCAGCCGCAGGTCGGCGGGAAAGTTGTTGTCGCGCAGCCAGCGCGTGACCTCGGCCGGAAGGTCGCCGTAGCTTTCGATCCGCGCCGTGGTCGCATCGGCCTTCTCCGCCATCTTGAGGAACAGCGCGACCTGATCCACGTGGGGCAATTGCCCACGCTGCGGCACGATGCCCTTCGGCGCGCCGACAAGCCGCTCCTCGACGATGCGTCGGCGGTCCGGGTCGCCGGGCCGGGCACCGTTGGAGCGGCGGATGCGGCCGAGCACCGCGTCGCGTGTCGAGCCGCTCATCGCTTTGCCTCCGTTCGGCCGGTTCGTTGCGCGTATTCCTGCATGAAAGTGCGGCCCTCGGGCGCGGGGAGATCGCGCCATTTGGTCCAGCCGCCGGCGAGCGGCAGCGAGGCGAAGCGGCGCTTCTTGCCGCCGAGCGCCTTCAGCATCGGCATCGCGACCGAGACGGCGGCGCGGTAGAGTTTCGGCCGCCGCGCGAAAAACGCCCAGACACCCAGGCCGGCGCGCTGGGTCTTCGGCTGCAGATGGCTTTCGAATTCCTTCTCGCGCCAGTGCCGCATCATCTTCGGCAGCGGAATCCGCATCGGGCAGACGCTCTCGCAGCGGCCGCAGAAGGTGGATGCGTTCGGCAGATGCCCGGCCTTGTCGACGCCAATCAGCGAGGGGGTGAGCACGGCGCCCATCGGGCCGGGATAGACCCAGCCATAGGAGTGGCCGCCAACGGCGTGGTAGACCGGGCAGTGGTTCATGCAGGCGCCGCAGCGAATGCAGCGCAGCATCTCCTCGAACTCGGTGCCGAGCATGTTGGAGCGGCCGTTGTCGAGCAGGATGACGTGGTATTCCTCCGGCCCGTCCGGGTCCTCCGCCCGTTTGGGGCCGGTCGACAGGGTCGTGTAGACGCTCATGTCCTGGCCGGTGGCCGAACGGGCGAGCACCCGCAGGATCTGGGCCGTATCCTCCAGCGTCGGCACCAGCTTCTCGATCGAGGCGAGCACCACGTGGCATTTACCCAGAAGCTGGGTGAGGTCGCCATTGCCCTCATTGGTGACGATCACCGAGGAGCCGGTCTCGGCGATCAGGAAGTTCGCGCCGGTCACGCCGATATCCGCCTCGCCATATTTTTGGCGCAGGATCTGCCGGGCCTCGCCGAGCAGCGTCTCCGGGGCGATCAGATCGCGCTTCGGGTCCAGATCGACATGGACGCGGCGAAAATCCGCCTCGACCTGGTCGCGGTTGACGTGGACGGCGGGGGCGATGATGTGGCTCGGATGCTCGCCCCGGAGCTGGATGATGTATTCGCCGAGATCGGTCTCGACCGGGGTGATGCCATTGGCTTCGAGGAACTCGTTGAGCCCGATCTCCTCGGAGATCATCGTCTTGCCCTTGGTGACGGTCCTGGCCTTGCGCCGCTTGGCGATGTCGAGGAAGATTTGCCGCGCGTGGTCGGAATCCTCGGCGAAATGCACGATGCCGCCGGACGCCTCGACCTTCGCCACATAGGCCTCGATGTAGAGGTCGAGATGCTTCAGCGTGTGATTCTTGATCTCACGCGCCTTGTCGCGCAACGCGTCGAATTCGGGCAGCGCGTCGACCGCCTTCTGCCGCTTGTCGATGAAGCCGCGCTCGACATTGCCGAGGGCGCGCTGCAGCTCGACATCGGCGAGCGCCTTGACGGAATTGGCCTTGAAGGTCTGGGAGGTGATCTGCATGGGTTACTCGGGCATCCAATCGTGATCGCGCAATTGATCGATCGTATAGGGACATTCGGCGGGGAACTTGGAAAGGGTCAAGCCTGTCTCGCCGTTGACGATCCGCGTCACAGCTTGCCGCCGATGGGCGGCGTGTCGGTCATGCCGGCCAGCACCTCGGCGACGTGCCGCACCTCGACGGCGATGCCCTCGCGCTTCAGCTTACCGTCCATGTTCATCAGGCAGCCGAGATCGCCGGCCAGCAGCATGTCCGCACCGCTGGCCGCGACGTGTCTGGCCTTCTTGGTGACGATGGCGTTGGAAATGTCGGGATATTTCACGCAGAAAGTGCCGCCGAAGCCGCAGCAGACCTCGGCTTCCTTCAATTCAGTCAATTGGAGCCCCTCGACCGATCCGAGCAGCTTGCGCGGCTGTGCCTTGACGCCGAGTTCGCGCAGGCCCGAACAGGAATCGTGATAGGTCGCCGTACCCGCGACCTTGGCGGCGACCTCCGTCATCCCTCGGACATCGGCGAGGAAGCTGACGAGTTCGTGGACCTTGGCGGAAAACGCCGCCGCGCGCGCCTCCCATTCGCCATCGCCGGCGAAGAGGTCGGGATAATGCTTCTTCAGCATCGCCGAACAGGAACCGGAGGGCGCCACGACGTAATCGAAGTCCTCGAACGTGGCGATCACCTGCTCGGCGATCGCGCGGGTATCGGCCCGGTCGCCGGAATTATAGGCGGGCTGGCCGCAGCAGGTCTGCGCGGTCGGCACGCTCACCCGGCAGCCGGAATCCTCGATCAGCTTGATCGCCGCGAAGCCGACGCTCGGCCGAAACAGATCGACGAGACAGGTGACGAAGAGCGCGACCTCGGGCGTGGTGGACCGCTCTTCGTTTTGATCGGTTTTATGGTCGATGTCGGCCATACCCTCTCCCAGATAATTTCTTGCGGCACATATGCCGTCTGCCAAGCTCCCGGCGCCTCGACGCCCATCCCGCTCCTTTTGGGCTCGTTTCGTCCGCGCCGCAATATCTTCGCGCGCCCGGCGGCTTCCGTTCATCTGTTGTTTCGGCTAGCACGCTCGCAAGACCAAAGGCGCAAGGGACGATGGCCAAAACGACATTCAAGCAGAGCGCCTTCGAGACGTTCGACCCCGATCCGCGCCGCGCGGCGGTGCTCGGCGAACTCCACGCGCGCCCGTTCCCACTGATCGAAACACCCGGCGCGCTGATCGTCCTGGCTTTCATGATGGAGGATCATGGCGAACGGGACATCGCGATTCTCTCCGAAATGTCGACGCGTCGAGGCGTGGCGCCGCCCGCCGCCGGTGCCCGGACCCACTCCTTCGCCTTTGGCAAGGGGCGGCTGCGTTGGGAGCGTCATACCGAGTTCTCCACCTATTCCTGGGAAGGACCGCCGCCCACGCGCTTCGGCGATCCGTTCGAGGGCCATCCCTTCGGTGCCGAGTTTCGCGCGCCCGGTCCCTTCATCGCCGGCGTTCGTCTGGAAATCCGGCCCCATGACGAAGCCGGCGAGGCGTCGCTGGCCGGCTTCGACAAGGCCAGTTTCTGCTATTCCATCATGGATGGGGGACTGGCCCATGCAGCGACCGATTTTCGTCAGGACGGCGACGGTCTGACGCGCATCCTGGTGCTCGACGACGGCCTGCCGCCGGCGCGCGCCGGGGCGCTGGCCATGCGGCTGGTCGAAATCGAGATCTACCGCACCTTGGCCCTGCTCGGCCTGCCGCTGGCGCAATCCATCGGCCCGGTGGTCACGCAACTGGAGTCGCGGCTCGCCGGTATTACCGAGGAGATGCGAGAAGGCGGCGAGGACAGCCGCTCGCAGCTTCAGGAGATCACACTCGCCGCGGCCGAGGTCGAAGCGTCGTCCGCCTCGGTTCTCTACCGATTCGGGGCGAGCCGGGCCTATGACGAGATCGTCCGTGAACGCCTCAACGCGCTGGTGGAGCAACCGATCCCAGGACAGGAAAGCTGGTCGGCGTTTCTCAAGCGGCGCATGGCGCCAGCGATGCGCACCTGCCGGTCGCTGGAGGAACGTCAGGCAACGCTGTCGAAAAAGCTGGCGCGGGCGGCGAACCTCCTGCGTACCCGCATCGACGTCGAACTGGAGCACCAGAACCGCGATCTTCTGCGCTCCATGGACAACCGCGCGCAGCTGCAGTTGCGCCTGCAACAAACGGTCGAGGGCCTGTCGGTGGCGGCGATCGGCTATTACGTGGTCGGCCTTTTCGCCTATGTCGCCAAGGGGCTGGAATACGAAGGTTTCCCGGTTGCGCAGCCGATATTGATCGCCGCATTCGTGCCGGTCGCGCTGCTCGGCGTCTGGCTGGTCGTGCGCCGCATCCGCAAGCGGCATATGAACCGTTCCGCCGCCGATCATTGAGATCGGAGCCCCTGATCCGCCGCGGTGGACGAAGCGCCGCCGCGGGCTTACCTTCGGACCGCAGTTTAGGGAGTTCCGTCCATGTCGGTCATGATGCCGAAGCCAAGCCAGGCGATCCTCGACCGCCGCGCCGCGATCGTTACGGCCCTCAGGGTGATCGTGCCCGGCGAGGGGGTCGTCGATGCCGCGAACGAGATGCGCGTCTTCGAAAGCGACGGGCTAACCGCCTACCGTCAAATGCCGCTCGTCGTGGTGCTGCCGGAGACGGTCGATCAGGTCGCCGCCGTCCTTAAATATTGTCATTCGGAGGATATTCCGGTGGTGCCGCGCGGCTCCGGCACGTCGCTGTCCGGCGGCGCGCTGCCGCTTCAGGATGGCGTCCTGTTGGTGCTGTCGAAGTTCAATCGCATCCTCGAGATCGACTACGACAATCGCTGCGCGGTCGTGCAGCCGGGCGTCACCAATCTCGGCATCACCAGGGCCGTCGAGGGTGAGGGCTTCTACTATGCGCCGGATCCCTCCTCGCAGATCGCCTGTTCGATCGGCGGCAACGTCGCGGAGAATTCCGGCGGCGTCCACTGCCTCAAATACGGGCTGACGGCCAACAACGTCATCGGGGTGGAGTTCGTCACCATCGAGGGCGAGGTGATGCGCCTGGGCGGCAAGCATCTCGATTCCGAAGGCTACGATCTGCTCGGGCTGATGACCGGCTCGGAGGGTCTGCTCGGCGTCGTCACCGAGGTCACCGTGCGCGTCCTGCAAAGCCCGGAGACGGCGCGGGCCGTGCTGCTGGGCTTCCCGACCTCCGAACAGGCCGGCGAATGCGTCGCGGCGATCATCGCCAAGGGCATCATCCCGGGCGGCATGGAAATGATGGACCGCCCCGCCGTCAACGCAGCCGAGGACTTCGTCCATGCCGGCTATCCGCGCGACGTCGAGGCGCTTTTGATCGTCGAACTCGACGGTCCGGGCGCCGAGGTCGATCATTTGCTCACCGAAGTGGAGGCCATCGCCAAGGCCAATGGCGCCGTCACCATCAAGGTCTCGCAGTCGGAAGCCGAACGCACCGCCTTCTGGGCCGGACGCAAGGCGGCCTTCCCGGCGGTCGGGCGGATCTCACCGGATTATTACTGCATGGACGGCACCATTCCGCGCAAGCAGCTGCCGAGGGTGCTCGCCGGCATGAAGGCACTGTCGGAAAAATACGATCTGCGCGTCGCCAATGTCTTCCACGCCGGCGACGGCAATCTGCATCCGCTGATCCTCTACGATGCCAACAAGGAGGGTGAGCTTCATCGGGCCGAGGAATTCGGCAACGACATCCTGCGGCTCTGCGTGGAAGTCGGCGGAGTGCTCACCGGCGAGCATGGCGTCGGCGTCGAGAAGCGCGACCTGATGCCGGAGATGTTCTCCGAGGACGATCTGAAGCACCAGCAGCGGGTCAAATGCGCCTTCGACGACAAGCATCTGCTCAATCCGGGCAAGATGTTCCCCGTCCTTCACCGCTGCGCCGAACTCGGCCGCATGCACGTTCACAAGGGGCAGGTCGCTTTCCCCGACCTGCCGCGGTTCTGATGACACTTGAAACTCAAACCGCGACGAACCTTATAGCAATCCTCCTTTTACTTGTTACCGGAGTTTATGTTTTTCTTACATGGAAGATTTCTCAAGCAAACACAAGGCTTCTGGAAGAAACGCAGAGAGCATTTAAGGAAGACCGGGCACCGTATATCGTTGCTAGGGTGGCAATAAGTCAGTCTGTTTTAGTGAGTCTCAGAATAGAAAATTTAGGTAGATCTCCGGCTGTAAATCTGACTTTATCGCTGGATCGAGATTTTTATCGATTTGGAGAATATAGAGAAGACAACAACATAAGGAATTTCCATGCATTTCAGCATGAGATTCCTCAATTTTCGCCAGGAGAGCACTTCAATTTTATCCTATCTCAGGGCTTTAATTTAGAAAATTTTCGAGAATCACTAAACTTGACTCCAAAAATCCTGAAATTGACTGCGGTATACCAATTTGATGGATCTCAGAGAGTCAGTCGTCACGTCATTGACCTAAATCCTTATATGAACAACTCTTTTCAGAAATCTGCGGCCGAGAAGCTTGGGGATATAGAAGGGGTAATGAAGAAATGGAGTCTTTGAATTCCCCTCATTTGGATGAGTCCGCTTTCCTCCATTTTACGAGTAATCTCGTAGACGATCGCCGCTGGGAGTTGATCGATGGAGAGGCGATCCGCCGTGCCGTGCAGCCGGTGCGCCATCAACTTATTGCACAAAGCTTTGAGCGTTTACTCTGCAAATCACTGGATCGGCATTCAGTTAAACTGGATGGGCTTCTTGCTGCCGGACTTCGGCATCCGACTGATGCATATTTCCGACCAATCGTAGACGTGGCGGTCATTGATGGCGATGAGTGGAGAATCAGGGGAAGCGACTTCTATTTCGATCACTGCTTTCTCGCCGCTGAGGTTGTCTCAGCCGAGTCCGCCGCGATGGATGAATACAGAAAGCTTCCACGATATCGAGCATTCCCAGACTGTAATCACGTCATCGCAATTGACGTCGATCGGGTGCGCCTGCGGCTTTGGTCGCGTCAGAGCGATTGGGCGGAAACTATTTACGCCGATCTAGGCGACCGCATCGAATTGCCCGAATTCGGCTTTGCCTGCACCGTCCGCGACCTCTACGCACGGACGGATTTGGCATGACCGTTACGCCATCCCCAAAGGCGATCGACCTCGCTCAAACCACGCTGCGTCCCGAAACGCCCGGCGATCTCCGCGACCTCGTCGCCGCGGCCGTCTCCGAAGAAGCCCCGCTCGTCGTTGAGGGCACCGGCTCCAAGCGCGGCCTCGGCCGTCCCGTGCAGGCGGCACGGACCCTGTCGCTGGCGGGGATGAGCGGTGTCACACTGTACGAGCCGGAGGAGCTGGTGCTGTCGGCGAGGGCCGGCACGCCGACCGCCGAGATCGAGCGGCTGCTCGACGACAACAACCAGCGCCTCGAATTCGAACCGATGGACTACGGCCCGCTGCACGGGCTGGAGCCGGGGCAGGGGACGATCGGCGGCGTCATCGCCTGCAATCTCGCCGGTCCCCGCCGGCTGAAACAGGGTGCGGCGCGGGACCATGTGCTGGGCGTTCACGCGGTTTCCGGCCGCGCCGAGATGTTCAAGTCCGGCGGGCGGGTGGTCAAGAACGTCACCGGCTACGACCTCTCCAAGGGGTTGACCGGCTCCTATGGCACGCTCGCGGTGCTGACCGACGTGACGATCAAGGTGTTGCCGAAAACGGAAACCGAGACGACGCTGGTGCTGCGCGGGCTCGACGACGACGCGGCGGCCGGCGCGATGGCGGCGGCGATGGGCTCTTCCGCCGAAGCGTCGGGGGCGGCGCATCTGCCGGCCTATGTGGCGGGGCGCGTCGCGGATGGGGCGCTCGGCAAGGACGCGGCGACGCTGATCCGGCTCGAAGGCTTCGGGCCGTCGGTCAAGGCGCGCGCGGCCTATCTCGGCGCGGCGCTCGCCAAGGTGGCGCCGTTGGAGACGATCGAGGCCGAGGCGTCCCGCGCGGTCTGGCGCGACGTCCGCGACGTGCGGCCCTTCGTCGACGGCACGATGAAGCCGGTCTGGCGCCTGTCGGTGATGCCGACGCGCGGCCATGAAATCGTCATGAGTTTGCGGATGCAGACCGGCGTCGACGCCTATTACGACTGGCAGGGCGGTCTCGTCTGGATGCGCTTGGAGGGTGAGCCCGAAGCGGCGCTGGTGCGTGAGACGATCGTCCGCTTCGGCGGCGGTCACGCGACGCTGGTGCGCGCATCCGACAGCGTCAGGACCGCAACGGACGTGTTCCAGCCACAGCCCGGTCCGCTGGCGGCACTGTCGCGCCGGCTCAAGGAGCAGTTCGACCCGGCCGGTGTGCTCAATCCGGGCAGGATGGGGTAGGATGAACGGCGAGGAGGCTTCCGCCATGAACGCGAGCGAGATTCTGTCGCGCGACCCGGATGTCATGTCGGGTGCGCTGGTCTTCAAAGGCACGCGCGTGCCCGTCGATGCGCTGTTCGAAAACCTGGCAGCCAGCATGGCACTGGCGGAGTTCCTCGAGAACTTCCCGACCGTGTCGCGTGAGCAGGCCGAAGGAGCGCTGCGTCACGCAACCGAGTTAGTGAAGCGGGGCTTTGTCCCGCGTCCAGAGCTATCGGAGGGGGAGAGACGTCACCATGAGGTTCAACCTAGCGGACGTCCACGATACAATTCTAGAAGCAGTGCATAAGGCGAATAATCAATATCTCACAGTTTCTGGGGGAAGTTCAGTCAGGGATTATGGAATCGAGTCGCTCATTTCTGCCCAAATAGCGCTGGAGCTTTGGAAGAAAGCCAACGGTTGCTCTGGAGAAATCCCCCTAAATCGTCCAAGCGATAAGGAGTATCGTGTCACACTCGAAACTTCATTCCGCGAGATAGCTGATTATGCGGAAAGCGAACGACGTGGGAAGAGAAACTCGCGCTTCTCCGAAAATCAAAAGGCCGATGTCGTATTTTGGTCAAGAGGCGACAAGCCCATCGGAGTAGTGGAAGTCAAGCGACAATTCGGCTTTTCAAATCTGGCTGAGGATTTGAAGCGGATCTCGTACCTTCTGCGTCGCCACGGAACTAAACATGGGGGATCTGTAAGATGGGCAGCTCTGGCTGGAATGCGCGAACTCCGGAGCAACGCAAGGAAGGCACCCTCAGAAATTGCCCGAGAAGTTGAGCAAAAATGTGCAGACAGCGCGCCAAATTTAAACTTTTCAGCCAGGTACACTGAAGAGTTGCTGAGGGACCCGATCGAGTATGGCCAGGGCGTATGGACAGGGACGGCATCCTTTGCGGTCCTAGCCCGATTGAAGCGAGAATAAGAAGTGCAAACAACCTTCACCCCCGCCCAGCTCGAAGACCCGCACACGGCGCATTCGGAACAGATCATCCGCAAATGCGTGCATTGCGGCTTCTGCACCGCGACCTGTCCGACCTATGTGACCCTTGGCAACGAGCTCGACAGCCCGCGCGGGCGCATCTACCTGATCAAGGAGATGCTGGAGCACGACCGGCCGGCCGACGCGAAGACCGTCACCCATATCGACCGGTGCCTGTCCTGCCTCGCCTGCATGACAACCTGCCCGTCGGGCGTGAACTACATGCATCTCGTCGATCATGCCCGGGCGCATATCGCCAGGACCTATCGCCGGCCGTTCATGGACCGGATGATCCGGCAGGTGCTGGCGATGACGCTGCCCTATCCGGCCCGCTTCCGCGCCAGCCTGACGATGGCGCGGCTCGGCCGTCCGCTCGCGCCGCTCTTCGCCGCGATCAAGCCGCTGAAACCCTTCGCGGCGATGCTCCGGCTCGCGCCTTCCCACGTTCCGGCGAAGGCGGCGATCAACGACCCGGCGGTCCACACCGCCGAAGGTTCGCGCCAGAAACGGGTCGCGCTTCTGACCGGTTGCGCCCAGTCGGTGCTCGACCCGAAGATCAACGAGGCGACGGTGCGGCTCTTGAACCGCCTCGGCGTCGAGGTCGTGGTGCCGAAGGGGGAGGGCTGCTGCGGCGCGCTCGTCCATCACATGGGCCAGGAGGATGAGGCGCTTGGCTTCGCCCGTCGCAATGTCGACGTCTGGACGCGCACCGCCGAGGAAGACGGGCTCGACGCGGTGCTGATCACGGCGTCCGGCTGCGGCACGACGATCAAGGATTACGGCCACATGCTGCGGCTCGATCCCGGCTATGCCGAAAAGGCCGCGAAGGTCTCGGCGCTGGCCAGGGACGTCACCGAATTCCTGTCGGACCTCGACTTGCCGCTGCCGGTCAACAAGACCGATCTACTGGTCGCCTATCACTCGGCCTGCTCGATGCAGCACGGCCAGAAGATCACCCAGGCGCCGAAAGTGCTGCTGGCCCAGGCCGGCTTCACGGTCAGGGACGTGCCCGAGGGGCATCTGTGCTGCGGCTCGGCCGGTACCTATAACATCCTGCAGCCGGAGATCGCCGCGACGCTGCGCGACCGCAAGGTAAGGAATATCGAAAGTACCGCGCCGCAGGCGATCGCGACCGGCAATATCGGCTGCATGACGCAGATCGGTTCGGCGACGAAAATCCCGATCCTGCACACGGTCGAATTGCTCGACTGGGCGTTCGGCGGCGAGAAGCCGGCGAGCCTCGCCGGCGTCGAGCCGCAGGCGCAGCCGGTCCTTACCGCCGCCGAATAGGGTGTTTCCCCGGACGCGAAACGGCCCGCCATCCCCAAGCGGGCCGTTGTGTTTCAGAAAGCGAGCCGCTGGTCCGGCAATCAACCGCCGAAGAGCGCCGAGATGAGGTCCGTCTTCACCTGGCCGCGCTCGGCATAGACACCCTTCGAGCCCTCTCCGTTCGGGCCGATGACCACGACTTTGGAGCCACGCGGCACCCGGCTGTAGAGGTGCTCGACGTCCTCGTTCATCATACGGATACAGCCCGAGGACATGTTCTGGCCGATGGTCCAGGGCTGGTTGGTGCCGTGGATGCGGAACAGCGAATCGCGGCCGCCGCGATAAAGATAGAGCGCCCGCGCGCCGAGAGGATTGGCCGGACCGCCCTTCATGTAGGCCGGCAGGATGCGGCCCTTCTTGCGCTCGCGCGCGATCATCGTCTTCGGCGGGGTCCAGCCCGGCCATTCCGCCTTGCGGCCGACGCTCATGCGGCCGGACCAGCCGAAGCCTTCCCTGCCGACACCGACGCCATAGCGGGTCGCCATGCCGTTGCCTTCGACGAAATACAGATACTTCTTGCTCGAATCGACGATCACCGTGCCGGGCTTTTCCTTGGTGTCGATGCGGACCTGCGTGCGCATGTATTTTGCCGCCGGGCGCCGCTGCGAAATCGTCCGGCCGCGCGGCGAGGCCGCGCTCGCCGTTTCCCAGCTATTGGTCGCGTAGTTGTAGCGCCTCGTCTCCTGCGCACCCGCCTCGACCGTCAGCACCAGCGCCAGGGTGGCTCCCAAGCCGGCGGCCGCCCACTGCGTCCATTTGTTCATTACTGGCGTCCCTCTTCCAGTGCGGATACCGCGTCCCAGGCAGATCCTGCCGTTACGTTATGTTATTTGGGTCTGTTTCGGAAAGGGCGCATCACGAATTGGTGCCCATCCCATCCGTTGGTCCGGCGAGCGTTACCTTCAGCGCACGACAACCTTCGTGCCGACCGTCACCCGGCTGTAAAGCTCGACCACATCCTGGTTGCGCATGCGGATGCAGCCGGAGGACACGGCCTGGCCGATCGTCCAGGGCTGGTTGGTGCCGTGGATGCGGTAGAGCGTCGAGCCGAGATAGAGCGCCCGCGCGCCGAGCGGATTGGCCTCGCCGCCTTCCATGCGGGCCGGCAGGATACGGCCCTTCCGGCGTTCGCGGGCGATCATTTCCTTCGGCGGAGTCCACCTCGGCCATTCCGCCTTGCGGCTGATCTTTTCGGTGCCGCGCCAGCTGAAGCCCTGCTTGCCGACGCCGACGCCGTAGCGGCGGGCCGTGCCGTTCTTGCCGACGCGATAGAGGAATTTCGCCTTCGTATCGACGATGATCGTGCCGGGGGCCTCCTTGCCGCCATAGGCGACGTCCTGCGGCAAATACACGGGGTCGAACGCGCGCGGCGGCGCCACCGGCCGGCCTGGGGTCCGTGCCAGCACGACGCCACGCGGGCCGGCAACGACTGCGCCCGGCGCGGCGTAGACGGTGGGCACGCGGACGGGCTGCTCGATCAGCACAGGCGTGGTGGCGAGCATCACGCCGGAGCGGGCGACGTCCGGGCGCCGCACGGCGGCGCCATAGTAGCCCGGCACGACACCGCTGCCGGGCGTCAGCTGCAACACCCGCTCGGCACTGAGATGCGGCGGCATCGGCACGGCGGCCAGATCGTGATAGCGGTCATGCGCCAGGCCGGCCGACGGGGCGACCAATGCCGCCGCCAAGGCCGCGAGAATCAAGCAGGCTTTCGTTCGCATCATGGGGCTCGTTTCGTTGATCGGTCGCGGGGCGCGAGACCCCTTGGTGCCCAGACTGGCTGGAAATAACGAGAAAACCGTAAACTCGCGGACGGATGGAATGCGGACGTTCAGCACGATCGCGGTAGGGTTAATGCTTCCTTATCGCCGCAGGTTGGCAGGAGCGCACAAGAGCGTACTTGCCACCCGCAATGAGGGCTGCGATGACGTGACCGATGAGCGCTCCCGTTTCGCAGCCGTCCGTCCTCCAAGCACCCGTTCCCGCTGGCCTCATCCGCGGCGAGGACGGCCACTTGCGCTGCGCCTGGCACGGCGGCGACGCCGCCTATCGCGCCTATCACGACCGCGAATGGGCCCGCCCCTCGGCCGACGACGACCGGCTTTACGAAAAGCTGTGCCTGGAAGGGTTTCAGGCGGGTCTCTCCTGGCTGACCATCCTCAGAAAGCGCGAGGCCTTCCGCGAGGTCTTCCAGGGCTTTTCCATCGACCGGGTCGCGGCGATGGACGCGGCCGATGTCGAACGCCTGGTTCTCGACGCCCGCATCATCCGGCATCGCGGCAAGATCGTCTCGGCGATCAACAACGCGCGGCGCGCGCGCGACATCCGCGCCGAACACGGCTCGCTCGCGGCCTTCCTCTGGGCGCACGAACCCGGCCGCGACGAGCGGCCGCCCGCATTGACCGGCACCTGGCTTGCCGCGAACCCGGTGACGCCGGCCTCGACGCGTCTGTCCAAGGCTCTGAAGAAGGCCGGGTTCAGCTTCGTCGGCCCGACCACGATCTATGCCTTCATGCAGGCGATGGGCTTCGTCAACGACCATGTCGAGGGCTGTTGCGTGCGCGACGCCTGCGAGGAAGCGCGCACCGCGTTCCTGCGGCCGGGGCGAGCGTAGGATCGCTACTCCGGGATGAAGGTTCCGTCGTCCAAAGCGGCCAATCGCATGCCAGCCTCCAGCTCATAGGGTCCGACCTTCCAACTCGCGATCTCCTCGATCTTGCGCCGCGCCTCCGCCGGAAACAATGCGAGCGTCGCGGTCGCCGCGTTCAGCTGCACCTGAATATTCGGATGGTTGAAATAGCGGCTGAGCTGGCGCCGCTGGTCGCCGGCGCGCGCCTTCAATTCGTTCTCCACGGCAAATCGCCGCCGCACCAGCCGGTTGATCGTCGTTTGGGCGGCTCGCAACTCCGCCTCGTCCTCCGCCACTCCCAGCTCGGCAAAATAGGCGACGAGAACGTCGACGCTCGCGGTCCTCAGATTGATCGGTCTCACGGCTTGAGAATCCCTTCTTTCTTCAGCGTGTCGAGCCCGATCTTCAACCGCTCCTCCCAGCTTTTCCCCTTTAGAAACTGTCGAGGTGTGAGCCCGCCATAATTGAGGTTTGGCTTTTGAAACCAGCTGTTGATCTGCCAATGCTTAAGCCGCGAGATGCGAACGAGGTTGGCCGCTCCATTCACGGTCGAGTCGGGGAAACCATCCTTAAGGGCCGCATCCTCCTCAACGACATGGTGGATATCATACCCGTCGCGTTTACCCCGAGCCGCGCCTCGCTGGAGTTCTGTCAGGGTTTTCGGCGCGTCGAAATAGGCCTCGATCCAAGAATAGTAGGTTTGCATCCACCGTGCGACATCGATCGCCGTCAGCAACACCGCTATCGGACCCGCTGCTCCGCGGCTCAAGGCGCGCGGCGAAGCGAACCACAGCCTTCACCACGATATGGCGGAGCCGCCGCGTTGGCGGTTCCTGCCTGGGAATCGTCGGCGGGTCCTCCAGCGGTGGGCCGCCATTGTGACCGATGCCTGGCTTCGGCAGTTTCAGTCGCGGGCTTTTCGGCGGCGTCTTCGGCGATCCGTCGGCCGCCGGTGTCTTCCTGGGGCCGGGGATATCGACTTCCAAAGGCTTGCGGGTAGCTTCGCGCCGCCAGCGGCCGGAGATGCGCCCACTGCCCTTTGGGTGACGGGCCTGGCTGGGGTCGAAGCCCGCCTTGAGGGCCAACGATTTCAGCCGCAGCACTGCGACGGTGACGCGCAGTCCGGCGATCTGGGCTCGCAAGCTGGCGAGCGGTATATCCGCTGCCGCACTGTCTTCTTTGGCGTATCGTCTTTCCATGCCCATCCCTCGCCACCGACCGTCCCGATGCTAAGGGACCGCCGCAGGGCGGGGATAAGTTCGACGCGAAGAGGCGGATGTCGGGGCCCGTGCGGTCATTCTTTGCCCGGCTCGGGCCGAGATGCCAGATCGGCGCCGGACAGGACTCCCTCTCGCGCTCCTGAGCCCGTCGAAAGGGGGAGAAAAGGCGCCGAGTTTTATGCCGCGCGATCCTCATTCCGGGCCCTCAAGGCGGGCCTGCCAGGGCAGTGCGACGGCCGAATCTTCGCCGGAGCGGAGGCCGTCACCGAAGGGGAATGGGTCCTCGGGTCAAGCCCGAGGATGACGACCTTGTTCGGCGGCATCGCCATTCGCCTCGGCAGGCGTCTCAAGGTCCCCAAGGCGCGTCGTCCGCAGGCGTCGCACGACCCCCGAAGGCCCGTCATCCCCGGCAACGGCTGAGCTTCAACGTGGTCTCCAACTGGTAGCACCACCCCAAACGTGCGTCATCCTCGGGCTTGACCCGAGGACCCATTCCAGACCGCTGCCACCGCCAAACCGTTGCAATCCAACGCCTCTGGTGCTTCCGCACGAAAAAATCTCTCCCCGTCTCCCGCGCCGCGCTTATCCTTTGCCCATCGCCCTCGCGGGAACACGGGTCATGAACCGGATGCGCGTGGAGGGAGGACGGTGCCGGATGGGTCGCGCTGCGGTGGCGCGGCTGGGTGATGAACCCCCACATCCGGGCCCTTTGCAGACCGGCTTCGCCACAAGCGAAGCGTCGGGTCCGGGGCAAGCAGCCGGCGGGCGCATGGCAAGCGTCATTCACTCATCAGCATAGCGACGTTCGCCATGCGTCCGCTTCCCGATCCTTCGCCCCGACAACCGGGCGCGAAGGCACTGGTGCCGAAGACGAAGGCGCAGGGGGATTTTCGAAGGAAAGAGAGGAGGAAACGTCGGCGTCGGGACGGACAGGGCTCCACCCGAAAACGCGCGGGCGATAGCGGGCGCCAGGCCTCTCGGCAAACCCGTCGCCTTGCCGAAATTTCCCGCACGGGTTACGGGAACGCCCGCTAGTGCCGGGGATTGTCCGGTATCCATCGAACCTATCCGGATCGCTGCGTCATCATGGCTGACAAGAAGAAGAAACCGACACGGGTCCATGCGCGGGTGCCGCGCGGCTTTGTCGATCGGACCGCCGACGATCTGCGTGCCGAGGCGGACATGCTCGCCACCATCCGGCGTGTCTACGAGACCTACGGTTTCGAGCCGGTCGAGACCCCGCTGTTCGAATACACCGACGCGCTGGGCAAATTCCTGCCCGATGCCGACCGGCCGAATGCCGGCGTGTTCTCGCTGCTGGACGATGACGAGCAGTGGATGAGCCTTCGCTACGATCTCACCGCGCCGCTCGCCCGCCATGTCGCGGAAAATTACGAGACGCTGCCGAAGCCCTATCGCAGCTACCGGGCGGGGCATGTGTTCCGCAACGAAAAGCCGGGGCCGGGGCGGTTTCGCCAGTTCATGCAGTTCGACGCCGACATCGTCGGCGCGCCGAACGTCTCGGCCGACGCCGAAATGGCGATGATGATGGCCGATACGATGGAGGCGCTGGGGATTCCGCGCGGCCAGTATGTGATCCGGGTGAACAACCGCAAGGTGCTCGACGGCGTGCTCGAAGCCATCGGCCTCGGCGGCGATGAGAACGCCGGGCGCCGGCTCACGGTGCTCAGGGCGATCGACAAGCTCGACAAGTTCGGCGTCGAGGGCGTGCGGCTTTTGCTCGGCGAGGGACGCTGGGACGGTGGCAAGGAAGGCGAGGGTGACTTCACGCCGGGGGCGGGGCTTAAGGCTCGATCAATAAACTGGGTATTGGAAACAATCTCAAATTTCACTTTCGATACTAAAAGGCTGGTTCCTGGCGATCCAGCGGACACTCGGATCGTCGCCGGTGAGGATGGCGTTGAATGGGAAATCAGTACTTTCGAAGAAGATGGCTATGACGAGAATGCCGCCATCTCTCGGAGATTTAGCGATCGAGTCGATTTTCGAAAAATTGCCGCGGACGGCGCAAAAGAGTTGGAAGATATTTCGAAGTTATTAGAGGCCGCGGGCTACGGCCCCGAACGCATCCGCATCGACCCCTCCGTCGTCCGCGGTCTCGAATACTATACCGGCCCGGTCTTCGAGGCGGAACTGTTGTTCGACGTCGTCAACGACAAGGGCCAGAAAGTGCAGTTCGGCTCGGTCGGCGGCGGCGGGCGCTATGACGGACTGGTGTCGCGCTTCATGAGCCAGCCGGTGCCGGCGACCGGCTTTTCCATCGGCGTCTCGCGCTTGCAGACGGCGCTGAAGAATCTCGGCCGTCTGGATGTCTCCGAGCGCCCCGGCCCGGTGGTCGTCACGGTCATGGACCGCGACCGCATGGCCGACTACCAGGCGATGGCGACGAAGCTTCGCGCCGCGCTGAACGACGATCCATCGAAGGCGCCGGTGCCGGTCGAGGTCTTTCAGGGCAACCCGAAACAGTTCGGCAAGCAGCTGCAATATGCCGACCGCCGCAACGCGCCCGTGGTGATCATTCAAGGTGCGGACGAAAAGGCGGCCGGAAAGGTCCAGATCAAGGATCTGATCGAGGGCAAGCGCATCGCCGAAACCATCGAGGACAATGCCGAATGGCGCGAGGCCCGCGCCGGCCAGGAGATGGTGGACGAAGGTGAGATGATCGCGGCCGTCCGCCGCATTCTCGCCCGCCATGCCGAGGATCGCGCGTCCGGCGCTTCCGGGAGCTGAGGCGTTGAGCGACACCGCGCCCGCTCCGTTCCAGACCGCGCTCGGCGCCCTGTTCGACGCACGTGGGGCGCGCCGCGTCCACGCGCCGATCATCCAGCCGGCCGACCCCTATCTCGACACCGCCGGCGAGGCGCTGCGCCGCCGCATTTTTCTCACCCGCGGCGAGGCCGGCGAGCATCTGTGCCTGCGGCCCGATTTCACCATTCCCGTCTGCTTGGGCCATGTCGGCGCCGGCGAGGCGCTGCCGCGCCGCTATTCCTATCTCGGCCTCGTCTTTCGCCAGCGCCCGGGCGGGCCGGGCGAGTTCTTCCAGGCCGGTATCGAGGATCTCGGCGAGGCGAACCGCGCCACCGCCGACGCAAGGGCGCTGGCCGACGCGCTGGCCGGATTGTCCGCTTGCGGCGTCGATCCGGCCGGCCTCGACATCGTCCTCGGCGATCAGGGTCTGTTCGAGGCGTTCCTGAAGGCCCTCGGCCTGCCCGACGGCTGGCAGCGCCGGCTGGTGCGTACCTTCGGCCATGACGGGCTGCTCGACGCGGCTCTGCAATCGCTCGCAACCGGCGGCGCCGGCACGCTGGAGCGGCTCGACCCTGAGCTCGCCGATCTTGCCCGCCGCCGCGAGGAGGGCGCGCTGACAAGGACGATCCGGGCGCGCATGGAGGAGGCGGGACTGCCGCCCCACGCCGGCCGCTCGCCCGGCGAGGTCGCGGTGCGGCTGATCGAAAAGCTCGCCGTCGCCGAAGCGCGGCTCGACGACGCGCCGCTGAACCTCTTGCGGCAGTTCCTTGCGATCGACTGCCCGCTCGGCGAGGCCGGCGACCGGCTGCGCGGTCTGGCCGAATCGGCCGATCTCGATCTCGGCCGCGCGGCGCTGTTCTTCGAGACCCGCAATCTGGCGCTGCGCGCCGCCGGCGTCGATCTGGCGTCGGTGCGCTATCGCGCCGCCTTCGGCCGGCCGATCGACTATTATACCGGGCTGGTCTTCGAGGCGCGGTTGAAGGGTTCCGACGAAACGCTGGCCGGCGGCGGGCGCTACGACCGGCTGCTGACGATGCTCGGCGCTTCAGCGCCGATCCCGGCCGTCGGTTTCGCGCTCTGGCTCGACCGCATCGGCGCGGCGATCGGCCAGGCGGGAGGCATGTCATGACCATGACGCTGGCGATCCCGTCCAAGGGGCGGTTGAATGAACAGGCGATCGCGGCGCTGGCTGGGGCTGGCATCAGCGTCGCGCCGGCCGAGAACGCCCGCAGCTACCGCACCTTGGTCAGCGGCGCGCCGGGGCTGGAGGTGCTGCTTCTGTCGGCCTCGGAGATCGCGCGCGAGCTGCGCGACGGGGCGATCGATTTCGGCATCACCGGTGAGGATCTGATCCGGGAGACGATTGCCGAGCCCGACGGCGCCGTCGAGATCGTCGCGCGGCTCGGCTTCGGCCATGCCGACGTGGTCGTTGCCGTCCCCGACGCCTGGGTCGATGTCGAGACGATGGAGGATCTGAGCGACGTCGCCGGCTTCTACCGCGCCCGGCATGGGCGACGGCTCAGGATCGCCACCAAATACTGGCGGCTGACCCAGAGCTTCTTCACCCGCCTGCATGGCATCCAGAGCTACCGGATCGTCGAGAGCCTGGGCGCCACCGAAGGCGCGCCGGCGGCGGGTTCCGCCGACATCATCGTCGACATCACCTCGACCGGATCGACGCTCACCGCCAACCATCTGAAGATCCTCGCCGACGGGGTGATCCTGAAGTCGGAAGCGTGTCTGGTGCGCTCGAAGACGGTCGATCGGGACGCGGAGGACAGGGCGCTGGCGGCGGATCTGGCGGCGCGCTTCGGGTAAGGGGCGAGCCGTTGCCTGAAACATAAGCTCCGCGTACCGTTCGGCCGATGAAGACAGGTGCTTCGCTCGATGGAGGTCGGGCCGCGCGTCTTGAGGAGAGGAGCCTTTCGCTTGAATCTGCAACATCTGCTTCGCCGCCGCCGCGAGGATGGCCGGCCGGTTACGGTCGCGCTGATCGGCGCCGGCAAGTTCGGCTCGATGTTCCTGTCGCAGGTGCCGACGATACCGGGGCTGGAGGTCGCGGTCATCGCCGACCTCGATATCGAAAGGGCCCGCCAGACCTGCCGGAACGTCGGCTGGGACGAGGCGCGCATCGGCAAAACCCGCTTCGTCGAGTCCGGCGTCGCGGCCTGTTCGTCCGACGGCGTCGAGGTCGTGATCGAGGCGACGGGCATGCCGGAGGCCGGCGTGACCCACGCGCTGGCCGCCATCGAGGCCGGCAAGCACGTGGTCATGGTCAATGTCGAGACGGACGTGCTCTGCGGTCCGCTTCTGGCCCGGCGCGCCCGCGAGGCGGGCGTCGTCTATTCCATGGCCTATGGCGACCAGCCGGCGCTGGTCGCCGAGATGGTCGACTGGGGACGCTCGGCCGGCTTCACCATTGCGGCGGCGGGCAAGGGCACGAAATATCTGCCGGCCTATCATCAGGTCACGCCCGACGACGTCTGGACCCACTATGGCCTGTCGCCGCAGGAAGCGGCCGCGGCCGGCATGAACCCGCAAATGTTCAATTCCTTTCTCGACGGCACCAAGTCGGCGATCGAAATGGCCGCCATCGCCAATGCCTGCGATCTGTCGGTGCCCGAGGACGGGCTGAACTTTCCGCCCTGCGGCGTCGATGATCTCGCCCACATCCTGCGTCCCCGCGACGTCGGCGGGCAACTCGACCGCGACGGCATGGTCGAGGTCGTCTCCTCTTTGGAACGGGATGGCCGGCCGGTCTATCGGGATCTGCGCTGGGGCGTCTATGTCGTCCTGAAGGCGCCGAACGACTACGCCGCCGCCTGTTTCAAGCAATATGGGCTGCCGACCGACGCCACCGGCCGTTATGCGTCGATGTACAAACCATTTCATCTGATCGGGCTGGAACTGTCGATCTCGGTGCTCAACGCGGCGCTGCGCGGCGAGGCGACCGGCGTGTCGGAAACCTGGCGCGGCGACGCGGTGGCGATCGCCAAGCGCGACCTTCGCGCCGGCGAGGTTCTCGACGGGGAAGGCGGCTACACGGTCTACGGCAAGGCGATACCGGCGGCCCGGAGCTTGGCGAACGGCGCGCTGCCGATCGGCCTTGCCCATCGCGTGACGCTGACCCGGCCGGTCAGCGCCGGCTCGCCGGTGACCTATGCCGACATCGCGGCGCCGACCGGCTCCAGGGCCTATGATCTGCGCCGCGAGATGGAGCAGGCATTCGTGCCGGAGAGCGGGGCGTAAGGCGACGGTGTAACGAGGGGGGAGGGGCTCTCAGGAGGCCGCCCCGACCCCGATGAGAATGCGGTCCGGCTCGATGGGCCGATTGACCCAGATTCGGACTTTGCTCGACACTGTGCCCGTTGTCAGTCTCAGCAGCGAGGGATGCTCGACCGTCGAGATACGTACACCACGATCGGGTGTTTTCAGGAAGCCGGTGAACGCTGGCGGCAGCTTCAGATCGAGTTCCGTCGATGGCGCCAGCGTCAACGTCGTCTTGCCGTCGACAAAGGCGAGGCATCCGATCGAGATGCAGGATGGGGTCGACAGGATCAGGCGATCCGGAGCGAATTCCGGTCCTGCTCCGTCATCCTCGATGTCCGACAGAAAGAAGAGGGAGTTTGGAGGAGCGAGTTGAATGGAATCCGTCAATGCCGACCTCCTTCCTGCGGTGCCGATATCGTTCCTGGTCGCTATTCCTGTCTGAGGCTGACGCCGATCGACACGAATTCGGAGCATTTGTGGCCGTCTGTCCAGATTATCAGTCGGGTTCGCGCCGCAGGTACGGCAAATGACGTGATCTCGTCGATCTCAACACCCTCGATCCTGATCTTTCCGCTGGGGGTGTCCAGCCAATCGTCAAAGATTTTATGAGGCGAATGCCTGACCTCGTCGCTCTCCCCGACCTCGATGGAAGTCGCGCCTTCGGAATGCGGCAGACAACTCACGATGACGCACGTGTCGCTGCGCCAAAATGTACCGATCCCGTCGACGTCCGGGGCTGTCCACTCGCCGCCGTCGTGAATGAAGATGAGGCCGTTCGCGAGGATGTGGCGGAAAAATCGATTGCTCATCGGGTCGGCTATCGCTGATGCAGACAAGGGTGGAGGCTCTATCGTGCCTCATTGGCTGACGCCGATCGACACGAATTCGCTATCCTGATGGCCGTCCGTCCAGATCCGCAGGCGAGTCATGGTGCAGGGAACGGCCAGTTCACCGATCCTCTCGATATGGACGGCGTCGAGCTTGATCCGCCTTGAGGGCGTGTTCAGCCAGCCGTCGAAGATTTGGTGGTCGGACTGCCGGACATCGGAAGGATCGCCGACGTCGATGATCGTGTCCGCGTCACAGCCGGGGCTGCAACTGACCGCGACGCATGTCGGCGTCGCCCAATGGCGCCCAATTCCATCGATCTCGGGAAGATCATAATCCTCGTCATCGTGGATGAAGATCAGAGAATTTTGGATGGGATGACGGGCGGTCCAGTGAATGATCTCAGTCATGTCGATGCACCCCGACGATAATGATCGAGGAAAGCGACGTTCCGTCCGTCCAGATATGAACGCGCGTCGACGGCGTCCCTGTCGCGACGACCGCAAGGTCATGATCGTAGACAGATTCCACGGTCACGGATTTCGACAGCGTCTCGATCCAACCATCGAAGGTCTCGTGCTCGGTCCGCGGAACGTCGGCGGCATCGCCGACGATGATCCGTGTCACGCCGTCGATGTCCGGCAGGCATCCAACCGCGACGCAGGTCTTGCTCGTCCACAGATGTCCGATGCCATCGATCGCCGGCACATCCCAGTCCCCGGTGTTCCGCACGTAGATGAGGGCGTTGTGGATCGGCAGGCTAATGTCGGCGAGGGGGCTCATCGTTTGGTCCTTCCGGAAACAAAACCGCCTTGCTGGCGGCTGCAGCGGATGCACTGTGGAAACAGCCTTTGCGCCCTTCCGCTTGGATTCAGTGCACTTGGCAGTTGATGATCCGGAACAAAATTTCCGCTGCGGGATCCTGGGTCTTTATCACCGCATGTATGGCATCCGCCGCGCCGCCCGATTTTATTGATCCCATCTCTTTCGGCTCGCGTGAAGTTAAAACCTGAATTACGTGCAGGCAATGAATCGGTCGAATAGCGACCCGGAAGCAAAGAGCGGGCTTGCAACTGGCGGAGGTGAACCCGTGCGGCCTGCGCTTGCGCCTGTTGAGCCCCGATGGCTCCCTCGACTGTCTCGAAAAGCTGAGCGGGCGGCCTCCATTGCGGCTCGATCTTTTGGATTTCGCGTAAGGCGCGCTGATAGGCATTCCGCGCGGCTTGGTAACGGGCCTGTTGACCAGGTGTCGCCTCTAAAACCGCGAGCCGATCTGAATCGGCAGCGTGCCCCTCGGCCCGCGCGCCTGCGCGACGCGTTCGCCGATGCGGGTCCACTGACCGCCGTCGGGATTGCCGGCCGGAAGGCGCGGCTGGTTCGGATCGTAACGGGTCTCGATCCGGAGCGCGAAGCGTGCGGCTGCCAGATGGAGGCGCAAGGCCGCGAAGCCCCGGCGAAGCTCTCCCAGAGAATCCCGGCCGATCCTGTTTGCGTTTCCTTGCTCCATCCGCGCCGTTCCCCGTCTCGTGACGGGTTCAGGCTAAGCGAGCGCGGCGGGGCGGGGATAAATCATGCTGAAAAAAAGACGGTGACGACCGTTCAGCACAAGGCGTTCGCTCAGCCGAGATATGCGATGCCGATGAGGATGAAGGCGGCGAGGAAGACGGTCTCGGCGACGACGAGGAGGACGGCCTGGCGGCCGACGGAAAGGATGCTCTTCAGCGCGGTCTTCATGCCGACGGCGGCGATGCCGAACAAGAGCGCCCAGCCGGAGACGTCGGCGGTAATGTCGGCCGCCTGCCTGGGGATGAGGCCGAAGGAGTTGAGCGCGGCCAGCGCCAGAAAGCCGAGCACGAAGCCGGGGATCAGCGGCGGCCGCTTGCCGGCCTCGGCCTCGCTCTTGTGGGTGGCGCGGAATACCAGCGTGAACACCAGCACTACCGGCGCCAGCATGGTGACGCGGATGAGCTTGACCAAAGTGGCGGTCTCGCCGGCCGCGTCGGAAACCGAAAAGCCGGCGCCGACGACCTGGGCGACGTCGTGGATCGTGCCGCCGAGAAACACCCCGATGGCCTGGTCCTTCAGCCCGAAGATCGGGATCAGCAGCGGATAGACGATCATCGCCAGAGTGCTGAGCACGGTGACGCTGAGCACGGTGAAGATCAGGTTGCGCTCGGAGAACTGGTTTTTCGGCAGAACGGCGGCGATCGCCATGGCCGCCGAGGCGCCGCAGATCGCCACCGACCCCCCGGTCAAGAGCGCCAGCCGCCAGCCGCGGCCGAGCAGCTTCGCCGCGGCGAAGCCGAACAGGATGGTGGCGACGACGCCGGCGACGAGCAGCGCGATCAGGCCGGGGCCGAGGCCGATCAACAAGGCGACGGAGATGCGCACGCCAAGGAGCGCGACGCCGACGCGCAGGATCGTCTTGGCGGTGAAGTTGATGCCGGCCGCGCATTTGCCTTCCTCGGTGAGGAAGTTCAGCGCGATGCCCAGGAGCAGCGCCATCAGCATGGCCGGCGCGCCATAGTGCTCGGACAGGAATTTGGCCGCGACGGCGACCGTCGCCGCGACCAGCATCCCCGGTGCATAGTCCCGCAGTCGGTTTGCCAAGGTCGGCGCGGGTTTTTCGGCGGCCTCCGGCGCGGTCTCCTCGCTTACGGTCATGGCTGCCTCTCCCCTGCAACGCGACTCGGCTCCGCCCCCCGACAAAGCCGACCGGACGTTACACAAACCGGCGGCGATAGGAAGCCGTTCGTTGCGGATGTCTATCCCAGCGACGGGCTACGAAGCGACCGGATGACGGCGCGGGCGGCCTCGCGGACCGGCGCTTCGGTCTCCTTCAGAATCGCCAGACGGTCGAAGCGTTTGGGGTCGCTGTTGACCGCCTCGCGCAGCGCCTTGCCGAAGGCCATGCGCAGTTCGGTGCCGATATTGAACTTGCAGATCTTCGACTCGCGCGCCAGCCGGCTGCGTGTGGCGACCGGAACCCCCGAGCCGCCGTGGATGACCAGCGGCAGATCGGTGACGGCCTCGATGGCGCGCAGCGCGTCCAGGTCGATCTCGGCGGCCTTTTCCTGTTGCAGATGCACGTTGCCGATGGAAACCGCCATTGCGTCGACGCCGCTCTCGGCGGCGAAGCGTGCGGCCTCGTCCGGCGTGGTTCCGGCCGACGCCTCGCCTTGGGAATAGCCGACGAAGCCGATTTCGCCCTCGATCGAGACGCCGGCGGCGTGGGCGATCTCGGCGATGCGGGCGGTCTTGGCGATGTTCTCGTCGAGCGGCTTGCGCGAACCGTCGAACATGACGGAGCTGAAGCCGCAGTCGATCGCCTCGCGGCACTCCTCGTCCGTATAGCCATGGTCGAGATGGGCCACGACAGGAACGCTGGCGCCTTCGGCCAGCGTCCGGAACATTGCGCCGAGGACGCGCAGCGGGGTGTGCGCCCGGCAGCCGGGGCCGGCCTGGAGGATGACGGGGGCGTTCTCGGCCTCGGCCGCCGCGACATAGGCGCGGGCGTCCTCCCAGCCGAGGACGACGAGGCCGCCAACCGCGTAGCCGCCCTTGAGCGCCGGTTGCAGAACCTCGGAAAGCGTTGCCAGCGTCATTTGAACTTCGCGATCATGTCCTTGATGCCGGGAATGGTTTCGAGCTGGTCGGCGTGGCTCGGCTGGAAATACTGCACCAGGCTGCGCTGGCTGAGGCCGCCGAGGATGGTGAAATAATACATCTCATAGCCGGGCAGCACCGCGCAGGGGTGATAGCCCTTGTCGAGGCAGATCGTCGAGCCGTCGACGATGTGGTAGGCGTCCCCCGGCTTACCGTCCTCGCGCTGGAGCATCTGCACGCCCGTGCCGTGATTGGGACGGAAGCGGAAATTGTAGGTCTCGTCGTGCCGCGTCTCCTGCGGAAGGCGGTCGGTGTCGTGCTTGTGGCTGGGAAAGCCCGACCAGCCGCCCTTGCCGACGGTATAGAGTTCGGAAACCAGCAACCGGCCCACCTTGTCATGCTGCTTCTGGCCGAGGATGTGCTTGATCTTGCGATGGGTCTTGGTGTCGTCGGAGCCGTATTGCACCTTGTCCAGTTCGTCGGCGCGCACCGCGAAGGGCGACAGCACCTTGTCGTATCTCGCCCCGGCGACGAACACCTCCGCCGCGTCGGATACGCAGACCATCTGGGCGGTCGCGCCGGTCGGCACGTAGACGCCTTCCGGCTCGCCGTCCCAGACATCGACGCCGCGTGTCCCCAGCGCGGCGAAGGATTCGCCCTCGACGCTCACGTCGACGGTGCCGGTGGCGGGCACGATGCAGGTCTCGTAGCCCGGCACGCGATACTCGAACGCCTGGCCCTTGGTCAGCTTGACGATGTTGAAATAGTTCAGCGGAACCAGCGCGTCGTCGACATCGACGATCGGCTTGTTGCGGTTGTCATAGGGCGCGATATGCATCGGCTTGTCCTTTCAGGAATCGGTCGGGCCGGGATGGTCGGCGAGAAACGCCTCCAACTCGGCCGTGGTGGGCATGGCGGGCGCGCAGCCGACGCGCGACACGACGATCGCGGCGGAGGCGGAGCCGCGCAGGACGCAGTCGCGCAACGCATGGCCCTGGGCGAGCGAGGCGACGAAGCCGCCCATGAAGGCGTCGCCCGCGCCGGTCGGCTTCAGCGCCGTGACCGGATAGATACCGGTGCGGAATTCCTCGTGCGGCGTGATGGTGATCGCGCCGTGCTCGCCCATCTTGTAGACGACGATGCTGGCGGTGCTGCCCGCCAGTTCGCGCGCCTTGGCGAGGCCCTTGTCCTTGCCGCCGGCCATGAAGCCGAACTCGTCGTCATTGCCGATGACGATGTCGCAGAGCCGCCCGGCGCGCGAATAGACGTCCGCGGCGATTTCGGGCGAGGGCCAGGAATAGGGGCGGTAGTCGATGTCGAAGATCAGCGGCAGACCAGCCTTTCGGGCCAGGTCAAAGGCGTGGAACGCCGCGTCGCGCGACGGCTCGGCGGCGAAGACGGTTCCCGTCGTGATCAACGCGCCATAGGCTTCGTAGTCCACCGCCGCGACGTCCTCCGTCGTCATCTGGAAATCCGCCGCGCCGTTGCGGTAGATCACCGACTGGTGGTCCTCGACCCGGCTTTCGACGACGGCCAGCGAGTTGCGCGCCTCGCCGCCGACCGAGCGGACGTGGCGGGAATCGACGCCGTATTTCGCCAGCTCGTTGAGGCAGAACCGTCCGATCGCGTCGTCGGACACCGAGGTCACCAGCGCCGCCCTGCCGCCATGCCGGGTGATCGCGACACCGATATTGGCCGAGGAGCCGCCGAGGCAGGCGACGAATTTTTCCGCCTCTTCGGTCTTCGTGCCGGGCGGGTCGGGATAAAAATCCATCCCCGCCCGCCCGACGATGACGAAGTCGTTCCGGGCGATGCCGGCAAGCGATGTCATGCGCGCCCCTCGGTGTTGCCGGCCCGCGCGGCGTCCAGCACTTCGGGATAGGAATAGTTCAGCCCGAGCAACTGCTTCATGTCAGATGCCCTTGCGCTGGCGCGCGCGGCCGGCTTCCTGCTCGACATGGGCGGCGCGGACGCGGTCGTTGTCAGTCACGTGGGGCGTGCCGACCTCCCACCAGGCATGGCCTTCGGCGGTCCAGCCGTCATGGGCATCGACTTTCATGACGATGACCGACGTTCGCTCGGCCGCCTTGGCGCGCTCGAAGGCTTCCGCCAGTTCGGCCGGGTTGGCGACGGTCTCGGCCTCGGCGCCCATGGCCCGGGCGTGTGCCTCGAAATCCACGGCGAAGGGCTCGACCGCGATGTTGCAATCGGCGATCAAATTGTTGAACGAGGTGTTGCCGGTGTTGTTCTGCAGCTTGTTGATCACCGCGAAGCCGCCATTGTCCAGCACCAGGATAATCAGCTTCTTGGCCGTCAGCACCGAGGAATAGATGTCGGAATTCATCAGGAGATACGCCCCGTCGCCGACGAAGACGATGGTGTCGGCCTCCGGCTCGGTTTCCGACTGGGCGATGCGCGCGCCCCAGCCGCCGGCGATCTCGTAGCCCATGCAGGAAAAGCCGAACTCGACGTCGACGGTGCCGATGTCGAGAGTGCGCCAGTTCGCCGTCACCTCAGCCGGCAGGCCGCCGGCCGCGGTGACGATCCGGTCGCGCGGGTCGCAGAGATCGTTCACGACGCCGATAGCCTGAGCGTAGGAGTTCGGCCGGTTGCCGGGCCGCACATTGTCGGCGACATAGGCGTCCCAAGTGTGGCGCTCGGCCTTGGCCGTGTTGGTCCACGCATCGGGCGCGCGATAGTCCGCGAGCGCGTCGCCCAGAGCCGTCAGCGCGCGTTTCGCGTCGCCTACCACCGGCAGCGAGCGGTGCTTGCCGGCGTCATGACGCGCGGCGTTGATGGAGATGAGCCGGGCGGTCTTGTCGAAGGCGGTCCAGGAGCCAGTGGTGAAATCCTGCAGCCGCGTGCCAACGGCGACGATCACGTCCGCCTTTTCGGCGATCGCGTTGGCGGAACTGGAGCCGGTCACCCCGATCGGGCCGATATTGAGCGGGTGGGTCGCCAGCATGTTGGCGCGGCCGGCGATGGTCTCGACCACCGGGATGGCGTGAGTCTCGGCGAACGCGGTCAGTTCCGCGACGGCGCGGGAATATTGCACGCCGCCGCCAGCGATGATCATCGGCCGCTCCGCCGATTTCAGCAGCGCAGCGGCGTCTGCGATTTCGGATAAGTCCGGGGCCTGCCGGCGGATGCGATGCACCATCCTGTCGAAGAATTCGACAGGATAATCGTAAGTCCAGCCTTGGACGTCCTGCGGTAGGGCAAGGAAGGCCGGGCCGCAATCGGCCGGATCGAGCATGGTGGCGATGGCGGCGGGGAGCGACTGGATGATCTGGGCTGGATGGGTGATCCGGTCCCAATAGCGGCAGACCGCCTTGAACGCATCGTTGAGCCCCAGCGACGGATTGCCGAAATGCTCCAGCTGTTGCAGCACCGGATCGGGCAGGCGGGTGACGAAGGTGTCGCCGCACAGCATCAGCATGGGCAGGCGGTTGGCGTGGGCGAGCGCGGCCGAGGTCAGGAGATTGGCGGTGCCCGGTCCGGCCGAGGCGGTGCAGAACATGAAGCGCCGGCGCAATTGCTGCTTGGCGTAGGCGGCCGCGGCAAAGCCCATGCTCTGCTCGTTCTGGCCGCGATAGACCGGCAATTCGTCGCGGTGGTCGTAGAGCGCCTCGCCGAGGCACGTCACGTTGCCATGCCCGAAGATGGCGAAGCCGCCGCCGCACAGACGTTTCTCGCTGCCGTCAATATCGATGTACTGATTGGCCAGATAGCGGATGACGGCCTGCGCTGTCGTCAGACGGACCGTTTCGCTTCCTGCGCTCATGCTTTCCTCCGTTGGTGGCCCGGCGTGAAATTTTCTTCAGATGCCGATTGTCGAACGATCGGCCAGCCGCTATTGAGGTTACGTGTTTTGCAACCGGTTGCAAACCTCTTTTTGAGGCAGGATCACCCGTGACCCCAATTGGCATCGGTATCGTCGGCGGCGGCTATATGGGCAAGGCGCATGCGGTCGCCATGCAGGCCGTCGGCGCGGTTTTCCAGACGGCGCTGCGCCCGCGGCTGGAAATGGTCTGCGCCACGAGTCCCGGATCGGCGGAGCGTTATCGCGCGGCGTTCGGATACGAGCGCTGCACGTCGGATTGGCGTGCGCTGGTGACGGACTCGGCGGTCGAGGCGGTCGTCATCGCCGCGCCGCAGGAGACCCACCGGGCGATAGCGGAAGCGGCGTTCGCCTTGGGCAAGCCGGTATTCTGCGAAAAGCCGCTCGGCGCGTCGCTGGAGGATAGCCGGGCCATGGTCGCGGCGGCGGAAGCCTCCGGGGCGGCGAACATGGTCGGCTTCAACTATATCCGCACGCCGGCTTCGCAATTCGCCCGCCAGTTGATCGACGCCGGCGAGATCGGCGACACCACCTGGTTCCGGGGCGAGCACACGGAAGATTTCTACGCCGACCCCAAGGCTCCGGCGACCTGGCGCACGCGCGGCGCGGGCAACGGCACGATGGGCGATCTGGCGCCGCATATGATCAATGGCGCGCTGGCGCTGGCCGGTCCGATCCGCGACCTGATCGCCGAGGTCGAGACCGTCCATGCCACCCGTCCGGGTCCGGGCGGTGACGAGGCCGTCACCAATGACGACCAGGCGCAGATCATGTGCCGATTCGAGAACGGTGCGATGGGGCATCTGTTCTTCAGCCGCGTCGCGACCGGTCGCAAGATGGGCTACGCCTATGAGATCACGGGCACCAAGGGCGCGATCCGTTTCGATCAGGAGAACCAGAACGCGCTCTGGCTCTATCGGATGGACGGCCCGGAGGAGCGGCGCGGGTTCACGAAGATCCTGACCGGTCCCGAGCATCCCGACTATGCGGGGTTCTGCCAGGGACCGGGGCACGGCACCGGTTATCAGGATCAGATCACCATCGAGGCCAAGGATTTTCTCACCGCGATCGCGACCGGCGAACCCGTCTTTCCGACCTTTCGGGACGGTATGGACGTCAACCGCGTCGTCGCGGCAGCGATGGCGTCGAGCCAGGCGAAGTCCTGGCAATCGCTCGACAGTTTCTGAGTTTGGCAAAGGCTTTTCCGACCATGACCATCCGTATCGGCAACGCGCCCTGTTCCTGGGGTGTCGAATTCGCCAACGACCCGCGCAATCCTCCCTGGGAAACGGTCCTGCGCCAATGCGCCGAGGCCGGCTACAAGGGTATCGAGCTCGGCCCGGTGGGCTTCATGCCCGAGGACCCGGCCTTGCTGTCCGAGGGGCTCGCGCGGCACGATCTGGAACTGATCGGTGGCGTCGTGTTCCGGGCGTTTCACGACCCGGACCAGTGGGACGACGTGCGCGACGGCGCCGTGCGAACCTGCAAGGCGCTCGCCGCCCACGGTGCGCGCCATCTGGTGCTGATCGATTCGATTTCGCCGCGCCGGGCGCCGACCGCCGGCCGCGCCAGCGAGGCCGAGCAGATGGACGCGGCCGAGTGGAAGGCCTTCGTCGACCGAATCCGGACCATCGCCAGGATGGGCGCGGAGGAATACGGCCTGACCGTCGGGATGCACGCCCATGCGGCCGGCTTCATCGACTTCGAGCCGGAACTGGAGCGTCTCCTGGACGAGGTGGACGAGGGCATCCTGAAGATCTGCTTCGACACCGGCCATCATTCCTATGCCGGCTTCGATCCGGTGGCCTTCATGCGGCGCCATATCGGCCGCATCTCCTACATGCATTTCAAGGATATCGACCCGAAGGTGAAGGCCGCCGCGATCGCCAACCGCACCGGCTTCTACGACGCCTGCGGGCAGGGCATCTTCTGCAATCTTGGCGAGGGCGACGTGGATTTTCCTGCCGTGCGCCAGGTGCTCCTGGATGCCGGCTTCGAAGGCTGGTGCACGGTCGAGCAGGACTGCGACCCGGCGGGCGATACCTCGCCGGTCGACGACGCGGCGGCCAACCGCGCCTATCTGGAATCGATCGGTTTCAATTGAGGAACACGCCATGAGCAAGCTGAATTGGGGTATGGTCGGCGGCGGCGCGGGCAGTCAGATCGGGCCGGCACACCGGCTGGGGGCCGGGCTCGACGGCGCCTTTGCCTTCACCGCCGGGGCGCTGGACCATGTGCCGGATGCCGGGCGGGCCTATGCGCGGACCCTTGGTATCGCGCCCGACCGGGCCTATGGCGACTGGCGGGAGATGCTTGAAGGTGAGCGCGGCCGCGACGACCGCGTCGATCTCGTTACCGTGGCGACGCCCAATGCCACCCATTACGAGATCACCAAGGCCTTTCTCGAAGCCGGCTTCCACGTATTGTGCGAAAAGCCGATGACGATGACCGTCGAGGAGGGCGAGGAGATTGTCCGAACCGCCCGCGCGACGGGACGGATCTGCGCGGTCAATTATGGCTACAGCGGCTATTCGCTGGTGCGGCACATGCGGGCGATGGTGGCGCGCGGCGATCTCGGCCGGGTGCGCCTCGTCGTCGCCGAATTCGCCCACGGCCATCATGCCAACGCGGCCGATGCCGACAATCCGCGCGTGCGCTGGCGTTACGATCCGGCGCAGGCGGGTGTGTCGGCGCAGTTCGCCGATTGCGGCATCCATGCGCTGCACATGGCAAGCTTCGTCACCGGTCAGGAGGTCGCGTCGCTGTCGGCGGATTTCGTCTCCTGCATCGAGAGCCGGACGCTCGAGGACGACGCGATGGTGAATTTCCGCATGGATGGCGGCGCGGTCGGGCGGCTGTGGACGTCGTCCGTCGCCATCGGCCGCCAGCACGGGCTGACATTGCAGGTGTTCGGCGAGACCGGCGGTCTGCGCTGGGCGCAGGAGCAGCCCAACCAGCTCTATTGGACGCCGCTCGGTGGCCGGGTGCAGACGATCGAGCGTGGCGAGGCCGGATTGTCGCCGGAAGCCGATCGCGCGTCGCGCGTCACGATCGGCCATGCCGAAGGAATGCCGCTGGCCTTCGCCAACATCTATGCCGATCTGGCGGAGATCATTCGCGCCGAGAAGGAAGGCCGATCGCCCGTTCCGGCCGCCGACCTTTATCCACGGGCCGAGGACGGGCTGCGCTCCATGGCGGCCGTCCACGGCGCTGTCGCTTCGGCTAGCCGGCAAGGCGCCTGGGTCGACGCCCGCCCGCCTATGTTTCGGACGCCCTAGATCACGATGAAATAGGATCGATTCGATCCCATTTCATAAACGTGATCGATTCCAGTGATTTTCGAGCAGGATGTGGACGGAAAACCGGTTCCCACTTTTCCTCATCCCGCTCTAACCGCAGGCGGTCTGAGCGTTCCCCGCTCGACGATCCGGCAGGGGAAAAGCCGGGATTCGGGATAACGGTCCGGCTCCTCGAGCATCGCCACGATCAATTCGATCGACGAGGTGATGATCTGGCGTATCGGCTGGTGGATGGTGGTGAGATTGATGTTCTCCCACCGCGCCATTTCCATGTCGTTGAGGCCGATGATGCCGATGTCGTCGGGCACGGACAGGCCGGCGGACTGGATCGCGCTCAAGGCGCCGATCGACAGGACGTCGTCACCGCAGAAATAGGCCTCCGCCGGTTCTTCCCGGATCAGCCGTGCCATCTCCTGCCGCCCGGCGTCGAAGGAATAGGCGGCGGCGTAGCTGTGGCTGACGGCAACGTCTGGATGGGCCTGCATCGCCGCGATGAAGCCGGCGAGACGATCCTGTGTGGATGTGGCGGTCGCCGGGCCGCCCATGAATCCGATCCGGCGATAGCCCCGGGCGACCAGCAAATCCGCCGCCATCTTGCCGCAGTAGCGATTGTCGATGCCGACGACATGCACTTCGGGCGCGCTGGAATAGCGCCCGAAGGAATGAACCACCGGCACGCCGGCTTCGCGAAACGCATGGGCGAAGCGGGGCGGCAATGTGGACGAGGCGACGACCACGCCATCGACCGAGTACTGCCGCAGCATCCGAACGGAATTCTCCGGGTCCGTCTCGTCCGTCAGATTGACGAGCAGCGGGCGCAACCCACGCTCCTGAAGCCCGCGGGTGAAGAGATCGAAGACCTGCAGGAAGATCGGGTTGTGGAAGTTGTTGGAAACCAGCCCGATCAGCTTGGTGCGCCGGGTCGTCAGACTGCTGGCGAACAGATTCGGACTGTAGCCCAGTTCCGCCGCCGCCTTGGCGACCTTGCGGCGGGTCTTGACGGACACGGAGGCACCTTCCGTGAAGGCGCGCGACACGGCCGAGCGCGAGACCCCGGCGCGTTCCGCCACTTCCTTGAGGGTTACTGCCATCCAGCGATTATTTCCGTTGTCGCGGGCGGGATCGTTTGGCCGGCCGGGGACCGGCTCAACACCGCCGCACCGACTCCCGCAAATGTCGATGGACGGCTCTATATGGAACAGGCTGGCGCGGGTTACCATCATCCGGGCCGCCGGCGCGGGGCCGGGGCACGCGGTCTTACACCGTCCCGCCCAGCGTTCCTTCCAGTTCGGCCAATTCCTGGCCGCCCGCCATCATGTCCTGCAACTCTTCCGCCTTGATCTCGCCGCGCTTGGCGGTGCCGAGCGTCTTGCCGCGATTGAGCACGGTGAAGCGATCGCCGACCGCCATGGCGTGGCGGACATTGTGGGTGATGAACACAACGCCGATCCCCGACTTGCGGACCCGGTCGACCGTCGCCAGGACATTGGAGGTCTGGCGCACGCCGAGCGCCGATGTCGGCTCGTCGAGGATCAGGACCTCGGCGCCGAAATAGACCGCCCGCGCGATCGCCACGGTCTGGCGTTCGCCGCCGGAGAGCGTTCCGACCGCCTGGGTCGGCTCGCGCAGGCGGATACCCATTTTCGCCATCTCCTGCATGGTGATGGCATTGGCCTTGTCGAAGTCGAAGAATTTAAACGGCCCGACGCTCTTTTCGGGCTCCTGGCCCATCCAGAAATTGCGGGTGACCGACATCAGCGGGATCATCGCCAGATCCTGATAGACGGTGGCGATGCCGGCGGCCATGGCGTCACGCGGGCTAGTGAAATGAACTTCCTTGCCGCCGACGAGGATCTTGCCGGCCGACGGTTTGTGGACGCCCGACATCGTCTTGATGAAGGTCGACTTGCCGGCGCCGTTGTCGCCCAAAAGGCAATGGCACTCGCCCGGCATGATCGACAGCGACACGCCGGCCAGCGCGATAACCGGGCCGAAGTGCTTTTCGATATCGACGAGTTCGATCAAGGGTGTCGTCATGGTCAGCGCTCCCCGGTGATCATGCGGCGGATGTAGGTGTTGAGGATCACGGCGATCAAAAGGATGCCGCCGAGGAAGACCCGGAACAGCGAACTCTCGACGCCGGCGAAGAACAGGCCCTGCTGCACCACGCCGAAGATCAGGGCGCCGAGTGCCGCGCCGACCACGGAGCCGTATCCGCCGGTCAGAAGCGCGCCGCCGATGACCACCGAGATGATCGCCTCGAACTCCTTCAACAGGCCACGGTCGGCGGCTGCCGATCCGAACTCGATCACCTGCAAGGTGGCGAAGACGGTGGCGCAGAAGGCGGAGAACATGAACATCAGGATCTTCACCCGGTTCACCGGCACGCCGACGTAGCGCGCCGCCTGGGCATCGCCGCCGGACGCGAAGATCCAGTTGCCGAACTTCGCGCGGGTGAGCAGGATATGGCCGAAGAGGATCAGCCCGAGCGCCCAGACAATCAAAATCGGGATGCCTTCGACGATCGGCTGGCCGGCCCGGCTGCCGGCGACGAATTTGCCGACGATGCCGATATCGGCCAGCCAGACGAACAGGCCCTTGAACAGCGTACCGCCGAACAGCCAGCCGATTGGGTCGCCTTCGGTCACGTCCCGGACGCCGCCGATGATGGTCTTGCGGGTTGTGACAACCGCCGCGAAGATCGTCAGGCCGCGCAGAATGTAGAGCGACGCCAGGGTGACGATGAAGGAGGGCAGGCCCGTCTTGACCACCAGATAGCCGTTCAGTGCGCCGATGCTGATCGCGCAGGCGAAGGCCACCAGAATACCGAGCCAGAGCGGATAGCCGCCTGTCACCGAGACCAATGCGATGACGATGCCGGAAAAGCCGATCATCGAGCCGACCGAGAGATCGAACTCGCCGGCGATCATCAACAGGCAGGCGCCGACGGCGATGATGGCGAACTGGGCGGAGACGACGCCCCAGTTGACGATGCCTTCGGGGGCGAACATGCCGCTATCGCCGGCAACGCCGAGGAAGAAGGCGAATACGAGGATGGTGCCGCAAATGGCTCCCAGTTCCGGCCGCACGAGCGCGGTGCGGAATGGCGAGCGTTTGCGGATACGCTCGTCGGCTTCCGGGGCGGTTTGTGCCTGAGGCGACGGTTGATCGACCATGTCTCTCCTCCCGGCCGCGTCAGCGGTCGAACCGATGGAGCACGTGTGGCGTGCGTCCGGTTGTTCCTTTGATCTGGTGAGATCGCGGCGCCGGTTTCGGCGCCGCGATGCGGTGCGTCGCGAGGCGGCCCGAGAGCCGCGCCGGCCTAAGCTCTAGCGGTATTCGCCAGCGAACTTCTCGACCATCTCCAAGGCGTCCTTGGTGACGAAGCCCGGGCCGGAGTTGATGTTGTTGCCCGGCAGAACGCCGTAGCGCTTGTAGTTGGTGAGCACGATCACCGGCAGATAAGCCTGCAGGAAGGGCTGCTGATCGATGCCCCACTGGATTGTGCCGTCCTTGATCGCCTTGACGATCTCGGCGCCGAGGTCGAAGGTGCCGAAGTAGATCTCACCAGCCATGCCGTTTTCCTTGACCGCCTCGATGGTCGGGTCCGCCGACGTGGGACCCAAGGTCAGGATGGCGTCGGTATCCGGATTGGCCGACAGATAGGCCATGACCTTATTCTTGATCTCGGCGGGGTCCTGGCCTGAATCGATCATGGATTCGCCGAGCTCGACCCCGAGGCCATCGGCGAATCCGCGACAGCGTTCGCCCACGACCGGGTTCGACACCACGTGATTCACGCAAAGGAACGATGCGATGCCGTCCCGCTTGGCCCGCTGGCCGGCGGCAAGGCCGGCGTCGTATTCGGGCTGGCCGACATACATCAGCGCGCCGAGTTCCGCCGCCTGCTCGGGCGTGCCGGAGTTGATGATGATCACCGGAATGCCCTTGGCGACGGCGTCCTCGATCGGCCCCTTGAGGACGTCGGGGTCGGCCAGCGTGGTAATGATGCCGTCGGGGTTCGTGGCGGTCGCCTGTTCGATGATCCGGGCCATGTCGGCGATGTCGCCCGTGGTCGGATTGCGGTACTCGACTTCGACGTCCATCTGCTCGCCGGCCAGCGCCAGCGCGTTCTTGATCGTGTTCCACCAGCTGTCGCTGTCCGGCGCATGGCTGACAAGCACGAAGCGCTCGCCTTCGGCCTGCGCGGTGCCAACCATAGCCGTCGCCGCGAGCGAAGCGGCGAAGGTCGCGCCGAGCAATTTCGAGATGAATTTTTTCACTGTGATCGTCCTCCCTGTTTCGCGAACGGAAGCGGCCAACCGGTTCGGATCGCGAACTCAAGACAAGCATATGCCGATCGATTTTGCAACCGGTTGCAATTCCGCTTCGCCGGCGAAAAAATCCTACGGTCGAACCGCTTTGCCGGGCGGCATAAGAGGACTGGCCACCTGTCGGCGGCTGAGGATGTCAAGCACCATCTGGCCTGATCGCGTCCTCGGCATCCGGACGGGTGCCCGCCCGATGAGCTAGAACAGCCAGCGCATCGATTGAGCGCGATAGCGGCCTGTGCCATAGCAAGGCGCGCAAGCGCGCCGGAGGCGCGCGTCGCACGATCCACGCGATGCCACGACCGTCACTACGCAAGGACTGCCCCATGGCGTTTCGCCCAACGAGCCTTCCGCTGGCCCGCGCTCTCGCGGAGCGCGGCTACGAAGATCCGACGCCCGTCCAGGATGCGGTTCTGGAGTCGGAGGCGGCCGAGCGCGATCTCCTCGTCTCGGCCCAGACCGGATCGGGCAAGACCATCGCCTACGGTCTGGCGATCGCCTCGACGCTACTCGGTGACGCGGAGCGGCTGGGTCCGGCCGGCGAACCGATGGCACTGATCGTCGCGCCGACACGCGAACTGGCGATGCAGGTCACGACGGAGCTGATCTGGCTCTACGCCCAGACCGGCGCGCAGATCGTCACCTGCGTGGGCGGCATGGACCCGCGCGCCGAAAAGCGGAAGCTGGCTCAGGGCGTTCATATCGTGGTGGGAACCCCCGGCCGCCTGCGCGACCATCTGGAGCGCGGCGCGCTGCGGATCGGCGCGCTCAAGGCCCTGGTCCTGGACGAGGCGGACGAGATGCTCAATCTCGGCTTCCGCGAGGATCTGGAATTCCTGCTGGAGGCGACGCCGCGCGAGCGCCGCACCCTATTGTTCTCGGCGACGCTGCCGAAGGCGATCACGACCATGGCCAAGCGCTATCAGCGCGATGCGTTGCGCATCGAGGCGACACGCGGCGCCGCCGGCCATGTGGACATCGAATATCGCGCCATCCGCATTGCCCCGAACGAGATGGAGCACGCGATCGTCAATGTGCTGCGGCAGGCGGACGCGCCCAGCGCGATCGTCTTCTGCAACACCAGAGAGGCGGTGCGCCATCTCTCATCGGGGCTGCTGGAGCGCGGCTTCTCGACTGTGACGCTGTCCGGCGAACTCGGCCAGAGCGAGCGCAATCAGGCCATGCAGGCGTTGCGCGACGGGCGGGCTCGGGTGTGCGTGGCCACCGACGTCGCGGCCCGGGGCATCGATCTGCCGAGCCTCGGCCTCGTCGTCCACGCGGATCTGCCGAGTGACGCGGAGACCCTGCAGCATCGCAGCGGGCGAACAGGCCGCGCCGGCCGCAAGGGCGTGTCGGTGCTGCTGGTGCCGATTTCGCGACGTCGCAAGGCCGAGCGGCTGCTGGCCGAGGCCCGTATCCAGGCGACGTGGGGTGGCGCCCCCTCCGCCGACGAAATTCGCAGGCTGGACGAGCAGCGGTTGTTGTCCGATCCGATCCTGACCCAGGAAGCCAGCGAGGACGATCTGGCCGCCGCCCGCAATTTGCTGGCGACACGATCGCCCGAAGAGATCGCGGCGGCGCTCGCGCGGCTCTATCGGTCGCGCCTGCCCTCGCCGGAGGACGTCTTCGATCCAGGCTTCGGCCCCGATCCGAAGGCCGGCAAGGACTACGCGGCCGGTCGGGACCGGACCCTGGGGCGCGGCAAGGAGCACGCGCGCGGCGGTCCCACGGTGTGGTTCCACATGGATGTCGGCCGGCGCAACAATGCCGATCCGAAATGGATTCTGCCGTTGCTATGCCGGCGCGGCAAGATCACCCGCGAGGAGATCGGCGCCATCAAGATTTTCGACCGCGAGACCAAGGTCGAGATCAGCGAGAGCGTCGCCAAGAAATTCGCTGCCGCGGCCGAGGTCAGCGACGGCGACGACATCACGATCTCGATGGCGGATTCGCCGGGCGACGGGGGAGCGCGCGCGGGCCGGGGTCCATCCGGCAAGCCGCGCGGCAAGAAACCCTATCAAGGCAAGCGCCAGGACGGCGCGCCCCCCTCGGGCAAGCCACGCCGTCCCAAGCGACCGAAGGTTTGAACGCCAGCCTCTCCCGTGTGGGTGCGGGGATCAGATGTCGACCTTGTCGCCACCCTTGAGCTGCAGGATCTCGCGGGCTTCGTCCGGCGAGGCCACGTCCAGCCCCAGGCCCTCGACGATGGAGCGCGCCAGTCGAACCTGATCGGCATTCGATGTCGCCAGCTTACCGGCGCCCGCCCAGAGCGAATCCTCCAGTCCGACGCGAATGTTGCCGCCCATGGAGGCGGCCTGCGCGGCGATGGCCAATTGGTGACGGCCGGCGCCGAGCACCGACCAGCGATATTGATCTCCGAACAACCGGTCGGCGGTCCGCTTCATGTGCATGACGTCTTCGGGATGCGGGCCGATGCCGCCGAGCAGGCCGAAGACTGACTGCACGAACAGCGGCGGCTTCACCAGACCCCGGTCGAGGAAGTGCTTGAGATTGTAGAGATGCCCGATGTCGTAGCACTCGAATTCGAAGCGGGTGCCGTTATCGTAGCAGGTCTCGAGAATGTACTCGATGTCCTTGAAGGTGTTGCGGAACACCAGATCGCGCGTATTGGCGAGATGCTCCTTCTCCCAAGGGTGCTGGAATTTCTTGTATTTGTCGAGCAGGTGGAACAGGCCGAAATTCATCGAGCCCATGTTGAGGGACGCGACCTCCGGCTTGAACCGCGCCGCCGGCATGACGCGCTCCTCGACCTTCATGTAGGGGCTGCCGCCAGAGGTGATGTTGATGACGGCGGCGGTCTGCTGCTTGATGCGCGGCAGGAAGCGCGCGAACGCCTCGATCGTCTGGTCGGGCTGCCCGGTCTCCGGGTTGCGCGCGTGCAGATGCAGGATCGCGGCGCCGGCTTCGGCGGCGGCCACGGCATCCGTGACGATCTCATCCGGCGTGATCGGCAGATGCGGCGACATGGTCGGCGTGTGGATCGCGCCGGTCACGGCGCAGGTGATGATGACTTTACGTTGGGCCATGGCCGTCTCCTTCAGGATTTGATGTCGCGGTCGGATTGCCGCTTGTGGGCGGCGAGGGCCATCAGGCGCCGGTCGCGCCATTGCTGCCGGGCGCCGAGCTGGCCTTCCGGCAGGCGCTCGCGGCGATCCTTTTCGACCGTCTCGATGACCGGGCCGGCCCAATCGACGCGGCGGCGCTGCGAGGGCGCGATGGTCTCATAGATGCCCTGGTAGCGGGTGACGTAGTCGCGGACGCCGCCGGGGGCGTTGAGGTCGATCGTCTCGAACGGCCCCATGAAACTCCAGCGCAGCGCCAGCCCTTCCCGGATGCCGATGTCGACGTCCTCGGGGTCGGCGAAGCCGTCGTGAACAAGGCGAAACGCCTCTTCGAGCAGCGCCCCCTGCATACGGTTCATGACAAAGCCGTCGATCTCGCGCTTCATGACGATCGACGACTGGCCGGCGTCGCGCATCAAGGTCGCGGTCCGATCGCGCGCTTCGGCGCTGGTCCAGGGCGACGGAACGACTTCCACGGCGGGCACGAGGTAGGGTGGGTTGATCGGATGGGCGACGAGGCAACGCTCGCGGGTACGCAGATGCTCGCTGAACAAGGACGGCAGGATCGCCGACGTCGATGAGGCGAGCACCGCGTCGGCGTCGGCATGCTCTTCCAGTTCGCTGAAGACGGCGCGCTTGATCGCCAGATCTTCGGGCGTGTTCTCCTGCACATGAACCGCCCCGTCGAGCGCGGCCGGCAGGGACGGTGCCAGGGCGATGCGGCTGAGCACGGCCTCGGGAGCGGCGCCGTTCAAGAGGTCGAATTCGGCCAGAGAGGGCAGGATTTCGGCGATATAGGCCCGCGCGCTTTCGGTAGCTCCGTCCTGGCGGTCGAACATCGCGACGTCGTAGCCGGCGCGGGCGAAGGTGATGGCCCAGGCGCGGCCGATCAGGCCACAGCCGACGATGGCGATCTTGGTCATGGATTCTCCTTGCCGTTCAGAGCCAAAGGACCTCCCGGCGGAGATCGAGATCGCGCGCCAGCGGCCGGGCGGGTCCTTCATGCACGACGCGGCCGCGTTCGAGCACCGTCACCCGATCGGCCAGATTGAGCACCAGATCGAGATGATGATCGACGATCAGGATCGAAACCTCGCTGCGCAGCTTGTCGAAGGCGTCGAAGAGTTCCTCGGTGATCGCCGGGGACAATCCCTCGAAGGGTTCGTCCAGCAGCAACAGGCGGGTGTCACCGACCAGCGCGCGGGCCACCGCGACCATCTGCTGCTCGCCGCCCGACAGCCGATCGGCGTCGATGTCGAGCCGTTCCCGAAGCCGGGGAAAGAATTCCAGTACGCGGTCCTCGGTCCAGTGGCGGCCATTGCCGGTCAGCCGCCGCAAGCGTCCCAATTCGAGATTCTGGCGGACCGACATGCCGGAAAACAGGCCGCGCCCCTGCGGAACGTATCCGACGCCCCGGCGCGCGATCTCGGCGGAGGCGAGGCCGGCGATGCCTTCCCCGGCCAAGGTTGCCTCGCCGGTCGCGGGCGGGGCGATGCCGATCAACGTCTTCAGTAAGGTGGTCTTGCCGGCCCCGTTGCGGCCGAGCAGGGCGACGATCTCGCCGTGATGGATGTCGAGCGAGACGTCCGAAAGGATCTGGCTCTTGCCGTAGAAGGTATCGATCCCCTTGAGGCCGAGCAGCAGTTCCGGCCGGGCCGCCGAGACGAGTTCGCGCGCGGCCAGCGCGGCGACGCCCGAGCCGATATAGATGTCCTGCACGCGCTTGTCGGTGCGAACCTCTTCCGCGCTTCCGTCGACGAGGACCTCGCCGCCATTCATCACGGTAACCGCATCCGCCAGGTCGAAGACGCGGTCGATGTCATGTTCGACCAGGAGCACCGGGATGTCGTCGGCGATCTGGCGGATCAGACGACCGATCCGTTCGCGCTCCGCCGCGGCCAAGCCCGCCAGCGGCTCGTCCAGTAGCAGCATGCGCGGCTTCGAGGTGATGGCGAGCCCCATGTCGAGCACGCGCTGTCCGCCATAGGACAGCGCCCCAGCCTCGGCGCTCTCCATGCCGCGGACGCCGAGAAAGCCGATGATTTCCGCCGTTTCCTGGTTGATCGCCGTGATCCCTTTCGCGCCAATCCACGGATTGAACCGGCTGGCATGGGTCGCCTGGACACCCAGTCGCAGGTTCTCCTCGACGCTGAGGGTCGGGAAGAGATTGGTGATCTGGAACGAGCGGGCCAAACCCCGGCGGCAGACCGCCTCGGGCGGCAGGCCCGCAATGCTCTCGTCGCCAAGGGTCACCTTGCCGCGACTGGGCGCGAACATGCCGGAAATGAGGTTGAACGCACTGGTCTTGCCGGCGCCGTTGGGACCGATCAGCGCATGCAGGGTTCGATTACGGACGATGAAGCTCGCGTCGCGTACCGCCTGGACGGAGCCGAAATTCTTGGCCAACCCGTCAACGCGAAGCAGCGGCTCCTGTCCGGCATGCTCGCGGCGCAAAAAGGCGGGCAGTGGTTCGCCCTCGGCGATGCTGCGGTTGGCCATCGCGGCAGCGCCCGTGCGCTTCGGCAGGAACGGGTCGATGACACGGCCTGCCACACCGACGAGGCCGGTGGGCGAGAACATGATGAAGCCAACGAACAAAAGGCCGAAATAGAACAGCCAGTCGCCGGTCCATTGCGACAGGAACTCGCGGAACAGGACGTAGAACAGCGCGCCGAGGGCCGGGCCGAGGAAGCTGCGCGAGCCGCCGATCAGCACCATCGCAAGAAGTTCGCCGGAAAAGGCCGGCGAGACCGGGTCGGCGGAGGCGAAGCGGTGATGGAAGAGGAACAGAATGCCGGCAAGGGCGGTGACGGTCGCGGAGACGACGAAGCAGATCAGCTTGTAGGTCTGCGTCGCGTAGCCGAGGAAGCGCGCGCGCTCCTCGTTTTCCCGGATCGCGACAAGAACGGTGCCGATCGGCGAGCGGACGAAGCGCTGCAGGGCGAAAATCACCGCGAAGACGACGATGGCGGCGAGCACGTAGTAGGCGTCGCTGTTCACCGTCGAGAGGCCGAACGGGCTTGGGCGGGTGATGCCGCCGAGGCCGTTTTCACCGCCCGTCACCTCCGTCCAGCGAAACGCGATGGCGTAGCCGAGGGCGGTCAGGGCGAGGGTCAGCAGCGAGAAATAGACACCCTTGCGCCGCAGGATGAGAAATCCGAGCACGGTTGCCATGACCGCAACGACCGCGATCGAGACCAGCGCCGGGAGCAGCATCTGGTCGGGGAACCAGTTCAGATGGGCCAGGGCGGCGGCATAGACGCCCACGCCGAACCACAGCCCGTTACCGAAGGAGATCAGCCCGGTGTAGCCGAACAGCAGATTCAGCGCGAGCGCGGCGGTGGCGAGCACGATTACGTCTATGGCGGAATCGACCGTCAGTCCGATCGCTTCCATGAAGAATGGCAGGATGACAAGCGCCGCCAACGCGATGACGATGTTGAGAGATCGTGACAGCATGGGAGCGCCTTACTCGAACCTGGCGATCCGCTCGCCGAACAGGCCGCGAGGCCGGACGAGCAGCACGAGCAGCATCAGGATGTACATCGAGGCTTCGGCGGCCGGCGGATAGAAATAGACGGTCAATCCACGGACGACGCCGACGAGGAGCGCTGCGACGATCACGCCCCAGAACGACCCCAGGCCGCCGATCACCACGACCACGAAAGCGGGGATGAGAATCTCGGCTCCCATCGCCGGGTGAATGCCGGTGATCGGCGCCATCATTGTTCCGGCCAGTCCGGCGAGGCCGAGGCCGAGGGCGGCGACGGCGGTGAGATACGGCTTCAGGGAGATGCCGAGCGCGCCGACCATGTCGGGCGCCTGGATGCCGGCGCGCACGATCCGGCCGAACGGCGTTCGCTGCAAGAGCAGCCAGAGGCCGGCCACGGCCGCGGTGGCGACGATCAGGATGGCGAAGCGATAGCGCGAATAGATGAAATCGCCGATGAAGATCTGGCCGCTGAGAAATTGCGGGATCGAAAAGGGACGGGGGCTCGCGCCGAAGATCATGCGGAGCGACTGCTCGATCACCATGGCGAGACCGAAGGTCAGAAGCAGGCTCAACGCCGGGTCGGCCTTGTAGAAGGGCCGCAGGAAGACCCGTTCGACCCCCACGCCGATCACCGCCACCAGGAGCGGCGCGGCCACGAAGGCCGGATAGCCGATCGTGTCGAACAGCAGCACGACCAGATAGGCGCCGATCGCGTAAAAACCGCCATGCGCCAGATTGACGATGCCGCCGAGCGAAAATATCAGCGACAGGCCGAGGGCGATCAGCAGATAATTGACGCCGACGAACAGGCCGTTGACGATTTGTTCGAGGACAAAGACGGCTTCCAGGGGCAAGGCAAGACCCTCAGCGATGATCGGAAGACTTCAAAATCCGTCGGCGCGGCGAGCGGCGCCGCGCCGACGAACCTGGTTCGACGGGCCTATGCGGCGTCGAAGCTGCAGGCGTTTTCCGCCTCGGTCGGTGCGATCGCCTCCAGATCCTCGCCTTCGCCCGGCACAGCCGCGCCGAGCAGCATCAGATCCCACTCGTCCTCCAGCTGATCGATCGGCTTGGCCGTCATCGTGTACATTTCCTGGATGAGCTGGTGGTCGCGCTTGCGGAAATATCCCTCGCGCGCCTTCAGGATGTCGAGTTTCGGCCCGCCCTCGAAATAATCCAGAACTGCGTCGGTCTCGATCGACTTGGTCTCGGTCATCGCCTGCGCGACCAGCTTGGTGGCGAGATAATCGCCCCAGGCCTGGTTGTCTGGCGGTTTGCCCCACTTCGCGGTGAAGGCTTGGACGAAGGCCTGCGCGCCGGGGTTCTCCAGCTTGTGATGCCAGACCACCGGCCATTCGCCACCGAAATTGCCCTTGCCGGCACCCCAGGCGACGGCGGTGTCGAAGCCGAAGCCGCCATAGGGAAAGTCGAGGCCGTACTCGGTATATTGCTTGACGAAATTGGTGATCTGGTTGCCGGCGAGGTTGGAGATGATGAGGTCGGGTTGCGCCTGCCGGATCTTCAGGATGTAGGCGCTGAAATCGGTCGCATCGGTCGGAACCAGATCCTCCCATGCGACCGTGCCATTGTTGGCTTCGATGAAGTTCTTGCCGACGCGGGAGAGATCCTGGCCATAGGCGTAGTCGGCGGTGAGAAAGTAGATCTTCTTGCCGTCGATGAGGCCGTCGCGCAGGAAAGCCGAGCCGACACCCTTCACATATTGGGAGTTCGACGCCTCGACGTGGAACATATAGCGGCTGCAGTCGCTGCCGCGCAGCGCATCGGAGTTGCAGCCGGTGTTGAAGAACAGCTTCTTGTTCCGCTCGACCACCTGCGCGATCGCGAGACCCGACGCCGAGCTGATTTCCCCGATGATACAGGCGACATTGTCGCGGGTGATATAGCGCTCGGCCTTGGTCGATGCGGTGGCCGGATTGACGCTGTCCTCCATCAAGAGCTCGATCTGGCGGCCGTCGATGCCGCCCGCGGCGTTGAGTTCCTCGACCGCCAGCTGGACGCCGAGCTGGGCGTATTCACCGAGGGGCCCGAGAAAGCCGGTCAGCGGCGTTAAATGGCCGATCTTGACGACCTCGCTTTGTGCCCGGGCGATGAACGGCGTTCCGATGCCGGCGACGAGCGCCGCGGTGCCGATGCCCTTGATGACCTGTCTGCGATGGGGCCGGATATGCGAATTGGACATTCTTCTTCCTCCCAATGGACCCGTCAGGAGGGGCTCCCTCAGCCCGTGATCCGCAGGACCCCGCGGAGACGGCCTACTGTCCCTCCACTCAGATTGTCATTTGTGATCACACATGACACATCTAGAAAAACGTGCTTTCGTGTCCGTGTCCAGCCATGAGGTCGGCATAAGAGGAATTTATTTCATGAGCGCGGTCGAGGCGGGTATCGCCGACAAGGTTTTGCGGGTGTCACGGGTGACGCTCGGGGAGCACGTCTATCGAGACCTGCGGGAGCTGATCCTGGCGGGGCAGGTGGCGCCTGGAGACAAGTTTACGCTGCGCGGCCTGGCCGAGGCCGTCGGCACCAGTGCGATGCCGGTGCGCGAGGCGGTCGGTCGGCTGTCGGCGGAGGGGGCGCTGGAAATCCTGCCGAACCGGGCGATCCGGGTGCCGATCATGACCCGCGAGCGGTTCAGCGAACTGACGATCATCCGCATGGAAGTGGAAGGTCTCGCCGCTCAGTTCGCTGCGGAACGGGCCGACGCCGCGCAGATCGCCGCCGCTTGCGCCCATCACGAACGCTTCGCCGCCGAGAGCCGGCACCGCGACCCCGACGGGGCGGTCGCACTGAAGGCCAACAAGGAGCTGCATTTCGCCGTCTATGCGGCGGCGGGCATGCCGCAACTGCAGCAGATCATCGACGGGTTGTGGCTCCAGGTCGGGCCGGTCATCAACCTCGATCTGCGCGCCAGCGGGCGCCGGTTGAAAGAGGTCGAGGCGCACAAGCACCATGCCCGGCTCATCGCGGCGCTGAAGGCAAGGCAGGCCGATGAGGCCCGTGCCGCCGTCGCGGCGGATATCCGGGACGCGGCGGATTTCATCCTGGCGAACGGCAATCTGCCGTCCGCATCAATCTGAGAACGAGAGTGACGATGGTATCGGACATAGCCGGTTTGCGGGTGTTGGTGACGGCGGGCGCGTCGGGCATCGGGCTGGAGATGGTGCGGGCCTTCCAGGCCAGTGGCGCGCGGGTTCATTACTGCGACGTCAGCGACGGGGAAGGGGCCGGAACCGACCTTGACGGCGTCACGGCCTCTAGGGCCGACGTCTCGGATCGCGGCGATGTCGCGCGGCTGTTCGCGGAGGTGGAGAAGAGGCTCGGGGGGCTCGACGTGCTGGTCAACAATGCCGGCATCGCCGGGCCGACGGGGCGGGTCGAGGACATCGATCCCGAGGCGTGGGACCAGACCCTCAACGTCAACATCACTGGCCAGTTCAATTGCACCCGGCTGGCCGTGCCGTTGCTCAAACGGAGTTCGAACGCCAGTATCGTCAACGTGGCGTCGTTGGCGGGGCGGCTGGGATTTTCCATGCGCACCCCCTACGCCGCGTCGAAATGGGCCGTCGTCGGCTTCACCAAGTCGCTGGCCATCGAACTCGGCGAGTTCGGCATTCGCGTCAATGCGATCCTGCCCGGCTCCGTGGATGGACCGCGCATCCAATCGGTGTTCGCCAACAAGGCGGCCGCGCTCGGCAAGAGTTACGAGGAGGTCGAGGCGGCGGCTCTCGCGGTGACGTCTCTCAGAAAGCTCATTCCGCCGCAGCACCTCGCGGCGATGGCGGTGTTCCTGGCATCTCCGCAAGGCTCGAGCATCTCGGGACAGGCCCTGAGCATCGACGGCGATGCGCAGATGATGGTCTGACGGAGTCCGCGCGGGTTCCCTCGCTCGAGTGGTGTTGCCAGACCAGCAGGGCACTTGCTCCCGCCATCGCGGTGCGACCCCTGGGGACAGCGCAGAGGCAGACGCATTCATCGCGGCAATCCGTCGCCGCCCAATGAAGTGGGCCGGAACCGCGGCCCGAATGAAATCATTCCGGACGCGGTCGCATCCGTCGCTCATGGCCAGCATCGCCCGTCTGCGATCCGTTGGACCGCGAGGTGCCGGATAGCGTCGCGGTCGAGAGGTGGCTCGATGAGCAGGAAAAGTCCGAGCGAAGGCTTGAATCAGCAAACCGCGCATCTGTGCGTCGACATGCAACGGATGTTCGCGGAGGAGACCGAATGGCGCACACCGTGGATGGACCGGGTCTTGCCCGTGGTCGAGGCGATCGCCCGCCACCGGCCCGAACGTACGATCTTCACCCGGTTCATACCGCCGAAAACGCCGGGAGACGTCGCCGGGGCATGGCGAGATTATTTTCGGCGATGGTCGCAATTTACGCAGGCGGAGATCGACCCGGGGCTGCTCGATATCGTGGAACCCCTGAGGGCGCTCGTGCCGCCTGCGACCGTCTTCGACAAGTCGGTCTATTCGCCCTTTCACGACGGCCGGCTTGCCGGCTGGTTGCGGGAGCGGGAGGTCGAAACCCTGCTCGTGACCGGGACCGAGACGGATGTCTGCGTTCTCGCCGCGGTCATGGACGCGATCGACCACGGCTTCCGGGTCGTGCTTCCCCAAGACGGTCTTTGCAGCGGCTCGGACGAAACCCATGACGCTCTGATGAGGGTGTATGCCAGCCGTTTCAGCCAGCAGGTCGAACTGACGACATCCCAGGATATCATGCGGCGGTGGGTGCTCTGAGACTGGTTCGCGCTGAGTCGATCTGTCCTGCGCCAATCGCCACCGTCGCGGCCTGAGGCGCCAAAAACTTCACATAGCTGAATGCAACCCCTGCGGCATGTATGGGAGGCACCGCAAAGGAGGCGGAATCGCGGATGGACGATTTACGGAGCAGCATCAGAGCGAAAGTCGAGGATGCGCGCGGGAGGGGGATGACGGTGTCCGTCAACGCCGTTGCGGCGGAACTTGCCGACAAGTTTGCCCCCGAGGAGGAGGCCAAGAAGTTGATGATTGCGCGCTCGATCATCAAGCAATGCAGGGCGGCCGGCATCCCGATGATCCTCGGTCCCGGATTGCTCCGCGAAGACGGGGCGATATCCCCGGCGGAGGGCCAGCCTCGCGGGCGAGGGACTATCCCCTTCGGCGGAGCATGAGGCCAGTCGCCGGCGCATGGAAGCCATTGGTCTTTGCCGCACTACTTGGCCTCCCAGGTCTGTCCGGGTCGTCTACCTCTTCCCGGCGAAGGACGTTCCTGCTCCGCTCAACATGCCGAGACAGTCTGGCCCGCATAGGATGGCGCCAGTGGCGATGGCTGTGATATCGGCGGGGTACGATGAGTCGATTCAGCGGGACAATGACGGCTTTCCAGGAAACCAGAAGCGCCATCATCGCCTTCGATATGGTTCGTGACTGGCTTTTGGACGGGCTTGCGCCCGTCGCGCCGGTCGATCTGCCGCTTGAAGCCGCCCTCGGCGTGATCGCCGCGAAACCCGCACCGGCTGTGCATGCCTGTCCGTCGCGGGATGAAGCGGCGATCGACGGCTGGGCATTGGCGGCGCGGGATCTGATCGGCGCGTCGTCATTCGCGCCCGCCGTGCCGGCGGCTCCTCCGGTCTGGGTCGAGGTCGGTGACGCCATGCCGGAGGGATGCGACTGCGTTATCGACGCGCAAGGTGTCGACGCACAAGGACCTTTGGTGCAGGTCCTCACCGAGGCTATTCCTGGCCAAGGCGTACGCCGCGCCGGTGAGGACATCGCGATGGGGCAGTTGCCGGCAACCCCTGGCCGCAGGACTTCCGCCTTCGACATTCTGTGCGCGCGGCGGAGCGGCCTCGCGTGCTTGCCCGTCCGACGGCCGTGGGTTCGGCTGATCGACCTGGACTCCCTCAATGCCGCGCGTCTCACCGCGGATTTCGCCGAAATGAGAGCGGGAGCGGCTGGCGCCGACGTGGCGCGCGTTTCGTGCAAGCGCGACGTGGCTTCCATTGCGAACGACATATTGGAAGAAACCGCGGACCTGATCGTTCTCGTCGGGGGTACGGGCGCCGGCCGGAACGACCACACGGCGGCCGCCATCGCACGGGCGGGCGAACGCTTCGCCCACGGGATCGCGCTGCAACCCGGGCGCACCGCCGCATTCGGCAGAGTCGGGAAAATCCCGGTGGTCGCATTGCCGGGGCAGCCCGATCAGGCGCTGGCGGTCTGGCTGACCCTTGTCGAGCCGATCCTTCGCATGTTGACTGGAGCGACACCGCAAGACCCGCTATCCCTGCCGCTGGCGCGCAAGATATCGTCGGGAATTGGAGTGACGGACATCGTTTTACTGAAGCAGACGGAACGCGCCTGGACGCCGCTTTCGGTCGGCGCCCTGTCGCCGGCGCAACTTGTGTCGGCCGACGCATGGTGCCTGATTCCTGCGATGAGCGAAGGCCATGCCGCCGGTACGCCCGTTGCGGGATTTTCTCTCCACGAGGCGCCATGACGAAGAATTTCGCGATCGCGTCGAACACCCCTGTCGCCGCCCGCAACGAGGGCGTGGACCAGGAGCAGTTCCTGTCGATCCTGTCACGCGAAGAGGCGTTTCGCCGGTTCGAGGCAGCCGTGTTCCCACGCCCGCCCGCGAGCGAGGAATGCGCGCTTGAGGATGCGCTGGGCCGGGTACTTGCGGCCGATGTCGTCTCGCCCATCGACGTGCCGCAATTCGATCGATCCAATGTCGACGGGTTCGCGGTGCAGTCGAATGATCTGGCGACCTGCGGCCAAGCTTCGCCCGCGCGTCTGGCGCTCAATCCCGAGACGCTGGCTTGCGGCGTTGCTCCGACGCTGCCGGTATCCAGCGGCACGGCCACGCCGATCTCGACGGGGGGGATGGTTCCGCGCGGGGCCGACGCAATCGTCATGGTCGAGCACACACAGCCCCTCGAAGACGGCGCGGTCGAGGTCCGGCGCGCGGCCTCGGCCGGCCAGTTCATTTCCTATGCGGGCTCGGACATCGCGCGTGGCGAATTGCTGCTGCGTGCCGGGACCAGCATCGGCTCGCGCGAAATCGGCATGGCGGCCGCATGCGGAATTGCCCGCCTCGACATGTTGCGGAAGGTCAAGGTGGCGGTCCTGTCGACCGGCGACGAACTCGTGCAGCCCGGACAGGCGCTCGGTCCGGCTTCGGTCTACGACACCAACGGCGCGATCGTCGCCGCGGCCATTTTCGAGAATGGCGGCGTGCCGGATTTCCTCGGCGCGTTTCCCGACGACGAGGAAAAGCTGGAAGCCGCGATGCGCGCGGCGCTTAATACGCATGACATGGTCATCCTGTCCGGCGGCACATCGAAGGGCGCCGGCGACGTCAGCCATCGCATCGTCGACCGGCTGGGCCAGCCGGGAATCGTCGCGCATGGCGTTGCGCTGAAGCCGGGAAAGCCGCTTTGTCTGGCGGTCTGCGACAGCAAGCCGGTGGTGATCCTGCCGGGGTTCCCGACATCCGCGATGTTCACCTTTCACGACATGATCGCGCCGATCCTTCGCCGTATGGCCGGGCTGCCGCCACGTGCCGAGACGCGGGTATCGGCGCGCGTTCCCGTGCGGATCGCATCCGAACTGGGGCGCACCGAGTTCGCGATGGTGTCGCTGGTTCAGGGCGATGACGGGCTGGTCGCCTATCCGACCGGCAAGGGGTCCGGTGCCATCACCTCGTTTTCGCAAGCCGACGGGTTTCTGCGCATCGAAGCGCTGGCCGACCATCTGCCCGCCGGAGCGCAAGCCGAGGTCACGCTGTTCACGCCGCATATGCGGATTCCCGATCTGGTCATCATCGGCAGCCACTGCACGGGTCTCGACCCGGTCCTGACGCCGTTATCCGGCGACGGGCTGACGGTCCGATCGCTCGCGGTCGGCAGTCTGGGCGGCCTCGCAGCGGCCAAGCGCGGCGAGTGCGACCTCGCACCGATCCACCTCTACGATCCTGAAACCGACAGCTACAACACGCCGTTCCTGGTCGAAGGCCTGGAACTGGTTTCCGGCTGGCGACGCATGCAGGGAATCGCGTTTCGCATTGGCGACCCGCGCTTCGACGGCACTGGCGCGAATGAGGCCGTCGCCAACGCACTCGCCGATCCGGAATGCCTGATGGTCAACCGCAATCAGGGCGCGGGCACGCGCATTCTGATCGACCGGTTGCTGGGCCAGCACCGCCCCGGCGGCTACTGGAACCAGCCGCGCTCGCACAACGCGGTGGCGGCTGCGATCGCGCAGGAGCGCGCCGACTGGGGCGTGACGATCGAGCCGGTGGCGAAAGCGGCGGGGCTTGGCTTCCTCCCGCTCACCGAGGAATCGTACGATTTCGTACTGGTCTCGGCGCGGAAGGAGCGGAGCGCGGTGCAGGCGTTCCTGTCGGCGCTCCACGCGCCGGAAAGCCGCGAGGCACTGCAACAGGCGGGTTTCCGGCCTGCTTGAATGTCAATCTGTAAGTCGAGCCGCCAGAGCTTCGGCTCCGCCAAGATCCTCCAGCGTATTGGCGTTGAAGAAGGGATCGACCGGCTCGTTCGGCCAGGAGACGGTCGCGAGGCGATAGCGCGCTGTCCATCGGTCGATCTTGCGCATGTCCTCTCCGACAAGGGCGTCGCGCAGTTCGTCGCGCAAGGCGACCTTCCAAAGACCGATCACCGGATGCGACCAGCCGCCGGACGCGGCGACCGCCAGATCGGCGTCCTCGGCTTCCCGCGCCTCCTGGAGACGGGCCACAAGATCGCGCGGCAGGAACGGACAATCGCCCGCCACGCTCACGACCCATGCGGCGCCGGGCCGGTTCGCGGCGGTCCAGTCGAGTGCCGCCAGGATACCGGCGAGTGGTCCGGGGAAGTCTTCGAGCGTGTCGGCGACCACCGGCAGGCGGAAGGCCGCAAAGCGGGCCGGGTCGCCATTGGCGTTGAGAATGAGTTCGGCGCATTGCGGCGCGAGGCGATCCACGACATGCGACAGGATGGGGCGTCCGCCGATCTCCCGCATTGGCTTGTCGCCGCCGCCCATACGTCGCGCCAGACCGCCGGCGAGGATGACGCCGATCGGCAATGCCACATCACTCGTCATGGCCGGCGCCCTTCCGTTTGCTGCGCGAGGGTTCGTCCTCGACCGTCGCGATGTCCTGGTCGAAGACGATCCGGTCCTCGCCCGACAGCGCCGCGAAACGCTTGCCCCGCGCCCGGCCGACCAGCGTCAGGCCGACCTGCCGCGCCAGCGCCACGCCCCAGGCGGTAAAGCCGGAGCGTGAGACCAGGATCGGGATGCCCATGCGGACGGTCTTGATCGTCATTTCCGAGGTGAGCCGGCCGGTGGTGTAGAGGATCTTGTCCGCCGCATCGATCTTGTGGCTGAACATCCAGCCGGCGATCTTGTCGACCGCGTTGTGCCGTCCGACATCCTCCATGTAGCAGACCGGCTCGCCCTTCACGCAGAGGACGCAGCCGTGGATCGCTCCGGCTTCCAGATACAGCGAGGGGGTCGTGTTGATCGTCTTCGTCATCGCGTAGAGCCATGAGGTGTGAAGTTCCGCGGCCGGCAGCTCGATATCCTCCAGCGCCTCCATCAGGTCACCGAACGCGGTGCCCTGCGCGCATCCCGACGTCAGGGTCCGCTTTTTCAGCTTCTGCTCGTAATTGGTGCCGCGCTCCGTCCTGACGACCACGACCTCCAAATCCTCGTCATATTCGACGCTGGTGACGACATCGTCGGGCTTCAGCATGTTCTGGTTCAACAGGTAGCCGAGCGCCAGATAATCCGGATAGTCGTTGATCGTCATCATCGTGACGATCTCCTGGGCGTTGAGGTAGAGCGTCAGGGCGCGCTCGACCGGGACGCTGAGTTCCACCGGCGCGCCGGCCTGGTCGACGCCTTTCACCCGCTCCGTCAGGCGCGAATTGCCGGGATCCGGCATGACGACGCCGACGGTCGCCCGGTTGTTAAGTTCTTGCATGGTGCTCCCATCGTGATCTTGTCGCGTGTGCGGCGGTCGGAGCCGGCACAGAAGATTCCAGGACAAGGGTAGAGTGTCGATCGCTTGTCATATAGTGCCGATCGCAGGACGTCTGGTCATCCCGACGACCGGCGACGGATATGGGTTGTGACGATGGCTCAACTTTCGGACGATTGCTTCGCCTTCGGCGGGCCGATGATGACGGTGGCCGAGACGATTGCCCTTATCGCATCGCGGTTGCAGCCGCTGGCGGAGTCCGAATCGGTGCCTCTCGCCGAAGCCGACGGGCGTATCCTCGCTCGCGACCTGATCGCGCCGATGGCGTTGCCGCCCTTCGCCAATTCCGCCGTCGATGGTTACGCCGTCAGCGGCGCCGATCTTCCCTCGACTGGGGAGCGAGCATTCCAGGTCAGCGGGCGGGTGCAAGCGGGGCCGGGCGCGAATCTTTCCGTCGCCTCCGGGGAGGCCGTCCGGATCTTCACCGGCGCGCCGATGCCGGCCGGCGCCGACACGGTCTTCATGCAGGAAGATGTGCGTCTCGATGAGACCGGTGCGGTGGTCCTTCCCGCCGGCCTCAAGGCGGGCGCCAACATGCGCCCCGCCGGCGAGGACGTGCGGAGGGGGGCGGTCGTCCTGGATGCCGGCCGGCGCCTGCGGCCGCAGGATATCGCGATGGCCGCCGCGCTGGGCGAGACCCGTCTGGACGTCAGCCGCCGGGTCCGCGTCGCGGTGTTCTCGACCGGCAACGAGATCGTCGCGGCCGGGACGCCGCGCGGGCCGACGCAGCTCTATGATTCCAACCGGTTCATGCTGATGGCGATGCTGGCGCGGCTCGGCTGCCAGATCACCGATCTCGGCATTCTGCCGGACGATCGGGCGGCGATCACGGAAATGCTGCGCGATGCCTCGTCCGTGCAAGATCTCATCCTGACATCGGGGGGCGTGTCGACCGGCGAGGCGGATTTCGTCAAGGACGCCGTGGAAAGCGCCGGATCGCTGGTGTTCTGGCGCGTCGCGATCAAGCCGGGCCGCCCGGTGGCGATGGGCGTCATCGGCGGGACGCCGTTCATTGGATTGCCCGGTAACCCGGTGGCAAGCTTCGTCACCTTCGCGCATATCGCCCGTCCGGCGATCCTGGCACTCGCTGGCGCGACACCGGAATCGGTCGTCGCGACGCCGATCCGGGCAGCGTTTTCCTACAAGAAGAAGGAAGGCCGGCGCGAATATGTGCGTGTCAGCCTGCGCCCCGCCACAAATGGTTCGGCGGAAGCCGTGAAGTTTCCGCGCGAGGGGGCCGGCCTCTTGTCGTCGCTGGTCGAGACGGACGGGCTCGTCGAACTTGGCGAGGATGTGACTGCGGTTCAGCCGGGCGATATCGTCGGGTTCATTCCCTATGCGAGCCTCTACTGACAAGATCATTGACGCCGCCGGTCGGCTCGGCCAACTTGCCCGCCATGTCCGTTACAACCAAACTCGATCTCGTCGGTCTGAAATGCCCCTGGCCGGCCCTGAAAACCCGCAAGGCGCTCGGCGGCCTCGCCGCGGGCGATCGCCTCGAAGTCCATTGCAGCGATCCGCTGGCGACGATCGATATCCCGAATCTGATCCGCGAGACCGGCGATAGCGTCGAGATCACCGATCGGGGCAAAGACCGCGTGGTGTTCCTGATCGAAAAGCGCCAGGAAGCCGCGGTGGCGGGCTAAGGCGCGAAAACCGGACCAGTTGGACAGGGGGCACCCGCTCCCGGCCCGGCTCAGGCGCCGCGGGGAGGCCTTACTCGAAGACGATGGCCGGCGCGCTGCTCATCCGGCGCTCCTCCATCACCCTGGTCCATGCCTTCTCGGCGATCTCCCGATAGATTCTTCCATGAGTGCCGTCCGGATCGGAAACGACGATCGGCGTGCCGCCGTCGGACGTCTCGCGGATCGCCATGTCGAGCGGCACCTCGCCGAGGAACGGCGCGCCGATTCGTGTCGCTTCCTTGCGCGCTCCGCCATGGCCGAAAATATCGTGCTGGCTGCCGCAATTCGGGCAGATGAAGTAGCTCATATTCTCGACGATGCCGAGGATCGGGACATCGACCTTCCGGAACATGGCAAGGCCCTTGCGCGCGTCGATCAGAGCAAGATCCTGCGGCGTCGAGACGATGACCGCGCCGGCCAGCGGCACGTTCTGGGCCATGGTCAGCTGGGCGTCGCCGGTGCCGGGCGGCATGTCAACGACAAGCACGTCGAGTTCGCCCCATTCGACTTCGCGCAGCATCTGGGTGAGCGCCGAAATGACCATCGGCCCGCGCCAGATCATCGGAGTTTCCTCATCGACGAGGAAACCCATCGACATGACCTTCAGGCCATAGCCCTCCATCGGCTTGAGGATGCGGCCGGACACCGTCTGCGGCCTGCCGGAAATATGCAGCAGACGGGGCATGGAGGGACCGTAGATGTCGGCATCCAGAATGCCGACCTTCAACCCGTTCGCCTGAAGGCCGAGCGCCAGATTGACCGACGTGGTCGACTTGCCGACGCCGCCCTTGCCGGAGGCAACGGCGATGATTGCACCGATGCCGGGAACCCCGGCCTTTGCCGGCGGAGTTGGCCTGGCGTGAGCGGCGTGGGCCGCCATTGGCGGAGGCACGGCGGCGGCCTGCCGGGCGCTCGGTGCCGGGCGCACGGCCGGCGCGGAGGAGCCGCTACGCTCGGCGGTCAGCGCGACGACCGCCTTCTCGACGCCCTCGGCGTTCATCGCCGCCTTCTCGGCGGCGGCGCGCAGGGGTTCCAGTTCCTCGGCCCGGTCGGCCGGGACCGTCAGCGAAAAGAACGCCTTGCCGTCCGCGAGGAAAATTTCCGAGACCAGGCCGAGATCGACGATGTTGCCACTCAGATCAGGCCCTTTGACCCGCTTGAGTTGCTCCAGAATGTTGTCCTTGCTGATTGCCAACTGAACTCTCGCTGTTATGGAAGTCTGGACCGTCACATACGGCAAATGTCGTGCCGCGGCCAATTGCTCTTCGTGATTGGAGATAATGGCGACCGCCGGGACGCGCCAGGAGGAGACACGGATATGCCGCCGCAGGGAAATGGCACGCAAGGGCAAGCGGCCGAACCGCTGGAAAAGACCAGCCCGGAGGCGTTCGTCAGGTTGGCCGACCGATTCATCGATGTCGCCAACCGCGCCAATCGCAAGGTTCCCGCGACGGACATTCACATGGCCTTTCTCTATGCCGCGGCGCGCTACAACGCCCATGTCGGGCGCAATGTCCGCGATGTCGACGACCACGAGGTGTATGTCGAGGAAATGGCCGGCATTTACAAGGAAATGCTGCGGACCCACCTTTCCGATCCGGACGTGTGAAAGGAGTGCCGGCCGGCGGCTCGAAGCCTCGGGCCTACCCCTCCAGGCGGCTGCGTATCGAGACGCGTCGTCGCGGCGGCTCGGCCTCTTCAGGCTCGATCGATTGCCCAGGCGCGAAGACGAGTTCATCCGTCGCGTCGCTTTCGATGGCGATCTCGACGGGCTCTTCTTCGTCCGATGACGCCGCCGTAGCGTCTTCATCGTCGTTAGCGATCGTCAGAGCGTCAGCGGCGCGAACCTCCTCCACAGGCTCGGCTTCACCGGCGGCCGGCTCGTTCGCCGCGACGTCCCGAGAAATCCCGCCGGTCGCCTGCTGGGTTTCCTGCTCTTCCAGGCTCAAAAACCCGCGCCCAGCCTGCCAGAGGGATTTGTAGACATTGTGCGCGGGATTGCGGAAATCCTCCTCATAGTCGTTGAGCCCGTCGAGATTGGCGAAGACCGGATCGGTTCGCCACAGCGTCCGCAGCGCTTGCTTGCGCAGCAGCTCAGGAACACCGCGCTTCAGGAAGATCGAAAAATCGTCGCCCCGAACCAAGGAATCGATATCGACCGCTTCGGCGGCGATGCGGTTCTCCTCCGCTTCCGGATCGGGCGTGTCGGCTTCAACGACCGGCGCGCAATCGTCCGGCGCTATCTCCGCCGCCGGTTCGGCGTCTTCGAGATCGCGCTTGCGCCGCGACCAGCGCGACAGGAAGCCTTCGGTCTTGTCGGCCTCGTTAGCCATCGAATTTGCCTCCAGAGGGCTTTTCGCGGTGCAGGAAGATCGGCTCCTGGCCGAATTTGTGGTCGTCGATGTCGAGCCTGTCGCGCCGCCGCTTCCTGAACACGTCTTCCTTGTGATAGCGCTCGACGAAATCCATGATCGCCCCGGCAATTTCAGCCGGCATCGCGACCCGCTCGACGATATCTTCGGCGCTGTCGTCATAGTCCTGTGCCAGATAGGGCGAGGCCGTCACCGAATGGACAAACCACGGCAGCGGGTGAGTGTCGTCTTCGGAGCGCCGCAAGATGACGAAAAGGGCCGGTGTCTGGCTGTTGAAATTATGGACATAGGCCTCGGTGTCGGCGGCGTGGCATGTGAGATTGTGGACGCCCATGAAATAGCGCGTCATGGTGTCGTCGCGCAGGAGTTCATCGCCGGCCGAAAAGTTCCCTGAAGCGGGTGTTATACCGACAGGAATCCAGTACTCCTTCGCCCATCTCGAGACCGACCGCCGCTTCTCTGCGAGCACGCCCACCATGATCGTCAACTCCCGGGCCAAGCAGCGTCATCCTTTCGTATCAGACAGGCTCATTTGCCCGCTTTCGTTGATAGAATAACGTGTTAAGGCTCGCTCACAAGGGAGAAGCCATGTCCGCAACGAGCAAACGGTTCCTGATCTGCAATTGCGAGAAGTCCATGAAAATGGATGGAAAAGCCATTGCGCGTGCGACCGGCGAGACGGGGCTGACCGTTCATACCAATCTCTGTCGCGGCCAGATCGGCGTCTTCGAAGGCGCGGTGGCGGCCGGGGACGAGATCGTCGTCGCGTGTACCCAGGAAAGCCCGCTCTTTGCCGAAGTCGCGGAAGAGGCGGGACGCGAGGTCGCGGCCTTCGTCAATATTCGCGAGACCGCCGGCTGGACGACGGACAAGGCGACGACCGCGCCGAAGATGGCCGCGCTGCTCGCCGCTGCTTCCCTGCCGATCAAGCCGGCCCGTCTGCGCACCATCTCCAGCGACGGGCTGTGCCTCGTCATGGGCGAGGGGCAGGCGGCCTTCGACGCCGCCGCGATGCTCAATCGGACGCTTTCGGTCACGCTGCTCCTGACGGGAGCCGACGACATTCTGCTGCCGGCCGTTCTCGATTTTCCGGTGTTCCGCGGCAAGGTGTCCATGGCGCATGGTTCGCTGGGGGCCTTCGACGTCGTCGTCGATGGCTATGCGGCCATGCTGCCCTCCTCGCGCGGCGAGCCCCAGTTCGGCCTCGCTCGGGACGGCGCCAGATCGACCTGCAGCGTCCTGTTCGACATGACCGGCGACGCCCCCCTGTTTGCGCGGCCGGCGGGTCGCGACGGCTATTTCCGCGCCGACCCGGGTGACCCCGCAGCCGTCATGCGGGCTGTCTTCGAGGCGAGCGCCTATGAGGGCGAGTTCGAGAAACCGATCTATGTCTCGTACGACGCCGCGATCTGCGCTCACGAGCGGTCGAAGAAGACCGGTTGCACGAAATGCATCGACAATTGTCCGCCGAGTGCGATCACGCCCGCGGGCGACGAGGTGCTGATCGACGCCGATATCTGCGGTGGCTGCGGCAATTGCGCCGCCCATTGCCCGACGGGCGCCGTCTCCTACGATTATCCGGTGCGCGCCCAGCTGGTCGAGCGCGTCCAGACGCTGGCGCAGACCTATCTCGCCGCGGGCGGAAAATCGCCCGTCCTCTTGATTCACGATCGCACCCGCGGCGCGCCGCTGATCAATGCCATGGCGCGGCTCGGGCGGGGCCTGCCGGCCAACGTCATCCCGCTCGAACTGCACTCGACTACCGGCATAGGACACGATCTGATGGCCTCGGCGCTGGCCGCCGGGTTCCGCTCGCTGGTGGTGCTGGTGGACCCGCGCAAGACGGGCGAGCTGAACGCGCTGAATGAGGAGGTCGCTCTCCTCGACGCTTTGACCGGCGGCATGGCGCTCGGCGCCAACCGTGTCCTGATCCTCGACGCAAGCGATCCCGACATCGTGGAATCGACGCTCTACGAGTTCGAGCCGGCGCCGGAAATCGCGCGTACCGCTTTCGCGCCGGTGGGCGGCAAGCGCGAGGTGGCGCGGGCCGCCATTGCGATCCTGGCCAAGGCGGGGCAGGCAGAGTCCGACCTCATCCGTCTGCCCGAATCCGCGCCCTATGGCTCGATCAACGTCGACAAGCAACGCTGCACGCTGTGCATGGCCTGCGTCTCGGCCTGTCCCGCCGACGCGCTGCGCGACAATCCGGACAAGCCGCAATTACGGTTCGTGGAAGCGGCCTGCGTCCAGTGCGGCATCTGCGCGGCTACCTGCCCGGAAACCGCGATCTCACTGGAGGCGCGCTACAATTTCGCGCCGACCGTCATGCAGCCTGTGACGCTGAACGAGGACGAGCCGGCCGAATGCATCCGTTGCGGCACGCCCTTCGCGGCGCGCGGCATGCTCGACAAGGTCAAGGAGAAACTCGGCGGCACGCACTGGATGTTCCAGAGCGAGGAGCGTGTCGCGCTGTTGCAGATGTGCGAAAACTGCCGACTCGAAGCCCTTGCCGCCGACGGCGGCGATCCCTTCGCGATCGCCCACCGGTCGCGGATTCGCACGACCGACGATTATCTGGAGGCCGGCAAGCGCGGGCTGTCGATCGACGACTTCTTCAGAGAGGACTGATATCAACCGCAGATCGCTGCGGCCCGGATCGCTCAGTTGCGGTCGTAGCAGAGCGAGCGCGCCTGCGCGCGTGACTGCTCGGCGGCGTCCGCGCCGATCATGCCCTGCGCGACCATCGCGTCGATATCGGCGACCCGCTTGTCGATGCAGGCGGCCACATCGCCCGAAACGGTCAATTCCTCAAGTCGCTCGGCCCGTTCTCCCACGCTTGGCACCCATTCCTCGGTATTCAGCCAGAGGAAGAAGGCGCCGATGGCGAGCAGGATCGCGAACAGCAGCGCAACGAGCCGCATCCACGGGGCGTTCACGATCGATGTCGATGATGTGGTCATGTCGGTTCCTTGCTCACTGTAGGCCCGTTGTCAGGGGAAGGTTGGTCAACAGGTTTTGTGGCTTCAGTCGAACGAGACTATCGGCCGTTGCCGCCAGACCCAGATAGGCGGGTTTGCCCCGCATCGTCTCGATGAGGCGATCGGGTTCCAGGAACTCCATGCGGTACAGTGCGGCGATGCGGTTGAGACGGTTCTCATCGACTGGCTCCCCCTCATAGAGCCCGTTCAGTATCAGCGTTGATTCCGCGTCGAGGCCGACATGCCAGGTCCAGCGTTCGTCTTTGATCGACTGCATGGCCTGAACGCGGACCGGTAGCTGCATGAAATGGCCGACCCATCGTTCGACGACGCGGGCCAGCGCGTCCTGTCCCGGCTGGGTGAAGCGGAAATCGAGCGCGAAATTGAACTGATCAGCGCGCTCCCAATAGGCGGCGGCGTTGTCCTCGGTCATCACATCGAGCAAGACCTCGCGCATCGGCGTTCCGGCCTCGGCCAGCAAGGCTCCAAGGCCGCCGAAACCGCCGGATTCCGAATACATCTCGACCACTTCCGCGTCGGCGAGCATGAGCTGGCCATCGCTCGTCGTCGCCTTCTGGTCGCGGAAGAACAACTCGGCGGCGCGCAGCACGAAGGGATCGCGCACATCCGCCAACAGGGAGCACAGGACGAGATGAACCATCTGCTCGATGAAGACCGGCGGCACTTGCGGCGCGCCCGGCTGAAACAACGCCAGATAACCCGCTTCGATCGAGCCGTGCTTCAAGAGATGATCGCGATAGCCAAGCACCAGCCGGTAATTGTCGGCGGCGTCCTTGTCGGCGATCGCGGCGAGTTCGGCGTCGGGAACCGGCGCTGTCGGGGCCTCCATCAGCTTTTCGAACAGGCGATGCTCGTTCTCGCAGCTCTCCTCGATCGGGTGGATTTCCGGTCGCGTGTAATAGGCGCGCAAGAAGTCCGGCGTGACGGCCAGCCAGCCGCTTTCGAGCCTGTGCGTCAAATGCAGGCCGGCGGATTTCCAGATTGCCCGCTGCCCGTTACGGGGAGGGGCGGGTCGAGCGTCCATCAGGCGCCTACTCCCAAGCCTGTGCAAAGAGGGACCAGCACCGGCCGCCCCTCCGCCTGAACAAGCAGGCCGCCGTCCTCATCCATGCCGACCATTGTGCCGGAGCGGGCACCGTTGTCGAAAGGGAGGTCGATATGCTTGTCCAGATCGTTGGCGCGCGCCAACCAGGACTGGTGCGCGTCGCGAAATCCATCATGCATCCAGCCGTCGATCCATGACAGGAAGTGCCGGGCGACAGCCTCGATGATGCTGGTGCGGTCCAGTTCGCCGCAACCTTCCTCGAACAGCGCCGTCACATTCGGGTCAAGGCCGGGTTCGCCGCGCGAACGGGCCGAAATGTCGAGCGCCAGCTCGAACGCGACGACGATGTGGTCCGGAATATCGGAAGCTTCGGCGTTTCCGGAAGAGTGGAAGGCGACCGTGCCGACGATCCCGCCATTGGCCAGAATCGTGCCGGGCCAGCGGAAGGTCAATGCCAGATTGGGCGGGCCGATGGCGCCGAGCGCGTCGCCGAGCGCGACCATCATGACCGGGACCATCTGCGCCGCAACGACGAGAGGCGTCTCCGGTTCGAGAACGAACGCGGCCGTGGCGCGGCCGCGATCCTCGCTCCAGACGACATCTCCGGCTCCATACGAACCGGATGCGACGCCCTTCACCGCGACGGCGAAGGGGTCCGCGTCCACGGCGACCGCGTGACCGGTGAAGACCGGTGGAAATTCCGGAACGGCCAGCGGCCGGAGCTCGGGCGCCGCGATCATCACGGCAGCTGGATTTCGCCCTCGACCACATGATTGAGCGGGGCGCCCTCGGCGGTCAGGACGATCTTGACCTTCATCGGCCCGGAGCCTGCCTTGCCGGAGCGCACCAGTTCCTCGATTTCGCGCTGCGAGGTCACGCCGACCTGCTTCAGAAATTTTCTCAGCGACATGTTGAAGGCTTCTTCGCTCATCGGTTTTTTTCCTTTTCGCTTTCGTTCTGGACGAGGATGTCCAACAATTCGCCGGCGCGTTCAATCGAAAAGGTGAGCGTGTCCTGCCCGGCGGCAAGGACGATCGCGGCGAGATAGTCGGGCTGGCCACGCACGGCCAGCTCGCCGATGGCGCGGATACGGTCTCCTTCGGCGATGCCGGCCCGATCTTCCGGCGAACCGGGTGAAACGCGAACGACTTCAGCGCCGGGTTCCCCCGTCTCGCCGGGCGCCGGCAGCGGGCGCAGGATGAGGCCCGCCGCGCGGCGGTCGATACGGCCATCTTCGCCGTCATCCAGCACCGCCGCAAGGAGCCGCGCGGAGACTGCGAAGTTGACACCGAGATTTCCGTCCGAGGACTTGGTGAAGATCGCGCTGGCCATTCCGGCGACGTGTCCGTCCGCCGTGATAAGGGGCGCCCCGGACATGCCCGGATTGATTGCCGCGTCGGTCTGGAGGAAGTCCTCGACGCGATTGAAGCCGACGCCGCGCCGGCCGGTCGCCGATATCACGCCGCAGGCCAGGCCGATCCCGAGGCCAAATGCGTTTCCAAGGACGCAGGCGTCGGCGCCCGTGCTTATCTCGGCGGAGAAGGCCAAGGGCGGAAGCGGCTCGGCGATTTGCAGCAGGGCGATATCCGTATCGGCGTCGCGCAGGGTGATGTCGGCGTCGCGGACGGCGCCGGAAGCCAACCGCACGCGCACGGCGTTGGCGCGTCCGAGCACATGGTCCGCCGTCACGAGGGTGCGGCCGTCGTGGATCGCGAAACCGGTGCCCTCGGGCTCTTCCTGATCGATCTCATGCTTTGGCAACAGCGGAAGGACAGCGACAACGGATTGCGTCGCGGCGGTTGCGATGGCCGTGCGCCAATTGCCGCCTTCAAGCGCGGCCGTCTCGCCCGTGCCGGCCACCCCGATGGCCAGCGCAAGCAGAGCCGCGCGGCCGCGAGTGACGCGCATTACAGCCGCACGTTCTCCGTCGAATAGGCCCGGCTCGCCGGCGTTTCGAGAGGCTCGTCGAGGAGAAACCCGACGCCGAGGGCGACGACCAGCAGGATTACGATGCTCAAGAGGAAGGCTTTCATTTTTCAGTCCGACTCCGTCAATTCTTGCTCTGCCGCTCGCCGGGCAACGGCGTTTTCCCGTTCGTGGCCGTAGCTTCCAGCAAGTAGGTGATCAGTGCGTCCCGCCGTTCGACGCTCTTGAGCCGCTGGACCGGCATTTTCGTCCCCGGCGTTACGACATCCGGTCCATCGTCGAATAGCCGCGAAACCGTCTCCGGAGTCCAGACGATATCCGATTCCACCAGCGCCTGAGAATATTTGTAGCCTGGCACCGTCCCGGCAACCCTGCCGAACAGGCCGTACAGCGTCGGTCCGGCGCGATTGGCGTCGTACGGGGTCAGCGTGTGGCAGACCGAGCATTTGCGCAAGAACTCCATCTCACCGGGGCCGCCGCGGTTAACCGTCTGAAACCGGCGAGGATAGACGGACTGGATGGGCTCGAGGGGATGGCGCGGCGCGACCTGCCAACGGATCGCGAAATCGTCCAGCCCGCTGCGATAGAGCTGGGTGCCTTCGGGCGTGAACGAAAGCCCCCATACGGGGCCGTAGATATCCCCGTATTCCTCCACGAGGTTTCCCGTATCCACATCGAAGACGCGGATATTGCCGTTGGCGCTGCCCGTGGCGAACCACCCCGCGCGCGGCGACGAAGCGATCGACAGGACCGGGTGCTCGTTCGATGCCAGTTCGGCGACGTCACCGCTCGGAAGATCGATGACGCCGGTCACGCCGTTCAGCGTTCCGAAGGCCAGCAGCGAACCGCCGGGCAGGGCGGCCAGCACGTTGACGCCCCAGCCATGGGCGTAAAGCAGGCGCGAGGGGCCGGCGATCAGGCCGTTCTCAAGCGGCCACTCGCGCACCGTGCCATCGTAACCGGCGGTGAGGAGCTGCCGGCCGTCCAACGAGAAGGCAACGGCGTTGACATTGCCGCGGTGGCCTTCGATACGGGCGATCTCCCGCCCAGCGGCGATGTCGAAGATCCGCGCCGTTCCGTCCCAGCGGGCCGCGGCCGCGAACCGCCCGTCGAGACTGACCGCGACGTCCTGAACCTTGTCCTTGGTGTCCTCGATCAGGACTTCCAGCCGATTTTCCCGCAGATTCCAGATCGCCAGCGCGCCGTCATCGGAGACGGAGACGGCCTTTGCGGCGCCAGGGACGAAGGCGACGTCATTGACGGCGGCGTTGTGTCCGATCAACCGCGCGACGATCGCGCCCTCCGGACCCTGCATCCGCCAATGGATGATCGAATAGTCGAAGGATGCGGTCAGTGCCTCGGAGCCATCATCGGACAGGGCGATCCCCATGACCGGACCGCCATGGCCGACGAGGCGTTCAGGCCATTCCTGATCGCCTGGAGCGGAATGCGCCTGGGCGGAGACGGTGAGGGCCGCTGCCAATGTCACACGCCGGAGCGCCCCATACATCTCACTTGCTTTCCGACTATTATTCCGCGGGCTCAGGATTGGCCGTGACCGGCGGCATGGCGTCCTTCTCGCGTAGCTCATCGACCCAAAGCGAGTGGTGTTCCCTGGCCCAGTTCAGATCGACCTTGCCGCTGCCCACCGCACCGAATGCCCCCTCCATGCCGAAGCTGCCGATATAGATGTGGCCGAAGATCAGGCAGATCATGAAGACGGCCATGACGACGTGCCAGACGGTGTTGAACTGTTGTTCCAGAATTGGCGAATAAGGCGGCTGCGGCAGTCCCAACAGCGCCGGAATATCGACGCCGATCGAAGCGAGGCCGGTGAAGGTGTCGCCGAAGAAACTATGCTCGAACGGAAACAGCAAGGCCCAGCCCGAGACGGCGAGCGAAAGCCCGCCGAGCATGACCAGCCAGAAAATGATCTTCTGGCCCGCGTTGAACTTCTTCGCCGGGGGATGGACGCCTTTGGACAACAAACCACCGGCATGGGCGAGCCATACCAGGTCGTGCCGGCTCGGCAGATTGTGTGCGATCCATGTGACGAACGCGATCGCCAAACCAAGCATGAAGGCGAAGGCGACGTAGTTGTGGGACAGCTTCAGGAATTCCGAGATCGGCCCGAACGCCTCCTTGCCGATCAGCGGTATGATGACGCTTCGCCCGAACGAAACGTTGAGGCCGCTGATCGCAAGGATGATGAACGACAGCGCCATCAGCCAATGGCCGGTGCGTTCAATGGTCGAGAAACGCTTGATCTTGACGCCAGACAGTCCGTGCTCGACGCGGATCCGTCCACGAATAGCGAAGAACAGCGCCAGCAGAATCAACGTACCGATCATGGCAAGACCGAGATAATCGAACATCGGTCCATTGCGCAGCAACCGCCAGGACTCCCCCTCCGATTGAATCATGACGGCAGCCTTCTTGTCGGGGATCGAGACATTGCCCGACACCCCTTGGCGGACAGTCCGCCAGATTTCCGCGTCCGACGTCGTTCCCAGCGCATCTCCCGGCACCGCGCCGCCGGTCGGCGATCCGGTTGTCGAGACAGCGCTCTCGGGCGGGCGGACCGAACTCTGCGCGGTCCCGGCGCTCGTCGCCACCAATGTCATAAAGAATGCCACGGCAATGACCGGTGCGATCGACATCAACAAACGCGCCGACACAAGTCGGATCAAGCAAGCGCGAAGCATCCTCAAGCTGGGCATTTGCTCTTCTCCTGAGCGGATCGAAAACACCGAATCCAGCATATGCTGCCGAACACGAAGGCAACGGTCTCGCCTCGCAGTTCGGAAAAAACGGCGGACAGCCGGAGCCGCCCGCCGGTGGGACACGATAGCTGGCTCAGCCGCCAGTCTTCTGGCCGTAGGCCGTGCCCCAACCCCACGCGCCGGCGCCGAAGCCTCGGGCCACCACGCGCTCGCGGTAGATCGACGAGACGGTGTCGCCGTCGCCGGCCAAAAGCGCCTTGGTCGAGCACATCTCCGCGCAGAGCGGAAGCTTGCCCTCGGCAAGGCGGTTGCGGCCGTATTTCTGAAACTCGATCGCCGAATTGTCTTCTTCCGGGCCGCCGGCGCAGAAGGTGCACTTGTCCATCTTGCCGCGCGAGCCGAAGTTGGACGCCTGCGGATATTGCGGCGCGCCAAACGGGCAAGCGTAAAAGCAGTAGCCGCAGCCGATGCACAGGTCCTTCGAATGCAACACAACGCCGTCGTCCGTCGTGTAGAAGCAGTCGACCGGGCACACCGCCGCACACGGCGCGTCCGAACAATGCATGCAGGCGACCGAGATCGAGCGCTCGCCCGGCTTGCCGTCATTGATCGTGACGACACGCCGGCGATTGACGCCCCACGGCACTTCATTCTCGTTCTTGCATGCGGTGACACAGGCATTGCACTCGATGCAGCGCTCGGCATCGCAGAGGAATTTCATTCTTGCCATTGTCTCATTCCTCCCTTTACGCCCGCTCGATCCGACACAGCGTCGTCTTGGTTTCCTGCATCTGGGTCACCGAGTCGTAGCCGTAGGTCTGCGCGGTATTACAGGCTTCACCGAGAACATAGGGGTCCGCCCCTTCCGGATATTTCGAGCGAAGATCGTTGCCCTGGAAATAACCGCCGAAGTGAAACGGGGTGAAGACGACCCCCTGACCCACACGCTGGGTGATCATTGCCATGATGCGGATCTTGCCGCCTTCCGGACTGTGCAGCCAGACCGTGTCGCGATCCCGAAGGCCGAGATTGTTGGCGTCTGAAGGGTTGATCTCGACGAACATGTCCTGCTGCAGTTCGGCAAGCCATGGGTTCGACCGCGTTTCGTCGCCGCCGCCCTCATATTCGACCAGCCGTCCCGACGTCATGATCATCGGGAAGTCCTTGGAGAAGTCGTTCTTCTGGATCGACGCATAGGCCGTCGGCACGCGCCAGAAGGTCTTGTCCTCATAGGTCGGATAGTCGGTGACCAGATCGCGGCGCGGCGTGTAGAGCGGCTCACGATGGATGGGGACGGGATCGGGGAAGGTCCACACGACCGCCCGCGCCTTGGCGTTTCCGTAAGGCGTGCAGCCGTGTGCGATGGCGACCCGCTGGATGCCGCCGGACAGGTCGGTCTTCCAGTTCACGCCGCCGACCTTCTTCTCGTAGTCGGACGGAATCTCGCCTGTCTGCGAGGTCTCGCCGACCTCATTGTCCCTGGAAGGACGCTGATCGGCGAAACCGGCAACGTAGTCGATGTACCGGCGCTCGTAAGGCGTCAGGTCCTTGTCCCAGCCGAGTTCCTTCAGCATTGCGAAGGTGAACTCCGGGTAGCCGTCCTCGATCTCCGAGCCGACCGGCCAGGACCCTTCGGCGAGAAGATTGTCGCCGTCGCGCTCGACCCCAAAGCGGGCGCGGAAGCCCATGCCGCCCTGGGCCACAGGGATCGACGTGTCGTAGAGATTGGCCGAGCCAGAATGCTTCATCTCCGGCGTGCCCCAGCAGGGCCACGGCATCCCGTAGAACTCGCCGTCATGCGGGCCGCCCGCCGCGCGCAGGGTGGTCTTGTCGAAGGTCTGCTGGTTTTCCATGTGCGACTTCATCCGCTCCGGCGACTGACCGGTATAGCCGATGGTCCACATGCCGCGGTTGAACTCGCGGGTGATGTCCTCGATGAGGGGTTCGCCGTCCTTGACCTCGATGTTGCGGAACATGCGATCGGCGAAGCCGAATTTTTCCGCGAACTTGTACATGATCGTGTGGTCGGGCAGGCACTCGAACAGTGGCTCGACCACCTTTTCGCGCCATTGCAGCGAGCGGTTCGACGCGGTGACCGAGCCGTAGGTCTCGAACTGCGTGGCCGCCGGCAGCAGATAGACACCGTCGGTGCGGTCCTGCAGCACGGCCGTCATGGTCGGGTAGGGATCGATCACGACCAGAAGGTCGAGCATGCCCATCGCCTTCTGCATCTCCGGCAAGCGGGTCTGCGAGTTCGGGGCATGGCCCCAGAACACCATCACCCTGGTGTTGTCCGGCTGCTGCAGGTTTTCCTTCGCTTCCAGAACGCCGTCGATCCAACGGGACACGGGAATGCCGGTCTCGTTGATCATCATGCGATCCTTGCCGTCGGCGCCTGCGCCCGGCATCACCGCGAACCGACCCTTCAGCCAGTCCAGTTCCTCTTCCCAGACACGCGCCCAGTGGGCCCAGGAGCCATCGCTGAGCCCGTAATAGCCGGGCAACGTATCGGCCAGCACGCCCAGATCCGTCGCGCCCTGCACATTGTCATGGCCGCGGAAGATGTTGGTGCCGCCGCCGGCCGTGCCCATGTTGCCAAGAGCCAGCTGCAGGATGCAGTAGGCGCGGGTGTTGTTGTTGCCGTTGCTGTGCTGGGTTCCGCCCATGCACCAGATCAGCGTGGCGGGGCGGTTTTCCGCCATCGTGCGGGCGACGCGGTTCAACTGCGATCCCGGTACGCCGGTGACCTTCTCGACTTCTTCGGGCGTCCATTTCGCCACTTCGGCGCGAATCTGGTCCATACCCCAGACGCGGCTCTGGATGAACTGCTTGTCCTCCCAGCCATTCTCGAAAATGTGATAGAGGATGCCCCAGATCAGCGCCACGTCGGTGCCCGGCCGGAAGCGGACATACTCGTCGGCATGCGCCGCGGTCCGGGTAAAGCGTGGATCGAGAACGATCAGCGGGGCGTTGTTTTCTTCCTTGGCTTTCAACAGATGCAGCAGCGAAACCGGATGGGCTTCCGCCGGATTGCCGCCGATCAGGAAGATCGCCTTGGAATTGTGGATGTCGTTGTAGGAGTTGGTCATCGCGCCATAGCCCCAGGTGTTGGCAACACCCGCGACAGTGGTGGAATGACAGATACGCGCCTGGTGATCGACATTGTTCGACCCCCAATAGGCGGCGAATTTGCGGATCAGATAGGCCTGCTCGTTGGAATGCTTGGCCGAACCCAGCCAATAAACGGAATCGGGCCCGCTGGATTCGCGAACCTCGAGCATCTTGTCGCCGATTTCATTGATGGCCTCGTCCCAGCTGACGCGCTGCCATTTTCCGCCGACGAGCTTCATCGGATATTTCAGCCGGCGTTCGCCATGAGCGTGTTCGCGCACCGAAGCGCCCTTGGCGCAATGCGCGCCGAGGTTGAACGGGGAATCGAAGCCCGGCTCCTGGCCGATCCAGACTCCGTTGGAAACCTCCGCGATGACCGTGCAGCCGACAGAGCAATGGGTGCAGATCGACTTCCTGGTCTCGATGTTGCCGCTGGCGGTGTCCGCGGCCGCCTCAGCCCGGCGCACCATCCCGCCGGATAGCGACGAAATCGCCGCCGCGCCGCCGATGGCGAGCCCGGACCGTTTCAAGAACGTGCGGCGATCGACCGCCCGGTTTCCGAATTCCGACAGCGCAGATGACACCCGGGGACTTCTCGCAGTTCCTGCCGCCTTCTTCCTGAGCATGGTTGTCTCCGTTTCCTCCGTCGCAGTCGCCTGCAAACTGGCCTGTAATGGTTCGCGTCAGAAACGCGCGGTCTGATAGAACGTCTTCACATGATCGGTTTCCCGGTAGCCAGGCGCTGCGGATTTTGCGTCTGCGATCTCGGCTTCGGCCTGCCCGCCCGTCACGAGGGCCGCGCCGGTGGCGACTGTCCCCAAGCCGGCGAATTTCAGGAAAGCGCGGCGATCTGTCCTGGCGTCTTTGTCCTTGGCGCTCATGAGTAGCTCCTCTTTTCGCGAGACCCGTTTCAAATTATTCCCAAAACCGTCGCGAGCCTCACCCACCCGGTCCGTCGGTATGACATCGTCGATTACATGTCGAAGCCGGCTTCCTCGATCTCCAGGAAGTGCCTGCCGATCGCGCCGACCGGCCGGAACAATCGCGCCGATGGCGCCTTTTCCAGGTCGGCGAAAAAATGTCCGGCCCAGGAGCCGATATGCTTCTTGAAGAAAGCTTTTTGCGTTTCCAGCGGCTGGCGCTGACCGAACGAGCCGTCGATGAGTCCGGCCATCATGTCCATCAAGGCACCGATGTGATCCTCGGGCTCCTTGGAACTGGGCGAACGCGCGATGCCGAGCGGCGCCATATCGTCGCGCAAGCGCGCCAGCGGCTTCTCGTTCAAAAAGCCGGTCAGATAGTAGGAGCCGAAGGGGACCAACTCGCCCCGACCGACACCGATGAAAAGGTCATGGTATTCTTCGCGCGCCTCGCCCTCGGTCAGCGCGCGCGCTGTTGCCGACAGATCGCCGATCGCGGCGCCCAGATCCGTGTCGTCACCCGAAAGGGGGGCCAGCGTATCCAGCAGTTCGCGATTGGGCGGCAACGCCAGAAGGCGGGCCATCAGGCGGTAGAGATTGACGCGCAATTGTTCCGGTTCTGGCAGCACGTGCAGAATGGCGACGTTTTCCTGTGACAACCGGATTCTCCCTGACGCGAATAAACCAGCAAATCCCGGATTCGGCAATTTAATTTGCATAAGACTAAAGGCGGACAAGCGTCGCTTCCTGACGCAAGGCATCCGGCCATTCCGGCGCTTCCCACAACATCGTTTACAAGGGGTTAGCGATTGCCAGCCGGGAAAGGTGCGGGTTCGCCTGGGTGCTTTTGTCGCGGACGCCATTCGTGCCTGTGGACTTGCGAGGTAATACTCGGCATAAGTCCTGCGGAATATCCATGATTGTTCGGCAAAATGTAGAAAATGCAGGATTTTGCAGATAGTTTTGGCCGCGCTGCCAGCTTGATCCTTCGGGGCGATCGAGAGCTTTGGGCGATTGTCCTGTTGTCGTTGCGCGTCTCCTTGAGCGCAGTCGTGATCGCCGCGCTGGTCGGCATGCCGCTTGGGGCTGCACTGGCGGTCGGCCGATTTGCGGGCAGGCGCGCGGCCGTGATCGGAATCAACGCGCTCATGGGTTTGCCGCCGGTGGTGGTCGGGCTGGTGGTCTATCTGATGTTGTCGAGCAGCGGACCACTCGGCGTGCTGCAACTGCTGTACACGCCGACCGCGATGATCATCGCGCAGTTCGTGCTGGTGACGCCGATCATTGCGGCGTTGACGCGGCAGGCCGTGGAAGACCTACATGCGGAATACGCCGAGCAGCTGTGCTCACTGGGGGTTTCGCGCGCCGCCTCCATCCCGACGCTGCTCTGGGACGGACGTGCCAGCCTGATGACCGCTTTCCTCGCAGGCTTCGGACGGGCGATTGCGGAAGTCGGCGCCGTCATCATCGTCGGCGGCAATATCAATCATGTCACCCGGGTCATGACGACGACGATCGCCCTCGAGACGTCGAAGGGCAATCTGGCGCTGGCGCTGGCACTCGGGGCCATCCTGATCCTGATTGCCGTCGCGGTGAACGCGGCGGTCGCTCTGCTCGACAGCACGACGAAGGGGGCGGCCTATGCCAATCGCTTCGACGCCTAGCCCGGCGATCTCCCAATCACGCGATGGCGGGTTGGATATGCCATCGCGCGTCCTCGAGGGGACCTCCGCGACGATCCTGCCGATCCATGCGGAAGGGCTGGTTCTTCGCGTTTCGGGAAAGCATCTCGTCGATATCGATGCTTTGACCCTGTACGGTCGCGGGCCGACCATGGTGATGGGACCGAACGGTGCCGGCAAGAGCCTGCTGCTCAGGCTGCTGCATGGACTGATCGATCCGACGGAAGGGCGGGTGCTATATGGCGGCCAGCCGATGCGCGCGCGCATACGCCGCCGTCAGGCAATGGTGTTCCAGCGGCCTGTCGTCCTGCGCCGCTCGGTCGCGGCCAATATCGGTTTCGCCCTCCGGGCCCACGGTGTTTGCCGCCGCGAGCGCGCGGACCGCATTCGCGCACTGCTCGAGATCGGGGATCTTGCGAGCAAGGCCAGGCAGCCGGCGCGAACCCTGTCAGGCGGCGAGCAGCAGAGGCTGGCGCTGCTGCGGGCCATCTCGACCGATCCGGATATCCTGTTTCTCGACGAGCCGACATCGAGCCTCGATCCCACGGCGACACACAGGATCGAGGCCCTGATCCTCCAGGCAGTGGAGCGGGGGGTGAAGGTGGTCATGGTAACGCACGACATCGGCCAGGCCCGCCGGCTCGGCGCCGAAATCGTATTCCTGCACCAAGGGCGGGTCGTGGAGCAGGCTGCGGCGGCCTCGTTTTTCAAACAACCGAGCACGGAGGCGGCGCGGGCATTTCTCGCCGGCGCTCTTCTGCTTTGAACAACACCAGCAAGCACCAATGGAGAACGTCATGTTCAAACGCATCTGTCTCGCCCTGACCATAGCTTTGGCGGCGACCGCGGGCTTCGGGTCCACGGCCGCGATGGCACAGGACAAATTCATCGTCGTCCAGTCGACGACGTCGACCCAGAATTCCGGTCTGCTGGACGCGATCCTGCCGGAGTTCGAGAAGGAGTCCGGCATCGACGTGCGCGTCGTGGCAGTCGGAACGGGCCAGGCGATCAAGAACGCCGAAAACGGCGACGGAGATGTTCTGTTGGTCCACGCCAAGCCGGCGGAGGAGAAATTCGTCGCTAATGGAGGCGGCGTCGAGCGCTTCGACGTCATGTACAACGACTTCGTCATCGTCGGACCGCCGAGCGATCCGGCCGGCGTCGCCGGCATGACCGACGCCGTGGCTGCCATGCGGAAAATCGCCGAAGCCAAGGCGCCGTTCGCGTCGCGAGGCGACGATTCCGGGACCCACAAGGCCGAACAGCGCTTGTGGAAGCAGGCGGGCATCGATGTCGATGCCGCCTCCGGCGGCTGGTACCGTGAGACCGGCTCGGGCATGGGCGCGACGCTCAACACCGGCGTCGGCATGGGCGCCTATATCCTGACCGATCGCGCCACCTGGATCTCGTTCGGCAACAAGGACGATTTCGCCGTAGCCGTCGAAGGCGATCCCAAGCTTTTTAACCAGTACGGGGTGATTCTCGTCAATCCGAAGAAGCATCCGGGCGTCAAGGCCGCCGAGGGGCAGGCATTCATCGACTGGCTGACGGGCGAGAAGGGGCAGGCCGCGATCGCCAATTACAAGGTCGACGGCCAGCAGCTGTTCTTTCCGAACGCCAAGTGACGGAAGTCTCGTCGATGCCGCGGTGCGATTCTTTGGGTTGATCTAGCAACCCGAGCCATCATTGCCGAAGCCGATCGGGCGGGCGAAAATCTTGCGCCCGCCGGGACGAAACAACGGGTCCTATGGGCTGGGGGCATTGTAGTGGACGGTCCCGATCCCGCCGATGTCGTAGCCGGACATCTCGGAGGCGCGGTCGGCAAATTCGTCGGAGGCCAGAAACCGCAGCAGTCGCTGAAACGGCGGATCGAAATAGGCGCGGCGCCAGACCAGCAAATCGGTGCGGTCCTCCGCCAGAGGGACGAAACCCAGCCGATATTGCTCGGCCATGGCGGCGAGGCCGAAAGCCGCGTCCGCCTTGCCGTCGAGCACGAGACGCGCCACGTCGTCCTCGGTTTTCGCCGGCGCCTGCGGACCGGCGAGAGCGGAGACGTCGACGTCGGCTTCCTGCGCCAGCATCTCGAACAGGCGCTGGCCGCCGGCGCCCGACTGGCGACGGGCGAAGCGAAGCGGCTCGAGATCGGCGATCGCGGCGACCCGCCGGGGATTGCCCGACTCGACGATCAGGCCGCACTGGCGCCGCGCGAATTCGATCAGCACCACAGGCGCCTCGCCGAGGATTTGGCGAACCGTGTCGACGTTCCAGCCGTCGCTTTCCCTGATATGGGTGGCGCAGGCCGCCGCGTCTCCCCGGCCAAGCCGCGTGATCCCGTCCAGGCTGCCATCGAAAAAGGCCGCCAACCCGCTGCCGGACTGGCGCAGCGCCCATTCCAGAAGGGGATCATGGCTGCCGGCCAGGATCAGCGGCAGTTGGCGGCTGGCCACGACAGGGCCGGAGCGCGACGCCGCCATCCAGGCCGCCACCTCATCCTTCGGGAACAACAGCTTTCCGACGACGCGGACGCACGGAACCTCGCCGCTGGCGGCTAGGTCGTAGACCTTGCGTTCCTTGATGCGCAGCAGATCGGCGAGTTCGCGGGTCGTCAGATAGGGGGGCGTCGATTCGGACATCGCCGCATTTAGCCGCCTCGGGGCGGTGGCGGCAAACCGTGAACCGAAAGACGGCGCGCCGGGAAAAGCGGGTCCCCCGGAGTTGACGGCGCCGAGCCCACGTTTACACGTTCTGGACCGCACATCGCCCGGCGGGCAGAAACCTGTTTGGAATCGCTTCGATCATGACGCAGCGCCTATTCGGCATCACCGGCTGGAAGAACTCCGGCAAGACGACGTTGACGGAGCGTCTCGTCACCGAACTGACCCAGCGCGGATATCGCGTATCGACGGTCAAGCATGCGCATCATGCCTTCGAGATCGATACGCCACGGACCGATTCCTTTCGCCATCGGGCCGCCGGCGCGAGCGAGGTGGCGATCGTTTCATCCACGCGCTGGGCATTGATGCACGAATTGCGCGGTGAGGGCGAACCGACGCTCGATGCGATTATCGCCCGGCTCGAACCCTGCGACCTCGTGCTCGTGGAAGGGTTCAAGGCCGCGCCGCATCCCAAGATCGAATGTCGGCGAACGGCCTCGAAAGAGCGCACCCCGATGCTCGGTACCATTCCGGCAATTGCGGCCATCGCCGCCGATCACGCGGTGGAGGAGGCGGCCGTTTCGGTTTACGACATCGACGACGTCGCCGCGATCGCGGCGTTCATCGTCAGCCAGACAGGCCTGGCCTGACGGAGCCTGTTTTGGTCGGCGGATGTCGGGGAAACTCGACCCAATTTGCCCGGAGGCGTTCGAACATCTGCGCTTTGCGGCGCGCGGGTGGCGAATTGGACGCTGCTTGTTCGATTTCTGATAGCGTGAGAACGATTGACCGTGATCAAGGGCGACGACGGGATTCGGCGACAAGGTAATGCCGGTCGCGTAGCCGGAGAATCGAAAGGTTGCCACGCATGAATCTTGCCAAGCCTTCCCTGGCGATCCGGGATATCGCCGTCCATGTCGACGGTTCGGACGGTGATACGGCGAAGACGAGCCATGCCGATACGATCGCGACGATGTTCGACGCCCCCCTCATCGCTCTCCTGATGAATTATCTGCAGGCGGCGCCCATTCCGCCGGGGCCAGGCCGCGCATGGCTTGCCGCCGAGCTTCGGAAGCGTGGCGTGGAACAGGGCGATGCGTCGGAAATACGCGCGCGGGAGCGTCTGGCCGGGCTGCGCGCGCCTAGCGAGATCAGACGGATCGACTATGCCTACCAGGAACTCGGCGCGCGGATCGGACCGCCGGCCCGCTCGGTCGATCTTGTGATCGTCGGACGCCCGCATGGCGACGGCGGGCAGTGGCCGGAGATATTCGAGGCCGTGATCTTTGATGCCGGAGCGCCCGCCTATGTCGTTCCGCCGGATGCTGTGAACGCCAAGGAACCGGAGACCGTCCTCATCGCATGGAAGGATACGACCGAGTGTTCCCATGCCATCAAGGCGGCCCTCCCGTTTCTCCAACGGGCAAAGCAGGTATATCTGGTTTCGGTCGCGGAGACCTCCTCGGACGAGGAACGGCATCAGGAGCCGGCAGCCGATATGGCCCGGCATCTCGCGCGGCATGGTGTCACCGTCGAGATACGGCATCTGCCGCAGTGGGACGACGCGGCCGAGGGTCTTTTGAACGAGGCCTCGAGCCTCGGCGCGGAATTGATCGTCGTCGGCGCATACGGGCGCACGCGGCTTCGCCAGATGCTGTTCGGCGGGGTCACCCGCGAACTCCTGAAACGCAGCCCGATCGCATTGCTCATGGCGCACTGACGCCTACCGCCCAATGGCCGCTCGGCAGAACGATCACCGGTGACGCACGATGCCCGCCAATAGCCAGGACGAAACGATCGCCTTCCTGAGGTCCGCGGGTTTCGACGACGGCGATGCGTCGACGGTCGAAACGATCGTGACGCATATTTCTACCGTCCTTCTCTCGGGCGAGCGGGCGATCAAGCTGAAACGGCCGGTGCATCTGCCCTATGTCGATTTCTCGACGCCCGAGCGCCGGCTCGCGACCTGCGAGCGGGAACTTGTGCTCAACCGGCGCACAGCACCGAAGCTCTACCGCGCCGTGCGCCGGGTGACGCGTGAGGCGGACGGCGGTCTCGCCATCGATGGCGGCGGGCCGCTCGTCGACGCCTTTGTCGACATGCGCCGTTTCGACGCGGATTGCCTGCTGGACCGCATGGCGATGGAGGGCACGCTGACGGCGCCGCTGATGGCGCGGCTGGCTCACCGGATCGCGGCATTCCATACCGGCATCGCGCCCGATCGCAGCGTCACCGGCGCGGCCGCGGTGGCCCTGGTCCTCGATATCAACGAGCGCGCGCTGGCGACCACCGAGGTGTTTCCCGAAGCGGCGGTGGCTGATTTCAATCGCCGGTTCCGCGAGGGTTTCGCTCGCCTGACGCCGCTCCTCGACGCGCGCAGCGTGGCGGGAAAGATCCGCCGCTGCCACGGCGATCTGCACTTGCGCAACATCTGCGTCTTCGAGGGCGAGCCGACGCTGTTCGATTGCCTCGAATTCGATGAGGCCATTGCCACCACCGACATCCTCTACGATCTGGCTTTCCTGTTGATGGATCTCTGGCACCGGGGCCTGGAGGAAGGCGCGAACCTCGTCCTCAACCGCTATCTGGACGAATGCGACGAGACGGACGGTCTGCCGCTGCTGGCGTTTTTGATGGCGCTGCGTGCCGCGGTTCGCGCCCATGTCACCGCGACGCGGGTCGCCGATGCCGGCCCCGATGCGCCGACACTGAGAGCTGAGGCGCATGATTATTTCGACCTCGCGCTCGATCTCCTGCGGCCGCGGGCCGGTCGCCTGGTGGCGGTCGGAGGACTGTCGGGCTCCGGCAAGTCGACCGTCGCGGCGGCGATCGCGCCGCGGATCGGGCCGCCGCCGGGTGCGCGAATCCTCGCCAGCGACCGCATCCGCAAGCACCTGTTCGGCGTTGCCGCCGAAACCCCGCTGCCGGCCGAGTGCTACCGGCCGGAGGTTTCCGAAACCGTTTACGCGCGGCTGGCCGAACAAGCCGATGCGATCCTGCCGCTCGGGCACGGCGTCGTCGCCGACGCGGTGTTCGATCGCGCCCCCGATCGGGAGCGGATCGCCGGCATTGGCGAGGGCGGAGCGCTCCCCTTCCTGGGTCTGTGGCTCGAAGCCCCGCCCGAGCGGCTGGTCGAGCGCGTCGCGGCTCGTCGCGGCGACCCCTCCGATGCTACGCCGCAGGTGGTGCGGGATCAGCTGAGCCGGTCGCAGGCGCCAACCGATTGGACGCATCTGTCGAGCGAGGGCGAGATCGGTGCGGTGGCGGAAGCTGCACGGCGCGTGGTCGACGGCACGCTGGATGGCCCTGCCGGCAATCTGGAGGATGATCGTCGCAAGGGCTGATCGGCGAGGGGCGGCTTGTCCATCCGGGGCGCTGCGTGACCGAGTTGATGCAGGTCAACAGGTCGGCGTTCGGGCATCGTTAGCATCCCGGTGTTGGGATTGATGAACAGGAAGGAGGGGCGGTGTCACCAACCCAAGGCGAGCGTTTGGCCTCTGATATTGCCTCAGCGCACCAAAGCGATAGCAAAGAAGCCGATATCGACGACGCCGATCGCGATGCCGGCGCGTCGGCGGCCGTGGAGGACGCACCGCCGGCAAGGTCTGCCTTCGCGTTCAACGGCAAGACCGCCCACCAGATTTTGCTGCTGGTCGCCTTGGTGGGTCTGGTGGCCGGCTCGGCCCTGGCGATCTCCGACCGTCCTGCCTCCGCAAATCTGGTCTGGGCGGCCGGGACCGTTCCGGTGGTGCTTGGCCTGGCGATTTCCATCGCCGTCGATCTGTGGTCGGGCCGCATGGGCGTCGATGCGATCGCCTTCGTTTCGATGTCGGCGGCCCTGGCGCTCGGCCAGCCACTCGCCGGCATCGTGGTCGCGATCATGTATGCCGGCGGCAACGTGCTGGAGCACTACGCGGTCGGCCGGGCCGAGCGCGATCTGAAGCTGCTCACCGACCGAGCGCCCAGGACCGCCCATCGCCTGATCGATGGTCGGGTCGAAGCCGTTGCCGTCGCCGAAGTCGAACCGGGCGATCGGCTGCTGCTGCGCGCCGGTGACGTCGTGCCGGTGGATGGGCTCCTGGCGGACGCTTCGACCCTGATCGACGAAGCGGCGGTGACCGGCGAGCCGTTGCCCGTGCGCCGAGGCCCCGGCGAAACCGTGCGCAGCGGTACCGTGAATGCCGGCGAGACCGTCACCATGATCGCGGCGGCGCGTGCCTCGGAGAGCACCTATGCGGGCATCGTCCGCATGGTGAGTTCGGCTCAGGCGGCGAAGGTGCCGTTCGTGCGCATGGCCGACCGCTTTGCCCTGGTGCTCCTGCCGGTGACGCTGGGCGTTGCCGGGGTCGCCTGGTATGCCTCTGGCGATCCCGTGCGCGCGCTGGCCGTGCTGGTGGTGGCGACGCCCTGTCCGCTGATCCTGGCGGCACCCGTCGCCTTCATTTCCGGTGTGTCGCGCGCGGCCCGGCGCGGCATCCTCGTCAAGGGTGGCGGCGCGCTGGAGGCGCTGGCGCGGGTTCGCATGGCGATCTTCGACAAAACGGGCACCTTGACTGTCGGCGGTGCGCGGCTTGTCGGCATCGAGACAGCGCCCGGTGAAGACGCCGACGACATTCTGCGTCTCGTCGCCTCGCTCGAGCAGGCGTCGCACCATGTTCTCGCGGGAACGCTGATCGCGGCGGCGCACGCGCGAAGCCTGCCCTTGTCGGTGCCGCACGACGTCGGCGAAATCCGCGGCTCCGGTCTTGAAGGCATCGTGGAGGGCAAGCGGGTCTCGGCGGGCTCCCACGCCCTGATCGCCGGTGAGACGCAACCGGCCGATTGGGCCGCTCGCGCGATCCGGCGCGCGCGCTGGCGCTCGGCGCTGACCATTTTCGTTGCCATCGAGGGTCGGCTCGCCGCCGCGATCCTGCTTGGCGACGAGGTGCGGACCGAGACCGCCGGCGCGCTGCGCTGGCTTCGCGCTCTCGGTGTGTCCCGGCTGATGATGGTGACCGGCGACCACACCGCCGCCGCCGAGGCCGTCGCCGAAGGGCTCGATTTCGACGAGACCAAGGCGAATTGCACGCCCCGCGAGAAGATCGAAGCGGTGCGGGAGGAGGCTATCCGCCATCCCGTGGTGATGATCGGCGACGGTATCAACGATGCGCCGGCCCTGGCCGCCGCCACCGTCGGCATTGCCATGGGCGCGCGGGGTGCCAGCGCTTCCTCGGAGGCGGCCGACGTCGTCATTCTGGTCGAAAACCTTAATCGCGTGCCGGAAAGTATCGCGATCGCGCGGCGGACTCGCCAGATCGCGCTCCAAAGCATCGTGGCCGGGCTGGCGCTTTCTGGCGTCGCGATGGTCTTCGCCGCGGCCGGGCTGCTTCCACCGGTCGCGGGGGCGCTGACGCAGGAGGCGATCGATATCGCGGTGATCCTCAACGCGTTGCGCGCGCTCGGATCCGGCTCCCGGCGGCGGACCGTCGCGTTGCCTGGGCCGATGGCGCGGACGGTCGCAGCCGAGCATACGGCTATCAATCAGACGCTGGATCGCCTGCAGACACTCTCCGACTCCCTCGATGTCGCGGCGAACGGCGAGGCACCGGGCTTGGTGCGCCAGGCGTCCGACATGGTCGATCAGGAAATCCTCGATCACGAACGCCATGACGACCGGGTCCTTTATCCCGGCCTTCTCGGAGACCACGAATATGGCGCGCTGATCACCGCGCTCGGCTATGCCCACAGCGAGATCTTCAAGCTGGCGCGGGTCCTGCGGCAGATCGCGGCGGATCTTGGGAAAAGTCAGCCCGACCGGCTGCAGGTCCGGGACGCCCAGCGCGTGATCGATACGATCGTTCTTCTGGTCAGGCTGCACACCCGCCAGGAGGACGCCATCTGCGAACAGGATTAGCCGCGTTCGCTCCGCCCCGGGCTCGTCCGATCCGCTTGCCGGCGGTCGGCCGGGCCATTTGGTTCCGCTACCCGGTCGCGGAGCGCCTGCTTCATCAGCTTGCCGTTGACGTTGCGTGGCAGGGGCTCGCTGGTGAAGGTGAAGAAGTCCGGCACCTTGTAGTCGGACAGGCGTTCGCAGCAGAAGGCCTTGAGCGCTGCCTCGTCGAGGTTTGGGTCTGACCGGTGGACGAAGGCGTGGACCTTTTCGCCGAGCACCGGATCTCGCCGGGGAACGACCGCGGCTTCGGCGACACCGGGATGGAACGACAGGACGTTCTCGACCTCGGCGCTATAGACCTTGTAGCCGCCGCGATTGATCATGTCCTTCAGGCGGTCGTGGATGTAGAGCAGCCCGTTTTCGTCGAAACGGCCGACGTCGCCGGATTTCCAGAAACCCGCGTGAAAGCTCTCGGCGGTCCTGTCGGGCAGGTTCCAATAGCCCGGGACGACCATCGGTCCGCCGATCCAGACCTCGCCGGATTCCCCCGTCGGAACCTCGTGTCCCGCCGCATCCATAACGCGGATGTCGGCGCAGGGCGCGGGCGCGCCGACGCTGGCAGGAGCGGCGGCCTGGCCACCCGCCGGCATGATCGTGGCCGGCGACGTGGTTTCGGTCGATCCATAGGCCTGGATCAGGTCGAGGTTCGGCAGGAGCTTTGCGAGGCGTTCGATCGTGGCGACCGGCATCGGCGCTCCGCCGAAGGCGCCGATGCGCCAGGCGCCGAGGTCGTGCCGGGCGAAGTCGGCGCGCAAGAGACACAGATTATACATCGCCGGAACGAGGATCGTTACCGTCATCCGTTCATCGGTGGCGAGGGCGAGAAAGGCGTCGGCGTCGAATTTTTCCATCATCACCGTCGCTGCCCCGGCAGCGAGCGGCGCATAGACGCTGGCAATCATCCCGGTGACGTGGCTCGCGGGGACCGCCACCACCGAGCGGTCGACGGCGGTCAAGGCGAAGCAATGGGCATAGTGCAGGCAGGAATGGACGATGTTGAGATGGGTCAGCATCGCGCCTTTGGGCGTTCCGGTGGTGCCGGACGTGTAGAGAATGACGGCGACGTCCTCCTCGGTGATCTCCGGTTGGGTCATTCCGGGCGCCGCGGCAAGCAGATCCTCGAAGCTGCCGCCGACCGGCCCGCCGATCGCCGCGCGCGGCATGGTGTCCGGCAATGTCCCGGTCTTTCCAGCGTCACAGATGGAGAGGCTGGCGCCGCAATTCTCCAGAATGAAAGCGATTTCGTTTCGGCTCGCCCTGACGCTCAAAGGGACCGCGATGGCGCCGGCGCGCACGATGCCGGTCAGCGCCACGATGAACTGCCAGCGGTTGCGCACCAGAAGCGCAACCCGGTCGCCCTTGGCGATGCCGCGCGATGCCAGCCCGCCAGCCACGGCACCGCTCATCGCGTCGAGCGCGGCATGAGAGATTCTGACGGTTCCGTCCACCACCGCGTCGCCTTGCGGGTTGGCGGCCGCGGCGGCGCGAAGCATGGCGTCGGCGTTGGCGGGACGACCGGTGAAACAGGTGACGACGCGGTCGCCAAAATGCGCCTCCGCTCGGGTTGCCGGCGCATCCTTCCAGAACCGGCGCGACGCTGTCATGCGGCCTCGGCCACCACATTTGCACCGCGTTCTATGCCCCAGACCTGATCCAGCACGGTATGCGAATGGGTCAATTCCGACATGCTCATCACGATCGAGAGCGCGTCGCTCTTCAAAGCTGAGATCACATCCGACAGGCGCTGCGCCAGCGCCGGGGCCACGCCCTCGAACGGCTCATCGAGCAGAAGAAGGCGCGTGCCGACCGTCAGCGCCCGGCCCAGCGCCACCATCTTCTGCTGTCCGCCTGACAACAGCAGCGCCTTGCGGTCCGACATGCTCGCCAGTTCCGGCATGATCTCGTAGACGACCGTGAGGCGCGCGGCGCCATCGACGGAGGTCACCCAGGTGGGCAGAAGGATGTTTTCCTCGACCGTCAAATCGGGGATCAACCCGCGCGTTTCCGGCATGTAGCCGATACCCAGGCTTGCCCTTTTATGGACCTCCAGGCCGGTGATGTCGGCGCCGTCGAAATGCAGAGACCCGCGTGTCAGCTTGGTGATGCCCATGATGGTGCGCATCACTGTGGTCTTGCCGGCGCCGTTGCGGCCGGCGAGGCCGACCATCTCGCCGGCTCCCACCTCGAGCGAAAAGCCGCGTACGGCTTCGACCGAGCCGATCTTCACATGGGCATCCTTCAGGCTGAGCATCGGTCTACCTCGCCGTTCCGGTGACGTATTTCTGCACCGCCGGGTCCGAGAGCACCTCGTCGGGCGCATCGTCGGCGATGATCTCGCCAGCGTAAAAGGCCAGCACGCGGTCGGCGTAGCGGGTGACGATATCCATGTCGTGCTCGACGAAGATTACCGCGGCGTCCTCGCCTGACAGGGCCTTCATCACCCGGTCCATCAGAGGAAATTTTTCCTCCGAACTGACGCCGGAGGTCGGCTCGTCGAGCAATAGCACTCTTGGGCGGCTCGCCAGCGCCATGGCGATGTCGATCAGCTTGCGCACGCCGCCGGGCAATTCATCGACCGGCTGGTCGGCATAGTCGGACAGGCCGAAGCGGCCCAGCATTTCATGCGCCCGGTCGAGCGACTCCTCCGTATGGGCCGGACGGAAGAAGGACGGGCGGTCCTTTCTGGCGATGTCGATGGCAACCAGAATGTTGTCGACCGGCGTCATGGTTTCGCAGAGCTGCGGAATCTGGAAGGAGCGGCACATGCCGCGCCGGGTGATCCGCCGTGGCGCGAGACCGGTCACGTTCTGGCCGTCGAGCAGCACCTGCCCGGAATCGGGCTTCAGGTAGCCGGTGACCATGTTCACGAAGGTCGTCTTGCCCGCTCCGTTCGCGCCGATGAGAGAAAGCCGCGCCGTCGGGGTGACGGAGATGTTGATGTTGTTGGCCGCCACCAGCGCGCCAAAGGATTTCATGAGGCCGCGCGCCTCGAGAACGGCTTCGCTCATTCGGCTGGCTCCTCGTCCGGCGTGGCGCTCCGCGCGCGCCATTTCGATGCAGCGCGTCCGCCCGTGGCGCCGGCCCACAGCGATCCGAAGCCGCGCGGCAGGAACAGGATGACCAACAGCAGGAACAGGCCGAGCGCCAGCTGCCAACTGTCAGGGAAATACTGGTTGGCGAAGGAGCGCACGAGTTCGGTGACCAGCGCCGCGCCGAACACCGCGACGACGCTGGCATAGCCGCCGAGGACGGCGATGAACACGACTTCGCCGGAGGTGGTCCAGTAGGCGAAGAACGGGTCGATATGCCCCAGCGCGACGCCGTTGAGCACGCCGCCCAGGCCCGCCAGAACACCCGCGAGGATGAAATTGCGGGCGGTGAGGGCAAAGACCGAGGCACCGAGATATTCGACCCTGAGTTCATTTTCCCGCGCCGCCAGCGAGATCAGCCCCGGACCGCTGTCGAAATAGATCCGGCAGACCGCGGCGGAGATGGCGGCAACGGCCACCGCGACTGCGTAGAGCGTGAAATCGGCGGACCCGGTGCCGGGCAGATAGCCGAGGAAAGTGGGCTGCGGCACGTTGAAGCCGTCCGAACCGCCGATCGCCGTGACCTTGGCGAGAACGCCATACAGCACCATCGACAGCGCCATGGTCAGCATGGCGAAGAAGATGCCGCGATAGCGCGCGATCAGCGGCGAGACGAGGGCGGCGATGAGGCCGCCGGCAAGCCCGCCGACGATCAGCAGGACGAAAACGTCAGTGATCCCGAGGCGGCTGGCCAACATGCCCGATACATAGGCGCCGACGCAGTAATAGAGCCCTTGGCCGAAGGAGACGAGACCGCCGCGCATCAGGGCGACGATGCCCAGCGCGATCAGCCCGAAGGCGATCGCCTTGGTCATGGTGAAGAGCAGCCAGAGCGGCAGCACCCAACCCAGCGCTATGAAGAGGATGGCGCCGAGGACGGCGAGGGCGAAAGTCCGAACGGGCGCGCTCATATCTTGCGCGCCTGGACCGGCGTGAACAGGCCTTCGGGCCGAAAGATCAGCACGACGACCATGACCAGATAGATGATGAAAATCTCCGCCTCCGGTATCTCATAGACCGCGAAGGATCGCGCCAGTCCGACGATCAGCGCCCCGATCGCCGCACCGGGAATCGAGCCGAGGCCGCCGATGATGACGACCGCGAAGCTGACGATGACCACGCTGACGCTGATGCCCGGCTGCACCGAAATAAGCGGACTGGTGAAAGCGCCGCCGAGGGCGGCGAGAAAGACGCCGAGGCCGAAGGCGAGAAGATAGATGCGGGTGACGTTCACCCCCATCGCCGCGCTCACCTCCGGCTCGTTGATCACCGCGACGGTGATCTTGCCGATCCGGGTGCGGGTGAGGCCAAGCCAGACGCCGACGCCGCAGACGATCGCCAGCCCGATCAGCGCAATATCGTAGCCGACATAGAACAGGCTGCCGACCTCGACATTGCCGAACAGATTGCGCGGCTCGAAGACGTAATAAGGGTCGACGCCGAAGACCATCTTGGTGATGTCCTCCAGCATGAGGAACACCGCATAGGTGACCAGCAGGACGAGAACCTCGTCGCGGCCGTAGAAAAACCGCAGCAGCCCGCGCTCGATGAGCGGGGCGACGACGATGGCGACAGCCAGCGCGGCAATGAACATCGCAACGAGGCTGAACCATTCGGGAAAGCCCCAACCCGCGAACAAGGGAACGGCGACCGCCGCGGCATAGGCGCCGAGCGCGTAGAGCCCGCCATGGGCGAAGTTGAGGATGCGCAGCACACCGAAGACGAGCGTCAGTCCGAGCGCGACGATGAACAGCCAGGAAGCGTAGATCAGTCCATCGAGAATGATGGTAAGAACGATGTCCATCGCGGCGTGGTCCACCCGTCGCAGGATTGCAGTAAACCGGGCCGCGGAGCGGCCCGGCGCTCGTTTCCGGTCAGACCGTCATTCGCATTCGGCGCCGGGGAAGCCGGCATTGATCCATTCGAGCCCCTTCATGTCGGCCGGCGGATTCACGCAGCGCGCTTTGAACCGGATGACGTCATCGAGGATGATGTCGCCGTTTTCATCCTTCTTCGAACGGCCGAAGCCGATCGGCTGGATCGCCTGGTGGCCGTTGCCGTTGATCATCTCGATCAGGCCGCCTGGGCTTTCCCAGCTTAGCCCTTTCATCGCCGCGGCGAGTTCCTCGCTGCTGGGCTTCTTGCCGCCGTTTTCGGCCATGGCCTTTTCGACCGCGGTCTTCAGACCGAGGATCGCCTGCGCCATGCGGTAAGGCGCCTGCACCGGCATGACGTCGTAGGCGGCCTCGTAATTGTCCTTCCACCACGTGTTCAGCTCGGATTCAGGTGCCATGAAACCGTAGGCGCCGCGAGCGCCGACGATAACGCCTTCCGGCATGTTCTTGCCGAGCGGCGGCAGCGAGTGATCGCCGGCCGAGAATGCCACCTGGCTGCGCTGGAACAGACCGCGCGGCAGGGCCTGCAGGATCAGAGCCTGCAGATCGCCACCCCAGAGCGAGGAATGCACGACGTCGGCCTTGCCCTGCAGCAGTGCCGAGATCTCGGTGCCATACTGGCCGGCGCCGAAGGCCGGGAAGAGTTCCGCGGTCACGGTTGCGTCAGGATAGATCTGTCCCATGGCGGCTTTGAAGTCGCCCCAGCTGTCCTGGCCCCAGGCATAGTCCTGATTGATACCGGAGAAGGTCTCGACCTTGATATCCAGGGCTTTCAGGTAGCGGGCCAGCCCGACATTGTCCTGAGTGGCGTGAGCGGCGGTGCGGAAGACGTATTCGTAGTCGTTCTCCTCGAAGACCCGCGGCGTGCCGCAATCATAGAGAATCGTGAACTGCTTGAGTTCCTCGGCGACCGGCGCGACGGCCAGACAGTCGCCCGAACCGACATAGCCGACCACGACATCGACGTTCTCGCGCTGCACCAGATTGCGGTATTCCTGCACCTGTACCGTTGCGCCGCCGGCTTCGTCGATCACCAACGGCTCGATCGTCATGCCACCGAAGCCTTTGGTGTCGTACGGGGCGGGGGCCTCGCCGGCGTTCAGCTTCTCGATCAGCATCTTGCCGCCGTCCCAGGCGGGGACGCCGAAGCTCTGGGCGGCCTGGCCGGACAGGAAGGTGACCACGCCGATCTTGAACGTCTCCTGCGCCGCGGCGGCGCCGGTCAAGGCAAAGGCGGCCGTGGTGGCCATCAGCGCGGCGGCGATGCCGGCGCGTGGAGATTTTGGATTCATTGATGTTTCCTCCTCTTTGCAGGTCCGTTTCGCGAAGATCGCGGCGGACCTTGTTTATCTGTTTGCGTCGGGGCCGTCGGTCTCCCGAACCGGTCGGCCAAGCTCTGTCGTTAACGGCGGGCGCCTCCCTTTTGCGTCGCGGACAGATGCACCGGCTCGTCCGGATCGCAGCCGGCAAGGACGTAGCCACGCCGGAAATCGTTGATGTGCCGGCGCATCCAGTCCGCCGCCAGCTTCGCATCGCGTTTCTTGAAGGCGGCAATGATGTGTTCATGCGCCTCGATCAGCCGCGCGCCGGCCTGGCTCAGGCGTGGCAGCATCCGCTCATTTGCTGGAAACAGCAGCATTGCCGCAGGTTCGCGCGCCAATTGCCAGGTGGCGTTGCCGGTTGCCTCGGCGATCAGCGCGTGGAATTCGAGATCGAGCGTGGTCAGGACGCTTCCCTCGGCCACAGCCACGCGGGTGCGGACGAGATTGTCCTCCAGCGCTTCGATCTGCTCGGGCCGGATTGCGAGCGCCGCCTGCGCCGCCGCAGCCGGCTCCAGCGCCAGCAGCAACTGCCAGAGTTCGTCGAAACTGACGCGCTGCAGCGCCAGCGCGCGGCTGGCGCGGGTGCTCAGGTCCTCTGCGCGCGGTGCCGAGGCATAAAGGCGCCGGCCGGTGCGACGCTGCACCAGGCCGCTCTCTTCGAGCAGCCGCAAGCCTTCGCGCGTGGTCGAGCGATGGACGCCGAGGCGCGCCGCGAGTTCGGTCTCGGTCGGCAGCCGATCGCCGAGGGCCAGACGGCCGTCGAGGATTTCCCGCTCGATCGTCTCGAACACCAGCCGGTAGGCCGGCGCGGCTTCGATCGCGGCGAAATGGTTTGCGGTGTCCTCGGCCTGCTGGGGCGCGGCAACGCTCGATACCGCCCCCGGCGTTCGATCCGCCACTGGCAACACTCGTCCCGACAAAGGCCGGGCCTCCTCCCATGAGTGCCGCGGCTCTTCCGGCCGTCGACGTTTCTCATTGTCCGACAATCAGACTAGGCGGAGGATTATGGAAGCGTCAACCAAGGAATGTGGTTCGCGCGCCCCGCCGGCCTTATCCGCAGCGAACCCTGACGATCCGGTTCGCCCCATCGGTTTCCAGGTTCAGCCGGGCCGCAACGAACTCCTGGGTGATCGGCTGATTGGGATAAAGCACACGCACGTCCTCGGCGCCGGAGGCCGCCTTCGCCGCCTCGGTGGCCTCGACATTGGCGATTTGTCCGAGGACGACGCGCGCGGCGTTGGCGTTGCAGGCTTCCAGCTCGGGAGAGGGCATGCTCGGCCCGCCGACCGGCATGGGTAAGCTTTGCGGCGGCGGCACCTGATCGGCGCGGTTGCTCGCGGCGCAGCCCGCCGTGATGATCGCCGCACCCGAAAGGAGTGCCAGTAAGAGGGTTCGTTGCATGCCGCTTCCTTTATGATCCGCCGTAATGCAGGCATTCGACCCTTGCGGAATTACCGCCCGGATCGACGTGCATCCTCATTGTCCGGGCGCAGACTAGCGCACCGTCCGCAAAAGACGAAAGCCAGCCACGAATGTGTGAGGATCGGCGATCCTTTTCCCGGCGGGAGCGGCGCCTATGTCAAAGCCTCAACACCTGTTCCTCCCCCTCGACGCTGTGCCTTGGAGACTTCGCCATGAAATCCGTTCTCGCCGCCGTCACCGCCGCCCTTGCCGGGCTCGTCGCGATGCCCTCCGCCGGTCAGGCCCAGGAGGGCTGCGGCACCATCCAGATCGCCTCGATGAACTGGGCCTCGGCCGAGGTGATGGCCGCGATCGACCAGTTCATCCTCGAAAACGGCTTCGGCTGCGACGCGCAACTCGTGCCCGGCGACACCATGCCGACCTTCACCTCGATGACCGAAAAGGGGGAGCCGGACGTCGCCCCGGAGATCTACGTCAAGCAGTTCAAGGAGCAGATCGAGACGGCGCTGAAGGAGGGCCGGATTGTCTATGGCGCGAAGGTGCTCAAGGACGGCAGCGAGGAGGGCTTCTGGATTCCGCAATATCTTGCCGATGCGAATCCGGACATCGTCACGGTCTCCGACGCGTTGAAGCGCCCCGAGCTGTTCCCCTCGCCGCAATCGCCGGACAAGGGCGCGTTCTACGACTGTCCCGCCGGCTGGGGCTGCCAGATCGTGCTCCACAACTTCTTCAAGGCCTATGACGCCGAAGAGAAGGGGTTCGAACTCGTGCCGACCGGATCGGCCGCCGGTCTCGACGGCTCCATCGCCAACGCCTTCGAGGCCAAGCAGGGCTGGCTCGGCTATTATTGGTCGCCCACCGCCATCATCGCGCGCTACCCGATGAAGAAGCTCGAATGGGACGTTCCCTACGACGATGCCGAGTGGTTGAACTGCACGACCCAGCCAAATTGCGAGAACCCCAAGCTGAACGCCTGGACGGAGGCCGATGTCTATACGCTGATGACGCCGAAGCTCGCGAAGGAATCGCCGGAAGCCGCCGCCTATCTCGAGCAGCGTGCCTGGGGCAATGACACGGTCAACAAGCTGCTGGCCTGGAAGGACGAGAACCAGGCGACGGGAGAGGACACCGCGCTCTACTTCCTCGACACCGAGGAGGACGTCTGGACCAAGTGGGTCTCGCCGGAGGTGGCGGAAAAGGTCAAGGCCGCGCTCTAACTCGCCCACCCGTAAAAATTACGCCGGGCCGCCACGGTCGACCTTGTATCAGACGATCGTGGAAAGCCCGGCGAACAAAGCCCAGAGCGCGGCGCCGAGCATTGCCAGAATCGACAGGCCGGTGCCCGCCGAGCGTTGCCAGCCGGGTGCATCCGCGGCGGTAAAATGCAGCGCGTGCAGGAAACGGCCGACGGTCAGAAGCAGGCCGAATCCGTGGATCGCCCAGGTCGGCCCGCCCAGCAGGGCAACGACAAGCAGGGCTATCAGCGTCATCGGAATGAACTCGATGGCATTCGCGTGGCCGCGCATAATCCGGATCATGCGCGAATTGCCGCCATCGCCCATCAAAATCTTCTCGCTCTGGCGCACGCGCCCCGTCTGGAATGCTAGCCAGAGAAGGATCAGCGTGTTGAGGCCCGCGTAGATCGCAAGTACCCCTGTCGCGTCGGTGGTCGCTTGCAACATGGCGTTCAGATCCTGTCCCGGCGGTGCGTTCGCAGCCCGATCTCATGGGTTTAAGGCGGTGCCGCGCGGATGTCGATCCGGGCCATCACGCCAGATTGTCCCCATCTATTGCATTGCGGCAGGCCTGATCGGTCATGGAGGCAGGCGCGTTCACTGCATCTTTCAGGTAGTCTTTGCTTCGTCAGCGTCTGCGCCATCGGCAGATGTCACGCGCGCACGAACCGAAGAGGCGATGCCATGATGCCACTGCTGCTGGGAATGATCGTTTTCTTCGGGGTTCACTCGTTGCGGATCTTTGCCGAGGACGGGCCGGATCGGCTGATCGCTCGGCTGGGTGAAAGCCAGTTCAAGCTTACCTATTCGGCGCTGTCCTTGATCGGGCTGCTATTGATCATCTTCGGCTATAGGCAGGCGAGGGCGGATGCTAGCCTGCTCTGGTCGCCGCCAACCGGCCTTCGCCATCTGGCATTCCTTCTCGTGCCGGTGGCGTTCATCCTTGTCGCCAGCGCTTACGCCCCGGCCGGTCACATCAAGGCAGCGGTGCGTCATCCGACGGTGCTCGGCGTGGCCCTCTGGGCCTTGGCGCATCTCCTCGTCAACGGCACCGATGCCGACCTCGTGCTGTTCGGCGGCTTTCTGGCCTGGGCGCTCATCGACTATGCCAGTGCGCTTCGCCGAACCGCGACGGGCGCCGCGCAAGCGGTCGCCGCCAAAAGCCTACGGGGCGACATGATCGCGGTGGTCATCGGCCTCGGCCTGTCCGCAGCCTTTTTGTTCGGACTGCATGGCTGGCTCATTGGCATGCCGCTGCTTGGATAGGATCGGCAAGCGCCTGCCCTTTCACAGACGCGAAAAATCGTTAGAAGACGCCATGTCCATTGTGTGCGTCAGCTGCGGCGGATGATGTGCCGCGACGATTTTTCGAAGAGTGGGTGAATGAGCGACGACAGTTTCTTCCGCGAGGTCAGTGACGAGCTTCGCCAGGACAAGGTCAAGGCCGTCTGGACGAAGTTCGGTACGTGGATCTTCGCCGCCGTCGTCCTCGCTGTCGCCATTACGGCCGGTGTCGTCGGCTGGGATCGTTACCGGAGCCAGCAAGCCAATGCCTCGGGAGACTCATATCTCGCCGCGCTCGATCTGGCGCGGGAGGGCAAGCGGGACGAAGCCGTGGCGGCGCTGCAAACGATCGCGGTGGACGGCTACGGAGCCTATCCCGATCTCGCCCGGATGAGCATCGGAGGCGTGCTTCACGAGCAGGACAAGCCCGGTGAGGCAGTCGCCGCCTTTGACGACGTGACGAACGATTCCGACGTGCCGCAGCCGATCCGCGATATGGCCGCCGTCCGGGCAGCCTACATTCTTGTTGACAGCGGCACGCTCGAAGACGTTCGCAGCCGCGTCGAACGTCTGACCGGCGACAGCGAACCGCTGCGCTTTCCGGCGCGCGAGGCGATCGCGCTGGCGGCGTGGAAGGCGGGGGATCGGGAAACCGCACGTCAGCTCTTCCAGCAACTCCTCGACGATGCCGGAGCACCGAACGGTATTGCCGGACGAGCGCGCATGATGCTCGAGGTGATTGCCGCTAGCGACCCGGTGGCGGCTTCAGCGCCACCGGCCGCATCCCCCGACGCCGATGCTCCGGGCGGTGAGGCCGCTGGCGCACCGCCGGCAACTCAACCGGCATCCGGTACCGATGTGCCCGAACCGGCGAGCGCCGCCGCGCCGGCGGAAGAAACGAATCCGCAGGCCGCGCCGTCCTCGACGCCTTCCCAGGCGGTGAGCGAACCGGCACCGGCAGCCGGCGCGAACTGACTCCAATCGGCATCCGGCCAACCGCCGGACGCCCCATCGCTCCGGAGGAGCGCGGAGACCGTCATGGTCACCATCGCCATCATCGGTCGGCCGAATGTCGGCAAATCGACCCTGTTCAACCGCCTCGTCGGCAAGCGGCTGGCGCTCGTCGACGACCGGCCGGGCGTTACCCGCGACCGGCGCTCGGGTGAGGCGTCGCTGATGGATCTGGAATTCGAGATCGTCGACACGGCGGGTCTGGAGGAAGCCGGGGCGGAGACGCTGGAGGGGCGGATGCGCGCCCAGACTGAAGCGGCGATCGCGGCGGCGGATCTGTCACTGTTCATGATCGACGCCAAGGCCGGTCTCAATCCCCAGGACCTCGCCTTCGCCGATCTGATGCGGCGGACCGCGGCAAAGGTCGTGCTGGTCGCCAACAAGGCCGAGGCGAAGGGCGCCGAGTCGGGCCTCATCGACGCCTATTCGCTCGGCCTGGGCGAGCCGATCGGCATTTCGGCCGAGCACGGCGTCGGAATGGCGGAGCTTCGCGACGCCATCGTCGAGGCATTGGGCGACGTGGTCCTGGACTGCGCGGATGAGGATGGCGACGACAGCGGAGACGCAGAGGGCGAGACTGCGTTGGAGGATGACGCCGAGGAGCCCGCCTACGACGCCACCAAGCCGCTCCGCATCGCCATCGTCGGAAGGCCGAATGCCGGCAAGTCGACGCTGATCAATCGCTTCATCGGCGAGGATCGCATGCTGACCGGCCCCGAGGCCGGCATCACGCGCGATTCCATCTCGGTCGAGTGGGAATGGCGCGGGCGCAAGATCAAGCTGTTCGATACAGCCGGCCTTCGGCGCAAGGCAAAGATCCAGGAAAAGCTCGAAAAGCTTTCCGTCGCCGATGCGCTCCGCGCGATCAAATTCGCCGAAGTCGTTGTGGTGGTCCTCGACGTGACCATCCCCTTCGAGCGCCAGGACCTTTCGATCGTCGACCTCGTCGTGCGCGAGGGACGGGCGCCGGTTATCGCCTTCAACAAATGGGATCTGGTCGAGGATCGGCAGGCGGTGCTCGCCGATCTGCGCGAGAAGACCGGACGGCTTTTGCCGCAGGCGCGTGGCATTCGGGCGGTGACAGTGTCGGGCGAAACAGGCGAGGGGATCGAGCGGCTGATGCGCGCGATCGCCGAGACGCACGAAATCTGGAACCGTCGCGTGTCGACCGCCAAACTGAATCAGTGGCTCGACCGGATGGTCGGCCACCACCCACCTCCGGCGGTCGCGGGCCGGCGGGTGACCATTAAATACATGACTCAAGTCAAGTCGCGGCCACCGACCTTCATGTTGTCCACGACTCGGCCGGAGGCGCTTGGCGCCGCTTATACCCGCTATCTTATCAACGGGTTGCGCGACAGCTTCGGGCTTCTCGGCGTGCCGATTCGTCTGGGATTGCGCAAGCCGGACAATCCTTACGCCGCAAAAGCGAAGCGGCGGTCATGAAAATACCATCATCTGTTAACCAAGAAACAAGGTTAATGGGGGAAATTCGGTGGACATCCATCGAATGAAGACGACGTTGGGGACGTAATGACGGTTGTTGGTTCGGTAGCAGGGGGACGCATGCAACGCCGTTCGTCGAAACGTGCTGCGCGCGTGATGATCGTCGCAGCCGGAAGCTTTGCGACGCTCACCGCGTTTACCGGCCAACTCGCCTATCAGGACATGACCAGCCTGCTCGGCGGTTCCAGGGAAGCAAACCGCTGGCAGTCGTATTTTGTTCCATCGCCGGCGGGATCAGTTGAGACCGCCAGGATCGCCTTCGCCGATTCCAGCAAGAGTGGCCGTCTGCCGGCCGGCAGCGGCGTCAAGGCCGGCAACGGGGACCTCTTCACCGTCAACACGGTTCAGCAGGCGCTCGACACGCCCGACGAGAGCCGGGTGGCGCGGGCCGAGAAGGGGCGCCGGGTCATTTTCCTGACGCCCGCCGCCGCACTGCCGCCGCGCGGCTTTTCCGCCGGCTCGATCCTGGAGCGGCAGTCGCTGCTCGGATCGCGAGTCACCGGCGGCCAGGAGCGTATTCGCAGCGCCTTTTCCAAGGTGACGCAGTCCACCAAGGACGCGATGACCGTCGCCATGAATTTCCAGCTCAAGGGTCCGCCGACGATCAAGCCAAGCAAGGAGAGGACGACCAACGACATGTTGATGCTGGCTTCCCTGAAGCCTTCGGACGCGGCGTCCGCCGCGCTGGGCTATGCGCCCTCGGGGCCGGAGTCGGGACGCACTTCCTCGCTGTTCGAGAAGATCCTGAAGGAAACACCGCAGGCGTTCATTCCGCCGATCGGCGAGAAGGACCATGCCTGGGCCGCGACACCTCTTCCGGCCACCGCCTATTCCGACAAGGAGCAGAATTGCCTTGCCAATGGCCTGTATTTCGAGGCGCGAGGCGAATCGACGCTGGGGCAGGCGGCAGTGGGGCAAGTTATCCTGAACCGCGTCCGCAACCCGGCATTTCCCAACACGATCTGTGGCGTCGTCTACCAGAACAAGAACTGGCGTAATCGCTGCCAGTTCTCCTTCGCCTGCGATGGCGCCCGTGATCGCATCGCCGACAGCGGGGCCTGGGCCCGTGTCGCACGCGTCGCCGAACAGGTGACCAAGGGCGAGCTCTGGATCAACGCCGTCGGCTCGGCGACCCATTATCACGCCAATTACGTTCACCCCCGCTGGGCAAACGCGATGGAAAGGGTCGACAAGATCGGCAAGCACATCTTCTATCGCACCTTCAACGGCGGCTGGTAAGCGGCACGCGCCACCGAAGCTCCTCCGGCCTTGGCCGAATTCCGAATGCTTCTTTCCCCCGGGAAGTCCCCCGTGAAATATTTCCGGGTTCGACCGAATCGATTCGGTCGCGCGCCATGGTCATTTTGCCGTCGCCGAAAAATGCGCTAGAGCCCAAAGCTCCTCATTTGCAACGGTCGGACCCCATGGCTCAGAAAACCAAGCACCTGCTCCATATCCTGACCGCCCAGCCGGTCATCCCCGTCGTCGCGGTGGACAGCGCCGCGGAAGGCGTCGAACTGGCGCGTGCCTTGGCCGCGGGCGGCCTGAAGGCCATCGAGGTCACGCTGCGCACGCCGGCCGCCCTCGACGCGATTCGGGCGATCAGCAGCGAAGTGCCGGAGACGGCCTGCGGCGCCGGCACCATTCTCGAGCCGAAGCAATTCGACCGCGCGGCGAAAGCGGGTGCGAAATTCATCGTGTCGCCCGGCGCGACGGTCGAGCTTTTGGACGCCGCGAGATCCTCGGATGTGCCGCTGTTGCCCGGGTCGGCAACAGCCAGCGAATTGATGGCGATGCTGGAAGAGGGCTACGAGGTGCTGAAATTCTTCCCGGCCGAACAGATCGGCGGCGCGGCCTTCCTGCGCTCGATCGCGCCGGTGTTCCCCGCGTTGCGCTTTTGCCCGACCGGCGGCGTCTCCATGAACAATGTGCGTGATTATCTCGCGCTGCCGAATGTCATCTGCGTCGGCGGGTCGTGGGTGGCGCCGAAGGCGGCGGTTGCCGCCGGTGACTGGGCCGAGATCACCCGGTTGGCGCGCGAGGCCGTGGCGCTACGGGACGGCGGCTGAGCCGCCGCCGCTCGCCGGACTTACCAGTCGAGGGTCATGTGGTCGCGGCCCGGTTCGGACTTTGCGGCGGCGGTGTCGCCTGCAGCTCCTCCGCGCTCGTACATACGCGACGACGCGGGTTGACGGACCGTTGCCAGAGGGCCAGATTCAGTCACCTGCAACGAAGGAGATCGTCATGTCCACAGACGCTACCGAGCAAGGCAGGCTCGCCTTCCGCAAAAACTTTCCGATGTCGTCCTGCCAATATCCCGTCGGCTCATCCTTGCGGGCGGCCTGGATGAATGGCTGGACCGAGGCGCGTAACGCGGCGCCGGAGAGCTCCGCTCATCATCCCGGCATGATGAAGGATGCGCGGACGGCCGTTAATCTCGACCGGGTCGACGCACCGCACGAATCCTGAATTCCAACAAGAAAACGGCGCCCTTTCGAGCGCCGTTCTCTTTTACGTGAAAAGCAGGATCAGGCGGCGTTCGCCTCGATCTGCTTGGAGTTGCCGTTATCAGCCGTGGCGATCTCGATCTTGCGCGGCTTCATCGCCTCGGGAATGACCCGGACGAGATCGATGTGGAGCAGGCCATTCTTCAGGCTCGCGCCCTTCACCTCGACATATTCGGCGAGCTGAAAGCGGCGCTCGAAGGTGCGGCCCGCGATGCCGCGATAAAGGAGCTCGTTTTCGGTCCCCTCTTCGGCTTCCGCCTTTTCGCCCTTCACCGTCAGCACGTTCTCGCGCGCTTCGATCGACAGCTCCTCGTCACCGAAGCCGGCTACGGCGATGGTCACACGATAGGCGTTCTCGCCGGTGCGTTCGATATTGTAGGGCGGATAAGTCGGGCTGTTGTCCGCCACCGTCTGGCTGTCGAGCAGCGAAAAAAGCCGATCGAAACCGACAGTCGAGCGGTACAGGGGAGCAAAGTCTACTTGACGCATGATGTTCTCCATTCAGAAGCAACGGTGTTTGCGTTTGGCTCCAAGCGTGCATCCCAATCCGGCGATGCTGCCCGGCCAGCGGCCCCATGTCGGCGACCGCACGCATAAAATGGTGAGCCGGTTTTTGCGGTTCAAGGGTTTTTGACAGCGACGGATCGATTCGTTCGGCAGAGCGGAACGGCGTCGACAGACAATGTAACCCTATGATTTTTAATAATGTTCTCCTGAACTGAAAATGAACGTTGCCTTCCGCAGCCGTTCAGGTGGCGCTGGGCATAGTGGTGCTCATGGTTCGGTCGATCAGCCCGGCCGGTCCCCGCGAAAACGGAGCGCCCGGCGGCAAGGTCATCGCGCCGGACAGTTTTCCGCCGGGTTCCGGCGGAACCGAAACGGTCGCAGCGTCCCGTCCCTTCCGCTGTGACCGCTCCAGCCGGGAGCCTCGAAGGGGGCTCCCGGTTTTTTGTCCCCTCTCGCCGCGCCGCGAGAGCACCGGATGCTCTTTGACCGGCCCCGCCGGCCACTCTACAAGCCGAATCGTCCATGCTGTTCGGGCTACGCCCGTGGCGGCGCGAAACGATGTTTGTAGGCCGAGGGGCGATGAACGAAGGCTTCGATCCAAGCGAATTGGTCAGCAGCGCCGGCAATCCCGCACCGCCTGGCATCAGCGCGTCGAGTTTCCACGCTTCGGACGGCAAGCGCCTGCGCTATGCGATCGCGCCCAGTCAGCTGCCACAGACCCGCGGGACGATCATCCTGTTGCAGGGGCGTAACGAGGCGATCGAGAAATATTTCGAGACCATCGGCGACCTGACCCGTCGCGGCTACATGGTCATGACCTTCGACTGGCGCGGTCAGGGCGGATCCCAGCGCCTGATTCGGAAGGCCGGGCTTGGCTATGTCCAGAAATTCCGCAATTACGTCACCGACTTGGAAAGCATCGTCCAGGATGTGGTGCTTCCCGATTGTCGCGGCCCCTACGCGATTCTCGCCCATTCCATGGGCGGACTAATCGCGCTGCAAGCTTCGCCGCGGCTGATGAACGTCATTGAACGGATGGTCCTCAGTGCGCCGCTGATATCCTTCCCTCCCGGCCGGATCGGCCTGCGCGGACTGAACCGCATGGCACGGATCGCGCAATTCATGGGATTGGGGCGCATGCCGACCCATCCATTTCAGGGTCGAACCCACGAACCCAGCCCGACGACCAGCGTTCTGACCAGCGACCCGAAGCGCCACGAGCGCAATCTGGCCCTCGCACAGGCCGCCCCTAGGCTGTTTCTCGGCAGCCCGACGATCGCCTGGCTCGCTGCGGTCTCCGGCGCGATGGTGCGGTTGACCGATTCCGACTCGATCGCGCGGCTGGCCATCCCGACGCTGATCATCGGCGCCGGCGACGACCGGGTGGTGGCAACCCCGGCGGCCGAGCGGTTAGCCTGGCGCATGCGTTCCGGCTCCAGCCTGACGATTCCCTTCGCCCGGCATGAATTGTTGCAGGAGGCCGATCGGTTTCGGGAGCCATTCCTCGAAGCGTTCGACGCTTTCGTGGGGGACGCCCTGCCGCTGGATTGACCGGGGCGGCGAACGCCGTCAGCCGTGGAGAATCGCCAGCGCCGCCGCATGCAATTCAGGTGTCGCGGCGGCAACGATATCACCGCCCGCTTCCGGCCGGCTACCGTCGAAGGTCGTCACCACACCGCCCGCCTGCTCGATGATCGGCACAAGTGCCACGATGTCATAGGGTTTCAGATCCGACTCGACCACGAGATCGGCGTGGCCGGCCGCCAGCATGCAATAAGCGTAGCAGTCGGTTCCGAAGCGTGTCAGCATCGTCCTGGCTTCCAGTTTCTCAAAGCGGCGAAGCCCCTCGCCGGAGAAGAGTCGCGGCGAGGTGGTGAACAGTGTCGCCTTGTCGAGCCTGCGTGTCGACCGCACGCCGAGCCGTCTTCGCTGGCCTCGATGCTCGTACCAGGCGGCTTCACCGTCGGCGAAATACCGCTCGCCGGTAAACGGTTGCGACATTAGCCCCATCCGCGCCCGGCCCGCCTGACAATAGCCGATCAGCGTGCCCCATACCGGAACGCCGGAAATGAAGGCTCTCGTGCCGTCGATCGGGTCGATCACCCAGAGATGCTCGCTGTTTCCTTGCGCGCCGAACTCCTCCCCGAGTACCGCATGGTCCGGGTAGCGCGCGGCGATGGCCGCAACGACCGCCCGCTCGGCGGCCCGATCGGCCTCCGTGACTGGGTCGAAAGCAGAGGCTAGCTTATTGTCGACGCCGCCACCGGCGCGAAACCGCGGCAGCGTCTCGGCGTCGGCGATATCGGCGAGCTCGAAGAGCAACGCGATCTCGGGCAGTTCCATGGCGCGGACTCGCTGCTGGACGGCAAGAGGTCGAAGAGCCGAAACACCAGGATATCGGCGCCTCGATATGCGGCATTTTTACACAGCGTCTCAAATCGTGCCAAAATGGGATTGACGGATTTCGCAGCGCAACATAACTGATGCTCTGCGGCATTGATTTGCCGCCGCCCTTGTGGGCGTTTCCTCCCTAGACTCTAGACCGCGCTGTTTCAACGCAGTGCGGTTTTTTTTGTCTGCGAATCGCTGTGCGCCCTAGCAATCGCAACCCGCTCTATTCGGCAGCGGCGGGCCAAGCATAATCCGCCGCGACATCGGCAGCGAATCCCGCGACGAAGGCTGTCAGCCGCTGGCGTAAGGCATCGAACCCCGCATGCGGGCGGTATTGGCGCTCGTCGGCGTAAAGGCCGCGATTGATCTCGATCTGCAAGGCATGGAAGCCGACCGGGGGGCGGCCATAGCGTTCGGTGATGAAGCCGCCGGCATAGGGCTTGTTGCGCGCCACATCATATCCGAGCGCGACGATTCGACTGGTCGCGATGGACACCAGCCGTGCGGCCGCGCTGGTTCCGAACCGGTCGCCGATCACGATATCGGGCCGTCGCCCTCCCGGCAGCGCGCGCAAGCTCGATGGCATCGAGTGACAATCGACCAGGATCGCCAGGCCGAAGCGCTCCCGCGTGCGCTGCAAGACCTCTTCGAGCGCCCGGTGAAACGGCTTGTAGATATCCTCGATTCGTCGCAGGCCCTCCGCGACGGGCAGAACGCCGCGGTAAATTTCCTCGTTCTCCGCGACGATGCGCGGGATCGTGCCCAGTCCGCCCGCCACGCGTATCGAGCCGGCGTTGACGAAATCGGGCAGCGGCTCCGCGAACATCTTGGGATCGAGTTCATAAGGTTCGCGGTTGACGTCGAGATAGGCCCGCGGGAAGCGGGCCGCCAAAAGCGGGGCCCCGAGATCGGGTACGAAGTCGAACAGGCGATCGACGTAAAGGTCCTCCGACCGCCTGATCGATTCGCTCGATAGGCGTGTCGTCGCGATCAAATCCGACGGGTAGTCCCGCCCGCTATGAGGCGAGCAGAACACGAAGGGGATGGTCGGCTCGTTGGGTTCGAGGATCTCGAAGGCCGGGATCGTTCCGGCGGCGGTCTCGATTATCGGGGTTTTCGCCAAACTGAGCCTTTCCAGCCGGGTGACGCATCACATTTTCTCATACGGATGGCCAGACGTTCATTCATTTTAGAAAATCTTGGGCCATTCTGCTATGGAATTGTCCCTAGAATGAACCAGGCGCCGGGATCGTCGCCCCGCCGTATCCGGATAACACGAATGTCAAAGATACTCCTCGCAGAAGATGACAACGATATGCGTCGCTTCCTCGCCAAGGCGTTGGAAAAAGCCGGCTACGAGGTCGTCAGCTACGACAACGGCGGCAGCGCCTACGAACGGTTGCGCGAGGAGCCGTTCTCGCTGCTCCTGACCGATATCGTCATGCCCGAGATGGACGGGATCGAACTCGCCCGCCGGGCGACCGAACTCGACCCGGACCTCAAGGTGATGTTCATCACCGGTTTCGCGGCCGTCGCCCTCAATCCGGACTCCAAGGCGCCCAAGGACGCCAAGATCCTGTCGAAGCCGTTTCACCTGCGCGAGCTCGTCGACGAAGTTAGCAAGATGCTGGAAGACGCGGCGTAGCAGAGCCGTCAGCAGGTCTCTCGGCCGGGCTCGAAAACAGTCTTTCGGCCGGCCGCGATCCTATTGACGCGGGCTCAAATCTCGTGTTCTAAGCCGCCTCGTCGGATGGGCGTGTAGCTCAGCGGGAGAGCACTTCGTTGACATCGAAGGGGTCACAGGTTCAATCCCTGTCACGCCCACCATCCGCCTTCAACTCTTTGCCTGAGTGATAGACATGCCGGATCATCCGGCAGTACGGGCTTATGCTTTGCGGGACTGCGAGCCTGACGCCTCGCCGCTGCCAAAGCCTGTCCGGGACATCGGCGCCGACCACGGCAGATGCGGTCGCCCACCGACAACACGGAATACGCCAATATGCCCATCATGGACGACCAAACCGAAGCCCTCGACGATCGCTCAACTGCGCCGGTAGACTCCGGCCGCGGCGGACAGGCCGGAACGGGTCACCGCGCCCGGCGGACCTTCGCCATCATTTCACACCCCGATGCGGGCAAGACCACGCTGACCGAAAAGCTGCTTCTCGCCGGCGGCGCCATCGAGATGGCCGGCGCCGTCCGTTCGAAGGGCGACGGGCGCAGAGCCAAGTCCGACTGGATGGACATCGAGAAGAGCCGCGGCATCTCTGTGACCTCCTCGGTGATGACCTTCGAGAAGCACGGCATCACTTTCAACCTCCTGGACACGCCCGGCCACAGCGACTTTTCCGAGGACACCTACCGGACCCTGACCGCAGTCGACAGCGCCATCATGGTGATCGACGCGGCCAAGGGCATCGAGACCCAAACCCGCAAGCTGTTCGAGATCTGCCGGCTGCGTGACATCCCGATCGTCACCTTCGTCAACAAGATCGACCGGGAGGGCCGCGATCCGTTCGAGCTGCTCGACGAGATCGAGGAGATGCTGGCGCTTTCCGTTGCGCCAGTGGTTTGGCCGGTCGGTCAGGGCGGCCAGTTCAAGGGCTGCTACGATCTCGCAGCGAACGACTTCCTCGCCGCCGGCGGCGCGCGGCAGGTAACGCACACCGAGGGGCTCGACGATCCGGCTCTGGCGGCGCTCATTCCCGCCGACATTTACGCGCCGTTCCGCGACGCCGCAGCGCTGGCCAGCGAAGGCTATGCCGACTTCGATCCCGTCGCCTATCGCCAAGGCCATCTGACGCCGGTCATCTTCGGCAGCGCGCTGCAGAACTTCGCCGTCGACCGGCTGCTCGGCCTCATCGCAGCCCACGCGCCTTCGCCGCGCCCGCAGCCCTCCGACAAGGGTCCTGTCGATCCGGACGGCGACCGCGTCTCCGGCTTCGTCTTCAAGGTCCAGGCCAATATGGACCCCAAACACCGCGACCGCGTCGCCTTCGTGCGGTTCTGCTCGGGTCATTTCAAGCGCGGCATGAAACTTGACCACGTGCGCTCCGGCAAGGCGCTGGCCGTATCGAACCCGATCTATTTCTTCGCCCAGGAGCGTGCCCGTACCGAGGAGGCCTTTGCCGGCGACGTCATCGGCATTCCCAATCACGGGACGCTGCGCGTGGGCGACACGCTGAGCGAGGGCGAGAGCTTCCGCTTCACCGGCCTTCCTGCCTTTGCGCCGGAGGTGCTGCGGCGCGTTCGCCTGGAAGATTCGATGAAGCTCAAGCAGTTGCGCCGGGCCCTCGACGATCTCGCCGAGGAGGGCCTCGTCCAGGTGTTCCGGCCGTCGATCGGTTCGGCCTGGATCGTCGGCGTCGTCGGCCCGCTGCAACTCGACGTCCTCGCCTCGCGCATCGCCGCCGAATACAAGGCGGACGTCACCTTCGAGCCGGTGTCCTCGAACGTCGCGCGCTGGATTCGCTCCGACAGCGAAAGCGCGCTTGCGGCATTCATCAAGGACAACATCACCCATGTCGCGCGCGACCGCGACGAGCGGCCGGTGTTCCTGTGCCGCGACGACTGGGACCTGCGCTTCACCATGGAGCGCAACAAGGACATCATCTTCGACGCCACCCGCGAGATCGTCGGGCAGTAGGCGAGCGGATCGGCGCGAAAGGTTGCTTTGTATCAGTCGCTACAGCCGTCGGTAGCGTACCCGGGCGGAATGCTCGATCGCCCCGCTCACTAGCCGGTCGAGTTCGAGCCCATCGCGCAGCATTTCCAGAAACCGCAATTCCGATTGCGTCGCATGGACGTCGGAGGCCGCCACTTCGATGGCGAGCGCATAGGCGGTTTCGTACATCTTGGCCGGCAGCACCCGCTTCATATTCGCAATGATGGTATCGAGCCCGTCCTCGCGCTCCAGGATATCGCTGCAATGGCGTGCCATCTCGTCCACACTCGCCGGGTCGAAGCCTTCGAACACGGGGAGCGTGCGGATCAGCGTTTCCAACTCGCGCAGTTCGTTTTCGCTGATCGCGCCGTCGGCGGCGGCCATCGAAACCATCAGATGGACCAGGGCTTCCTGCGGTTCGAGGTCGGCCATGATGCGCTGCTCCTTCAAACTTGCGATCGCTCGAAGCTAGACATCGACCGTCGCCGCAACAAGGCGTAAGCGGGTTTTGTTGACGACCCCCCCCGCTTCTTTCTAGACCGGGCGCGACCTTTCCTGCCCGCAATGCCTTCTCTTACGATGAGGAGCCGGGCGCAGCGGAAAAGCCAACCATGCAAGGACGCACCATGCAGACCCCGGAGACGGACACGGTCGCCGAACGACCATTGCGCGAGGAAGCCCTGGCCTCCAACGCCTGGCCCTTCGAGGAGGCGCGCAAGCTTCTCAAACGCTTCGAGGCCGGCGGCACGCCCGCGACGGTACTGTTCGAGACCGGCTATGGTCCGTCCGGCCTGCCGCACATCGGAACCTTCGGCGAGGTCGCTCGGACCTCGATGGTGCGCCATGCCTTTCGCGTCCTGACCGAAGACAAGGTGCCGACGCGCTTGCTGTGCTTCTCCGACGACATGGACGGCCTGCGCAAGGTGCCGGACAATGTGCCGAACCGGGAGATGATGCTGACCCATCTCGGCAAGCCGCTGTCGCAGGTTCCGGACCCGTTTTCCAATGAGCATCCGTCCTTCGGGGCGGCGAACAACGCCCGTCTGATGGCATTTCTCGACCGTTTCGGCTTCGACTACGAATTTGCCTCGGCGACCGATTACTATGCTTCCGGACGCTTTGACGCGACGCTTTTGAAGATGCTCGCCGCCTATGACGAAGTGATGGAGATCATCCTGCCGACGCTCGGCCCCGACCGTCGCGCCACCTATTCGCCTTTCCTCCCGGTCCATCCGAAGACGGGAATCGTCCTCCAGGTTCCGATGGTGGCCCGCGATCCTGACGCCGGCACCATCACCTATCTCGATCCAGACAGCGGCGAGCGGATCGAAACGCCGGTGACCGGCGGCGCGGTCAAGTGCCAGTGGAAGGCGGACTGGGCTCTGCGCTGGGCGGCGCTCGGCGTCGATTACGAAATGGCGGGCAAGGATCTGATCGATTCCGTCACCCTGGCGTCGAAGATCTGCCGGGCGCTCGGCGCGCCGCCGCCGGAGGGCTTCAATTACGAGCTGTTCCTCGACGAGAAGGGTCAGAAGATCTCCAAGTCCAAGGGCAACGGTCTGACCATCGACGAATGGCTGGCCTATGCCTCGCCGGAGAGTCTTGCCTTCTACATGTTCCAGAAACCGAGGGCGGCCAAGCGCCTGTTCTTCGATGTCATCCCCAAGGCCGTCGACGACTACTACCAGTTCGTCGCGGCCTATCAGCGTCAGGATCTGCGCCAGCGGCTGCAGAACCCGGTCTGGCATGTCCATGACGGTCACCCGCCGGAAAAGGCCGTCGCGGTGCCCTTCGCGATGCTGCTCAATCTGGTCTCCGCGTCCCATGCGTCGAACACGGCAACGCTATGGGGCTTCATCACCCGCTACGCACCCGGCGTTACTCCCGAGACCGATCCGGACCTCGACCGGCTCGTCGCCTATGCGCTGCGCTATTTCGAGGATTTCGTCAGGCCGTCGAAGACGTTCCGCGCGCCCGACGCGGTCGAGCGCGAGGCGCTGGAGGCACTTGACGCCAAGCTGGCCGCCTTGCCGAAGAACGCCGACGGCGAGGCGATCCAGAACGCGCTGCTCGATGTCGCGCGGCCGATCGAACGCTATCAGGACCACAAGAAAACCGGACCGCAGGGCGGCCCCGGCGTCTCGGTCGAATGGTTCCAGGCGCTCTACCAGATCCTGATCGGCCAGGAGCGCGGACCGCGTTTCGGTTCTTTCGCGGCGCTCTATGGGATCGCGGAAACGCGAGCGCTGATCCGCGATGCCCTGGACGGGCAGTTGATCGCGGAGGGCTGACGCGCCACGAAGGCGCACCGTTGGTCGGTCCGACGGTGGCATCGCGGCTCCCGACGGTCTCATTATATCCGGCTAAAGCGAGTCGGCTGCCTTGGCCTGCACGACCCGTTCGAACGCCGCCAGCGTCTCCTCGCTAACGTGATGCTCGATGCCCTCGGCATCGCGCTGGGCGGTTTCGTTGCTGATGCCGATCGCGCGAAGGAAGCTGACGACGAGTTCATGCCGTCGCCGCGAGCGGACCGCCATTTTTCGGCCGGCCTCGGTCAGAAACACCGCACGATAGGGCTGGCTCGAAACCAGTCCCTCCCGCTGCAATCGCGCAACGGTCTTGACGACGGTGGTGTTGGCGACGCCCAGACGTCGGGCGATGTCGACCGCCCGGGCCTCGCCGGTGCTGTCAATCAGGTCGGCGATTAGCTCGACGTAATCTTCCGCCACCTCCTGTTGATGGACTTCCCGCACCCGCTGGAAATTGGCTGCCTGCTGTTCCGCATCGGGCAAGGCGGGAATGGCGCTCGATTCGACCTTCGTCATCACCGTCACCCATAGCCAATCGGGTTGGCATCGCCAACCTGCAAATCGGACGCCTTTGCCGGTTGACAAAACTGCGGCTTCCAAGCCATTTGTAGCCAAGGCTATATTTTATAGCATCATGCAATTATACCGATTCACGAGATTCCTTCGCAGACCAAGGAATTGACACGGGAGCAGCATTCGCAATGCCGTCTTGGTTCGAATATCCGACCACACGCCGGTTTCTGCTGGGGGCAGGAGCGCTTCTCGGCGGGTCGTCGGCGGTCCACCTGGCGCTCGGGCAATCGCAGGTGCCTTCGGCTGCGACACCGGCTGGGGATAACGGCGGGTCGAAGGTTGCGCCGCCCGTGGCAGAGGCTGGGCATGACACCCATGACGGCATGACTACGGTCGGCGAGGTGGATAACGAGCGCAACGGCTTCGACCCGCATGACATCCTGACCGATTGGGACACCGGCACCGCGTCGCGTTCGCCAGACGGCCGTACGCTCCGGGAATTCGATGTCATCGCCGAAGACAAGGAGGTCGAGATCGCGCCCGGGGTCTTCTTCCCCGCCTGGACCTATAACGGCCGTGTGCCGGGTCCGACCTTGCGGGTCGGCGAAGGCGACCGCGTTCGCGTCCGGTTCCGCAATTTCGGGTCGCATCCGCACTCGATCCATTTCCACGGCATTCATTCGGCACGGATGGACGGCGTTCCCGGCGCGGGCAACGTGCTGCCGGGTGGCGAGTTCACCTATGAGTTCGACGCCTTTCCCTTTGGCTGCCACCTTTACCACTGCCATTCGGTGCCGCTGAAGCGGCATATCCACAAAGGGCTTTACGGCGCCTTCATCATCGATCCGGACCCGGCCCGTCACATCGAGCTTGCCGATGTCGCCCGCTCACGCGTCCTCGGCTCTCCCGACAACGCGCTCTGGCAGGAGTTCGTGCTGGTGATGAACGGCTTCGACACGAACTTCGACGACGAGAACGAGATCTACGCGGTCAATTCGATCGCGCACGCCTATTCCAAGCGCCCCATCGTCGTCGATCGGGGGCAGCCGATCCGGCTTTATCTGATCAACATCACCGAGTTCGACCCGATCAACTCGCTGCACCTGCATGCGAATTTCTTCGATTATTTCGATCACGGAACGACGCTGACACCGACGCTGAAGACCGTCGATACGGTCATGCAATGCCAGGGCCAGCGCGGCATCGTCGAGATCAGTTTCAAGGACCACGAGCCGGGCCTCTACATGTTCCACGCCCACCAGTCGGAATTCGCCGAGCTTGGCTGGATGAGCCTCTTCGATGTGCAAGACGGCACAACGAAGCCGGCACGGGAAGGTTGATCGCGATGACCCGAACCATTCTTCGTATTGTCCTGCCCCTCGTGTTGATCCTCGCCGTGGCGATCACCTTTCTGGCCAGCGATCCCCTCAAGTTTCTGGCCGGTTCGGCGCCACCCATCGAGGAACTGACGGTCGAGCGAAGCGTCCTCGACGGCGATGGCATCTCGCTGCACATCCGCGCTGGCGGGTCCGAGCCGATGACCATCGCCCAATTGCAGGTCGACGGTGCCTATTGGACATTCACGCAGGAGCCGGCCGGCGCTTTGAAGCGCATGGATGCGGCGTGGCTGCGCATTCCCTATGCCTGGATGCAGGGCGAAACCCATCACCTGACGTTGCTGACGTCGACCGGCGTCACCTTCAATCACACCATCGACGTTGCCATCGCCACGCCCGCCGCCACGACCGGCATGCTTGGTGCCTTCGGCCTCATCGGGCTGTTCGTCGGGGTCGTACCCGTGGCGCTGGGCATGCTGTTCTATCCCGCGCTTCGCTCCGGTGGCAGGCGAACGTTCCAGTTCGCGCTGGCGTTGACCATCGGCCTGCTGGGGTTTCTGCTGATCGACACGCTCGAGGAAGCGCTAGAGCTGGCGGGACAGGCGGCGCCCGGTTTCCACAGCGGCATCCTGGTCTGGCTCGTCGCAACGCTGACCTTCGCGGTGCTGATGATGGTCGGCAGGCGGAGGGGCGGAGCGCTGGAAGGCGTCCGCCTCGCCACCGCGATCGCGGTGGGGATCGGTTTGCACAATTTCGGCGAGGGATTGGCGATCGGCTCCGCCTTCGCAACAGGATCGGCGGCGCTCGGCTCGTTCCTTGTGCTCGGCTTCACCCTGCACAACCTCACCGAGGGCATTGGCATCGTGGCGCCGATGACGAAAAAACGTCCGAGCCTGTGGGTCTTCGCCGCCCTGGCGGCGCTGGCCGGGCTGCCCGCCGTGGCCGGGGTCTGGATCGGCAGCTATGCCTTCTCCCCACACTGGGCGGCTCTGGCATTCGCCGTGGGGGTCGGCGCGATCCTTCAGGTCATCATCGAGGTCGGCACTCTGTTGATCCGGCAGGCGCGAACCGAGGGGCAGCCCTGGCTGTCTGGCACCGCCCTTTCCGGCATCGGCGTCGGGGCGGTGGCGATGTACACAACCGCCCTGCTCGTCCAGATCTGACGGCGAAGCCACGACGGAGAACAGGATCACCCAGCCCGGGCGGCCCGCAAAACAACAACGATCGCGTGCCGCCAGCATCGGCGCGTGATCTGCAACCAAGCAGCGACGTGTTGCGCCGGCGCCCAAGCACGATAGCAAGCCATGGGCCGGATGTGACAAAGAACATTGTTGAAAAGCTGGAGCGGGCGATGGGGATCGAACCCACGACATCAAGCTTGGGAAGCTTGCGTTCTACCGCTGAACTACGCCCGCGCTCCGGCCGGGACCATGACCGGCCGCCGGTTCCGCGTCAAGACGCTTGTGGGCCGAGTGCGACCCGGTTTGCCGTCTTGATCTCCTGGAATCGGTCCGATTTCATCGCGATCTAGGTGATCAAGTCGCAGAAGCGGTCGATCTCAGCCTTAGAGGTCGACCAGCTGGTCACCAGGCGGACCAGGGTCTCGTCATCGCCGACGAGATCGTGCATCCCATGTGGCGGATTCCAGTCATAGAACACGGCACCCTTGCCGCGCAAAGTCTCGGCAAGACTGGAATCGAGAATGGCGAAGCTCTCGTTGGTGTGGGTCTCCCAGGCCTGCCGCGCGTGCGGGCTCGCGTCGATTCCGGCGCGCAGGCGATCGGCCATGCGATTGGCGTGGGCCGCGAGGTCGAGCCAAAGATCGTCCTCGAGACAGGCCATGAACTGGGCGGCGACAAAGCGCGTCTTGGAGAAGAGCTGGGCGCCGCGCTTGCGAATGTAAGGAAACTGGCGAGCCTTGTCGGGATCGAAGAATACCACTGCTTCGGCGCACCAGCAGCCGTTCTTGGTGGCGCCGAAGGACAGAATGTCGACCCCGCGCTTCCAGGTCATTTCGGCCGGCGTCAGGCCGGTCGCAACGAGACCGTTGGCAAAGCGCGCACCATCCATGTGCAGCGTCAGGTCGCGGCCATGGGCGATCCGGGCGATCGCCTCGATCTCGTCGCCGGAATAGAGTGTGCCTGCTTCGCCCGGCTGGCTGATCGTCACCGCCATCGGCTGACCCGCATGGACGAAATCCGGCTTGAAGCGGGCGATCTCGCGCTGAAGATTGAGCGGATCGATCTTGCCACCGACCCCGTCGATCGGCGCAAGGCGGGCGCCGTGGGTAAAAAATTCCGGCGCCCCGCACTCGTCCTCGATGACATGGGCCTCACGGTGGCACAGCACCACGCCGCCGGGCCGGTTCACGGCCGCGAAGGCGAGCGAATTGGCCGCGGTTCCGGTGCCGACGAAAAACACCGCCACCTCGCGTTCGAACAGTTCATCGAAGCGACGCTCGACGGTCTTGTCGAGATCGCTGGCGCCGTAGGCGGCGGCCATTCCCTCACCATGGACGGAAAGAGCCGAATTGATCGCCGGATGGGCGCCGGACCAGTTGTCGGAAGCGAAAATCATGGCAGTGCCGTATCGCGCCGCGGCGCCAAGGGCAAGGCAGGGCGATGCCCCGTTTCATGTCGTAGCTGGAGACGGCGGGGACCGCTCTGCCGGCTCGCGGCGGGTTGTGAAATCCGCTCACCTTCGTGTGTCAGATCTCAGCGAAGACGAATTTGTCGTGCCCAGGCTCGCATCGGGATGTTAGCAGCACCGAATGGCGACCGCGAAATCCACGACTGCTGGCAATGGAGCCGGCCTATTTTTCCGCTGGGCGCTTCCGGTCATCGGGGCGGCCGTCGCGCTCGCAACCCTGTTCTGGCTTTACCGGGGCCTCGACGTCAGCCGATTTCTGTCGGCGGTCGCGACCGCCCACATGGGCTGGCTGGTCATGCTGGCGGCAACGATTCTGCTCGAGCAACTGACCCGCGGCTGGAAATGGCGCCAGATCCTGTTCGATCTGAAGCCGATCTCAAGTGTCAGGCTGTTCGGGGCGATCATGGCGGGCTACGGGCTCGCGATTCTCGTTCCCCTCGGCATCAGCCCGCTCGTGCGCTCATGGCTGATCGCGCGGCTGGAGGGGCTGCGGATGGCCAGTGTGCTCATGACCTCGGCGATCGAGCGGTTTCTGGACGGAATCGTGTTCGCCTTGCTCGCCGCTTTCGTGGCGCTGGCCGGCCGAATTCCGGATGTTGACGGTGATGTGAGGACGGGTCTGGCGGTCGCGGGTGGTCTGAACCTCGTGCTGTTTTCCGGGCTATTGTATCTGCTGTTCATTGGGCGCTCGCCGCTGGGCGACGAGAACGCGCGGGTCAGCCGCTGTATCGATTGGCTGGGCGCCAGGGGGCGGGGCCGGCTCGACGGGCTGAGGCAGGCCGTTCGCGACGGCATCGTCTGGCCGCGCGATCGACGCCGCCAGATCGGGGCGGTCTTGGCCAGCGTCGTTATGAAACTCATCGCGGCGACGCATTTCCTCTGGGCCGGTCTGGCGGTCGGTGTCATTCTGGCTCCGCTCGACTATCTCTTCCTGATGATTTTCGCGGGCTTTGCCCTGGTGCTGGCGCGGTTCGTCCGCGTCCCCGGCGGCTTCGTCATCGGCTCCGGCTTCGCGCTGAAGCTGCTCGGAGTGCCCGACGAGCAGGCGCTGGCGATGATCCTGTTCAACCACGTTTTCACCATCGTGCTGATGGTCACGGTCGGCCTGTTGTTCCTGTGGCGGAGCGGAATCGATATTCGGCAGGCGCGGGAGGCGGAGCGTGCTCAAGAGGCCGGCGATTGAGGATTCCCAGGCCCGCGCGAGAGAGTGGGAAAGGGTTCGCGCCCGCCATCTTGCCGATCCCGGTGAGTTCTGCCATATTGCCGCTTATAGGACAGCAATGCTGTCATAATATGATGCAAATAGGTCGTGCGGGCGTGGGCTTCGCGCCTAAAAGACGCGGCCGGGTTCTATCCTGACGCCAGAGGTCGTGCGACAAGCCGGCTGAAATTGAATGCTCGGGCGACGGCCGGATGCGGGGACATACTCCGATGGCCACGCCGAACCGGGCCCAAAAGTGTGGCTGCGGATAGGCCAGGCAAAGACATGGGCGCGGCTGAATGCCGGGCCGCGACGACGGGAGACGACGCGATGACGAATCTGTCCCACGCTGAAACCTTCGAGACAGCGATCTCGACCACGGACGTTGCCGCCGCGATCAAACCGCGCACGGCGCCCAGACGGACGGGACTCTACGATCCGCGCAACGAACACGATGCCTGCGGCGTCGGCTTCATCGCCCATCTGAAGAACGAAAAGTCCCATTCCATCGTCGAGAAGGGTTTGCAGATCCTTCAGAACCTGACCCACCGCGGTGCCGTCGGGGCGGACCCGCTGATGGGGGACGGGGCGGGAATGCTCGTCCAGATCCCGCATGATTTCTTCAAAGAGGAGATGGCGGCTCAGGGCGTCGATCTGCCGGAGCCCGGTGACTACGGCGTTGGTCATGTCTTCATGCCGAGGGATGCCGAACAGCGGCAGCACATCGAGGCGGTGTTCGAGGACGTGGCGCGTGAGGAAGGCCAGACGGTGCTCGGCTGGCGCGACGTGCCGGTGTCGAATAAAGAGCTGTCCGAGGCACCGGAGATCGTCGCGACCGAGCCGGTGCATCGGCAGATCTTCATCGCACGTGCCGCGTCCGTCCCCGGTGACGACGAGTTCGAGCGTCGGCTTTTCATCCTGCGCAAGGTCGTCTCGAACCGGGTCTATTCGGAGGCCAAGGGCGAGGATATCGGCTTTTATGTTGTGTCGCTCTCCTCGCGGACGATCGTCTACAAGGGAATGTTTCTTGCCTATCAGCTCGGCTCGTATTACGCGGATCTGACGGACCCGCGCTTCACCAGCGCGCTCGCCCTCGTCCACCAGCGGTTCTCGACCAACACGTTCCCCTCCTGGAGATTGGCTCATCCGTATCGGATGGTCGCCCATAATGGCGAGATCAACACCCTGCGCGGCAACGTCAACTGGATGGCGGCGCGTCAGGCGTCGGTCGATTCGGAGCTCTTCGGCAACGATATCTCGAAGCTCTGGCCGATCTCCTACGAGGGCCAGTCGGACACCGCCTGCTTCGACAACGCGCTGGAATTCCTCACCGAGGGCGGCTATCCGCTCGCCCACGCCATGATGATGCTGATCCCGGAAGCATGGGCCGGCAACAAGCAGATGGCGAAGGACACACAGGCCTTCTACGAGTATCATGCGGCGTTGATGGAGCCTTGGGACGGGCCAGCGGCCGTCGCCTTCACCGACGGCAGGCAGATCGGCGCGACGCTTGACCGCAACGGCTTGCGACCAGCGCGCTACGTCGTCACCGACGACGATCTCGTCATCATGGCCTCGGAAGCCGGAACGCTGGAAATTCCCGAGGAGCGGATCGTCACCAAGTGGCGGCTGCAGCCGGGCCGGATGCTGTTGATCGATCTGGAAAAGGGCCGGATCGTCTCCGATGACGAAATCAAGCGCGAGATGGCCGGCGCGCACCCCTATCGCGATTGGCTAAAGAACACCCAGATCATCCTGGAAGATTTGAAGCCCGTGGCGCCGCGGGCTTCGCGCTCGGACGTCTCGCTGCTCGACCGCGAGCAGGCCTTCGGCTACACGATTGAGGAGACCCGCACGCTGATGGCGCCGATGGCGACCACCGGCCAGGAAGCGATCGGCTCGATGGGCACCGACACACCGATCTCGGCGATGTCGTCGAACTCGAAGCTGCTCTACACCTATTTCAAGCAGAATTTCGCCCAGGTCACCAATCCGCCGATCGACCCGATCCGCGAAGAACTGGTGATGAGCCTCGTCTCCTTCATCGGGCCACGGCCGAACATCTTCGATCTGGAAGGCTCCTCGCGCCGCAAGCGTCTGGAGGTGCGCCAGCCGATCCTGACCAATGGTGACCTCGAAAAGATCCGCAATATCGGCCATACCGAGGACCGCTTCGACACCAAGACGCTCGACATGACTTATGCGGCCGAAAGCGGCGCGGCGGGCATGGCGGGGGCGCTCGATCGCTTGTGCGAGCGGGCCGAGGCCGCGGTGGTCGGCGGCTACAACATCATCATCCTGTCGGACCGGCAGGTCGGCCCTGACCGGATTCCGATCCCGTCGCTGCTCGCCTGCGCGGCGGTCCATCATCATTTGATTCGCAAAGGGCTGCGTACGGCGGCCGGGCTCGTCGTCGAATCCGGCGAACCGCGCGAGGTGCATCACTTCGCGTGTCTGGCCGGCTACGGGGCCGAGGCGATCAACCCCTATCTCGCCTTCGATACCCTGCTCGAAATGCACCGGCGCCAGGAATTCCCGCCGGAGGTCGATCCGAACGAGGTGGTCACCCGCTACATCAAGTCGGTGGGCAAGGGGCTTTTGAAGGTGATGTCCAAGATGGGCATCTCGACCTACCAGTCCTATTGCGGCGCCCAGATCTTCGACGCCGTCGGCCTTCAGTCGGAGTTCGTCGAGCGGTATTTCACCGGAACGGCGACGACCATCGAGGGCGTCGGCCTCGACGAGGTGGCGCGCGAGACGGCCGAGCGCCATGCCCGCGCCTTCTCCGACGATCCGGTGCTGGCCCGCTCGCTCGAGATTGGCGGTGAGTATGTCTACCGGATGCGCGGCGAAAGCCACATCTGGTCGCCGGACGCGGTGGCGACGCTGCAGCATGCGGTGCGGACCGATTCCTGGGACAAGTACCAGGACTACGCCAAGATGGTGAACGAGTCCGCCGTCCAGAACTCGACCATCCGAGGCCTCTTCCGCATCAAAACCGCCGAAGAGGCGGGGCGTCAGCCCGTACCGCTCGACGAGGTCGAGCCGGCCAAGGAGATCGTCAAGCGGTTTTGCACCGGCGCGATGAGCTTCGGCTCGATCTCCCGCGAGGCGCACACGACGCTGGCGCGCGCGATGAACCGGATCGGCGGCAAGTCGAACACCGGCGAGGGCGGCGAGGAATCCGACCGCTTCACGCCGCTGCGTGATGGATCGGCTAATCCGGAGCGCTCGGCGATCAAGCAGATCGCGTCGGGCCGGTTCGGCGTGACGGCGGAGTACCTGGTCAACGCTGACATGCTGCAGATCAAGGTCGCGCAAGGCGCCAAGCCCGGCGAGGGCGGACAGCTGCCCGGCCATAAGGTCGACGCGACCATCGCCAAGACCCGGCACTCGACTCCGGGCGTCGGCCTGATCTCGCCGCCGCCGCACCACGACATCTATTCGATCGAGGATCTGGCGCAGCTGATCTACGATCTGAAGAACGTCAATTCGGCGGCCGATATTTCGGTGAAGCTGGTCTCCGAGGTCGGCGTCGGCACGGTCGCGGCGGGCGTCGCCAAGGCGCGCGCCGACCATATCATCGTCGCCGGCTACGACGGCGGCACGGGTGCTTCGCCGCTGACCTCGATCAAGCACGCCGGCAGCCCGTGGGAGATGGGGCTGGCCGAGACGCAGCAGACGCTGGTGCTGAACGGCCTACGCTCGCGGGTTTGCCTGCAGGTCGACGGGGGGCTCAGAACTGGTCGCGACGTCATTATCGGAGCGCTGCTCGGCGCCGACGAGTTCGGCTTCTCGACCGCACCGCTGATCGCCGCCGGCTGCATCATGATGCGCAAATGCCACCTCAACACCTGCCCGGTCGGCGTCGCGACGCAGGATCCGGTCCTGCGTAAGCGCTTCAAGGGCACGCCCGAGCATGTCATCAACTTCTTCTTCTACGTCGCAGAAGAGGTGCGCATGATCATGGCGGAGATGGGCGTGCGCCATCTGTCCGATCTGATCGGTGAGTCGCAATTGCTCGACCGCAAGGAGATGATCGACCACTGGAAGGCCAAGGGACTCGACTTCTCCAAGGTGTTCTTCAAGCCGGACGCACCGGCTGAGGAACTGCGCTGGACCAAGCGTCAGGAGCACCCGATCATCGATATTCTCGACCGCAAGCTGATCGCCGAGGCCGAACCGGCCCTGACGGCGCGGCAGACCGTGGTGATCGAAACGCCGATCACCAATGTCGATCGCTCGACCGGGGCGATGCTGTCGGGCGAAGTCGCTAGGCGCTACGGCCTGAAGGGGCTGCGCGACGATACGATCACGGTGAAGCTCAGCGGCACTGCCGGACAGAGCTTCGGCGCGTTTCTCGCGCGCGGCATCACCTTCGAGTTGACCGGCGACGGCAACGACTATGTCGGCAAGGGGCTCTCGGGCGGCCGCATCGTCGTCAAGCCGCGTGCCAACTCCCGCGTCATGCCGGAGGAGTCGATTATTGTCGGCAATACCGTGCTCTACGGCGCGATCTCGGGCGAATGCTACTTCCGGGGCGTGGCCGGTGAGCGCTTCGCGGTCCGCAATTCAGGCGCGATCGCGGTGGTCGAAGGCGTTGGCGACCATGGCTGCGAATACATGACCGGTGGCGTCGTGGTGATCCTCGGCCAGACCGGGCGCAATTTCGCGGCCGGGATGTCGGGCGGTGTCGCCTATGTCTACGACGCGGTCGGCGACTTTGCCGAGCGCTGCAACATGGCGATGGTCGACCTGGAGCCGGTGCCGGAAGAGGACGATCTCCTGGAGAAGCTGCATCACCATGGCGGCGACCTTGCCTACAAGGGCCGCGTCGACGTGTCCTCGGACATGACGGGCCATGACGACGAACGGTTGTTCCAGCTGATTTCCAACCACCTCCACTACACCGGCTCCGGGCGCGCGGCCGAGGTGCTGGAGAACTGGGAGGTTCACCGGCCGAAATTCGTCAAGGTGATGCCGGTCGAATACCGCCGGGCGCTACAGGAGATGGAGCGCATGCGTATGGGCGTGGCGGCGGAGTAGGGGGCTCTCTCAACGTTCTTCCATCGAACCGACGGACTGATACTGCCGCGCGTACCAAAGATGCACGGCACCTCCGGGATGTGGCGGATGGTCGACGTTCCCCGCGAATTGCGGCAACAGCGCAGGCAAAGCGGCTTCGGCACGACGACGCCTGCATTCAGATGAACCGGGTCCGGAGCGGGGGCGGCGGCGCGCTCCTCGGGCTTCGTTCTAGGAAGTGCTCCCGGCTTGGGACGAGCTGGAAGAATGGAGTGACGGCATGGGCAAGGTTACCGGATTTCTCGAGATCGATCGGCAGACGCACAAGTATCAGCCGGCATCCGATCGCATTCGCCATTTCCGCGAGTTCACCCTGCCGATGTCGGACGAAGAGGTCGGCAAGCAGGCGGCGCGCTGCATGGACTGCGGCATTCCCTATTGCCACGGGCCGACGGGCTGTCCGATCCACAACCAGATCCCGGACTGGAACGATCTCGTCTACCAGGGCGACTGGGAGACGGCGATCCGCAACCTGCATTCGACCAACAATTTTCCCGAGTTCACCGGCCGTATCTGCCCGGCGCCCTGCGAGGAAGCCTGTACGCTGAACCTCGAAGACGTACCGGTGGCGATCAAGACGGTCGAGCAAGCTCTGGCCGACAAGGCCTACAAGCTCGGGCTGATCAAGCCGCAGCCGGCCAAGACCAAGACAGGCAAGCGGGTTGCGATCATCGGCTCCGGGCCGGCGGGTCTCGCCGCCGCGCAACAGCTTGGCCGCGCCGGCCATGACGTGCATGTGTTCGAGCGGGAATCGCGCCCGGGCGGCCTGATGCGCTACGGCATTCCGGACTTCAAGATGGAAAAGCACTGGATCGACCGGCGCGTCGCGCAGATGGAAGGCGAGGGGGTCACCTTCTTTTGCGGCGTCAATGTCGGTAAGGACAAGCGGGTGGAGGAACTGACCGCCGAATACGACGCGGTGTTGTTCTGCGGCGGTGCCGAGCGCCCGCGCGACGCCGGGATTCCCGACGAGGGGCTGACCGGCATCTATGACGCGATGCCCTATCTCGTGCAGCAGAATCGCCGGGTTGCCAGCGAGAATATCGCCAGCGTCGGCTGGCCGAGCGAGGAGATCTGGGCCGGCGGCAAGCATGTCGTCGTCGTTGGCGGCGGCGATACGGCATCGGATTGCGTCGGCACCGCATTCCGCCAGGGCGCGGTCAAGGTGACGCAGCTCGACATTCGCCCGCAGCCGCCGAAGACAGAGAACAAGCTCGAAGTCTGGCCCTATTGGGCCACCAAGATGCGGACCTCGTCGAGCCAGGCGGAAGGCGCGATCCGCGAATTCCAGATCGCGACGCTCGCCTTCGTCGGCGAGGACGGCATCCTCACCGGCGTCGAGTGCGCGGAAGTCGACGAGCAACGCAAGCCGTTGCCTGGAACCGAGTTCGTCATCAAGGCGGATCTCGCTTTCATCGCCATCGGCTTCGCGGGTCCGTTCATGGATGGCTTCATGCGCGACGCGGGCGATGCGCTGGCGACCCGCACCGACCGGCGCGGCAACGTCGCGATCGCGGCCGATGACGAGCGCTATCTGACGTCGCTGGACAAGCTCTACGCGGCGGGCGATACGCGTCGCGGCCAGTCCTTGGTCGTTTGGGCTATCCGGGAGGGCCGGCAGGCGGCGCGGGCGATCGATCTCGACCTGATGGGCGAAACGACCTTGCCGCGCTGACGGGAACATACGGCCTCGCTGCCCTGACAGATACTGCTGCGCGTCACTCGCCGCGCCGCGCTTTGTTGATCGATGTCAGTTGGCGGGGCCGTCGCCCCTGGCGGCGTCGCTGTCCGCGTTCCAATCCTGGATGATCGCATCGAGTATCGATGGCATCTCTTCAGGCGGCTTGAGGCCCTCGGAGGCGCGAACGGCGTTCAGGTCCAGCGAGCCGCGATAGGCAATCGGCGGCCCCTCCGGCACTACGGCGCGGGTCTTTTCGTTCCAGGCGAAATTGTCCGCCCGGCCTTGCACGTCCCCGGTTCCGTTGCCGGCGATGAGGCGATCGCGCGGCGATGGCTCCAGCGTGAAGCCGCGGGTCGTTCCACCGCCCAGCAGTGTGTCTGCCCCATCGAGCGCCGGATCATCGATGGACATGGGCGCTGCCGTCACCGCGTTGGCCGCATTGCCGAGCGGCGGCAATTGCATGTTCGGCAACTGTTCGGCCGACAGGCTGATCAAGGGAGAGGCGGAATTCTTCAAGACGCGGGCGATGGCGCGCTCCGCGAAGAAAGCCATCTTGTCATCGCCCGCCTCGGTCATGGTGATGCCGTCGGAGTTGCGAAGCTGTACCTGTTGGCCGCTGACGCCGGGCCCCGAATAGACGAAATTGCCATTGGCGTCGACGAAGCCTTCCCAGATATCGACGAATTGGCCTGAAACCTTCGTCGCGCCCTTGCGGTAGAGATCATTGAGGAAGACCATGTCCTCGCTCATCCGCTCGAATTTGAATGACGGCATGCCGACCCAAATCAGGGGAATATTGCGGTTCTTTACGATCTCGGCGATTCCCCCGATGCGGCTCTCGTACTCCTTCGTCCAGGCTTCCGATCGCGGCGACAGGGTCCTCGATCCCAATTCGATCGGCTGACGATCATTGGAGCCGATCATCATGACGAGCACCGCCGGTTTTTCCTCATCGATGATCGGGCCGAGGTTTTTCGGCCAATCGTAGAAGTCATCGCGGACCAGCCCGGACGAGCCGTTGATCCGGGATTCGACGGTGACCATTTCGTTGTCGCCATAGATCGTGTCGAGGCCATCGGCGAGTGAATCGGCAAGGAAATCGCCGACCACCAGCACCTTTTGGGCATTGGCATCCTTGGTTGTCTGCTCGTCCTCGGCGATTTGCGCGGCGCTGGCGCGAGTCGTTGATTTGCGGCTTGTAGCCTGCTTTTTGGATGAACTGCGCCGAGCCTTCTTTCGAACCTTGGCCTTTCTGCTGGCCTTGGTCTTTTTGCGCACCGAGGATTTCTTCTTACGGATCACCTTCTTGCGGATGACACGGCGTTCTGGAGCAGCGCGCGTACCGCCGCCGAACAGCATCTCCAGGACGGTCCGCGGACGCTCTTGCGCGGAAACCGTGCCGGTCGGCGCCAGTCCGGTGATCAGCACGGCGCAACCGGCAATAGCGGCGACGAGGGCCAATCGCGCCCTTCGCCAGACCGTCATCGTCGCTTGCCGTGCCATCATTTCCGATCGGAGCCTTGCTTGCTGCGGTTCAGTTCCGGCGCAGGAACTCCAGCAGCGCCTTGGACGCGTTGCCGTCCTTCGCCATGCCGGCCCTTCCCTGTAACGACATGATCGCCGATTTCGATCCCGAACCGATCTTACCATCGATCTTGCCGTCATAAAGGCCTCTGGAGGCAAGATGCTTTTGGAGTTCGTAGCGCTCCTGGCTGGAAAGCGGCGTGTAACCGCGCGGCCAGTCGCGATAAAGCCCGCCATATCCGCCGATGCGGTCGCCGAGCATGCCCACGGCGAGCGCATATTTGTCGGCGTTGTTGTAGCGTTTCAGGACGAAGAAATTCTTGGTCATCAGAAACGCCGGTCCGTTGTCGCCGGCCAGACGAACAAGATTGGCATTGTCGGAAGGAGACGGGAAACCTTTGCCGTTCGGCCGGCGAAATCCAAGGCTCTGCCACTCGCCCAAGGTTCGATTGTCGCGCTCGAGCTTGCCCCGATAGCGGTCGGGAACGACGACTTCGTAACCCCAGGTCTTGCCGCCTTGCCAACCGTTCTTGCGCAGAAGATTGGCTGCCGTGGCGAGCGCGTCGGGAATCGATTCCCAGATGTTGGCGCGACCGTCGCCGTCGATGTCGGCGGCGTAGGCGAGGTAACTGGTCGGGATGAACTGGGTGTGGCCCATCGCCCCGGCCCAGGAACTGGTGAGCTTTTGCGGAGCGATATGGCCCGCCTGGACGATCTTCAGCGCCGCGATGAGCTGCTGACGGGCGAATTTGCCGCGGCGCTTGTCGAGATAGGCGAGGGTGGCGAGCGAGCGCGGCAGGCTCTTCATCACGTCATCGCGGGTGAGAATCCGTCCGTAATTGGTCTCCATCGACCAGATCGCCAAAAGGATGTCGCGATCGACCCCAAACCGCTTTTCGATGCGATCGAGCCAGCTATCATATTTGGCGCGCATCGCCTGGCCCTTGGCGACCTGCTCGTCGTTGACGCGGTTGTCGACGTAGTCCCACACCGTGTCCTTGAACTCAGGCTGGTAGCGGGCTTTCTCAAGAACATCGGGGTCGGGCGACGTGACGCCCGCGAACGCGGCGCGATAGACGTTGCGGCTGATGCCGCTCTTCGCCGCGACGCTCTCGAAATTCTGGATCCAGCGCTGAAAGCCGGCATCGGCGACCGCCGGGGCCGCGAGAAAGATCGATACGACCACCGCGACGAGGGCCGATCCGAGCCATCTCAAGCGGGGTCCGGTCGTTCGTTGCATGTGTCTTCTCCTTGGTCGTTTCATTCGGCTGAGCGAGGTTGGAAGACTACGGTGAGGTCGTTAAGAGTTCGTTCACCACTCCGCAGGGTTGCAAACGCGCGGTCGACTGGTTTTGCCGACTTGTTTCGCTATTTCACGGCGAAAAGGCGGCGAGACGCTAAAATAGCGATGTCGACCAAGCAGCCTTCTCGCGCACATGTCGCCAAGGATTTGAGGACCAAGCCATCATGAAAAAAGTCAGAAAAGCTGTCTTTCCGGTCGCGGGCCTGGGCACGCGCTTCCTGCCGGCGACGAAATCCATCCCGAAGGAAATGCTGACGGTCGTCGATCGGCCGGTCATCCAGTATGTCGTCGACGAGGCGTGGGAGGCTGGAATCGAGCACCTGATCTTCGTCACCGGCCGCAACAAGGGCGTCATCGAGGACTATTTCGACATCCAGGTCGAGCTTTCCAACACCTTGGCCGAGCGCGGCAAATCCGTCGAACTCAAGCTGCTCGACGATCTCCAGCCAAAGCCGGGCACGGCGAGCTTTACCCGCCAGCAGGCCCCGCTCGGCCTCGGGCACGCGGTCTGGTGTGCCCGCGATCTGGTCGGCAACGAGCCGTTCGCTCTGCTTCTGCCGGACATGATCATGCAGGCGGAAAAGGGCTGTCTGGCGGCGATGGTGGAGCTTTACGAAACCGCCGGCGGTAATGTGATCTCGGTCGAACAATGCGACCCGAACGAGACGCAGAAATACGGCATCGTCGGCGAGGGCGAGGCGGTCGGCGCCGGTTTCCGCGTCGACGGCATGGTGGAAAAACCGCAGCCAGCCGACGCGCCGTCGAATTACTACATTTCGGGCCGCTACATTCTGCAACCGGAAATCTTCGACATCCTGAAGACCCAGGAAAAAGGCGCGGGCAACGAGATCCAGCTCACCGATGCCATGCTGAAACTGGCGGGCCGCCAGGAATTCTCGGCCTATCCGTTTGCCGGACGGACCTTCGATTGCGGGTCGAAGGAAGGTTTTGTCGAGGCCAACGTCGCCTTCGCCCTGTGGCGCCCCGATATCCGGGAAAAGGTGATCGGTAATATCGAACGGCTCATCCATACGGTCGAGCCCAATGGTGACGACCCGACCGTCGAATAGCGCTCGATCCCCTCGCGGGATGGTTTGCCGGTCGCGTTCGCGTCGGCCGGTTCAGCGCTGCAGCTTCACTCCGAGACGAATCGTGTCGGCGCTGTAGTCGCCGCCAGGCGATTTCGCATAGACCTCCTGATGGCTGTAGAGGCCGGTGAAGGCGAGGGTGCGGTTGAGCCAATAGGTGATGCCGGTCTCGCCGGTCACGGTGGTCTCGTCGGCCTGGGGAAGCGTCGAGTCGCTGTATTCGGCGGTCAGCGCCGCGGTCAGGTCCGTGCGCGCCGTCAGCACGTGCCGCAGGCCGATGGACCCTTCGTAGGATGTCGTGGTGGACTGGCCTGTGGTGTCAGGATCGAAAGCGGTGCGGGCGGCGAAGGTTACGTCCGTCCCGCGTCGCGGCGACCAGACGAGATTGGCGTCGAGGGTCGGTGTGCCGGTCGCCTCGGCGGCTGGATCGTCCGGCAGGTTCCAGGCGTAGCCGGCGGCGATCTCGCCTGTCAGCTTTTCAGTGAGGTCCAGCGCCATACCCGCGCGCAGCGAGGGAAGCAGCGAATCCCGCTCGACATCGTTCGCGCCCCCGTTGCTCGAATCGTCGAACAGGCGCCAGCCGACGCTGCCCTCGATGAAGGGCGTGAGCGCCGGCGACAGTTCGTAGCCTGTTCTCAACCCCGCCGTGAGCGTCGTGTAGCTCTGGTCGCGGGATCCGGAAGGCAGGCCGAAATAGGCCTCGCGGGCAGCGGTTCCTGTGGCGGTGACGCGCAACCGGCCGAAACCGCGTTGAAGCTGCGCCGAGGTCGAGGCGTTGAGCACCTCGGGGCGGTCGGAATTGCGCAGGGCGGGGTCGAGCTCGCTGACGTCCTCGCGGCGATACGCCACCGCGCCCCTGAGCGTTGCGGTCGTGACGCGGTCGAGGTCGAACCGCAATCGACCGTCGACCGCCGCCTCCGGGTCGTCGCGGTTCTCGCCGGAGAAGTTTCGGCGGAAGGTGAGGCGCGAGTTCAACTCCGCCTCGTCATGCGACCAGTCGGACAGGAGACGCGCCGAGATGGTCGTCTCGCTGAAGACGCCGCCTTCTCCGCCTGGGATCTTGTCGAGATTGGTCGAGGCGCCAAGGGTCTGGATCAGCTCGGGATAGAGTATCAGGCTGCCGGCGCGGATGCCGACGGGCGCAAAAGGATCGTCCGCGTCGCGGCGGATAATGCGTCCGATTGCCTCGGCCGGCCGGTTGGTCCGCACGCTGGAATCGGCGGCCAGGGCTTCGCCGGCGACGCCTGCGGCGAGCGGCGGATTGCTGGGCTGAAGGCGGGCCGACGGACGGCGGTTCTGCCGCCGCAGGTCTTCCTGCACGGCTTGATCTTTCGCAGCTTCGTCAACGCGGCCGGATCGCGAATCCAACGCCTTGGCCGGTTGGGCCGGGCGCGCGCGACGGGGTGTGGTGTCGAGTGCGTCCGCCTTGCTCGCAGGTCCGCTGAACAGGTCGAATTCCCGCGCTGGCCTCGGAGGCTTGTTGACCGGAGGCTCCAAAGCCTCGTCGAGCGGCGGGCGGTCTCGCGGACGCGACGCCGGATCCTGGGCATTCAATTCCTGGGATGCGCTGCTGAGGGTGCGGGTGTTCGTTCGCAAGCCATCGAGACCCCGCGATCCCAGCAGTTCGCCATCTGTCCGCAGTTCCGGCATGGAAAGTGTCTGGCCCAAAGCCGCGACAGGGCTCAGCCCGGATAGGAAGGGCGAGGCGAGGCCAAGAGCGGCAGTGGCCAGCGTCAATCGGAATCGGCGGAATGTCCAAACCATCGCGGCGTCGTCTGCACCTTCTGCGAGCACGCGCGGCAAAACCCGAGCTTGTCGATAGGTAAATTTTCATGGTTAAGAAGTCGTTACCGCGCGGGCACACATCCCGACGTGGACTTGGAATGCCGGCCCATGTCATCATCTGGCCCGAACGGCCTGCGATTGACGGCAATGAAACCGTGGCGGCGGAGCCCGACAGGAGCATGCGACAACGTGATTCCCAATCCCGAGCCTGAGAATGCCGCAGCGCGCCTCGGCGCGCTGTCCGCCGTGCGCACGATCGAGACCGAAGCCGAAGGGCTGATGGCGCTGGCGGGTCTGTTGAAGACCGATATGGCGGCGCCGTTCGAGCGCGTTCTCGACATCATTCAGCAGATCGAGGGCCGGCTGATCGTCACCGGCGTCGGCAAAAGCGGACATATCGGCGCGAAGATCGCGGCCACCTTCGCTTCGACCGGTACCCCGGCGTTCTTCGTCCATCCGGCCGAAGCCAATCACGGCGATCTCGGCATGATCGGGCGGGGCGACGCCATCCTCGCCATGTCGTGGTCCGGGGAAACCGCAGAACTGAAGGGGATCGTCGCCTATTCGAGGCGCTTCCGTATTCCGCTCGTCGCGGTCACGTCCCGCCCCGATTCGACACTCGGACGCGAGGCCGACGAGGCGCTGACATTGCCGCGGGTGGCCGAAGCCTGTCCGCACGGCCTGGCTCCGACCACCTCGACGACGCTGCAAGTGGCGCTCGGCGACGCCCTCGCGGTCGCGCTGCTCGAGCGACGCGGCTTCACGCCGGGCGACTTCCGGGTCTTCCATCCCGGCGGCCAGCTGGGCGCGAGCCTGATGCATGTCGGCGACATCATGCATGTCGGCGAGGCGATGCCGCTGGTGCCGTCCGGCACGCCGATGTCGGAAGCGATCATCGTGATGTCGCGCATGGGGTTCGGCTGCGTGGCCGTGATCGATCCAGATGGCTGCCTGACCGGCCTCGTCACCGACGGCGATCTGCGTCGGCATCTGGGCGACGACCTTCTCAGGCAGACGGTCGATGCGGTGATGACCCGCGACCCCAAGACGATCGAGCCGGAAACGCTGACGGCGAAGGCGCTCGACATCGTCAACAGCCTCAACATCACGGCGTTGATGGTGGTGCGTCAGAAGCGGCCGGTCGGGATCGTGCATCTGCACGATTTGTTGCGGATCGGCGTCGCCTGACCGCAAGGCATGGCAAACGGCCCGTCAGTTGGGCTGAACCGGCTCCACCGTCAGAACCGATCCCTTGGCGCCGATAATGCGCACGCGGCCCGCCTCGGGCAGGTCCGGCCCCTCGACGCTCCACCAGCTATCCTCAATGGCGACACGGCCGCGGCCGTTGACGATCGCCTGAGTCAGTACCGCCTCGCGGCCGATCAGGCGGCGCGTCCGGCGATTGAGCAATCCCGATTCGCCGGCCTCGCTTTTGGAGCCGTACCAGCGCCGCCCGAGATAGACGCTGATGGCCGACAGCACGACGAAGGCGAGGACCTGTTGCTCCCAGCCGAACCAGCCGCTGGTGCCCAGAAACAGGGTGTTCATGCCGACGATCAGCGCGGCTATGCCGAAAAACAGCAAATAGACGCCCGGCAAGACGACTTCGAGCGCGAGCAGGACGAGGCCGAGAATCCACCAGCCATAGTCCGACAGTGCCTCGACGAGGGTGTTCACGGTTCGCTCCGTCCCAGTGGCGACTCCGAGGCCCGGTTGCCGCTTGCGGGCACGCGCGGGGTAGTTCGCGAAGCAGCCTGACCCGCCTCGCCGAAGGTGGCGCGGGCGACCTCGGCGATTCCGGTGATCGAGCCGATCAGCGAGGAGGCTTCCAGCGGCATCAGCACAACCCGCTGATTGGGGGCCGAGGCGATCTTGGCGAGGGCTTCGGTGTATTTCTGCGCGACGAAATAGTTGATCGCCTGAATGTCGCCGGCGGCGATCGCCTCCGAGACGACGCGGGTGGCGGTCGCCTCTGCCTCGGCCAGCCGCTCGCGCGCCTCCGCTTCGCGCCATGCCGCCTCGCGCTTGCCTTCGGCCTGCAGGATCTGCGACTGTTTCTCGCCCTCGGCCCTGAGGATCGCGGCATTACGCGAGCCTTCGGCTTCCAGGATTTCGGCCCGCTTCTCACGTTCGGCCATCATCTGCCGGGCCATGGAATCGACGAGGTTCTTCGGGGGATTGATGTCCTTGATCTCGATGCGGGTGATCTTGATGCCCCAGCTATTGGCCGCCTGATCGACGACCCGCAGGATCTTTTCCGAAATCGCGTCGCGGTTCGACAGAAGATCGTCGAGGTCCATCGAGCCCATGACCGAGCGCAGATTGGTCATGACGAGATTGAGAATGGCGTTTTCCAGCCCGGAGACCTCGTAGGCGGCCGCCGCCGCGTCGAGCACCTGATAGAAGGCGACACCGTCGGCTGCCACCGACGCGTTGTCGCGGGTGATGACCTCCTGGGTGGGAACGTCCAGGACCTGCTCCATCATGTTCAGCTTGCGGCCGACCCGCTCGATGAACGGCACGATGATATTGAGGCCCGGCGTCAGGGTGCGGGTATAACGGCCGAATTTCTCGACCGTGTAGTTGTAGCCCTGCGGCACCGTCTTGATCGTCGAGAAAAGAACGACGATCGCGAAGAACAGAAGAACGAGTACGAAAATTCCAGAGCCCGAGAGCATGTCACCTCCACCCGCTCGGGACGGGGTCGCTCGGCGCGGACCCGTACCACCGACCGGTGTCTGACTATTGCGTCAGGCGGTCCGCGACGCAAGCGATCTTCCGCCCATGCCGCAGGCAGGTATCAGTCGATCCAGCCCTTCAGCTCCCGCCGTACCATCGCTTCGATGACGTCCATGCCCGGTTCGGAATCGTTGAGGCAGGGGATGTGACTGAATTTCTCGCCACCGGCCTCGTGGAATATCTCGCCAGCCTCGCCGGCGATCTCCTCCAGGGTTTCCAGGCAATCGGAGACGAAGCCGGGATTGAGCACCGCGATGCGCTTGATCCCCTCCTTGGCCAATGCCTCGACGGTCTTGTCGGTATAGGGCTGCAGCCATTCCTCAGGCCCAAAGCGGGACTGGAAGGTGGTCATCAGCCGGCCCGGCTGCCAGCCGAGCCGCTCCTCAAGCAGCCGCGAGGTCTTCTGGCAGTGGCAGTGGTAGGGATCGCCCTTGCGGAAATAGCTCTGCGGTATGCCGTGATAGGAGGTGATCACACGCTCCGGCTCGAAATCGAGGCCGGCGAGATGAGTCTCGATGGAGCGGGCGAGCGCATCGATATAGACCGGCTCGTCGTGATAGGCCGGCACAGTGCGCACCGCCGGCATCCAGCGCTTGCTCATCATGTGCTGGAAGAACTTATCGTTCACCGTCGCCGTGGTCGAGGCGGCATATTGCGGATAGAGCGGATAAACCAGAATGCGCTCGCAGCCCTGGCCTAGCAGGTCGTCGGTGCGCTCAGCGATCGAGGGCTGGCCGTAGCGCATCGCCCAGTCGACGACCACCGAGCCCTCCTCGGCCATGCGCGCCGCCAGTTTCTCGCCTTGCGCCCGCGTAAAGGTCCGCAGCGGTGATTCGTTGCGTTCCTTGTTCCAGATCTCGGCATAGGCGGCGCCGGATTTCTTCGGTCGCGTGTTGAGGACGATGCCGTAGAGGATCGGGTACCAGGCGGTGCGCGGCCACTCGATGACCCGCTTGTCGGAGAGGAACTCCTTCAGGTAGCGCCGCATCGACTTGAAATCGGTGCCGTCCGGCGTGCCGAGATTGACCAGAAGAACGCCGACCTTCGGCTGTTTGACCGGCGGATGACCCGAGGGGAGGGGGCCGATCGCCCGCTCGGCGATCGTCTTGGTCAGGGCATTCATCGTCGCGTCCTTGTACAGTCTCGCGAGGGGCACGGCCTCGCTTGGCTCGTCGCCGGACCATCCGTGTGTCACCGGGACCGCATGGCCCGGTAACCCGGTAGACCACTCGCGGGCCATTCCGCCTTGTCGGAGAGCCGTCGTCAGAGATCGGGATATAGGGGATCTTGCTGGTGGGTGAAGCGGCTCGATTCCCTTTGCGACTGCGACAAAACTCCTCAGGCGCGGGCGAGGTCGAAGCGATTGCCACTGGATGTCGCGCAGGAAAGACGATTCACCTCGACCTGATTGCAGTTGGCGGACACCTGCTGGTTGCGCGTGGTCGATGTGTAAAGAAGATTGACCTGGCCAGGCCCAAGATTGGTGTAATTGCCGGAGGCCAAGAGACCATTGGTCGCCCGCTCGACCGAGGTGAAACGGCCATTCTGGAAGGTCGCCGTATAGGCGACCGGTCCCCCGATGGAAGCCCAGCGCCCCTCGATGCCCTGCGGCTGGGTCGGCAGCACCTCGGCTCGCTGCTGGGTCTGGCAAGCGCTCAGGGCAAAAGTCATGAGCAAAAGAGAAACGGCAATAGGACGCATCAGAAGAACCCCAAAAATCTAGGCGCGAAACCCTCATGGGCGGTATCACGCGTGTACCACACCCCATCGGGACTGACTGCAACAAGCCCTGCAAGCCTAAGCCACGCCACGATTAAAAGTCTATCGTAATTTGAGCGAATTGCTCTCGATCAAGGTGTCGCGGCGTCGCCGGCGTCATCATCGCCGTCCGACAAGATGCTCGAAAGGAGATCACCATGTTCGCGCAACTGGCCGCCCCGGAGCATGTCCTAGCTTTTCGGCTGAGCGGCAAAGTCACCGGCGACGATATCGCACGCTACAAGACCCTGCTCGAAGCGATGCTGAAAGCACACGACGCCATAAGCCTGTGCGTCGACATCACCGGCCTGTCCGACATGGAAGGGGATGCGCTCATCGCAGGGATGAAAGCCGACCTTGAATTGCTGTCCCATCTCCGTCAATTCCGGCGCGGCGCCCTGATCTCCGACAAGGAATGGCCGCGCGCGCTCACCGGCTTTTTCGGCCCTCTGTTCCCGAACTTCGAAATGAAAAGCTTCGCTCCGGAGCAATATGATGAAGCGCTGAAATGGGCCGCCGAGCCTCCCGCGGCGCCGAAATCCGATAATCCAGCTGTGCGGTTTCTGCCGACGTCGCGCAACGACGTGCTTGGTTTCGAGCTCGACGGTGTGATCTCGGAGAAGGAATTTCCGGCCGTGCTCGCTCGGATCAATGCCTTGTTCGACAGTCATGAAAAGGTCCGCCTGCTCGGCCGTATCAAGCATCTGGGCGGCTTCGATCCGGCCATCCTCATGCAGAGCGGCCTCATCTCCATGAAGCTCGCGGCCATGCGGAAAGTGGAACGCTATGCCATCGTCGGCGCGCCTGGATGGATGACCAAGATGATTTCAGCCATGAATCCGCTGTTCAACGATGTCGACATGCAAACGTTTCCGGCGGAACGGGAGGCGGATGCCTGGGCCTGGGTCGAGGCCGAGCCGGTTCGATAGGCGTAACCGTGCTTTGCCGGCGCTCTACCCGACGGGTTCGGCCTTGCGGGATGGGATGACGGAATGAATCGAACCGATCGTCTCGATCGACCTTATACGGTTGTCGCTCGTAAAGGCGAACCAGTACATGGTCGTGCCGGTGATCAGCGTCCCGGTCTTCTCGTCTCTGCGTGACCAGTCACAACGGCTGGCGGCTTCGTCCATCTCACAGACGAGACCGCGCAACTCGTAGGAAATGTAGCTCGTGCGCTTCAGCATCTCGTCGAAAAAGGCGCGCGCCTGCTCGTGCCCATGAAGGCGGAATTCACCTTCCATCCGTCCAAACCACGGCGTGTCGGACTGCTCTGCGTTGCTACGCTGGGAAATGGTTGCCCCAGGGGCGAAATGCCGGGCTATCGACCCGGCCGCTCCCGCCATCACCGCTTCCATCACCTCTTCGACCACCGCACGCTTCGCGTCGGAATCAGCCATGCATTGCTCCGGGAGGGACCGGACAAGAAGCCGATCCCCCAAATTCTAGACATCATACGTCCCGACGCCGCATCGCCAGTCGGATACGCACATGCGTACCCTGCCGGTAATGCTCAACGAACGAGGATGTTCCGGAACTGCCAGACGTCTTTTTCGTCAAGGTCTTCGGGGAAGAGCCCCGGACGGTCGGTCAACGGTGTCCAGTCGGTGTAATAACCCTTGACCGGACCAAGATAGGGGGACTGTACCTCAAGGCAGCGCTTGTAGTCCATTTCGTCGGTCTCGACGATGCCGGCCTCGGGATTTTCCAGCGCCCAGACCATGCCCGCCAGCACCGCTGAGGTCACCTGCAAGCCGGTGGCGTTTTGGTAGGGCGCGAGCTTGCGGGTTTCCTCCAGCGACAGCTGCGAGCCATACCAGTAGGCATTCTTGTCGTGGCCGTAGAGCAGGACGCCGAGTTCGTCGATGCCGTCGGTCAGCTCGTTTTCGTCCAGGACATGATGCTGCGGCTGGATCTTGCCGGCCGCCCCGAATAGCTCGTGCAGCGACAGGACGGCGTCGTTGCAGGGATGATAGGCATAGTGGCAGGTCGGCCGGTAGGTGACCTCGTCGTCGCGGTTGCGATGGGTGAAGAAGTCCGCGATCGAGATGGATTCGTTGTGGGTGACGAGGAAACCATATTGTGCGCCCGGTGTCGGGCACCAGGTCCGTACCCGCGTATTGGCGCCCGGCTGCTCCAGATAGATTGCCGACTGGTGGCCCTTCTTGTGCTTGTTGGCGTTCTTCGGCATCCACTTCTCATGGGTGCCCCAGCCGAGTTCCGCCGGCTGCATGCCTTCCGACAGGAAACCCTCAACGGACCAGGTGTTCCAGAACACGTTCATCGGCTTCGGCGCCTTGGCGAGCTGGGTGTCGCGCTCGGCGATGTGGATGCCCTTGACGCCGGTCTTCTTCATCAGCTTGGCCCAGCCGTCGCGGTCTTCCTGCGCCGGCTCCTCGAAATCGATGCCGACCTCGCGGGCGACGTCGACGAGGGCTTGTTTCACGAACCAGGAGACCATGCCCGGATTGGCGCCGCAGCACGAGACGGCCGTCGTGCCGCCGGGGTTCTTGCGCTTCTCCTTGCGGACTGTCTCACGCAATGCGTAGTTCGTACGATCGGCGTTGGACAGGGATTCGTCGAAGTAAAAGCCGAGCCACGGCTCGACGACGGTGTCGATGTAGAGCACGCCGAGCTCGCGGCAGAGCTTGATCAGGTCGAGCGACCCGGTGTCGACCGACAGATTGACGCAGAAGCCCTGGCCGTCGCCCTCGGTGAGCAGCGGGGTCAAAAGATCCCGATAGTTTTTCCGCGTCACCGCTTCGTTGACGAAGCGGATACCGCGTTCGTCGAGGAGATGCTTGTCGGCGTCGTTCGGATCGATGACCGTCATTCGGCTTTTGTCGTAATCGAAATGGCGTTCGATGAGGGGCAGCGTGCCCTTGCCGATAGAGCCGAAACCAATCATCACAACCGGGCCGGTTATCTTGGCGTGGATCGGGTGGTTCTTCTTGGCCATGCGGCATTCCTTTCGATGATCGTTGCGCCGTAACGTTGGGCGAAGCCGCTAGAGCAGTTCGACGACGAATGGAAGAGCAGGGGGAGCCAGCGCGATGACCGGGCGGCTTGATCGAGGAGTAAAGCAGCCGTGATCGACGTGATAGCGAGACCGTCGAGCTCACCATTGCGGCAGGCTGTTCGATGCAACTTCCCGCCGCGTTGAGACAGGCGCTCGACGCACGTCTCGACCGCCATGCGCTCGATGACTTGCGGAGTGCGGGGGAACGGCTTTCGGGACGCTACCGCGCAGAGATCCGCGACGGGAGGCGCCACCTCGATGGTGAGCCGGCGGTGCTCGCCTATCTCGCCGCCCGCATGCCGGCGACTTTCGCCGCCATTCGGGCGAGCCTGGAGCAGATCGTTCTGCGGCGTCCGGATTTCGCGCCAAAAACCCTGCTCGATATAGGGGCCGGGCCGGGCACGGCGCTGTGGGCCGCCAACGATGCCTTCGACAGCCTGCGCGAGGCGACGCTGGTAGAGGCGAGCGCGCCGGCGCTCGCCGTTGGCCAAGGGCTGGCGCAAGAGGGATTGGCGGTGGCGACGCGTTGGGTTAGCGGCGACGCGACGGCGGATCTGGCGGAACGCGCGCCGGCCGATCTGGTGACGCTCGCCTATGTCCTCGACGAATTGCCGCCCGAGGCTCGGGGGCCGCTCGTCTCGCGGCTGTGGCGGCTCGCGCGCGATGTCCTTCTGATCATCGAGCCCGGTACGCCGGCCGGCTGGCAACGCATCCTCGCCGCGCGCCGGCAGCTACTGGCCGAGGGCGCGCGGCTGCTGGCGCCGTGTCCACACGCCGAAGATTGTCCCGTTGCCGCGCCAGACTGGTGCCATTTCGGCCAACGGGTCGCCCGCTCGCGCACCCACCGTCTTACCAAGCGCGGGACGGTTCCCTACGAGGACGAAAAATTCACCTATCTCGCGGTCGCCCGGCAACCCGCCGTGCCGTTGAACGCTCGCGTTCTGGCCTCGCCCCGAAACGGCAGCGGCAAGGTGCAGTTGAAACTCTGCACGGCGGACGGCGAAATGCGGGAGCGGCTGGTCACCAAACGCGAGGGCGAAATATTCCGCACCGCTCGCCGCCTCGATTGGGGCGATGCGCTGGATGAGGATGGCTGAGCCTCATGCGGCTCGGCCGAGGATCATTCTTGCTCAGGACGCGATCTGTAGCGCACCAAGAAGCTGTTCAGGCTCCAGTTTGCTGGCGTCGATCAGAGCGTGATGGCTCAAGGCTCGAACCTCGTCGCTATTCCAAGACCGCGATGCATCCGGCATGACCGCCATGATCGGCTTTCCGAGAGCGCGCGCCGCACCGAGTTCGAACAGGACAAATTTGTTGGAAGTCGACGGCGGTACGACGACAATGATCCGATCCGCATCGCGAAGGGATTCGAGAATCTGGTCCTGAATTTTGTCCCCCACCCCGATGAAGTAGTTCGGATCGAGGACCTCGTATCCCTTGTCTCGAAGCGTTGCTGCGAGCTTCTCGGCGAAATTTTGGTCTGCCATCGCGTAGGACAAGAACACCTTCCCCCTTTTCGGGTTGGGCTGAAGCCGCTCAGTCATTCGGACCCTCGCTTCGCACGAATTGATACATCCCGAAAATAAGCTTCCATGCCGTTGATGTCCATGACGTTTCGGCTGCGCAAAAATGTCGTGCCACCCTTCTCCGCTTCGATCGTCGCGAGTGAGACTTCATAGAGCACGGCGACGACACGTTTGCCCAGCGCACGTGCCGCCCCAAGCTCGACCCAAACCCAGTTTCGATCGACCGACCAAGGTGTAAAGAGCGCGAGAACCTCGTCGCACTTTGGCATCTCGGAGAAAATGCGCTCTTCGATCTCATCGCCACTTCCAATGTGAGTGATGTCGATGAAGGTATCTACGGACAGCTCACGAAGGCGCCGATCGATCTGACTGGCCAGCCAACGATCGGCCCAACCATGCGATATGAAGATCCGATATTTCCCTTTGTCGCTCAATCGTCCATCGCCTCCAATTCGTCTATGAAGCCGGAAATCATCGCCAGGCCCTTCGACCAGAAGGCGGGATCGGAGGCGTCGAGTCCGAAGGGCTTCAAAAGCTCGGAATGGTGCTTGGTGCCGCCGGCCTTCAGCATCTCGAAATACTTCTCCTGAAAGCCAGTCTCGGAATTGCGATAGACCGCATAGAGCGAATTCACCAGACAGTCGCCGAACGCGTAGGCGTAGACATAGAACGGCGAGTGGATGAAATGCGGAACATAGGTCCAGTAGGTGTCATAGCCGTCGCCGAGGCGCAGCGCCGGGCCGAGGCTGCGGGTCTGGACCTCCAGCCAGATTTCGCCGATCCGCTCTGTCGTCAGTTCGCCCTGGCGACGCTCTTCATGCAGCGCCCGCTCGAATTGATAGAAGGCGATCTGCCGGACCACCGTGTTGATCATGTCCTCGACCTTGGAAGCCAGCAGCGTCTTGCGCTCGGCCTTGGTCTTGGCCTGCTCCAGCAGCGAGCGGAAGGTCAGCATCTCGCCGAACACCGAGGCGGTCTCGGCCAATGTCAGCGGCGTCGCCGCCATCAGCGCGCCCTGCCGGCCGGCCAGCACCTGATGGACGCCGTGGCCCAGCTCATGCGCGAGCGTCATGACGTCGCGCGGCTTGCCCATGTAGTTGAGCAGCACATAGGGGTGGACGCTCGGCACTGTCGGATGTGCGAAGGCGCCCGGAGACTTGCCGGGGCGGTTCGCCGCGTCGATCCAGTCATTGGCGAAGAAGCGGTCGGCGATCGTCGCCATTTCCGGGGCAAAACCGGAATAGGCCGACAGCACGGTCTGGCGCGCTTCGTCCCAGGAGATGTCGCGGCGGGTGGAATCGGGCAGGGGTGCGTTGCGGTCCCAGTATTCCAGAACATCCAGTCCCAGCCATTTCGCCTTCATGGCGTAGTAGCGATGGGAAATCGCCGGATAGGCCTCGCTCACGGCCTCCGACAGCGCGTCCACGACCTCGCGTTCGACCCGGTTGGCGAGATGGCGCGAGTCGGCGACATCCGTAAAACCGCGCCAGCGGTCGGAAATTTCCTTGTCCTTGGAAAGGGTGTTGGTAATCAGGGTGAAGACGCGCAAATTTTCGCTGAAAACGTTGGCGAGGGCGCTCGCCGCCTTGCGCCGCTTCTCGCGCTCCGGGTCCTGCAAAAGGTTCAAGGTGGCTTCGAGCGCCAAATCGTCGCCATCGACGGTGAAACGCAGTGAGGTCAGCGTCTCGTCATAGAGGCGGTTCCAGGCGCCACGGCCGGTGATCGCCTTCTCGTGAAACAATTCCTCGACGCGATCCTCGAGTTGGAACGGCTTGTCCTTCCGCAGATCGACGATCCAGGGGCGATAGTGCGCCAGGGCAGGGTCCCGCTCCATGGCGGCGTCCATCTCGGCATCCTCGATACGGTTGAGCTCCAGCGGGAAGAACAGGAGCCGCGAGGAAATGTCGGTGACGCTTGACTGGATATCGCCGTAAAACTTTGCCCGCGCCGGGTCCGAGGTGTCGCCGGAATAAACCAGCCCGGCATAGGAGATGATCCGGCCGAGCAGCTCTTCCAGCGTTTCGAACTCGACGACCGCCGTCGCCAAGCCGTCCCCGTCGCCGCCAGCGGCCTCGGCAAGCCGGCCGCGCCAGCGGTTCTGGAAGGCCTCGGACTTTGCTCGTGCCTTTTCAAGATCGCTCTTGAGTTCGTCGCTATCCATCGCCGGATAGAGATCGGCCAGATTCCACTCCGGCAGCGCGCCTGCGTCGGCGGCGGCCGCTTCGGTTGCCGAGCGGGTCGGGAAAAAGCTCTGGGTCATGGCATCGATCTCGTTGGCGAAGGGAAAGGCTGGGCGACGGGCAGGGCCGGTAGCAGCCATGTCGTTCAAATCGGACTGAAATCAACAGCGCATCGTTAGCCTTGCTTGTTCAGTCGAATTTTAGCGGTGCGTGTCAGATTGGGTCATTCTCGCTGCAAGACGAGACGGAGGCCGACATGATCCAAGCCGTACTTATCGTCGACGATGATCCCATACAGCGACGCCTCCTCGATGCTCAAGTGGCGCGTGCGGGACTGCGGCCGGTGCCATGCGGCGGCGGACGCGCGGCAATCGATGCGCTGCGGGACGGCGAGGCGGCGCAGATCGACGCGATCATCCTCGATCTGATGATGCCGGACATGAGTGGTCTGGAGGTGATGGCCGAGATGCGGCGCCGGCGACTGGACATTCCGGTGATCGTCCAGACTGCCAAGGGGTCGATCGACACAGTGGTCGAGGCAATGCGCGCCGGCGCCTTCGACTTCGTCGTCAAGCCGGTCTCGCCGGAAAAGCTGCGGGCCACCCTCGACAAGGCGCTGCGAATGCGTGCCGCGACCCGGCGACGCTCTCGCAAAACAAGCGACGTGCCACGCCTCGACGATGCGGCGGCGTCCGCCGCCCTGCGCCCGGTGCTTTCAAACGCGGCGAAGGCGGCTACTTCGACGATCCCGGTGCTGATCGAAGGTGAGACGGGAGTCGGCAAGGAATGGCTCGCCCGCGCCATCCAGGCGCATGGGGACCGCGCGCTGGCCCCCTTCGTTCCCGTCAATTGCGGCGCGATGCCGACCGAACTCGTCGAAAGCATTCTATTCGGCCACGCCAAGGGGGCGTTCACGGACGCAACGGCGCATCACGAGGGCAAGTTCATCGAGGCCGACGGAGGCACGCTGTTTCTGGATGAGGTCGGCGAATTATCGGCCAATGCGCAGGTGAAATTACTGAGGGTACTGCAAGACGGCGAAATCGATCCGGTCGGAAGCAAGACGCCCACAAGGACCGACGTCAGGATCATCTCCGCGACCAACCGCGATCTCGCTGCGGCGGTCGCCACAGGCCGGTTTCGCGAGGATCTCTACTATCGCCTCAACGCGTTCGAACTTCGCGTTCCCCCACTGCGGGAGCGCCGCAGCGAAATCGCGGCCCTTGCGCGTGGCTTCGTCGAGCACTTCGTCGGTGTGGAGCGTGGCACACGGGTCCGCCGTCTCTCCCGGGAGGCAATTGCAATTTTGTGCGGCTACGACTGGCCAGGTAACATCCGTCAATTGGAAAACACGATCCATCGCGCCGTGGTGTTGGGGGAGGGAGAGAGTCTCGTTGCGGCCGATTTCCCGCAGATCACGACGCTCATCACCGCCGATCCGTCGCAGCCGCTCCGGCCCGAAGAATCCGCCGCCGGCCAACCGGAACCGCGGGAAGTCGAAGATCTGGAAAAACTCTGGAACGGTATCGAACGGCGGCACGAGGCGCCAGCTTTCCCGCTCCGCGACGCGAATGGACAAATCCGCCGCATGGAGGAGGTGGAGGCCGACCTGATCCGGCTTGCGTTGCGTCAGTACGACGGGCGGATGAGCGAGATCGCGCGGCGGCTCGGCATCGGTCGCTCGACGCTTTACCGAAAGCTGCGGGCCTACGATATTGCGGTGGACTGACGTTCCGCGTCATCTGTTGAACAGCAGCTTCAGCGATACAAACCCACTGACCGTCCGCGCAACGTCAAGTTAAACTTAATCCAAGCTTAACGCTTTCCCGCCAAAATCCATAGAAAGTTCGTGACTGTCATTTTCATGCCGCAGTTTGGGCAAAACTAGACGAGCGTGAAAACAGTTTCTAAGACGGTGTCGTCCCCGGGGGATTTTTTGCGGGGACAGACATGATCATTGAGGGGAAGACCGCATGTTCGGACATGCCGCTCATGCCGGCCGTAGGGCTTGGCGCATTGCGACGTTCGCAGCTTTGTCCCTCCTTGCCGTTAGCGCGGCCACTGCGGCCCAGGCGGAAACCAGGGTTCTCAAGTTCTACAATCTCCATACCAAGGAAAAGGCGAGCTTCGCCTATAAGCGCAACGGTCGCTACGACCGCTCCGAACTGAAGAAGATCAACTGGTTCCTCCGGGATTGGCGCAAGTCCGAGCCGACAACCATGGATCCCCGCCTGATGGACGTGATCTGGGAAGCGTATCGCCAGTCCGGCTCGCGCTCCTACATCAACGTCATTTCCGGCTACCGCTCGCCCGGCACCAATTCGATGCTGCGCTCGCGATCGTCAGGCGTCGCCAAGAAGAGCCAGCACACTCTTGGCAAGGCGCTCGACTTTCAAATTCCGGATGTTCCGCTGGCGAAGATGCGCGAAATCGGCCTGAAGATGCAGGTCGGCGGCGTCGGCTACTATCCGAGATCCGGCTCGCCCTTCGTGCATTTCGACGTCGGCAATGCCCGGCACTGGCCGCGCATGAGCCGCAAACAGCTGCTGGCGGTCTTTCCGAACGGCAACACGGTTCATGTTCCCTCGGACGGCAAGCCTCTGCCCGGCTATCAGCAGGCGCTAGCGTCGTACAAGCAGCGCCGGGGCGCCTCCGAAATCCAGGTGGCCAATGCCAGTTCCAGCTCGTCCGGCGGCGGCAAGACGCTGCTGGCCATGCTGTTCGGCGGCGGCAGTGACGAAGCGGAAGACGATGCGGAAGCAGGCGCGGCACCGGCCCGAGCCGCTCCAGTCCAGCGCGCCGTGTCTGCTCCAGTTGTCGCCTTGGCCTCCGCTGTTCCCCAATCCCGGCCCTCGCTGCCGGGCGGCGTCGCCATGCCCGTCGGTGATCGCTTCGACACCGGAGCGCCAACGAATGTAGCTTCGTCGGAAGAGCCGACTGTCGTCGCGTCTCTCGACACGGCGCGAATTCCCGTCCCCACCTGGGCACCCGTCCGCGCTACGGCGCAAACGCCGATTGCCGGGTCGCAAGCGCCAGTCGTGCCCGCCGCTCGATCCAAGTCGGATGCCGTTTCTACTCTGGTTGCGGCGCTCGAGGCGCAAGCGACGGAGACGGCCGCCAGCGGTCAGTTGGCGTATGTCGTTCCGACACCGCGCGACCGGCCGATGTTCGACGATTTGTTGAAGACCGACAAAGCTCCTTCCGCCACGACGCGGCAAGCGATCGAGAGCGTCGTCGCGGCGGCGATGCCCGTGGCGCGACCGGTGATCGAGCCGAAGACGGCGCAGCCCGCGGCGATGATGAAAGTCGCGGCGGCGGCGACGCCGCCGACGCCGGCTCGCTCCCGGCCGACGGCGACGAAGATCCCACTGGACGGCAACGTCTCCAGCGACGGCAAGGGCGATCGAGTGATGCGAGCTGCGGCCAGGCCGGCGGTGAAGTCGATGAGGATCGATCCACAGGAGGCGATCAATTCGCGGATCGAAATCGCCTCGCTCGTATCCGATTCCAACCGTCGCGCGGAACAAATGGCGCGGAGCAGTCCCGATACGGGCCGGCTCGTCGGCGATCTGCCGCGCACGCTGTTTGCCGGCGGCTTCACGCCGTCCCATGCAACGGGCAAGACCGATCGCTTCTCCGGCTCTGCCGTGAACTTCCTGCCATTGGTCAAGCTCAAGCAATAGCGCGCCCGGTTCTCGAACTTTTGAAGGCGGCCGTTCGCAAGGCCTTGGCGGTCGGCCACCGGCATTTCTGCCGCATTGTCGGGTGTGCTTGCTGTCCGATGCTATGATGCCGTCCCGGCGGGAGGCCTACCCACGTCCGGAAATGGCATGGGTCATGCGGATTTCAGGACGGCCGGCAGTTGATCGGAGGCCGGAACTCAAAACAGGACTTCGCGCACCGCCTGCCGTCTCATCAAGGGATTTCCAGCAGCCGCCGGACAGGCAAACCGGCTCCCTCAAATTTCGCAGGGAAGTTTTTCACGGGTAGGTTGCAAGAGTTTATCGTTCTCACGGGCTCTGCAAATTCTTACACTTTGGTAATGTCGGCAGTCCTGAATCATTCCTTGTTTGTTTGGGCTTTACGTTTGCCGGAGATTCGCAAAAATCTTGGGATTGTAACCAAGCATATTGACATTAAGTATATGCCCATCAATACACGGATGTGAGTGGCAAGGTCGGATAAAGCAGCGCCACCGTTCAATTATCTGTTTTACGAACGATATCGGAACATTAGACGTTCCGCTGTGGCTTGACCGGCAGGCTACTGAGCACAATGGGGCAAAATATGGATCAGATCGCAAACATCGAAAACAACGAAATGCTGATGGAGCTGACGGCTGAAGTGGTCGCCGCCTATGTCAGCAACAATTCCCTCCCGGTATCGGAACTGCCGGGGCTGATATCGGATGTCTATGGGGCACTTGGCAGCACCACGAATGCTCCTCAGACCGTTCAGGCAGAAAAGCCGAAGCCGGCGGTCCCGGTGAAGAAATCGGTGACGGACGACTACATTATCTGTCTCGAGGACGGCAAAAAGTTCAAGTCGCTCAAGCGTCACCTCATGACCCACTACAACCTCTCGCCAGAAGAGTATCGTGAGAAGTGGGATCTTGCGTCCGACTATCCGATGGTTGCACCGAACTATGCCGCGGCTCGCTCGCGGCTGGCCAAGCAGATGGGTCTCGGCCATAAGCGCCGCCGCGCCGCTCGCTAGGCAAAGGGTGGTCAATCCCGGAGGCCAAAGGCGCGCGGGACACCGCCGGCGGCCGTTCGGCTTCCGGCGCGTTCCAGTGTGAGTTCCTTCCGGTGGGTGCGTGGGCGCCGCGCGCGGGAGTTCACGGTAAAATCGGATCGGGTCGATCCAGTTTCATGAAATTGATCACTTCCGTGAAGTGAATGGGAATGCGAGTGGAAAACCGGTTTCCACTTTTCTTCATTCCGCGCCAAGCCACCCCGGCAACACAAAAGCCCGCCAGATTGGATCTGGCGGGCTTTTGTCATTGAAGGCGAACAAGTCGCCGGCCCAAAATCAATCTTTCGGCAGATCCGGTGCCATGCCCAGCGCCTGCAGATAGAGGTCGAGGATGGCCTCCTGCTCCTGGCGTTCGTTCTGGTCTTGTTTGCGCAGCGAGACGACACGGCGTAGCACCTTGGTATCGAAACCGTTGCCCTTGGCTTCGGCGTAGACGTCCTTGATGTCATCGCTGATCGTCTTTTTCTCTTCCTCGAGCCGCTCGATCCGCTCGACGAATGAGCGCAGTTGATCTTGAGCGACACCATTTACGTCCGACATGTTTCCGTCTCCGTCTGGCGCATTCCTGAAAGGGGCCTGCCGGCCCCTAGCAGACCCCGGTGATTCGTTGAATGGCTGAACGGCCTCAAATGGCGTCGTAGGTTTCGTCAGTCGTGCGGCTGCCCGCTTTCAAACAGCTTTTGTGCTCTTGGAGCGGCCTCGGTCTGATGCTGGGAGCGCCACTGCTCATAGGGCATGCCGTAGACGATCTCCCGAGATTCGTCCTTGCTGATCGCGACACCGTCGGCTTCGGCCGCCTCACGGTACCAGTTGGACAGGCAGTTGCGGCAGAAACCGGCAAGATTCATCAAATCGATGTTCTGGACGTCTGTTCGCTCCCGCAGATGGTCTCGCAACCGGCGGAAGGCCGCTGCCTCGTATTCCAGGCGTTGCCTGACGCTGATCTCGTCCATGATTCTCGATGCTCCTACGATTGGGTGGCGCTTGCGGCCCCGCTCCGACATATCGAGCCGAACAGAACCGGCATCAACCCCGCGGCATAGAAGATGACCGGCGTCGCCCTTAGCAGGGCTCGAAAGCCGCGCCCGGATAGGCTACTGGCAAGGGCACTCGTGTGAACCGGCCGGACCCCAAGGTCACCTCGTTGACAGGTTCAGCCGCTATGCCAAGACTAAAATCACGAGAACCACCGCCAGTTTCGAGGATGGCATGATGATATCAAGACCCCTGGGCCGGCTGCGGAGCGCGGCCATGCTGTGCCTGTTTGCCGCCGGGTTTTTCCTGGCATCAGCTCCGATCGCCGCAGTCACTGCGCAAGCGGCTTTCCGCGTATGCAATGGCACCCAGTCGCTGGTGGGTGTCGCCATCGGCTATCGCGCCGAAGCGGGCTGGACCACGGAGGGCTGGTGGCGCATTCCGGCAACCACCTGCAAGACGATCATCGAGGGGCCGCTGTCGTCGCGGTATTACTATGTGTACGCCGAGGACGCGGAGGGGCAGGGGCGATGGGCCGGGCCGGTCGACCTCTGCGTCGCCGAGAACGAGTTCAAGATCGCGGGCGTGACCGACTGCTTCAAACGGGGCTATCAAAAAATAGGCTTCCGGGAGTATGACACGGGCGAGCAGGCCAGTTGGATGGTTCAGCTGACCGAAGCGCCGCGCGAATCTACGGGGACACAATGAGACGCAATCGCAGGGTCAAGATCCTGGCAACTCTGGGCCCCGCATCGTCATCGGAAGAGATGATCCGCAAGCTCCACGAGGCCGGCGCCGACGCTTTCCGAATCAACATGAGCCATGCCGACCATGAAACGATGCGCGAGTTGGTCAGGCGCATCCGCAAGGTCGAAAGCGACGTCGGGCTTCCGATCGGAATTCTCGCCGATCTGCAGGGCCCGAAACTGCGCGTCGGGAGTTTCATCGGCGGCAAGGCCGAGCTGGCGGTCGGACAGGACTTCACCCTCGACGACAATCAGCAGGAGGGTGATTCGACTCGCGTCTTCCTGCCCCACCCGGAGATCCTCGAAGCGGTCGAAGTAGGCCATCGACTGCTGATCGACGACGGGCGCCTGCAACTCGTCTGCACGGAGACCGACAAGCACCGGATCAAATGCCGCGTCGTCGCCGGCAACAAGATTTCCGATCGCAAGGGTGTCAGCCTGCCCGACACGACGCTCGCCACCGGGGCGTTAACCGACAAGGACCGGCGCGATCTCGACGCCGTGCTGCTCGAAAACGTCGATTGGGTGGGATTGTCGTTCATCCAGCGGCCAGAGGATCTCGCCGAGGCGCGCAAGGTTTCGCGCGGTCGGGCCTTCCTGATGTCCAAGATCGAAAAACCCCAGGCGGTCGAGCGTCTCGACGAGATCATCGACCTGTCGGACGCGGTCATGGTCGCTCGCGGCGATCTCGGCGTGGAAATGCCACTCGAGGCGGTTCCAGGCATCCAGAAACGTATCACCCGCGCCGCCCGCCGGGCCGGCAAGCCGGTGGTCGTTGCGACGCAGATGCTGGAGTCGATGATTTCGGCGCCGGTTCCAACTCGCGCCGAGGTTTCCGACGTTTCGACCGCCGTCTATGAAGGTGCGGACGCGGTGATGCTTTCAGCCGAATCGGCGGCCGGCCAATATCCGGTCGAGGCGGTTGCGACTATGGACCGGATCGCCGTGCAGGTGGAAAGGGACCCGCTTTATCCAGGCATCATCTTCGCCCAACGCCCAGCGCCGGAAGCAACAGGCGCCGACGCGGTCTCGCTGGCGGCGCGGCAGATGGCCGAAACGCTGGGGGTGGCTGTGATCGTTACCTATACGGCGACCGGAACGACGGGGCTGAGGACCGCACGCGAGAGGCCGAACATTCCCATCCTCGCGCTGTCGCCCGTGGTCGAGACGGCGCGGCGTCTGTCGATCGTCTGGGGCCTGCACTGCGCCGTGACCGAGGACGCCCAGAATCTCGATGACATGGTCGACCGCGCCTGCCGCATCGCGGTAGAGCAGCGTTACGCGAAGGCCGGCCAGCGCCTGATCGTCACCGCCGGCGTGCCGCTGAGAACGCCGGGCGCGACCAATATGCTGCGCATTGCCTATATCGGTTCGGACGGCTTGAGCGCGGTGTGAGCACGTAGGCCCAGCGTCCGCAGGTTAGACTGAGCCTTGTGCCACCTGGCGGCCACGCCTGACCGGATAGCAGCGGACCGTTGCTTACTCAGATCGCCGGGCCGACGAGTTCTTCCGACAGCCGGCCGGCGGCGTCCTGAGCGGATTTCAGGGCCGGATAGACCGCAAGCACCCGCAAATAGGTCTCCAGCGCCTTGTCCTTGCGGCCCGTCCGCTCGAGGATCATCGCCAAGCCCATCAAGGCGCCCCAATGACGCGGCTCGCGCGTAAGGGTCTGCTCGATGTCGGCCAGCGACTTGCCCCAGGCCCCGGCGGTGAAATTGAGGGTCGCCCGGCGGTTCCAGGCTTCGGCATAGCCCGGATCGAGGACCAGCGCCTGATCAAGCACGTCGAACGCGGCGGCGTTCTTCTCTTTGGCCATCGCCTCGGCGGCACGCAGCATCAAAAGATCGACCGTTGCGCTGCCGCTGTTGCGCCACAGCCTTTCGATGCGAGAGGCGATGCGCCGCGCCTTGCTGTCCGACGGCTCCTTGCGGAGTTCCGCGAACAGCCGCTCACGCTCTTCCGCCGGCGTCTCGTCGGCGGCGCGGCCGTCCGGCTCGTCGGCGGGTTCGCTCTCGGCTATCGGGGCGCTGCCGAAGGCCTCGGGCGCCTCAGTCGCCTCCTCGTCGGGAGGCGGGATCACCATGGGGGGCGGGTCTTCGGGGGGAGGGGAGGTGTCGGGGGATGTCTCGGGATCGACCTGGAAGTCGAACAGCGGCGGGGCGGCATCCTGGGCCGCCGCTGGCAGGGCCATGGCGCCAACGAAAGCGAGGCCGATCGCACCGGAGATGACAAAGCTGCGCATGCGGAGAGGGTAATTCGCCACAGCGCAGCGTCAATGAGAATTTTCGTGATCGTCGGGGAAGGAGCGGACGCTCGGTTCCCTCGGAATCAACCCTGGCGCGCCTTGAAGCGCGGCGCCACCTTGTTGATGATGTAGACGCGGCCCTTGCGGCGCACGAGGCGGTTGGCGCGATGGCGCGAGCGCAGGGACTTGAGCGAGTTCTTGATCTTCATGACATCACCGGGTCGTCTGGTGCGAGGATCGGGTCACCCGGCTCCGTCGCAAAATGAGCGGCGCGCCATCGCTGACGCGCCGAAAAGATTGGCGCCGAGATAGCTTCACCGAACGCGCTTGTCAATGTTGGCAGCCGTGTCGCTGTTGCTTCGACCCCGTGCGAACCGTTCCATCCCTTCAGGCGCGCGCCGGCCCGATCAACCGCGTAAAGTGGCCCATCTTGCGGCCGGCCCGTGCCTCCGCCTTGCCGTAGAGATGGACAAGGACGGCCGGTTCCGTCAGCAGGCTTGCGGCGCGCTTCACGTCGTTGCCGATCAAATTTTCCATGACACAGTCGGAATGGCGGGCCGGCGAGCCGAGCGGCAGGCCGGCGACGGCCCGGATGTGCTGCTCGAATTGCGAGATCACGCAGGCGGCTTCGGTCCAGTGGCCGGAATTGTGAACTCGCGGCGCAATCTCGTTGACGAGCAGGCTGCCGTCGGTGCCGACGAAAAACTCGACGCCGATGACGCCGATATATTGGAGTCGTTCGAGAATGCGTGACGCGATACCCTTAGCCTCGCGCGCCACGTCCTCGGTGATTCTGCCCGGCACGGCGGAGCGCTGGAGAATGCCAAGTCCATGAACGTTTTCTGCCGGATCGTAGATGGCGACGGTCCCGTCGGTGCCGCGCGCGCCGATCACCGAGCATTCGTAAGCGAAGGGGACGCGCCGTTCCAGGATCGAAGGGACGCCGCCGAGGCTCTCGAAAATGTTGTCGAGGGGTGCGTCCTTGCGGATCGTCGCCTGTCCCTTGCCATCGTAGCCGAAACGCCGCGTCTTCAGGATCGCCTCACCCCCAAGCTGGATCAGAGCGTGATCCATTTCCGCTGCGCTGTCGATCGCCTGCCATTCCGCGGTCGCGACTCCGATGCCGTTCAGGAAGGCCTTTTCGACCACCCGATCCTGGGCGATTTCCAGTGCATCGGCGGATGGATGCAGCGGAACGCCCTGCACCGCCGCGCGGAGCGGTTGGACCGGCACATTCTCGAATTCGTAAGTCACGACGTCGCAGCTGCCCGCCAGCCGGCTTAAGGCGGCGACGTCGTCATAGGCTGCGACCAGGGTTTCGTTCGCCAGCTGTACCGCCGGGCAGGCCGGATCCGGATCGAGAATGACGGTTCGGTAGCCGAGGCGGGCGGCAGCCATTGCCAGCATGCGAGCAAGTTGACCGCCGCCGACGACGCCGATCGTGGCGCCCGGCGGTAGCGGAGCCGGGCTCATTCCGCATCCTTCGGGGCCAAGGCGACCGAATCGGTCTGCGCCTTGCGCCAGGCGTCGAGGCGCACCGCCAGGGCCTCGTCCGACAGGGCGAGGACGCTGGCGGCGAGCAAGGCGGCGTTGACCGCGCCGGCGCGTCCGATCGCAAGCGTGCCGACCGGAATGCCCGCCGGCATCTGCACGATCGACAACAGGCTGTCCTTGCCGGAAAGAGCACGGCTTTCCACCGGCACGCCGAAAACCGGCAAGGGGGTCAGGGCGGCGGTCATGCCCGGAAGGTGTGCGGCGCCGCCGGCGCCCGCGATAATGACCTTGAAGCCGGCGTCCTTGGCCGCTTGGGCGAATTCGTAAAGCCGCTGCGGCGTGCGGTGGGCGGACACGATACGAGCATCAAAGCCAATGGAGAGTGCATCGAGCGTGTCAGCGGCGTTCTTCATCACGGCCCAGTCGGACTGGCTGCCCATGATGATCGCGACGGGAACGGCGGTTTTCTGTCGCATCATGCGCTGATGTCCGGAATGATCTGGTCTTCGAGATCCTGCAGGCGGTCCTTGATCGTCAGCTTCTTCTTCTTCATTCGCTGCACCTGCAGACGGTCGCAGCCGGTCGTTTCCATGGCGTTCACCGCCGCGTCGAAATCGGCGTGCTCCTGGCGCAAGCGCGCGACTTGCAGCCGTAGGCCCGCCTGTTCCTGATCCTCCATTCCTGTCCTTTCATGCGGCCGTGGATGCAACCGAATCGGGCCCTCGGGACTTCAACCCCGGGCGCCTCGTTGAGGATTACCAAAAAGCGTATTCCAACGATACCGACCCGATCTTGTCGTTCGACAGTGTGGGCGCTTTGTGCCACTTTCGAACAGTCGAGGCCACGGCTCTCGAGGCACGCCGTGGCAAGCCTTAAAAAGGAGACGCACATGTCCTTGGATACTCATCTGGCGACACTTGAACAACGCCACACGGCGCTTGATCACGAGATATCAGCGGCACTGATCTCGAAGCCGGCGATGAGCGATGCGGACCTCAGGGAGATGAAGCGAAAGAAATTGCAGTTGAAGGACGAAATCGAGAGGCTTCGTCATAACAAGAACTGAACAGACATATTCGGCCCGAGCGCGGCTCGGTGGCGCTCGGGCTTGTCATTGTTTGGCTTCGCCGTTTGTGCCGGCCCGCGGGGATCGGGCGGCGGGTACCTGCTTAGGGGTTGAAGACGCGCCGTTGCCGAGCAGGAATTGCAGAGCTCGTGACAGGTTAGCTGGTTGCGGTTTGACCTAGCGCAAGGTGGCATGAATGCCGCCATGTTCGGATAGAGGGGAAGCGGCGCTTCGCCGCCCTTATCCGGAGTTGGAATCGATGATCTTGCCAAATGGCGCAATCGTAGCGGTAGCAGACGGTACGACCCTTAAACTCTTTCGGAACAAAGGCGTCGAGACGCGGCTCGATCTCGTCTTCTTCGACGATCCGGCCGTCGCGCCGGTCAATCCCAGCTCAGGTTCCAGGCACCGCAGCGATTCGGCCAATCCGGACCGGGGGCGCCCGGCCGAGGACGGCTTCGCCGCGGCAAGCGCGGAATATCTGAACCGGCTGGCGGTCGGGGGAGCCCTCGATCATCTTTTTCTGATCGCCGATCCAAGGACCTTGGGCGAGATGCGCAAGCACTTTCACGCGAAACTGCAGGGCAAGATCGTCGGTGAGTTGCCGAAAGACCTCGTCGGCCATCCGGTCGACGATATCGCGACCGCGATTCGGCACGCTTGATACCGCGGGCTAGCCTGCTATCGCAGGTTTGTATGAGTAATTCCCGGGGGCGGCGCGGAAAGCGGCTGGCCCGCCGGGCAACCGTTCTTGAGGAATGCCATGAACAGATATGCGCTGACGCTCCTCCTCTCCCTGCTTCTTCCCGGCGCGGCCGAAGCGCAGTCGAAGGGAGATGCGGCAACGGGGCGGGTCATTGCCGAACGATGGTGCGCCGCGTGCCACATCGTTTCGCCCGAGCAAACTTCGGGAAATGCGGATGTTCTGACCTTCATGACGATCGCCGGGCAGGCCGGCGACGATCTCGGCTCACTCAAGGCCTTTCTTGCCGATCCGCATCCCGTCATGCCGGATATGAGCCTGACAGGGCAGGAAATCCGCGACATTGTCGCCTATATCGGGAGCCTGCGCTGATCCTGGCCTGACAGCACAGAGCTGACCGCAAGTTTCAGCTGCGCCATATGTCGACCGGTGCCGGCGGCAGCACACGGCTGGCTACTGCATGACGGAGGCGATATAGGCGATGATGTCGTCGATCTGCTCCTGCGTGGCGACGAAGACGGGCATTCCGGGATGGCCCGTGTCGATGGTCCCGATGAACGTTTCCTCCAGAGCGTCGATCGGAAATCGCTGGGACAGGGTGCGGAAAGGTGGCGCCTTGGGGTTCGGGCTTTCGCCGTCAGGCCCCACTGCATGGCAGCCGGAACAATTGCGAACCGCCAGTGCCTTTCCCCGATCGATACCGTCCGGCCCGGTTTCGCTGCTCTGGGCGTATGCGGATCCGGATATGACAAAGGCTACGGCAACAGCCGACAAGACGAGCGGCAGGGGACGCATCGGGAACCTCCCTCTTCATTGGAGCGGCCAGCATGCCACTTGGTCTGAGGCTGAGCCGTCCGGCCTGCGACGGTGGTCGTCATCCTACCATCTTGCGCAGGACGTATTTCTGAATCTTTCCCGTGGAGGTCTTGGGCACTTCCTCGAATCTGATCTCCCTGGGGCATTTGAATCTTGCCAGCGTTGCGCGGCAATGGGCGATCAGGTCTTCGGCCGAGACCGCGTGACCGGGCTTGAGCTCGACGAAGGCCAGCGGCGTCTCACCCCATCTGTCGTCAGGCTTGGCGACCACCGCCGCGGTCTGCACTGCCGGATGCCGGTACAGAGCGTTCTCCACCTCGATCGACGAGATGTTCTCGCCGCCCGAGATGATGATATCCTTGGCCCGATCCTTCAGCTCGATGTAGCCGTCCTCGTGAAGAACGCCGAGATCGCCGGAATGGAACCAGCCGCCGCGAAACGCCTCGGCCGATGCTTCCGGGTTCTTGAGATAGCCGCGCATGACGATATTGCCCCGGAACATCACCTCGCCGATGGTCTCGCCGTCCGGCGGCGTCCGCTCCATCGTTTCGGAATCCATCACGGCGAGGTCTTCCAGCGAGGGATAGCGAACCCCCTGGCGCGCGGTCTGGGCGGCGCGGGCCGGCCCGTCCAGCGTGTCCCATTCGTCCTTCCATTGATTGACCACGGCCGGACCATAGGTCTCGGTCAATCCATAAAGGTGCGTTACCTCGAAGCCGGCGTCGCGCATGCCGGCGAGCACGGCCTGGGGCGGCGGGGCGGCGGCGGTGTTGAAGGTGACCGTGTGGTCGAACGGGCGCTTGTCCGCCTCAGCCGCGTCGATCAGAATCGCCATGACCACGGGCGCGCCACACAGATGGGTGACGCGATGATCGGCGATTGCGTCATACATTGCCTTGGCCCGCACCCAGCGCAGGCAGACATGGGTGCCAGCCTCGACGGCCAGGGTCCAGGGAAAGCACCAGCCATTGCAGTGGAACATCGGCAAAGTCCACAGATAGACCGGGTGCCGGCCCATGCCCGAAGCGATGACGTTGGAATAGCCCATCAGCGCGGCGCCGCGATGGTGATAGACGACGCCTTTCGGATTGCCGGTCGTGCCTGACGTGTAGTTCAGCGAAATCGCGTCCCATTCGTCCGCTGGCATATGCCAGTCGTAATCGGGATCGCCCTCGGCGACGAGCGCCTCGTATTCGATCGTCCCGATCGCTTCGCCCTTCTTTGCGGGCGCGTCCTCGGGAAAATCGGGATCGTCGTAGTCAATGACGATCGGCGTGACCTTCACCTTGGCCAGCGCTTGCGCCATGACGGCGGAAAACTCGCGGTCGACGATCACCATCCGCGCTTCCGAATGATCGAGTTGGAAGGCGATGATATCGGGGTCGAGCCGGGTGTTAATCGACAAAAGCACGGCGCCGGCCATCGGCACGCCATGATGGGCTTCGAGCATGGGGGGCGTGTTGGCCAGCATGACGGCCACGGTTCCGCCAGGCATGATGCCGCGTTTCTCGATCGCCGAGGCGAGCTGCCTGGAGCGGCGGTAGAAATCGCCATAACTGCGGCGCAGCGACCCGTGAATGATGGCGACCCGGTCGGGATGGATCAGCGCCGCGCGTGACAGAAAGGTCAGCGGTGTCAGCGGTTGATAATTCGCCGCGTTGCGCTCGAGATGCTCGTCGTAAATGCCCATCGGTCCTCCCTGGTCAGCGCGGTTCGTCGACGCGCCAGAGCATGAGCTATAGAAGATCGCACGCGCTGCGTCACGGCAAGCAGGTGTCAGGAGATCATCGCGGCGGCTCCGTCGAAGACGAGCTTGAGGCCCACGGGAACAAGCAGGGCATAGGTGAAAACATAGAAGGCGGCCGGATCGACCTTGCGGACGAGCCAGACGCCGATGAGCGTTGCCACCGGGGCAAGCGGCAACAACACGGCGGACGTCATGAGATTGCCGGTCGAAAACTGCCCCAGCAGAAAATAGGGCAGCAGCTTGACCCCGTTGACGGCGGCGAAGAATACCGCCGACGTGCCGGCATAGGTCTGCGGCGTCAGCCGTAGGGGCAACACGTAGATCTGGTATGGCGGGCCGCCCGCATGGCTGACAAAGCTTGAAAAGCCGCTGACGGCGCCCCAGGCACTTGCCCGGAGCGGGCGCCTCTCCTTCGGGTCGCTCCTGTGGCGCGAACGGAAAAACCAGTCGGCGGCGAACCACAGGGCGAGGAGCCCGAGGAGAACTCGAACGCCGTCGGGCGAGATGAATGCGGCCGTCAGATAGCCAAGGCCAACGCCGCCGATCGCCGCCGGCAACATCGAGAGGAGCAGTGCGCGATCGAATCGGCCGCGCCAGGCATAGAGGCTGATGCCATCCATGACGACCATGATCGGCAGGAGAATCCCGGCAGCCACGACCGGCGACACGATCATTGCCATCAGGGGGACGCCGACCAGCGATATCGAGCCGCCAAAGCCGCCCTTCGACAAGCCGATGAGCAGAACCGCCGGAATGGCGGCGAGGTAGAAGACAGGGTCCGTGATCACGCTGTGCTCAATCAGTCTAATGCGGCGTGCGGCCGTTCGAACGCACGACGGATGCTCTACCACCTTGATTGAGCATCGGACCCTAGACCGGAAACGCGCTGACCTTCGAACTGTCGGCCGGCGCAAACGGAGGGCCGCTACCCTCGTCGCCATGCTCCGCGCGGATCGTCTCGGCGAACCGAGTCACAAAGCGGCGTCCCCGATACCGTCAGATGCGCCGGAAAGGCGGTCCGGTCAATCACGCGGAACGAAAACGGCCTCCCATCCTTCGACGGGAGGCCGCTCCAATGTTTCGATCCTGCTATTGGAGTGCCGCCGTCGCGAACGCACGAGCCGGCTCGAGCTGTTCAAGCAATCGGGTCGACTCGATCCAGCCTGGCCGTGAACTAGTGTTCGCTCGCGCCCGGCTTCATCTCCTCGCGCATTTTTTGCGCCTTGATGATCGTCCGGGCATACTGCTCCCAGGTCGAGCGAACCCATACCAAATTCGCGGTCAGCGCTTCGGCGACGCTTTCCAGTTCATCAAGCGAGTTCAGGTTCTTGTTGAACTGAGTCGCCAGGTCGCCGGAAATGTCTCCGGTCTTCGTCGTGTCCAGCAAGGCTTTCAACGCGCGGCCATTTTCCTGGACTTCCGGCACGATCCGGGCAAGAGCCTCATGCAGCCTGGCATGTTCCGCTTCGGCAGATTCAAGCTGCGGCCGCTGCTGCTCCAGAAGACGCACCGTATTGCGCCAGTCGCGGGCACGCCGATCCAAGTCGTCGCCCACTCCCTGAAAGCCGCCTGCAATGCGACGGGGTAAGCGGGCTGCCGTCTCCGGCGTAGCGTTCTGCACGGCAGTTCCCTGCGTGGTCGGCATGGGCGTGCTCGGGAGGTTGCGGTCGATTTCCCCCGTCGATCCCCTGGTGGGCTTGCTGCGCAGTATGTCACCGATGCCGGCGTTGAATTCGTCCACCGCATTTGTCGCCATGATACTCTCTCCGACTACTAAATCTCGCGACGTGCTTTCACGTTCGACTTACATTTGCACGAAGCGCAACGGCGGGCCACCGCTATGTTAACAAGTGGTTAAGATCGCCGCAGTCTTCGTAGCCGATGCCATGAATTCACAGGCGACGATGGCGTTCGACGCAACGGAATGGCGCGCCGCTGGCGTCGTTTTTGAGCCCGGGAACGTAAGGGTTTGGCAGGGCGACCTAATCCCGCTTATCCACCGCAAAATGATGCCCGGACCGTCTTGTGTTCACCATGTTGTGCTATTCGGAAGCCGACAGAGGGAGATGGGGATGCAGATGGAATTGCGCACTCGCGCGGAGGTTCTGGACGATCTGGCTGGGCAGTTCGACACGCGCGCCGACAGCCTTTGGAAACTGGGCCGAGACTTTGATCGGTGGGGTTTGAGCGAAGAGGCGATCGAGGCGCGAAAGCGCTCTTGTGCGATGCGCGTGGGCGCTCTTATCAATCGGGCCAAGGCCGCTGGTCTTAGCGTCTAGGGCGCGACGTCGGATGATTCGTTTTCTGATCAGGCGATCCGGCGGGTTCGATCGCGATCTCTTCACGTAACGGGTCTTCATGTGCCTGGGTGAGATGGTTTCGTCATGGCGGTGACGACCGCCGGCTTCGAAAGCGATTTCATTTTGTGCTCGCCGCGTCTTTGTTCTGGCGTTTATCTCACATCAAAGGTTTCGCTGGCCCCGGTCGATTTGCTAGAAGGTCCTGGAAGACGGGCTGCCGTCGCCGAAAACGCATCGCCAGAACCGCTCCATGACCCTCGACCCTGTCATTCGTCCGAGACTCGTCCTCTTGACCACCGCGCTTGGCGATGCCGGCGCGGAAGACGCTATGCGCGCCGCGCTCGCAGGCGGTGATGTCGCTTCCGTCATAATCGACCCGGCCGGACGCGATTCCGCCTCGTTCCAGCGGTTCGCCGAGGGCCTTGTGCCGATAATTCAAGCGGCCGGGGCGGCTGCCATCATCGCCGACGACAGCCGTTGTGCGGGCCGGGTGGGAGCCGATGGCATCCATTTGAGCGCGGGCGATCTGCGAGCTTTGGACGAAGCGGTGGAGCGATATTCGCCGAAGGTGATCGTCGGCGCTTCCGGTTTCGAGGCCCGTCATGACGCCCTAGAGGCCGGTGAGCGTTTGCCGGATTATCTGTTTTTCGGCCGCTTCGGTGGCGACGTCGCCGACCTGCCCCACGACAAGAATCTCGAAATGGCGGAGTGGTGGGCCGAGATCGTCGAGATTCCCTGTATCGTCATGGCGGGTCGGAGTGTGGAGGGCGTGGGAGCCGCGGTGGAGACGGGAGCCGAGTTCGTCGCTCTTTCGGGGGCGGTGTTCGACAAGCCTCAGGACGCCGGCGCCGTGGTCGCCAGGGCGAACGCGATCATCGATAGCTGGATGGAGAGCGAGGCAGCGTGATGCCCTTGTCCTTCCGCCGGCCGATCCGGCTCGTCGCAGCCTTGGTCCTTGTTCTCGGCAGCTTGTCCGGAGCCCTGGCGGCCGGGCCGAGCGATGAGGCGGCGGCAGGGGATGCCAACTCGGGGCCCGATGGCTCGGGTGGCACGGCACTGCCAGCTCCTTCGGACGCTAAGTCCGGGCCCGGTGCCACAGGCGAGGCTGACGGCGGTGCGGTGCCCTCGAAGAGCGAATTGGCCTATGGCGCCTTCCAGCGCGGTTTCTACCTCTCGGCGCTAAAGCTTGCCGAGCCGATCGCCAATCTGGGTGATCCGGCGGCCCAGACGCTGCTCGGCGAAATCTATTCTCGTGGCCTGGGCGTCGCCCAGGATCTGAAGGAGGCGGCGCGCTGGTACGAGGCCGCCGCCGCGTCCGGCAGTCCGGAAGGACAGTTTCGCTATGCGTTGATGCTGCTGGACGGCACTGTTGTCGCGCCCGACGTCGCCAAGGCCCGCGACCTGATGAAGGCCGCAGCCGACGAAGGCTTGCCGCTGGCTCAGTACAATTACGGGCAGATGCTGATCGAAGCGGCGCCGACCGCGGGCTTCGAGGAGGCGAAGGACTATTTCGCCAAGGCGGCGCATGCCGGAGTCGCCGACGCCCAATATGCCATGGCGCAGCTTTTCCTCTACGGGCGAGGGGTCCCCGCCGACGACATAAAGGCGCGGGCCTGGCTGAAAGCCGCGGCCATCAATGGTCAGGACACCGCCCAGGTGGAATACGGTATCTGGCTGGTCAACGGAAAAGGTGGCCCCGCCGAGATCGAGTCCGGTTTCCAGTTTCTCAAGCGTGCGGCTCTCCGCGGCAATCCGATCGCCATCAATCGCATCGCGCATCTCTACAAGGACGGCATCGGCACCGCGCCTGACCGGATGGAGGCGGCCAAATGGGCGGTCCTGGCCAAACGGGTGGAGAACACCGATCCGGTCCTCGACGATTTCTTCCGGGGTCTCGATCCCGCGACGCAAAAATCCGCCCTCGAAGCGGCAAACCGCTTTCGTTCAAGCTGACGCTGGGCCGCTATGGCCGGCCGCCTCGATCGTCGTTCAGAGCCAGCGTCGCGTCGAGGCTTGAATGGATCGGGGAATTATGGTCTTGAGCGCCAACCGGCAGATACAGCGCACACTATTTATCGTCCGACGCCCTCGCGGCGTTGCTGTCGACCATCTCGCCAATCACTGACGCCGCCACGCTCGGACCTCCCGCCGCCGGCGCCGAACCTTCGAGAGCTTCGATGAAGATCAACGGAAACGAAATTCGCCCGGGCAATGTAATCGAGCACAATGGCGGCCTCTGGGCGGCTATCAAAACCGCCCATGTCAAGCCGGGCAAGGGCGGCGCCTTTGCCCAGGTCGAACTCAAAAACCTTATCGACGGCACCAAGCTGAACGAACGGTTTCGGGCGTCCGAGACCGTCGAGCGGGTGCGCCTCGAGCAAAAGGACTATCAGTTCCTCTATGCCGAAGGCGAGATGCTGGTGTTCATGGATACCGAAACCTACGAGCAGCTGGAGTTGCAGAAGGAGTTCGTCGGTGAGCGGGCGGCCTTCCTCCAGGATGGCATGATGGTGACCGTGGAAAGCCACGAGGACAAGCCGATCGGCATTAAGTTGCCCGATCAGGTGGTGCTGTCGATCGTCGAGGCCGACCCGGTGGTGAAGGGCCAGACGGCCACCTCGTCCTACAAGCCGGCGGTGATGGAAAACGGCATGCGGGTGATGGTGCCGCCGTTCATCGATTCCGGCGAGAAAATTCTGGTCGACACGAACGAAATCACCTATCTGCGCCGCGCCGACTGAGGCGCTCGCCTTCGGAACTTCGCTGCGGCGCACGACCCAAGCCAGGCACCGAATACCCTTTGTTTGGCGGCACTCGCGCCCCGTGCCTGACGCCGCTCTGGCGGCTACGCCGCATCTGACGAAAGCAACCAATGGCCCGTTCCGCGCTTCTCAATGTGATGACGCAGGCCGCCATGAAGGCCGGCCGATCCCTCACCCGTGACTTCGGCGAGGTGCAGAATCTACAGGTATCCATGAAAGGGCCCGCGGACTTTGTGTCCAATGCCGACCGCCGGGCGGAGGAGATCGTCTTCCAGGAACTGTCCCGTTCCCGTCCGGACTGGGGCTTCCTGATGGAGGAGCGCGGCGTCGTCGAGGGCAAGGATCCCCAGCACCGCTGGATCGTCGACCCGCTCGACGGCACCACCAATTTTCTGCATGGCATTCCGATGTTTGCGGTCTCCATCGCTTTGGAGCGTGACGGCCAGATCGTCGCGGGCGTCGTGTTCAACCCGGCGATGGACGAGCTCTATACGGCGGAAAAAGGCGGCGGGGCATATCTCAACGATCGCCGTCTGCGGGTCGCAGCGCGCCAGCGACTGCCGGAAGCCCTGTTCGGCACGGGAATTCCTTTTCTCGGACGCGGCGATCATGCCGGCTTCCTTTACGAACTCAGGCAGATCATATCGGAGACCGCCGGAATCCGGCGGATCGGTGCGGCGTCTCTCGACATCGCCTATGTGGCCGCCGGTCGCCTCGACGGCTTCTGGGAGCGGGCGCTCGAGCCTTGGGATCTGTCGGCCGGGGCGATTCTGGTCCGCGAGGCCGGCGGGTTCGTCACCGGCATGGATGGCAAGAAGTTCGACCACGTCGCCGGCGACATCGTTTGCGGCAACGAGTTCATGCACAAGGCTCTGATCGACCAGTTGCAGAAGGCGGAGGCAAAACGCCAGGCGGCCAAGACCAGTTGAGCCACGCGGGTTTAACGATGAATTAATTCAAAGGCGTTCCGGTAACCATCGCGGACGTTTGAAAGTGCCGTATTATTCCTTATCCTGCTTCAGGGATTTGGCCGGAATGCGAACCGGTCGACTCACGGGGACGCGGGGCAGAGGTGCGAGGCGCCCGGTCCGGCCCGCGGAGCGGTCGCGGCCCGGGGCGTGCCAACTGCCGCAGGAGTTGATTGGAACGTAATGCAGGTCTTCAGTTCGCCGACCGACAAGACGGTAAGACCGGACGATTTCGACCCGAATCGGCTTTCGAGTCCGATGGTTTTCTTGTGGTCGATGCTCGTTTTCCTGGCGCTCGCCGGGTTCGTCGCGGCGATCCTCAGCCGCCAGATTTCCTCGGCCTTCGCCACCAATCCCGGGCTCAACGGCCTGATCATCGGCGTCCTCGCCGTGGGTATCTTTCTAGCGCTGCTGCAGGTCCTGCGCCTCGCGCGGGAGGTGCGCTGGGTCAACGCCTATCGCGAAGGCGCGGCGGATTTCGAGACGCTGAAGGACCCGGTGCTTTTGGCGCCGATGCGCGGGCTGCTCGGTCGTCGGCGATCGATCTCTCTGTCGACCCATTCGATGCGCTCGATTCTCGATTCGATCGCGACTCGCCTCGACGAGACCCGTGACATCGCCCGTTACCTGATCGGCCTTTTGGTCTTTCTGGGCCTGCTGGGGACATTCTGGGGCTTGTTGCGCACGATCGGGTCGATCGGCGCGACGATCCAGGGACTGGATCCCGGCGCCGGCGATACGGCGAGCGTCCTCGACTCGCTGAAAGCCGGTCTCGCGGCGCCGCTGTCCGGCATGGGGACGGCATTTTCCTCGTCGCTGTTCGGTCTGTCCGGCTCGCTCATCCTCGGCTTTCTCGACCTGCAGATCGGCCGGGCCCAGAACCGTTTCTATACCGAGCTGGAGAACTGGCTCTCGTCGGTGACCGACGTCGGGTCGGACATGGTGCTGGCGCCGCATGCCGGCCAGAATCCAGCCCATGGCGATGAGTTGCGGGTCCTGTCGGATCAAGTCACCAAGCTCGTCCAGGATCAGGGCGCGAACCCGCGCACCAGCGCAGCCATGGCCAATCTCGCCGAGAGCATTCAGGGGCTGGTCACACACATGCGCAGCGAGCAGCAGCTCCTGCGTGATTTCGTCGAGGCGCAGGCCGGCGAGCAGCGCGAATTGCGCCAAGTGCTCGACCGTCTTTCCCGCCAGATCGGCTCCATGAGCAAGGATCGCTGAGCGATGGCGCTCGCGCGGAACCGCAGGAGCGAACGGACGGTCGATTATTGGCCGGGCTTCGTGGACGCGCTATCCACGCTGCTTTTGGCGATCATGTTCCTGCTCTCGGTCTTCGTGCTGGTGCAGTTTCTGCTCAGCCGTGAAATCTCGGGCAAGGACGAGGTGCTCGACCGGCTGAACACGCAGATCAACGAGTTGACGCAGCTCTTGGCGCTCGAACGCTCGACAGGACAGGACTATCAGGATCAGATCGCGACGCTGCGTGCCTCGCTGTCCTCTACGGAAGAGGAAAAGAGCCGGCTGCAACGCGCCTTGGAATCGGACACCGGTTCGGCCGCGGCAGCAAGCGCCGAAGTCGAGGGTCTGCAATCGGCCCTCGACGACGAACAGCAGTTCTCTCAGCGCGCGCGGTCGCAGATCGAATTGCTCAATCAGCAATTGTCCGCCCTGCGGCAGCAGATTGCGGCTCTGGAAAACGCGTTGGATGTGTCGGAAAGCCGTGATCAGGAAAGCCGGACCAAGATCGCCGATCTCGGCCGCCGCCTCAACGTGGCACTGGCGCAGCGCGTGCAGGAATTGTCACGTTATCGCTCGGATTTCTTCGGTCGGCTGCGGGAAATCCTGTCGGACCGCGAAAACATCCGCATCGTCGGCGACCGTTTCGTGTTCCAGTCGGAGGTGTTGTTTCCGTCGGGCTCGGACGTGTTGCAGCCGGCAGGCGCGGAGGAAATGGCCAAGCTCGCAACGGCGATCAAGGAACTGGCGCGCGAGATTCCCTCCGACATCAACTGGATCATCCGTGTCGACGGACACACGGACAATATTCCCGTCACCGGCGGCCGTTTCGAGGACAATTGGCAACTTTCGACCGAGCGGGCCGGGGCCGTGGTGAAATACCTGATCAGCCAGGGTGTGCCACCTGAGCGGCTGGCGGCGACCGGCTTCGGCGAGTTTCAACCGCTCGACACCGACAACACGCCCGAGGCGCGTGACCGCAACCGCCGGATCGAACTGAAGCTCACTGAGCGTTAGATATCGTCAGATCGTCCAGCCGTCCGCCCTTGATGCCGCGGCCTCTCTACGCCGTTACAAGTGTAACGATTGACGATGCCGTCGCAGCCATGCGAGCCTTTCCTTGAAGGGACGGGCACCCCTTCTTGAAGACCGCGCTCGAAGCGCGGCTGGGAGGATAATATGAAACATCTACTGCTCGGCAGCGTGGCTGCGTTTGGGCTTCTCGCTGCAAGTCATGCGGTTGCACAGACCGCCGACAACATGGAAAAACTCCAGGGAATGCAGTCGACCGGCACGTCGATGGATTTCAAGACCATCGAACAGACCGGGGAATACGCTGACCAACTCCGCAAGAATCTCGAAAGCGTCAAGCTGCCGGACGGGTTCAAGATCGACCTCTACGCCGTCGTGCCGGATGCGCGGCACATCGCCATCGGGCCGCAGGGCGTCGCCACCTTCGTTGGGACGCGCAAGCAAAACGTCTGGGTGGTCACCGACCGCGACAAGAACCGCGTCGCCGACGAGGTCAAGGAGTTCGCCCCGTCGATCGATTTCACCATCCCCAATGGCGTCTGCTTCTCCAAAGACGGGTTCCTCTATATCGCCGAGCAGAATCGCGTGCTGGTGCTGCCGGCCGCCGAATTCTTCTATGAAAGCCCGGATGTCGCCGTCGGAGTCGTGGTGGAGAAGGGGAAGCTGGTTCCAGCGGCGGAAGAGTCGTTCAACCATACCGCGCGCGTCTGCCGCATCGGCCCCGATGACAAGCTCTACATAACGCTCGGCCAGCCATTCAACGTGCCGCCGCCGGAGAAGGCCGATCTTTACAAGCGGGAAGGCATCGGCGGGATCATCCGCATGAACCGAGACGGTTCGGGGCGTGAGGTCTATGCGACCGGCGTGCGCAATTCCGTCGGCATGCAGTTCAACCCGGCGAACGGCGATCTCTGGTTCACCGACAACCAGGTCGACGGCATGGGGGACGACATTCCTCCCGGCGAGCTGAACCGCAGCACCGGACCGGGACAGGATTTCGGCTTCCCCGTCTATGGCGGCGGCAGCGTCCGCACCAACGAGTACAAGGATTCCGAGTTGCCGACCGACGCGGTCATGCCAGAAGTCGAGATGGTCGCGCATGCCGCCGATCTCGGGATGGATTTCTACACGGGTACAAGCTTCCCACGCCAATACCGGCGCGGTATCTTCTCGGCTCAGCATGGCTCATGGAACCGCACCGAACCGGTGGGTGCGCGCGTCATGTTCACCCCGGTCAATGACGACGGTACGGCTGGCGAGTCCGAACCCTTTGCCGAGGGATGGCTAACGTCGAGCGGCGAATATATCGGCCGACCGGTCGACGTGGAGATGATGAAGGACGGATCGCTGCTGGTCTCCGACGATCTGGCCGGCGCGCTCTATCGCATCTCCTACGACAAATAGGGACGCCGACTTGAAAACCGGGCGGCGCCAAGCCGCCCGGTTTCCCCACACAGCGCTGACGTTTCGGTCGGGGCACCTCGCAAGGAGGATGCCGCTGTCACAATCACTCTATCGAGGCGCCGCCAGATTTATGGTCGCGTCCACGCATCCTGGAAATCCTCATGATCGCAACCGTGATCCGCATCCTCTCGGTGCCGCTCGTTCTGGTGAGCCTCGGCTCTTCTGTGGCCGCGGCGGAACTTGCGGCTGGCAAGGACAAGGCCGGTATGTGCGCCACCTGTCACGGCCTCGATGGCATCGCCAAGGCGCCAGACGCTCCCAATCTTGCCGGCGACAGCGCCTTCTACATCGCCGAACAGCTGAAGGCCTTCCGCTCCGGGTCCCGTCAGCATCAGCAGATGTCGATCATCGCTTCGGGCCTGAGCGACGAGGACATCGCCAACCTCGCCGCCTGGTATTCGGCGATCGAGATCACGGCGACGATGCCGGCGGTCGAATAGCGGGACACCCCGCTCGGCCCGCCCGCGCTACTCCGCCGCGCCGAGCAGTGCGTCCGTATGCCCGGCCTCGAACTGGAGGCGGGCGAGGCGGGCATAGATGCCGTTCTTGGCAATCAGCGACGCATGTGTGCCTTCTTCGATGACCCGCCCGCCGTCGAGGACCAGAATGCGGTCGGCCTTGAGGACGGTGGCGAGGCGATGGGCGATGACCAGCGTCGTGCGGCCTTCCATCAGCTTTTCCAGCGCCTTCTGGACCAGCTTCTCGCTTTCCGCGTCGAGCGCCGAGGTTGCCTCATCGAGGAGCAGAATCGGCGCATCACGCAGGATCGCCCGGGCGATCGCGATCCGCTGGCGTTGGCCGCCCGACAGGGTGATGCCGCGCTCGCCGATGACCGTGCGATAACCGTCGTCCATCGCCTCAATGAAGTCGTCGGCGAGCGCCGATTTCGCGGCCGCTCTGATCCGGCCCGCCGAGGCATTCGGGTCGCCGAAGCCGATGTTGTCGGCCGCGCTCGCGGCGAAAACCGTCACATCCTGCGGCACCAGTGCAATGCGCTGGCGCAGCTGCTCAAGATCGGCCTGCCGCGCATCCACGCCGTCGACGAGAATCCGCCCGGCATCCGGATCGTAGAAGCGTTCAATCAGCGAGAAGATCGTCGATTTCCCGGCGCCCGAAGGGCCCACAATAGCGACGGTCTCGCCATGCCGGATCGTGAAGGACAGATCGTGGACGGTCGAGACGTCCGGGCGGCTCGGGTAGGCGAAGCTGACGCCCTCGAACACGACTTCGCCGCGCGCCGGAACCGGCAGCGCGACCGGATCGCTGGTCGATTTGACCGCCGGCTCTTCGCCGAGCAGTTCGGTCAGGCGCTCGGCGGCGCCAGCGGCCTGGGCGAGTTCGCCCCAGACCTCCGACAGCTGGCCGAGCGCGCCGGCCGCGAAGACGGCATAGAGCAGGAACTGGCCGAGCGTGCCGCCGCTCATGGTGCCTTCCGCCACTTGCTGTGCGCCGATCCAAAGGACCGCGACGACCGAGGCGAAGATCAGGAAGATCGCGAAGGCTGTCAGAAACGCGCGTGCCTTGACCGAGGAACGGGCAGCCTCGAAGGCCCGGTCGACGGCCGAGGAGAACCGTCCGCTCGTCGCCGCCTCGCTGGTGAAGGCCTGCACGGTGCGCACGGCGCCGATTGCCTCCGTGGCATAGGCGGTGGCGTTGGCGAGCGTGTCCTGGGCGAGGCGGGAGCGCCGGCGGACCGAGCGGCCAAAGGCGACGAGCGGCAGCACGATCAACGGGATCGCGCCGATCACGATCAGCGACAGGCCGGGGCTGGTTACGATCATCATCGTCACCGCGCCAAAGAACAGGATGGCATTGCGCAAGGCAAGCGATGCCGTGGAGCCGACGGCGGATTTGATCTGCGTTGTATCGGCGGTCAGCCGCGAGATGATTTCGCCGGTCAGCGCCCGGTCGTAGAAGCTGGGCGACAGCCGCGTCACATGGGAAAAGACGTCCTTGCGAAGGTCTGCGACGACCCGTTCGCCCAGCGTGATGACGAAGTAATAGCGGCCGGCGCTGGCGACGGCGAGGAGGGCGGCGAGCACCAACAGCATGCTGAAATAGGTGTCGATGAAGGCGGTGTCGGACGCCGAAAAACCGTTGTCGATCACGCGCCGCACGGCCAGCGGCAGCGATAGGGTCGTCAGCGCGGCCAGCGCGAGGAAGAACACCGCGCCGGCGACCTTGCCCTTGTAACGCTTCAGATAGGGAACCAGCCGTGCGAGGGGCTTCAGATTGCGTCGCTTCCGCTCTGTCTCGCGGTCGACCGATGTCATGTCGCGCAAACGCGCCTCCCCATTCTGCGTGGCCCGGTCGCCCCTTGTGCCCGACCCGGCCCTCATGTATAGGCTCCTCCTCGAATTTGGAAGCGATTGCGCCGACCTGTTCCCACGACATCGAGACGTTTCGGCGGCCTGAACGCTGCGGCGTCGGCGTGTCGGGAAGCCGGCAAATACCAAGGATCGAAGGCGATGAAGAAAGATATCCATCCCGACTATCACGCGATCACCGTGGTGATGACCAACGGTACCGAGTATCAGACCCGCTCGACCTGGGGTTCGGACGGCGACAAGATGAATCTCGACATCGATCCGACCAGTCATCCAGCCTGGACCGGCGGCAACCAGCACCTTCTCGACCGCGGTGGCCGCGTGTCGCGCTTCAAGAAGCGCTACGAAGGCCTCGGCATGTAATCTGTCGCTTGCGGCTGGAGCATTGCTCCGGTCGTCGCAACGACATCGGCCCGGCCGCGATGAGCGCGCCGGGCTTTTTCCGTCGGGCAAATACCGGGCCGAGGGGATGCTGCTCAGGCGAAAATGCGCGTCTGGCGGTCGGCAAGATCGCGAAAGCTCTCCGACACATGCTGTGCTAGAGCATCAGCCGCTGGACCGGCGCCGTCCCGCTTCATCATGAAAACGCGATAGCTGCCAAGCGGCGGCAGGCGTTCCGGATCGTTCAACCGGACCAGGGTCGACGACAGCACGCTCGCGGGCAGGGGAGCGATAGCCAGATCGGCCTCGACGGCCGCGATCTGGCCTTGGCAAAGCTCGCTTGAATAGGCGATGCGGTAATCCCTGCCGACGCTGTCCAGCGCATCGAGCGCCCGACCGCGCCAGGAGCAGCCCGGATCGGCCAAGGCCAGAGGCAGGGGCGTCTGCTCGACTGCGCGGCCATTGCGCAGCCCGACCCAGACAAGCGCCTCGCTGTAGATCTCCTCGCTCGAAGAATTGGGCTTCTCGCCGCAACTGACGATCGCCACGTCCAATTCGCCCGCGGCGCAACGACGCCGGAGTTCGGCGCTGTGATCGAGCCTGACAGCCACCGCGACCTGCGGGTGAGTCGAGGCGAAACGCTTCAAGATGCCGGGAATGGCGAAGATGCCCGAATCGTTGGGCGCGCCGAAACTGACCCGCCCCTCGATCTGCGGAACCAGGAAACGCGCCATCGCCTCGTCGTTCAGCCGCAAGAGCTTGCGCGCATAGCCGAGCAGCATCTCGCCGTCGCCGGTTGGTACGACGGCTCGCGGTTCGCGGCGAAACAGTGCGCGACCGACCATATCCTCCAGCTTCTTGACCTGCAGGCTGACGGCCGACGGCGTGCGGTGCACGAGCTCGGCTGCCCTGGAGAAGTTTCCGCTTTCGCAGATGGCCACGAAGGTGCGGGCCAGATCCATGTCGAGATTCGGCAGCGATGCCAGTGGGCGGCTCATGGTGGGGTCCTTGCGAAGGGATTTCTATTCGAAAACCTCATATCAATCATTACAACTTATCGTTCGACTCATCAATAGCGTTTCGGCAGGGTGGTCTCAGGACAAGGGAGACCATCATGCTGCGATCCGTATTTCTTCCGAAACCACTCGACGCCACTTCATCTCGGACGCCGTCGAGTGCGATCGCGTGGTTGCGATCCTGGTCGGCGGAGCGTCGTCGACAACGCCTGCGGCGCGAGGCATTCCAGACCCTACTCGGGGTCGATGCCGATATTCTGGAGGACATTACCGGTCTGCGGCGCGAACAGGTCGAGCATGCCGTGCGCCTGCCGCTCGCCGACGATGCGCTCCAAGCGCTCCGCTCGATGCACAGGCAGGCGCCTGAGCATGGTCAAGTTCCGTCCCGCCACAATGGCGGCAACCGGTCCTGAAGCACAAATGAGAAGCGTTCTCAGGCGATCGGAGGAGCGACGTCAGGTCGCGGTGCCCTTACGAGCCTTGCCCAGATATGTTGAAAGTGGCTAGCCGTTGAAGGCGGTCTTCAGCAGATCGATCTGCTCGCCGACCGGGTTGTGGCCGTCTGGGGTCTCGCGGGAGACTTCGCCATAGATCTCACGGTCGAGCATGGCGATTCGGCGTTCCAGCATCAGCGCGCGCTCGACCAGCCGGCGGAAGGCCTCCGGAAGTTGGCCATATTGGGGCGAATCCTTCGCGGTTCCGAGACCCTCGAGCCGGACCTTGACCTTCTCGGCCTCGACCTGCGCGCGCGACATGTCGCCCTGGTTCGCCGCGCGTTGGAGCAATAGCCAGGAAGCCACCTGCATCAGCCGCGTGGTCAGGCGCATGGATTCGGCCGCATAAAGCGTCGCCGCGGGCCGGGACAGCGTTTTGGCGTCCGTACGCCCATCGCTGTCGAGATAGACGGCCGTCTCGTCGACGAGCGTCATGCCCTCGTTGAACAGCGGCTGGAAGGATCGCGAGAAGGCGAGGTGCTCAGCCAGCCGGATGGTGTGGTCGTCGTCTTTCGAACCAGTCATCTGAATCGTCATCGGCCGCGACGGTCCCCCAAAGTGTAAAATTCAACGATCGGCAATCCGCGATACCCAAGGCATCGTGCGTCGTCAAAGGGTGCTGCGAGAGCGGCCGGTTTGCAAGCGAACTCCCGCACAATTGTTAATTCAGGTTAACGGGTGGATCGCCGGAAAAAAAAAGAGCCGCAGCGAGCGGCTCTCAGGAGTTTACAACAGGGAGGCGTCAAACGAGGCGGAAGCCGCTTCGTCTATCCATCAGGCTGCCAATGCATCAATCTGGACCGGGGTTAGTTAAACACCGGAAACCTTACCTGAGGATTAACCCGCTCCCGCCTTCGAAAGATTCCCGCTACCTTTGCATCGGCACCCGACACATGGAGATATCAAGACTCATGGCGATCCCCCAGGAAATGACGGCGGTCCTTCTCGATGGCTTCGGCGGTCCCGAGGTGTTGAAAGCCGGACGCCGCCCCGTTTCAAAGCCGGGACCGGGCGAGATCCTCGTCGCCGTCGAAGCCGCCGGGGTCAACCGACCCGACGTCCTGCAGCGGCAGGGCGCCTATCCGCCGCCGCCGGGCGCGCCGGACTGGCCGGGGCTGGAGGTGGCGGGCACCGTGGTCGCGCTCGGGGAGGGGGCAGTTCTGCACGGGCTGGGCGACCGGGTCATGGCGCTCGTACCGGGCGGCGGCTATGCCGAATACGCCACCGTTGCCGAGACCAACGCCATCGCTGTGCCGGGCGCGCTGTCGATCGAGGAGGCGGCGGGCGTTCCGGAAACCTTCTTCACCGTCTGGCACAACGTCTTTCAGCGCGGCGGGCTCAAAGTGGGCGAGAGCTTCCTGGTCCATGGCGGCACGTCCGGTATCGGCACCACGGCGATCCAGCTCGCCAAGGCGTTCGGCGCCACCGTCTTCGCGACGGCGGGCAGCGACGACAAATGCCGTGCCGCCGAACAGCTCGGCGCCGAACGGTGCGTCAACTATCGCAGCGACGATTTCGTCGAAGTACTGCGCGAGGCGACCGGCGGGCGCGGCGTCGATCTGACACTCGACATGGTCGGCGGGGATTACACCAATCGCAATCTCGCCGTCGCGGCCGAGGACGGTCGCATCGTCCAGATTGCATTTCTCAAGGGGCCGGAGGTCCAGATCGATCTCAACCTGGTCATGCGCAAGCGGCTGACGCTGACTGGTTCGACCCTGCGCAACCGCTCGGTCGAGTTCAAGGCCGCCATCGCGCGGGAGATCGAGCACAAGGTCGGTCCGCTTTTCACCAATGGCAAGGTGAAGCCGCTGATCGACACGCTCTATCCGCTCGTCGACGCCGCCAAGGCGCACCAGCACATGGACGAGGATCATGTCGGCAAGATCATCCTGACGACACAGCATTCGAAGGGTTGATCCTGGCGAATGGTCGGTGCGCCGCCAAATGGCGCTCCAATCAAGCAGCGCCTGTCAGCCCGGTGATCTCGACGCCGAGGCGCTTGCCTTGCTGCTGCGCTGGGTCGCGAGATAAAGGCTTGTCTCGCTGGCGACGATGCCGTCGATCAGACGCAGGCGTTTCAACGCCTCGTCGAGATCGGCCAGGGTTTCGGTGCCGAATTCGACGATCAGATCCCAACGCCCGTTGGTCGAATGGATGGTCTGGATTTCGGGAAAGCCCCGGAGACGCGACACGATCCGCTCGTTCCCCTTGCCTTCGATTTCGATGAGCGTGATGCCGCGAACCGGCATTTCGGTGGCGTCGCCTCTGAGCACCACCGTGAAGCCGAGGATTTCGCCGCTCGCGACGAGCCGCTCCAAACGAGAGCGGATCGTGGCGCGGGAGACGCCGAGCTCCGCCGCCAGATCCGAAATCGCCATGCGGGCATTCCGGCGCAAGGCGCCGACTAGCCGACGATCGACATCGTCCATTTCGGAAGTTCTTCTTGCCATTTTACGAGGTTTCCTGCCCATTTTGATCGGCTTTTAGCATTGCCGCCGCCATCCGATCCAGATCGAATATTCGGACTGAATTCTTTCGGATTGCGACCCTGATGACATCTCAACGCTCCATCGCCCTGATCGGCGCCCCGGCCGACACCGGCGGTGCCTATGCCGGTTGCCTGATGGGGCCGGATGCCTTGCGGACCGCCGGCGTCGTCGGGGCCCTCTCCGAGTTGGGGCACCGGGTGGAGGATCTGGGCAATTTTCATGCGGTAGCTGGTGAATCGAAATCTCACGCCAACGCAACGGTTCATGATCTGGCCAGCTACGCCGCTCTAATCGCCATGCTCGGCGACGTCTGCCGCCAATCGCTCGACAGTGACCATGTCCCGATCTTCATGGGCGGTGATCATTCGATCGCCGCCGGAACCCTGCCGGCAATCGCTCGGCGGGCCAGGCAGGAGGGCCGCGAGCCATTCGTGCTCTGGCTCGATGCGCATCCGGACCTGCACACGCTCGACAGCACCAAGAGCGGCAATCTGCACGGAACGCCGGTCGCCTACGTTACGGGAGCGCCGGGGTTCGAGGGGGCGGTTCCGTCCCTCGACGAGCCGATCCGTCCGGACAACATCTGCATGATGGGCATTCGCTCGGTCGACGCGGCCGAGCGCCTCCGCATCGTCGAGACCGGCATCATGGTTCATGACATGCGAGCGATCGACGAATTCGGCATTGCGGCGCCGCTACGCAGCTTCCTCGATCGGGTACGGGCGGCGGACGGCCGACTGCATGTGAGTTTCGACGTGGATTTTCTCGACCCGGAAATTGCGCCCGCCGTCGGCACGACCGTTCCCGGCGGCGCCACCTTTCGCGAGGCTCATCTGGTGATGGAGATGCTGCACGACAGTGGCCTGGTCGCATCGCTCGATATCGTCGAACTCAACCCCTTTCTCGATGAACGCGGCCGCACCGCGAAACTGATCGTCGATCTCGTCGCCAGCCTGTTCGGCCGGCAGGTTCTCGACCGCCGCACCAGGAGCTACTGACCATGACCGCCAAACCGCCGGAGAACGTCAACATCGTCCCCTTCGTCAGCGTCGACAACATGATGAAGCTCGTCCTCAGCGTCGGGATCGAGACCTTCCTGCAGGAACTGGCTGGCTTCATCGAAGCGGATTTCCGGCGCTGGGACCTGTTCGACAAGACGCCGCGCATCGCCTCGCATTCCGCCGAGGGGGTGATCGAGCTGATGCCGACGAGCGACGGCGAGGTCTACGGCTTCAAATACGTCAACGGGCATCCGAAGAACTTCAAGGAGGGCCTGCAGACCGTCACGGGGTTCGGCGTGCTGTCGCGGGTCGACAACGGTTATCCGGTGCTGTTGTCCGAAATGACGATCCTGACGGCGCTCAGGACGGCCGCGACGTCAGCCATGGCCGCAAAGTATCTGGCGCCCAAGGGGGCCGAGTGCATGACGATCATCGGCAACGGGGCGCAGTCGGAGTTCCAGGCGATGGCCTTCAAGGCGTTGCTCGGGGTCAAGAAGCTGCGGCTCTACGACATCGACCTGGCGGCGACCGAGAAATGCACGCGCAACCTTGCGGGCAAGGGCTTCGAGATTGTCGGCTGCGCCAGCGCGGAAGCCGCTGTCGAGGGGACCCAGATCATCACGACCGTGACCGCGGACAAGCAATACGCGACCATCCTGACCGACAACATGGTCGGTTCCGGTATCCACATCAACGCGGTCGGAGGCGACTGTCCCGGCAAGACGGAGCTGCACAATGACATCCTGCTGCGCTCGGATATTTTCGTCGAATATCCGCCGCAGACCCGGGTCGAGGGGGAGATCCAGCAGCTCCCCGCCGATCATCCGGTGACGGAACTGTGGACGGTGATCGCCGGTAACGCCGTCGGCCGGCGGGATGCGCGTCAGACAACACTGTTCGATTCCGTCGGCTTCGCGATCGAGGATTTTTCGGCGCTTCGTTATGTGCGCGAAAAGGTGGCGCCGACGGCGTTCTTCGACCGGCTCGACATGATCGCCGACCCGGACGATCCCCGCGATCTGTTCGGCATGGTGCTCAGGGCCGACAAAGCCGCGCAAAATGGCCTTCCGATCGCAATCTGACGCGATCATTATCGCTTGCTTCTTCGGTTGATCGGGTAGCCGCTCGCCGGCCCCTTCACCGGCTGGATCAGCATCCGGTCGAGCCAAAGGTCGCGACGGTTGCGGAACTGCTCGATCCCGATGGTCATGGCCTCGTGGCCATCCCTCGGCTGTGCCTTGTAGGTTCCGAGCAGCCGGTCCCACCACGGCACGTTGAATCCGAAATTGCTGTTGGTCTCGCTCGGGTGGATGGAGTGGTGGACCCGGTGCATGTCCGGCGTCACTACGAACCAGCGCAGCACCCGGTCGACGGCCAGCGGGATGCGGATATTGCTGTGATTGAACATGGCGGTGCCGTTCAAGAGCACCTCGAAAATCAGCACCGCCGCCGCCGGCGGCCCGAGGGCCGCGACGACCGTCAGTTTGATCCCCATCGAAAGAAGAATCTCGACCGGGTGGAAGCGCAAGCCGGTGGTCACGTCGAATTCCAGATCGGCGTGATGCATCCGGTGCAGCCGCCACAGGGCGGGCACGGCGTGGAACATGACATGCTGCAAATAGATCGCCAGATCGAGCGCCAGTATCGCCACGATCACCGCGATCCAGTTCGGCACGTCGAAGATGTTGAACAGGCCCCAGCCGCGCTCCTCGGAGAGAAGAGCGAGACCGACCGCCACGATCGGAAAGGTGAGGCGGACAAGGAGCGTGTCGATGACGACGACGCCGAGATTGTTGGTCCAGCGCAGGAGGCGAGGTATCTCCCGCCGCCGCCGCGGCGCGGCAATTTCCCAGAGCGCCATGGCGAGGAGGATGGCGAGGAAGAAAGACAGACGGATGGTCGGTTCGTTTGCCAGAAGGGTCTCGGTCATGCGGCCATCCTTTGCGCGAGCGGCTTGTTATATGATCCGCTTCGAATTATATTCAAACAAAGCTTTGAATGATATAGTGAGAGCGTGGCGGTGATGTCAATCGGCCCGAAGCAGGCCCTCTACGCGGAGTTCGCGGTGGTGGCGAAGGCGCTCGGCTCGTCTCATCGTCTGGAAATGCTGGAGCATCTGGCGCAGGGCGAGCGTAGCGTGGAAGGGCTGGCCACGCGGGTGAGGCTGCCGCTTGCCAATGTCTCGCATCATCTCCAGCAGATGAAGCGCGCCGGCTTGGTCGCGGCGCGGCGGGACGGCAAATTCGTGCGCTATCGTCTCGCCGACGACGCCGTGCTCGATCTGATGGCGGCGCTGTCGCGGCTGGGGACGCGAACCCTCGACGAGGTCGCACAGATCCAGCGATCGTATTTCGACGCGCGGGACACGCTCGAGCCCGTGACGCGCGAGGAGTTGGTGGCCCGCGCAAGCGACGGCCGGGTCACTGTCCTGGATGTCCGCCCGGCGGACGAGTTCGCCTCCGGCCATCTGCCGGGCGCGATCAACGTCCCTCCCGGCGAGCTGGAGGCGCGGCTTGGCGAACTCGATCCGAGCCATGAAATCGTCGCCTATTGCCGCGGTCCCTGGTGCGTCTTTTCCTTCGAGGCAGTCGCCGCGTTGCGTTCGCGCGGACTGGTGGCGCATCGCCTGGAGGACGGCTATCCGGAATGGAGAGCTGCGGGGCTGCCTATCGAAACCGGTGCATAAGCGTCTCGCAGCCGTTTGCGTACCGCCTCGGAGATCGTGAAAAGGTCCGGGCCGCCGGATGGCGGCGGCGATGGAGGCCGAGCAGAGCGAACCCGTTGATTTGGGTCAATCACCGCGAGTGCCTTTCGACCTACGGTCCCAAGGGCAAAGGCGTTCCAAAGGAGATTGGCAGATGAAACGGATCGCGATCCTGCTCCCGGTCGCCGCGTTGTTGTTGTCGTCGGCCGCGCAGGCCGCCGGCGACCTCAGCCGGGCGGACCCGACGGAAATCGTCATCGAGATGGGCGCATCCGGTGACAAGATGTATTTCAAGCCGGACCATATCGAGCTCGAGACCGGCAAGGCCTATAAACTCGTGCTGCGAAATGTCGATGAGGCAAAGCACGAATTCGAAGGGCATGAATTCATCGAGAAGATCTTCACGCGCAAGGTGGAAATCACGGACCCGTCCGGAGAGCTGGTCGCCGAAATCAAAGGCCCCGTGACGGAGGTGGAAGTCGGGCCGAACCGCAGGGTCGAATGGTTTATCGTCCCGGTGCAAACCGGCGAGAATATCCCGGTCGAATGTGCGATTCCGGGGCACAGGGAAGCCGGCATGTTCGGCACGGTCACCATCAAGTGACGCTTTTGGCGGCCGTCTCGATCAGAGGCGACCGCCGTCGCTTCGCATGCCGTGAAAGGATTCGCGGCGAAAAACGCCGCCTTGTCCATCAAGCGTCGGCTGGACGCAAGTCCGCGTCGCCAATCCGCATCGTAGCCCGGTGTGCTCGTTTCCCAGTGCAACTGCATCGTCCTACACAAGCGCGCGATCAGATGTCGCTGCCTCCCGCGCCGTACCGATCCTCCGATTCCGATAATTCGTCTCGATTTCCTTGCGTCGCCGCGGCGAGGCGCCTATAAGAGCGGCCGAATTCCCGGACATGTGGTTGAACATCCACGGCCTGCCTCCCGGGGCAGGCACTAAGGAGGATTGTATTCATGGCACAACAATTATTGATGCCGAAAGCGACGGCCGTCTGGCTTGTCGACAACACCTCGCTGTCCTTCGAACAGATCGCGGATTTCTGCACGCTGCATCATCTGGAGGTCAAGGCGATCGCGGATGGTGAATCGGCGCAAGGCATCAAGGGGCTCGATCCCCTTATGACCGGGCAGCTATCGCGCGACGAAATCGAGGCGGCGGAGAAGGACCCCAATCGCAAGCTGAAGCTGTCGGCGCCCAAGGTCCGTGTGCCGGAAGCCAAGCGCAAGGCGCCGCGCTATACGCCGGTCTCCAAGCGCCAGGACCGGCCAAACGCGATCCTCTGGCTGGTGCGCAACCATCCGGAGCTGAAGGATCCGCAGATTTCGCGCCTGGTCGGTACGACCAAGAATACGATCCAGCAGATTCGCGATCGCACCCATTGGAATTCCGCCAATCTCCAGCCTATGGATCCAGTGACGCTCGGTCTGTGCACGCAGATCGATCTCGACCTGGAAGTGGAAAAGGCCTCCCGCGGTATCGTGCGGCCGGAAGAACTGGCGGAAGAAGAGCGGCTCTTGTCGGCGTCACAGACGCAGAATTGGGGCCGCGGCGAAGCAGCCGCCGAGGACGAGGAACTGGACGCAGCCGCGGTCTTCGCCAAGCTGACCTCCATGCGCAGCAGCGAGCCGGAGGACGGCGAGGAACAGGGCTGACGCGCGCTCCCCACCGATTTGCGGGAACGAAGCGGCGTCGAAGTTTTTCGGCGTCGCCTTTCTTTGTCGAAGCGCTCAGTCTTCCTCGGCGACCTGCACGGTGTAGTTGAGGCCAAGACGGCCGCCATCCGCATAGATCGTCTGGCCGGTGATATAGCTGGCGTCGTCGGACGCCAGGAAAGCGGCGATCGCGGCGATCTCCTCCGGCTGGCCAATCCGGCCCAGCGGCGTGCGCGACAAGATGCGTCGCGAGGCTTCCTTGTCTTCGGCGACAGCGCGCAGCATGTCAGTCATGATCGACCCGGGACCGATGGCGTTGACGCGAATGCCGTGCGGCGCCAGCGACAGCGCCATGACCTTGGTCAGCTGATTGACGCCCCCTTTCGAGACCGAATAGCCGACCTGATCGGCAATAGCGAAGACGGCATTGACCGACGACATGTTGACGATCGCGCCGGGCGCGCCGCCAGCTTTCACCTTTTCGACCAGATGGCGGGCGACTGCCTGGCCGCAAAGGAAGGATCCCTTCAGATTGATGTTCAGAACGCGATCGAACGCCTCTTCGTCGAGATCGAGGAAATCCGCCTTGTGGACGATGCCGGCGTTGTTGACGAGGATGTCGACGTCGCCGAACTGATCGAGCGCGGCGGCGAGGAGATTGTGGACATGCAGCCGGTCGGCGACGTTGCAGACGACCGAGTGAACCTCACCGAACTCGCCGAGTTCGGCCGACGCTGCGAGGCCGGCCTTTTCGTCGACGTCTGCGATAACCACCTTGGCGCCGTCCTCGAGGAAGCGACGCGAAATCGCGTAGCCGATTCCCTTTGCACCGCCGGTAACGATGGCGACCTTGCCGTCCAGGGCCATGGCGCTTCTCCTTTTGCTGCGTCGGTCGCGAACCGTGCGAAACGACGCGATTGACCGCGGTTCCATAGCAGATGCGAAGGAAAAGGGCAGGGTGGGGCTTTCGGCGTCGATGTCGACCTTCAGCCGTTGCCCTTGAAGCAGGGATATAGCGTCATGCCGCCATCGAGGAAGATGGTTTGACCGGTCAGATAGTCGGCCGCGTCGGAGACGATCCAGGCAACGGTGCGGCCGACATCGGCCGGCTCGCCGATCCGGCCATAGGGGATTAGCTTGAGCATCGCGTCATGGTTGTTCTCGCGCTCCTCGGCGTTGATGGCCGTTGCGATGGCGCCGGGCGCAACCGAGTTCACCCGGATCTTCTCGAGCGCGACTTCCTGCGCGATCGAGCGCATGAGCATGTCGATGCCGCCCTTGGAAGCGGCGTAATTGGCGTGGAAGGCCCAGGGCACGATCTGGTGGACGGAGGAAACGAAAACCAGCTTGCCGAGCGCCGGGCTGACATCCTCCCTCACTCCTTTCTCGCGGAACCGCCGGACCGCCTCCCGCCCGACCAGGAAAGCGCCAGTCAGGTTGACGCCGATCACCGCGTTCCAGTCGTCGAGGCTCATCTGCGCGAGCGGAGCGTCCTTCTGCACGCCGGCATTGGATACGACGATGTCGATGGGGCCGAGGCGCGTTTCCGCCTCATCGAACATGGCGATGACGTCGGTCTCGCTGGAAACGTCCGCCGCGATCTTGAAGGAACGCCGTCCCATGGCCTCGATATCGACGACGAGCGCATCAGCGTCATGCTCCGAGCCGTGAAAATTGATGACGACGTCCGCGCCCGCGCTTGCCAGCTCCCTGGCCGTTCCGGCGCCGATTCCGGATGAGGAGCCGGTGACGATGGCGGTCTGCCGTGCAAGGTCGAGGCGTTCAGAAGATGCCATCGGGATCCTCCAGCATTTGGAACTCGAAATGGTTCGGATCTTGTCTGTCACCGTTCAACGCGCGATCGAGCCAAATGGCTGCGGAGATCAGCGAAAGATGCGTCAGCCCTTGCGGGAAATTGCCCAAATGATCGCCGGCCGATGAAAGTTCTTCGGAATAGAGCCCGAGATGATTGGCGTAAGTATGCAGTTTTTCGAACAGCAGCCGGGCTTCTGCGACATATCCGGTCCGCGCCAACGCCTCGACATACCAGAACGAGCATATGGTAAAGGCGCCCTCTTCCCCCTCAAGGCCGTCGTGGTTCTCCTCGGTGTTGATGTAGCGCTTGACCAGGCAGTCGTGGACAAGATGGCGTTTGACGGCCTTCAGGGTCGATGTCCACATCGGGTCGCGCGGGTTGATGAACTTGACCAGCGGCATGAGCAGCACGACGGCGTCGAGCCCCTTGCTGCCCTTGAACTGGGTAAAGGCGCCAATGTCCGGATCCCAGAATTCTTCGAGGATCGATTGCTGTATCCGGTCGCGCTGGTCGCGCCAGCGAATGATATCGGCTGGCATCGACTGGTCGCGGGCGATACGAAGGCCACGATCGAGCGCCACCCAGCACATCAGCCGGGATGACAGATACTCCCGCGGCTCGCCCCGGCTTTCCCAGATGCCCTTGTCGGGCAGTTGCCAATTGTCGCAGAGCCAGTCGAGAATGCCGGACAGCTTTTTCCAGACGGAATAGGCGGGTTTTCCGCGAGCCTTGGACGCGATATAGACCGCGTCCATGAACTCGCCGTAGATGTCCATCTGGCGCTGGCTGTAGGCTTCGTTGCCGACCCGCACGGGCTGTGACCCAAAATAGCCTTCGAGATGATCGAGATCGGATTCCGGAAGGTTCTCCGACCCGTCCATGCCGTACATGATCTGCAGGCCCGATTCGCCGGTTTCCACGGCGCGCACCATCAGGAAATGCACGAAGGCCTCAGCTTCATCGTAATAGCCAAGGCGCGACAGGCTGTAGAGGGTGAAGGCGGCATCGCGCACCCAAGTGAAGCGATAGTCCCAATTGCGCTCGCCACCGATCACCTCGGGCAGGCCGAAGGTCGCGGCGGCTGCGATCGAGCCGTATTCGGACGAGGTCAGAAGCTTCAGCGTCAGCGCGGAGCGCACAACGAGATCGCGCCAAAACGTCGGATAGGTGCCGCTCTGGACCCATTCGTGCCAGTAATCGCGTGTGCGCGACGATGCCTTGGCGACGTAACGATCATCGACCGTCGGCTGGTCCTTGCGGCCCGGACAGAACACCACATGGCAGGTCTCGCCCTCGGCCAGGCGGGCAGTGCCATGAACGGTTTCACCGTCGATCTCCAGGGGCATTTCCGTGTAGAAATAAACGATTTCGTTCGACCCTTCCCAACCGACGGTGAAACCCCCTTCGATCGCCTGGATGACAGGCGGGCGCCGGCCGTAGTCGGGCCGTGGCGCGATCGTCAGCTCGAAGGTGACCGCGCCCATGATGGCCTTGGCGCGGCGCACGATGCGGCCGGAGCCATCAACCGGCATGAAATCGCAGACCTCGCCGATGCCGTCATTGTCCAGAAACCGCGTGATCAAGATGTTGGTGTCCGGCAGATACATCTGCCGATGCTTGCGCTCTTGCGTCCCGCCGCTCGCCGCGAGCCGGAAGAAACCACCGTTCTTCGGATCCAGGAGGCCGGCAAACAGCGTCGGCGAGTCGATGTTCGGATGGCAGAAGAAGTCGATGGTTCCATCTATGGCGACCAGCGCCAGCGTCCGCATGTCGCCGATCACCCCGTGGTCAGCGATGCGGTTGGGAATCTCTGGCGCTTGCTTCGACGACATTGCTGGCTCGCTCGTTCGCTGAGGTTTCGCGCTGCAGGATATTGCTCGCCGCGGTGTGAAGCAAAATCCACATACCGCGCTACCACCAGGACGCCCGCGCGCGGCAGATGCGGGATTGAATGCCGCGACGCCCCCCGGTACAAGCCATGCGTGCCTCTTTTGCTATATCGAAGGGGGCACGGCTTTTCTTACCGACAGGGGCGGAAAATCGTGGCCAGCGCGATCGAACGGGGTGTCAGGCGCGCTCTGGAAAAGGGCAATGCGGCCGATCCGGACTTCCGCGTCGAGGTTTATGAGGCGGCCGAGCGCGCCATGCTTCGCGTGGTGACCGACAAGAATCAGAGCGAGGCGGAGGCGAATCACCAGCGCGACGAGTTGATGGCGGCCATCGAGGCGATCGAAGCCGACTATCCTCCGGCGACCTATCCAGACCCGCAAGGCGGGGAGGGAGCTCCGATCGACGCCGGGGCCGCCACGTCCGGCGGCGGCAAACCCCCCTTCGTTGGCGAGGCATCCCGCGGCGGGCTCGACGATGATGGGAGGGGCGTGCCGAAAGCGGCGCTCGAAGAACCGGTGCCGCGTGCGGCTGCGGCCGGCGACGCGCGGCTGAAGGGGGAACGCGGGATCGATACGGCGCCGACCCTTGCCGACCTGGAGGAAGACCGCATCGCGCGGGCCGACGACGCCTGGTTGCCGGGCCGCCGCCGCGCACGGCCGACTCGGCGGGCGCTTCGGCGCCTCGTGGTCCCGGCGATGGCCCTCGTTATTCTGCTTCTCATTGCCATGGCCGCCTGGTTCGCACTGAACGGCACGTCATCTGATCTGTCGACTGTCAGGTCGAACCGGGAAGCCACCGGAGGTCGTGTCCGTGTCGGACCGACGGAGGGACCCGCGGATGGTGCCTCTCAGGAGAACTGGATCGAGGTTTTCGCCGGCGGACAAATCGACCGAGTGTCGGCCGAAACCGGTGGCCGGGTAAAAACGATCGAGGGGGCTGGCGGGCGCGCCGCCGTCCAGATCGAGGGGCCGGCCGATGCGGAGGAGGCCGAAATCGCGCTACTGATCGGGCCTGGTATCGTTGGACGATTGGCCGGTCTGACGGCCCGTGGCGAATTGACCGTCGGCTCGCCCGACGACACGCCGCGCGAGTTCACCATCCGGTGCCTGTTCGCCGGCGAAACGGTTTGTGGCCGGCAGCGGTTTTCGACGACAATCGGTGAGGAAACCTTCGTGTTCGAGATGGACGTGCCGGCAAGCGCCGATGGAGCAGCGCAGCTTGCAATCGGTCCTGGCGTCGGCGGGAACGCGCGCGACCTCAATGTCTACGGATTTCGCCTTCGGCCGATCGACTGAAGGTATGGGCAGCTGGTCCGGCGCGGTGCGGTAATCCGTCAGCGTGTCATGGAAATCTGACGGGACCGTCGTAGACTCGCTCCATGCAACTTTCATTGCGATTCGCAAATTTCCCGGCAAAGGCATGCCGATGGCTTTGACGGGACGTTCGGAAGACGAACTCAGCACCGACGCCACCCGCGTAATCGGTGCCACCCACGCCAAGCGCACGAGCTTTGCCGCGGCGGTGGCGCTTGGCGCTCTCGCCTGGTGGGTTCCCGAGGCGGCGGTCGGCGCGCTGCTCGTGTTCGCCGTGCTCATGCTCGTCATGCATTGGCCTCGGGGGCGGGGGGCCACCCACGGGCGAGCTCCTGCCGCAGAGGGAACGCAGGTGGTTTGGCCGGGGCGGGGCATGAAGGCGGTCGTCGAGGCGCTGCAGGAACCAGGCTTCATCGTCGACCGCGCGATGCTCTTGCGCTACCGCAACCCGGCCTCGCTGATCGCCTTCGGCAACATGGCGCTCGGCGACCCGATTTCGCTTCGCTTCCGCTCGCCGGAATTGCTCGCCACGATCGAGGGCGCCATCGCAAGCCTCCAACCGGCCCGGGCCATCCTCGAGGAGCGCCGGCCCGAGCGGACCTGGCAAGCCGAGATCGTGGCGATACCGCCGCATCAGGGCGAGCGGCCGCATTTCTTCCTGATCTTGTTCCGCGACCGGACGGCGGAATTGCGGATCGAGCGCATGCGGACGGATTTCGTCGCCAATGCGAGCCATGAGCTGCGTACGCCGCTGGCGTCGTTGACCGGGTTCATCGAGACGCTGCAGGGACCCGCCCGCAACGATGCCGCCGCGCGTGATCGTTTTCTGCAGATCATGCGGGAGCAGGCGGCGCGGATGTCGCGGCTAATCGACGATCTTTTGTCGCTGTCACGGATCGAGATGAAACGCCATATGCCCGTCGCGACGTCCGCCGATCTGGTGGCGGTCTTGAACAAGGTTCGATCACAACTGACTCCGCTCGCCGCGGAACTTGGCGTGACGATCGATTTTTCCGCGCCTGAGGAGGCGTTTGTCATTGCCGGCGACGAGGACGAACTGATCCAGGTGTTCTCGAACCTCGTCGAAAACGCCTGCAAATACGGTGAGAGCGGCGAGCGCGTCGAAATGGAGCTGTCCCGAAACAGCGAACGGGGCGAGCGAGTGATCGACGCTTCAGTGCGCGATTTCGGTCCCGGCATTCCCGCCGAGTACGTGCCGCGGCTCACCGAGCGGTTCTACAGGGTGGATGTTGGCAACTCGCGCGCCAAGCACGGGACCGGCCTCGGCCTGTCGATCGTTCGCAATATCCTCCTGCGCCATCGCAGCCGGCTTCTGGTCGTTTCAAATCTCGGCGAGGGATCGGTCTTCACGGCGCGCTTCCCCGATCCGGCCGGAAACTCTGATTGATCAGTAAATACCATAACAATCAATGTATTATGATGTCATAAAAATGAGATCGAGTTGTCATATAGAGTTCGTGCGACGTCGATAGAGGTGACGGCGAACCGTAGCCGCCAAGCAGGGTGGCACTCAATCGCTCGGTTCTCAACGAAACTCCTCAAGGAGATATTCCCCGTGAACAACAAGCTCATCGCCGGCCTTGCGCTCGGCACCGCAATCGCTTTGACCGGCCAGGCCGGCGCGCAGAGCCGCGATCAGATCCAAATCGTCGGCTCATCGACTGTTTTTCCGTACACCCAGGCCGTCGCGGAACAGTTCGCGAACCAGTCGGAGTTTTCCTCTCCGGTTGTCGAATCCACCGGTACCGGCGGCGGCATGAAAATCTTCTGCGAAGGCGTTGGCGCTCAGACCCCGGACATCACCGGCGCGTCGCGTGCCATGAAGCCGTCCGAGTGGGAGTTGTGCCAGAAGAACGGCGTGACCGACATCACCGAGGTGTTGCTCGGCTATGATGCGCTGTCGCTCGCGTCGTCGCAGAACGGTCCGGATCTGTCCGTCACCAAAGAGCAGCTCTACAAGGCGCTTGCCGCCGAAGTGCCCGTCGACGGCGAGATCAAGGCCAATCCGTACAAGAGCTGGAATGAGATCGATGCCTCGCTGCCCGCCGAGCCGATCCTCGTCTATGGCCCGCCGCCGACGTCCGGCACCCGCGACGCCTGGGTCGAACTCGTCATGGAAGAAGGCTGCGGCGAGCTCGCCGGGATCGAAGCTCTCGAGGACGGCCGCAAGGACGAAGTCTGCCAGCGCATGCGCACCGACGGCGCGTTCGTCGAAGCCGGCGAGAATGACAACCTCATCGTTCAGCGTCTGGAGTCGGATCCGAAAGCCTTCGGCATCTTCGGCTATTCCTTCCTGTACGAAAATCAGGATAAGCTGAAGGGGGCGGAGATCGGTGGCGTCACGCCATCGGAGGAGACCGTTGAATCGGGCGAGTATCCGGTATCCCGTCCGCTGTTCATCTACATCAAGAACGCCCATCGCGAGGCGATTCCTGGCCTCAACGAGTTCATCGCGGAATATGTCAGCGAAAACGCGATGGGGCAGGACGGCTATCTGTTGGACCGCGGTCTCGTTCCGCTGAAGGATGAGAAACTGAAGGAAGTCGAGGACAAGGCTGTGAACGGCGTGTCGATGGAAGCGCCTCAGGGCTGACATCCGGCGTTCGCTAGCCTACGCCTTGAAAAAATCCCGCCGGCCTTTCCGGGTCGGCGGGGACCCCAATGGAGCCTGGCCGTGCCGCTGAGCATCATCTTCGCCATTCCGGTGCTATTGAGCATCGCCGGCTTCATTCTGGCCAGCCGCAAGGCGCGGCGTTCGGGCGCGGCGAGCGAAGCGCGGCTCCACTCGCTTCCCAAATATCACGGATATCTGGCGGTTCTGCTGGTGTTGGTGCCGGGTCTCGCGCTGATCGTCGCCTGGCTGTTGCTCGAGCCGGCCGTGCTCAATGCTTACATCCGCACGCTGCTGCCGTCGTCAGTGACGGACGGCCTGAGCCCATCCCGGCTCAGCCTCATCGTCGGCGAGGTCCGGCAGGCCGCTGTGGGTATTACCTTCGGCGAGCCCAGTGCGGAAGTCGTCGCAGCCGCGGAGCGATTCAAGAGCGCTGCTGCGCTGTCGCGGTGGATTCTGGCCGCGATCCTCATGCTTATCGGTGCCGGCGCGATCGCCTGGGTGCTGGCGCGGGTCCGGGTGCGGTTCCAGGCGCGCAACGACGCCGAGCGGATCCTGAAATGGCTGCTGATCGGTTGCGCCACCGTGTCGATCCTGGCCACCGCGGGAATTTTCTTCTCACTGGTGTTCGAGGGTTTCCGGTTCTTTATGGTGGTCTCGCCGATCGAGTTCTTTTTCGGAACGAAATGGGACCCGCAGATCGCCATTCGTGCCGATCAGGTCGGCAGCACCGGTGCATTCGGCGCCGTGCCGATCTTCGTGGGAACCTTCGTCATCGCCACGACCGCGATGATCGTCGCTCTGCCCGTCGGGCTGTTCGCGGCGATCTACATGTCCGAATTCGCGCCGAGGGCTGTTCGCGGTCTCGTCAAACCACTGATCGAGATTCTGGCCGGGATTCCGACCATCGTCTACGGCTTCTTCGCGGTTTTGGTCGTGTCTCCGGCGATCCGAGGGGCCGGCGAGGTTGTCGGTGTCTCCGTCTCGCCGACGGCGGCAATCGTTCCCGGCCTGGTGATGGGCGTGATGCTGATTCCGTTTATCTCCTCGCTCTCCGACGATGCGCTGAATTCAGTGCCGCAGTCGCTGCGGGACGGTTCGTTCGGCCTCGGCGCGAACAAGGCCGAAACCGTGATGCGCGTCGTGCTGCCGGCGGCCCTTCCTGGCATCGTGGGCGGCGTCCTTCTGGCCTCGAGCCGGGCGATCGGCGAGACGATGATCGTGGTGATGGCCGCGGGCCTCACCGCCAATCTGACCGCCAACCCGCTGGAAGGCGTAACGACGGTCACCGTTCAGATTGTCTCGCTGCTCACCGGCGACACGGAATTCGACAGCCCCAAGACACTCGCCGCGTTCGGTCTCGGTCTGACGCTGTTCATCGCGACGCTCGGCCTGAACCTCATCGCGCTGCAGGTCGTCAAGCACTTCCGGGAACAATATGACTGAGATCGTGTCTTCAGGCGGCGAAACCTCCCGCACGCAGCAGCTGGTCCGCTCGAGCCTGAAACGGCGTAAAACCGCGCAGACGCGTTTGAAGCTGTACGGGATCGTGGCGATCCTGTTCGCCCTCGCGATGCTCGCGATCCTGGTCGGGTCGGTCGTCTCATCGTCCATGGGCGCCTGGACACAGACCCAGGTTCGCATCGAATTACCGCCGTTTTCCAGTGTCGAGGAGGCCGCGAAAAAAAGCCCTCGGGCGGCGGTCAACGAGGCGATCTTGTCGCTCTTTCCGGCGACCGAGGAACGAAAGGAGCGCCGCGCGATCACCTCGATCCTCAGCGACGGCGCGCAATACGACGTCAGGGATGCGATCGCTGCGGCGGGCGCCGCCGTCACGGAGGGAATCAGCGTCTGGGTGCCTGTGTCCGACCCTTACGAGCAGCTCTATGAGGGCGTGATCGATCCCACGGTGGACGCCAGCCGGCGTCCGCTCAGCGACCGGCAGATCGAGGTGTATCAGGCGCTCGATCAGGCCGGGCGCATCCGCTCCAAATTCGACTGGGGTCTGTTCACCAATGCCGACAGCCGCTTTCCGGAGCTGGCCGGCCTCAAGGGCGCAATCATCGGCTCGTTCTTCCTGCTGCTCGTCTGCCTGGTGGTGGCCGTGCCGCTCGGCGTCGGAGCCGCGGTCTATCTGGAGGAACATGCCAAGAAAAATCGTCTGACGGATTTCATCGAGATCAACATCAACAATCTTGCCGCAGTGCCGTCCATCGTCTTCGGCCTCCTGGGCCTTGCGCTGTTCCTGGGCTTCTTCGGATTGCCCCGTTCAGCGCCTCTGGTCGGCGGACTCGTGCTCGCGCTGATGACGCTTCCGACGATCATCATCACGACCCGCAGCGCGCTCAAGGGCGTGCCGCCGTCGATCCGCGAGGCCGCGAGGGGCGTTGGCGCGTCAGAGATGCAGGTCATCGGCCACCACGTTCTTCCCGTGGCGTTGCCCGGCATCCTGACTGGAACGATCATCGGTCTGGCCCAGGCACTGGGGGAAACGGCACCCTTGCTGCTGATCGGCATGAACGCGTTCATCACGTCGGCGCCATCCAGCATCATGGACGCGTCCACCGCGCTTCCGACCCAGATCTTCATCTGGTTCGACAGTCCCGAGCGCGGCTTTGTTGCGCGTACCAGCGCCGCGATCGTCGTGCTCTTGATGTTCCTAACAGTGATGAATCTCACCGCGGTTCTTCTGCGCCGCCGTTTCGAGAGGCGCTGGTGATCTTGCGACAGGAATCCGCCATGATGGACGATATCCAAACGACGTCAGCGAAGGGAGCCGCGGTGCGACCGAACCGTCCGATCAAGATGCGCGGCGAAAGGGTGTCTGTCTATTACGGCCAGAAACAGGCCCTGTTCGACGTCGATCTCGACGTCGACGAGCGTCAGGTCACGGCCCTGATCGGCCCGTCCGGCTGTGGGAAGTCGACGTTCCTGCGCTGTCTCAACCGGATGAACGATCCGATCGACATCGCCAGGGTCGAAGGCCATATCACGCTCGATGGGCAGGATATCTACGATCCCGACATCGATGTGGTGGAACTGCGCGCCAGGGTCGGCATGGTCTTCCAGAAGCCCAACCCGTTTCCCAAATCGATCTTCGATAACGTCTCCTACGGACCGCGTATCCACGGCTTGGCGAACTCCAAGGCGGAGCTGGAGGACATCGTGGTGACGAGTCTTCGCAAGGCCGGCCTTTTCGCCGAGGTCAAGGACCGTCTCGACGAGCCGGGCACCGGCCTGTCTGGCGGTCAGCAGCAGCGCTTGTGCATCGCCCGCGCCATCGCCGTCTCGCCCGAGGTGATCCTGATGGACGAGCCCTGTTCGGCGCTCGATCCGATCGCGACCGCGAAGATCGAGGAACTGATCGACGAATTGAAGCAGAACTACACGATCGTGATCGTCACCCATTCGATGCAGCAGGCGGCGCGGGTGTCGCAGCGCACGGCGATGTTTCATCTGGGCAGTCTCGTGGAGGTCGGAGATACGGAGAAGATGTTCTCCAACCCCGACGACAAGCGCACCCAAGACTACATCACCGGGCGCTTCGGCTGAACCAAAACAACGAGGGAAGCGCGCAGATGACCGAGCATACCGTCACGTCCTACGAGGACGAGCTAAAATTCATCGTGCGCCGGATTTCGGAGATGGGCGGCCAGGCCGAGCGCATGGTCGAGCAGTCCGTCGCGGCCTTGATGCGCAGTGACTGGGATCTGGCGCAGTCGGTCGTGGCTGACGATGTGCTGCTCGACGCGGCCCAGCGCGATCTGGACGAGCGGGCGATCCGCACCATTGCCAAGCGCCAGCCGATGGCCGTCGACCTGCGCGAGATCGTCGGCGCCATCCGCATTTCCAACGATCTGGAGCGAATCGGGGATCTCGCCAAGAATATCGCCAAGCGTGTGATCGCCGTGCACGACCATTCTCAGCCGGTGCAACTCGTGCGCGGCATCGAGCATTTGTCGGAACTGGCGCTGGTGCAGCTGAAGGAAGTGCTCGACGCCTACGGCGAGCACGATCACCTTCGGGCAATGGCGGTTCGCGACAATGACGAGCAGATCGACGCGATGTACACCTCGATCTTTCGCGAGCTGCTGACCTACATGATGGAGGATCCGCGCAACATCACCGCCTGCACGCATCTCCTGTTCAGCGCCAAGAACATCGAGCGCATCGGCGATCACGCGACCAACATCGCCGAGACGATCTATTATATCCAGACCGGCGAGCAGATGGAGGCGGAACGACCCAAGGGCGATAGCACGCCGTCGCTGGTCCAGCCGGGCTCCAATCTGCCACCAGCCGGACCCAAAGGGTAAACCGACATGGCGACACGCATCGCTGTCGTTGAGGACGAGGACGCGCTCGGCATTCTGCTTCGCTACAATCTCGAGGCAGAGGGTTATCAAGTCGACGTCATCACCCGGGGTGACGAGGCCGATCTGCGCTTGAAGGAGGAATTGCCCGATCTTCTGATCCTGGACTGGATGCTGCCGGGTCTGTCCGGCGTCGAACTTTGCCGCAGACTTCGTCAGCGCGGCGAGAGCGAGCAGTTGCCGATCATCATGCTCACCGCGCGCGGCGAGGAAAGCGAGCGGGTTCGGGGCCTTTCCGTTGGCGCTGACGACTATGTGGTCAAGCCGTTCTCGACGCCGGAACTGATCGCCCGGGTCCGGGCGATGCTGCGACGGGCCAAGCCCGAAAAGATCTCCAAGCTACTGACCGCCGGCGACATCGATCTCGATCGGGAGAACCACCGCGTTCGGCGGGCCGGCCGCGAGATCAGGCTGGGCCCGACCGAGTTTAAGCTGATGGAGTTCTTCATGCAGTCACCGGGGCGGGTGTTCTCGCGCGAGCAACTGCTTGACGGCGTCTGGGGCCGGGACATCTATGTGGATGAACGCACCGTCGACGTCCATGTCGGACGACTGCGCAAGGCAATCAATCGCGGCCGCGAACGAGATCCGATCCGAACGGTTCGTGGTGCCGGCTACGCCCTTGACGAGCAATTCTGCGCCATCGCAAAATCGCCGGCGACGGGATCGATGAAGAGCGCGCGGCCGTAGGGACGAGCATCCGCAAGGCCGACCATTTTGCGACACCGCGACCGCTCAATACAAAGAGACCGCCGAATGGCGGCCTCGAATTCCAAGCGAAAGGGAAGGAAGTGCGCTTGTCAGCGCACCCGACGCCGCTCGGATGCCGGCTGGAAGGCCAATGACGCGTGATACTCGCAATAGGGCGATGACTCGTTCGAGCCGTTGCCGCAAAAGTGGAAACCCGGCTTCAGCGGATCGCCCACCGGCCATTTGCAGGTGCTCTCGGTCAACTGCACGAGGCTGAGCTTCCGCGCGATCGGGACCACCTCGCCGGACTGGCGTTGGGGTTCAGCGATCACTTCTGTCACCTCCTCGGGCTCCATTTTCAAAGCCGTTGCACCGAGGGTACGCGGCATCGAGCGAGCCGAAACGGACTGCGCCGACACAAAACGTGCTGGCTGCACCATTTCGATGCTCTCGACTTCTTTCAAATGGGGCGACGCCGGACGTTCCGCAACCGGCGCGGCGACATCGGGAGATTTCGCACGCGACTCCAGCTTCAGCCGATGAACCTTTCCGATCACCGCATTGCGGCTGACACCGCCCAGCTTGTCGGCAATTTGGCTGGCACTAAGCCCTTCCGTCCAAAGCCGCTTCAGCAACTCCACGCGTTCGTCGGTCCAGCCCATGACAAGCTCCTTACAGCAAAAATGTGGGGCGGGCGGAATCCTTCCACCCCGCGCAAACGGTGCGCGAGGTGACGCACTATATTTATTGAGGAACTAGGTCCGCCGCACGAAATCTAGTATCTTGAACTCAATTTAACCCATCGCTGGACTCTGTGACAAGAGTCCAGCGTGTCACACGCGAATCGTTTTCGCGCTTTTCCCCAGACTTGTGGGTTAATGGGGCGTTAACCGGGACCGTGAATTTTTCGCGGCACGCGTGGGACGCCGAATTCGCAGTCCAATGCGGCCCGATTCCAGCCGCCCGTTTCGACTGCCGCCTCGTAGGTCGTCTGTAGGAGCCCCATCAGCGTCGCGTCCGGATCGGCGCTGGCACGAACCGCCTCATACGGCAGCAGGAACTCTCCGAGCTTCGCGTCGAAGCGCACGGCGGCCGGCTCCACGGCGCGGTCGGCGAAGCCATCCGGTGGGTTTCATTGACACCCGCCCGACCCGCCGTGGTATAGCTCGGGTTCCGATGCATTCGGAGCTGCCCGCAAAGCCTGCCCTTTCGGCAGGCTTTGACGTTTCCAGAACTCGATCCGCGACGATCCCGCCCGGGAGCTGAACCGGATCATCAGCGAAGTCGATCGCCATGGCTGACAGCAAGGACCATCAATCGCCTCTCTTCGAGACCTACGCGCGCGCCGATCTCGCCTTCGAGCGCGGCGAGGGCGTCTGGCTGGAGACGCGCGATGGCCGACGTTACATGGATTTTGGCGGCGGCATCGCGGTCAATTCCCTCGGCCATGCCCACCCGCATCTCGTCGCCGCGCTCAAAGAGCAGGCAGAGAAGCTCTGGCATGTCTCCAATCTTTACGAAATTCCCGGCCAGCGGCGCCTTGCCGAACGCTTGACCGCCGCAACCTTCGCCGATCGCGCCTTTTTCACCAATTCGGGCGCCGAGGCGCTGGAATGCGCGATCAAGACTGCGCGGCGCTATCACTTTATCAGTGGCGCGCCGGAGCGCTTTCGCATTCTCACTTTCGAGGGCGCGTTCCACGGGCGGACCCTCGCGACGATCGCGGCCGGCGGCCAGAAGAAATATCTCGAAGGCTTCGGCCCCAAGGTGGAGGGTTTCGATCAACTGCCGTTCGGCGACCACGAAGCGCTGAAACAGGCAGCGGCCGCGCCGGACGTCGCGGCGATCCTGATCGAGCCGATTCAGGGGGAGGGTGGCATCCGCAAGGTTCCGCCCCAGTGTCTGCGGGGGTTGCGCGAGCTCTGCGACAAGCATGGCATCCTGCTCATCTATGACGAGGTGCAGACAGGGATTGGACGCACCGGCACGTTTTACGCCTACGAGCATTCGGGCGCCGCGCCGGATATCCTGGCCTCGGCCAAGGGTCTCGGCGGCGGCTTTCCCATGGGCGTGTGCCTGGCGACGGCGGAAGCAGCCATCGGCATGACCCCGGGAACCCACGGCACGACCTATGGCGGCAATCCTCTGGCGATGGCCGTGGGCAATGCGGTGCTGGACGTCGTGCTGGCTGACGGTTTCCTCGAGCATGTCCGCGACATCGCGCTGTTGTTCAAGCAGTCGCTGGCATCGCTGGCCGATCGCTATCCCGACGTCCTCGAGGAGATCCGCGGCGAAGGCCTGCTGCTCGGCCTCAAGGCCAAAGTCCCCAACACCGAACTGGTAGCGGGCATGCGGGAGGAGGGGCTGTTGGCGGTTCCGGCCGGCGACAATGTCGTCCGACTGCTGCCGCCGCTGATCCTGACGGCGGACGAAGTCCGGGAAGGAATGGCGCGCATTGAAACTGCCGTTGCTTCCCTGTCGCTGGGCAACCGGCGCAAGAGTGCATGAGGCCGGAACGATGATGAACGGACATCCGAAGCATTTTCTCGATATCGCCGCGGTCGAAAGTGGCGAGCTTCGCGCCATCATGAGCGACGCGGCGGCGCGCAAGGCGCTCGGCCGCAACGGTCCGAAGCCGCTCGCCGGCAAGGTGCTGGCGATGATCTTCGACAAGCCCTCGACCCGCACCCGGGTGTCGTTCGACGTCGCCATGCGTCAGCTCGGCGGCGAGACGCTGTTTCTGTCGGGCGCCGAAATGCAGCTTGGCCGCGAGGAGACGATCGCCGACACGGCACGGGTGCTCTCGCGCTACGTCGACGCGATCATGATCCGTACGACCGCGCACGCGCGGCTGATGGAACTGGCCGAGTTTGCCACCGTGCCGGTGATCAATGGGCTGACCGACGACACACACCCCTGCCAGATCATGGCCGATCTCCTTACCTTCGAGGAAAAGCGCGGGTCGGTTCGCGGCAAGACCTTCGCCTGGACCGGCGACGGCAATAATGTCTTGTCCTCCTTCGTCGAGGCGTCTGCCCGATTCGACTTCGCGCTTAGGGTCGCGACGCCCGCCGGATCTGGACCAGACATGCGCTTCGTCGAGAGGGCTCGCAATGCGGGGGCCTCGATCCTAACTACCGACGACCCGGTGGAAGCGGTGACCGGCGCCGACTGCGTTGTCACCGACACCTGGGTGTCCATGGGCCGCGAGGAGCAAGCGCGCGGCCACAATGTCTTCATGCCCTATCAGGTGAACGAGCGCCTGATGGCGCATGCCAAGCCCGAGGCGCTTTTCATGCATTGTCTACCGGCCCATCGCGGCGAGGAAGTGACCGACGCCGTCATCGACGGACCGCAGTCGGTGGTCTTCGACGAAGCCGAGAACCGGCTGCACGCCCAGAAATCGATCCTGGCCTGGTGTTTCGGCGAAGTCGGAACGGGCCCGTCGGAGCGGGGCACAGCGGGTAAGACGCATGGCTGAGGCGGAACGCGCGCTCGGCGAGTTCGGCTATGCCGGCGACGACGCCGTGGTCCCCTTCAACGTCGAGGCGCTCGAAGCGCGCGGCCGGGCGGTCCAGCTCGGCCCCATGCTCGATCAGATCCTCGGGCGTCACGATTATCCCGAGCCGGTGGCGCGCCTGCTGGCCGAGATGATCGCGCTGACGGTGCTGCTCGGCACATCGCTGAAATTCGACGGCAAGTTCATCGCACAGACCCAAACCGACGGGCCGGTGGACCTTCTTGTCGTCGATTTCGCCACGCCCTCGAGTGTCAGGGCCTATGCCCGCTTCGACGACGCCAAGCTCGATGCCGCCATCAGCGCCGGCGTGACGAATTCCGAGGCACTCCTGGGCAAGGGCGTCATGGCGCTTACGGTCGATCAGGGCGCCTATACGCAGCGCTACCAGGGCGTTGTCGAACTGAACGGCACGTCGATGGAAGGGGTGGCCGAGGCCTATTTCCGCCAGTCGGAGCAGATCCCGACGGCGGTGAAGCTGGCGGTCGCCAAGATCGCCCGGCGCGGTGAGAACGGGTTCGTCGAAGGCTGGCGGGCCGGCGGCCTGATCGCGCAGTTTCTGCCCGAGGCGCCGGAGCGCATGCGTCTGCCCGATCTGCCGGGCGGCGACGCGCCGGAAGGTTTCGACGATCCCGAGGGAAGCTTCGAGCCGGACGATGCCTGGGTCGAGGTTCGCGCGTTAGTGGACACGATCACTGCATCGGAGCTTTCCGACCCGGATGTCGGCGTCGAGCGGCTGCTGTTCCGGCTCTTTCACGAGCGCGGGGTGCGGGTGTTCCCCGCCAAACCCGTCGCCGACGACTGTTCCTGCACGCGCGAACGCATCCGCGACGTGTTGTCGAACTTTTCCCAGGAGGAGATCGGCGAGAGCGTCGAGGACGGCAAGATCGCGGTCACCTGCGAGTTCTGCGGCGAGGGCTACGAGTTCGACCCGGCCGAATTCGAGGCGGACGCGACGTCGGGCGACGCGCCGGCGTCAAAATAGACGGATCAGACCGCGTTCATGTCGATGGTCTCGGCCTAATTCAGCACTCGCTGCCGCACGGGTACGTCCAGCGAAAACGCCGGGATCTCCACCGTGAAGAACCTGCCGCCCGGCCCCTGCATTTCGTAATGGCCGCGCATGAAGCCGGAGGATGTGCCGAGCGGACAGCCGGAGGTGTAGGTGAAGCTGTCCCCCGGCGATAAGGTCGGTTCCTCTCCGATGACGCCCGGGCCGCGAACCTCCTCGACATGGCCGTTGGCATCGGTGATGTGCCAGTATCGTGATCGCAGTTGCGCCGGTTCACGGCTGCCGTTGGTAATCTCGACCGTGTAGGCCCAGAACCAACGGCCGTCGTCCGGCTGGGAATGGTCCTCAAGGTAGGCGGGTGTCACGGTGACCGTGATCTCTTGGGTCGTCGCCTTGTACATGGCCCAATCCAAATGCCTGTCGCGTGGCCTCGCCCCTTTATCGCGGTGCCGCGCGCCGGGGTCAATCGGGCGGCAAGGGAAGTTTGCGACGGGGAAGACTTTGCTCGACGGTGTCCTGAAGAAGCGGATCGATCCGCCGATGAACCGGCTCGCCGCCGTCCTGTGTCGCCGGGGCGTCGGCGCCAACAGCGTGACGGTCGCCGGCCTCGTCCTCGGCCTCGCCGCGGCGGTTGCGATCGCCTTCGGCTCCTTGTTTCTCGGGCTGGCCCTTCTGCTTCTGTCGCGGCTTGCCGACGGGCTCGACGGCGCGGTGGCGCGCCATACCGGCCCGACCGATCTCGGCGGCTATCTCGACATCGTCTTCGACTATGTCTTCTACGGCGCGATCCCGCTCGCCTTCGCGATTCTCGATCCGGTGGCTAACGGGCTGGCGGCGGCGGTGCTTTTGATGAGCTTCTACGCCAATGGCGCGAGCTTCCTCGCCTTCGCGATCATGGCCGAGAAACGCAAGCTCGCCACCGAGCAGCGGGGCAGGAAGTCGCTATTCTTCACCACCGGGCTGGCGGAAGCGACCGAGACGATCACTACCTTCGTGCTGTTCTGTCTGTTTCCGCAATATTTCGCCGTCATCGCCTATGTGTTCGCGGCGATGACGACCTGGACCTTCGTGTCGCGAATCCGGCTGAGCCTCAAGAGCTTCGGCTGAACCGGCGACCGTTCATCGAGCCGCTGCCAGCGCCCCTTCGATGTCCTCGATCAGATCCTCGACATCCTCCAGCCCGACGGACAGGCGCAGCAGCCCGTCGGAGATTCCGAGCTCGGCGCGTGCCTCCGGCGACAGGTTTTTATGGGTAGTCGTCGCCGGATGGGTGATCAGGCTCTTGGCGTCGCCGAGATTGTTGGAGATCAGTATGACCTCCAACGCATTCGAGAAGGCGAATGCGGCGGGCTTGCCGCCTTTGACCTCGAAGGCGAGCAGGGTCGAACCGCCGCTCATCTGCCGGGTGATGACGGCCGCGTCCGGGTGATCGGAGCGGCCGGGGTAGATTACTCTCGCGACCTCTTGCCGCTTGGCGAGGACGTCGGCGATGCGCGCGGCCGAGCGGGTCTGATGGGCGACCCGGATCGGCAGTGTCTCCAGACCCTTCAGCAGCGTCCAGGCGTTGAACGGCGACAGCGACGGGCCGGTGTGGCGGAAATAGTCGTGGAGGTTCTCGTCGATCCAGTTCTTGGAGGACAGCACGATGCCGCCGAGACAGCGGCCCTGGCCGTCGATATGTTTCGTCGCCGAATAGACGACGACGTCGGCCCCGAGCTCCAGCGGTCGCTGCTGCATCGGCGTCGCGAAGACGTTGTCGACGACCAGACAGGCGCCGGCCGCATGGGCGATTTCGGCGACAGCGGCGATGTCGATGACCTCCAGCGTCGGATTGGTCGGCGATTCCAGAAAGAACACCTTGGTTTCCGGTCGCACGGCATCGCGCCAGGCGTCGAGGTCGCGGCCATCGACGAGCGTGCAGGCGACGCCACAGCGCGCCAGCACGGTCTCGACGACATAACGGCACGAGCCGAACAAAGCGCGGGCCGCGACGACATGGTCGCCGGCCGTCACCTGGCACTGCATGGCGGCGGCGACCGCAGCCATGCCGGACGCGGTGGCGCGCGCATCCTCGGCGCCTTCCAGCGCCATCATCCGCTCCTCGAACATGCGCGTCGTCGGGTTGGCGTAGCGGCTGTAGATGAAGCCGGGCTCCTCGCCCTTGAACCGCGCCTCGGCGGCCTCGGCGCTGTCGTAGACGAAGCCCTGGGTCAGAAACAGCGCCTCGGAAGTTTCGCCGAAACCCGAGCGCATGGTGCCGCCATGGACCATCGCCGTAGCCGGCCTCAACTTGCGCCGCTCTTCCGCTTTCTTCAGCATCGCTTTTTCTCCGAACAACAAAAACCGGCCGCAGCAACGCCGCGAAGCCGGTCCATCGAATACCCAGTCGTCGGATCGGCCCTTTAGCGACTTGTTTTACGTGGCTGCAAGCCGGCCGGCCAAATCACCACTCTCGACTTTGCAAATAGACCCGATCCCGCTAGGCGTCAATCGAGGACCAAATGGCCGTCCACGGGCGGGGCACATGCAGGCGATGACGGGATAACCGATGACCGACGGAATATTACCGGACAGCGAGATCGGGGCGCTGTTCGAAAATGGCGCGATCGCGGCGCCGATTGAGCGTGATGTCGACCAGATCCAGCCGGCGAGTCTCGACCTGCGGCTTGGGCCGAAAGCGTACCGGGTTCGCGCGAGCTTTCTGCCGGGCCAGGGGCGTAGCGTCGCCCAGCAGCTTGCGCGCTTCCAATTGCACGAATTCAGCCTGACCGAGGGCGCGGTGCTGGAAACCGGCTGCGTCTATGTCGTTCCATTGCTCGAAACCTTGCGCCTGCCGGAAGGCGTACGGGCGACGGCCAACCCCAAATCCTCGACCGGCCGGCTCGACATCTTCACGCGGGTGCTCGCGGACGCGGGGCAGGAGTTCGACAAGCTGCCCGCCGGCTACGAAGGGCCGCTCTATCTCGAGATATCGCCGCGCACCTTTCCGATCCTGGTGCGGCAGGGCTCGCGCCTGTCGCAGATTCGGTTTCGCACCGGCGAACCGCTGCTGTCCGAGACGGAATTATCCGATCTCCACGCCCATGAGCGGCTGACGACAGCGCCAGAGGCCAATATCTCCGGCGGCGGTATCGCGCTGTCGATCGACCTGGTGGGGGATGCCGACGGGCTCGTCGGCTATCGCGGCAAGCGGCACACCGGCGTCGTCGATGTCGACCGGCGCGGCGCCTACCCGCTGGCCGATTTCTGGGAGCCGATCCATCGCGGCAAGAGCGGCGAACTCGTGCTCGATCCGGACGAGTTCTACATCCTCGTGTCCAAGGAAGCGGTGCATGTGCCGCCGGCCTTCGCGGCGGAGATGACGCCCTTCGATCCGCTGGTCGGCGAATTCCGCGTGCATTATGCCGGCTTCTTCGACCCCGGCTTTGGCCATTCCGCGGCCGGCGGAACGGGAAGCCGGGCCGTGCTGGAAGTCCGCAGTCACGATGTGCCGTTCATCCTCGAGGACGGGCAGATCGTCGGGCGGCTGGTGTATGAGCGGATGCAGGCGTTGCCGGACCGGCTGTATGGCCTCGATCTCAAATCGAACTACCAGGCGCAGGGCTTGAAACTGTCGAAGCATTTCGTCTGAGGCAGACGGACTTTGGTCACACGCGAATAAAGATCGCCTGGTGCCGCACTTGCTATGGATAGTGCGGCGATTCCGGCCTATATCTGGCTTCGGCGGGCTGCGCGGTGCGACAGGGGTAACATTATCTCGGGGCCTTAGTCATTCCCAGGGAGCTGTCCCTGCCTTGGCTCGTGGGCCGGGGCACACGGCGCCCACCTACTCTGTAGGTTCCCGGGTTCGACATCTCCATCGGCCGGGTGGCTCGTCATCCTCGTTCCGGCCGGGTATCGCAACGGTCGTCCGAGTTCGGGCGATGCGGGCTATCTTGGCATCTTTCTCTTGCTCATCACCGGTGATATCCGGCACCCCATTCGCAGGGGGGACGGGGACTACGACATGCGGCAAGCAAAACAGCGTCTGCGCGCGGAGGCACTGGCGCGGCGTGACGCCATGGGGGAGGCGGCGCGGATCGAAGCCTCGCTCGCGGTCGCCGACCGCTGCGCGCACATGGTCGCGGTCGAACCTGGCTCCGTCGTCTCCGGCTTCCTGCCGATCCGCACGGAAATCGATATACGGCCATTGATGATGGCGCTTGCCGACCGAGGCGCGCGGCTATGCGTCCCGGCGATCGTGGAAGATCGGCTGCGGTTTCGGGAGCTTCTGCGCGGCGCGCCGCTGGAGCCACAAGGCTTCGGCACCTATGCGCCGGGTCCGGGCGCGGCGGTTCTCGATCCCGATGTCATGCTGGTGCCGCTCGCCGCCTTCGACCGGAGCGGCGGCCGCATCGGCTATGGTCGCGGCTTTTACGACGCGGCGATTGCCAGGCAGCGCGAGAAGGGCAAGGCGCCGCGCCTGATCGGCGTCGGCTTCGCCGTGCAGGAAGTCGACGCGGTGCCGGCCGAGCCGCACGACATCCCGCTGCATGCGATCGTCACCGAACGCGAGGTGATGGCGTGCGAAACGCCGTTGCTCAGCGCCGCTTCTGACGGCCGAGGATAAGAGCCCAGTAGGGCTCACCCTTGCTGCCGGTCGCCGCCGAGAAACCGATCTCGGTCACGTTGGGGTTGAGAAGGTTGCGGCGATGCCCAGGCGAGTTCTTCCAGCCGGTGATCACCGCGGGGGTGGAACGATAGTTCCAGCCGATATTCTCCGAGACCGCAGCCCAGTTGTAGCCGAAGGATGCGACGCGGCTCGGCAGGGCGCCGTCAAGCGAATGGCTCAGATTGCCGCGCGCCGCCATTGCCCGGGCCTGCCGGTCGGCCGCCTTGTCCAATACGGCGTCGAAACGGACCGCGCCCAGTCCGTTCTGTGCCCGGAATGCGTTGATCGAGGCGAGCGCCACGCCCCGATCCACGGACAGGGCTTTGGTCGAGGCGACGTCGATCGCGCCGGTCGATCCGACACAGGCCGCCAGGACAGCGACCGAAAGAAGGGCCAGAAATCGCGTAAGAGCGAAACTCAAGCCGTTTGCACGACGCTGAATGAATGCTTTCATGAGTTTTGCAACACCCTCGGGTAGTCGATGCCCGTTCCGATTCGCGACCGGATGCGGCGTTCGTCGTTCTTCCTTCATCGTACCACCGTCCTAGCTTCGTACGCTGGACCGCAGACCGCAAAGGATTAGGCATGATCGATCGCTTCACCTGGCCCCCCTTACGTGGCCAAGAACCCGTCATCATGTCGGAAGAATGTTCACCGAAGTATGAAGACGCTTCTGTCAAGGCGGGATTGTACAGCCGGAATGGTCGCGCCTGATGCGCTTTCTCTTTCTTGGCGACATGGTCGGCCGGTCAGGCCGCACCGCCGTCTACGACAAGTTGCCCGGTCTGATTTCCGACTGGAAGCTCGATTTCGTCGTGGTCAACGGCGAGAATTCGGCTGGCGGTTTCGGCATCACCGAGGAGATTTTCCAACGGACGCTGGAGGCCGGCGCCGATGTCGTGACAACCGGCAACCACGTCTGGGATCAGCGCGAGGCATTGGCTTTCGCGACACGCCAGAACCGCTTCATCCGGCCGGCCAATTATCCCAAGGGCACGCCTGGCAACGGGTCCGGGCTGTTCGAGGCCAGGAACGGCGCGCGCGTGCTCGTCACCAACATCATGGGCCGGGTGTTCATGTCGCCGGATCTGAACGACCCGTTCGCCTGCGCCGACGATCTGGTTTCCGCCTGTCCGCTCGGGGAGCAGGCCGATGCGATCGTGATCGACTTCCATGCCGAGGCGACCAGCGAAAAGCAGTGCTTCGGGCATTTCCTCGACGGTCGAGTGAGTCTCGTCGTCGGCACCCACACCCATGTTCCGACGGCCGACCATCAGATCCTAGTCGGCGGCACGGCCTATCAGTCGGACGCGGGCATGTGCGGCGATTATGACTCCTCCCTCGGCATGGAGAAGGAGGAGCCGATCAACCGCTTCGTCGCCAAGGTGCCGCGTGGCCGCTTCGAGGCGGCGCAGGGTCCGGCGACGCTCGCAGGGCTTGCCGTCGAGATATCCGACCGGACCGGCCTCGCCGAAAAGGTCGCGCCGGTACGGATCGGACCGAGGCTCACCGGGGCCGTGCCGGATTTTTGGTGACAGCCCTCTGTCCTTTGGCGCGCCGCGCCCGACCTTCCCTTCAACCTTAGCCGACCTCTCGCGCTTCAGGAGCCCCGATGGCCGACTTCTTCGCCTTTCTCGCCGACCCCACCGCTTATGCGGCCCTCGCCACGCTGATCGTGATGGAGGTCGTGCTTGGCATCGACAATCTGATCTTCATCTCGATCCTGTCGAACAAGCTGCCGGAGGAGCACCGGCAGCGGGCCCGTCGGGTCGGAATCGGTCTCGCCTTGATCCTGCGGCTAGGGCTGCTGTCGACCGTTGCCTTCATCGTGCAGCTCACCGAGCCGCTGTTCGAGGCCTTCGACCACGGCTTTTCCTGGCGTGACCTGATCCTCATCGCGGGCGGGCTGTTTCTTGTGTGGAAGGCGACGAAGGAAATCCATCACAGCGTCGATCCCGACGATCACCCGGACACGATGATCGGCAAGGCCGCGACGCTGACATTCGGCGCCGCGATCCTCCAGATTCTGCTGCTCGATCTGGTGTTTTCCATCGATTCCATCATCACCGCCGTCGGCATGACTGACGAGCTCGGGATCATGTTCATCGCCGTCATCGTCGCCGTCGTGGTGATGCTGGTCGCCGCCGGACCGCTGTCGCGCTTCATCGAGGCCAATCCGACCATCGTGATGCTGGCGCTCGGCTTCCTCCTGATGATCGGCATGACGCTGATCGCCGATGGTTTCGGCGTGCATGTGCCGAAGGGCTACATCTACGCCGCCATGAGCTTCTCGGCCCTGGTCGAAGGGCTGAACATGCTGGCGCGGAGGAAGCGGCAGAAGGCTGCGGTATTGAATGCTGGGATGGGCGGTACCGTCCCGGCGCAAGTGCATGGCGAGCCGCCGACGATCGGTTGAGCGGGGCGAGATAACGCTGCGTCAGACGCCCGAGAGCACGATCACCGTCGGCCGGCCGGGAAGCGTGCGGAGCGAGACGGTGAAGCTGTTCTCCGCGCGCCGGTCGACCGCGAAGTCTGGCAGCCGATCGAGGAACCGGTCGATCGGCCCGCGAAAGCGGTGCATTGGCAGGACGATCGAGGAGCGCAGCCGCTTGGCGATCTCGCCCATGCCCTCCTGGCTGAGCGTATAGCCGCCGTCGACGGGCACCATCAAAATGTCGAGGCGGCCGATCGCCGCATAGTCCTCGTCGGTCAGACGGTGATGCAGATGGCCGAGATGGCCGATGCACAGCCCCGCCACCTCGAAGATGAAGATCGAATTCCCGTCCGGCTCAAGACCACGGCCGACGGAGCGGATGTCGGTCGGTACATTGCGCACATACATGTCGTCGACGGTGAGCGCGTGTCGGGCGGGGCCGCCCTGCGGATTCCAGCCCTTAAGGACATGATCAATCGCCGGATCAGGAAACTCCGTAAAATGGGTGGTGTGTGCCCTGTTCATCGTGGCGATGTCCGGGACGGTCGGACCGGAGAAACCGGAATAGTCGGTGGCCGCCGTTACGCCGTTGGGGCTTTCGATCAGATAGGTCGAATGATGGACATAGGTGATGCGAACCTCGTCTCGGCCGCGCTGGGCCACACGGATGGGCGTCTTCGCGTCCAGAGAAACGTAGGTCGCGCGGAGTGTCTGAGGGAGGTTTTCCGCAACGGCGATGCAGGTGCTCGGAACGGACTGGGCGGCGGCCTCGCGCGGCGCGAGGATCAGCAAGGCTGCGAGCAAAGCGAAGGCGAAGACACGGTGCATTGGCTGGATCCTTTGAAACGACGGGCCGGGCGGCCCAAGGCGGTCACAAATCGAAGCCGTCACCCGCCGGCTTTGCAGGTGCGGTGCCGACCGGTGGCACCAGCATCGTGCGCTCTTTCAGGAACGGGTGGATGTCGACCGCCTCCCGCAACTGCGCCTGGGCCAGCCGAAACCGCCCCTGACGCATCAGGATATGCGCCCGTCCGGCCATGGCCGCGAAATGCCTGGGTTCGAGTTCGATGGCGCGATCGACGTCTTCGAGCGCGCCGTCGAAATCGTCCTGCAGGAAGCGGATGAAGCCGCGCTGGTTGAAGGCCTCGGCGTAAGCCGGCGCACGCGTGATCGCTTCATCGAGGAGGTCATGCGCTCCCGCGAAATCGTAATCGTTGCGCCGCTTCATGGCGTCGTCGACGAGGCGCCGCGCGATGGGATCGGGCGCCGCGCTCATCCAGAAACGCCAGATCGCGGTCTCCGCCGCGCGTCCCTCGGCTTCTGATGTCGCGCTTTTCAATGCGGCGAAGAGCTCCGCCGGCGCGGCCTCGACGGCAATGGCGCCGGCGGATTCCTCCTGTGGAGTCTCGGCCGTCGCCACGGCGACGGGCGCTGCCAGAAGCGCCAGGAGCACCGCGAAGCGTCGAACTGTCGCGCCATGTCGCATGCCACTGACTCCCATGGCTCGATCTCCCTTGTCCTCCGTCGGCCGAGACGGTCGTGTCCGTAGGGACTATGAGAGGTGCCGTTTCGCCGACCATGAGGGAAAGCTAACCCGAGGGCCGACGAAGCAAAATCATAATGACGTCATTGCCGGATGACGTCATTGCCGGAGCCCGTCGCGCTCGGACTAATCTTGTTCTCCGGCGGCCAGCATCTCCCGCCATCTTGCGCCGATCGCCGCTGAGCCGGCATCGCCTGGCGGGCCGTCATAGGCGAGTTCGGCCGGGTCGATAGCGACAAAGGGTTGCTTCGAGCGCACCCAGATATGCCCCGCCGGTGCCAGCCATGACGTATCGTCGAGGGTGCCGGCCTTGATGTTGACGCGGTGCGGGTTGCCTTCGGAGCGATGCTGGACGCGCACGCCGCAATCCGGGCAGAAATCGCCCAGCCGGATTGCACCGCTTTGCGACCCGCGTCGGGTCGTTTTCAACGTGCCGGTGACGACGAGGCTGGCGGACTCGACACGAAGGCTCTCGCCATAGGCGCTTGATGTGTGGCGCTGGCATTCGGTGCAATGACAAAGGTAGAAGACGAGGGGGATCTTACGGATTTCGTAGCGAACCTGGCCGCACTGGCAGCCGCCGGTGAGCGGCAGGGACGGAAGCCGCACACTTGGACTGCGCTTCGCTCGGCCGGCTTCGGACTGGTGGGTATCGGACATCGCGAACCTCGTTCTGGACGTTTCCCGCTGCATTTTTTATATGACAGGCAGCTTTTCTTCCAATCCGATCGACAGGTTTTCCATGGCCGGCCATTCACAGTTCAAGAACATCATGCACCGCAAGGGCCGCCAGGACGCGGTTCGATCGAAGATGTTCTCCAAACTGGCGCGCGAGATCGTGGTCGCGGCCAAGGCCGGCCTGCCCGACCCGTCGATGAATGCGCGCCTGCGGCTGGCGATCAACAACGCCAAGGCGCAGTCGATGCCGAAGGACAACATCGACCGGGCGATCAAGAAGGCCTCAGGCGGCGACGCGGAGAACTACGACGAGGTCCGGTACGAGGGCTACGGGCCGGGCGGCGTTGCCGTCATCGTCGAGGCGCTGACCGACAACCGCAACCGTACCGCCTCCAACGTGCGCTCCTATTTCACCAAATCCGGCGGTGCTCTGGGCGAAACCGGCTCGGTCGGTTTCATGTTCGATCATGTCGGCGAGATCATCTACGCGGCCTCGGTGGGCGACGCGGACAAGGTGATGGAAGCGGCGATCGAGGCTGGCGCCGACGACGTGATCTCCGACGAAAGCGGCCACACGATCATCACCGCCTTCGAGGATATCAACGAGGTCTCCACCGCGCTGGAGGCATCACTCGGCGAGGCGGAAAGCGTCAAGGCTATCTGGCGGCCTCAGACCGGAACGCCGGTCGACGAGGATAAGGCCGAAAGCGTCATGCGGCTGATCGGCAATCTCGAGGACGATGACGACGTGCAGAACGTCTACGCGAATTTCGAGGTCGACGACGAAGTGATGGCCAAGCTGTCCGCCGCCTGAGGCGCACATTCATCGCATTCGTTGATCCTTCCGAAGCATTACGCAGGTTGCTCTCGTTTCGTTCTCTTTTCGTTCATGATTTGCCTATCTGATGCGCTCCGAGTCGGCTAAGATCGGAGATTAAGGAAGTGTTACAGGAGGCATCCATTCGCATCGTCGGCATCGATCCGGGTCTTCGACACACCGGCTGGGGCGTCGTCGAGACGCTCGGCAACTCGCTGCGCTTCGTCGCGAGCGGCACGGTGATCTCCGACAACAAGCTGGACCTCGCCTCGCGGCTTTGCCAGTTGCATGACGGGTTGACCAAGATGATCCACACCCATCAGCCTGACGAGGCGGCGGTCGAGCAGACCTTCGTCAACAAGGACGCCGTCGCCACGCTGAAGCTCGGCCAGGCGCGCGGCATCGCCATGCTGGTGCCCGCGCTCGCCGGTCTGCCGGTCGCCGAATACGCCCCGAACGCGGTGAAGAAGGCGGTCATCGGCGTCGGCCATGGCGACAAGAAGCAGATCCACATGATGGTCAAGGTGCTGATGCCGAAGGCCAGCTTCGATACGGACGATGCTGCCGACGCGCTCGCCATCGCCATCTGCCACACACATCATCGCCAGTCGGCGCAGGCCCGGGCCTTGGTGGCGGGGCGCTGATGCGGTGGTCGATCAGAGGCGGATGTTCTTGACATGTTCCATTCCTGCCAATAGGTATTACCGGCAGGTATTACTTTTGTTGAAACGGAAGGCGAGCGTCAGGTGAGGGTGACGGAAAAAGGTCAGGTGACGATTCCCAAGGTGATCCGCGACAAGCTCGGCATCGTGCCCGGCAGCGAGGTGGACTTTGTCGATGCGGGTGACGCGGTGCGGCTCGTTCGCACCTGTGCGGATGACGATCCGGTCGTTTGGGACCGGGCGTTCGATCGGCATGTGGCGGAGATGCGCGGTACGATCGATACCGACGGGATGGACGGCAAGTCCTATGTGGACTGGTTGAGGGGACCCCGTGAAGACCTCGACGTTGATTGATACCAACATCTTCATCGACATGCTGGGCACCGGGCGGTTTTTCAAGGAATCGATCGAAGCCGTCAGGCAAGAGTGCCGGAGCGGCGAGATTGTCCTCAGCGCGATCGTCTGGGCGGAACTCGCCGTGCCGATGCGGGAAGAAGAGCTGTTCTCGCGGGTCGCTTGGATGCGGCCGCATCGGGAGCCGTTTCCGTTCGAGGCCGCGTTTCCGGCCGGGCGGGCGCATCGGTTCTACCGCTCGCGCGGCGGGGGGCGGGAGCGCACTCTGCCTGATTTTCTGATCGGCGCGCACGCGCTCGTTCGTGGTCACCGGCTGTTGACGCGGGACGCCTCCCGCTACCGAAGTTATTTTCCCGATCTCGAGATCATTTCGCCGGAGACCCACCCGTGATCGGAAAGCTGAAGGGCACCGTCGACGAGATTGGCGAAGATCATGTCGTCCTCGACGTTCACGGCGTCGGCTACATCGCCTATTGCGGGATGCGCACCCTGGCGTCCTTGCCCGGGCCGGGCGAGGCGTTCGTGCTCTTCGTCGAGACGTATGTTCGCGAGGACATGATCCGCCTCTACGGTTTTTCCTCCGCCGCCGAGCGGGACTGGTTCCGCCTGCTGCAGACGGTCCAGGGCGTCGGCGCGAGAGTCGCGCTGGCAGTGACCGGCACGCTGTCGAGCGGCGATCTGGCCAACGCGATCGCGCTGCAGGACAAGGCGATGGTGGCACGCGCGCCGGGCGTCGGGCCGAAAGTGGCGGCGCGCATCGTCGCGGAATTGAAGGACAAGGTGCCGGCCTTTTCCGGCGCCGGCTCGGACGAAAGCTTCGGGCTGAAACGCGAAATTGGCGAGGGCGTCGCGCCGGCGCCGATCACCGATGCGGTCTCGGCGTTGGTCAATCTCGGTTATGCGCGGGACCAGGCGGCCAATGCCGTGGCCTCGGCCGTGCGGGATGGAGCCGAGGACGCGGATTCGGCGACGCTGATCCGGCTGGGGCTGAAGGCGCTGAGCCGGCGCTAGGCGGGTTGTGCGACGGGAAAATCCTTACTATTTTGAAAATGTAAGGAATTGGGGGAAACGATATGACTTCCGCTACCATTACGTCGAAGGGTCAGCTGACCTTGCCGAAGGCGATGCGTGAACATCTGAAACTGCGGGAAGGAGACCGGGTCGAATTCGTCACCGTGGGGCGCGACGTGCGGTTGGTACCAAGAAACCGGCCGGTCGACACACTCTATGGACGGCTGTCGGCCCACGCTAAACCCAATACCACTCTGCAGGACTATGATGCGGCGATCGGTGCCGGTATCAGCGATCATCTCGACAGCGACGATCTTGAGAAAGAGTCGCGCGGCACATGAGTGTCGTCGGCGTCGACACCAATGTTCTGCTGCGGGCGCTTCTGAACGATGATTCCGTCCAGTCACCGGCGGCCCAGCGGTTTCTGTCAAAACTGACGTCGGCCGAACAAGGGTTTGTCGGGGTTCCGGTGATACTCGAGCTCTTTTGGGTGCTGCGAACGCGCTATCAGTTGCCGCGAAACGAACTGTCGCGAACGCTCTTCGAGCTACTCGAAGTGAGCTCTTTGATTTTCGAGGATTTCGATACGATTGTGCGATGCCTCTCGATGTTCGAGGAAGGCAATGTCGATTTCTCCGACGCTGTGATTGCCGAACGCCATCACGGACAGGGCTGCGCGAGAACGGTGACATTTGATCGGAACGCCGCCAGAGATTTGGCGAGCATGGAATTGCTGACATGATCGTGTTTTCATGAGCGACACCCGTCTCATCACCCCGGATCAACGCGGCGAGGACATAGACGCAACGCTGCGGCCACAGCGGCTCGACGATTTCGTCGGACAGGCGGCGGCGCGCGCCAACCTGAAGGTCTTCATCGAGGCCGCGAAGACCCGGGGGGAGGCGCTCGACCACGTCCTCTTCGTCGGTCCGCCGGGCCTCGGCAAGACCACGCTGGCGCAGATCATGGCCAAGGAACTGGGCGTCAACTTCCGTTCGACCTCGGGACCGGTCATCGCCAAGGCCGGCGATCTCGCGGCGCTTTTGACCAATCTGGAAGAACGCGACGTCCTGTTCATCGACGAGATCCACCGCCTCAGCCCTGCGGTCGAAGAAATTCTCTATCCGGCGATGGAGGATTTCCAGCTCGATCTGATCATCGGCGAGGGGCCGGCGGCGCGTTCGGTGAAGATCGACCTGTCGAAATTCACCCTGGTCGCGGCGACGACGCGGGTGGGGCTTTTGACGACGCCCTTGCGCGACCGCTTCGGCATACCCGTGCGGCTGAATTTCTACACGGTCGAGGAATTGGAGCACATCATTCGGCGCGGCGCCCGGTTGATGGGCCTGCCGATGGCCGAGGAGGGGGGGCGAGAAATCGCCCGCCGGGCGCGCGGCACGCCACGTATCGCCGGCCGGCTGCTGCGGCGGGTCCGCGATTTCGCCGATGTCGCGGGCGTGAGCGAGGTTGACCGCAAGGTCGCCGACGCCGCGCTGACGCGGCTGGAGGTCGACAGTCTTGGCCTCGATCAGCTCGACCGGCGCTATCTCGACCTGATTGCTTCGAATTTCGGCGGCGGGCCAGTCGGGATCGAGACCATCGCCGCAGCGTTATCGGAGCCGCGCGACGCCATCGAGGACATCGTCGAGCCCTATTTGCTGCAACAGGGCTTCCTCCAGCGCACCCCGCGCGGTCGCCTGTTGACGCAGCATGCGTTCCGGCACATCGGGCTCGCCGTGCCCCGGACCTACCAGGGGACGCAGGCGGGCCTGTTCGAGGAAGGCGGTTCCTCCGACTGATCATTCGCAGGAGGTCGTCGGAATCCGGCGCGCGGCCGGCGCTACGCCGCCGGCTCCGGTGCAGGAGATGACAGCGGCCCGCGATCTGTCGATCGGAGCCGGGGATGGGCGAGTTGCTCGTCGAACCGCCGGCCGGCCGCTTCGACGGTTTCAAGCGACGCGCCGCCGAGGCCTTCGCGGGCGAGGGCCAGCAACGCCTCCTTCTGGTCGTGGAGCGCGCGCAGTTCATCTTGCCTTCGACAGGCAGGCGCAACCCGCGCCAGACAGTCGATGAAATGTTCGGCCGCGATCATGTCTGCGGCCGCGTATTGGCGCAAATGGCCGAAGGAATGGTCGACATAGCCGGCAAAGGCCATCGAGCCGCCGATCACGCGGAGCTTGTGGTCCTCGTCGACACGGAGCGAATCCGGTGGTGAACGCCCCGCCAACTCGGACATCGCGGCGGTGAGCCAATCCAGGCAGGTGAGCGCCGTGAAGGGGTCGTTGACGCCGGGTGAAAGGGCTCGGGCTGCGATTTCGACCAGTTCGTCGAACAGGAAGAGAAGGTCCTGTGTCACGCTTCGGGTGTGACCGAGAGCGATCGCGGCGACGAGGGCGCTGCGTACCTCATCCGTCACCCGTTCGCTCGGCCATGCGTCAAAGAGAACCCGGCCGGAATGGGCGAAGGTGCCAGGACGGCAGTTCATCCTGACAACGATTTCATGATCGCGGGCCGCGTGCATCAAGGTCTCGTAGTCGATGACCTGGATATAGCCGGTATAGTCCATCTCGATCTCGCGATAGGGGGCCAGCGCGGCGTCGTCCGCCGCATCCGGCCGAAAGCAGGCGGGCACCTGCCAAAGCACCTCGGCGCGGTTTTCCTCTTCCGCCGGCTCGCCGAGGTGTTTGGGAAAGCGGTTGCCGATATCGCGCAGCAGACCCCCGCCGATGCCGGCGATGACGTTCGAGATGTGGATGGTCGACGGCACATGGTGGATGAAGAAGATCAGGATGCCGATCGACCCGATCGCAAGGACGATAGCGCCGAAGATCGCGATGTTGGGTACGAACATCGCGGCGTAGATGTCCTCGCTGCCACCGTCGCGAACGCTGCGCAGGACCAGCATCGAATAGACAAAGGTGGCGACGAAGACGCCGAGAGTGACCTGATTGCCGCGATCGTTCATGAAGTTGCTGAGCAGGCGGGGGCCGTAGCTTCCCGATGCGAAGACGACGGTCGCCATGGTCACCGAGAACACGGTACCGGCGACGCCGATCATAGAGCCGCCGATGGCCGAGAGGATCGATCGGGCGCCGTCGGGCTGAGTGGCAAAGAAAAAGGGATTGTTGCCAAAGGCATCCGGCGGAACGCGAAGGTCGACCTCGATCAGCACGAAGGCGAGGATTGCCGCGCCGACTGCCATGATGGAGGGGATGAACCAGTAGCTGGCGCCGATGCGCTCGGAATACTGAAGGAAAAGTGCGCGCATTGGGCCTCGAATGCCGGAGATCGGAGAATGAGGGCTATGATCTATAAGCAGAGGTCCGGTCTGCAAGGCGCGGCCTGTCCGGCGGGGCATCTACAGGCTCGGCCCGACATGCAGCAACTGGCAATGTTTCCATACCCCTTCGGTGCCGATCGCTTTGCCTGTCCGGGCCTGCGGGATGTCCTTGTCCAGCCCGACGTCGTCGGATATGCGGAAGGCGACGTTTTGGTGGTAGAATGTGACTAGGCGCGAGATCTGTGGCGGAGCCGAGTGAGCCGAAGCCCCGGGGGGCGCGCAGGGATGAGGGGCGCTTGATAACCGATCAATTGGCCGGCCGCCTCACACCAAGCGGCCACGAGCTGCGGATTCGCGTCTATTTCGAGGACACCGACTTTTCTGGGGTCGTCTATCACGCGCGCTATCTGAATTTTCTCGAGCGAGGACGGTCGGATCTTCTGCGTCTGAAGGGGATCGGCCACGGTGAGCTGCTGGCAGGAAAATACGGACCGTCGATGGCCTTCGCGGTCCGGCACATGGATATCGATTTCCTGCGACCGGCGCGGATCGACGACATCCTGACCGTGCAAACCAGAACACACCATCTCGGAGGTGCGCGCATCCTGCTGATCCAGCGCATCACGCGCGGCGAGGAGGCGCTGATCGAGGCCAAGGTCAAGGTGGCGGTGATCTCGCCCGAGGGCAGGCCGATGCGGATGCCGGCCGCGGTCCTGGCGCAACTGGCGCCGGCGGTGGATTGAGCGTCGCTCAGGAGCCGGTGGGGCGCTAACGGATCGTTAACCCTACCGATGCATCAATCAAACTGGACCAGTCTTACGCAAGGCGCGCCATTCTTTCACCGGATTCGCTTGTGAAAGGGCATCAAGGGTTTACGCGAGCGAGCGGTACGCCGGCGCATGTCGAGCCGGTCGTGTTCGAGGCAGAGGCGACCCGTCACGGGTTGTCAGGCCAATAGTTCTGCATATCGAGGATGTTGGGGAATGGACGGAGAAGTCGTTCAGGGAACGCTAGCCGCCGCCGGCACGGTGTCGCTGTGGGATTTGTTCTGGCAGGCGGGCTTCGTGGTCAAGCTGGTCATGATCGGACTCTTGTTCGCGTCGGTCTGGACGTGGGCGATCATCATCGACAAGTCGATGCGCTACGGGCGCTTCCGCCGCCAGCTCAACAAGTTCGAGAGCAATTTCTGGTCTGGCCAGTCGCTCGAGGAACTCTACCACAGCCTGTCGGAGCGCAAGACGTCGGGGATGGGGGCGCTGTTTGTCGCGGCCATGCGCGAATGGAAGAAATCCTTCGAGAAGGGCGCACGCTCGCCGGTCGGCCTGCAGACGCGGATCGACAAGGCCATGGACGTCACGCTGGCCCGTGAGATGGACAGTCTGGAGTCGCGCCTGGGGTTCCTGGCAACCATCGGCTCGGCCGCGCCGTTCGTCGGGCTGTTCGGCACCGTTATCGGCATCATGACGTCGTTCCAGGCGATCGCCGGTTCGCAGCAGACCAGCCTGGCCGTCGTCGCGCCGGGCATTGCCGAGGCGCTGCTGGCGACGGCGATCGGTCTGGTCGCGGCGATTCCGGCCGTGGTCGCCTACAACAAGCTGTCGTCGGATGTCGGCAAGCTGGGGATGCGGCTCGAAGCCTTCGCGGACGAATTTTCGGCGATCCTGTCCCGACAGATCGACGAGAAGCTGACATCGCGCTAGGCGAGAGCGGCCGTTTTCGGCTGGAAAGGTAAGCAGCCATGGGCATGTCAGCGGGATCAGGACGGTCCCCGGGATCGCGCCGCCGCCGCGGTCGGCGCCAACCGATGAGTGAAATCAACGTCACGCCGATGGTCGACGTGATGCTGGTGCTGTTGATCATCTTCATGGTCGCGGCGCCGTTGTTGACCGTCGGCGTGCCGATCGAACTGCCGGAAACCCAGGCCAAGGCACTGAATTCGGAAAGTCAGCCGATCACCATCTCGGTGAACTCGAGTGGCGCCGTCTATCTGAACGATGCCGAGATTCCGATCGACGAGATCGTCGCCAAACTCGAAGCGGTCGCGAAGGCTGGCTACAAGGAGCGGATTTTCGTGCGCGGCGACCGCGCGGCGGATTACGGCACGGTCATGAAGGTCATGGCCCGGATCTCGGCGGCCGGTTTCCGCAATATCGGTCTCGTCACCGATCAAGACCTCAACGCATAGCCAAATCGGGTCTCCATGAAATCCGGCGTCGTTGTCTCCACGATCCTGCATACGGCGGTCCTGACCTGGGGCCTGTGGTCGCTGTCGGCGCCTGATCCGTTGGAGGTCGCGAACATCGAGTCCTTCCCGGTCGAGATCGTGCCGATCGAGTCGCTGTCGCAGTCTGTCGTCGGCGCCAAGGATGCGCCGATGACCGAGACGCCCGCGCCCAAGCCGACGGAAAAGCCGCAGACGCTGCCGATGCCGGCCGAGAATGTCGGCAACAACGAGGCTGATCTGGAGACGCCGCCGACGCCCGTCGACCGACCGAAGGCGAGCGAACAGGCTGCGGCGGCAAAGCCTGCGGAAGCTCCGGCCCCCGAGCCGCAACCCGAACCAGAACCGGCGCCGCCCCCTCCGGCCGATACGCCGCCTCCGCCGCCGGATCCGGTGACGGCCGAAACGCCGACGGAAACTCCGCCGCCGGTCGACGCGGTCGAGCAGGCCATCGCGTCCGCCGAGGCGGCTCCGGCCGAACCTCCGTTGCCGCAGAACGTGCCGGTGCCCTCGACGAAGCCCAAACCGCCGGCGCCGGCGGTGGCGGAAAACAAGCCCGAGCCGAAAAAACCGGAGCCGGCGAAAGAGACCAGGGCCACCGAGGCCCGGACGCCGGAGGAGAGCCAGTTCGACGCCGATAAGATCGCCGCGCTGCTCAACAAGGAGCAATCGGCCGGCGGTGGCGCGAAGCGCTCTGAGGAGCAGGCTTCACTCGGGACTGAGCGCCAGACCGGCGCCAAGCTTTCCCAGAGCGAACTCGACGCGTTGCGCGGGCAGATCCAGCGTTGCTGGTCGCCGCCATCCGGCGTGTCCGAGGCGGGCTCCTTGAGGATTTCGATCCAGATGCGGCTGGATTCGACCGGTCAACTTGAATCCCGCCCGGAAATCGTCGACGGCGGCGGCAGCTCGATGATCGAGCGGATCGCCGGCGAAGCCGCGTTGCGCGCCGTACAGCGCTGCGCACCGTACAACCTGCCAGCCGAGAAATACGACACTTGGGCCGATGTCGTGGTCAACTTCGATCCGAGCCAGATGTTCTGATGCGAAACGCGAGGTATCAGCCGGGCGGCGAAGCGTCTGGCGGCGTCATACAATCTCCTGATTGCGTGTTAGGACGACCGAGACGGTGCCGTCGGGCAACGCGAGCCCACTCCGCGATGACCGCGTCGGATCATGCTCGACGCACGTCACGGGGGGCGAGCGGGTGGCAATTCAAACAATGAGGCGTAGCCGGTCAACGGCCTTGCAGCCTTCGAACTCAATGGAAGATCGTGGAATGAAAACGAGCATCAAAGGCGTTCTTGTAGCCATCGCGGCGATCGCCGGTGCCATCCTATTCGCGGCGCCAGCCTTGGCGGTGGTCGAGATCGACATCACGCAAGGCAATGTCGAGCCGCTACCGATCGCGATCACCGACTTCCAGTCGCAGGACGGGATCGGTCAGCAGATTTCCAGCGTGGTTCAGGCCGATCTGAAGCGCTCGGGCCTGTTCGCGCCCATTGACAGGTCCGCCTTCATTCAGAAGGGACTGACCGTCGACACAAGTCCGACCTTTACCGACTGGACGGTCATCAACGCCCAGGCAATCGTCGTCGGTCGAGTCACGCCGGAAGCCGACGGGCGCCTGCGGGTCGAATTTCGGCTCTGGGACACGTTTGCCGGCCAGCAGCTCGACGGCCAGCAATTCTATACCAATCCCGAGAACTGGCGTCGGGTCGCGCACATCATCGCCGATGCGATCTATCAGCGCCTGACGGGAGAGAAGGGCTATTTCGATACCCGTATCGTCTTCGTTTCCGAGAGCGGCACCAAGGACAAGCGGGTCAAGCGGCTGGCGATCATGGATCAGGACGGCGCCAATGTGCGCTTCCTCACCCAGGGCAACGATCTCGTTCTGACGCCGCGCTTTTCGCCCAGCCGGCAGGAAGTCACCTACATGTCGTTCGGCGACGGCGAGCCGCGGGTCTATCTTCTGCAGTTGGAGACCGGCCAGCGCGAAATCGTCGGGAACTTCCCCGGCATGACCTTCTCGCCGCGTTTCTCGCCGGACGGCCAGAAGGTCATCATGAGCCTGCAGCAGGATGGCAACGCCAATATCTACGCCATGGACTTGCGCTCGCGCGCGACCACCCGGCTGACCTCGACGGCGGCGATCGACACCTCGCCGTCCTACTCGCCGGATGGCCAGCGCATCGTGTTCGAATCCGATCGGGGCGGCCGGCAGCAACTTTACGTGATGAACGCCGACGGCTCCAGCCAGCAACGCATTTCCTTCGGCGACGGCTCTTATTCGACGCCCGTATGGTCGCCGCGCGGCGATCTCGTCGCCTTCACCAAGCAGAGCGGTGGCCAGTTCCAAATTGGCGTCATGCGCCCCGATGGCTCGGGCGAGCGCATTCTGACCTCCGGCTTCCACAATGAGGGGCCGACCTGGGCGCCGAACGGCCGTGTTTTGATGTTCTTCCGCGACGCCAAGGGCGGCGGTGGCCCGCAGCTCTATTCGATCGACCTCACAGGCTATAACGAGCAGAAGGTTCCCACTCCGGGCTATGCGTCGGATCCGGCCTGGTCGCCCTCACTCGAATAGGCCGCCGCCGGACCTACGAGGTACGGCGTTGGGGTGGTTCGACATCGAACTCATCGCGAGACCGTTCTCATGGTCCGGCGTGCCCGGGCAGCCAGTTCGGGGCAAGCTTTGCGGCGCATGGTCGGCCGTGTGTCACCGGCATGCGCCAGTCGGCGAGGGCCTGCCTATTCCTCGCCAACTCGCCGTATCCACGCGAAAAATCAATGGGATCGGCGCTTCACGATATTGCCGAAAGCCAACCGTTTTTTACGACGCGTTAAACATCGGCAGAGTAAATATCGGGTAACAGGGACTCATCTGATTTGAAGGAGCTGGCCATGCGCCGGACCATTTTTGGGGTTAAGAGCCGCATTGCGCTCGTACTCGTCGCCGGCCTGGCGGTCGCTGGCTGCGCCAGCAAGAAGGACGGGCTGCCGGATAACGCCGCGGGGCTCGGCCTTGGCGCCGGTGGTGCCGGGGGAACTGCAGCGCCGGGCACGAGCCAGGACTTCACCGTTAATGTCGGTGATCGCGTGTTCTTCGATACCGATTCCTCGTCGATCCGCGCAGACGCCCAGCAGACCCTCGCCCGTCAGGCGCAGTGGCTGAACCAGTATCCGCAATATTCGATCGTGATCGAAGGTCATGCGGACGAGCGCGGCACCCGGGAGTACAACCTCGCGCTGGGCGCCCGTCGTGCGTCAGCCACACGCGACTATCTCGCCCAGCGGGGCGTGGCGGCCAACCGCATCCGGACTCTTTCCTACGGCAAGGAACGCCCGGTGGCGGTCTGCGACGACATCTCCTGCTGGTCGCAGAACCGGCGCGCCGTTACGGTTCTGGGCGGCGCCGGAAGCTGATCCGGCCGTCCACGACAGACATTCCATGCGGCGGCCCTTCGGGGCCGTCCTGCGTTGAGCGTCATGCGGCTGAGAGTAAAGCTCCGACGCGGTCAAACTTTGGCCGAACTCGCTCGTTCCATGTTAGAATTGAGCAACCATCAACAAGGCCATCATGCGGGTCGCAGACGGGCCGCGGCGGTCCTGTGTCAGCCTCATACTTTCGAGAGAACCATTGTCCATGACCTGCCGACAGACACTTTTTGCCGCGTCCTCCCTGGCCCTGCTGATGGGCGTGTCGACCGGAGCCTCGGCGTACGAACCGGCTGTCGGTTCTTTGTCCGGCTGGGCCGGCAACGCAGGCCCGACTGTTCGACAGGGGCAAACGGTCACGCCCGACAGCACACAGCCGGTGCGTCTGGCGCAGGCCGGCGACGCGATCGTTCGGCTCAATCATCTTGAGGAGGAAATCCGCCGGCTCAACGGCAGGGTGGAGGAACTCAGCTTCCAGTTGCTCCAGGCGCAGGAAGACATGCGCAAGCGGCAGGAGGATAACGAGTTCCGTTTCCAGGAACTCGAAAAGGGGGGCGGCTCCGGTTCGGCCGGTGAACGGCGCGGCGATGCCGCTCCCGCCGCGGACACGGACCCGGTTCGCACGGCCGCTCGCCAGGATGCGCCGCGCGCGGCTCCTTCCGCACCCGCACGCGGTGACCCGGCGAAAGATCCATCCGGTGACGGCGGCATCGGCCGCATTCTCGATGGCGGCCTTGATATGGGATCGTCGGCCGCGCCGACGGGAGGCGCTTCGGACGCGACCACGCCAGGTTCATCGGCCACGGTCGCCGCAGTAACGCCGCAAGGGGCGGGGGATCTGTACGCCCTCGCCTACAATTACCTTCTGGCCGGCGACTACCAACTTGCCGAGCAGTCATTCCGCCAATATGCGCAGACCTATCCGAACGCGAAGGATACACCGGACGCGGAATATTGGCTGGGCGAGAGCCTGTTCCAGCAGCAGAAATACGCCGATGCGGCGGAGACCTTTCTCGACGCCCAGAAGAATTACCCGAAGAGCAGCAAGGCGCCTGACATGATGCTGAAGCTCGGGATGTCGCTGGCCAAGCTCGACAACCGCGAAACGGCCTGCGTAACCTTCAAGGAAGTGACACGGCGCTATCCGGACATGAGCGCCAGCGTAAAGAGCAAGCTGGCAAGCGAGGCGAAGGCGGCAAACTGCTGACCACGGAAACAGCCACTACAGCAAGCATCCGCATTCCGGAGGTTCCGCCGGGCGCCCAACCGCTTTCGCCGCGCGATCTTTGCAATTGCCTCGCCACCGCGATCGCACAAGCCGCCATCCGCATCGGCCGACCGCAACGGGCGGTGCTCGCGGTGTCCGGCGGACCGGACTCGCTGACGCTGCTCCTGGCAGCGAACGAAGCGCGAAAAACCGCATTTCTTTCCGACATCCAATTCGACGTCGTGACCGTCGATCACGGATTGCGCCCACAATCGGCCGTCGAGGCCAGTTTCGTCGCCGATATGGCGCGGAAACTCGCTCTGCCGCACAGGGCGATGCGCTGGGTCGAACCGGCTCAAACCGGCAACATTCCCGCAGCCGCGCGCCACGCCCGCTATGGCCTTCTGCTCGATGCGGCCCGCCAGCTCGGTGCAACCGTCATCCTGACCGCACATCATCAGGACGACCAGCTGGAGACGCATCTTCTGGCGCAGGCGCGGGGGGCGGGCGACACCGGCTTGGCCGGCATGCGCCGGATTCGCGACATCGCGCCCGGGGTGGCCCTTGTTCGTCCATTTCTGGATGTGCCGGGCGGCCGGCTGAAAGCGACGGTGGCCGCTCAGGGCCTCCCGGCCGTCGACGATCCCAGCAATGCCGACGCGACCTCCCACCGCATCCGGCTGCGCCTGCACTTGGCCGCCGAGGGCGCACGACGCCCTCGGCTCCAAGCGGACATCGCCTTCCACGCCGCGCGCCGCGACGCGGAGGAGGCCAGGTTGGCGGTAGTGATCGCCGGCATGGCAGCGACCGGCGAATTTACCGCTGACACCGACGGTACACTAGCCTTCGACCGCGCGGCGTTGGCCGCGATCGAAGGGCCGACGGCGTTTTTGCTGATGCAGCGCGCTATCGCCGCTGTCGCGGGCGGCGACTATGCTCCCGGCGGCCGTTCCGTGACGCGCCTCGTCGAGGCGCTGTTGGGAGGGCGGGGCCGGATCGCGGCGTCGCTTGGCGGCGCGCTGATCGACGCACAATCCCGTGTCACGTTCGCGCGCGAATTCGGCCGCTCCGGAATCGCGGGAATCGCGCCCGCCAATCTCGCGAGCCAAGTGGTTTTCGACGGTCGCTTCGATGTCCGTCCGGCGCGCGATCACCTTGACCGAGATGCCCAAATCGTTGCCTTCGGATCGCTAGGGCGGGGTAATCCGATCGAACGAACTTTGCCCGTCCTGACGGTCGGGACCACGTTGATCGCGGTGCCGGCGGCGCTGACGCGAAAGGCCGGCGCCGGCGTCGCCCGGCTCGAAACCGCCCCGCTGATCACGTGGCGCTTGATGCGGAATCTGCCGGATTCGCGGTGCGAGGCGGCAACCGCGAGGGGAGTGCGGTAACCAAAGGGCCAGAGACCTCCATGCATTTTGCCGCAAAAGCGCCCGATGATGTTGGCAAGGAGGGGCTCGCCACCTATCTTCGATGAAATCGTCTGAGCGGTCTCGGGCGGCCATCCCAGGATGACTGATGAACCAGAATTTTCGAAACTTCGCCCTCTGGGCGATCATCGCCCTGCTTTTGATCGCTCTGTTCCAGCTGTTTTCGAATGGCTCCCAGACTGCTGGCACTCGCGAGATTCCCTATTCGCAGTTCCTGTCCGACGTCGATTCGGGCCGGGTGCAATCGGTTGTCATCCAGGGACCGCGGATCAGCGGAAAGTATTCCGACGGCGCCGCGCCGTTCCAGACCTACGCGCCGGAAGACCCGGCGTTGGTCGGGCGACTCGAGTCGAAGAACATCCAGATCAATGCCGCTCCTCCGGGCGACAACACCAATCCGATCTGGTCGATGCTGTTGTCGTTCGGTCCGATCCTCCTGATCCTCGCGGTCTGGATCTTCCTGATGCGGCAGATGCAGGGCGGCGCGGGCGGCAAGGCGATGGGCTTCGGCAAGTCGAAGGCCAAGCTTCTCACCGAAGCGCACGGCCGCGTCACGTTTCAGGATGTGGCCGGCGTTGACGAGGCAAAGCAGGATCTGGAGGAGATCGTCGAATTCCTGCGCGAGCCGCAGAAATTCCAGCGACTAGGCGGCAAGATTCCCCGCGGCGTTTTGCTCGTGGGCCCTCCGGGAACCGGTAAGACGTTGCTGGCGCGCTCCGTCGCGGGCGAGGCGAATGTGCCGTTCTTCACGATTTCCGGCTCCGACTTCGTCGAGATGTTTGTCGGCGTCGGCGCGAGCCGTGTGCGCGACATGTTCGAGCAGGCCAAGAAGAACAGCCCTTGCATCATTTTCATTGATGAGATCGACGCGGTCGGGCGGCATCGCGGCGCCGGTCTCGGCGGCGGCAACGACGAACGCGAGCAGACGCTGAACCAGCTGCTGGTCGAGATGGACGGCTTCGAGGCGAATGAGGGTGTCATTCTGATCGCGGCAACCAACCGGCCGGACGTTCTCGACCCCGCATTGCTGCGGCCGGGTCGTTTCGATCGGCAGGTAATGGTCCCGAATCCGGACGTGGGCGGTCGCGAGAAGATCCTCAAGGTCCATGTCCGCAACGTGCCGCTGGCGCCCAATGTCGATCTCAGGACGATCGCGCGCGGCACCCCCGGCTTCTCGGGCGCGGATCTTGCCAACCTGGTCAACGAGGCAGCGCTGATGGCGGCACGCCGTGCCAAGCGGCTCGTCACCATGCTGGAGTTCGAGGACGCCAAGGACAAGGTCATGATGGGCGCCGAGAGGCGCTCCATGGCCATGACCGAAGAGGAAAAGAAGCTCACTGCCTATCACGAGGCCGGTCACGCCCTCGTCGGCATATACGAGCCGTTCAACGATCCGTTGCACAAGGTGACGATCATCCCGCGTGGCCGGGCGCTCGGCGTTACCATGAACTTGCCGGAGCGCGACCGCTACGGCATGCGCAAGAACGAGATGGAAGCCCGGCTGGCGATGATTTTCGGCGGCCGTGCCGCCGAGGAGATCATCTACGGCCTCGACAATGTCACGACCGGTGCCTCCAACGACATCCAGCAGGCGACCAACATGGCCCGCGCGATGGTCATGGAGTATGGCATGAGCGACAAGCTCGGTCGGCTGCGCTACAAGGACAATCAGGACGAGGTGTTCCTCGGTCATTCGGTTTCGCATCAGCAGAACATGTCTGAAGACACTGCGCGGCTGATCGACTCGGAAGTCCGTGAGATCATCGAGACGGCCGAGAACAAGGCGCGCCGCATCCTCAACGAGCATATCGACGATCTCCATATGATCGCCAAGGCTTTGCTCGAATACGAGACGCTTTCGGGCGACGAGGTTCATGATCTCCTGGCTGGTCGGCCCCTTGCCCGCGACATGGGTGACGATACGCCGCCCTCGCGCGGTTCGGCCGTGCCGAAGGCCGGGACCGGTCGCCCGGCGAGCCCGCGCGACGACAAGGCCGGTGACGGTCTCGAACCGCAGCCGACTTGACCATACGGTCTTACGATCGGTGACGAAAGAGAGCGGCCGATGGTCGCTCTTTTTCGTCGCCAGGACACGCGATGGGCATGGCTGCCCGTCGCAGACGTCCCGGTAACCGTTTTGTGCGACATTGTGTGCGGGCCGCGCCGTCCGCTAAGAAGGGCGTGGGGCGTAACCATCAGCTGACGACAGGATCATCGATGGGCAGAAAATACTTCGGGACCGACGGTATTCGCGGTACCGCGAACCGTCATCCGATGACGCCGGAAATTGCCATGAAGGTCGGCATGGCCGCAGGGCTTGCCTTCCAGCGGGGCAGCTACCGACACCGCGTGGTGATCGGCAAGGACACCCGCCTGTCGAGCTACATGATCGAAAACGCGATGGTTGCCGGCTTTACGTCGGCGGGCATGGACGTCTTTCTGCTCGGTCCGATGCCGACTCCGGCGGTTGCGATGTTGACCCGGTCGCTGCGCGCCGACATCGGCGTGATGATCTCCGCATCGCATAATCCGTTCGAGGACAACGGCATCAAGCTGTTCGGTCCGGAGGGCTACAAGCTCTCAGACGATATCGAACGGACCATCGAGGGCCTTCTCGACGAAGATCTGAGCGCTCGCCTCGCTACAGGAAGCCGGCTTGGACGTGCCAAGCGCGTGGACGGCGTGCATGATCGTTACATTGAGTTCGCCAAGCGGACTCTGCCGCGAGAACTTTCGCTTGAGGGCCTGCGCGTGGCAATCGATTGCGCCAACGGCGCGGGTTACAGCGTGGCGCCCGAGGTTCTGTGGGAACTTGGGGCCGAAGTCATAAAAATCGGAATCAGTCCGGACGGCACGAACATTAACGACAATTGCGGTTCGACCGCTCCTGCGACGCTCGCCGCCAAGGTGAAGGAAGTTCGGGCGGACATCGGGATCGCTCTCGACGGCGATGCCGACCGGGTGCTGATCGTGGATGAACGGGCATCGGTCGTCGACGGAGACCAGCTGATGGCGGTGATTGCCGAGAGCTGGTCGGAGGATGGTCGGCTCGCGGCGGGTGGCATCGTCGCAACCATCATGTCGAACCTCGGGCTGGAGCGTTTTCTGGAGGCCCGGCATCTGCAACTCGCGCGCACCAAGGTCGGCGACCGCTACGTCGTCGAACATATGCGCGAACACGGCTACAATGTCGGCGGTGAGCAGTCCGGCCATATCGTCCTGTCCGACTTCGGTACGACAGGTGACGGGCTCGTCTCGGCGCTTCAGGTTCTCGCCGTCGTCAAGCAAAAGGGCGGAACGGTGTCGGAAGTCTGCCGGCGGTTCGATCCGGTTCCGCAGATTCTCAAGAACGTGCGCTTCGCTGGCGGCGAGCCTCTGGAGCGAGACCGCGTGCAGGACGCGATCAGCGCTGGTCGCGAGCGCCTGGGCAACAGCGGGCGGCTGGTCATCCGGCCGTCGGGAACCGAGCCTTTGATTCGGGTGATGGCCGAAGGCGACGATCGGGCGCTGGTGTCGTCCGTTGTCGACGACATTGTCGGCGCTCTCAAGCAGGCCGCTGCGTAAACAGGCGATTTGTGTAGAGATTACGGTAATTTTTACCTGTAAACGCTGCATTAACCAATGCGATTTACCGTGTTCATTAAGGTAACGGTCTTTGCCAATCCCGGCGGCCGATTGAACCGGAGATGATCGCTATGAATTCGAGACTTATGACGACCGTCGCCGTCGTCGGTGTACTGTCTTTTCTCGCAGCAACCGCCAACGCCGCCGATATCATCGAGGAGCCCCCGGTGTATATGCCGCCGGCTCCCATCGAAGAGGTGTCGACCTCCGGCTGGTATCTGCGCGGCGACGTCGGCTACGTCTTCGAGAGCGAAACCTCGGGCAAATACGGCTATTTGCGCGGCGGATATGGCGGCGGCGACTTCGTCCAGTACTATCACTACGACAACATCGAAACCGACAGCGCCTTCATGGTCGGCGGTGGCCTCGGCTATCGCTTCAACGAATTCGCCCGCATGGACCTGACCGCGGACTACTTCACCGCGGACGTGACCGGCTCGTCGAACTGTGTCGACGTGCCGAGTGCCTATTGCCGCTATTCGGACAGCTCGGAGGCCGATGTCTGGACCGTGATGGCCAACGCCTATGTGGATCTCGGCACCTACGGCCGGTTCACGCCCTATGTCGGCGGTGGCGCAGGTGTCGCCAACGTCTCCTATGGGACGATGAACAACAAGTTCGAGTGCAGTGGCGGCTTCACGGCTACCAACTGCGGCCAGACCTTCAAGCATGAAGGAATGTCCGAGTGGCGCTTCGCCTATTCGCTGATGGCGGGCGCCAGCATCGATATCACGCAGAACCTGAAATTCGACGCCGGATACAAATATACCCGGATCGCGGAAGGCGAGGCCTTCGGCTGGGACGCCCAGGATATCGCGGCAGGAGCCAGCGGCGTACAGGGCTACGATCACGGCTACGATTTGCATGCGGTCCGCGCCGGCCTTCGCTACGAATTCGGCGGGGGCGGATTCGGCAAGGGCAAGGCGCCGGTCTATGCTCCGGAGCCGGTCTACGCGCAGGACGTGGTCTTCAAATAGGCCGATCTGTCGACATCAGCGCTTCCAGGAAAGACCGCCGCCCGCGCAAAGGGCGGCGGTCTTTCGCGTTTTGCAAGCCGCTCGAACCAAAAGAAGGGATCCGCGCGGCGAACGATTACGGTTAAGGAACACGGTTAATCGAGCTTTAAGCTTTCGCTGCGACGGTAATTGCCAGACGGCCCTCCGCTTTGGCGGGTGGCATGAGGCGGAACGGCAGTGGGAAGCAGAGCGATGACGATCACCAAGACTTTGATTGCGGGCGTACTCGCGATCGGCGCGGCCATCCCGGCTGCGAAGGCTGCCGACCTGCCGCCGATCTACGCGGAACCGATCTACCAGGACGTGCCGGAACTGGTGCCGGTCGAGATCGGCAACGGCTGGTATCTGCGCGGGGACGTTTCCTATGACTTCGACAGCGACGTGTCCGTAGAAGGCAGCAGTCGGGCCGAGATGAAGTTCGAGAACGGCTACGATCTGGGCGCTGGATTCGGCTACCGTTTCACGGATTTCTTCCGGACCGACGTGACGGCGCGCTATTCCAAGTTCGATGTCGATTTCGGTCCCGCCGCCGCCTATCCCTATGTCCTCTCCAGTGACGCCGAGACCTGGGAACTGATGGCCAATGCCTATGTGGATCTGGGGACTTTCATCGGATTCACCCCCTATCTCGGTGGCGGCATGGGCGCCGTGCAGGTGGATTACGGCATCGGTTGCACGAATGGCACCAATGATTGCGCCACCCTTCCAGGCGCGTCCTATAGAGACACCAAGGATTGGCGCTTCGCCTATTCGCTGATGGCCGGCGTCGCCTACAACGTGACGCAGAACGTCGCGCTCGACATTGGCTATCGCTATCTCAACGTCGAGGCGGGCGATCTCTTCGGCCTAAAGGCGACCGGGGTCGATTACGCGCTTCGCGACGATGGTTTCGATCGTCATACGATTCAGGCCGGCATCCGCTATTCGCTCTGGTAGGATTTTCACCTTCATCAACGACAAACGGCGGAGCCTTGGCTTCGCCGTTTGTCATTTGGGGCGCGGCGCGGGGTGCAGCCGAATGCTCACCGCCACCAAATTGCCGCTTGACCGGAGTCGGAAAAGGGGAGTAGCGCCATCCGCGGGACACGCCTCCCCAACGAGGCGCTTCTATCTGTGAGGGTAGCTCAGATGGCAAATACCGCGAAGCCGGACCTGCGTCCGGCCAATCCCCGTTTTTCTTCCGGCCCCTGCGCTAAACGACCCGGTTGGTCGTTCGAGGCGCTTGCCGATGCCGCGCTCGGTCGCTCGCATCGCGCCAAGGTCGGAAAATCCAAACTGCAACAGGCGATCGACGAAACCCGGGATATTCTCGGCGTTCCGGCCGACTATCGCATCGCCATCGTGCCGGCGTCCGATACCGGCGCGGTCGAGATGGCCATGTGGTCGCTGCTCGGCGAGCGCGGCGTCGATGTCCTAGCCTGGGAATCCTTCGGCGCCGGATGGGTAACCGATGCGCTCAAACAGCTGAAGCTCGACGACGCGCGCAGTTTCGAGGCTCCTTACGGCGAGATCGTCGACTTCGCCAAAGTCGATTTCGACCGCGACGTCGTGTTCACCTGGAACGGCACGACGTCAGGCGTGCGGATGCCGAATGGCGATACCATTCCGGCGGACCGCAAGGGCCTGACCATCTGCGACGCCACTTCGGCCGCGTTCGCTCAAGATCTGCCCTACGACAAGCTGGATGTCGTCACCTTCTCCTGGCAGAAGGTGCTCGGCGGCGAGGCGGCGCACGGGATGCTGATCCTGAGCCCGCGCGCGGTCGCGCGGCTGGAAAGCTACAAGCCGGCCTGGCCGTTGCCGAAGATCTTCCGCCTGACCAAGGGCGGCAAGCTCATCGAGGGCATCTTCAGGGGCGAAACGATCAACACCCCCTCCATGCTTTGCGTCGAGGACTATCTCGACGCCCTTGCCTGGTCGAAGCGGATCGGCGGCCTTGCTTCACTGAAGGCCCGGGCCGACGCCAATCTTTCCGTCATCGAAGCCTATGTCGCGGCGAATCCGTGGCTGGCGTTCTTGGCGAAGGACAAGGCTTTGCGCTCCAACACGTCGGTCTGTCTCACATTTGCCGATCCGGCGGTGGCGCGGCTCACGCCTGACGAACAGGCCGCCTTCGCCAAGGGCGTGGCCGCGCTGCTGGAGAAGGAGGGCGTCGCCCTCGACATCGGCGCCTATCGCGACGCGCCTCCGGGCCTGCGCATCTGGTGCGGCGCCACGGTCGAAACCGCCGACGTCAAAGCGCTGATGCCCTGGATCGGCTGGGCTTACGACGTCCAGAAGGCATCGTTGGCGCAAGCGGCCTGACCGGCCCGCGTCGCTGATGAGGCTCTGACTCCGGAGCCTCGTCATCCCGGCCTTGAGCCGGGATCCATTCCAAATCGCCGAATACTAACCGATCGGATCGGGAAGAACGTTCTCCTCGATCGAAGTGCAAGCCGGAACGGCTTTGCATGGGTCCCGGCTCGAGACCAGGATGACGATTGGAGAGGACGGCGCCCGTCTTATGCAGAGATGCGAAGTCCGTAGACCGCGTCGCTGCCTGTCACAAGGATCATCCCATGGCACCCCGCGTTCTCGTTTCCGACAAGCTGTCCAAGACCGCCGTCCAGATCTTCGCTGATCGCGGCGTCGAGGTCGACTACATGCCCGATCTCGGCAAGGACAAGGACAAGCTCCTCGACGTCATCGGCCAGTATGACGGTCTCGCCATCCGCTCCGCCACCAAGGTCACGGAGAAGCTCATCCAGGCCGCGAAAAAGCTGAAGGTCGTCGGCCGCGCCGGCATCGGCGTCGACAATGTCGACATTCCGGCCGCCAGCCGGAAGGGCATTATCGTGATGAACACACCCTTCGGCAATTCGATCACCACCGCCGAGCACGCCATCGCGCTGATGTTCGCCGTCGCGCGCCAGCTGCCCGCCGCCGACGCCTCGACCCAGGCCGGCAAGTGGGAGAAGAACCGCTTCATGGGCGTCGAGATCACCGGCAAGACGCTCGGCATCATCGGCTGCGGCAATATCGGCGCGATCGTCGCGACCCGCGCCGTCGGTCTGAAGATGCGGGTCGTCGCCTTCGACCCGTTCCTGTCGGCCGATCGCGCCGCACATCTCGGCATCGAAAAAGTCGAACTCGACGATCTCTTCAAGCGCTCCGATTTCATTACGCTGCACACGCCGATGACCGACAAGACCAAGGGCATCATCGACAAGGCCGCGATAGCCAACATGAAGGATGACGTCAGGATCGTGAATTGCGCACGTGGCGGCCTGATCGTCGAGGCGGATCTGGCCGAGGCGATCAAGTCCGGCAAGGTGGCGGGCGCCGGCGTCGACGTGTTCGAGGTGGAGCCGGCGACGAACTCGCCGCTCTTCGGTCTCGAGAACGTCGTCTGCACGCCGCATCTGGGCGCATCGACCTGCGAGGCCCAGGAGAATGTCGCGCTCCAGGTCGCCGAGCAGATGTCGGACTATCTGATCCGGGGCGCGGTCGCGAATGCCATCAACATGCCGTCGATCACGGCCGAGGAAGCGCCGATCCTGACGCCCTTCGTCCAGCTCGCCGAATGCCTCGGCGCTTTCGCCGGACAGGTCACCGAGGAGGCGATCAAGTCGGTGGAAATCACCTATGACGGCAGCGTGGCGGCGATGAATACGCGGGCGCTGACCAGTGCGGCGCTGGCCGGGCTGATCAAGAGCCAGGTCTCGGACGTCAACATGGTCTCGGCGCCGATCATGGCGAAGGAACGCGGCATCCAGCTGACCGAGTCGCGGCGCGACAGGTCGGGCGTCTTCGACAGCTACATCAAGCTGACGGTCGTCACCGAAAAACAGACCCGGTCGGTCGCCGGAACCGTCTTCTCGGATGGCAAGCCCCGCTTCATCCAGATCAAAGGCATCAATCTCGACGCCGAAGTCGGCCGGCACATGGTCTACACAACCAATAACGACGCACCGGGTATCATCGGCCTGCTCGGAACGGTGTTCGGCAAGGCCGGCGTCAACATCGCCAACTTTCAGCTCGGTCGCGACCGTCCCGGCGGCAACGCGATCGCGCTGCTTTACGTGGATTCGCCTGTGCCTGACGAGGTGCTGGACGCTGTGCGCGCCTACAAGGAGATCGCCAGCGCCAAACCTTTGCGCTTCGACGTCGCGGACGTCGCCGGCTGATGTGAGAGGCCCGATCGTCCTGATCGATACGGCGTCCCGCGGTTATCGGGGCGCCCTTTTTGTATCCGGCGGTCGATTCCGTCCCGCAGCGCCGCGTTCGGCGAGCATGATGCCGCCCAAGACGAAGGCGAGCGCGATGACGTGATAGGTGCGAAGCGCCTCGCCGATGACCAATATTGCGAGGATCGCGCCGAAGATCGGGACCAGATTGATGAACAGATTGGCCCGGTTCGGTCCGATCATCTCGACACCGCGAATATAGAGCGACTGGGCGATGAGCGAGGGAAAGATCGCCGTGTAGAGTGCGGCGGAGAGGCCCTGGCCGTCGGGCAGGCGCGTATCGCCCATGGACCACTCCACCACCGCGAAGGGCACCGAGACCACGAAGGCGGAAAGGGCCAGCACGAAGATCGTCGAGCGCCAGTTGAGTTGCGGCTTGAACCGCAGGGCCACCGTGTAGCCGCCGTAAAGCAAGACGGCGATCATCATCAAGGCATCGCCGCGATTGAGATCGAGGGCGAGAAGCGCCGATGGTTCGCCATGGGATGCCGTCAGAACGACGCCGACCAGCGTCAGGGAGAAGCCAACGATCTGAAAGAGCGAAACCGGCATGCGGAAGAGCAGGAAGTTCGCCAGCAACACGATCAACGGCATCGCCGATTGCTCGATCGTCACATTGATCGCGGTCGTGTAGTTCAGCGCCAGATAGAAGATCGCGTTGAAGGTGGCAAAGCCAAGTGCGCCGAGCCCGAAGAGAAACGGCAGGTTTTGCCGGATAGCGGGCCACTCCCGGCGCACGTCGCGGAGCGCGAAGGGCGCCATGAACAGGCACGCGAAAGTCCAGCGCAGCAAGGTGAGCAGCATCGGCGAGACGTGTCCAACGGCGAGTTTTCCCGCGATCGCATTGGCGCCCCACAACAGCGCCACCGTTGCCAGGATGAGGTAAGGATGCCGGAAACGAGATGTCATGGCTTTGCGTTTACGTGGGCGCGGCCGGGTCGCATAGGGCCTTCGATAAAATAAGCATGACTGAGGAAAATAGGGCCTTGCGCGCGCTGAACGGTCAAAGCCGTCGGGCCGTGCATTTTCCGCAAGTTCGGTCGCTTCACGCCCTCGCTTCCGGCGGGGCGCTTGACTATAGTCCGCGCGCCTCGCACCAGGCGGGCGGGCGAAATTCGCAAGAGGACTCTTAATGGCCAACGTCGTCGTCGTCGGATCGCAATGGGGAGACGAGGGTAAGGGGAAGATCGTCGACTGGCTCTCGGAGCGGGCGGACGTGGTCGTGCGGTTCCAGGGCGGGCACAATGCCGGCCACACATTGGTGGTCGACGGAATCTCCTACAAGCTCTCGCTACTGCCGTCCGGTGTGGTCCGCAAGGGCAAGCTGTCAGTGATCGGCAATGGCGTGGTCTTCGATCCTCATGCTTTCGTCGCGGAGAAAAAGCGTCTTGAGGCGCAGGGCGTTTCGATCGAGCCGCAGTCACTGCGCATCGCCGACAACGCGGCGCTGATTCTCTCGCTGCATCGCGAACTCGACGCGACGCGGGAGAATGCCAATGTCGGCACCAAGATCGGCACGACAGGCCGCGGCATCGGCCCGGCCTATGAGGACAAGGTCGGCCGCCGGGCGCTCAGGGTGATGGATCTGGCGCACCCGGACAGTCTCCCCGACCGGATCGAGCGCCTGCTTGCCCATCACAACGCCCTTCGTCGCGGTCTCGGGCAGGAAGAGATCGACCCGGCGACGATCCTGAACGAACTGACCTCGATCGCCGACGAGATCACCCCCTATATCGACCGGGTGTGGCGGCTCCTCGACGAACGGCGCAAGGCCGGTGACCGGATCCTGTTCGAGGGCGCCCAAGGAACGTTGCTCGACATCGACCACGGCACCTACCCTTTTGTCACCTCCTCCAATACCGTGGCCGGGCAGGCGTCGGCCGGTTCGGGTCTCGGTCCCGGCAGCATCGGTTTCGTTCTCGGCATCACCAAGGCCTACACCACGCGGGTCGGCGAGGGGCCGTTCCCGAGCGAGCAGGATAACGAGATCGGCCGCTTCCTTGGCGAGAAGGGCCGCGAGTTCGGCACGGTCACCGGCCGCAAGCGCCGTTGCGGGTGGTTCGACGCGGTGCTGGTGCGCCAGGCGGTCGCTCTCAACGGCATCGACGGACTCGCTTTGACCAAGTTGGACGTTCTGGATGGTCTCGAGGAAATCAAGATTGTCGTCGGATATAATCTCGACGGCAAGAAAATCGACTATCTTCCGGCAAGTCTCTCCGAGCAACAGCGGGTCAAGCCGATTTTCGAAACTTTGGAAGGCTGGAGGGATACGACGGCCGGCGCACGCCGCTGGAACGACCTTCCGGCTCAGGCCGTCAAATATGTCAGGCACATAGAAGAGTTGGTGCAGGCGCCGGTGACGCTTCTGTCGACATCGCCGGAGCGCGACGACACAATACTTGTTCGCGATCCGTTTCAGGATTAGAGTCCGGGCGCCGGGACACCAGAAAATCAAGACAAGTGAGTGACTGCGATCCATGGCGGACTTGAGCGGCGTACTTCGTAAAACGATCGATGGACTGCCCCGCGCGACGCCGCAGATGCGCGCGAAGGTCTATGACAAGGCGCGGGCGGCGATTCAACGGCAGATCGACGCCGCGAATCCACCGCTCGCCGCGAATGTCGTCGAGACTCGTCTCGCCGCGCTCGAAGACGCGATCGAGCGCACCGAGCGGCATTATGCCGAGCCGGCGGATGCCGAGCCGGCCGACGATCTGGCCGCGCTGCTGGCGGCTGAGACGCCGGAACCGCGAGACAAGCAGGCCGGGAATCCTTCGGATGCGCCTGCGCCGGATGCCTGGGTCGGGGCGAGCGAAAGCCGCGCACCGGCTGCGTCACAGTCGAAAGCCGTCTCGCCAAAGGCGCCTTCGCTTTCAGAGCGTCCGGCCGAGCAAGGGAACGCGGCACCCAAGGCGGGCGACAGGGCGACGGGGCGCAACGAGGGCGGGATCGTAGATTCGGTCTTCCCCGGATTGAAGAAACCCGCCGCGGCACCACGGAGCGGGCCGCCACCGTTCTTCCCGATCGCGACGGAGGAGCCCGAGGAAGCGGCCAGGCCATCTCCCGTCGGCGCTCCATTCATCGTTCCCACCACGTCCGGCGCGGAGCGACGCGAGGCCGACCGACCGCATGATGATGGATTCTACGACGACGAAAGAATTCCGGCGGGTATCCGCACGGACGAGGACATCCCCGAGGCCGATGTCTCGGGCCCACGTTATTCATCGCGCAGGAAGCGGAAAGGCGCGGCCAAGGGCCGTTCATTGATCGCCGCGACGCTCGTCATCCTGCTGTTGGCGGGGCTTGGGGTCGTCGGATGGAGCTATCGCGACCAGATCGAGGCGTTGCTGGTCGCGCCCTCCGGTCTCGAAGAGATCGCCAAGACCACGGACAAAGAGCCGACGGCGGAGACGGCTGTTCCCGGGACCGTGGATGGCGGAACGGCGGCGGCCACCGGCGAGTCGGTCTCGCAAAGCCCGGATGCGAGCGGGCAGGGGGAAACCGGCACGGGTGAGGTTGCCAGCGCCGAGGCCTCGCAGCGCCAATCGAGCCGGCAATTCACCCAACGGCTGCTTCCGGATGGAACCGAGGTCGACGAGGGGCCGGCAACGGGCGAGCCCAACGCATTCGATGAGGGCACCGACATTGCCGCGGCATCGCCGGTTTCGGCGGATTCGCCAGCATCGGCGACGCCGACAGTCGCAAGCGAAATCGGGGAGGATCCCGCTATCGTCGGTGCTGCGCCCGCAGAGACGGAAACGCCGGTTGCGGGTGAAGAAGCCGCGAGCCCCGAAACCGCTAGCCCCGAAGTCGCGGCTGTCGATCCGGTTACCGGCGATACGCCCGCCGTCGCGCAAAAGGCGGTGTTCTATCAGGAGCGGACGGAAACGACGTCCGGCACGCAGGAAGGCGGCAACGTCGTCTGGTCGGTGGTCAACGAGCCGCCGAGCGAGGGGCAGCCTGCGGAGCCAGCGATCCGCGCCGTCGCCGAGGTTCCGGATGAAAATCTCAAAATGACGATGACCATCCGCCGGAACGCCGATCCCACGCTGCCGGCAAGCCACGTCATCGAGCTTCTCTTCAACACGCCGGCGAATTTCAGCGGCGGCGGCGTCGCCAACGTGCAGCGACTAGCTCTGAAAGCAACCGAGCAGGCGCGTGGCGAGCCGCTGATCGGGGTCGCAGGCAAGATCTCCGATGGCTTCTTCATCATCGCGCTGAACAATCTCGAACAGGCGATGCAGAGTAACCTTTCGCTGCTGAAAAGCGAACAGTGGATCGACATTCCGATCGCTTACGAGACCGGCCGGCGGGCGTTGATGTCGATCGAGAAAGGGATTCCAGGCGATCGCGTCTTCAAGGAAGCACTGGACGCCTGGTCAGAAAAAACCTGACGGTACTGTCGGCTATCGGCGGCGGGCCGGAGCCCACAGGCCAGTGTCCGGACCCGTCGCGAACTGAGAGCGAGGACGTATTATTGTTCGTCCTCCGCCGGCGCGGTCGACGATTCGAACGAAAGGACCGGTGCGCTCCAAGGCGAACCGGTCCTTTTGTGTCTTACCGGTCGGCCGCGATACCAATCACGTACTGGCCTGATCGACGGGGCGCAGAGCGCGATGCGCGGCTTCGGCCGTGTCCTTGACGGCCTTCTGGACCTTCTCGAAGGCACGGACCTCGATCTGGCGCACCCGCTCACGGCTGATGTCGAACTCGCCGGAGAGCGCTTCGAGCGTCAGCGGGTCTTCGGAGAGACGGCGTGCCTCGAAAATGCGCCGTTCGCGATCGTTGAGCACGTCCATAGCGTTGTGCAACATGCCGCGGCGCTGGTCGAGCTCGTCCGAGCGCGCCAGCGTTTCCTCCTGGGACTCGCTGTCGTCGACCAGCCAATCCTGCCATTCCCCGGACTCGCCCTCGGTGGCCCGCAATGGCGCGTTCAGCGAGGCATCGCCGGAAAGACGGCGGTTCATCGAGACGACTTCCTCGGCGGAAACGCCCAATTGGGTCGCGATCTGGTCCACCTGATCCGGCCGCAGATCGCCCTCTTCCAGGGCCTGGATACGGCTCTTCATCTTGCGAAGGTTGAAGAATAGGCGCTTCTGATTCGCGGTGGTGCCCATCTTCACGAGGCTCCACGACCGCAGGATGTATTCCTGGATCGACGCCTTGATCCACCACATGGCGTAGGTCGCCAGACGGAAACCGCGCTCCGGATCGAAACGTTTGACCGCCTGCATCAGGCCGACATTGCCTTCCGAAACGACTTCGCCGATCGGCAGGCCATAGCCGCGATATCCCATCGCGATCTTCGCGACGAGCCGCAAATGGCTGGTCACCAGTTGGTGCGCCGCGTCACGATCGTCATGTTCCGCATAGCGCTTGGCCAACATATATTCTTCCTGCGGTTCCAGCATAGGGAACCGGCGGATTTCCTCCAGATAGCGGCTCAGACCGCCTTCGCCCGAGGCGATGCTGGGAAGATTTGCCTGGGCCATTCGATGCCCTCCATCGTTGCAGCGGCCGCCTCGAAGGAAGCCGGCCGAGGCGCGAACCGCAAATGCCCTGTTCGCGCAGACCTTCTTATATAGGGTTTTCTGATCCAAATTCACGGCACGTTGGCATGCTATGTGGCATGAACGAGCCTTTGAACGGTGCGTTCAGGAAATAAGACCCGGATGTATCCGCGTCTTCCGCTCGACCCATTCTTAGTCCGGATCAATGCCGAAGGCGACGCAGAGTTCCACCATATCCGCCGGCAATTCCGACTGGAAGGACAGGGGCGTTCCCGAGACCGGGTGGACGAAGCCCAGACGGTGGGCATGCAAAGCCTGGCGGCGAAAGCCCTGGACGAGGCGTTTGGCATCCGGGTCGAGGCGCTCCGATTTGGTGCGAAATCCGGCGCCATAGACATCGTCGCCGACGAGCGGGTGTCCGATGTGGGCCATGTGAACCCGGATCTGGTGGGTGCGTCCGGTCTCCAGGATGCATTCGACCAGGGATGCCAGACCGCCGTCGAGCGGCGAGGCAGCGCGCAATGCATAGCGGGTGATCGCGTGGCGGGCGTCGCTTCGTCCCTCTGGCACGACGGCGCGTTTGACGCGGTCGCTGGCCGAGCGCCCGAGGGCCGCGTTCACGATCCCGCGGGGCCTGGAGGGCGTGCCCCAGACAAGAGCCCGATAGGCGCGTGACAGACGACCGTCGCGGCCATGCATGGCAAACTGCTCCGAGAGGCCCCGATGGGCCGCATCGGACTTCGCGACGACCAGAAGGCCGCTGGTCTCCTTGTCCAGGCGATGGACGATGCCGGGCCGGCGCACGCCGCCGATACCGGACAGGCCGTCGCGGCAATGGTGGAGCAATGCGTTGACGAGGGTTCCAGTCCAATTGCCGGGGCCCGGATGGACGACGAGCCCCGCCGGCTTGTCGATGACGATGAGATCGGCGTCCTCATGCACGATGTGTAGCGGTATGGCTTCGCGCTCGGGGGTGGCGTCAGTCGGCGGTGGCATGTCGATATCGATTGTCTCGCCGGCAAGAAGCTTGCGCTTGGCGACCACCACGGTAGCGCCGCCGATCCGGACGCGGCCCTCGCCGATCAAGGCTTTGGCCCGGCTGCGGGAGAGGGCTCCCTCGCTGGCTTCCGCCAAAAAGGAGTCGAGCCGCTCGCCGGCTGCGGCGGCCTCGACCAGGAAACGTCTTGTATCCATGACCTTATCGCCTGTAGGAGCGGGAACGATTGCCAATGGAGCCCGCCCGATCGCCCATGACCCACAGCGACGACAATGAGATCGAAAAGCCGCTCGACCCGGCGACCGAACGGGTCCGGCGCAAATTGGTGCGGCTGCTGGGAGTGTCGATCGGGATCATGGTGATCGCGGTTATGGCGGTGCTGGGTGCGGTTGTCTACAAGGTCTCCAGTGGTTCGGGGGGCGCTCGCCTTCAGCCCAAGGCGGAGATGGCCATCGCGATCCCGGCGGGGGCAGAGGTCGTCGAGACGTCGCTCGACGGCGACCGGGCGCTGATCCGGATTCGGACGGCGAGGGGGATGCGGCTGCTGCTGGTTTCGCTTGCCGACGGCGGCATCCTCGTCAGCTACGCGCTTTCCGGCGGCTGACGGTTCGCGCCGACGAAAGCGGCAAAGGCCTCTTGCGTCCGAAACGGGCTGCCGCTATATCGGCCCTGCAACAAGCGCCCATCGTCTAGCGGTTAGGACGGCGCCCTCTCACGGCGCAAACAGGGGTTCGATTCCCCTTGGGCGTACCATTGCGCTGCTGCGAGCGCTGGTCTTCCGGAAAAACAATCACTTACTACCCGTTAAGCCGACTTGTTTGTCAGGCCGCTGCACACCATCATGTGCAACATGGCGGTTGAAGGGGCGATCTCCAATCATCTCACCAGACGCAATGTGGCGTTGGAGTCCCCCCGGTTCGGCGGAGAGTTGTAGGCTTACAGTCCGGGACGCGGCTTGGGCACTCCTGTCGTAGGCGATCGGGGATTTGTAGCCGAAGGCCGAGTGACGACGCGCGGGATTGTACCAGCCCTCGATGAAGCTGAAGACGGCCGTGTGTCACGGACCTGCCGTCATCAGACGAAAACTCATGGGTAGAATCCGTAACCCTTTGTGAGATGTTGGCAATCAAGGGCAGACGGCGTGAGTGCAGGTAATCCATTAAAAAAACCCGCCAGACGAAAGCTAAGCGCTTGATCTGGCGGGTTCATATTTGGTTGCGGGGAGAGGATTTGAACCTCTGACCTTCAGGTTATGAGCCTGACGAGCTACCGGGCTGCTCCACCCCGCGTCATGGCCGTGCGCCGCTCTGCGCCGCCGGTGAGTGCGATATATGCGAGGCTTCGCTGAATGTGAAGGGGCATTCTCGCTTTTCGGACAATCAAGTCGGATCGGACGGCCGCCCGCCCGGATCGCGCAGCAATATCCTCCGCGTGAGAACCGGTCCCGCGGCGGTTCCGGCCACATCAGTCCCGCAGCGCCCGCCGCAGCACCTTGCCGACACCGGTCTTCGGCAGTTCGTCCTTGAACTCGACCGCGCTCGGCCGCTTGTAGCCGGTGAGATTGTCCTTGCAGAAGGCCTTGACCTGGTCGGCGGTGATCTGCGGATCGCTCGCCACCACGAACAGCTTGACCGTCTCGCCGGAATTCTCGTCCGGGATGGCGATCGCGGCGGCCTCGACGATCCCCGGCATCCGGGTGACGACCTCCTCGACCTCGTTGGGGTAAACGTTGAAGCCGGAGACGTTGATCATGTCCTTCTTGCGGTCGACGATCTTGAATTGGCCGCGCTCGTCCATGACGCCGATATCGCCGGTGCGGAAAAAGCCGTCCTTGGTCATCACTTTCGCGGTTTCATCGGGCCGGTTCCAGTATCCGACCATGACCTGCGGCCCGCGGATGGCGATTTCGCCCCGCTCGCCCATCGGCAATTCCTCGCCCTCGTCGTCGATGATCTGCAACTCGGTCGACGGGATCGGCATGCCGATCGTGCCGCTGTATTCGGTGGCGTCGGTCGGGTTGCAACAGGCCGACGGCGCGGTCTCGGAGAGGCCGTAGCCCTCGCAGATGGAGCAACCGGTCCGCTTCTTCCACAGCTCCGCCGTCGCCGCCTGGACGGCCATGCCGCCGCCGAGCGACAGTTTGAGATGCGACCAGTCGACCGCCCCGGCCTCCTTGTGCCGGGCGAGCGCGCCGAACAGCGTGTTGACCGCCGGAAACGAGTGGAACTTGTACTTCTTCAGTTCCTTCAGCGTCGCCGCGATGTCGCGCGGGTTCAGGATCAGGATGTTGCAGCCGCCAGTGCGCATCGACAGCATCATGTTCACGGTAAAGCCGAAGATATGGTAGAGCGGCAACGCACAAACCGTGAGCTGCTGCTCCCCCGCCGGTATGTGCTTCATCGCCGGCATGTTCCACAATTCCGACTGCAGAACATTGGCGATAATGTTGCCATGGGTCAGTGTCGCGCCTTTCGACACGCCGGTGGTTCCGCCGGTATATTGCAGGACGGCGACGTCGGAACGGTCCGACGCGACCGGCGTGAATTGCCTGTCGCGGCCCTTGGCCATCGCCGCCTTGAAGGGAACCGCGTCCGGCAAATCGAAGTCCGGCACCAGCTTCTTGACCTTGCGAAGCACGAAGTTGACGATGAAGCCTTTGACGGTCGGCAGCATGTCGCCGATGGTTGCGACGACCACGTGCTCGACCGGCGTCTCGGCACGGCAGGTCTCGAGCGTCTTCGCCATGTTCTCGAGAATGACGATCGCCCGCGCGCCGGAATCCTTCAACTGGTGGGAAAGTTCGCGGGGCGTATAGAGCGGATTGGTGTTGACCACGACCATGCCGGCCCGCAGCACTCCGGCCACCGCGACCGGATATTGCAAGACATTCGGCATCATCAGCGCAACGCGATCGCCCTGTTTCAGTCCGAGCGACTGGAGATAGGCGGCGAAGATCCGCGACTGCTCGTCCAGTTCGCGATAGCTCATCGTCGTTCCCATGAAATGGAACGCCGGGAGGTCGCCATGTTTGGCGAATGCTTCGTCGAGCAACTCGGCCAGCGAGCGGTAGGGAAAATCTGGAAGCTCGGCCGGCACGTCGGCGGGATAGTGCTGAAGCCAGGGTTTCTGCATTTTCGATACCTCCCGTTATCTGAGGATATCGATAACGCAGTCGCGCGAGAAACGGAATTGGTTTCCCTTTACGTAAGCGGAAAAATTGCGGAGATTGTCAGCAAGGGACGCGGCGGCCGAAAGCCGGACATCAAACGGCCAGCGATACCAGCGCTGCGAGCAGCAGGTTGGCGCCCTTTTCGATATCGGGCCAGGCAGTCGATTCGTCCGGTGCGTGGCTGATGCCGCCCTTGCTGGGAACGAAGATCAGCGCCGAGGGGCAGAGCGCCTGCATGGTCTGGGCATCGTGGCCCGCCCCGGACGGCATCGCGCGGACGGGAATTCCCTGTTTCGCAGCTTCCCCGGCCAGGAGGCTCGCCAGTCCCTGATCGAGCGCAACCGGCGACAGCCAGCTTTTGTCCTCGAGGGAAAAGGTGAGGTTGTGCCGGGCGGCGACGGCGGCGATCTGGCTGCGCAGCCGGCCCGTCAACCGCCGCATGACTTCTTCCGAAATGTCCCGAATGATGATGGAGAACTCCGCTGTGCCCGGAATCGTATGTGGGGCGTTCGGAGTGAGATCGACCTTGCCGATGGTAATTCGCGATTCCTCGCCGCCGATGTCGGCGATAACCGCCGGGATCGCGCCGGCCACCTCAGCCAAGCCGGCGAAGGCGTCGGCGCGCATGTCCATCGGTGTTGTGCCGGAGTGATTGGCAGTGCCGTTGAGCCGCACGAAAAGGTTGCAGACGCCCGAGACGGAATGGGCGATGCCGATCGGGATCACCGCTGCCTCGAGTACCGGACCTTGTTCGATATGCAGTTCCAGGAAGGCCCGGACGGAGTTCGGCGCGCGCGCCGCGTTCAGGATTTCGTAGGGGTCGAGGCCATGCGCACGCATCGCCGCGACCAAAGTGACGCCGTCGGCGTCGCGTGCCTGATCGATCCATTCTTGTGTCACCTGGCCAGCGATCGCCTGGGAACCGAGCATGCCGCCAAAGCGACCTTCCTCCTCCGCCGTCGCGACGACTTCGATGGCCGTCGTCGGGCTCAGCCCGGCATCGCGCATCGCCCGCACGCATTCCAGAGCGACGCAGGCGCCGAGCGCGCCGTCGAAGGTGCCGCCCTCCGGCACCGTGTCGAGATGCGATCCGGTGATGATTGAGGGGCCGTCGGCGGGGCCGAACCGGCCGAAGACATTCGCCGCGCCGTCGCGGCGGACCGCGAGACCATCGGCGATCATCTTATCGGCGAACCAGTCGCGGACGGCCATGTCTGCCTCGCTGAAACCGATCCGGTTGAAGCCCCCGGTCCGCGGGTTCCGGCCGAAGCCGTTCACGCCGGCCAGTAGCGATTGCAGACGGGAGAGATCGATTTGCGCCGTCGCCGAAGGCATCCGAATTCCGCCTCTCAATCAAAGTGTTGTCGCGATTTGAGGCAAGATTGCCCGAGACATCATATAATTGATTATGAATTACACGTTGCCTTCATGCAATTTATCATGATTAATTATCGAGGATTGACACACAGGGGAGCGGGTTATGAGAAAATGGCTGACCGCGGCGATCGCCACGGCGTTGATGGCACTGGCCCCGGCGGCAGTCGCCCAGACGCCGCCCAATGTTCTAGTGGTCGGTCAGATCGCCGAGCCGAAATCGCTCGACCCGCAGGCGGTGACGGCGGTCAACGATTTCCGCATCCTGGTGAATCTCTATGACGGGCTGGTCCGCTACAAGGACGGCACGCTGGAGGTCGAGCCGTCGCTGGCCGAGAGCTGGACGATCTCCGAGGACGGCAAGACCTACACCTTCAAGCTGCGGGAGGGCGTGAAATTCCACGACGGCACGCCGTTCAACGCCGAAGCGGTCAAGTTCAACTTCGACCGGATGTTGAAGGAAGACCATCCGTTCGCCGACACCGGACCCTTTCCGCTCGCCTTCTTCTTCTCCGCCGTCGAGGCAGTGACGGCGGTCGATCCGACCACGGTCGAGTTCAAGCTCGACGCGCCCTACGCGCCGTTCCTGTCCAACCTCGCCTATCCGACCGGCCTGATCGTCTCGCCCGCGGCGGTGGAGAAATACGGCAAGGATTTCGGCCGCAATCCCTCCGGCACCGGCGCCTACAAGTTCGCCGAATGGGAGCCGAACGCGAAAATGGTGGCGACCCGGAACGAAGACTATTGGGATGGCGCGCCGGAACTCGAGGCGGTCATCTTCCGGCCGATCACCGACGCCAACACCCGCATCGCCGAAATGCTGTCGGGCGGCCTCGACATCATGGTGGAAGTGCCGCCGGACAGTCTCCAGCAGTTCAAATCCTCCGGCGACTTCGCGGTTCGCGAACAGGCCGGGCCGCATCTCTGGTTCCTGATCCTCAACACCAAGGAAGCTCCGTTCTCGTCCAAGGCGGCGCGCCAGGCGGCGAACTACGCGATCAACAAGACCGCGCTGGTGGACAACATCCTGCAAGGAACCGCCGATGTCGCGGCTGGCCCGACGCCGCCGGCCTTCGCATGGGCCTATGACGAGACGCTGGAGCCCTATTCCTACGATCCGGAAAAGGCCAAGGATCTCCTCAAGGAAGCGGGATACGACGGCGAGGAGGTTACCTTCTACGTCACCGAAGGCGGCTCCGGGATGCTCGATCCGGTCGCCATGGGCACGGCGATCCAGGCCGATCTTCAGGCCGTCGGCATGAACGTCAAGATCGAGACTTACGAGTGGAACACCTTCCTCGGCAACGTCAATCCGGGCCTGGAAGGCAAGGCGGACATGGCCGAAATGGCCTGGATGACCAATGATCCGGACACCCTGCCGTTCCTTGCCCTCAGAACCGAGGCCTTTCCCGACAAGGGCGGGTTCAACTCCGGCTATTACTCCAACCCCAAGGTGGACGAACTCCTGGAAAAAGCCCGTCAGGTCACCGACCAGGGCGAGCGCGCGACGCTTTACAAGGAGATGCAGCAGATCGTGAAGGAGGACGCGCCCTGGGTATTCGTCGCCAACTGGAAGCAGAACGCGGTAACCGCCGCCGCCGTCGAGGACTTCAAGCTGCAGCCGTCCTTCTTCCTGATGCTGCAGGACGTCAAGAAGCCCTGAGCGTCGGTCCATCGCGCCGGCGGCCTCGTGCCGCCGGCGCTCGTTCTCGCATCCGACCGGGACGTGCGCCGTGGCCGCCTACATCGCCAAACGCCTGATTGCGGCGATCCCGGTTCTGTTCGGGCTGACGATCATCGTATTCCTGATCATGGCGATGATCCCCGGCGACCCCGCGACGGCGATCCTCGGCTCCTACGCGACGCCGGAAAACGTCGCGCGGCTCAACCGGGATCTCGGCCTCGACAAGAGCCTGCCTGAGCAATATTTCATCTGGATCGGCAATCTGTTTCAGGGCGATCTCGGCCGCTCCTACACCTTGAACCGGCCGGTGCTCGACGAGGTGCTGGAGCGATTTTCGGCGACATTGATCCTCGCCGGCACGTCGCTGATCCTGTGCTCGATCTTCGGCCTTCTCGCCGGCATCGCGTCGGCCGTCCGGCAATATGGCTGGACCGACAAGATCGTCACCCTCCTGGTGCTGATCGGCATATCGACGCCGTCCTTCTGGCTCGGCCTGCTCTTGATTCTCGGCTTCGCGGTCAATCTGCGGCTGTTTCCGGCCAGCGGCATGTATGCGATCTATGGCGGTGGTGATCTCCTCGACCTCCTGCATCATCTGGCCCTGCCGGCTTTCACCCTCTCCGTCGTCGCGACCGGCGTGATCGCGCGGCTGACGCGCACAGCCATGCTGGAGGTGCTGCGGCAGGACTATATCCGCACCGCCCGCGCCAAAGGCCTCACCGAGCGCCGAGTGATCTTCCGCCACGCCTTCAAATCGGCCCTGGTCAGCGTGATTCCGGTGATCGGCATCCAGGCCGGCTTCGTCATCGGCGGCGCGGTCTATATCGAGACCGTGTTCCAGTGGCCGGGCATCGGCTCGATGCTGGTCAAGGCGATCTCGACCCGCGATCTCCTGCTCGTGCAGGGCGGCGTCCTGGTCGTCGCGGCCGCCTATGTCCTGTTCAACCTCATCGCCGACGTCGTGCAGACCCTGCTCGACCCGAGGCTGCGCTGATGGCGGACACGACCTTGGCCACTCCCGAACCCAGGGCCCGGCGCGGACGGCCGGGCAGCGCCGCGCTGCTGTTCGCCAACACGCTGGCCACCGGGGGCCTCGTCGTCCTCGTCCTGATCGCGCTGATCGCCCTGGCGGCGCCGATCCTGCCGCTGGCCGATCCCGACGTCACCGCGCCGGTCGACCGCCTGATGCCGGTGTTCAGCGCCGGACACCCGCTCGGCACCGACCATCTCGGCCGCGATATCCTGTCGCGGCTGATCTGGGGCACGCGGGTCAGCCTCGCGGTCGGTCTGTCGGCCACGTTCATCGCCGCCTTCTTCGGCTCGCTGCTCGGCCTCGTCGCGGGTTACGCGGGCGGTCGCACCGACAGTTTCGTCATGCGCGGCATCGATATGGTGATGGCGTTCCCCTACATTCTTCTGGCGCTGGCCATCGTCGCGGTGCTGGGGCCGGGGCTGATCAACGCGCTCTACGCCATCGCGCTGGTCAATATCCCGTTCTTCGCCCGCAACATCCGCGGCATCACGCTGGGGCTGTCGCGCCGCGAATTCGTCGATGCCGCGCGCCTGTCGGGCAAGACCCCGGCGCAGATCCTGTTCCTGGAAATCCTGCCGAACGTCCTGCCGGTCATCGTCATCACCATGTCGACCACCGTCGGCTGGATGATCCTGGAGACGGCGGGCCTGTCGTTCCTCGGACTCGGCGCGCAGCCGCCGCAGGCCGACCTCGGCTCGATGCTGGGCGAGGGGCGCAAGATCCTGTTCACCTCGCCTCACGTCTCGGTCATTCCGGGCCTGATGATCTTCGCGCTGGTGATGAGCATCAATCTGCTCGGCGACGGCATCCGCGATGTCCTCGACCCGCGACTGCGATCCGGCGCGTTGACGCGCCCTGTGGCACGCACCGCGATCATGCGCGATGGGCCCGCCGAAGCGCCGATTCCGGCGGAACGCGCGGTGCTCGACATCCAGGATCTGCGCACCGAATTCCACGTCGGCGGGTCCGTCTACAAGGCTGTCGGCGGCATCGACCTGTCGCTGAAAAAAGGTGAGTGCCTCGGCCTTGTCGGCGAATCCGGTTCGGGAAAATCCGTCACCGCCATGTCGGTCATGGGGCTCGTCCCGACGCCGCCGGGCCGGATCGCCGGCGGGGTGGCCTTTCTCGGCACGGAAGACCTCTTTGCTGTCAGCGACGAGCGGATACGCCAGCTGCGCGGCGCCGCCGTCGCCTATGTCTTCCAGGATCCGCTGTCGACGCTGCATCCGCTGTTCACCGTCGGCGATCAGCTGACCGAGGCGATCCGCGCGCACCACACGATGACCGGTTCGCAAGCGAAAAAGCGGGCGATCGACCTCCTCGATCTGGTGCGGATTCCAAACCCGGCCGCGCGCTTGAACGTCTACCCGCACGAACTCTCCGGCGGCATGCGCCAGCGTATCTGCATCGCCATGGCGCTCGCGAACGACGCCGGCGTGCTGATCGCCGACGAGCCGACCACCGCGCTCGACGTGACCGTGCAGTCGCAGATCCTGGCACTGATGAACCGGCTGCGCCGCGAGCGTGACACGGCGATCCTGTTCATCACGCATGATTTCGGCGTCGTGTCGGCGATCTGCGACCGGGTCGCGGTGATGTATGCTGGCCGGATCGTGGAAACTGGCCCGACCGAGGCCATCCTGTCGGCGCCGGCTCATCCCTATACGGCGAAGCTGATCCAGTGCGTGCCGGTGCTCGGCGAACCGGAGCGTCGGCTCGACGCCATCGCGGGCCGTCCGCCGCTGGTCGACAGCCTGCCGGACGGTTGCGCCTTTGCGCCGCGCTGTCCACGGGCGCGGGCGGACTGCCGAAGCGGCGATATCGCAATGACCGGCGCGGACGATGGGCGAGCAGTGCGCTGTCTGCATCCTTTGGCCCTGGGGGAAGCCGATGTCTGACCGGACGCTCCTCGCGATCACGGACGTCGGCAAAATCTTTGGCGGCGGTCAAACCCTGTTCGGCACCCAAAGGTCCGCTGTTCACGCGGTGCAGAGCCTGTCGCTCGACGTGAAGAAGAGCGAGACCCTCGGGATCGTCGGGGAATCGGGCTGCGGCAAATCGACCCTAGCGCGGTTGATGGTCGGGCTCGATCTGCCGACCGCCGGGCGGATCACGCTGGACGGCCGCGACCTCGTCGCTGAGGCCAAACGCGACCGCCGGGCGCTGGCGCGCAAGGTTCAGTATGTGTTCCAGGACCCGGTCGCCTCACTCAACCCCCGCAAGACCATCCGGACGATTCTCGAGGCGCCGCTGAAACATCTCGCCGGGCTGACGGGGGACGCGCGCGCGGCGCGGCTGGAAGAGCTGATGGCCGCCGTCAATCTCGCGCCGGAATTCCTCGAGCGCTATCCGCACGAGTTTTCCGGCGGCCAGGCCCAGCGCATCGGTATCGCCCGGGCACTCGCCGCAGGACCGGAACTGATCGTTCTCGACGAGCCGGTCTCCGCGCTCGACGTCTCGATCCAGGCGCAGGTGCTCAACCTCCTGGACGATCTGAAGGACCGCTTCGGCCTGACCTACGTGTTCATCAGCCACGATCTGTCGGTGGTCGAGAGCGTCAGCGACCGCGTTGCGGTGATGTATTTCGGCCGGATCGCCGAGCTTGGCCCGGCGCGCAGTGTCTTCGCGGCGCCTCGCCATCCCTACACCGATCTGTTGATGCACTCGGCACCCGCGCCCGGCCGCCATGACCTGATCCCGGAAGACGCCAACACCGAATTGCCCGATCCCTACGATCCGCCGCCGGGATGCGCGTTCTATGCCCGCTGTCCGAACGCGACGAAACTTTGTGCGTCACGGCATCCGCCGCTCGAGCCGGTTTCCGGCGGCGCCGCGGACCATCTTGTGGCCTGCTACCATCCCAATGGTCCGGGCTGATCCCATGCCCGAAAAATCCCCCATGGGCCCGGCTCGGCGCGTTTCAGACAAGGGCCGCAGACGCCGCAAGCGGCCGGATATCATTGCCGACCAGCTTCGCGAACTGATCGTCGCGCATGGCCTGCGGCCGGGCGATCCGATCGCGTCGGAGTGGTTCCAGTCCCAGAACATCAAGGCCTCGCGCGGCACCTTGCGGGAGGCGCTGCAAATCCTCGAATTTCAGGGGCTGATCACCAGCAAGACAGGACCGGGCGGCGGCACATTCGTATCGGCCGTCAGTCCGGATCAGGCGATCCGCTTGCTGGACAATCTGTTCCTGTTCGAGCAACCCTCGATCGCGAATATCTACGCGCTGCGCAAATGGGCCGAGCCGGAACTTGCCGCGAGCGTCGCCGGAAAACTGTCGCCGGAAGGCTTCGAGGCCATGCAGTCTACCATCCGGCTCTATGAGGACGAACCGACGACCGCGGAAGAGGAATACGCCCAGCGTCTCGCCGAGCTCGATTTCCACGAGGAGCTGACGCGCCATTCCGATAACCCGCTGCTGGCCTTCATCGGCAGGTTCTTGTTGAGCCTCTTGCGGGAGATGACGGTCTGCCGGGCGATCTACAAGGAACCCAATCCCGGCCTGCGCGAGACCGGCCTGCATTACCAGGTGCGCCTGTTGCGGGCGCTCAAGGCGGGCGATCCAGAACTGTGCCGCATGATCATGCGCGCGCACATGATCGAAGCGGAGAAATACATGCTGGAACGGGCCGCAGTGCGCGTGCGCTCACGCCGGAAAGGGGCGGTGATGCCGCCTTTCGACCCGAGCGTGCCGGCAAGGGCACGTTAACGGTTTTGCCCTAGACCAGACGTCATTGGTGTGGGGGAAGCTCAGTGAGTATCAAGAAAATTCTACTCGACGAGCTGCCCGGAGTCGTCGACGCGATCGCTGCCAGCATCGCCGTGATCGATCTCGACGGCGGAAAACCGGATCGGGTTCTGGCCTGCAACTGCCATTTTCGTCGCATGTTGGGAATCCGTGCGCCTGACGGGGCAGGAGCACGGCTCAGGGATTTGCTGCCGGGCTACGCGCGGCGCAATATCGCTGTGCAAATCGAGGAATGCGTTCGGACCGTGACACCGGTCGAGATCGTGCAGGTCATCGATCTTGAAGGCAGAACGTTTTGGTGGCGCATGGCGGCGCAACCGATCCTAAACGGTGCCCGCGAGCCGGGCGGCGTTTTGCTCACCTGCCTCGATATCACCGAGAAGATCCAGCTGGAAAACGAACTGAAGACGGCGAACTCCCGCTTCAGCGCGGTCATCCAGTCGGCCTATGACGGTATCGTTACCGTGGATCGGCAGCGGCACATACATTTGTTCAACGCTGCGGCCGAGGAGATGTTTGGCTATAGCGCCGAGGAGATCAGGGGTAGACCGCTCAACACCCTCATCCCCGAAAAATATCATGACCGCCACGCCGAGCATTTGGAGACTTTCTCCAATTCGCCGATTTCCTCGCGGCAGATGTTCGAGCGCGACGGCCAGATCTTCGGCCTGGCCAAGGACGGTACGCAATTTCCCGTCGAGGTTTCGATCGCCAAGATCACGGTCGGGGGCGCGACCGAGTTCACGGCCCTCATCCGCGACATCTCCGAGCGCGCCAAGCTGATCGAGGAATTAAAGCGTCAGGCATTGATCGATCAGTTGACCGGGCTGCCCAACCGGCGGGCCTTCAACGAGCAAGCCGCTGATCAGATGGCATTGGCCCGCCGCCATGACCGGCCGCTCAGCGTCCTCATGATCGATCTCGACCGCTTCAAGCGGATTAACGACACCAGGGGGCATCCGGCCGGCGACATGGTGTTGCGGGCCATGGCATCAGCCGGCACGTGCATCCTGCGCCAGTCCGACATCTTCGCGCGGCTCGGCGGCGAGGAATTCGCCGTGGTGCTGCCCGAGGCTGACGAGGGGCGGGCGATCGTCATCGCCGAGCGACTGCGCCAGGCCGTCGCGAATGCCCGGTTTCAGCACGATTGGGGGGAGCATGGTCCGATTCCGTTTACGATCAGCATCGGCGTCGCTCCCTGTTTCAACGACGATCTTGCGATCGAATACGCGCTGAAGCGGGCCGATCGGGCCCTTTATGACGCCAAGCAGGACGGTCGCAACCGGGTAAAGATCTGGTCGCGCATGCCCGAAGCCGCGGGCGAGTTGCGTGCGGCAGGTTGACTGCGTGGGGCCGGGCCGCCCGCAATCATGATGGTTGTCGCTTCTCAGGCGTAGCGGCTCTGGCGCGTGGTCTTGTCGATGGCCATGGCGCCTGCGCCGGAGCCGGCGAGCACCAGGAAACCGCCGGCGAGGGCGATGTTCTTCATAAGGACGTTCGGCTCGGCGAGATGGGCGATGAGCCCCGTCGCGACGCAAAACGCCGCCAGCGCGATCGCGATGACGCGGGTCTGGAAGCCGACGAGAATCGCCAGGCCGCCGAACAGCTCGAATGCGCCGGTCAGATAGGCCATCACCAGCGGCGCGGGAAAGCCGAGGCTGCCGAGATAGCCGGCAAATCCGGCTGCGCCGGTCAGCTTGCCGAAGCCGGCGACGATGAAGATGATCGACAGCAGGACCCGGCCGACGAGGATAAGATTGGCATTCATGCCGAAGGGCTCCGTATGGGTGAACGCGAAGGCGCCTCTCTCCGTGTTCCGATGTCCCTGCGTAACCGAAGACGGGGCTGATTACAGCCGGTCCGTAACCGACGGAACGTCAACTAAAAGCGACACAATTGAAAAGCGTAGGTGACGACGACGCCCGAATCGATCCGCCGCCGCCTCAACCGGGACGGATCATGGCGGCCGGATCGACAATGCGGTCGTAATCCGCCTCCGAGACGAGGCCGCTCGCCACCGCTTCCTGGCGCAAGGTCGTGCCGTTCTGATGCGCCGTCTTGGCGATCTTCGCCGCGTTGTCGTAGCCAATGGTCGGCGCCAGCGCCGTCACCAGCATCAGTGATTGCTCCATCAGGCTCTTGATCCGGTCCTCATTGGCCTCGATGCCGTCGACGCAGTGTTCGGCGAAGCTCTCCATCGAATCGGCCAAAAGCCGGATCGAGGAGAGAACCGCGTTCGCGATCACCGGCTTGAAGACGTTGAGCTCGAAATGTCCCTGACTGGCGGCGACGGTTACGGTGGTCTCGTGACCGAAGATCTCGGTCGCCACCATGGTGATGGCCTCGGCCTGGGTCGGATTGACCTTGCCGGGCATGATCGACGAGCCGGGCTCGTTGGCCGGCAAATTGAGTTCGCCCAAGCCTGAACGCGGTCCCGAGCCGAGGAAGCGGATGTCGTTGGCGATCTTCATCAGATCGGCGGCCAGCGAGTTGAGCGCGCCGTGGAAGAAGGTCAGCGCGCCGTGCGAAGCCAGCGCCTCGAACTTGTTTGTCGCGGTGCGGAACGGCTCGCCGGTGAGCGTGGCGATCTCGGCGGCGATCGCCGTGTCGAAGCCCTCCGGCGCGTTGAGGCCGGTGCCGACGGCCGTGCCGCCCTGCGCCAGCGCGTAGACGCCGTCGAGGGCATCGCCGATCCGTTTCTTCGACAGTTCCAGCGCGGCGGCGTAGCCGGAGAACTCCTGGCCGAGCGTCACCGGTGTCGCGTCTTGCGTGTGGGTGCGGCCGATCTTGATGATGGAGGCGTATTCCCTCGCCTTGTTGTCGAGCGAGACGTAGAGCCGGTCAAGCGCGGGGATGAGGCGCTCCGTCGTCTCGACGACCGTTGCGACGTGCATTGCGGTCGGAAACACGTCGTTTGACGATTGGCTCATGTTGACGTGGTCGTTGGGATGGACCGGCTTTTTCGAGCCCATCGTGCCGCCGAGCATCTCGATCGCCCGGTTGGAGATCACCTCGTTGACGTTCATGTTGGTCTGGGTGCCGGACCCGGTCTGCCAGACGACGAGCGGGAAGTGATCGTCGAGCCGGCCGGCGATGATCTCGTCGGCCGCGCTCTCGATCGCGTCGGATATCTCGCCATCGAGCCGGCCCATCGAGGTGTTGACCCGCGCGGCGGCCTTCTTGACGGTCGCCAGCGCAACGATCAGCGGCATCGGCTGGCGGTCGCCGCCGATCCTGAAATTGTTGCGCGAGCGCTCGGTCTGGGCGCCCCAATAACGGTCGGCCTCGACCTCGATCGCGCCGATGGAATCGGTTTCGGTCCGGGTGCTCATCTCATGCCCTCGTCGCTCTGCCATGTCGCTGCGGCTTGCTTAACCGGCGTACGCGTGGATCGGAAGGGGCGGGGGTCGCGTAAAATCGGTTTAGATAACAGCAGGGGCTCGACCGGCGGTGGTGCCGAATGAAGATGGGCGGGTCGAAGGACCCGCCCATAGGCTAGCATGCCTTGGAGTGGCTACGTGGCCGGGCAGTGCGCCCCAGTGGCGACCCAGGCCTCGTAGAGCTGGCCGAACTGCTCCTGCGTTCCGGGGGCCGGCTTGCGGCCCTTGCCGGGCTTCCAGCCCCATCCGACGAGGTCGTCCTTCGCCATGTGCTCGACCAGTTCGGCCAGGGTCTTGCCGCCGTTGCGGTTCTCGTCCTTGATCTGTGCGCAGATCTCGCCGAGCGACTTGCCTTCCCAGGCCATTTCAACCGGCGCGAGATGCCAGTTCGGATTGCCGGGGATCGACCTGATATCGTCCGTCTGCGCGACGACATCGACATTTTCCGGCCCATGGCAGGTATTGCAGGTCATGCCGGGCGCACCGAAATTGGCGGCGCCCCGAACCACCGGGGGGTCGTGCAACGCCATGTCGTCACCCTGAAGCGGCGAGTCGCCGCGCGGGTGGCAATTCACGCAGCGCGGATCCTGAAGCACCTTGCCAGTTTCCTCGAAGATGGCGATCGAGCGCTCGGTTTCGTCGGCGATGGAGTCGAAGTCGGCGACAGGCCGCAGCGACCCGGTGTCGGCATCGGCGAAGGCATCCGAGGAGGCGGCATCCGCCGTCTCCGTCACCTTTTCCTGCGCCAGACCGGGTCCCGCCCCGAGGATGAGGCTCGCGGCCAGAGCCATGACGGCCAGACGGTTTGCCAGAATTTTCGATGCGGTCACGTTGAATATCCCGTTGCTCACGATGTCTGCGCCTCAACGATCGGCAGTTGCCGCACCGGCTGGCCTGTCAGCCGGCGCCAGGCGTTGGCGACCGCCGGTCCGATCGGCGGCGTACCCGGTTCGCCGACGCCGGTCGGCGCCTCGCTGGATTCGATGATTGCGACCTCGACCTCGGGCATCTCGTTGATGCGCAGCGAGCGGTAGTCGTGAAAGTTGGACTGGACGATCTCGCCGCCCTCGCCGAGGGTGATCTGGTCGAAGAGGACTGCGCCGAGGCCATAGCCAATGCCGCCTTCCATCTGCGCGCGGATGATGTTGGGGTTGACGGCGACACCGCAATCGACGGCACACCAGACCTTATGCACCCGTGGCTCGCCCCTCTCGCCGATCGAAACTTCGGCGATCTCGGCGACATAAGTATTGAAGGATTTGTGCACGGCGACGCCGCGCTGGCGACCCTCGGTCACCGGCGATGATCCCCAATTGGAGATTTCCGCCGCCTTGCGCAGGACATTGGCGCGACGAGGATCGTTCTCAAGCAGGGTTAGGCGACCCTCGACGGGGTCCTTGCCGGCCTTCTCCAGCAATTCGTCGATGAATGTCTCGACGGCAAAGCCGGTGTGACTGTGGCCCACCGAGCGCCACCACAGCACCGGTACCGGAAGCTCGACATTGTAGGCCCGCACCCGCAGATTGGAAATTCCGTAGGGCATATCCGCGGCCCCCTCGACGGTGCTCTCGTCGAGGTCGGTCTTCTTCATGACCGACTGGCCGACGATCTGCTGGTCCCAGGCGACGATGTTGCCGTCCCGATCGATGGCGCCTTCCAGCGAATGCACGTAGATCGGCCGGTAGAAGCCGCCGCGAATGTCGTCCTCGCGGGTCCACATGTGTTTGATCGGCCGCGTCATGCCAGAGGCTTTGAACGCTTCCGCCGCCTCCCGCATGTAGGGAGACCCGAACTGCGCGCGCCGGCCGAAGCTGCCGCCGGCAAGCTGGGTGTTGACCCGCACCTTGGCCGGATCGACGCCGCAAACATCGGCGATCGCTGCCGTGTCCTGGCCTGGAAACTGCGAGCCATTGTAGCAGTCGATCGAGCCGTCCTCGGCCTGGATCAGCACCGCGTCGAGCGGCTCCATCGGTGCGTGGGCGAGGAACGGGAAAGTGATTTCCGAGCGCAATGTGGTGATGCCGTCGGCGGACAAGGCGCTTCCGGTATCGCCATTGTTGGTCGCCTCGAGCCCCTCGCCTGACAGCAGCTTGCGGTAATCGTCGTAGATTGCCTCACTGGAGCGCGTTTCCGCCGCGCTGAGATTCCACTCGATCTCCAGCGCATCGCGCGCCTTGAGAGCGGCAAAAGTGTTTTCCGCGAACACCGCGACGCCTTGCGTGATCTGCTTGACGTCGACGACGCCGGGAACCTTGCGGGCCTCGGTGTCGTCGAAACTCTTCACCGTGGCGCCGAAATGCGCGGGGTGAGCAACCACGGCGATCAGCATGTCGTCGGCCAGCACGTCGAGCGTGAAGACCGCCTTGCCGTTCGTCTTCTCGGGGGTGTCGAGTTTTGGCCGGTTGGTGCCGATCAGCACGAAATCCTTTGGGTGTTTCAGCTTCGGCTCGGCCGGCGCCTCCATGGTGGCGGCCTTCTCGGCAAGCTCGCCGAAGCCCGCCTCCTTGCCCGACGCTTCGTGCCTGATGCGCCCCTTGGCGACGGTGATCTCTCCGGCCGGAACGTCCCACTCCTCGGCCGCCGCGGCGACCAGCATCGCCCGCGCGGTGGCGCCGGCCTTGCGCATCTGTTCGTAGGAATTGGCAATCGCGGTCGAGCCGCCGGTGCCCTGAATGCCGAAGGCGAGATTGGCGTAGAGTTCGTCATTGGCCGGAGCGGCGGCGACGCGCATCTGGCTCCAATCGGCGTCGAGTTCCTCGGCCACCAGGGTGGTCAGGCCCGTATAGGGACCCTGTCCGAACTCGATATGCTTCGACAACACAGTGACAACGCCGTCCGGCGCGATGCGCACGAACGCATTGAGCTCCCGGACCGATCCCGCCGCGCCGGCCGGCGCGCCTTGTAGCAAGGAAGCGGCGGCTCTGCCGCGCATGGCGAGGGTGACGCCAATCACCAGCCCGGCGCCAGCGAGGAAGCCGCGCCGTGTCGGTTGGATGCTCTGGATGTTCATGGGTCAGCCCTCCAGCTTCGCGGCGGCGTCGTGAATCGCCTGACGGATGCGGACATAGGTGGCGCAACGGCAAATGTTGCCGGCCATGGCGTTGTCGATGTCCTCGTCGCTCGGCTCGGGATTGAACTGCAGCAGTGAGACAGCCGACATGATCTGGCCGGACTGGCAATAGCCGCATTGGGGCACGTCGATCGCCGTCCAGGCAGCCTGGACCGCCTCGGCCTCGCGACCCTCGGCCCCCTCGATGGTGGTAACGGTGGAGCCGTCGACCGTGGAGATGGGGGTAATGCAGGAGCGACGGGTCATGCCGTCGAGATGGACGGTACAGGCGCCGCATTGGGCGATGCCGCAGCCATATTTCGTGCCGGTCAGTTTTTCCGCGTCGCGGATCACCCACAGCAGCGGTGTGTCGGGATCACCGTCGAACGTCTTCTCTTCGCCGTTAAGCGTGAAATTGATCAAGCGAGCCTCCTTGCGGTTGGCTGAAAGGGAGCGGCCGGAGATCCCATGCGACCGAAAATTAGAATTCACTAAAATTTAGCCGTGGCCTTGCGCGAGACAAGTGCAGCTGTCCGGCGGGAAAACGAACTCTGTGTTCGCCTACAGCCGGTGGGCGAACCCACTGACAGCGATCACGGCGGTGATGGCAGGCAGTCGTTGCCCACTGACGCTGACGAGGGGGCCGAAACAAAAGGGCCGCTCCAGCCATGGAGCAGCCCTCGATGTCGGTCCGGTGCGACCAATGGTCACTTCATCTGGTCGCGCGCAGCATCCTTGACCTTGCCGTAGTTCTTCTGCGTCTTGCCCTCGGCCTGATCGACCGTGCCCTCGGCTTCCATGCGCTCGTTGCCAACCGCCTTTCCAGCCGCTTCCTTAATGTTGCCGCCCATTTCCTTGGCGCCACCCTTGATCTCGTTCTTGTCGACCATGATTCCATTCCTTTCAGAAAAATAGTCCGGCGAACCGCCGGGCTTCGGAGAACAAACGCATTTTTTTAGGTCGCGTTCCCTTGGCCGAGCGGGAATTCGTTCGCCGGGCGCGCAAAAGGGAAGGGGCCCGGCGATGCCGAGCCCCTTCCAGATCGTTACAGTGCTTTTCGGTGCTGGGCGGCTTGATGGTCTTCCGCGAAGCCCTGACGGCTTCTTAGAAGTCCATGCCGCCCATGCCGCCCATGCCGCCGGGCATACCACCAGGCATGCCGCCGCCGGCCGAGTCCTTCTTGGGAGCCTCCGAGATCATCGCCTCGGTGGTGACCAGCAGGCCGGCGACCGAAGCCGCATCCTGGAGCGCGGAGCGAACGACCTTGACCGGATCGACGATGCCCATCTGGACCATGTCGCCATACTCGCCCGACTGGGCGTTGTAGCCGTAGGTCACCGACGAATTGTCGAGGATCTTGCCGACGATGATGGAACCCTCGGCGCCGGCATTGGTGACGATCTGGCGAAGCGGGGCCTGGAGCGCGCGGCGCACGATGGTGATGCCGGCTTCCTGGTCCTGGTTCTCGCCCTTGATCGTCAGGGCGTTGGAGGCGCGCAGGAGAGCGACGCCACCACCGGCGACGATACCCTCTTCGACGGCCGCGCGGGTCGCGTTGAGCGCGTCGTCGACGCGATCCTTCTTTTCCTTGACCTCGACCTCGGTCGCACCGCCGACGCGGATGACCGCGACGCCGCCAGCGAGCTTGGCGAGACGCTCCTGCAGCTTCTCCTTGTCGTAGTCCGAGGTGGTCTCCTCGATCTGGCCCTTGATCTGGCCGACACGGGCCTGGATCTGCTCTTTCTCACCGGCACCATCGACGATGGTGGTGTTTTCCTTGGTGATCGAGACCTTCTTGGCGCGGCCGAGCATGTCGAGCGTGACATTCTCGAGCTTGATGCCGAGGTCCTCGGAGATGACCTGGCCACCGGTGAGGACGGCGATGTCCTCGAGCATGGCCTTGCGGCGATCACCGAAGCCCGGCGCCTTGACGGCGGCGATCTTCAGGCCGCCACGCAGCTTGTTGACGACCAGCGTGGCGAGCGCCTCGCCCTCGACGTCCTCGGCGATGATCACCAAGGGCTTGGAGGACTGCACGACGGACTCGAGGACCGGCAGCAGCGCCTGGAGGTTGGAGAGCTTCTTCTCGTGCAGGAGGATGTAGGCATCCTCGAGCTCGGCGACCATCTTCTCCGGGTTGGTCACGAAGTAAGGCGACAGGTAGCCGCGGTCGAACTGCATGCCCTCGACGACTTCGAGCTCGGTCTCGGCGGTCTTGGCTTCCTCGACGGTGATGACACCCTCGTTGCCGACCTTCTGCATGGCAGCGGCGATCATCTCGCCGATTTCCTTCTCGCCATTGGCCGAGATAGTGCCGACCTGGGCGACTTCGTCCGAGGTCTCGATCTTGCGGGCCGACGACTGCAGGGCTTCGACGACCTTGATAACGGCCATGTCGATGCCGCGCTTGACGTCCATCGGGTTCATGCCGGCGGCAACCGACTTGCCACCCTCGCGAACGATCGCCTGGGCGAGGACGGTCGCCGTGGTGGTGCCGTCGCCGGCCTTGTCGTTGGTCTTCGAGGCCACTTCGCGCACCATCTGGGCGCCCATGTTCTCGAACTTGTCCTCGAGCTCTATCTCCTTGGCGACGGTGACGCCGTCCTTGGTGATGCGCGGCGCGCCGAAGGACTTGTCGATGACGACGTTGCGGCCCTTCGGGCCGAGGGTCACCTTCACCGCGTCGGCGAGGATGTCGACGCCGCGCAGCATGCGTTCACGTGCGTCGCGGCCGAATTTTACTTCTTTAGCTGCCATGGTCTTAATTCTCCCGGGCGCGCCATCGAAGGCCGCGCCGTTTGAAGTTTCGTGGAAATTCGTCTCGTGGGCGGAGAGCCGGCCTTAGGCGACGACGCCCATGATGTCGGATTCCTTCATGATCAGGAGGTCTTCGCCGTTGAGCTTGACCTCAGTGCCCGACCATTTGCCGAACAGCACGCGGTCGCCGGCCTTGACGTCGAGCGGAACCACCTTGCCGGACTCGTCACGTGCGCCGGAGCCGACGGCGATGATCTCGCCTTCCTGGGGCTTTTCCTTGGCCGTGTCCGGAATGATGATTCCGCCAGCGGTCTTCGCTTCGGATTCCACCCGGCGTACCACGACGCGATCGTGCAGGGGACGGAAATTCACAGCTGCCATGTTCGTTGAACCCTTCGTTGAACGAATACGGCCGGACCCAGAACGGGACCCGGCTCGAAGAATTTGGCACTCACCAATGGAGAGTGCTAACGACGAGGCAGATAGGGTGACGCGCGGCCTGGTGTCAAGATGTCGGGCACGGGGAACGACTGGATTTTTTATGTCTGGCCAGGCCGGATAAAACTCTTTCCCACGGGCCACCGGCCTGACCGGACCATTGCCTTGACCCGTCGACGGCCCCCCTCTATCGCCTCGGGCGATGAGTTGAAAGACAGCGGGCCGTCGATGCATAGCACCACTTCCGGTTTTTCCGGCATTAGTCGCAAGATAAAGGCTCTGGCCGAAATTTCCACCGGCTACGACGCGCTGTTCTGCGATGTGTGGGGCGTCGTCCACAATGGCGAGCGCAAGCACCCGGCCGCCGAAGCCGCCTTGGAGGCCGCGCGCGCGGCGGGCGCCAAAGTGGTCCTGTTGACCAATTCGCCGCGCCCTTCGGCCAGCGTCGTCGGGCAACTCGATGCGCTGGAGTTTTCGCGCGACGCCTATGATGCGGTCGTCACCTCCGGCGACGCCACCCGCGCGCTGATCGCGGAAACCGGCGGGCCGGTCTTCCATCTCGGCCCGGCACGGGACATCGAGCTGTTCGACGGGCTGGGCGTCGAGCGGGTCGACGCGACGGACGCGGCGGCGATTGTGGCGACCGGTCTTTACGATGACGAGGCCGAGACGCCCGCGGACTATGGCGATCTGCTGTCCCGCCTGCATTCCCGCAGTCTGCCGATGATCTGCGCCAATCCCGACATCGTCGTGCATCGCGGCGACCGGTTGATTTACTGTGCCGGCGCGCTGGCGCGCGACTATGCCGCTCTCGGAGCGACGGTCCATCTCGCGGGCAAGCCACATCGGCCGATCTACGACGTGGCGACCCGGGTGGCGGGCATGTCCGATCGCGCGCGCATTCTCGCCATCGGCGACGGCCTGATGACCGACATCAAGGGCGCCAATGATTTCGGCATCGACGTGCTGCTGATCACCGACGGCGTCCACGGCGACGAGTTCGGCGGGTCGAGCCCCGACGCCGAGGCGGTTGCGCGGGTCTTGCGCGAACGCGGTCTCGACGCCCGCTATTTCATGGCGGCGCTGGCATGATGAAAGGCGCCGCGCTGCGACTTGGCGGCATTGCGGACATCCCCGAGAGCCTTGCCGGCTGCATCGTCGCGGTCGGCAATTTCGACGGCGTGCATCGCGGCCACCAGGCGGTGCTCGCGGTCGCGCGCGAATTGGCCGCGGCCGAGGGCCGGCCGCTCGTCTGCCTCACCTTCGAGCCGCATCCGCGCACGGTCTTCCGTCCCGACATGCCGGTGGCACGATTGACGCCGGCGCCGATGAAAGCACGGCTGCTCGGGGCGCTCGGCTTCGACGCGGTGGTCGAGCAGCCTTTCGACCGGGACTTTGCCGCGCTGGAACCGGACGCCTTCGTCGAAACCGTTCTCGTCGATTGCCTGAAGTCCCATCATGTGGTCGCGGGTTTCGACTTCCATTATGGCGCCAAACGCGGCGGCACCCCGCAAACCCTTGCCGAGGCGGGCCCACGCCAGGGCTTTGGTGTGACGCTGGTGCCGGCTTTCACTGATGAGGGCGGTGAGACAGTGTCGTCGAGCCGCATCCGCGCGTTGCTCGAAGCCGGCAGCGTCGCTGAGGCCGCCGGCCTGTTCGGCTATCGCTGGACGATCCGCGGCGAGATACGCCACGGCCAGAAGCTCGGCCGCACGCTAGGCTATCCCACCGCCAATCTGCTGCTTGAACCGGACGATATGCTGAAACACGGCATCTATGCCGTGCGCCTGCGCCGGCCCGACGGCACGCTCCATGACGGCGTCGCCAGCTTCGGCCGCCGACCAACCTTCGACAATGGTGCGGCGCTGTTCGAGACCTTCCTGTTCGACTTTTCCGGCGATCTTTATGGCGAGGCAGTCGACGTCTCGATCTTCGCCTTCTTGCGCGGCGAGGCGCGTTTCGAGAGCGCCGAGGCGCTTGTCGCCCGGATGGATCGCGACACTGCAGAGGCGCGGGCCTTGCTCGCGGGCGTGGCGCCGCTGTCGGCGCTGGATAACGCAATTTCCTTCTGACGAAGCCGCCGATGACGCCACCGCCGCTGGCGGGTTGGACGGCCGGTCAGGCTATATATGTGCTTGAAAGCATATGGCTTTGAGTGCATAATCCACGATATGGTTTGGGCCGTCAGCTTCCACGGTGAATTTGCGGACGAGTTTGGCGAATTCGCCGATGGGGTAAAGATCGAACTGGCGGCGGTGGTCGGCCTGCTGGAAGAGTTTGGCCCGGCGCTGAGTCGTCCCCATGCCGATACGCTGAACGGATCGAAGCACGCCAATATGAAGGAGCTTCGTTTTAAGGCAGATAACGGTGTGTGGCGGGTCGCCTATGCGTTCGACCCTGAAAGAAAAGCCATTCTGCTCGTCGGCGGCGATAAGTCCGGATCGAACGAAAAGCGCTTTTACAAGAAGCTCCTGACGATAGCCGATAAGCGCTTTGATCAGCATCTCGATGAATTGAAAGGAGGTTCGCCATGACGGTTTCGGCAAAGCATGTCTTTGCAAGACACATGACGGCCGAGCAAAGGAAGCAGGCAAAGGCCCGCTCGAAAAACCTGATCGCCGAATACAAGACGCTTCAGGAGCTGCGCAAAGCACGCGAAATGACCCAGGTCCGCCTTGCGGAGGTCTTGGGCGTCACCCAGGATAATATCTCGCGCCTGGAAAAGCGTTCGGACGTGCTTCTGTCGACACTGCGCAGCTATATCGAAGCGATGGGCGGCGAACTGGATCTGGTCGTCACCTTTCCCGACCATCCCCCCGTTCATCTGAATACGTTGAGCGGTCATGATGAGCGCTCGACCTCGCGATGACGGTCGCTTGAGATGAACAGCGCATTGCAATGTGCGCGTCTGCGGTCGATCTACCCGCGAAGCGGCCGCCTTGGTCTCGGCGCCGGAGCCGGCACCATGATCGGCGAGCGAGCGGCCGGGGGAGAGAGCCACCCGGCCAAGCGTTTGCGCTTGCCCCCCTTCGGACCCTCGTCATCGTCGGGAAAGCGCCCGTTGAGCATGATCACCATGCCGATCTGAACGCTCGAAAAGGTGAGGCCGAGGAAATAGATAACCAGCCCGATCGCCAGCGAGCCGGAATCCGAGCGGGCGATCACCGTCCCGAAACCGCCGATATCGGCAAGCGCCAGCACGGCGACGAAGAACGCGGCGGCACAAAAGCCGATCAGCGCGTTGCGGGCGAGAAAGCGAAAGAGATGGGGCATCGCGACCTCTGTCTATCTGGCTTGTAGATAGTGATGCCGGAGTACGGCGTCCAAATTATGTCTTTTGGCCTGGGAGCCAGCGCGAGTCTCCGCGCTTGAGGGTGTCCATCGCGCGCCTTTCCTTCGCTGGCCGGACTTGCTAAAGGCTCGGGCCATGCTCAGTCCGCGCGCGCATTTCGTCATACGAATTAGCCGCCCGGCCTTCTGACCGGCTTCTGCCGGGGAGGGTCCGGGTTTGCCGGCCGCCGCGCCACCACCGCTTTTTTCCTTTGTGCCGTGCTTTGTTCGCGGCGGACGACATGGCTGACATCATGAGCGACACCAAGACCCCCGACGGCACCGTCGACTATTCCAAGACGCTGTTCCTGCCCGAGACCGACTTTCCGATGCGCGCCGGCCTGCCCAAGGCCGAGCCGGAATGGATCGTCAAATGGGACGCGATGGATCTCTACGGCACCTTGCGCAAGGAATCGGCGGGCCGGCCGAAATACGTCCTGCATGACGGGCCGCCCTATGCCAACGGGCATCTGCATATCGGCCACGCGCTCAACAAGATCCTCAAGGACGTCGTCACCCGCTCGTTCCAGATGCGCGGCTACGATTCCAATTACGTCCCCGGCTGGGATTGCCACGGCCTGCCGATTGAGTGGAAGATCGAGGAACAGTACCGGGCAAAGGGCAAGAACAAGGACGAGGTGCCGGTCAACGAGTTCCGCAAGGAATGCCGCGACTTCGCCGCCCATTGGGTGAGCGTCCAGAGCGAGGAATTCCGCCGCCTCGGCGTCGAGGGCGACTTCAAGGACCCGTATCTGACCATGGCCTATGGGGCGGAGTCGGTGATCGCCGGCGAGCTGCTGAAATTCGCCATGTCCGGCCAGCTTTATCGCGGCTCCAAGCCGATCATGTGGTCGGTAGTGGAAAAGACCGCGCTGGCCGAGGCCGAGGTCGAGTACGACGATTACGAGTCGGATACGGTCTGGGTGAAGTTTCCGGTGCGGGAGGCTATCGGCCAGAGCGATAAATCAAGCGGCTTTGCGAACTCGATGGACGCTGCATTTGACTCGGCCGCCGCCAAACGAAATGCGCTTCTGAGTGCCTCTGTGGTCATCTGGACAACGACGCCATGGACGATTCCCGGCAACCGGGCGATCGCCTTCTCACCGCGCATTGCCTATGGCCTTTACGAGGTCACCGCGCCGGACGACGCTGACACTCCGCGCTGGGCTATGCAGGGCGAAAAGTTCGTCCTCGCCGACGCTCTCGCCGCCGACGTTTTCGCCAAGGGCCGCGTTCCAGAGGAGGGATTCCGGCGCGTTGCCGACGTCATGGCGGACGAACTCGCCGTGCTGACCTGCGACCACCCGCTCAAGGGCCTCGCCGGCGGCTATGGCTTCGCCGTTCCCCTTCTCGCCGGCGAGCACGTCACCGACGAGGCCGGCACCGGCTTCGTCCACACCGCGCCCGGCCACGGCCGCGAGGATTTCGACGCCTGGATGGAGGCGCGGCGCGATCTCGAAGCGCGCGGCATCGACACGGCGATCCCCTTTACCGTCGATGACGACGGTTTCTACACTCGCGACGCGCCGGGCTTCGGTCCGGACGCCGAAGGCGGTCCCGCGCGCGTCATCGACGACAAGGGCAAGAAGGGCGACGCCAACAAGCGCGTCATCGCCGCGCTGATCGAGCGGAACAATCTGCTGGCGCGCGGCCGGTTGAAGCACCAGTATCCGCATAGCTGGCGGTCGAAGAAGCCGGTGATCTTCAGGAACACCCCGCAATGGTTCGTCCATATGGACAAGGACCTCGGCGGCTATGGGCGCCCCGCCGGCGTTTCCGGCGAGGACACTCTGCGGTCCCGTGCGCTCACCGCCATCGACGCCACCCGCTTCGTTCCGGCCTCCGGCCAGAACCGGCTGCGCGGCATGATCGCCGACCGGCCGGACTGGGTGCTCTCCCGGCAAAGGGCCTGGGGGGTGCCGATCTGCGTCTTCGCCGACGAGAATGGCGCGATCCTCAAGGACGAAGCGGTCAACGCTCGCATCCTGGAAGCCTTCGCGGAAGAGGGCGCCGACGCCTGGTTCGCCGATGGCGCCAAGGAGCGTTTTCTCGGCAACGAGCACGATCCGGCGAAATGGACCATGGTCCGCGACATTCTCGACGTCTGGTTCGATTCCGGCTCGACCCATGCCTTCTGCCTGGAAAAGCGGCCCGACCTGAAATGGCCGGCCGATCTTTATCTCGAAGGCTCCGACCAGCATCGCGGCTGGTTCCACTCCTCGCTGCTGGAATCCTGCGCCACGCGCGGCCGGGCGCCTTATAACGCGGTGGTGACCCATGGCTTTACCATGGACGAGGAGGGGCGGAAGATGTCGAAGTCTCTCGGCAACCAGACCTTTCCGCAGGACATCATCAAGCAGTCCGGCGCCGATATTCTGCGCTTGTGGGTCGTCACGACCGATTACACGGAGGACCAGCGGATCGGCAAGACGATCCTGCAGACCAACATCGACAGCTATCGCAAGCTGCGCAACACGCTCCGGTGGATGCTCGGAACGCTCGCCCACGACACGGGCGAGACGGTGCCGCTGGCCGAGATGCCGGAGTTGGAGCGGCTGATGCTGCACCGGCTCGCCGAGCTCGATGAGGTGGTCCGCAAGGGCTACGATTCCTTCGACTTCAAGCGGATCAGCCGCGCACTGCTCGATTTCGTCGTGGTCGAGCTGTCGGCCTTCTACTTCGACATCCGCAAGGATTCGCTGTATTGCGATCCGCCGTCGGCGGTCCGCCGCAAGGCTGCGCTGCAGGTCGTGCGCACGCTGTTCGACCATCTCGTGACCTGGCTCGCGCCGATGCTGCCCTTCACCATGGAGGAGGCGTGGCTGTCGCGCTATACGGAGGCGCGGTCGGTGCATCTGGAATCCTTCCGCGATGTCGATCCGGCTTGGCGCGACGACGCGCTCGCCGCCCGCTGGCAGAAGTTGCGCCGGGTCCGGCGCGTCGTCATGGGCGCGCTGGAGGAACAGCGGCGGGCGAAGACCATCGGCTCGTCGCTGGAGGCCGCGCCGGTCGTTTATCTCGAAGACGCTGATCTGCGCGCTTTGGCCGCGTCCGTCGACTTCGCCGAGATCGCCATCACCAGCGGCCTCGACATTTCCGCCGAGCCGGCTCCGGTCGAGGCATTTCGCTTGGTCGACACGCCCGGCATCGCCGTCGTCTTCCGCAAGGCGCAGGGGACGAAATGCGCCCGATCCTGGAAGATCACCGATGATGTCGGCTCGGATGCCGATTTCCCTTACGTATCGGCGCGGGACGCTGCGGCTTTGCGGGAATTGGGCGTGACGACGGCGCGCGTCCTCCAGGAGGCTGAAGGTTCGCTATAGGCTCATAAATCGCGTCGGCGGTGGCCCTTCCATCGAAGATTGCGGGGTAAAACCGCCAACCGCGGTTGCGTGGTGATGGAGAGAGTCTTAAAAATACGCCCGGAATTCGCCTGAATTTCGTGGCATGCGCGGGCCGCTTCCGGCGAATGCCGGACGCCGCCCCTCCGCTGACGTGAGGGCGGCAAATTCGGCTAGGGGGCCGTATCGTATGATGAAGACAGTTCGGCTCGCGTTTCACGCGATCGCCCTCGGCGCGGTGACGCTGGCCCTCTCCGGCTGTCTGGGGCCGACCTATGGCACCGGCAAGTCGCAGGGCGAGACGCTGTTCGACGACCTCAACAACATGGTTTCACTCGGGGGCGGCGGCGATAATGGCGCCGAGATCGCCTATGCGCCGCGCCCGGAACTGGTGAAGCCCGAGAACACCAGCATTTTGCCGCCGCCGCAGGCGGCCCGCAATACGACTGACGATCCCAATTGGCCGGAATCGCCGGAGCAGCGCGCGGCGCGTCTGCAGGCGGCCGCCTATCAGGGCGATGGGCCGCTGCCCGCCGATATCGCGACGGCGCGAAAGGAAGGCGTGACCCAAGCCTATCTCGATCGCACGACTCGTAGTGGCCACAAATTCGACAGTAACAGCCGCGACACCACGCTTTCCCCCGAAGAACTGAGAGGTCGCGGCGAACTGGTCCGCCAGCGTCTTCGCGAAGGTCAGCAGGGCAGCGCGACCCAGCGCAGATATCTGAGCGAGCCGCCGGTTGCCTATCGCAAGCCCGCGGCCACGGCGCCGGTCGGCGATCCCGGCGAGGACGAGAGTGTCAAGGAGCGGCGAATGCGCGGCAGCGACGGCGGCCTCGGTTCGAAAATCCGCAACCTGTTGCCGTTCTGATCGCCTGGGCGAAGCGCTGGAGCCGCATCTGGCCTTGACGTTTTGCGGCCTGTCGGTCTCAGCGTCTGGCGCGAAAGAATTCGCGCAGGATCGAGGCGCTCGCGCTTTCCGCGATCCCCGCGTAGACGTCCGGTGCATGGTGGCAGGTCGGCTGGCTGAAGAACCGTGGCCCCGCCTCGACGGCGCCGCCCTTCGGGTCGCCGGCGCCGAAGTAAAGCCGCCGGATGCGCGCGAAGGAGATTGCCGCCGCGCACATGGCACAGGGCTCGAGCGTGACATAGAGATCGCAGTCCGGCAGCCGTTCGGAGCCGAGTGCCATCGCGGTTTCTCGAATAACGAGGATTTCGGCATGGGCGGTCGGATCGTTACGCGCGCGCGTTTCGTTGCCCGCCCGGGCGAGGATTTTCCCGGCCCGTACGACGACTGCGCCGACCGGCGTCTCGCCGCGTTCGGCCGCGTCGCGGGCTTCCTTGAGCGCGACGTCCATGAAATTCTGATTGGCCACGGCCGGGTTCCTCTCGCTCCGGGGGTAACGACCTGTTAGAGCGATCCACGGCCGGTGCGCGGATCGGCTAGACGCATCGTCGAGCCCCTCGCCGCGCCTGAGACCGGTTTTTTAGCCGATCCGGCATGCCGGACAAGGGCGCGTTTCTCGATCTGAGGGGTTCCCCAGGCCAGGGTCCGCCGCAGCAAAGGCAATGGCATGAGCGATACGACGAACGGCGACGACAGGAAAGGCCGCGGCCGCAAACCGGGTAGTGGCAGCGGTGCGCGCGGCGGCAAGGGTGGCGGCGGCGGTGAAAAACGCCCCTTCCGGTCGCGCGTTGAGGCCCCGACCGGGGATCGGCCGGACGCCGGCCAGCCACGCGGCGAGCGTCCCTCGTCAGATAAGCCATTCACGCCGCGCAGCCGGGGGATGGTCTCCCATGGCGGGCCTCGGAGCGGAAGCGGCGAAGGCATGGCCTCGAAGCCTCGCAGCTATGGGCGGCTCGATCACGATTCCAAAAGCGCCGAGCGCCAGCCAAGGCACGCGGACAAAGGCGGGCGGCCGCCGCGGACGGATCGGCCGGCACGAGCCGACGCGGACGCCGCGATGCCGGGCAAGATGCGGATCGCCCGGCGGCTGGCGCGGGCGGGGATTGCCTCGCGCCGCGACGCCGAGGGCATGATCGCCGACGGTCGGGTGCGGGTGAATGGCAAGCTGCTCGACACGCCGGCGCTGGACGTGACCGCAGCCGACCGGATCGAGATCGACGGCGCACCGCTGCCGGCGATCGAGCGCACGCGGTTGTGGCTGTTCCACAAGCCGGCCGGAACGGTGACGACGAACCGCGATCCGGAAGGGCGTCCGACTGTTTTCGAGCGGTTGCCGAAGGATATGCCGCGCGTCCTCACCGTCGGCCGGCTCGATATCACCACCGAGGGCCTGCTGCTCCTGACCAATGACGGAGGTCTGGCGCGAATCCTCGAACTGCCGGCAACCGGCTGGTTGCGCCGCTACCGGGTGCGCGCCCATGGCGCGATCGACCAGGCGCGTCTCGACGAGTTGCGTCAGGGCATCGCCATCGACGGCGTCTTCTATGGCGCGATCGAGGCCACTCTCGACCGCGAGCAGGGCTCCAATGTCTGGCTGACGCTGGGCCTGCGTGAAGGCAAGAACCGCGAGGTCAAGCGCGTCCTCGCCCATCTCGGCCTGGACGTGAATCGCCTGATCCGGCTCTCCTTCGGCCCCTTCCAGCTGGGTGATCTCCCCGAGGGCTCGGTGCAGGAAATCAAGGGCCGGACGCTGCGCGACCAGCTCGGCGATCGCCTGATCGAGGAGGCCGGCGCCGATTTCGACGCGCCGGTCGCCAAGCCCTTCTCCAACAAGCCGGTCGAGGCAGAGCAGCCGACCGAGGATTTGCGGCCCGTCAAGCGCGGCGACTGGATTTCGGCGAGCGAGACGGCGCCGAACAAGAAGCGCACCCGCGAGGCCAAGCGCGAGGATGTCCTCGGCCGCCTGGATACACGCGCGCCGCGACCGCAGCGCGGCGACCGGCCGGACAGGCCGGAGCGAGGCGATGCCGGCAAGCGCTTTGACGGTCCGAAGAAGCCCTATGGCGACCGCGGCGCGGCGTCTGCCGACGGCGACAAGCCGGCGAGCAAGAAGCCGTTCGGGGAGGGCAAGCGTTCGGCCAATGTCTGGATGGCGCCGGGCGCCCGGCCGCAGGGCACGAAGAAGGGGCTGGCGGCCCAGGATCGGCCGCAGCGCCGGGGGCCGGGAGGCGCGGGCAGGCCGTCGGCCGGCGCCGGTTCGACCGGGCGGGAGGGCGGCGACAGGCCGCGCGGCCCGCGACCACCGCGCAAGGGCTGAGCCGCGATGCGCATCGTCGGCGGTGAATTTCGCGGCCGCCGCCTGGCGACGCCGAAAACCGACGCGACCCGCCCGACCACGGATCGCAACCGCGAGACCCTGTTCAACATGCTGGCCCACCGGCGCGGCTTCACGCTCGACGGGGCGCGGGTGCTCGATCTGTTCGCGGGCACCGGGGCGCTGGGGCTGGAAGCCTTGTCGCGCGGCGCCCGCTTTTGCCTCTTCGTCGAGGAGGGCGTCGAGGGCCGGGGGCTCGTGCGCGAGAATGTCGAGGCCTTCGGGCTGCAGGGGCGGTCGAAGATCTTCCGGCGCGACGCGACGCGGCTCGGCGGCGTCGGAACGATGGAGCCGTTCTCCTGCCTGTTCGCCGACCCGCCCTACGGCAAGCGGCTCGGCGAGGCGGCGCTGGTCTCCGCCCGCGACGGCGGCTGGCTGAAGCAGGGCGCGCTCGCCGTGGTCGAGGATGCGGTCTCGGCCCCGTTCGAGACGCCGGAGGGTTTCATGCTGGAAGAGCAACGCGCCATGGGCGACACGGTCTTGCGCTTTCTGGCCACGCCGCAGCTGTGATCCTTGAACCCGGCGACCTAACTAAACCGTAATTGGCCCCAATTCCTGCGATCCGTCATAGTCCGGGCTTTCCTGACCAGCCCCGTCGAACGAGGACCAGACCGAACGATGAAGCTTTTCCCGCGCCAGATCGGCCTTTCGGCTCTCGCCGTCGCATTCGCTTTGCCGCTCGCGGCCCGTGCCGAGACGGTGGCCGCACCGAAGGCCGAGGCCGCGACGCAGCAGGCCACGACGGAGAAGGCCGCCGCGCTTTCGACCTTCATGCTCGACAACGGGCTGCAGGTCGTGGTCCTGCCCGACCATCGCGCCCCGGTCGTGACCCAGATGCTCTACTACAAGGTCGGCGCGGCGGACGAGGCGCCCGGCGAAAGCGGCATCGCCCACTTCTTCGAGCATTTGATGTTCAAGGGCACCAAGACCAACCCGGAAGGAACCTTCTCGCGGGCCGTCGCCGAGATCGGCGGCCAGGAGAACGCCTTCACCACCTCGGACTATACCGGCTATTATCAGCAGGTTCCGGCGGATGCGCTGGAAATGGTCATGACCTTCGAGGCGGACCGGATGGAGAACCTCGTCCTTTCCGAGGAAACGGTGGCCCCCGAGCGCGACGTTATTCTGGAAGAGCGCCGGTCGCGCGTCGACAACGATCCCGGCTCGCAGCTCTCCGAAGCCGTCCAGGCGGCGCTGTTTCAGAACAGCCCCTATGGCGATCCGGTGATCGGCTGGCGCTCGGAGATCGAGGCGCTGTCGCGGGACGGCGCTATCGCCTTCTACGACAAATATTATACGCCCAACAATGCGATCCTGCTGATCGCCGGCGACGTGACAGAGGCCGAAGTCCGTCGGCTGGCCGAAAAGACCTATGGCAAGGTCGCGCGCCGCGCCGAGCCGGGAGAGCGCGTCCGGCCGGTCGAGCCCGAGCCGCTAGCCGCGCGGACGGTGACGCTGACCGACGCGCGCGTCACCCAGCCGTCGATGCAACGGACCTATCTCGCGCCCTCCGATACGACCGCCCAGCCGGGTGAGGCCGAAGCGCTCGATGTCTTGGCCGACGTCCTCGGCGGCGGCACCACTAGCCGGCTGTACCGCAGCCTCGTCGTCGACAAGGCGATCGCGGCCAGCGCCGGTGCCCATTACGCCGGAACGGCGCTGGAAGAGGGGCAATTCGTCGTCTACGGCATGCCGCGCGGCGAGGCGACCCTTGACGCGATCGAGACGGCGATCGACGCCGAAATCGACCGCATCGTCGAAAAGGGCATCACCGAAGAGGAGCTGGAGCGCGCCAGGAACCGGGTCCGCAAGGACGTCATCTACCAGCGCGACAGCCAGACCTCGATGGCGCGGCGATACGCGGCGGCGCTCTCGACCGGCCGTACCATTGCCGATGTCGAGGGCTGGCCCGAGCGGATCGAGGCGGTCACCGTCGAGGACGTCACTGCGGCGGCACGCAAATATCTCCAGCCGAAGCGCTCGGTGACCGGCTACCTCCTGCCGGAGCCAGGCGCCGAGACCCGCTCCTGATTTGTCGCATCGCGGAAGGAAAAAACCGTTGAAGCCATTCGCCAAGCCATTATCCGGCGCCATCGCCGCCCTGACCCTGTCGCTGGGGCTTTCGTTTGCCTCGCTCGGCCCGGTCGGTGCCGTCGAAATCCAGGAAGTGACGAGCCCCGGCGGTATCAAGGCCCTGCTCGTCGAGGACTATACCAATCCCTTGATTGCCATGAAATTTGCCTTCAAGGGCGCCGGCTCGACCCAAGATCCAGAGGGAAACGAAGGCACCGCCAATTTGATGTCAGGCCTTCTCGACGAGGGCGCCGGCGAGATCGACAGTCGTGCATTTCAGGCACGTCTCGACGATCTCGGTGTCTCGCTGAGCTATGACGCCAGCCTCGACAATTTCTCCGGCAACTTCCGCACCATCGTGGAGTTTGAGGACGATGCCTTCGATCTCCTGAAGCTGTCGGTCAACGATCCGCGTTTCGACGAGGAGCCGGTGGCGCGCATCCGCGGCCAGATCAAAGCCAGTATCGTTGCCGACCAGAATGATCCGGGCGAGCTTGCGGGCAAGGCATTCCGCGAGACCGTCTTCGCCGGGCACCCCTATTCACGCCCGACGGAGGGCACGGTTGAAAGCCTCGACACCGTGACGGCGGATGATCTGAGGGCCTTCCGCAACAAGAATTTCGCCAGGGACAACCTTTATGTCGGGGTCGTCGGCGCGATCAGTCCCGAACAGCTCGGCAAACGCCTCGACGAGGTCTTCGGCGCCTTGCCGAAAACGGCCACCCTGAAGCCGATTGCACAGACCGAACCGGTGACCGGCAAGACCGTCGCTGTCGAGCTCGATGTACCGCAAACGGCGATCCAGTTCGCGCTTCCCGGCGTCATGCGGGACGACGAGGAGTTCTTCGCGGCCTATCTGATGAATCACATCCTCGGTGGCGGCTCGTTCACCTCGCGTCTTTATACGGAGATTCGCGAGAAGCGTGGTCTTGCCTATGGCGCTGGCTCCTGGTTGGCCAGCTACGATCATGCCGCGGTGCTTGGCGCGAGCACTGCGACCCGCTCCGACAAGGCGGCCGAAAGCATCGAGATCATCCGTGACGAGCTGAAGCGCATGTCCGAGGAAGGTCCGAGCAAGGAGGAACTCGCCAAGGCAAAGGCCTATGTCAAGGGCTCGTACGCCATCCGCAATCTCGACTCGTCGCTGGCAATCGCCTCGACGCTCGTGGGAATTCAGCTCGACGATCTCGGCAATGACTATATCGATCGCCGCGAGGCGATTATCGACGCCGTGACGATGGAAGAGGTGAAACAGATTGCGCGCAAGCTGCTCTCGGTTGAGCCCACGGTCATCACCGTCGGTCCAGCCGGGGCCTGACGGCGTGAGCGACTTCGCGCTGGCGCTTGGGGGAGGCGGTGCCCGTGGCATCGCCCATATCCATGTAATCGAGGCGCTCGATGAACTCGGCGTGCGGCCGAAGCGGATCGTCGGTTCCTCGATCGGCGCGATCATGGGTGCGGGTTATGCCGCCGGCATGAGCGGCGCCGAGCTGCGCGCCTTCGCTCTCGAAAGCTTTGCCCGCAAGCGGCTGGTGTTGTCCCGGCTGTGGCGTACCCGGCCCACGCCCTTCCAGGACTTCATGATCGACGGAGCGCTACGCTTCGGTCCCTTCGATGCCGAGCGCGTGTTGTCCGTCTTCCTGCCTGCCGATCTGCCACCGACCTTCGAGCGCCTGCAAATACCCCTCGGTGTGATGACGACAGACTTTTATGCCCGCACCGAGTGCGAACTCCACAGTGGCAGCCTGATCAGTGCTTTGGCGGCCTCGGCGGCGATCCCCGCCGTGTTCCGTCCGGTTCGTAGGGACGGCAAGGTGCTGATCGACGGCGGCATCTTCAATCCGCTGCCTTTCGACCGGGTGCGGGGCAAGGCCGCCATTGTCGTCGCGGTCGACGTCAATGGCGGTCCGGTGGGCAGCGGCGACACTATGCCGACGCAGATGGAGGCGATGTTCGGTGCCTCGCAGCTGATGATGCAGTCGATCACAGAATCCAAATTGCGGATGTGCCCACCCGATCTGCTGCTGCGGCCGCCTGTTCTGGCCTACCGGGTACTCGATTTCCTGCGCACGCGGCAGATCCTCGAGGAGACGGCCTCGTTCAAGGAGGAAACGAAACGCGCGCTCGATCGTCTGCTGTCCGGGAAGATGGAACCGGGCAGGAGCGGAGCGGATGCCGCAGCGCGGATGCTGGCCGGTTGACGCATCCATTGTTCTAGGCCGTGGTGTTTTCCAGGAATCGCATCAGCCCGGTTTCGATGCAAGTCAGCCCGTCGCGCTTGCGGCCCTTCAAAATGTCCTGCGTAAGCCACTGCTGCTCGAATGCGCTGACGATCGCTGGATGCACGTAGGATGCGCGGGACACTGCCGGCGTATTGCGCAGCAGCCCCGATACCGACTTCATCGCGGCTGCCACCGCCCGCTTGCGCTTGGCCGGCGTGTCTGCGGTGGGGCCCGCCTCTTCGACCAGAAAACGCAGCGCCTCGGCCGAGCCGTGAAAGGTGCGGAAGTCCTTGGCGGAAATCGAGACGCCGCTCGCCTCGTGGAGATAGTCGTTCAGCAGGTTCGCGGTCAGCTCGCGCTGCTTCTTCTTCTGGCCCGGAAACCGAAAAAGCCGCTGCCCCTTGCCCTTTCGCACTCGTTTCAGTGAGCGCACCAGCGGCGCGTCACCGATCTCGATGCGGTGCGGCTTGTTCGACTTTCCAACGAATTTCAGCACCGCGACCTTCTTGACGATCCGAAGGTTTTTCTTGCGTAACGAGGCGACACCCCGCCCCCCGTCAGCGGCATATTTTTCGTGGCCGGGACGCATGGCCGTCACGTCGATCAGCCGCGTCGCGACGGCCGACGTCGTGCGCTGATCAACCTTGTTGCGGCGCAGGTCCTTGTCGACAGTCCGCCGGAGTTTCGGCAAGGCGCGGCCGAAACGTAACAGCCGCTCGGTCTTCACCGCGTCGCGCACCTTTACCCATTCGTCGTGATAACGGTATTGCAGCCGGCCCTTCTCGTCTCGGCCGATCGCCTGGATATGGCCGTTCGACTCGAGACAGATCCGCACATCGGTCCAGGCCGGCGGTATCGCGAGCGCTTTCACTCTCTGCTTGAGGGTCTTGTCGGTGATCTTTTGCCCTGTGGCGAAACAGATGCGAAACCCCTTGCCGTTCCGTCGCCGTTCGACCGCGAAGGTCTCCGGCTCGACGAGGCGGAGGCCGAACCGTTCGGCATGGCGGGCGAGCTGCTTGTTCATGAAACGGAGGTGAGATCGTCCGGATATTCGGAATTTGGAAACGCCGCTCCGCCGGTCGGGTTCCCTCCTGCTGCCGCTGCCGCCGCGGCGATTTGACGGGACGGCTAACGACCCGAGTTTTTAGCTCGGAAAGACTTAGGTCGCCTGGGTGCAAAAAGGGAATGCAAACGTGATAAAATTCAATAACTGTGATAAGATTCAATGGAATTGGGGAGCCGTTCGGAGTTGGGTGTTGTGAGCGAAAGCTTCACCGAAAAGGTCAGCCGGACAATCAACGATACCGATGTCACCGGCAATGCCGACGATGAGACTCCGACTTGCCTTATCGAGCAGGAGGACCGAGATCGCGTACTGAAGTCGGAGTCCGAATGGAC